>NZ_QPJO01000027.1 GCF_003337305.1 Winogradskyella arenosi | reverse complement strand
TAAGCGAGTAAGTTAGCAAATAAAAACCGAATAGAAAATACGAGAGCATTTTCGTAAGTAGGCGAGAACCTAGCAATTAATTATACACGGTGTTGTAAACAGTTTTTATTCCGATTTAAATTTATAATTAAGCCAATAATTCGAGGATATTCGTATATGATTTTCTTTATCAAGTATATTTTCTAAAGTCAATTTGTCCCAATAAACACATCCCGAACAGACGGAAACAACTTCATGAGATTTATATAATTCCGTTATTTTTTCGTTCAGTTCTTTAGTCAGAATTAGTTTGTCCAATTCAGCCAATTTCTCGCAAACTATTACTGCTAAATATTTTTCTGCATTATTTTCCGAATCGAGTAATTTAATAATGGAATTAAATTTTTCCTTGTCAATCAGTCGTGATATTTTTTTGACAGATTTTGATTGACTTCCGTCTTCGTAGCAACCAAATCCGACCATTTCATTAACATCAACATTTGATTGAGCATTTCCGCTAATGGAAATTGCAATTAATAAAGTCAATGTAATTATAATCTGTTTCATTGATTAACTATGTTTAACTTTATATTCTTTTACTTTCCCGTATTTATTAAATTTAATAGTTAAATGTCCTGTATCAATTCCGTGTTTAGCCATTCCCAAATAATAACCAAATTCGGATTCCGACTTAGTCTCTGGAATTCCCAATAATTCAATTATTTCCGTTTTGGATTTTCCTTTTAGTTCGTGATTATTCCGCAAACTGTTCATCATATCCCAACGCATAGACCATTCAGACTCTGATTCCGTCCAGTTTTTCCATTTTTCAGAGTCAAATTGTTCGTGAGTGATATTTCCTTTTAGAGCAAATCCGATTAGAATTATTATTCCGAAAATTAGTAAACCATATTTTAATGCTTTTCTCAATGTTTGTCTCAAATTGTTTACAACGTGTTTGTGTATGGTTAGTTGCGTGGTTTAGAGACTAAGTTAACAAACTTTTACGAACCTGTGAATATTCCGCAGGAATATTCGCAAG
>NZ_QPJO01000026.1 GCF_003337305.1 Winogradskyella arenosi | reverse complement strand
TTACAACGTGTTTGTGTATGGTTAGTTGCGTGGTTTAGAGACTAAGTTAACAAACTTTTACGAACCTGTGAATATTCCGCAGGAATATTCGCAAGTAGAGAAGAATACAGCAATTAATTATACACGGTGTTCTACGCAGTTTTTATTCAGTTCGTAATAATATTTATTTCTATTCGCATTGTTTGGAAGTCCAGCAACTTGTCCATCTCCTAATTCCATTATTATCCAACCTCCATTTTTCTTTTTCGCAACGTCCATTGTAAAGAAATTGCTTTCTATGTTCTCTGCAATATTTTGGAAGAAATCAATATCAGGTTTTTCAGAATCATAATTTCCCTCGTCCCAATAATTGAAAATTTGAACAACTTTCTTATTTAAGAAAACAATTCTAAATTCTTTAGTTAATGGCATTTTGCTTTTAGAGTGTTCAGTTAGAAACTCTAAATCTATAAACTCTCGGAAAACAATTCCATCGTTCAAATAATCTCCTCGTAATTCAATAAATCGATTGACTATTTCCAAAACTTTATTTTTGTCAGATGCGTTTGGAATAAAACAAGCGTCATTCCAATTATGCTTTTCCGATTTTACATAATCTTTCACAATAATCGGCTTATCTCCAAATTCACTTGATAACTCCAAAATACTGTTTTCGGAAATGTTTTTAGTCCAATTCGATTTTGGTGTTTCGTTAATTATTTTGTCATAGGATTCTGGTAAGTAATGGCAATGTTTGTATTCTGTTGGATTGTTAATCAACTGAATATTTTTTTTTAGAAGCCCATTGTAGAACTGTTCATAAATTTTTGGCGTCATCATCCAACCTCGATAAATCCCTAATTCAATTTTTCCGCAAGTTTTAATGAGTTTCAGAGCATTATTTATATTTCCGTCTTCTATTTCCTCAAAGCTGAATATTTCAGTTTCAAATCCGTTTTCTTTCGCAGAATTAAATTCAGATTCATAGTCAGGTTCGACTATCTTATTATCAATTACGCTGTCATTAAATATAATTTTCATTGGTCTGGCAAATTGCGTAGAACG
>NZ_QPJO01000025.1 GCF_003337305.1 Winogradskyella arenosi | reverse complement strand
ATTTCCAAATAAAGGTTCTTTGATAGCGCGAATAAAGAAAGCCTGAAGTCAGGGTAGGCGAAGGCTTTTGCTGTCGAGGCGCATTGCTGCCAACGTGTTTGTATAAGGTTAGTTGCGTGGTTTAAGCACTGAAGTTAGCAAATAAATCACATATAGAAAGTCCGCGAGGACTTTCGTAAATAGGCTTTTACTAGCAATTAATTTTATACGGTGTTGGCAATAGTATTTTTTTAATTAAAGAAATGAACATACAAATAAGTCATTTCAGTTTCTTTATTAGTCCACAAGTAATATTCGCTAAAAGTATGGTCTAAAAAATCATTCTTATAATAAATTCGGTCAACATTTTTATTAGGTAATTCTAACCAACTTGGTGGATTCGCGTCTTTTTTTAAATCTTCTATTATAGTTCCAAATTATACGTTATTACTTTCGGCAATATTCAGAGGTTGGTCGTGCGCAATTATTTTTTCTAAAACTTTCGAGTCGTAAGTAAATGACATATAATGAACTTCAAAATCAAAATACCCTCGATTCTTGAGTTTGATTTTCTTTGTAGATTCGGGTGGTTTAAATCCAAAGTTGTCCTCGAAAGATGAAATTAGTTTTTCACGATTCTGTGATTCATACGCACAACTATTGAAAGTCAGATTTAGAATTAATACTAAAATCAACTTTTTCATATTCAATATTTTGTTTTTGAAATCAACTTTTTCCCTTTTACAATCCATAATATTGGACCAATTAATCCAATCATAACAGTTAGAATCCAAGTAGTTTTATCTCCTTTAAAATCTTTAGTAAGTATTAGATAAATTGCTCTGAAAGTTGTGATGACTGACCAGAAACAAATTATGATTATTGAAAGTATTAAAATAGGATGCATTTCGTTTTCTATATTATTGCCAACGTGTTTGTGTATGGTTAGTTGCGTGGTTTGGTAGCTAATTTAGCAAACTTTTACGGACCAGAGAAAATTCCGAAGGAATTTTCCAAAGAAGCACTTGCCTAAGCAATTAATTATACACGTTGTTAGCTACTTTAGTGCGTACAGACCAAAGTGAAAGCTTTTAGTTAGTCTGTTCTCTAAGCGCAAACATTGAGATGCTGAAACTAATCAACCGC
>NZ_QPJO01000024.1 GCF_003337305.1 Winogradskyella arenosi | reverse complement strand
TTTTTTCAAGTTTTCGAGTTGTATAAATTTGGGTGTGATTCATTCAGTCTTTGTTTTTCTGCGTGTTTTTGGTAGCTTACGTACAACGTGTTTGTGTATGGTTAGTTGCGTGTTTAAGCAACTAATTTAGTAAACATTCACGAGCCAGAGAAAATTCCGAAGGAATTTTCCGAGTAGGCAACGACCAAAGCAATTAATTATACACGTTGTTGGCAAATCGTTATTATTCTTTTTCGGTTTCTATTTTTGGTAATACCTCTTTTCCATTCCATTCTAAAACTCTTCTGGTCGCTTTACTTTCAGTCCATTCCGTTTCATATTCTTTAGTTTCACCAATTTCGCTTTTGTAAACTATTTTTCCTTTTATACCATCTTTTTCGTTTGGGAAAATGTACTCTTCAATGAACCAATATAAATCAGCGTCCGCAACTTGAGTATAATCAATTGCTTTTATTAATTCATTACCATCATAGAATAAATAAATTCCGCCACCATTCACTCCACAAGATTCTGCGAGGTAATCAATTTCAAATATGTTTATTATATTTTCAAGTCCTTTATTTCCAGTTACTTTTATTGAAAATTCTCCAGTCAAAAGTTGAGAGACATTTTCTTTAAATTCCAAGCCATTTTCCAAAACTCTCGTTTTAATGAAAAGTTTTAATCCATCTTTTTTTAAGGAAATTAAATAAGTCTGGTTTCCGTTAATTACTTTGTCAAGTGAAATTAAACTTCCTAGTACAAATCCGACTTTGTTTTCAGTCTTAATTTTATACCAAGGTGATTTAATTCCGTCGAATTCCATTTCTGAATTTGACTTTTCTACTATTTCAATTTGTTCTCCAATTTTTAAAAGTAATAAAACATCAGATTCAGTATTAGGTTGTTCACGAAGTTTAACGTCATTACCAAACATATAGGCAATTTCACCATTTTTGAATTCATAGTTTTCAGAAAGGTATTTAGTATCTTGACCAAATCCAATTTTGAAAATAAGTAGGAATATTAATAGTAGTTTGTTCATTTGTATTATACTGATATAGGTTGACCTTTTTTTAGGTTAATTTATACCGTTCAAAAGATTTTTTTAGCCGTTTAGAAGGCAAAAAATAATTTGAACTAGGTCTGTTTTTAAATCGTAAGTTCAGGTAAATTTACATTATTTTTCCGATAGGATTTGTATTTGATGTTTGGATTCA
>NZ_QPJO01000023.1 GCF_003337305.1 Winogradskyella arenosi | reverse complement strand
CGCAATCCTACCCATACTCCCAACTTCACGGGAAGAAGACCAAGACCGAACTGGAAGCTTAAATCTTGGTTCTATAAAAAACTAAAATTTAGATATAATACAACTTAGAAATTAGCTTTAGAAATAAGGTTGATCAAAACTAAAAACCAATCAAGTCAATTTAGGGACTCTTTCTTAAACTGGGGGCAACGTAAAAAAGTAATTTCTATAAAGTTTTGTAATAACTGGTGATAATGGAAATTAAGAAAACGCAATCCAATCTGCCAAAATTTAAATTTTTAATCCTGAAGAAAACTAAAATTGAAGATGAACCCATAAAATGAGGTTCCTAAAATAAACTTCTACTTCGTCAGTTTAATTGAGTTATAAATAAGGTGAAGTTAACTTGACTAAAAATTTGGGTAAACGAAGTAAATGGAAATCAAGATTAGCAATATCTAAAATAAGCTAAGGTTCGGCTATTATTATGGAAGGCAATTATGATGTATAAAATTGTTTTGATTATAGTAATCTTGGCTCTAATAGAAGTTAGGCATTACCAATAATAATAGTTGGATAAAATATCATAGAAATGAATAGACCTAATCGAAGAAAAACAAGATTCCTATAAAATTACTGATAATATAAATCTAGGGTTCTTAATCAAAAATTATAGCATTCAATTTAAAAAAAAGAGGATCTTGTTGAAAAGCGTGAAATAGTAATCGAGATGATATAGTTTCATCTCGATTATCTAGGGCAAAATCTTTCATGTTGTTAATCTTCCAACTAAAAAAGAAACCTTCATCTAAAATTATAGAGCTGACTAATAATTATAAATCCCTAAACCTTATTCCGGATCAATAGTTCAAAGAAATCTAAAAAGGAAACTTCTCAGAAAATAGTTCAAAATAAAGAATTGTTCAACCCGCTCCAAAGATGAAAATTTCATGAAATGTATTTAGTCTGCCAGAGATAGGGACCATTTTTTTTTGTGTTGTTTATCTAAATATTCGTCTTCAAATTATAAAAACCTTCATCGAAAACAACTTGGTTAAATTAATATGGCAGCAATTAGTATAAAACCCTAAGAAGATCTGCTCTATTACGCATCATAAAAAGAGGAGAACTTCTACACCAAATCAAAAAAAAACAAACAAAAGGGATTTCCTCAACCTGCCATTATAAACGAAAAGCGATACGTATTCTATAACTTAATAAACCGTAAAAAAGACCCTAAACCAGCAGGATCTGGAGCCCATGAAACAAAAGGTGAAAAAACGCTAAAACTAACTCGCAGTAAATAAGCTCATTAAATAAAAAATAAAATAAAACGCTCAAGGATGTTGTGGGTTTAGAAAAGGGTTCTATATTTGCACCCCGAAACAAATACAGCAAGTCAAGTTTCGTACGTTCATTGTCAGATAATTTTAGTTAGAAAAAGGGCTTAAAAACTTTTTCAAATTAAAGTTGTGGGAATGAAAAA
>NZ_QPJO01000022.1 GCF_003337305.1 Winogradskyella arenosi | reverse complement strand
AGATATTTATGAACGAATTGTAGCAAAAGGGAAGAGTAAAAAACTGGCTTTAATAGCTGTGTGTAATAAGCTTCTAAAACAGGCTTTTGCTATCGCAAAATCTGGTTTAATATATGATGACTCATATAGAAGTATTTTAGTGAAAAGTTAATGCATTTTTACTTGCTTTTTACCACAGTACTTTGTTGGCAACTGGCTTTATTTTGTTCATTTCATT
This sequence comes from Winogradskyella arenosi, assembly GCF_003337305.1. Taxonomy (GTDB): domain Bacteria; phylum Bacteroidota; class Bacteroidia; order Flavobacteriales; family Flavobacteriaceae; genus Winogradskyella; species Winogradskyella arenosi. The sequence goes on along the minus strand of NZ_QPJO01000022.1, from coordinate 1,318 downwards.
TTCGGTGGATTTTGTCGAGTATCAAAAACATCAGCAATTTTTATAAATCCGTTTTGTTCATCAACCGAATATATCACTTTGTAGTTTTTGAAAACCAAATAACGATATTGAATTTCTCTATCTTTAAGTAATTCTTCTTCTTGTCCAATAAAGGACGCTTTGATTAATTTTTCCGATTCTTTAATTATTCCAGTTACAATTTTAGTAGCAACTTTTAAACTTGCTTTCTTTTCGTAATATTCATAAATTTTGTCAAGTTGAGTTTCCGAAAAGTTTGACCAAATAATTTTAAAATTCATTATTCGTATTTAGCTAAAAGTTCAGAACTTGTTTTAAATCGATTGTTTTTGAAATCCGACTCTGATTTGTCAATTCGTTTGTTTAACTCATCAATGGTCATAGGCTTAAAAAGTCTTTCGTCAGAAGTGTCTTTTTCCTTTTTCAACATTTTCTCAAGCTTGGAAATTGCTTCCTCGCTTTGAAGTTTTAGGAATTCTTGAATAAATTCTATTTTTCGAGCTTCTATATTCATTTCGAGTTTCTTTTTATCAAAGATACTAAATTATCAAATTCAATCAATATCTTTCTTGGTTTAACGATTTTTTTAGCTTGTTGGCAACGGTCTCGGCTATGAGTAGTTGCGTGGTTTAGCGATTAATTTTGCAAGTACACACCAAACTGAAAATCCGTAAGGATTTTTAGAAGTAAGCGAGAACAAGCAATTACTTATAGCCATTGTTGCCAACAGTTTTTATTTTTCATTTATACTTTTTATACATAAATCAATCAAAGACAACATTCGAAAAAATAAATAATCGATATGCTTTGATTTCGAAACTTCAATTTTATCTGTTTCGTGATGTCTTATTTTATATTCATTTCCAATTTTAGTCAGAAGCTTAAACTCATCTTCAATAAGTTTAAAGTCAAAACCGTCTGATGCAATTGTTACCAATTCAGTTGAAGATTTTTTCTTATTCGAATTGAAATATGTTTTTATTCTTTCGAACGCATCCCAAAGTTTTTCAAGAGCAATTTGTTTGTCTTTTGGAATGAAAAATCTGTCTTTAGCCTCGTTAATTAATGAGTCTAATTCTTGGTCATTCGTTTTAGTTTTTCTGTCAAAAAGCAGTTCTACATTTACTGTATTATACTGATATAGGTTGACCTTTTTTTAGGTTAATTTATACCGTTCAAAAGATTTTTTTAGCCGTTTAGAAGGTAAAAAATAATTTGAACTAGGTCTGTTTTTAAATCGTAAGTTCAGGTAAATTTACATTATTTTTCCGATAGGATTTGTATTTGATGTTTGGATTCA
>NZ_QPJO01000021.1 GCF_003337305.1 Winogradskyella arenosi | reverse complement strand
CGCAATCCTACCCATACTCCCAACTTCACGGGAAGAAGACCAAGACCGAACTGGAAGCTTAAATCTTGGTTCTATAAAAAACTAAAATTTAGATATAATACAACTTAGAAATCACCTTTAAAAATAAGGTTGATCAAAACTAAAAACCAATCAAGTCAATTTAGGGACTCTTTCTTAAACTGGGGGCAACTGAAAAAAAGCAATATTTATTATAAGGTTGGAGCTTGATTCATAAAAAAGGAAAATCAAGGAATTTAAAACTTAATCTGGTTAAATAAACTCATCGGACAAAAATGAAATATACTTTGTCTTAATATCTATAATTAATTCATCTAGCTGACACTAAAAAACAAGATGAACCCATAAAATGAGGTTCCTAAAATAAATTCCTACTTCGTTTGTTGAATTTAGTTCTTATTAAAATGAATGTTAACTCAACTTAAAACGGGGTGACCGAAGTAAAATCGAAATAAAGAATAGTAATACCTATAATAAATTAAGGTCTTACTATTATATGGAAGGCAATTAATATCCAGAAAATTATTATTGATTATAGTAATCTTTCCTCGAGTAAAGGATAGGCGTGACAAATAAAAATGGTGGAATTTATAATTATAGACATTAATAGTACTAATCAATCATAAACAAAATGCTTATAAAATTACTATTCATATAAATCTAAGGTTCTTCTTGTGAAATTATAGAAGCCAATTTTAAAAAAAAGAGAATTTTGTTAAAAATAGTAATCGAGATGATATAGTTTCATCTCGATTATCTAGGGCAAAATCTTTCATGTTGTTAATCTTCCAACTAAAAAAGAAACCTTCATCTAAAATTATAGAGCTGACTAATAATTATAAATCCCTAAACCTTATTCCGGATCAATAGTTCAAAGAAATCTAAAAAGGAAACTTCTCAGAAAATAGTTCAAAATAAAGAATTGTTCAACCCGCTCCAAAGATGAAAATTTCATGAAATGTATTTAGTCTGCCAGAGATAGGGACCATTTTTTTTGTGTTGTTTATCTAAATATTCGTCTTCAAATTATAAAAGCCTTCATCGAAAACAACTTGGTTAAATTAATATGGTAACAATTAGGATCAAACCCTAAGAAGATCTGCTCCGTTACGCATCATAAAAAGAGGAGAACTTCTACACCAAATCAAAAAAAAACAAACAAAAGGGATTTCCTCAATCTGCCATTATCAACGAAAAACGATACCTATTCTATAACTTAATAAACCGTGAAAAAGACCCTAAACCAGCAGTATCTGGAGCCCATGAAACAAAAGGTGAAAAAACGCTAAAACTAACTCGCAGTAAATAAGCTCATTAAATAAAAAATAAAATAAAACGCTCAAGGATGTTGTGGGTTTAGAAAAGGGTTCTATATTTGCACCCCGAAACAAATACAGCAAGTCAAGTTTCGTACGTTCATTGTCAGATAATTTTAGTTAGAAAAAGGGCTTAAAAACTTTTTCAAATTAAAGTTGTGGGAATGAAAAAAGGGTTATATATTTGCACCCGCTTAACAAAACAATGTTAAGCAAAAGTAAAGAAATAAGTTCATTAACATATTGAATTGACAGCGTAAAAATTAACTGGAAACGGTTAATTAAAAACAAGAGAATAAATCATTTAGA
>NZ_QPJO01000020.1 GCF_003337305.1 Winogradskyella arenosi | reverse complement strand
TTAAATTCAGATTCATAGTCAGGTTCGACTATCTTATTATCAATTACGCTGTCATTAAATATAATTTTCATTGGTCTGGCAAATTGCGTAGAACGGTCTTGTGTATGGTTAGTTGCGTGGTTTGGTAGCTAATTTAGCAAACTTTTACGGACCAGAGAAAATTCCGAAGGAATTTTCCAAAGAAGCACTTGCCTAAGCAATTAATTATACACGGTGTTAGCAGCCGGCTTTTAATTTCACGCTGTTTCATTAAACAACTTTAAGATTGATTTTAGCGTATAATTCCGTTCTTGGTATCCAACTACGTTCAGATTGGTTTTTTAGCGTTCAGATCGGCCGTAAAGTTTTGTAAATTAAAATAGAGTAGGGTCAGTTGATTGTTTTCTCTATGGATCTCGTAAATTCTAATTTTAATGGTTCCTATTATCCTGCGTTATTTTTCCGTAATTCTAATCAGTTCTGCTTATTCATCTGAGTAAGCAATCCAATATTGTTGTTCCGCAAACTAAGTCAATTCGACTTATCCGTCTGAGAAATAAATCCAGCGTTAATTTTCCGAACTGTTAATCGAGTCAGATTACTCGAGTGAGATTTTAATCGTGAGTAGAAATAAAAAACTCTTGGATTAAGAAAGCTGTTAGCAAAACGTGACTGCTTGCTGCTAACGTGTTTGTATATGGTTTGTTGCGTGGTCTAAGCACCTAATTTAGTAAATAAAAACTGAATAGAAAATCTGCGAGGATTTTCGTAAGTAGGTAAGAACTAGCAATAAATTATATACGGTGTTAGCAGCTGATTTTGTTAATGATTGGTGTTGTTCATTAGTCGATTCCAAGCCTTTTATGTATTTCTCTCATTTCTTTACCAAAATCAATTTGTTCCTGTATTGCTTTTCGTTTTTCTTCTGGCAAGCATTGAATACAAGTCGGATATTGAATGCCCTTGTAATATTCCTTACATTTTGGACATAATTCCATTCTGTATAAATCATAGTTAGAAGCACATTTTCGGCAAGCTGTTATTGTGTCTTCAAAGGAAAGGTATTTGATGTTGTCGTTTAAATAAAGTATAAAAGCTTTTTTTTCTATAGATTCAGCATCATTATTCTTTGCTATATTTCTTTGAAACCAATACTTAATATTTGATAGGTTATGTTGGTTTCTCCATTTATCTTTTGATACAAAGCACTTATCTCGAACTTCATAAGCGTCCATATCTTCGAAAAAAATAGCAATCAGTTCGTTTGCTGACCTATAAATTGCTTCTTCAAATTCGTGTTTACAATCTGCACAGCGATATTTTGGCTTTTTTCTTACCCTTTCGCTTGGGTTTTTATTCATACAATTTGGACACAATGGAACTGGGACATATTCATAATTATTTAATACGTGATTTCTAAATATGGATTTATCAATTTCCGAATTATTATCTATATATTGATTTGTGTATGTCCTTGTTATCTCTCTTAAAAATTCGTTGAATTTCTTTGGATGGGACAGATGCTGTAACGTTAAAGTATCTGTACTACTGCATATTTGGCATTTTTCTTTAATGAATTTTTCTCTTCTTTCCTTCCAATCTTTTGTATGCCAAGACCTTTGTCCTTCTTTGAAACCTTTCCAACATTGCTCTTTTGCAAGTTCTATCCCAATCTCATTATTTATGAGTTTGTCTCTTAATTCTATGTATTCATTGTAAGTTAACATTTGAATTCTATTATTAAATTTCGATGAAAGTAATGTCAGTTTAACTTGCTGCTAACGGTCTTGTGTATGGTTAGTTGCGTGGTTAGGTAGCTAATTTAACAAACTTTTACGAACCAGAGAAAATTCCGAAGGAATTTTCCAAAGAAGCACTTGCCTAAGCAATTAATTATACACGTTGTTAGCTACTTTAGTGCGTACAGACCAAAGTGAAAGCTTTTAGTTAGTCTGTTCTCCAAGCGCAAACATTGAGATGCTGAAACTAATCAACCGC
>NZ_QPJO01000019.1 GCF_003337305.1 Winogradskyella arenosi | reverse complement strand
AGATATTTATGAACGAATTGTAGCAAAAGGGAAGAGTAAAAAACTGGCTTTAATAGCTGTGTGTAATAAGCTTCTAAAACAGGCTTTTGCTATCGCAAAATCTGGTTTAATATATGATGACTCATATAGAAGTATTTTAGTGAAAAGTTAATGCATTTTTACTTGCTTTTTACCACAGTACTTTGTTAGGCAACGTTTTTATTTCAGTAATATTGGAATATCACTTCCTTCGATTCCTTCTAGTTTTATTCCAACTAATCCCATTTTATACGCAAAATCAATATCTTTTCCTGCTCCTAATGCTGTGTAAAAACCAACTGAAAATGCGATTGCGGTTTCATCGGGAACTGAATCTTTCATACCAATTACATAAGGTATATGTTTAGAAATCTCTTTCGCTTGCAATTCTGAATAACACGAATTAAGAAATACACATTGGACTTTATCTGAAAATAGTTCGAATAGGGAACCTAATGCATTAATATCTATTAATTTTGAATTACCCAAAGAATCCTCAAGAGCAATTCCGCCTATATGTCCGTGACCAGAAAATTGAACAATGGTTGGTTTTTCGTCAAGCATTGCTTGTTGTAATGACTTAGGTGTAACAGCCCATTCAGATTTCAATTCGAAATTGTCTCTTAATGAAGCAAGTTTTAAGCCATTTTCTATATTTCGGACTTCCTCGTCTATTCTTAATCTATCTTGATTTATTGGACTTGCACCTAAAAATAGAATTTTTATAATATCCCCAATATTATCTTTTTCAGCTAATCGGTCTTCCAAATTTTTAATTTCCGAAAGAGCAATATTATGGTCTTTATATAGTTTTTCTTGGTCTTTTAAAAGTTGATTATATTCGGGAACGAGCTCGTTCCATTTCTCTAAAAGCTCAACATATTTTTCTTTAAATTCTTGTTCTGATAATTCGATTTTTTCTTGATTTATCAAATGAAAATCTTTGATGTATTGAATATATCCTTCTAAAGTTTGTCTAAAAGTCCTTTTTGTTTCTGCTATTTTATTTTCGTCTCCAAAATGAAGTACACTTTCAGATATTATCGCGATAGCTTGGCTACTTCCTTGTCCAAAAATTGCCTGGATGTCTATTAGCGTTCTGTTTTGCCAAGCTTTAAGGTCAGCAGAATATAGGTCATCCAACCTTTGTTCTAAAAGTTCAATTGCTCGATTATGTGGAATTTTTATCATTCTGTTTAAATGTTGCCTAACGTGGTTGTGTATGGTTTGTAGCGTGTTATGGCATGTAAGTTAACAAAAACCCACGAACCTGAGAATATTCCGAAGGAATATTCCAGATGAGCATATATAAAGCTATTGACTATACACTGTGTTAGCTGTAGTAATTGGATTTGTTTTTATTTGAGTGCTTTTTTTATCGTTTAAAATTCAAGTTCAGATCAAGAAAAGTAGAGTAGAAGTCCAATCCAAAATTGCGACTGAGTGAGAAATTCACGCACAATTCAGATTTCGAGTAAGCAATTCACGCGTTGCTTTTCCACTTACAATTCCGATTGCGCAAACGAGCTAAAAAATCCAGCGTAATGCAATTCAGATTTCGAGTGATAATTCCGACTGAGTGAATTTCCAGAGTTGAGTGAGTATTCAATTCTGACATTTTATTCCAACGTTTTAAATTCAGATTTCGAGTGAGTTTTTTTGCATTCAATTCGGCTTTAAACACTTTGTTTTTTTGCTTAAAATTCCGAATTTGATTGCGCTGCGTTATTACAGCTAACGTGATTGTGTATGGTTAGTTGCGTGGTTAAGCAACTAATTTAGCAAATAAATCACAGATAGAATATTCCGCAGGAATGTTCGTAAGTCGGCAGTGACCAAGCAATTAATTATACACGGTGTTGTGCGCTGGCTTTATTCTTTTTTAAAAATAGAGCCAGTTAAATTCTTAAAAACATCGACGTATGATTTCTTTCTATTCTTTAATGCACGTTCTGGATATAATTCCGTTTCTTTTTTCAGTTCAGATGCAATTTGTTTTAATTCCGCATTATTAAATTCGCAATCCACATAAAATTCCTCATCGTCTTTTGCATTCGGATGTCGAGATTCCAAGTCAAATGTTATTCTGATTTGTTTTTTATCCGCATTTTTTTTTGTCAATCTAAATTCCAAATTCGGTTCCATAAAAGACAGAAAATCGGAATTAGTTTCTATATCATTAGATAGTTGCTCAAACCATTCGATAATGTCTCTTAAATCTCTTACCAAAAGCGAAGGGTCAACCGTTTCCCAATTTCCGCAATCACTTTTTACTTTTAAATATACCAACAACCAATTTGAGTCATATTCACAATCAGTTATTTCAGGAAACTGATAATTCGTTATCCTAAATTCAACAGTTTGATTGTTAATTCCTTTAAATATCATTTAATTACGAGAGTTTGTTCAGCTTGCGCACAACGTGTTTGTGTATGGTTAGTTGCGTGGTTTGGTAGCTAATTTAGCAAACTTTTACGGACCAGAGAAAATTCCGAAGGAATTTTCCAAAGAAGC
>NZ_QPJO01000018.1 GCF_003337305.1 Winogradskyella arenosi | reverse complement strand
GTAGTCTCTGCGTATATAATAACCTTATTCCTCTCTTTTGTTCTTTCTAATTTATAGATCTTAATTTAGTGTTTTTATTAAAATGCTAACTTAAGCCGTATATAATTTATTGCTAATTCTAGCCTACTCACGAAAATCCTCGCGGATTTTCTATTTGGTTTGTATTTGCTAAATTAGGTGCTTAAAACACGCAACAAACCATATACAAACACGTTATGCCATATCGTTAACAACACTTTAACTTTATATTAGTAAAAATATATTTATTTTTAGTTTAATAACGTAGAAAATATGTTACTATATGGTATTTAGGATTGCCTGTCCAAAATCGGTTATGTGAAAACGACTACCGAAATAAAAGAAGAAGTCGTCGAGCTTAAATAACAACAGTTTTACGTTATAGCGAAGTGAGTTAAGAAACATTCTTTAAATCGTCGCACGAAATTTTATATAAGCGACATAAATACTATGATAATGAACAAATTTGGAAAATATGTGCCATTTATGATATTAATTATGGCCGTTACGTTTAGGTTAACTGGTGGTATGTGGGCAACTGCTGGAGCTGGTATTAAAGAATTATTTTAGATATGAAAAATCTAATTCTATTATTATGTTTTATACCAATTTCAGTAATTGGTCAAGACCGTACATATTCTTTTCACTCTTTTAGCGATGGTGCTACGATCAACACAGTTTCTGACACATTATCGTTTGAAATTCTAAATGATAACTACAAAAATAGAGATTCAACATTTATAATGAATGATGAAAAGATATGTTTCATTGATGAAGACTTTGCTGTAATAAGAAAAAAACTTTTTCTAACAAACAAAAAATTTAAATTTAAAAAAAAGTTATTTTCGAATAAAACTAAAGTTATTGATTTAGAAACTGGGGTGTCTTTAATTGATTTTGAAGTTGATTTCAAAAATAATATGCTATATGCTTTTATTAATGAAGATATAAAATTTCAATACAATTCTAAAGAATGGAAGATTATAGAACATTTTGGTTTTTTCAAACAACTAAAGTATATTTATTTTAACAGCAATAATGAAGACGTAAAAGATAGTGTAATTATAGGATTAATAGCTGGACTTCTATAATTATTTTTACGATTTTAAACTGATTTAGTAGAGCGATTGATTAATAAATGAAATTCGATCGCTCTATTTTTATGTAAACAAAATACGGAGTCAAATATATACCGATAATTGACATGGCATAACAACGTATATAAAAAATAGCGCGAGTCGTTGCTAAAAAAAGGTTCTGTCATTTTTATGAAGTCGCCAAATTTTTAAATTTGACGATTTCCCAAAAATAAATAGTAAAATTTAAAAATTCGGCTTGTGTTTAATCCGAATAGATAACGCTTATTTTCAGCGCTACTTTTCATATACACAACCGTTGTGCGCAAGCTGAAAAAACATTCTGAATGGACTATAAACTTTTGATTTCTATATTAGCTTTGACTATTTCTCTTGTAAGTTTGAGTTGGAATATCTATAACAAAATAAGGAGTGAAAAAAAGAAATTATTGATTCATAGTTATAAAAGTAAACATAAAGATAATTTTCAATGCGTTATAACTTTAACTAACATTGGAAATAAACCTATTTTTATAAGAAGAATTGAATTACACGAAAAAATTAAAGGAGAATCATTTAATCGTCATTTAGACTTTGATGAATATCGAGAAGAATTTAAAAACAAACCTATAAATCCAGAAAATTGGCGAACTCTAATTTTTAAAGACACAAAATATTTCGGATTTTATGATAATGAACTTAAGAAGTTTAAGAAAACTAAAATTACGGTTGTTGACCCAAAAGGGAAAAAATATACAACAAAATGGTTTGGACAAAATAATTTACGTTGATTTAAAATGAAAAGTATCGATTTAAATATAATCAGAGAAATTGCGCAAGAACTAGATTGCGGAAATGACTGCTATTATAATATTAAGACTAATGAAATTTTAGCATTACCGAATTTCTCGCAAATATTCGATGAAGAAGAATTTAAAGAGTCTTTTAAAGAAAGTATAGAAAAGATAGAACAACACAAAGCTGATTTTATCAAAATTGAAGTTTTGGAAAGTTTTGAATCTTTTAAAATTATGGAGCGATTTGTTGAGCAAATAACTGACATAAAACTTCAAATGGAATTAGAGAATATTTTGACAAATAAAAAGCCTTTTCAGAATTTCAAGCATAAAATAGACCAGTCTGAATTTAGACAAAGTTGGTTTGAATTTAAGCAAAGTGAATTGGAAAAAAATGTGGAAAACCAATTAAATAGCTAAAAAAGCCTGCGCACAACACCGTATATAATTTATTGCTAGTTCTAGCCTACTTACGAAAATCCTCGCGGATTTTCTATTCGGTATTTATTTGCTAACTTTAGTGCTTAAACCACGCAACAAACCATATACAAACACGTTGTACGTAAGCTACCAAAAACACGCAGAAAAACAAAGACTGAATGAATCACACCCAAATTTATACAACTCGAAAACTTGAAAAAA
>NZ_QPJO01000017.1 GCF_003337305.1 Winogradskyella arenosi | reverse complement strand
TTTCGGGACAGCACGAGATATTTGCAGAAAACGCAACGACCTTTGTGCGTTTAGTTCTCCAAGAAAAAGTTTTTCGAGCTAAAAGTTAATAGATATAAAACTAAATTTCGGACAGCATTTCAAATTGTAAATACTAACGAAAAAACACTCGGCACGTATTGTTGCTAACGGTCTTGTGTATGATTAGTTGCGTTGTTTCAGCAGTGAATTTACTAAATAAAGTACGAACGGCGAAATTCCGGAGGAATTTCCCAAGTGAGCCAAAACTAGCAATTAATTATACACGTTGTTAGCCACAGTTTTTCTTTCGGAATATAATTTCCAAATAAAATAAGATAGTCCTAAAAACCTAACTAAATAATTTAATTCAGTAGTCCAATTGAATTGTGATAAGAATTTATAATTTGAAAATTCTAAATCAGTTTTATCAACAAGGTATTCAGAAACTAAAAAGCTATTTCCTGAAACTAAAAACACTAATAAAATTCCAATTAAAAAGAGTATGTAAATGTTCTTTTTAGTAGGAATTTTATTCTTTATTATTCTGTTGTAAATTGATATTAAGATTAATATAGACAAGAAGCCAAATAGAACATTAATGCCTAATATTATAAATTCGTTTTCTATTTTCAATAGTGTGTATATCCAGGTAAGTATTGAAGTCAGAATTATATATACCTTTTCAAATACTAAATAGCATAATACACTTGAAATTCCAACTTTCAAAATTCCAGATTCCTTTTCTAAGTTTTGTTTTTCTAATGAGCCTAACTTTATCAGATAGAATATTAGTAATGCAATTGAAACAAATAAGAAGAAAGCAATTGACCAAGATAATTGATTAAAATATGCTTCTTTAAATGAGCCAAGTTCTGAGATTGACATAAATTGATTTCTATAAATATCAATTCCTTCTCTAATAAAAGTCAGAACTATTAATCCTATAAATAAGGAAAATATGATTTTGAAATTCGGAAGAATTGATTTTAGTATGCTTTTATTAATAGAAATTATCAAAATAATAATTGGTAAAATGCCAGTAATAATTCCGCTTAAAGTCAAAAGCATTATTTCATTTTCAATCTGGAATTTTAAATTAAGTAATAGTAATAATTTTATTAAAATATAATGACTTACTCTTAAAATCAAATAGCATAAAATACTAAATGTTCCAATTTTTAGTATGTCATTTTGTTTCATTTGCGTTCTGATTTTAAATTGTGGCTAACGTGTTTGTGTATGATTAGTTGCGTGGTTGAGCGAGTAAGTTAGCAAATAAAAACCGAATAGAAAATACGTGAGTATTTTCGTAAGTGGGCAAGAACCAAGCAATTAATTATACACGGTGTTGGCATTTCGTTGTTTTTTATTTCTAATTTTGGGCTAAATTCTCAATTGAGTTCACTTTATATTAAGTAATACCATATCAAATTCGGAAAAGCTACAATGCTCATTATTAATAGCAACAATGATAGTAAAATTAACAATACTCTTATTTTCTTTTGATTAAGTGCTTTACTTTTATAACTCAAATATAAACCAATGACACCAAATCCAATTGCAATTAATTTGAACAAAATAGTATCATATTTTCCTTTTCTTGCAAAAGGTGCTAAAATTCCATCTATGAACTGACTTTCGAAGTCTATATAATTTAAGTAAGTAATTATAAAATAGTATAACCAGCCAAAAATTAGAACAATGATTGTGTAAATTGAATGACTTTTTTTTCCTATTTTCATTTTCGGTTGTCTAATGTTATTTCAAATTTATATGAACCAAATATTTCATTATGTTCTTTGTCGAAATTTAGAAGCCTATTTTTAATTTCATTTCCTTTTGAGTCAATTTCCAGCAGGTATTTGCCGCTTTCAAAGTTTTCAATTTCGGTCGGATTAGTTAAATCCAAATTTTGAATAGTAGTTATTATAAACCTATTTGAAACTAAAACGTCATCAAATTTTAACTTGTCAACAATAATTATATTATCCTCCAATTTATAAGTTCCATACTGATGCACTTTAGTAGCCCAACTACCACTTTTAATTATATATTCTCCGTTTTCTTTAAAATCAGCGTAAACTCCGTGATTTTGGGCTTTGATTAAAGATGGTAAATTTAGTTTTTTCTCAAAATGATAATAAATTCCGAAGTTTAAAAGGATAAATCCGATTCCGATTGATGTTGGCAGATAACTAATCGCTTTTTTGTTATTTCTGTAATCTGTATAATTTCCAATTATAGTTTTATAGAAAATGACAGAGAATGAAATTCCTAAAATCAGATAAAAGAATATTCTAAATAAATTATCGAATTGATACGAGTAGTAAAGTACAATTGCAAATAGAATTCCAATAATTGATAGTGATGTTATTCTCTTCAAAACTTAATTTTTGTGGTTTCTGTATTATACTGATATAGGTTGACCTTTTTTTAGGTTAATTTATACCGTTCAAAAGATTTTTTTAGCCGTTTAGAAGGCAAAAAATAATTTGAACTAGGTCTGTTTTTAAATCGTAAGTTCAGGTAAATTTACATTATTTTTCTGATAGGATTTGTATTTGATGTTTGGATTCA
>NZ_QPJO01000016.1 GCF_003337305.1 Winogradskyella arenosi | reverse complement strand
TAACCTTATTCCTCTCTTTTGTTCTTTCTAATTTATAGATCTTAATTTAGTGTTTTTATTAAAATGCTAACTTAAGACGTGTATAATTAATTGCTGGCTTCTTGCCTACTTGCGAAAGTCCTCGCGGACTTTCTCGGTCGGTAATTATTTACTAAATTAGTTGCTTAAACCACGCAACAAACCATATACAACAACGTTGTGCTTAATGCCTGAACGAAGAACTCAAAAGAACAATTTCAGAAAAATGAAAAAACGGATTTTTAAAATATTAAGTGTAATAATCGGACTTGTTTTGATTTTTGGCTTCTATAATAATTCTTCGTCTTTTATTGAAAAACAAGACTGGAAATACGCTGAAGGAGCTCATATTGGAGATTGGTTAACTAAAAATTCTTTTGAAATTAACAATGGAATAATTGAAACAAATCAAGGAAAAGCTAAAGTGGTTTTTTGTTATGGAAAAAAATTAATCATAAAAAATCTTGAAACTAAAGAAAAAGGATTTTACGTAAACAAAAGCTGAATTAAATGATTTTACTTTTTATTTTCGGAATTTCTTTAATTCAGTTTGGCTTGTACTATCTGAATAGTAAATACGGAAAAAAAGTTCCTGATTTTCTGATACTTTTGATTTTTATAAACTGCTATTTTCTTGTTATACCAAGATTTTTCTATCCCGAACCAAGAACAGACGGAATTAATTGTGGAATGCCAGTACTCGGAATTACACTCGGATTTTGGATTTTCGGAACAATCGCAGGAACTGCAACTCATTTGATTTGGAAATTGATAAAATACAAAAGCACTAAAGCACAACAACGTGTATAATTAATTGCTTTTTAAGTGCTTACTTGCGAAAATTCCTGCGGAATTTTCTCGGGTTCGTAAAAGTTTGCTAAATTAGTTGCTTAACCACGCAACTAACCATACACAAAACCGTTGTGTCTAATGTAAAAATACGTTAATGAAGAAAATTTACAGTCGAATAGAATACTTAGGTTATTATGAAATCTTTGGAGGAATAATCGGAATATTACTCGTTTTTTTAGGAGTTTATGACAATTTGAATTCTAATGGATTCTTTATTTTTTCCCTTATCCTCTTTCTCGCTTTATGTGGAATTTCAATTTACAGCGGAATTTTACTCGTCCGAAAAAAGTATATAAAAGGTTTAAATTTTTCTGTATTCACACAAGCTGTTCAAATAATCAGTTTTGTTCTATTTGGATACATTTTTGATTTTGCCATTGGTGCTTATTTGAGAATTACAATGGAAATGACAAATGATACGATAATTGGAATTGACTTTAGTTTGGCTAACTGGAGATTATCTCGAAATGCAAACCCTGATTTAATAGAACTGAATATTAATATTATAGCAATTGTTTTGTTGTTATTTATAGCCAATTCTGCTGACCGAATAAAAGCTGAATCGACTAAAAGCTGAAATGAATAAAACACTACACACAACACCGTGTATAATTAATTGCTAGGTTCTGCCCTACTTGCGAATATTCCTGCGGAATATTCACAGGTTCGTCAAAGTTTGTTAACTTAGTTGCTAAACCACGCAACTAACCATACACAAACACGTTATGTGCAATTTGGCCACATTACCAAGATTTGGTATATTTGAGTAAAATATAGCTAAAATGGGAAAAAACACATCAATATCACTTGGAAATCATTTTGAGGATTTTATCAGAGAAGAAGTAAGTTCTGGTAGATATGGTTCGGTTAGCGAAGTAATTCGTTCCGCATTACGTTTGTTAGAACGTGAAGAAAAAAAAGAAAGAGAACTTATTAAAGCTCTCGAAGTTGGAGAAAATAGTGGATTTGTTGAAAACTTCGACCCAAAACAACATTTGAAAGAATTACATCGTAAACACTTATGAGTAAAAACAAATATCGCATAAGTCAACAAGCGATTGAGGATTTAGATAAAATTTGGATTTATACTTTTAACAAATGGTCTAAAGAACAAGCTGACAGATATTACGATTTAATAATGGCAGAAATTGACTTCATTGCGGATAACTATCTGATTGGAAAATCGGCTGAACAAACTCGAAAAAATTATCGCGTAACGAAAATTAAATCGCATCTGATTTTCTACAGAAAAGTTGAAAATGAAATTGTAGAAATAGTTAGAATTTTACATCAGAGAATGGACATTAAAAAACGACTGAAATAAAAAAACTGCACTTAACAACGTGTATAATTAATTGCTTTTTTCTGCTTACTTGCGAAAATTCCTGCGGAATTTTCTCTGGTTCGTTAAAGTTTGCTAAATTAGCTACCAAACCACGCAACTAACCATACACAAACACGTTGGCAAACATTAGAAAATTGTACTTTCCTGAAATAGGTTGACTAAAAATTAAACACTTAATTATAGTCACTTATGAAAACAAAAAATGAACACTGGCTAAAAAAAAGCTATCAAAAAGCAACGTTAGAAACCAAACTTTTAGTCTTTGACCAAATCTTAAATGGTCAGATTTCAAACAACCAAGCTTCTAAAAAATATGATATTCCCAGAACAACCATATCCTATTGGTTAAGAAAATATAGTACCTTAGTACAACAAAACAATGGCATGAGTAAAAACGATGAGATTAAAAAGTTAAAAGAAAAGATTGAGGAACTTGAGTTCCAAAAAGACTTTCAGCAAGACATTATTGCTGATATGGAACTTATTACAGGCGTCGATATGTCAAAAAAGTCATTACCCAAAACATTAGCAAAAGAGATAGAGCTAAAGAAAAAACAGCGTATAAAAGAAAATGGCTC
>NZ_QPJO01000015.1 GCF_003337305.1 Winogradskyella arenosi | reverse complement strand
TCAAACTATTTTTTTGCCTTCTAAACGGCTAAAAAAAATCTTTTGAACTATCTAAATAGTAACCAAAAAGAGTCAACCTATTTCAGTATAATACAAAACACTTTGGCAAATAAATGAACTTATCTCTACCGAAACCTATAATACGTAATCAAAAGAATCAGACAGAATTCCGGTGGAAAACCTTTTGGTGCTTATTAACTATGTTCGTTATAGCAGCCATTGCTAATATACCTCATTCTAGAGCTGTTAAAGAATTAACTTCTAAAGCTAGTGAATTGGAGAACTCTTCAATTCTTCAATCAATAATTTCAAATGGAGTAACTTCTTTAATTATTGGCTCTATCCTTATTTGGATTGGATTATGGGTATCTGCTAAAGCAAACCTTGGAGCACCTTTAATTGTAGAAAAATTATCTGGAAAACCATTTTCTGAGGTTTTTAATAAAAAAATAGTCTTTGCAAGTATATTTATCGGTATCATTTTAGGGGTATTTATTCTAGGGTTACTTAAAATTCAAGAATTTATACTTCCAATAGGTACTGCAAAAGCTAAACATCCTTCTGCAATTCCTAATCTATTTGCATCATTTTCAGCTGGAATTACTGAAGAAATAATATTCCGTTTAGGTATTATGTCATTAATTGTAACGGTAATTAAATACATTATTAAAACAAAAAAAGCTTCCAATCGAATAGTATGGACTGGAAATATAATAACTGCTTTATTATTTGGACTTATTCATATTCCAATGTCAAGTAATTATTTCGACCAAACACCAATTGTAATCGGAACTATAATATTGGGAAATGTGATAACAGGAACAACATTTGGTTGGATATTTTGGCGTTATGGCTTAATAATGGCTATGATAGTCCATTTTATTTCGGATGTTGTTCTTCACGTAATTGGTTCGCCATTCGGATAAACAATTACTGAAAATTGAAAAATAACAAAGGCTAACACCGTGTATAATTAATGGCTGGTTCTCGCCTACTTACGAAAATCCTCTCGGATTTTCTATTCGGTTTTTATTTGCTAAATTAGGTGCTAAAACACGCCACTAATCATACACAAAACCGTTAGCATTAATTTCCAAAAACGAGAATGAGAGAAACAGAAAAAAATGATTACAAAAAATTTTTCATCGACATTTCGGAAAAAATAAATACAAATTCTCAAGAAAAATTTGAAGATACATTCTTTCAAATTCTTAATTTATTAGAATTGCCAAGACCAAGTAAAGAGTTAGAAAAATATTTTGCACATCCTTCTATTATTAAATCTCTTTTGATAAATGCATTAAGTCACGATAAATTGACAAGAGACGATAGAATAGAACTTCAACCTTACCTAACCAAAGCTCTAAAGAAACTAAACAATCACAAAGACAAATATTTCGTAAGATATCGAGTTTTGAATCCCGAAGGAATCTATCCTAATTTTGAATTAAATAGAAAAAATTGCCACTATTCCATTCAAAATCAATTACCAATCATTTGGACAAAAAATAAAATTTCAATTGACAGTAACATTCTTGATTCGTCAGTTATAAATTGGTTGACTCGAAACGAATTAAAACTTGCAACTGCAATTTTATGTTCAGGAGAAGGTCAAAGATTCTATTTATATTTTACAGGATATAATACAGTAGAAATTGGTTGGGATTGTATTTCTAAAATACCTGATAATTTAAAAACTATTTTCTTAAAAGAATACTTTGAGTTAAATATAAAATTTACGCCAATTGGAGTAAGACCTTGGAATAGAGTTCCTATTTATGATTCAACATATTATAAATTTAAAAATTTTGAAAATCATAAAAATTCTTTTGAAAAAATATTTGACAAAATTAGTATTCAAGATGAGTTATTACTTCGAACTTGCAATTATTTTGTAAAGTCAATAATGCATTGGGAAAACACGATTAATGCAGAAGAGGCTATCGCTAATGTATTCTTTTGTCTTGAAGGTTGCTTGCATCTGATTCAGAAAAAATATGGAGACTTTGATACAAGACTAAATTTCAAACTATTGAAAAGTGTTTTTAATAAAGAAATTGAAAATGGAGAAAATTTATTGAATTTCATTAAAGACGGATATTCAACAAGAATAACTCTAGTTCACCCAGAACCTGCTTGGGGAGCTGAATGGAAACCTTTTGTTTGTTCAGATGACTTCTATGAATATTTTAGAATTTGTCGTTCTCTTTTGAATTTTATATTAATAGACGAATACAAAGAATATTAAAAAACTAATGCTAACACCGTATATAATTTATTGCTAGTTCTAGCCTACTTACGAAAATCCTCTCGGATTTTCTATTCGGTTTTTATTTGTTAACTTAGTTGCTTAAACACGCAACAAACCATATACAAACACGTTGGCAACAAGCTGTGAAATTCGTGAAAGCAAGAAAATTAGAGGTTTAATTTGATAATTTTGTATCTTTGATAAAAAGCTAATAAGATGGATTTACAAACAAGAAAACTGGAACTTATTCAAGAATTTTTAAAGATTCAAAGTGAAGATGTTATTTCACGACTTGAAAAAATCCTTAAAAAAGAAAACAAGAATTTCGATAATGATGATTTTAAACCAATGACAATCGAGGAATTTAATTCTCGAATTGATAAATCTATGGAAGATTCAATAAATGGTCGACTAATAGAATCTAGCGAATTAAAAGCCAAGATTGATAAATGGAATTAAAATTATTTTGGACTGATTTTTCTCAAAAAGAACTAGAAAAAATTTATCAATATCATCGAGAAAAAGCTGGAATTCGAATAGCAAAAAAACTCGTTAACGGCATTTATAACGAAACTTTAAAATTACAAAGGCAACCAGAAATTGGACAAGCCGAAGAACTTCTTAAAAACAGAAACCAAGGGTTTAGATATCTAGTCTATAAAAATTATAAAGTCATTTATTGGATAAATAGAAAAAAGAATAGAATTGAAATAAATGATGTTTTTGATACTCGACAAAACCCAATAAAAATAGAACGAAAAAAATAAAAGCCAGTTGCCAACACCGTGTATAATTCATTGCTAGTTATAGCCTACTTACGAAAGTCCTCGCGGACTTTCTATCTGTGATTTATTTGCTAACTTTAGTGCTTAAACACGCAACGAAATCATACACAAACACGTTGTGCGTAATTCCTCAGATGAATTTTCCTGAAATAGGTTGACTAAAAATTAAACCTTTAATTATAGTCACTTATGAAAACACAAAATGAACACTGGCGAAAAAAAACCTACC
>NZ_QPJO01000014.1 GCF_003337305.1 Winogradskyella arenosi | reverse complement strand
TTGCTAATGTTTTGGGTAATGACTTTTTTGACATATCGACACCTGTAATAAGTTCCATATCAGCAATAATGTCCTGTTGGAAGTCTTTTTGGAACATTACTGCCAACGTGTTTGTGTATGATTAGTTGCGTGGTTTAAGCGAGTAAGTTAGCAAATAAAAACCGAATAGAAAATACGAGAGCATTTTCGTAAGTAGGCGAGAACCTAGCAATTAATTATACACGGTGTTGCCTGTAGTTATTTATTTTAGTACCTGTTCCTATTTTAGTTCCTGTGCCTAGAGCGAATTCCATTAGATTTTAGAAAACATAGGTGCTATTTTTAAATCCTCGGATTAGTAATTAGCATACAATACTGAAATTGATTAAATACTAGGGTAGAACGCCTTATGGAATCGTTAAATTTTTGTTAATAAGCTACTTGGTTTTGTGTATTGGAATATTTCTATTATGTTTTTATATGTTTAATCTTAAAGATTTTATGAATATGAAAATGAAGTATTTTAGTTTATTATTAACCTTGACAATTTTTACATTTATTTTTTCTTGCTCAAAAGAATCAACCGATGAATTCGATAACGGAGCTAGTCCTACACTAGAAGCAAAAAATAGTTATACGTTTACTAGTAAAGACTCCACCTCTGTAGTGCAAAATGCAAATTTGGATATGATATCATTTGTAGATGGTATATCTGAATTTTATCAAAATGGGGATTCTTACAATGATTTAAAAAATGAATTAGACCCAGTTGATGGTCTTGCAAATATGCATTCAGCTGCAGACAACCTTTTGTATGCTGCGTATAAGCATTTATCAACAAATGCAAATAATAGTAACCTTACGTGAGAAGAGATGATAAGTGCTTTTCAAGTAATGGTCGCAAATGCAGAATCTAATGGTGCAAAAACTTTGGCTGATATGGATTTGGAAGCTGAAAGTATTAATCATTGGGGAAGCGACGTTGAAAATCTATCGAAAAGAGATTGTAAATGGTATCAAATAGGATGTCATTTGAGTAATATCTGGGATTGGTTAAATACCAAACCTGGCAATGGTGGACAAACCAATTTACAAATGATTGCATCAATACTAAGTGTTGTTGGAGTTATATTAGCATTGTAAAACCTAATTATGAATATTAAATCTAAAATAGGTCTAATGTTTATACAAGTATTACGCATATTGGTTTTTTTAGTATGCGTATTTGCTTTTGGACAGCAAAGACAGAATACACTTGCTTTTGATAATACTTACAATGTAAATATTCAAGTCAATGATACATTATTAAGGTTACAATTTGATACAGGCTCGGCAACGAGTATTTTCAATAATGAAATTTTGAATATTATTAATAGAGATTCGTTACAATTAGTTTCGAGCCAAGATTTTACAGACCCTTTTGGTAATATTACAAATATTGATACTTTTCGCGGGTTAGGTTTTTCATTTCTAAATTTAGTTGAGAAACAACCAACTTTTATCTTTAATCCCTTTAATTACAACCAATTTCTTGATTGCGAAATAAATTTAAATAATGGCATTCTAGGGCTTAATATTTTTTTTGAATCCAAAGAATTACTAAGTATTAATCACGACAATAGCGAAATTGGAATTGTTACACAAGACGATATAGAATTGTTGAATTATACAGAAATCGGAGCTGATTTTCGTGACAATTCGATATATATCGATACAGAAATTGGAGGAAAGTATGTTGAATTATTATTTGATACTGGTTACAATGATTATATACTATTAAATAAAAGATATAGAAAATTAAAAAAATATAAAGAAGTAAAAAATCTAACTACTATGTCAGCGAGTTTATTCTCAATTTCAGATAGTAAAGAGATAATTTTAGAAGGAGTAGAAGTAGAACTAGCAAATATTGAACTAAAAAATAATATTATCACTATAAACCCTCAGAACACAGTCCCTGTTTTTGGCTCTGAGATGATAAAAAAATTTAATTGGATTATTGACTTTAAAAGTGAAAAAGTTTTTTTGCAAAAGAGAAAAGATGATTTAAGCCTTTCATTAAATGAAAAACTTAAAAATAAAAATGTTGCCCTAGCAATAACAGGTAAATTATATATAATAAGTTCTTTTCAGAAAGAATTTAAGTCTGGTCAAGTTATAATGTCTGTTCAAGACAAAATTGTAACATCAGAAAATATCTGTGCAATGCAAAAACTGCTCAACGATAATAGTTCTAATTGGACTGCTCTAAAAATAAAATAACGCACATGAATAAAAGTATTTGCCCACTACTCGTATTATTACTATGTTTTATACTGCCACAATTCAGTTCCGGCCAAAGTGAAATCCGTTTTTTTAGCGGTTTAGGAATTAGTAAGGATGTAGACTATAGTTTGGGTATTGATTATAGTTTTAATTTTTTCTTTGATGATAAATCAAAGTTCAACTTTGGAACGCACATTGGTGTTTATTATAATCAATTCAATGAACCGCTTTTAGCTACTGATAAGCAAATTTATTTTAGATTAGGTTTACAATTAAAATATAGGATTTTAAAAAAAATCTGGGTACGTGGTGACCTTGGAACTCACAGACCAATAAAGAAAGAAAATTATTTTTTTAATGATTCTCAAGGCAATCCTGTACAAGATACAAATTTGGGAAAACATACTTATATTTCACCAAGCATAGAATACAGTATAAACGAAATGATTAATTGTTTCATTATATATAATGTTGCGTTTGAGGATATGTTAGATATGAATACAGTTAGTTTAGGTGTTTTAATAGTGCTATGAATAATCGACTTACTTAATTTACTCTGATACAATAATTAGTCACATAAATTGCTGAATTCATGCGTAATTTAGCTTTTACAAACCGACCAGACTCCAATTGAGTGAAGTAGAGATATTAACTATTCAATTCCGCAATTGTTTAGTGCAGATGTGAATTAGGAATTCATTCGTTTTGTTAGTCAGTTTAGAATTTTATTCTTATTCGGTTTTAATTGCGTAGGTTTTAGTCCAAATCTGTTCCAATTTGTGTGCGTAAGTTTAATTACAGGTAACGGTTTTGTGTATGATTAGTTGCGTGGTTTAGTAACTAATTTAGTAAACTTTTACGAACCCGAGAATATTCCGAAGGAATATTCGCAAGTAGGCTCAATAAAGCAATTAATTATACACGGTGTTACCCAACGTTTTTTATTCTATTAACTTTAAATATGTACTATCATTAAATTCAATCAATCTGACACCAACTTGAGGTTCATAAATTATCTTACTGATTTCATTTTCGATTAAACCTGAAAAAATAAAAACGTCATTGAATTCAAATCCATTTGAGTTATAATTTGTTAGAAATTGTTCGATATCTTCACTTTCATCAAAAACAGAGCCATTTATGAAATACATTTCTTCATCGGTTTGTATAATAAAAATAATTTCTCTACGATTACCATAGTCAAGCACCTTTATGTTTAGCCGAAAATTCAATTCAAGTTCTGTAATTGAAAGAATTACACTACTCGATTCAAAAATATAAACATGACAACTTGGTTCTGAAGGCGTCGAGTATATTGGTTCGTTATCAAATTCAGTATATTCAGCTGTAATAATTTCTGAATTTTGATTTTCAAATTCTACCTGCGAATTTATGTTTGTTGGAATTATAGAAGATTCAAATTCATTAAAATTTACATAATCAGTTCCTTCATCACTACATCCGCAACTATAAGCTAGAAATATAATCGAAAATATAATTGTCATTTTTTTCATTAATCTATTTTTTTATTTAAGATGCAAGATGTTCAGGATGGTTGCGTCAAATGTTGGGTAACGGTTTTGTATATGGTTTGTTGCGTGGTTAAGCAACTAAGTTAACAAATAAAAACCGAATAGAAAATCCGCGAGGATTTTCGTAAGTAGGCTAGAACTAGCAATAAATTATATACGGCTTAAGTTAGCATTTTAATAAAAACACTAAATTAAGATCTATAAATTAGAAAGAACAAAAGAGAGGAATAAGGTTATTATATACGCAGAGACTAC
>NZ_QPJO01000013.1 GCF_003337305.1 Winogradskyella arenosi | reverse complement strand
AGCCCCAACCATCAACGCAGTGTCTAATTTAGAGCTTTGTGATGATGATTCTAACGATGGAATCGGCGAGTTTATGCTAAGTGACCAAACTGCAATACTATTAGGATCACAGTCTGCAACAGACTTTGAAGTGTCTTACCATTTAAATGCTACCGATGCAGAGTTAGGTGATAATGCGTTGCCGTTAACCTATACCAATACGGTAAACTCACAGCCTATTTATGTACGAGTAACCAGTTTAGCAGATACCAGTTGTTACAGTTTTTCAGCAGCACCGCTATTTAATTTAGTGGTAAACACAAGAGCCTTAGCAACAATGCCTGCTAATATGGAAATCTGTGATGATGCCAGTGGAGACGGAGTGGCCATTTTTGATTTAGCAAGCCAAGAGGCGGCTATATTAAGCGGTCAAAACCCAGCGGTTTATAATGTAAGCTTTTACGCCAGTCTTTCTGATGCGCAAAGTGGTACCGGAGCCTTGCCAAGTACTTATGAAAATACCAGTTCACCAAACCAACAAACGCTTTATGCTCGTGTAGAAGATCCTGCTTTTCCAAGCTGTTATGGAACGACAAGTTTTGATATTATTGTTAATGCCTTACCAGTACTAACAGCTCCTACAGCCTTAGAGGTTTGTGATGATGGCACACCAGATGGTCTTACGGAGATGGATTTAAGTATTAAAAATGCAGAAATCACAGGAGGTAATGCTTCTTATGTGGTTAGCTATCATGAAACTCTAGCAGAAGCAGAGCTTGGTGATAATCCATTACCAACCTTATATACCAACACCAGTAATGGTCAGGTGATTTATGCCCGTGTGGTAGACAGTGCGACATCCTGTTCAAGTGTTACCAGTTTAGAATTAGTTGTACAACAAGCTCCTGTAGCTTATACGCCAGCACCTTTAATTTACTGTGATCCTGATAATGATGGTTATGGCATCTTTGTTCTTAGCGATTTAGATACAGAGATTAACGGCGGAGATTCGGGATTAGTGGTGACGTATCACGAAACCTTAACCAATGCCAATAACGGGGTTGATGCTATTGATACCTCTATCGATTACGATAATATTGTGCAAGATGCACAAACCTTATATGCACGTGTAGAAAGTGCTACGATCTCTACGGATTGTGCAACGATTGTTGTGGTAGAATTAATCGTAGAGCCATCACCACAACTTGTAACTCCAACGGCTTTAGAGGTGTGTGATGATCGATCAGCAGATGGTTATGCGGTTTTCGATTTAACCACTAAAGCATCGGAAATCTTAGCGGGCCAAAGTGAGACGCAGTATCTTTTAAGTTACTATCTAAGTGAAGCTGATGCCGAAGCCGCAAATAACCCTATAAGTAACCCATCAAACTATAGTAATACGAATGCTTATAATCAAACGATTTGGGTTCGAGTAGAAGACAGTGCAACAACGGCAAGTTGTTATAAAATCACCAGTTTAGAATTGGTTGTTAATCCGCTCCCAGTATTAGTTACACCACCACCATTAGAGTTGTGTGATGTAAATGCGCCAGGAGATGAGCAAGAAGCCTTTTATTTAGAAGATGCTGAAGCTGGAATTTTAAATGGTCAGACCGGAATAACGTTAACTTATTACCAAACGCAAACAGATGCCGATAATGCAGTTAATGAAATTGTAAGTCCGTATGTTAATACCAGCAATGCTCAAACTATTTTTGTAAGAGCAGAGAATGATGCTACGGGATGTTTTAATACAGTTACCGTTACCTTACGTGTAGATCCAGTGCCATCACCAGAACCGAACCCAACACAAATTGACGTTTGTGATGATGATAACGATGGTTATGCTGAATTCGATTTAGAACAACGCACCTTAGAGATCACCAATAACGAACCTAATGTGGTTATTAGCTACCACGAAACGCAAACGGATGCAGAGACAGGCGTGAATCCAATTGTAGGGTTGTACACCAATATTGTAGCGAATACACAGATGATTTATGTGCGTTCAGAAAATACGATAACAGGATGTTACAGTCTTACACAAAACACATTAGAGTTAAATGTAATTGCGGCACCAGAGGTGCCAACAGCAATAGACCCTATTGTATTATGTGATACGGATAATAACGGTATTACCCAATTTGATTTAACCATAAAAGAGAGTGATATTTATAACGGACAAAATACTTCAGCTTTAGAGCTTAGCTACCACGTTAGTGCAGCAGATGCAGCTACAGGAGCCAACCCAATTGTAAATACAACAAGTTATACCAATACCAGCAACCCACAAACTATTTATGTGCGCTTGTATAACCCAACGGTAGGCTGTGAAGATGTAGGGACATTTGATTTAGAAGTAAATCTTCCACCAGTAGCGGTACAACCTACCCAATTAAGTTTATGTGATGACTTAGGGGAGATGCCAGGCGATGAGTTTACGGTCTTTGATTTAACACAAAAAGATGATGAAATCACAGGCAACAACGGCAGTTGGTTAGTCACGTATTATGAAACAAGTGCAGATGCGCAAGCGCAAACCAATGCTATTGCAGATCCTACTCAGTATACCAATACTTCAGTAAATGGTTTAGATGCTAACCCACAAACGCTTTATGCTGTGGTAACAGATAGCAATACCGGATGTACAGATATGGTTACCTTAACCATACGTGTATTACCAAACCCAACACCAACCTTAAGTGAGAATATTCCAGATTTAGAGTTGTGTGATGACTTTAATACAGGCGATGGTGTAGAGGTGTTTGATCTTACCGCAAATGAAATACTTATTCTTAACGGCGAGGCAGGTGTAACGGCAAGTTATTATGAAACGCAGTTAGATGCCAATAATGGTACCAACGCTATCCCAGACCCAACACAGTATACCAATATAGAGACACCAAGTCAGGAGATTTATGTGCGTGTAACACGTAATAGTACAGGATGTTATTCTTTAGTAGACTTTACCATTAGAGTGCACCCATTACCAGAAGTGGTTGCTGTTACAGATATGATTCAATGTGAATTATTTACCGATGGTATAGATAGTTTTGATCTTACCACTAAAGACGAAGAAGTCTTAAATGGTCAGGATCCAAATCAGTTTGTAGTAAGCTACCATAGCAGCTTGGCTGATGCGGAAGCAGGAACCAATGGTTTAGTAAGCTCTTATACCAATATAAGCAATCCACAGCAGATCTTTGTAAGTATAACCAATGTAGATACAGGCTGTTCAATAAGCACACAAAGTTTTTATATTGAAGTACATGAAGCGGCGCAGGCCAATCCGGACACCGTGCCAATTGTGTATGAGATTTGTGATGATGAAATGGAAATTGATGGCGATCCAACAAATGATAGTGCACAATTCGATTTAACAACAATGGATGCAGAAGTGTTAGACGCTCAAAACCCAGCAAATTATAATGTGACCTATTATGAAACGCAAGAGGATGCTGATTTAAAAGTGAATCCATTACCAACCTTGTATGAAAACACGGTAAACCCGCAAATTATTTATGCCCGTGTGGATAATGATACGCCAGATGCCACAACAGGAAATGATACCTCTATATGTTATGCGGTAGCCGAGTTAACCTTAGATGTTAATCCACTACCAGAATTAATTTTAGACGATCGTTATGTGTTATGTATTGATACTAATGGTACGGAGATCTTAGCTCCTTTAGTTATAGACACCTATTTAACAGCAGCAGATTACAGTTTTGAATGGTATTTTAACGGTGTTATCATCCCAGGAGAAACTGGACCAAGCTATATGCCGTTAGAAGAAGGAACGTACCGTGTAGATGTAACAGATATCAGTACTTCAACACAGACAAACTGTTTTAATAGTGCAAGTACAGAGGTTATAGAAAGTGCACCACCAAGTGTAACGATAGAATTGTTAACCCAAGCTTTTGCAGATAATCACATTTTAGAAGCGACAGCTATAGGGATTGGAGTTTACGAATACAGTTTAGATGGCGGACCATGGCAAGATAGCGGAGTGTTTAACAATGTGTCTTCTGGAGATCATGAGATTACTGCTCGCGATAGAAATGGATGTGGATTAGCGAGTACCTCGAAGTTTATAATCGACTACCCGCTGTATTTTACGCCTAACGGTGATGGTAATAATGAAACTTGGAACATTGAAGGTGTTGGAAGTAATGCAAAAATTTATATATTTGACCGGTACGGGAAATTATTAAAACAACTAAGCCCCGACGGCAATGGTTGGGATGGAACCTTTAATGGAGAAGCAATGCCAAGCGATGGCTACTGGTTTACAATAGAGTACGATGAACCAAGTACCGGACAACGCAAAGAATTTAAAGCACATTTTACCTTGAAACGATAA
>NZ_QPJO01000011.1 GCF_003337305.1 Winogradskyella arenosi | reverse complement strand
TCAAACTATTTTTTTGCCTTCTAAACGGCTAAAAAAAATCTTTTGAACTATCTAAATAGTAACCAAAAAGAGTCAACCTATTTCAGTATAATACAAAACGAACTAAATGATAGAATTAATACTTTCAACTTTAGCTGAATTTGGACTAATTCGTGAAGATTATAAACATCAAAAACGGATAAGTAAAAAGGAAAAAGAAGACGGAATTAAAAGACCGATTCAAAAGTATTTTATGCAACCAAGTGCATTAATGTTTATTGCTGTTTTTATCATTGGAAGTTTTAGTGCTGTTCTATTTTTTACTTATCAAAGAACATCTGTATTTCCAAAAAAAACTGAAAAGGAAATCTCGGAAATGAGCGAGAGAATGGAAAACTGGAATAAAAATCTCGGAAAATACCCAACAGAATTGAATGAATTAATCGGAAATAGTCCTTTAAGAAAAGATTGGACAAAAGATGCTTGGAATCGAGAATATGAATTTACGATTACAGAGAACGGAAAAGGATTTTTAATAACGTCTGCTGGTTTAGACGGAAAATTTGGAACTGAAGATGACATTAAATCGGAATAAAAATAATGAGCACGTCTAAAAAATATACTGACTCTGACCTTAAACTCTTTTTTTTAGGCCCTTTATATCTAATATTGATTAGATTAAATGGAACATACAGTCATCACAACCCAGGCATAAAAAGGAGTTCAGACAATAAAATGGGTCGAAAATTAATTTTAATGACTTTGGGCACAATATTTTATGTTATTCTAATAATTGTACTGATTAATTATGATTGAATATAAATAAAAAAACGTGCTACAACACCGTGTATAATTAATTGCTTTTTACTTGCTTACTTGCGAAAATTCCTGCGGAATTTTCACGGGTTCGTAAAAGTTTGTTAACTTAGTTGCCTAACCACGCAACTAACCATACACAAACACGTTGGCAACAATATAACAGAACGAATATGAACAGAATAAGATTTAATAAACTCAATGATTGGAAAAATGGAATTTTACTAATTCTGACAATTATATGTATGTTTTCTGGAACATTTGAAATCTTTGGAGAAACTAAAACTGAATGGAATAAGATGTTGGGAATTATTGGTTCAGTTGGAATGGTAATTTACTTTGCCAGAATGAGTTTTGGAAAATATTATGTTGGATGGAATAAAGCTGGAATCACGATTCGAATTAAATCATTTCTTGGAAAATCAATTAATTTCAAAGATGTGAAGTCAACTGATTTACAAAACGGAATCCTCACTGTTGTGAAAAAGAACGGAAATAAAATTGAACTGGATTTAAGCGAAATTGAAAAAGTCGATATTGACAAACTGACTGAAATTATAATAGAAAATACTGTTGCCAACAATGTATAACCGCAATTACGGCGGATTCGACTACGTCCGAATCCACTCGGAATTGCTAAAGTCTGTGTTAAACCGAAAATTAACGCATATTAACCCGTAACTGACGGTTATACGAGACCGTTAGCAACAATACGTGCCGAGTGTTTTTTCGTTAGTATTTACAATTTGAAATGCTGTCCGAAATTTAGTTTTTTATCTATTAACTTTTAGCTCGAAAAACTTTTTCTTGGAGAACTAAACGCACAAAGGTCGTTGCGTTTTCTGCAAATATCTCGTGCTGTCCCGAAACAATTTTTCAGCGTATTTTTTTAAGTTGTTTAAGTATTCTATTTCGTTGGAAAATCCGCTTATTTCTGTTCCTGTATTCGGCATTTCTCAGAAAGTTAAGGCTTGCGTTCTGTATCGTTCTTTTCCAAAAAAAAGCGTCATTGCTGTGAGAAACTGCGCAACCAGATGCGTCGAAAGGCATCGCATTTCGACTTTGACTGATGTTTTTTATACTATCCTTTTAGGTTTAGATGGTTGTGCTTCAATTGGAGGAATACAAGAAACGTATGAATTGAAAGACGAAAACGGAAATCAATTAAATGGAGAAATAGAAGGATATGCTTACGAATATTTTCAAGAATCGGAATAAAATGGACTCTTTGATATCTGACTTAAAGAAAGCGGAAAAAATCTTGTCTGAATACTCTGGTGGTTATTCTGGAGAACATTTATCTGCGGAGGAATTCCACAAAGACCTTGTTGACCGAATTAATAAATTAGAAAACGGAGATAAAAGCGTGATTGAAGATTTATGGATTTGGTTCGCACCGACTTGCCAATGGGACGATTTTGTCGGAAATATAGATTTAGGAGAAAGAATATTCCAACGACTGAATAGAATGAAAAAATAAAGCCTGCAGGTAACACCGTATATAATTTATTGCTGACTTCTTACCTACTTACGAAAGTCCTCGCGGACTTTCTTGGTCTGTAATTATTTACTAAATTAGTTGCTTGAAACACGCAACAAACCATATACAAACACGTTGGCAACAATTTGCAAATGATTCGTAATTGATGTATATTTACACCAAATAATCAAATTATGTCAAGACAAAGTATATCATTTACAGAACCTAACGACGAATGGCTGAAAGCTCAAGTCAATGGAAAAGAATATTCAAGCAAAAGCGAATTAGTAAACGATTTAATTAGACAAGCTAGAAAACAACAAGTCGAAATTGATTGGGTTCGAACTAAATTGGAAAAAGCTGAAAATAGCGGATTTACAAGCAAATCGAAAAATGAAATTTTAGCTCAATCAAAAACTTTACTTAATGGCTAAATATCGATTAAGTAACGAAGCTAAAAATGACTTAATCCGAATCCATCACTATGGAGTTGAAAAATTCGGAATGACTCAAGCGGATAAGTATTTTGAATCATTTTTTGAATATTTTGACATTATTTCCCAAAGACCTTATTCTTTTGAATCAGCTGAATATATAAAAAAAGATTATAGACGTTGTGTTTATGGAGCTGATAGTATCTATTTTAAAGTTAATGAAGATATTATAGATATAATGGCAATTGTTGGAAGACAGGACTTGAATGAAAAACTATAACGGAATAATAAAAACTGTTGCCAACACCGTGTATAATTAATTGCTTTTTACGTGCCTACTTGCGAAAATTCCTGCGGAATTTTCTCTGGTCCGTAAAAGTTTGCTAACTTAGTTGCTCAACCACGCAACTAACCATACACAAACACGTTGGCAAACATTTGTGAAAAACCGAAATACGAATTTGAAAAAACTAATAACTTGTCTTTTAAGCTTGATTTTGACTTTCTCTTGTGGAAATAAAAAATCGGAATCTAAGTGGACTGAATCTGACCTGAATTGCGGAAAAGCCGAAATAACCAATGTTTTGGGAAACAATGAATATTTTGGTGGAGGAAAAGATATTGTAGTAAAATGCAAAGTAGAATTTGACAACTCGAATTTTGAATAGGAATTAATAATCGACGTTCCTTTAATTGGAGAAGCTTATAGTCCTTTTAAAGTTGGAGATATCGTAGTGGCAAAGTTTCTAAAAAACGACAAACAAAAAACGGTTGAAATGTATTTGTTCGAATCAATTAACAATCGAACTGGGTTCAAGTGGGAAGCGCCATATACAATGAATGATGCTTGTCAAGGAAAATTTCCAAAAGGTTTTAGCTATAAAGCTTTGAGTGCAAAAGGAAAAATATGAATGAATAAAAAACGATTTGCCAACACCGTGTATAATTAATTGCTTTGTTCTTCCCTACTTGCGAAAATTCCTGCGGAATTTTCACGGGTTCGTTAAAGTTTGCTAACTTAGTTGCCTAACCACGCAACTAACCATACACAAACACGTTGTGCGTAAGCTAAAAACAGCATCTACAAAATTGAAATACATGAACAAAACAAGAGTATTTATCTATTCAATAATATTAATTTTAATAAGTAGTTGTGCAACTAGCAAAGCAGTAAAATACTTTAAAGAAGGAAAAACAAAACAAGAAAACTTTAAAGTTACTTTACCTTTCGAAATTAAAAATGGTTGGATAATTGTTCCTGTAGAAATAAATAATAAAAATTATAATTTTCTTTTTGATACTGGGACACCAACTCTTGTGTCAAAAGAACTTGCTGAAAGTTTAAATTTGAAAATTATTGACTCTGTAAATGTTTCTGATGTTTTTAATAAAAAACAAACTAATCAATATACTAGAATAGAATCTATTGGAATTGGAAAAATAGATTTTGTTGAAACAGTAGCCTTAATAAATGATTTTAATTCAATATCAATGTGGTCTTCTCTCAATATTGACGGATTTATTGGTTCAAGTTTAATGCAACACGCTATTTGGGATATTGATTTTGATAAGAAACAAATTATTATAACTGACAATGAATCGAAATTAAGCTTACCTGAAAAAATAATTGAAAATAAGTTATTTATTGGATATGCAGGAATACCTTCTATTGCTTGTAAAATAAATGGTGAAAAAGTTTGGAATTTTGATGTCGATTTTGGCTATAATGGAGATTTAGTTATACCTTTTTCCGAATTTGAAAAGCAAAAAGAAAATGGTCAAATATCAGATTTCACTGAATCTAAAACAACCGGTTCTATTGGAATTTATGGAAAACAAGACAATGCAAGGATATCTTACACAGGAATTGTTAATGAATTAGAATTTGGAAATACTATTTTAAAAAACCAAAAAGTATATTCAGAGCAATATTTGAGTAGAAGGTTTGGTTTAGATTTTTTTAAAAATTATCGAGTAATTCTAAATTGGAATAGTAAAAAAATAAAGCTAATAGAAAATAATAACTCTGAATAAAAGCCTACGCACAACACCGTGTATAATTAATTGCTTGGTTCTTGCCTACTTGCGAAAATTCCTGCGGAATTTTCTCTGGTTCGTAAAAGTTTGCTAAATTAGTTGCTAAACCACGCCACTAACCATACACAAACACGTTGTGAGCAATACTAAAAATGTACTTTCCTGAAATAGGTTGACTAAAAATTAAACACTTAATTATAGTCACTTATGAAAACAAAAAATGAACACTGGCTAAAAAAAAGCTATCAAAAAGCAACTTTAGAAACCAAACTTTTAGTCGTTGACCAAATCTTAAATGGTCAGATTTCAAACAACCAAGCTTCTAAAAAATATGATATTCCGAGAACAACTATTTCCTATTGGTTAAGAAAATACAGTACATTAGTACAACAAAACATGGGTATGAGTAAAAACGATGAGATTAAAAAGCTAAAGGAGAAGATTGAAGAACTTGAGTTCCAAAAAGACTTCCAACAGGACATTATTGCTGATATGGAACTTATTACAGGTGTCGATATGTCAAAAAAGTCATTACCCAAAACATTAGCAAAAGAGATAGAGCAAAAGAAAAAACAGCGTATAAAAGAAAATGGCTCTATGGATGTTTTGGGATATCTAAACAAGCCTTCTACAAAAGACTAAGAACGCAACAGAAAAAAGAAATAGATCATCAAAAAATGATCAAGATGGTCAAGGACTACCGTAAAAAAGTAGGCTCTAAAACTGGCGGAATAAAACTACACAAGGAGTTAAAGAAAGACTTTATTAACGCTGATATCAAGATAGGTAGAGACAAGTTCTATCACTTCCTTAGACTAAATAATCTTTTGATTCCCAAAACTAAAAATTACATGACAACGACAAACTCAAACCATATGTACAAAAAATATAAGAACCTTGTTAAAGACCACGTTCCTACTCGACCGGAACAACTATGGGTTAGCGACATAACATACATTAAAACAGAAAATGGGCACAACTATCTAGCGTTAGTCACAGACGCCTATTCTAAGCAAATAATGGGATATAAACTCGACAACCACATGAGAACATCACTTTGCACAGATGCGCTCGCTATGGCTATTAAAAACAGAAAATATACCAATCAAAAGCTTATTCATCATTCTGACAG
>NZ_QPJO01000010.1 GCF_003337305.1 Winogradskyella arenosi | reverse complement strand
AGATATTTATGAACGAATTGTAGCAAAAGGGAAGAGTAAAAAACTGGCTTTAATAGCTGTGTGTAATAAGCTTCTAAAACAGGCTTTTGCTATCGTAAAATCTGGTTTAATATATGACGATTCATATAGAAGTATTTTAGTGAAAAGTTAATGCATTTTTACTTGCTTTTTACCACAGTACTTTGTTGTGCATAGTGCTTTTCACGTTCAGCTTGGTTTTCCAATGTTTGTTATTTTGTTCAAAAGTGAGCATTGGCAAGACATACTCTTTTACAGTTTGGGTGAAGCGTGGATGATGCGACTGTGAATGTGTATGGATTTTAGCGTTGGCTATTCAATAATCGATTTTTAATGTTAGCACCTAATTTTTCCGCAACATTGCTCAATCCCATTTCATTTTTTGTAATCGTACAGCGTTTAAGATTGCTAATAAAGCCACACCAACATCGGCAAAAACTGCTTCCCACATTGTCGCCAATCCACCTGCTCCTAAAATCAATACAATTACTTTTACTCCAAAAGCCAAACCGATATTTTGCCACACAATTTTTCGAGTGGAACGACCTATTTGTATTGCTTTTACAACTTTCGAAGGTTGGTCGGTTTGAATTATCACATCTGCGGTTTCTATTGCAACATCACTTCCTAAACCACCCATTGCAATTCCGACATCACTTGCCGCCAAAACTGGCGCATCGTTAATTCCATCGCCAATGAAAGCAATTTTGTTTTCGAGATTCTTCTTTAAAAGCTCAACCTCATTTAGCTTATCTTCTGGCAATAATCCGCCTTTGGCTTTTTCAATGTTTAATTCGGAAGCAACTTTTTGAGTTATGGAATCTTTGTCTCCCGAAAGCATCATAATATTTTTTATGCCTATTTTTTGTAAATTAATAATTGTGTCTTTTGCATCGTCTTTCAATTCATCCGCAATAACCACATAACCTGCAAATTTTCCATCGATAGCGACTAAAACGATAGATTCTACAATAGATTCCGTTTCAGATGGTATATCAATATTATTAGAAGTCATTAAGGCTTTATTTCCAACTAAAACGGTTTTGTCATTTACAATACCTTTCAAACCTTTTCCAGCGATTTCTGAAACTTCTGTAGCCTCAAAATCTACTCCGTCTGCTTTATATTCTAAAATTGCTTTGGCGATTGGATGCGTAGATTGTTCTTCCATCTCCATCAAATATTTCATAAATTCGGTTTCTTCCCAACCAATTGCTTTAATTTCTTTAATCTTGAAAACACCTTTGGTTACAGTTCCTGTTTTATCCATAACCAACGTATTTATTTTGGTCATTGCATCGAGAAACGAAGCGCCTTTAAATAAAATTCCGTTTTTTGAAGCTGCTCCCAATCCGCCAAAGTAGCCTAACGGAATTGAAATTACCAATGCACAAGGACACGAAATCACGAGAAAAATCAAGGCACGATACAACCAATCTCTAAATACATAATCATCCACAAAAAAGTATGGAAGAAACGTAACACCTATGGCTAATAACACAACGATTGGCGTGTAAATTCTAGCAAATTGTCTAATGAATAATTCTGTTTTAGATTTACGTGCTGTAGCATTTTGTACCAAGTCTAATATTCTGGCAATAGAACTATCTTCAAACTTATTGGTTACCTCAACTTCAATAACGCTTTCTAAATTAATACTACCTGCATAAACCTTGGCTTCCTTCTGAATAGAATCTGGTTTGCTTTCGCCTGTTAATGCTGCGGTATTTAAAGATGCTTTTTCGGATAATAAAATACCATCCAATGGAATTTTTTCACCTACACGAACTTGAATTTTCTCTCCAATATTTACAGCTTCTGGCGATACACTTATATAGTCACCATCACGAAATACATTGGCTTCTTTTGGCCTAACATCTAATAAAGCTTTTATATTACCTTTTGCACGTTTTACAGCAGCACCTTGAAATAATTCCCCAACTGCATAAAACAACATTACTGCAACACCCTCTGGATATTCGCCAATAATAAACGCACCAATAGTAGCAATGGACATTAAAAAGAACTCTGTAAACACATCACCTTTTTTAATACTTGCCCAACCTTCTTTTACAACAGGAAGCCCAACTGGTAAATAAGCAATACCATACCATATAATGCGAATCCAATCCTTGAAAAAGGTAACATCAAAATAGTCTAAACCTATACCCATCATAAGCATCGTAAAACTTATAATTGCTGGCACATAAGTTTTAAATGTACTTCCATTACCGTGATTATGACCATCATCGTGAGAATGTTGTTCTTCTGGATTTGGTTTTAAATCTCTTAAATTGACTTTCTTTTTCTTCATTTTGAATTGAATAAATTTTTAATATCATTAGGTATAGGCATAGATTTTAATGGTAGTACGTTTGCACCGCCTGTGTTACCAAGTGGCACGTGGTCAATAAATGATTTCCAACCACCAACAAGTAACCTAATAATTTGACCGAGTACTTCTTTAGTATCTTTTTGCATAAATCCAAACTTTAGCATTAGCCAATGTGAATAGGTATGTTCTATTGGGTAAGATTGCCCTATGATATGACTGCGTTCTAAATGATACCAAGCATTACTATACTGCTTATTTTCTAAACAGAAACTATATCGTTTTAATTCTTCGTTATAAGCCTGTTTAAGAGGTTTAGGTATTTTAGTATTAAACTTCATATCCATTAATTTTGAATAAAAGTAGTACAATCGTTAGTGCAATGGAAGTGCATTTGTTATCCACTACACTTATCACATATACCTTTTACAACCAAGTTTACATTTTCTGAAACAAAGCCATCAGGCACTTTAACTTTTGGTATTTTATGGTCTGTTAAGCAAATGGTTTCATTACAATTGTTACAATGGAAATGTAAGTGTAAATCTTTATTTATATCACAACTACAACCTTGTTCACATAAAGCATATTTGGTAATACCTGTACCATCATCTATTTGATGCACAATATATTTTTCCTCGAATGTTTTAATAGTTCTGTATAAGGTAGTTCTATCTGCTTTTTCAAAAGCATTTTCTATATCACTTAATGTTACTGCTACTTGTTTATTTACAAGAAACTTATAAATCAATAAACGCATTGCCGTAACGCGAATATTTTTTAACTCTAATAATTGTTCTATGGTTTGCATAATCTAATGTTCGTGTTCTGCTTCTCCTTTTTTCATTTCGGCTATTAAATAATACGCATTGTTATAAGCGAATTTTGTGATTTTATCTTGTTCTTCAGTAAATTGAACAGCTACCCAATTGCCATCTTTTGCTCCTAAAAGCACTTCAATAGGTTTAAAACTCCAATCGTCATTTTCTTTTTCTGCCGAAAACACGAAAAATCTATCACCTTCTTTTACTATCGCACTTTCAGGAAGTGCTTTTGTTTTGGTGTTCTCTACTTGAATTTTACCTTGGATATACATTCCAGGAATTAAGTTACCTTTCTTGTTTTCAATTTCAGCGTGTACGTGTACTGCTTTAGGGTCATCTTCAAATGTTTTGCTTACGGAATAGATTTCTGCTGTTAATTCTTCATCTTGCATTGTTTGTATATTAAAGCTTACTTTTTGACCTTTCTTAACTTTATACACATCTTTTTCAAAGACCATTAAATCAGCGTGAACGTGATGTGTATTTACTATTTCAAAAAGTTCGGTTTGAGGTTCAACATACTGTCCTGTTTTTACTTCTACCTTTTGCACATAGCCTTCAATAGGACTGCGTAATGATATACTTTGAGCAATTGTTCCATTTCGTACTGATGACGTGTTTATATTTAATAGTTTCAATTGGGCTTCCAATCCATTTACCATTGCTTTAGAGGCATCATATTCGGCTTCGGCCTTTTGAAAATTTGCACCAGAGCCAACTCCTGCATCATATAATTTTTGTTGACGCTCAAAGTTCTTCTTTAAAAAATTACTATTGCTAAAAGCATTCAAATAATCGGTTTGCATTTGAATAATATTTGGATGTGAAAGATATGCCACAACTTGACCTTTATTCACTTTGTCTCCTTCAATCACTTTTATGGATAACACATTTGCACCAACTACAGAAGTTATTGCAGCTTCACTTTGTGGTGGTACTTCCAATGTGCCATTTGCTTCTACATAACCACTCATATTACGCAATGCAATGGTGTCTATCTTCATTTTTAAGGTCTCAAACTGTTGTTGTGAAAGCATCACTTCTTCGCCTTCGCTATGGCCATCGTTTTCTTCAGTTTTTTGTTCTTCGTTATGGGAATGACCATCACCTTCCTTATGGCTTTCTTTATTTCCGCAAGCAGTTGCTACAATTGATACTATAAAAAGTATAAGGAATTTATTTGTTATATTTTTCATTGTCTAAAATTTTGTATGTGTATTGACCATTATTTGCCAAATGCCCATTATGGGCTTTCATTGTCTTATTGATTAAAATATTGTAATTGGAATGTACTTTCTAAATAGTTCACTAATGCTGTTTGTGCTTCCAGTTCTGATTGAATAGCTTCTTTTATAAGTTGTGTAAACGCTGTGTAATCAATCTCTCCTTCTTTATAAGCAAACAAAGCACCAGTTTTTTGTTCTTTAATAAGTGGTAATACTTGATTCTTATAGAACAGCCAAGATGTTTTCCATTTTTGGTAATTTTCTTTAGCTTGATTAAATTTAGATTGCACTTCCTTTTGCTTGAACTGCATATTTGATTCGGCAATTTGTCTATCAATTTTGGCTGTTCTAACTTGTGTTTTTGTGGTACCAGATAAAAACGGTATGGAAATACCAGCTTGATAGGTATAAAACCCTGAATTTCCATTTACTTTTTGTAAACCACCTTGAAGGTTGAACTTTGGTAAATTTTCAGCTTTGGCAGCTTTATAGTTTGCTTCTGCCTCTGCGAGTTGAAGTTGAGAAACAGTATATAAAGGGTGTGCTTCTATACTAAAGGATTCTACATTTATTTCGCTCTCTATATCAATTTCATCTGAAACCGTATAAAAATCATCTGAAATCAACCACAAGTTTAATTGTTGTAAAGCAATAATATATTCGCTTTTTGATTGCAAAAATTTATTCTGAATCTGTAAGGCTTGATTTTTGGCTGCTGCATATTCCAGTTTAGAAATGGCTTCTACTTCATAATTTAAAGCAACTGCTTTTTCAAAGTTGGTATAGATGGAATCTAACTCTTTGTATAAATTATAATTCCTTTTACTCTGTAAAGCATTTGCCCACGCTTTCTTTACTTCCAGTTCTAAATCTAATTCTGAAAGCTGAAACGCTTTTTGAGCTAATTGAATGCGTTGCTCCAGTAATTTCCGCTTTGGTGCAATACCAAATACATCAATATTTGATTGACCAACTCCAATAGTGGTGTAAATACCATTTCCGTTATTGATTTCTTCACCTCCCGTAAAAATTTGAGTCGTTCCAAAATCATAAGCTGTACTTTTTAACTGCTCTTGTTTGCTAATTTCAAATTGCTGTTGTTTTAGTATTGGATAATTACTTTTTGCGAATTCAACAGCTTCTTGTAATGAAATTTCGGGAATTGTATCATTCAACTCTTGTGCATTACTTTTTAGTGAAAAGCCAAATAGTAATAATACTAATGCTGTTGCTGTAACCAACTTTTTATTCGGTTTAAACCTAAATGATTTATTTTCTACCCAATGGTATAAAATAGGTAACACAAATAGTGTTAACAAAGTTGAAGTTAATAATCCACCAATAACTACAGTTGCCAAAGGACGTTGTACTTCAGCACCAGCCGATGCTGAAATTGCCATAGGTAAAAAGCCTAATACATCTGTAAAGGCAGTTAGCATAATAGGTCTGATTCTTCGTTTAGTACCTTCTATAATTCTATCTTTTAGATTGGTAACTCCTTCTTCTTTTAACTCATTCAGACCACTAATCATTACTAATCCGTTTAATACCGCAACACCAAACAACACAATAAAACCAACACCTGCCGAGATACTAAATGGCATATCTCGTAACCACAACGCTACAACACCACCAATGGTTGCCATTGGGATTGCTATATAAATCATCAAGGTTTGTGGTAAGGATTTTAATGCAAAATAAATCAGTACAAAAATGAGTAACAAGGCAATAGGAACAACAGTTTGTAAACGGTTACTGGCACGTTCTAAATTTTCAAAAGCACCGCCATAACGAATGAAATAACCTGATGGTAGTTCTAATTGTGCATCTAATTTAGTTTTAATTTCTTCTACCAATGATTTTACATCACGACCTCTAACATTGACACCTACATAAGTTCTTCTGTTCGTATTGTCTCTACTGATTTGCATTGGACCAGCTTTGTAACTTATATCAGCTACTTCGCGAAGCGGAATTTGCGCACCAGAAGGCAAGTTGATATACAAATTTTGCACATCTGTTATGTCTTTACGATTACGAGAACTTAATCTAACTACTAAATCAAACCGCTTTTCACCTTCAAAAATAACTCCTGCCGTACCTCCTGCAAATGCGGATTGTACAATTTGGTTTAAGGTATTAATTTGAAGTCCGTATTGTGCCAATTTATTTCTATTATATGAAATGGTCATTTGCGGTAGGCCTGTTGTAGCTTCCGCTTTCATATCGCCAATACCTTCTGTACCAGCAATAATTTTAGATATTTCTTCTGCTTTTTGAGATAGCACCTCTATATCTTCACCATAAAGTTTAATAGCAATGTCTTCTCGAACACCTTCGAGCAATTCATTAAAACGCATTTCGATAGGTTGTGTAAATTCATAATTCACACCAGGAACCATTTCTACCGCTTCTTTCATCTTCTCTATCAATTCATCTTTAGAAGTAGCTGTTGTCCATTCGCTTTTTGGTTTCAAGATTACAAAAACATCGGCTAAATCCATTGGCATTGGGTCTGTTGGAATTTCTGCAACACCAATTCGACTAACTATTTTATCGACTTCTGGAAACTTTGCTTTTACAATTTGTTCAATTTTTGTTGTCGTTTCAATCGTTTCTGTAAGTGAGCTTCCGGGTTTTAAAATGGCGTGAAATGCAATGTCGCCTTCATCTAATTG
Source organism: Winogradskyella arenosi (assembly GCF_003337305.1). Classification (GTDB taxonomy): domain Bacteria; phylum Bacteroidota; class Bacteroidia; order Flavobacteriales; family Flavobacteriaceae; genus Winogradskyella; species Winogradskyella arenosi. Next base: position 3,943 of record NZ_QPJO01000010.1, on the reverse strand, counting down.
TGGAATAAATTCGCCACCCATTCTCGTGAACATAAAGACTGTAATTCCGAATAGCACGACTGCAATACCAATAATCCATTTTCCTTTTTGCAATGCTTTTACCAATAAAGGTTGATACTTATCCTCAACCCAATGCACAAATCTATCTCCATAAGATTTTTTATCGTTTTTTGGTGCTCGTAACACCAATGCAGACATCATTGGTACGTAGGTTAAACATAGTACCATTGCACCAATCATCGCAAAAATAAAGGTCAATGCCATTGGCTTAAACATTTTTCCTTCAATACCTTCTAATGCTAATATTGGTAGAAATACAATAAGAATAATCAGCTGGCCGAAAAAGGCAGCATTCATCATTTTTTTTGAGGCATTTGCTGCAACACCATCACGCTCTTTAGATGTTAACTTCTTTTTCTTTAGGACTTGTGATGCAATTAAAAAAACGGTACTTTCTACAATAATTACTGCGCCATCAACAATAATTCCGAAATCTATTGCTCCTAAACTCATTAGGTTAGCCCAAACATCAAACACATTCATTAGTATAAATGCGAATAATAGTGATAATGGAATTGTTGAAGCTACTATTAAACCACCACGCCAATTGCCTAATAAGAAAATAAGAACAAAAATGACTATCAATGCGCCTTCAATCAGATTTGTTGCAACCGTTGAAGTTGTTTCTGCTATTAATTTGCTTCGGTCTAACAAAGGTTCGATAATAATTCCTTCTGGCAATGATTTTTCGATTTGAGCCATTCGTACTTTAACATTCTCAATAACATCGTTTGAATTTGCACCTTTAAGCATCATCACCAAACCACCAACTACTTCACCTTCGCCATCTTGTGTTAAAGCACCATAACGAATAGCAGCACCAAATTGTACCGTAGCAATGTCGCCAACGGTAATTGGAATATTGTTAGTGTTTTTAACCGTAATCTTTTTAATATCCTCTAAACTACGCACCAAACCTTCTCCACGAATAAAATTGGCTTGATGGTTCTTTTCAATGTATGCTCCACCTGTGTTTTGATTATTAGCTTCAAGAGCTTCAAAAACATCGGTAATTGTTAAACCAATAGCTTTTAGTTCGTTTGGGTCGACAGCAACTTCGTACTGTTTAATTTTTCCACCTATGGCATTTACCTCAACTACACCTTCTACCATTGCCATTTGACGTTGTACAATCCAATCTTGCATTGTGCGCAAATCAGTAACTGAATATTTGTCTTTATACTCTGGTTTTACTTTAAGTGTGTATTGATAGATTTCTCCTAATCCAGAAGAGATAGGTCCCATAGCAGGTTCGCCAAAACCACTTGGAATTTGTTCTTTAACTTCGTTTAGCTTTTCAGCTACTAATTGACGTGGTAGATAGGTTCCCATAGCATCGTCAAAAACAATAGTAACCACAGATAAACCAAAACGAGAAATGGAACGGATTTCCTTTACATCAGGTAGGTTGCTCATTGCAACTTCTACTGGATAGGTTACAAATTGTTCAATGTCTTCTGTTCCCAAATTAGGTGCTTGCGTAATAACCTGTACTTGGTTGTTGGTAATATCTGGAACAGCATCGATGGGTACTTGGGTCATACTCCAAATACCTGCTCCAACAATGGTAAGCGTTAGCAAACCAATAATGAATTTGTTATTGATTGAAAAATCAATGATTTTATTAATCATAGAAAAGGTTTTAATTCAGTTAAACTTTTCGGTACAATTCTGATATAGAAAATAGAATTACACGAAATGAAAAGAACCATATAGGTTCAAAATTGGATATAGCTATCCTTTAAAAAAACTGAATTATGCTCGTGGCGGCTGGAAAAGTGATTCCAAATATCTGGAAGTGAAGTTTACTTTATGTAAATTATACTGTTTTTTCTCTTCAAAATTTAGTCGATTGGTTAAAGCCAAAGTATTGTTGGCAATAATTAATACCAATGGGTGACAACATTGATTATGGGAATGAATAGGTGTATTTTCCTCATCTGGGCTATGATGATGCTCTTCATTTTGAGTATCACTGCCAAAGTAATCTTCAACCACATATTCAAGGAAAGAGTCGCCATAGACTTTATGGTCTTGATAATGGGTAATAACACTTGAAACATCTTTAATTGGACCACAAAAGTCCATATCTATGCTTATCCCTTGAAAAAAGAATAAAATAGACATTGATATGGAAAAAAAGATTTTCATATAACTTATACAAATATATAAATTATTTAATGCAATGGTTGTGCAAAAGGTAAGTTGGTTTTTATGCGTGTTGGCGAGAAACAGCTCTTTTATTTTTTTGAGCGTTGGAATCGAGCGTTGGAAAAAAATGAATGTGCTGTTTGTGCGGTTGGCTTTTTTAGTTCAAATTTTGATGTTTTTCCTCATTTTCCGCATTGTGCACAACGTGTTTGTATGTGGTTTGTTGCGTGGTTAGGCAACTAAGTTAACAAACTTTTACGAACCCGAGAAAATTCCGCAGGAATTTTCGCAAGTAAGCACTTAAAAAGCAATTAATTATACACGGTGTTGGCATGTCGTTATTTTTTAATAATCCTTTTCAATAAAGTATTTCCAGTTTTGAAAGTTACTCTAACAAAATAAATTCCAGCTTTATAATCCTTCAAATTGATAGAACCATTGCTATCAAGCTTAATTTTTGAACTTTTTCCAGATATTTGAATTAATTCAACATGCTCAATTTCTAAATTGGTTTCATTAATATCAATTGTTACTTTATTATCCGTTGGGTTTGGATATATTGCTAAATTGGATAAATTATAGTCTTCAACATTTAATAGTAGCGATTCATTGCCAAAAGTGAACCAGAAAACAGATACTATTAAATTATCGTCTGTTAAAAAAGCGCTATTACTTGTAGGATAATCAGGGTAGAAGGTGTTATCACAGAATGTTACTTGATTGTCGTTTATAAATTGAACTCTAAAAAAACCACAATCAAACTCGCTAGGGCTTTGAACATCCCACCATCCTCCTGGGATTATGCCTGTAAAAACAGAACCATTTCTACAGTCATCATCGAATAATAAGTTATTCCATGTAACTGTCACTGGCCAATTTTCGGTTACTATGTCAATGCCTTGTATAGAAAAGTTTGTAGGACAGTTTTTCTGAAATATTTGTGTTTTGGTATGGTAAGTTGCGGTTATTGGGTCTGGATAAGTATTTCGAGCTATCATTTCATCGCTAATCCTAACATCTAAACCAGAATTATAAGGAATAGTGATTATATTGGTTTCACCAAAAGCACTATCTATGGCGTCAGTTGCATTGTCATCATAACCAAGAATTATACTGTCTTGATTTCCTGCGGAATCTTCAAAAAATAATTCAACACTAAATTCTTGCCCAAAAGAAAAAGAGAAGAAACTTAAAAAAAGAATTAATATATAATTTTTCATAGTGTTTGGTTTTAATGTGTGCCAACGGTTTTGTATATGATACGTTGCGTGTTTGAGCAACTAATTTAACAAACAAATACGAACACGAGAAAATTCCGAAGGAATTTTCCAAATAAGCACTTGCCAAAGCAATAAATTATATACGGCTTAAGTTAGCATTTTAATAAAAACACTAAATTAAGATCTATAAATTAGAAAGAACAAAAGAGAGGAATAAGGTTATTATATACGCAGAGACTACAGATCTGGTCAACATTGAAAATCCCCTCTCTTTTACTACACAGATTTCGTACAGTTCTATGAGGCTTTTAGACCTCGATTTTAAGTCGTTGAAACTTGCGTAGTCGTCCTTTCAAAAATCATTTTCTTATGAATAAAGATATTAAATATTTTGGAATAGACATTAGCCATTTGGTATTTGATGTCACCGATTCTGAAGGTAATTATTACCAGTTTAAAAACACGATTTCAGGCTTTAAAAACTTCGCTAAACTTCTATCAGCAAATAGTCA
>NZ_QPJO01000009.1 GCF_003337305.1 Winogradskyella arenosi | reverse complement strand
AGATATTTATGAACGAATTGTAGCAAAAGGGAAGAGTAAAAAACTGGCTTTAATAGCTGTGTGTAATAAGCTTCTAAAACAGGCTTTTGCTATCGCAAAATCTGGTTTAATATATGATGACTCATATAGAAGTATTTTAGTGAAAAGTTAATGCATTTTTACTTGCTTTTTACCACAGTACTTTGTTGTGCAACGTTATTTTTTGTTTTCCAATATTTTCAAAAGTTTTTTCGGATTTTGTCTATTGTCCCAAAAAGCTGTGATGATAATTTCTGTGTCATTAAATTTATAGTAAATACTAAAATTACCTAAAGAAGCAACTCTTGTATCTTTGAAATCTGTAGCTTTGTAAATCAGAGGTTTTTCGGCTATTTGTTTTGTTCTTTCCGAAACTAGCTTTAAAAGTTTTTTAGAGTATCTATTTGATTTGTTTTTTTTAACCCAATATTCTAAAATTCCCACGAACTGAATGTCAGCTGTTCGTGTCCAAATTACATTGCGTTTAGCCATTCCAAATTCCTTTTATTCATTGCTTCTTGAGAAATTAGTTTACCATCTTTTATATCTCGTTCACTGATTGCCAGCATCAATTTCTGTTCTTTGGTCAGTTCAACTATTTCAGATTCAGATGAACTCGATGTAATTATTTTGTCAAGAGCGACTAAAAAGTCTTTGTTTTTAATCGATAGTATTTTGTCAATCAATCCGTTTCGTATATTATCTACTGTTGCCATTTTTATTTAAATTTATTTTATAAATATCCGAATAATTGGTCGTTTTTCCTAATGTTGCACAACGGTTTGCGTGTATGAGCAGTAGCGGATTATGCGCACTTATTGTTCGATTAAGCACAAAGTTAGCAAAGAAACGATAACTTTTTTTAGCACTTCCCCCGCTATTGCTTATACACTGTGTTAGGCACAGGGTTTCCTGCGTTCTGTTTGGTGATTCAGCTGTTATTTCTTTTAAAAGACTAAACGAGCAAGCTCTTTTGTTTTTTTAGGATGGGGTGATGTGGTTGGAAAAAAACAATGTGCTTGCGGGATAATCGACGACCTAATGTTGTGAAACTTCTAATTCTAATTGATTTTCTACCAAAGAATAATATTCTCCCTTGATTTCTAATAATTGGGAGTGTGTTCCTTGTTCTGCAACCTCTCCGTTTTTCATTACAATAATATTTTCTGCATTTTTAACCGTACTTAATCTATGAGCTATTATAACGGCTGTTTTATTTTTTAAAAATGTTCTAAAATTGTTCATTATGTTTTTTTCCGTTATGGTATCCATCGAAGAAGTCGCTTCATCAAAAAACACAAAATCAGGGTTTTTATATATAGCACGAGCAATGTATAATCTTTGTTTTTCTCCTCCGCTTAGCGAAATTCCTGATTCTCCAATTTGAGTGTTTAGTCTCATAGGTAGTTTGTCTATTGTAGATTTAAGTTCTGCCATTTGTATTGAATATTCCAGTCGTTCAGGGTTGGGAGTAACATCGGAAAAAGTTATATTTTCTGCTATTGTACCGCTAAAAATGTAACCTTCTTGCATAATAACTCCACATTTTTTTCTCCACTCTTTTAAATTAACGTCTTGTATTTTATGCTCTCCTATTTTTAAAACCCCTTGAGTGGGGAAATAAAAACCTAATATTAACTTCATCAGTGTAGATTTACCACTACCACTTGAGCCAACAATAGCTGTTGTTTTGTTCGTAGGAATTGTTAAATCGATATTATTTAAGATATAATTTTCACTATTTGAAAGATACTTAAAGCTAATATTTGAAAGTGAAATATTACTTATATTTTCCGAAACAGTAAAATATTCTTTATTTTTTTCTATTTCTTCAGGTTTATTGTATACTCCCGATAACCTATCAAATGACAGGTTAAGTCTTTGAAGGGTTTGCGAAAAATCTATGATGTCATCAATTGGAGCAGCTAATTGACCCAACACATAGCTAATCATCATCATAGTTCCCAATGTCATACTATCTTCAATTACGTAGAAAGAACATAAACCAATAAGAAAAATATCCCGGAATTTTGAGATAAAATTATTGCTGTTAAGCATATAAAAATTCACAAAAGAATCCTTTACTTTTAGTTTTTTTAATTTACTTTCAGATTCCTTCCATTTGTTTATTCTGCTGTTTTCTGCACTGTTTACCTTAATTTCGGTAATACCCATTATGAGTTCATAAATATTATTCCTGTTCTCTGATTCGGTCGTAAACAAAGAATAATCTATGATTCTCTTTTTCTTTAAAAACAATAACGTTACAATTATTGAGGAAACACTAAATACGATGAAAAATAAAAAAATTTGATAGTTGTATGAAATTAACAGTGCAGAAAAAACGACAAGATTCAAGAGGGTAATAATAATATCTATAATATTTCTTGAAACGAAATTGTTAATTCTATTTTGGTCATTAAGCCCTTCGATTAAATCAGATTTGAACTTTTTCTCAAAATAGCTGATTGGGAGATTCAATATTTTTGTGAAATAAGATTTATTCAGATCAATATTTATATCTAAACTTATTTTGGTGGCTAAAATATCGGAAAAACTGGTTGCTACGATATTACTTATTATGAATATGAATTGCCCGATTAGAATTGCCCATACTAATTGTATATTTTTATCAAGGATACCTTTGTCTATGTTCTCTTTTAGGAGTAGTGGCATTCCCCAATTTGTAATAAGAGCTAACATTGTAAGTAGAAAAATAACAACTAATCGAGTTTTTCTTTCTCGAAGTATTTTTTTTATATTATTAAGTATTGCATTATTTTTTTCCTTTGGGACTGCTTTAATGTTTTTTTTACTAAAATCGTTTGAAGGGTTGAGAACTATAACTATTCCGGTATTTCTGCTTAACCACTTTTGGGAAAGTTCTTCTTCATTAAGTCTAATTTTGCCGAAACTGGGGTCTATAACGTAATAAACATATTCGTTTTTTACTTTTTTGATTTTTTCTAAAATTACATAATGTCCCTTCTTGTAATATAATATTGCGGGAAGAGGCATTTCTTCGGTATCTTGTAGGGATATAGTAGCTGATACTGAATCTATACCAACTAACTCTAAAAACTGTCTAATATCCTTAATTGAGATACCTAATTTAGAAACTTCACAGTAGTTTTGAATTGTTTTGGTATCATAATTTTTCCCATAAAATTGGCATATCATTTGAAGACACGCAATACCACAATCATTGCCTGCTAATTGGTTTCTAAATTTTATCATTTTAGACTTCTTCATTTACAAAGTATTCAGATAATCTCATCATAATTACGTTGTCTTTGTCATCATCGTTATACCCCATTTGACAAGTATCTAATCCTTTGGTTTCCAAATTAACTTGATGGCATCCTCCTCCGCATAATGGGAGGATTCTACAACTTTGACAGGCTTTCGACTGTATTTTAATGTTTTCCCATTCATTTAATTTATCATCTATCCAATCGACCTCTCCATTTTCATTTAACGTACCGTATTTATTTTCTTGATTAAAATCTCTAGCGGTGCATTTGTATATATCACCGTTAAAGTTTACTAGTAGTTCGTTCTTTTTGTCTGCATAACAGGGATTTTTAAGGTTATCTAAAATAGTTTCATTAATGTCGATTCTAAAATTGCTTTCTGAGAATAATAGTTTAGTACTATCTACTTTTTCCTTAATATCAACTCCTTTATCATCTTGCCAAACTCTGAACATACCGATAGTCAGGTTTTCTCTATCTGCAATAGGAATATCTCTAATATCTTTTTCAATTCCGGCAACGGAATCTATATTTTCAGCGGTATAGTTAATTCTCAATAATACTTGGATATTATTTTTGATAAGTAACTTTATGGCATCCAATATTTTAAAATATGAGCCTTCTTTTTTTCCTGAATCCCTTACTTTGTTGTGATATTCCTTTCCACCATCCAAAGTAATCTGAAAATGATTAGATTCCGTGCCATCCAATAAATGATTCAATATGAGGTCATTGACTAAGTACCCATTAGAAGTGAAATTTATTGAAAAGTTAATTTGAGGATATAGGTCATATTTTAACCTAATATAGTCAATTATTTGCATTGAAGTTTTTTTGTAGTACATCAATGGTTCTCCTCCAAAGAATGAAAGAACAAAAGTCTTTAGTTCTTTTTTCTGTTCTAAAATATTATCAATAAGCCTAAATACTTTTTTAAGGGTATTTCGCGATAATTGAGAACCCAATATATGTGATTCATAACAGTACCAACATTTAAAGTTACAATTCATTGTTGGGTTAATAATCAAAGTAAATTCACTCTCATTATTATCGACAGATTTACTTAAATTGATAACTTCTTGTAATTCATTTATGTCTATGGGAACGAGTGCCCCAATACTTTTCAAATCATTGAAAAGAGTAGGGTTGTAATCTTTTATTTCATCAGGATTAAAACTAAATATATCGTTCATTTCCTGCTGAATTATCAAGCACTTATCCTCTTTTGAGTTATAAATAACAGAAGAGTTGGATGTTATTTTTAACAAGGAATTGTATTGACTGAATTTAAGTTTATCCATTGTAGTTTAATTTACTGGTTTAATAATTATGTTACATCTTGGGGTGTTTGTACTTCCCGCACATGCTGTTTCACTCAAATTTGTACATCTAGGATTAGTTCAACAAGAATCATATTGTGCGTTTAAACATCTGGCATTAGATGGACCAACACCGCCACTAATCGAGTTCAGGGAAGAAATTCCTCTTAATATTTTTGATTCTTGACCTTCGATTAGCAATTTATTTTCAATTTTGAAAATAAATGCTTGAAATTTTTGCTCTGCTTTCTTAGATTGTGTGTTTAATTATACTGGTTTTGTATTGGAGCAAGTCCCTTTGTTTGTGGAATCTGTACATCCTTTTTTATTGTAGTTTGTACAATTTCTGTTTTTAGACTTATTGCAACCATCGTCAGCATTAGAACAACCTCTGTTTTTGCCTCCGAAAACAGAATTTTCTAATTGATTGGATAATATAATCGTTTCAGAACTATCTTTTAATAGTTTGCCCTCTATTTTTGATATAAAGTCAATTAGTTTTTGATTTGCTTTCATATCCTAAAGTATTAAAATGCAGGTTCAAGTGTTTGAGGCACGCAAGTACGCCTATTGGATGAATCTGTGCAGGTTGAAGTATTAGTACAAGTTCTTCTGTTAATTGAACCATCACATGAAGATGCCGAATTTGAACATATACGATTAATTGTTCCTCCCATACTTTGGTCAATATTATTTGACAGCAAAATAGATTCCTTATTGCCATCAAGGTTTTTAGATTCTATACTTTTAACGAATTTTAAAAATTTATTATTTGTTTTCATTGTTTTTAGATTTAAAAAAGATTGTTATATACTGAGATTTGAAATTTAAGGGTTGGCTGGTTGTAAGGTTTGTGTATTAGAGCAACCTCCCCAACCACGATTTGAGGTTCCCGTACACCCGCTGTCATTATAGTTGGTGCAGTTTCTATTTTGCGATCCGTCACAAGAAGTAACGGTATTGGAACAAGACCTATTAGTGCCTCCTGTTCCTGAGATCAGTTCCATTGAGTTTGTTAAAACCAATGATTCTTGGTTTCCAGATAGTTTCTTTTTCTCTAAACCGGAAACAAATTGTCGAAATTTATTTGTTGTATCCATATCGTTCTATTTTTAATGGATTATTCCTACTCTGTTAGGGCTTTTCGGACTCCGCCTGGTATATAACAATCTTAGTTTATTCTACTCGATTACTCATTTTACCTTGTTTATTACTAATAGATTTTACATTTCTGTTACCAAAGAAGTAACTTACTCTAAAGTATGCGGTCTTGAAGTACTCCTGCCTTTTGTAAAAACTGTATTCTATTCTTTCTTCCCTTAATTCTAATGTAGGACGTAGTAAATCGTAAGCCCCTAATGTGAAATTGAAATTTTTATAGGTTTTGCTCAATTCAAATGTTAAGGAATGAATGGCGTTCATTTCTCCTAAAATGCTTCTGTTGGCACTTCCGTACCCATAACTCAAATTGAGTATGGCATCCTTTGTTTTGTTTAAATAGACAAAATTTTTAAGTCCTAATCCCCATTCGGTATTATCAAACCCTAAATCAATTCCGTTGTAAATACCGTCGCTTTTATCATACGTATAAAAGAGTGAAGCCGTTAAATTCCATCTGTTATTAAAAAAATGTTTGTTATAAGTAAAACCGAAATACAATTCGTATCCTTTCCCGTAATTATCTGTAATTGTTTCGATTAAACCATTGGGTCGAACTATGTCAAATTCATTGAAGGTATTTTTTGCATAATCGTATTCTATATCAAGACTATAATGCTTCAAAAAACTATAATTGAAAACAACGGAGTGGCTTAAAATGGGCAAAAGGTTAGGGTTGTTCCTTTTGTACGAATTGGCAGAAGTGTAGTAACTATTAGGGTTAAAGTTGGAATAAGAAGGTCTAATAAAGGAAGAGCGATAATCTAAAGAGAATTCGTTGTTATCATTGGCATAAAAAAGTACTGAAACTGCCGGAAACAGGTAATTGTTTTTCTGTTCAACAGAGGTGTTTTCATATAAGCCCTCGCCTTCATAATTCTCCCACCTTAAACCCAATTCCATTTCCCAATTATCTCCCAACAATTTTTGATACATCAGGTAAGCCGCAAAAGTGTTGTCGTTATATTTAAAATCGTTACTTCTCAAAGTATCCGACACGTACTCTACACCATCGTAATTTCCGTGAAAAAAGCGGTTGTTTGTTTGACCGTTACTATAATTTATTCCAAATTTCAACACATCTTCGTTTTGAAAGTTTTGAGTATAATCGGCTACAACGTTGTAAAATTCCATATCCACATCGGGTTGTTGCAAAATAGATTGCGACCCATTGTTCCATTGAAAAACATTAGTGATTCGGGTGTTATTGTCTTGTGCAAAACGGTATAAATTCAACTCAAAATTACTCCCAATGGTATCGGTTTTTAGAGAATAATTTGCGTTGAGAAAGAGGTTTTTAAAGTTGGGATTCCTGCTTTTTATGGTTGATTGATTTAGGGAATCGACACTATTATTGGCTAGTGAAGTGTATTCATTTTGGGATGTATTGGTAGTTGAGTTATTCCTAAATGACGAATTGAACTGAACCCCGATACTTTGCTTGGATGTTAAATCGTAATGGATGTTGACAAAGGGTGTTATTGTTTTATTTTTAAGGTTATTATCAAATTCTATGTGTGTTTGTTGCTGGTTGATATAATCTTTGTATATGGAGTTTTGTTTTGATTTGAAACGATAGTTATTGACACCAATACCCGTTGAGACAAACCAATTGTTTTTGGAATAAGTGAGGTTAGCATTGGCATTTTGCGAATTGTAATAAGACTGACTCACGCCCGATGAAACAGCCCCTTTTAACCCCTCATTGTTCTTTTTAATTACCACGTTCACAATTCCATTTTGAGTGGCGGCACTATATTTACTACTCGGACTTGTGATAATTTCGATTTTCTTTATGTCTTCGGCAGGCGTTGATTTTAGGATGTTTAAGGCGATTCCTTTATCGCCAACTTCCCTTCCGTTAATCAAAATTTTGGCCTCTTTTCTGTTTTTTATTGTAATGGAATTACCGTCTGGATTGTTGTTTACAAACGGAATAGTTCCTAAAAAATCGAAGGTAGTTCTGTTTTTGGACAAAGGAGAAGAAGCTATATTACTCACAACATATTTGCCGATTTCTTTCACGATTTTTGGTTGGTTATAGGCTGTAATTTCTATTCCATCTAATAAAATATAGTTTTCGACCTTAATCATACCACAATCCATGTTTTCAGTTACTACTATTTCTTTCTCGAAAAGAATGTTTTGCAAATAGGATATTTGAATTTGGTAATGCCCACCTGTGTTTAATTCAACAATAAAATTACCTGTTTCATTGCTCAACTCTCCTTTAACGATTTCATTTTCCAGCGAGAGTAAGGTAACTGTTGCAAATTCGATAGGGTTGTTGTTCGTATCAAGAATTTGTCCTGTTATTTTTATTTGAGAGAATGAAATTAATGGAAAAAGAGTAAATAGTAGGTATAATAATAGTTTAGGCATTTTTTATATTCTGATTAACTGTTTCAAAGTTAAAAGGAAAGAAAGGAAAAATCCAAGAAGTAAAACTTCTAAATTATACGAAAAACTTCTAAAATGTATCTGGAACTACTAAAATCTACAATAAATGGTCTGGGATTTCTACATTATTTTGAATTAAGAGGTTGATGAGTTCTTCGTTTTTTACTTTATGGATAGTACTACAAGAATTAGCAATAGGACATATGTCTTCGGGGTTTAGGTCAAGTACTTTGGCTAATTTTAGCCGTGTTTTATTCCTTAAAGCGATTTTGCCGTTTTCAATGTCCGAATATGCTCTTTGGCTTATTCCTAATTTTTCAGCTACGTATTCTTGTGAGTAATCAAGTTTGCGTCTTTTTGTTCGGATAATTTCTAAACAGTGTTTTTCCATAAGTTTTCTGTTGTTTTTAGTTAGGTTTTTTCGGTTTTTAACAATGTTTATTTTTCGGTCGAGCGTTTGCAAAAAGGTTTTTTTGTTTTTTGTGTGGTGGGCTTTGCGTTGGCAAAAAAAACAAATGTGCCTTTCGTGCGGCTGGTGTAACCTTGTGCCTAACGTGTTTGTGTATGGTTAGTTGCGTGGTTTGGTAGCTAATTTAGCAAACTTTTACGGACCAGAGAAAATTCCTCAGGAATTTTCGTAAGTAAGCCTAAAAAAGCAATTAATTATACACGGTGTTGGCAGTAGTTTTTTATTTAATTATTTATTCATACATTTGCACTTAACTAATAGGTTAAGTTTTTGGATAATTTCTACTTAATTCATAATTGCGAAACAAATAAGTTTAGAGTATATCTAAACACAAGTAATGCTGATGTGATGAAAAAATTCAATCAAATTAACCGTGATGAAAAAACAGTTAAAAAATTCGTAATTGTAATTGAAGCTGTTAAAGTTAATGTTGCCAATAAATCACAATGGAATTGGGAATCAAAATGTGATTTAGGCGAAATTTATGCTATTAAAGTTGATAATCATCGATTCTACACATTGGTTTGTAAAAATCTCGGATATAGAGAATTATATATTTCGAGATATGGAAGAAAACAAACAAACTCAAACGATAAAAAGTTAATTGCTACTATAAATTCAATATCAAAAATCACAATACAAAAGCTATTAGAATGAGCAAAGTAAATAAAATAGATACTATTTCTTTTGATTCTTATTTAAAGAAAAATCGAACTAAAATTGATGAGTCTTTAGTTAGTTTAAGGTTTATGAAAGAGGTTGATTATTTTCTTGACTATAATAAAATCACACAAAGAAAGTTAGCCGACGACATTGGTTGTACAGAGGCTTATATTAGTCAATTAATGTCTGGTGTAAAAAAAATAAATACCTCTTTTATTAATAAACTGGAAAAGCATTATGAGGTAAAAGTTGAATTCAAGATATTACCTAAAAAGGAATGTAATTATATCACAAGTTTTGCAAATACATTTATTCAGATAAATATTAATATTGACGATTCATTTGAAGCATTGAATATGTTTTCTTCAAAGAATAGTCCCATTGAGTATTATGAATTGGATACTGACTCTTACACAATAGAAACTAATGGATAAAGAAAATAAAAAGTTAGATATAGATATTAGATATGCTAACATAAATGTTAGTAAGTTCTCTCAGTTTGATTTAAAGGATGAATTCGATAAAGAGAGTAAGCCTTTGGTCAATTTTAATAGTAATTTTCAATTCAAAGTTTTTCCTGATAAAGAAATGATTACTTGTATCGTCTCAGTAAATGTTTCTATAATTGAGACAGGTGAGTCTTTCTGTGAATTAAATGTTGAAAATGAATTTGAAATTAAACCTTTAGCTAAAATAGTAAAAATTGAAGCAGAAGATAAACATAATGTTCCTACTGAAATTTTAAGAACGATTGTTTCTTTGTCAGTTTCGACAGTTAGAGGAATTCTTTACGAGAAATCAAAAGGCTCTATAATTCAAGGCGAAGTATATCCATTAATAAATCCTATGAGTTTATTTGAAAAGAAGAACTAGCTCAAATTACTGCCAACGGTTTTGTGTATGGTTAGTTGCGTGGTTTGGTAGCTAATTTAGCAAACTTTTACGGACTAGAGAAAATTCCGAAGGAATTTTCCAAAGAAGCACTTGCCAAAGCAATTAATTATACACGGTGTTGGCAGCCGTGCTTATTTTTTTATAAGCTATGTTTTTAATAAATGATAATTTAATATACTCCAATTAGCTAACTAATTAACTTAGTTATTAAATAAATCTAGAGATAATCTGTTTTTAGTCCTGCGTTGTTGCTAATCAGACACGCATTTTACGTTCAGTTTGGAAATCCTGCGTTATCTTTTTAATATCGAGGAAACTTATCAAATTCTAGTTCTCGTGTTTAATGAATTAGATAATTATTCTAATTTAGTTCTGAAGGAAATTAAAATTTCAGACTTCATTTTTTCTAATTTTACTTACTTAAAATTCAAAAAAAAAAATCGCGAAAAAGAAACTAGGCTTTTTTATTGCGATGTTGCTATTTTTCCAACCGCAATTTTCCGTTCTGCTTGTAATTCCTGCGTTGTGATTTTCATTCCAACGTTTTGAAATCCAATTTTATTTTTATTCTTAAAATTCAGATTTGTATAAGTTCAAATTTAGAGTTGTGTTTTGTCGCACACGCATTGCTGCCAACGGTTTTGTGTATGGTTAGTTGCGTGGTTAAGCAACTAAGTTAACAAACATTTACGAACCCGAGAAAATTCCGCAGGAATTTTTCGCAAGTAAGCACGTAAAAAGCAATTAATTATACACGGTGTTGTACGCAGTTTTTTATTCGATTTTTTCAAAGCAAATACTTTTCCCGTTATCAAAGTCAATATAAAATTCAATTTCAAATCCGAATAGTTTTCTTTTCAAATGCTTTGGTGTCCAATTATTTTCGCATTGAAACGAAATTTCATTATTTTCAAACGAATAGTCAAGTTCATAATTTCCTTTTTTACATAATTTAATTCCAGGGGTTTGGGTAAACTCAAAAGTTCCGTCTTTTTTTAAATCCAGAGTATAACTTTTGTAATCCGATTTTGGAATTCCGTTATCGGCACTAACAATTTTATAAATTCCGACTAATTCTTTTTCGGATGGTTTGTCTGTCAAAAAGTTTGGAAAAATATTATACAGAATAGCAGTTAGCAGAATTCCAATTAATGCTAAACTAAAATATTTTAAGCCGTTATCTTTCTTTATTATTCCTTTGAATAGAATATAAAACCCAAAAGCAATTATAGTAATAAGAATTAATAACAAAACCAGATATTTAGATGCTTCCATAATGTTTATTCAACTTGTTTAAAATTGTCTTTGGTTAAGCTCAATTATTGAGCAAAAATTTTTATACATTGCCCTACACGGATTTTTTCTTTTTCGTTGGTTTTATTATAAAAATTAGATAAGAGATTACAAAAACCAAAAGTGGAAATTGAAACGCTAAATAATTAAATTTTTCTATTGGTGCTATAGTTATACGTTTTGCAATTGGTAAAATCATAAGAACGAAAATCAATATTTTCCCAATTCTAGATTTTCCATATTTTGTAAAATTTAAAGCGATTCCGATTATTCCACATATCGCAAAAATCTGTTCGTTATTTCCAAAATCGAAACTGGTAAAAATCAGCCATAAGATAAATGGAACCCCAATCAATTGTCCCATAAGAATTATAAGGGAATATGAGGTTAAAGAAACAATTTTTAGTTTATTCATCATTTGTCTTTTCAATTCAGTAGCGTTTTGTCAAATTGCGTACAACGTGTTTGTGTATGGTTAGTTGCGTGGTTAAGCAACTAATTTAGCAAACTTTTACGAACCCGTGAAAATTCCGCAGGAATTTTCGCAAGTAGGGAAGAACCCAGCAATTAATTATACACGGTGTTGTACGTAGGC
>NZ_QPJO01000008.1 GCF_003337305.1 Winogradskyella arenosi | reverse complement strand
AAAACTGAAAATGGCCACAACTATTTAGCACTTGTAACAGACGCCTATTCTAAGCAAATAATGGGCTATAAACTCGATAACCACATGAGAACATCTCTTTGTAGCGATGCGCTCGAAATGGCCATTAAAAACAGAAAATATCCTAATCAAAAACTCATACATCATTCAGACAGAGGGTTCCAATACTGCAACCCTAACTACACAACATTTGCTGAAGATAATGGAATTATAATGAGTATGACTGAACAATACGACCCCTATGAAAATGCTGTCGCTGAACGCATTAATAGAACGCTTAAATACGAATATGGGCTAAAACAAACCATTAAAGACACAGATCTTGCGCAAAAAATAACCAAACAAGCGGTTTATATTTACAACAATCTTAGAACACATTTTAGCCTAAACTTAAGAAAACCAAATGAAGTACATTTAAATCCAAATATCAAATACAAATCCTATCGAAAAAATAACGTAAATTTACCTGAACTAACGATTTAAGAACAGACCTAGTTCAAACTATTTTTTTGCCTTCTAAACGGCTAAAAAAAATCTTTTGAACTATCTAAATAGTAACCAAAAAGAGTCAACCTATTTCAGTATAATACACCATTCTGAACTAGAGTCCGTAGTAATTCATTGGTTAAAGCATGAAAACTATAGGCATCACCTCCTTTTAGACCATAAAACAGAGGTTTATCAGCAGATTAAAACTTATATCGGTATGGCTTTAGGAGATACTTCGGTGTCATTAGACTATTGTATTGGCCAAGTTTGGCGCCATTGCCAACCGACCTTGTACAAAGCTTTTTCGCATGCCAAGATAGATGAAGGTATTATAAAAGAAGTTATCGCTTTAGATGAACGTAGCAAGCGTTATTCCTATGGTCCTCCTATAGAGAGTATGCAGCAGGTTTTAGCTTTAGTCGATGCTGATGTGTTAAGTTTAGACTACGTTAATAATCCAAAAATCATACTCACCCCAAAGGGTTGGAATTTGGAAAACAATGCTAAAACGACGATTAGCTGTTCCGCTATGGTTAATAGTGTTCTAGATGCTCCACAACTTTTAAAAGTTGATACGCCTTTGATTAAAAACCTTCTTGAGGATGATCTCATTCAGCCTATTCATTCGGCATTAGGAATTGAAACGACTTCTGAGGGTTTTGTAAAAACGCCTCATAAAGATGACAATCTTGCTATTGCGGTCTTAGGCCGATTGGCCAAAGGGAGTGTTATTGGTGTAGATGCTATTTTAGAATGTTTCGGGCCCCGGATAGAAACCTGGGCAAAAGCGCAAGTGGAGCGTCTCAGCTCTAATTAGGTTGTTTTTCGCTGAGATATTTCCAATACCGTTTAGGCACATGCCTTAGGTGGAGCTTCATGTTTTTTCGTGAGGCAATATTGGTGGCTTTAAAATAATCTTGCCATAATTTCTGAAATTCAAATTCTTCAGCAGCAAAAAAACTATCATCCGTATTTGTGGCGATAAAGTTTTCAGGCAAGTCCATAGTAATCACCTCTACCCGATCTAAATTGTAAAACAGACCATATTTTCTTTTCAGATCATAAATCACCCATTTCTGATCGGCATAGCGCCGTTTAAAATGCTTTTCAATCAGCGGCAGCACATTAAAATCGGGCTCAATAGTCGCAAAATACAATTGATCTTTTGTTAATCTAAAGCGTACAAAGGCTTCCATGCGGTGTTTTTCGCGCCCTACGGACTTTGCAATTTGTGCTATTTTTAAGATGGAAGGATGTGAGTAATCCTTATCCACACGCTTATTTTGAGAAAAGGTGTATTGGATGTAATCTAACAACAAGGCCTCTACACCTTCTTGTTCACTTAAGAAAGCGGCATATAATTGATAGCTGCCTTGCGGACTCAATTTTAGTTTTAAGCCTTTCCATACCCTATTGGCTTTGGTCTCATCAGTATAAATAGTTTCGTTATCTGAAAACAAGCCGGGTTGTTGAGCAAATTCATTTTGAAGCGTTGCAGAGGACAAGCCTTGCTCAAAGACACAAAACACAGCGGTTAAAAAACCATCGAAAGTGCCATCGTAAATTAAATTTTTCATCATCCTTTACCCAAATAAACTAAGTTGATTGCTTAAGGTGTTCTGATATTTACTTGTTGAATTCTGAAGGATTAAACCTTTTATTTTTTCTGGTGTTAAGTCGCGCTTCTCAAAAAGATTACTGTCGCAAACCATAAAATAACGTGCCCTATTTAAGGCGACTCCTATTTTTTTAAGGTGTTCCCAATTTAAGCGTCTATAACGACGTGCATTGATAATCTTATAAACGGATTTCATTCCTAAACCGGGAATTCTAGCTAACATACGTTGGTCTGCTGAGTTTACATCCACAGGGAATTCATGAAGATTTCGTAAGGCCCAACTTAATTTAGGATCTACATCTAAATCTAAATTTTGATGCTGCTCATTGAGAATTTCGCTCACATCAAAACCATAAAATCGCATAAGCCAATCGGTTTGGTAGAGTCTGTTTTCACGAAGCATAGGTACGGCACTTCCAATTTGCGGCAAGCGCTCATCGTAGCTAATAGGTACATAGCCCGAGTAGTACACTCGCTTTAACTGGTAGTTGTTATAAAAGTAATTTGACGTTTGCATAATCTGAAAATCATTTTCACCACTAGCGCCAATAATCATTTGGGTGCTCTGCCCTGCAGGTGCAAACTTTGGGGTGCTTTTTATAATTTTCTTTTCCGCTTTATACTGAATGATTTCATTTTTCACCTTCACCATAGGCTTTATAAAATCGGCTCTATTCTTATCGGGTGCTAATTTTTTTAATCCGGCTTCGGTGGGTATTTCAATATTCACACTAAGCCGATCGGCATAGAGTCCGGCTTCACGCATTAATTCATCTGAAGCACCGGGAATAGATTTTAAGTGAATATAGCCATTGAAATTTTCTTCTTTCCGAAGTTTTTTAGCCACAGCGACTAAGCGCTCCATGGTATAATCGGCACTTTTGAAGATTCCAGAACTTAGAAAAAGCCCTTCAATATAATTTCTTCTGTAAAAATTAATCGTTAAATCGACCACCTCTTGTACCTTAAAAGCGGCGCGTTTTACATCGTTACTTTTCCGAGTGACACAATACGCGCAATCAAAAATACAATGATTGGTTAATAGAATTTTGAGTAAGGATACGCAGCGGCCATCTTCGGTATAAGAATGACAAATTCCCATACCTGTAGCATCTCCTAGTCCTTTATTAGTGTTGGCACGTTTACTTCCGCTTGAAGAACACGATACATCATACTTCGCAGCATCTGCGAGTATTTTTAGTTTTTCTTGAATCCGTTGAAAAGACAAAAATTTTCCTCCTATAGTTTTAATTAGAATACGATTTCAAAAGTACTACATATAAAAGCTATTAATTGCTTGTGTTTGTAGTAATATTAAAATAGGCGTTATAAACGCTTTTGAGGATGAAATGAGATAATATTCGTGGTAATTCTAATAACGAAGCTTGCCTATAATAGTTACATTGAAGTCTTATGAAATATATCATAACCCTTTTAATTTTAATCTCTTCATTATCTATGAGTGCACAGCACATTATCCCCGAATCTATACGCGCTAACGTCGATAAAGCTTTAGACTACTACCCTGAACTTGAGGATACAGCTATTGAATTTCGATTTAAGAAAAACATTAAGAAATCGACGATGCAAGCGCGCCCTACTTTTGGGAGTTTTTTTAAAAGTCGTAAAAACCGACGTTACGTTATTTTGATCAGTGAGATCTTTAAGATTGCTGATAAGGAGTTTTTAACGCGACATATCCCCGATGATATTTTTATTGGTTGGATTGGTCACGAATTGGGTCACGTTATGGATTACCAAAACCGAGACAAGTTGAATTTAGTTTGGTTTGGTCTTAAATATGTGTTTTCGCAAAAACATATTGTTGAAGCTGAACGTGCTGCTGATGCCTTTGCTGTAAATCATGGTATGGAAGATTATATCCTAAAAACAAAAGATTTTATTCTGAATCACGCCGATATCACGCCTTCTTATAAGGAGCGCATTAAGAAATTCTACTTATCTCCTGAAGAAATTATGCATTTGATAGAGGTTCGGAATGCTGCTGAATAAATTGACCGCTGTCCTTAGTGATTATAACTGAAATAACTTCAAGTTAAAATGAAGCATTAGAGAAGCGTCTCTTTAATGTGTTTTAACTTGAAGTTTTTTTGTTGTTATTCTGTGTAAGCTTTAAGCTATTTAAATAGAGGAGCTTTTAATGCTCATTAATAAAAGTTTCCCATTCCGAAAATTTAGTATCGTTCATCACGCGTTCCATTTTTACTTGTCCACCTTTTTTCTTGTTACGTTCACTCCAATCGTGAAAACGTTCCGCAGGAATCACTTTAACCTTCACACCTTTTAAAGCTTTGCTTCGTGCTACTTTATAGTTTTTATTGGCTGCTTTTAAGGATTGGTCTAAAGCCTCTGCAATTTCATCTTCTTGTGGATTTTGTAAATCGGAGCCTAAATACCAGAAATGGTAAAACTCACCATCGTCACCGCGTTTGGCACAAATGGTATATTCTGGAAACGTGGTTTTAAACTGGGTTTCAAGTTCGCGCATCGCCGCATCCATTTTATTTACTGATAATTGTGAGCCCACAGTGTTGAGGAAAAATTTTGTTCGGCCTGTAATTTTTATTTCAGCACGTTCAACATTTGTAAATTCAATAGTATCACCAATTAAGTAACGCCAAGCTCCGCTCACCGTACTAATGAGCAAGACATAATCTTGATCGGTTTCTACCTCCTCTAAGGTTAAGGCTGGCGCTTCCGGTTTAAGGGATCCGTCCTCATCAATGTATTCGGGTTTAAAGGGAACAAATTCAAAATAAATACCATTATCGGTATTGAGTTGCATGGCATCCGTTTCTGGTCTTACTTGTGTGGCTAAATAGCCTTCAGAAGCCAAGTAAGTATCAATCACCGTAACGGGTTTTCCGAGTAAGGCTTTAAAACTTTTTTCATATGGCGCAAAGGCTACCCCACCTGAGGTATACACTTGGAGATTAGGCCAAATCTCATGGATATGATTAAGCTTGTGGTAATCTATGACTTTTTGTAGCATAAGCTCTATCCACGATGGGATACCACTTAAAGCTCCGATGTCCCAATCTTTGGCGCGTTCAGCAATGCGTTGCACACGTTGGTCCCAATCTTCAATTTGTGAAATCTCTTCACCAGGTTTGTAATAGCCACGGAACCATGAGGGAATCTGACTGGCACTGATACCACTAATTTCGCCTTCAAGGTGATTATTGTTTTCATCTAAATCTGTAGAACTTCCTAGCATCATAATTTCTTTTTCAAAAAAATCAGCAGGAAGGTCAAAGTTTTTTAAAGCGAAAACCTGTTTAATTCCAGCTTTACGTATAGCTTCAATCATAGCATCTGTAACCGGAATACGTTTACTCGTTTTTCCGGTGGTTCCGGAGCTTAAGGCAAAATAAGATGGGTGTCCTGGCCAAGTGACGTCAGATTCATTTTCATGATATTTATACCACCATTCAGCATTAATTTTATTATAATCGAAATAAGGCACGGTCTGGGCAAAGCTTGCCTGTAGATTAGAGCGCTCTAAGAGGCTTTCAAAATCATAATGTTTTCCGAACTGCGTATTTTTTGCGGTTTCAAGTAATAATTTCAATACGCTTTCTTGAGCATCTTTATGCACAATCTCTGACGAGAAGGTGTCTTTTAATTCAATTACTCCTTTAATAAGGTTTCCTAAAATGGCCATGGTAAAGTTTTAAATGTTAGCGGTTGTGGTTATGCAGAAATTTTTTCACAAGCTTCCGCACAAGCTCTACAAGCTTTGGCGCAGGCTTTACAATGATCGTGTGTATGTTCTTCGCAATGATCGGCGCAGTATTCGCAAATTTCAGCACATAATAAAGCATACTGTTGTATATAAGCACTGTCTGAGGTGATCATTTTTAGGAGTGCTTCACAAGCGTCTACACACTCTATACAACACTTTGGACAGTCGTTTTTACTTTCCTTTCCGGCCATTTCTATACTACAGACTCTACAATCTATAATACAGGTTTGAAGGGTTTCTATAAGAGGTTGATACATGCTATTCATAATTTTAAAAGTTTTTAGAATTAATGAGCATAAAGGTCTATATATATGATAAAAAACACTGTTCCGATTGGTAAAAGGATTAACGCATTTGCATTGGTGGTGGTGCATTTTGAATTGTTTAAAATTATTCTCTAATCAAGCAATCAAAACGGTAAATGAGTTAAGGGTATCGGTAGTGGGTTAAGATCTTTGGCTTCAAAAAAAAAGCAGACTATGATTGATCTTTGGGATACAAGTTTTGAGAATGATGTTTTTGTTATTGTGCTCAGCACTATTGGTATGTACGTCACCTTAATAATGTTAGCGCGTTTGGGGGGACAGTCTAAACCGGCAGAACAAATTAGTTTTAGCTTTATGGTAACCATGATTTTAAGTCTTATCATCGCTATTGCAGTGGTTCCTCAGGTGCTTTGGCTTCAATATTCTCTTATCCTTATAGGAATTGTATATAGTTTACATAAGCTTGTTGTTAAGGCTCGCGAATGGAAACCTTTAAGAGCCAAAGGGCGTCAGAAGATCATAGTTTTAATGCATCATGGGAAATTTTTAAAGCGCAATCTAAAGCGTTCTAAACTTACAGAATCGGATGTAAGAACCCATTTAAGAGATGCTCATATTTTTGAACCTTCCAAAGTTAAGGTGTTGTTCAATGAGGCCACTAAAGAACTTACCATTATACAGCCCTCTAAACCACAGGTGAAAGACCAATGGATTGTAGAGTGTTAAGATTTGAGTTTTACTTTGATTCTTGGTCATTATCCTCGTTTTTAGTGGAGTTTGAAGTTGCCCAAAGTTAAAGGCTATGCTTTGTTAAGGTCTCAGGAATTACTTGTTATGGGGTTCGTATTTCATTGCTATTAATTTAGGATTAAAATCGTAAAAATTATGTAGTTTTGTGCTTCTAAAATTAAAAACTAATCAAAACATGAAAGCGACAGCCTTATCCTCTACTCACGAAGCACTTGGTGCAAAAATGGTGCCTTTTGCAGGTTATAATATGCCCGTACAATATGAAGGTGTAAATATTGAACACGAAACTGTAAGGAAAGCCGTTGGTGTATTTGATGTGTCTCATATGGGAGAGTTTTTAATTGAAGGTCCTAATGCCTTAGCCTTAATACAAAAAGTATCGAGTAATGATGCTTCTAAATTAGCCATAGGAAACGCACAATACAGCTGTTTACCTAATGATGATAATGGTGTTGTAGACGATTTAATTATCTATAAATTAAAAGAAGAAACATATTTATTGGTGGTAAATGCCAGTAATATCGAAAAAGATTGGAATTGGATTTCTTCTAAAAACGATGTCGGTGCAGAAATGCGCGATTTAAGTGAGGACTATTCTTTATTAGCCATCCAAGGCCCTAAAGCGGTAGAAGCTATGCAATCGCTTTCTAGTCATGATTTATCAGCGATTAAATTTTACAATTTTATAGTTGGTGATTTTGCAGGAATAGAAAATGTTATTATTTCGGCTACAGGTTACACCGGAAGTGGTGGTTTTGAAATTTACTGTAAAAATTCCGAAGTAAAACAAGTTTGGGATGCCGTTTTAGAAGCCGGAGCCGATTTCGGTATTAAACCAATTGGTTTAGCAGCAAGAGATACCCTACGTTTAGAAATGGGATATTGCTTATATGGTAATGATATTGACGACACCACCTCTCCTATTGAAGCTGGTTTAGGATGGGTTTGTAAGTTTACAAAAGATTTTAATAATAGTGAAGCGCTTAAAGCTGAAAAAGAACGTGGTGTAGCGCGTAAATTAGTAGCCTTTAAATTGGAAGAACGTGGAATTCCACGTCACGATTATGCTATTGTAGATGCTGAAGGAGAAACCATTGGTAAGGTGACCTCAGGAACGATGAGTCCTAGTTTAGGCATTGGTATTGGAATGGGATATGTTACAAAAGCATTTGCGGCTGTAGGATCTAATATCTTTATTCAGGTGCGTAAAAAAGCGATTCCTGCTACGATTGTAAAGCCGCCTTTTTACAAAGGTTAATTATTGCTTAGAACTAAAGTTGTTTAATGACGAAGAAAGATACGGAAGCACAAAAACATCGCATACTTATACTTGGGGCAAGTGGCTACATTGGCCACGCCCTTTATAAGGAGTTGAGCCCGTATTTTAAAACTTTTGGCACGTATAGAACGCCATTAAAAGCGTATACTATAAATTATCATTTTTTTCATTATAATTTAGAGGAAGATGATGTATTTGAAATCTTAGAAGTCTGTAAACCCACACTTATTATTTCGGCACTTCGGGGTAATTTTAGTGCGCAGACCATTGCCCATCAACATATTGCAGAATACGCTCATGCTTTTGGAACTAAAATAATTTTTCTGTCGTCAGCAAATGTTTTTGATGCCTATAGTAAATACCCGAGTTATGAACTGGATAAAACTTTGAGTCATAGTATCTACGGGCATTTTAAAATTAAAATTGAGAATTTATTTTTAAGACTGCCAGAGGAACAGGTGGCCATACTGCGATTACCGATGATTTTTGGAATTTCTTCTCCTAGAATTGAAGACATGAAACGTGCCATTGCTGAGAAAGAGGCTGTAGAAATTTTTCCGAATCTTATAATGAATGTCATGCACGATAAAACCTTAACGCAACAGGTTCATTATATCATTAACAGGAATAAATACGGTGTTTTTCATTTGGGAAGTACAGATTTGGTGCATCATGACGATTTTACCAAGGAGCTTCTTCAGCGGTTATTTAAGAAAAAAGTTGGACTTAAGCAGGTATATACCACTAATGAAGATCGGTATTTAGCCGTGCTTCCTAAGTTTAACAAGCTTCCAAAACATCTTCAAGTTACGAGTCAAGATATTTTAGAAGACCTCTTTAAATAGTAGATTTTAGTATAGGTTTAGGCTGAATTTTAAAGCGATTCCCTTCCGAAGTAAAACTAAAAGGAAACGAGCTGTTTTTAATACCGGTTAAAGATGAAAATATGATGAAACCCTGCGGTTTTAACGTTGCCGAATAGAATTTTTATTACATTTAAAAAAAAATAGATTTATTATGAAATTAGATGCTATAACGATAGAAAAGAACTTACTTCATCTTCCTGATTGGGATTTTTATGAAGATGCGCTTCATGCAGAATTTGAATTTGACAATTTTAAGGATTGTTTTAGTGCCATGAGTCGAATTGCTTTTGAATGTGAAGCTCAAAATCACCACCCTAATTGGAGTAACACTTATAATATTTTAAAAATAAGCTTATCTACGCATGACGCAGGCGGCGTTACATTAAAGGACTTTAAATTAGCGGAAGCCATTGAAGCGATTGTAGAGGTTGAAGATTAACTAGAAAGCGTGCCATAGATTTGTCTTTCTGCTGTAGTCATTTTGATAAAGGTTTTAATACGGCAGCAGTAAAAAGTAGACGTTCTAAGTTTAAAGGATTATAAAAATTGGCGTAGATTTTAGAGCGCTATGTGGTAAAGGGGATATTTTTTAGTTTTTAATGCCCTTGGTGTTGAAACAATTTCAATATTTTCTTAGATTTGTTATGCTGAAATTTATGGCCCATAATAGCACTGTGGAGTCAAGTTATGGCGCTAGAGTAAAAATAGGATATCTAACAAGGGCCTATTGGTATAGGAACTTAAAATAAATTATAAAATGGGAAGAGCTTTCGAGTTTAGAAAAGCAAGGAAAATGAAACGTTGGTCTGCTATGAGCAAAGCCTTTACACGTATTGGTAAAGACATTGTAATGGCGGTAAAAGAAGGTGGTCCGGATCCTGATAGTAATTCGCGTTTAAGAGCGGTGATACAAAATGCTAAGGCAGTAAATATGCCTAAAGACAATGTAGAACGTGCTATTAAGCGTGCCTCAGATAAAAGTCAGGGCGATTATAAAGAAGTACTTTTTGAAGGTTATGCCCAGCACGGTATTGCCGTTTTAATTGAAACGGCTACGGATAATAACACAAGAACAGTAGCCAATGTACGTTCTTATTTTAATAAAACTGATGGAAGTTTAGGAACTTCTGGTTCGGTAGTGTTTATGTTTGATCACACTTGTAATTTTAAGATTAAAGGTGATGATTTAGATTTAGAAGAATTAGAACTGGAACTTATAGACTCTGGTGTTGATGAGATTTTTGAAGATACCGATGTTGATGAAAATGGTGAAGAGCATACGAGTGTTATGGTTTACGCCCCTTTTGAGAGTTTTGGGAAAATTCAGGCTTATTTAGAAGAGAATGATATTGAGATTATTTCTTCAGGTTTTGAGCGTATTCCCCAAGTGACTAAAAAGGTAACGCCAGAGCAGGCTGAAGATGTAGAGAAATTATTAGAAAAGCTTGAAGAGGATGACGACGTGCAAAACGTTTACCATACTATGGAAGAAAGTGCTGAGTAAGGCTATCATTTCAAAAACATATCATTTATAGTTGTATTATAGCTAGTTTACTTAAGGTAACATACATTGACCATAACAACCATCTTAATTTTAGGGTGGTTGTTTTTTTATGAATTTGTTTCGTTTTTGTTTAAATATGCTTGCATATAGTAAAGTGAAGCCATTATGTGATAATGCTCTTAATTTTATTATGTCATTTTTTTATACTAACTTAATTGCTTCATTTTCAGTGACTATGAGTTTAAAATGGTGGATTTTAAATCTCATAATTATCTTTATAAAGCAATTATTATGATTATTAGATTACAACCATTAGTGCATAACAACACCAAAAATATAGCAATAAGATTTGCTTATAATTATGAGATAAAATCAGAGATAGAGAGATATGATGGCGTTAAATGGTCTAAATCTCATAGTGTTTATTATGTGCTAGATAATGCTAAAAATAGACAAGGGATTTTTAATCTATTAAGAAAAAAAGGTCACTACGTTGATTATACGGCATTAAAACGCCCCATCGCTAAACCTGAAAGAAAACCAAAAAAAATACTAAAAAGTACTCAAATAAAAATTTATAAAGGCTTATCCTCAAATAAAAGGTTGCTTTTAAAAAATTGTATTGGATACTTAAAAGGTAAGCGCTTAAGTGAGAGCACTATTTCTACTTATGGACATTTTATACTTCGGTTTATAGATTTTACTAAGGATATGCCTAAAAACGAATGGAATAGTAGAACATTAGAACTATTCTTAGAAAAAGTAATTGCTTATGAAAACTACAGTATAAGTAGTCACAGACAATGCATAAGTGCACTTAAATACTTTACAGCCTTTTGCAATATTGACGGATTTGAATCTGAAAACATACAACGGCCAAAAAAAAGTAAATATCTTCCCGTAGTATTATCAAAGGAAGAAATTATAGATTTACTACAAGTTACTAAAAACCTAAAACACCGTGCGATTTTAGGGTTAATTTATTCTAGTGGTTTAAGAATAGGCGAATTATTAAATTTACGTTTGAGTGATATAGATTTAGACCGAAATCAAGTATTTATAAAACAAAGTAAAGGTAGAAAAGATCGTACCGTTGTGCTAAGTGAAGTATTAAAACCTCTACTCTGTAATTATATTAACACGTACAGACCACAAATACATTTTGTTGAGGGTCAAAAAGGCAGTACATACAGTGCCAGCTCAGTGCGTAGCTTTTTAAAAAAGTCTTGTGAATTAGCTAATATAAAAAAGCAAGTTACACCACATACTTTAAGACATAGTTTTGCTACTCATATGTTAGAAAATGGTGTGGATTTACGTTATATTCAGATTTTACTAGGTCATAGCAAACCTGAAACAACGATGATTTATACTCATGTGGCCCAACACAGTTTAATGGAAATAAAAAGCCCACTAGATGTTACGGTTGGAAATTTAGTAAAAAAAGATAATAATAACAAAAAACCACTGTTATCCCGAAAATTTAACCATTAAATGATTATTATTGTAATGATATAACACGTTGTGTGTAATCCCTCATAGAAACCAAAAATTCCTCAGTACGTATGCTAACGAAAAATTGAGTAAATTGAGATTTAAAACTTAGGAAAGAATGAAAAATTCAAGCATATATAAATCGCTGATTATCAAAAATATAATTTTACGTTAGTCAGAATTACCACTCAAACCAAAAAGTATCCAACATTTGAAAATCCGTATAAGGAATTAAGACTACTACTACCCGACCTTTGTCTTATAATTTTAATCTTAAAAAAAATAGACAAAATGAATACAAATCAATTTGGTAAAAAAGGTTGGACACCAGACAGAATTGAAAAATTAAATGGTAAAACATACGTCATAACAGGAACTACAAGCGGAACAGGATTTGAAGCAGCGAAAATATTGCTATCAAAAGGAGCAAAAGTTGTAATGCTTAATAGAAACCCAAAGAAAGCAGAAGACACCATTAAAACTTTAAACCAAGAACTTGGAAATCATATAGATGTTGTAGCTATAAAAATGGATTTGGCTGTACAAGATTCAGTAAAAAAAGCAGCAGAAGAAGTTATAAAAACAGTTCCTCAAATCGATGCACTTATTTGTAATGCAGCAATTGCCCAAGTGCCAAAACAAACTCTTACTGTAGATGGTTGGGAAAGTCAAATGGGAACAAACTACTATGGAAATTGGACATTACAAGCACAATTATTCCCACTTATAGAAAAATCCAAAGGTCGAATTGTATCAGTTGGAAGTATGGGTTATGATATGGGCATCAAAACGATAAAATTTGATGACTTAAATTGGAATAAAGACTACACAGCTAATAATGCTTACAGCCAAAGTAAACTTGCACAAATAATGTCAATGTACGAATTACAAGATAGATTGAAAGAAGCAGGAAGAACAGATGTTAAAGCCTATGCGTGCCATCCTGGTTCTTCGAGAACCAACTTGATAAATACAAGCGGTAGTTTTTTGATGAAATTCATATTTAATCTGATGAAATTATCCCCATTAACACAGTCGGCTGAAAAAGGTGCTTATCCACAATTAATGTGTGCAACAGAACCAAATTTAGACCAAAGCAGTTTTTATGGACCAACAGGAAGAAGCAATTGGGTTGGACCAGTTGGAGCACACAAAATAGAACCACACGCTAAAGATAAAACAGTAGCTAAACGACTATGGGAAATTTCAGAAAAAGAGACAGGTATAAAATGGAATATCTAAATTTGTATTATGCAACATTTTAAAACATTATCATCATATTTAGACTATTTGGGACTACCAAGACCAGAGCATCCAATGTTGAGCGTATTCAACTCAAAAGGTGATGGTTATTTGCCTTGTCCAAGAGAAAGTTCGCCACCAATTACAAATGATTGCTATTCCATAAGTTTTAAAAAATATGCAGAAGGTAATTTAAACTATGGCCGAACAAAGTATGATTTCACCAATGGAGCTTTAATTTTTATTTCCCCAAGACAAGTATTACAATGGGATAATAGCGTAGTATTTGAAAAAAAAGGATTTTCAATAAACTTCCACGAAGATTTTTTGAAAGGAACGGAATTGGCTCAACAAATTAAAAAATACGGTTTCTTTTCATATTCCGTAAATGAAGCTTTACACCTTTCGCCAAAAGAAGAAAAACAGTTAGAATCTATTGTAGAAAATATTGAAATCGAGTATCAAAATAACCAAGATGCTTTTAGTAAAGAAATAATTATTTCGCAATTGGACACTTTACTAAAATATGCCAATCGTTTCTATGAAAGGCAGTTTTTAAATCGAAAAGAAATATCAAATAATTTGTTAGAGCAATTCAATCAGCATTTAACGGAATATTTTGAATCTGGACAATTGCAAGAAAAAGGTATTCCAAGTATAGAACAAATCGCAGATACGATGTCGGTTTCGCAACGTTATTTAAGTGATACTTTAAAAAAAGAAACAGGTAAAACTACAACTGAACATTTACACTTACATTTAATAGATGAGGCTAAAAATATACTATTACAACCCAATAAAAGTATTTCTGAAGTGGCTTACGAATTAGGGTTTGAATATCCACCTTATTTTTCGAGACTATTCAAAAAGAAAGAAGGAATAAGTCCAACTGAATACAGAGAAAAATATAAACTGAATTAAACGATGGAACTATTAAAAATAGCCACAGAATGGGCAAAAACCGAAGTGTTTTCAACACGTTTTTTCATCTTATTTGCGATTGGCTTTTTAATCGCAAGTGTTGGTTTTTGGCAATTAGGAAAAACAGATTTAGCAAAGGCTTATATCATTCCAACTTTAGTGGCAGGCATATTACTTTTGATAATTGGTAGCGGTCTTAACTACACAAACATTCAAAGAGTTAAACAATTTGAAAACGATTTTAATACTGATGCATCATCTTTTTACCAATCAGAAATTGAACGTTCAGAAAGCACTTTAAAGGAATATTCAGTTGTATTTAAAGTAATTCCAATTTTAATTATCATAGCAGCATTATTAATTCTGTTTGTAAATACACCAACTTGGAGAGCAATTAGTATTACAACTATTGCAATGCTAATAGTCATTTTATTAGTAGACGGAACTGCTCATTCAAGAATAGAAAACTACCACAAAGAATTGAAATTAGTGGATATTGAAAATGGAATTAAAAAATAACTACACACAACAATGTGTATAAGCAATAGCGGTTTGAGTACTAACTCGAACTGTTTTCCATTTAACTTAAGTATATTTCAATCCGAAAAGTAGTCGCTTAAAATCCGCTACTACCCATACACGAGACCGTTAGCAAACATTTGAAAAAAACATTCATCATATTAGTATTTGGGATTTTGACTAATAACCTAATTGGTCAAGAAATAAGTTCTGAAAAGGAAGTTCTTTCTGAATATATGTTCAAAAAAGAAACAAGAAAACCTAATAAACTAAAATGGAACGAAATAGAATTGGATAGTTTAGTTTTATATAATAACGGAGCATTTAATCGAACATATGCTTATGAATTCCACCAAATAATATACTCGGAATTTAAAGGAAGTTGGAAAATTCAAAATGACACTCTGAATCTAAAAATAAAATACAGAAAACTAGGTAAAGCAAATAAAACTTGGAATGAGTTTAATTCCCATTTTATGTACAAAATTAAAAGAACAAAATTAGTTCCTATTTATAATTACAATATAGATGATTTTTTTGAACTCAATATCAATGAATTATATACAACCAGAAAATTGAAACTGATAAAAAAATAAAAACGTTTGCTAACAATGTATAACCGCAATTACGGCGGATTCGACTACGTCCGAATCCACTCGGAATTGCTAACATCAGTTCTTAACCGAAAATCATTAACTTTAATCCCGTAACTGACGGTTATACGAGACCGTTAGCAACAATACGTGCCGAGTGTTTTTTCGTTAGTATTTACAATTTGAAATGCTGTCCGAAATTTAGTTTTTTATCTATTAACTTTTAGCTCAAAAAAC
Organism: Winogradskyella arenosi; assembly: GCF_003337305.1. GTDB lineage: Bacteria > Bacteroidota > Bacteroidia > Flavobacteriales > Flavobacteriaceae > Winogradskyella > Winogradskyella arenosi. The sequence goes on along the minus strand of NZ_QPJO01000008.1, from coordinate 68 downwards.
TTTTTCTTGGAGAACTAAACGCACAAAGGTCGTTGCGTTTTCTGCAAATATCTCGTGCTGTCCCGAAA
>NZ_QPJO01000007.1:13458-16697 GCF_003337305.1 Winogradskyella arenosi | reverse complement strand
GCGGTTGATTAGTTTCAGCATCTCAATGTTTGCGCTTGGAGAACAGACTAACTAAAAGCTTTCACTTTGGTCTGTACGCACTAAAGTAGCTAACAACGTGTATAATTAATTGCTTTTTAAGTGCCTACTTGCGAAAATTCCTGCGGAATTTTCTCTGGTCCGTAAAAGTTTGTTAAATTAGCTACCAAACCACGCAACTAACCATACACAAACACGTTGCAACCCATTTAAAAAGTGAGAGGTAGTAATGAAATTAGTAGGTAGGAAAGGCTAAGACTGTAAGCTTTTAAAAATGTGGTGGAATGTCGGAATATGAATAAATTAGAAAATATGGATAAAGAAGAAAAAATAAAATACTTAGAAAATTTAAAAGGTAAAATAAGCAATCTGATACCAAGTCAATCAAACATAGATAAACTAGACAGTTTAGTTAATGAAGAGTTGCGTAGAGAATTGACATCTGTTAATCAAAAATAAAGTTTACATATTTAACTTAAACCAAACAATTAAAAAAGAGTTAAAAACTTTAATAAATAGTAGAAAAAATCCTAGAAACCGAATAGATGAATTGAAAGATGCGACATCTAACTTTAAACAAGATATTAATAGATATTTAGGGGATCTAAGGCAAGGTCAATGACTGTTCATTAAACAAAGGAGATCTAGCTTGATTAGTAATCAAATACTTAAATTGACATAATTTTTTGATCACTAGCCTATCGATATGTATGTGTTTTTCATTGTCTATATAAGATTCTATGTGACAAACACAAAATTGGTCGAAGTCAGATAAACTTACTCTGTACAAATGGTTACTTGATAAGTTAAAATCATAAACATATATATCCCTATTAGAAGAAACAAGATTACTGAGTTTAAAATTATTTTTAAGTAATTCTTTTTTTAATTTTGATTTTAGACTCGACATCAATATAAAAAAACGGATTTGCAACACCGTGTATAGATAATTTTGGCTTCGTGCCTTAACCTACCTACTGTTTCTAATTACATTGTGTAGTTTTTAATCCGATTGTTTTAGCTATTTTTAACCAAAACTATCCATACACAAACACGTTGTGAGCAAGCTGAAAAAATGAACTTTGTAAAAGACGACATACCTGAATGGATTAAACCATATGCTGAATTAGGACCAGGAATTGAGCTTGACCTGAAAATCAATGATGACATTTTTTTTTGGTATCTACAGGCTATGTGTAGTCCGCCAAATTTTGAAAAATATCTGATTTTACTACATCCTTTTTGGATAAACTATAAAGCAAAAGAACTAAATAAAACAGTTGATTTTTTAAGAGAAAAGGATGTCAAAGAAGAAGAATTTGAAAGATTAACTTACTCGGAATTCTTTAAAAATTATGACGAAAAATTTAATTTAGAAACAGCCAAAAAAGTAAAAGAAAAAATTGCGGATAAGTATTTAAGAAAAAACAATGATTGGCCGAAATATATTTGGTATCCAGCCGAGGGAGAAGCTGAATTATCTGACTTGGAATATATCACTCAATCATTGATTAAAAAATATGGAGACTTGGAATCTGACTTCTATTATACTTTAATGAAAACCAAAGAGATTAATGAGGACAAAATTTTGCGTGGAAATTTATCTGAATTACCAAAATTTTGGGACTTTGAACCCGAAATTAGAGATAGTCCAAGTGCAATCTATCCGACAAATGGAAATGATTGGTTTATAATTACGGATTACGACTGTCCAATGACATTTATTGGTGGAAAATCGGAATTGATTGACGAAATGCTAAAAAATAAACCAAAAGGAATTGACCTTTACGAAATAAAACCAAAATACGAACAGAAAAAAGCCAGCTCACAACAATGGCTATAAGTAATTGCTTGTTCTCGCCTACTTCTGAAAATCCTCGCGGATTTTCAGTTTGGTGTGTACTTGCTAAGTTAAGTGTTAAACCACGCAACTACTCATAGCCGAGACCGTTATGTGCAAGCTGAAAAAACCACTTCCATTTGAAAGAAGAAGTAAAATATAAACTTGATAGAATCTCAGATGTTTGGAATTACTTCATATGGAAATATGATTTTTGCAAACGAAAAATAAAGTTCACACCAGAAGTAAGAACCAACTATTTCGGAGACATATTGGGTTACTTCCAAGATACTTTTGATATTATATTTGACGAAAAAGAATCAAAATCATATTCTGACCGATTTGCTAATCAAATAAGCTTTTTACAAAGCATTTATGTACAACAAGATTTTATAGAGGAATTATTAATAATATTTAAATGTGGTATAGATAAAGGAGATTTAAAAAAAGATTCTAACTACTCTTTAAATCGTGACATTAGAAATGAACTTGTTGGTCATCCAATTAGAAAACAAAGCGGAAAATTCATTAGTTCTTGTCTATTTGGTTATAATGGAAATAATAATAAAATTGTCTATTTAAGATATCATAAAGACAATGATTATAAATTTGAATCGATGGAATATCTTGTGTCTGAAATAATTGAAAGACATAAAGATTTTCTAAATAAATATTTTGACAAAATACTCAATAAATTACAAGGAATATTATTGGATTTTACTAAAGAAATAGAAAATATAGAAAGTCTAATTGATAAAAAAAGTTTCGAAGAAATTTTAAAAATTCTCAATGTATTTTATGAATCTATTTTTGAATATGATTTCATTTATGACAAAGACTCTTTGTTAAAAGTATATGCTAAAAAAGACGAGCATAAAAGGTATCAAAATTTAATTGACAAATTCTATTACGATTTAAAAAGTAGTTTAAAAGAAAAAAAGGAATCTGCAATTGAACTTTTTGAGCCAAGAAAGGAAATTGAGCAAACAAAAATAGAATTGCCAATTTTTGATATAAAATTTGTAAACGAATCTAGTACAGAATCAACTGAAAAAGAAAGACCTATAACCTATCATTATGAACTTGGTAAAATTGCAACAAAACGTAACCCAATGGATTTTGATTTTTTTGGTGGTTGTTTAAAAAGAAAATGTTCTGACAATGAATTAGTTCTTAAAGAATTGGAGCATATGGAATTGAATATGTATGATGATATCGAATATTTTTCTGCTTATAGACTAATTTGTACTGAACTGAATGAAGACTAAAAGCCAGCACATAACACCGTATATAATTTATTGCTAGTTCTAGCCTACTTACGAAAATCCTCGCGGATTTTCTATTCGGTTTTTATTTGCTAACTTTAGTGCTTAAACCACGC
>NZ_QPJO01000007.1:0-13359 GCF_003337305.1 Winogradskyella arenosi | reverse complement strand
CGTATATAATTTATTGCTAGTTCTAGCCTACTTACGAAAATCCTCGCGGATTTTCTATTCGGTTTTTATTTGCTAACTTTAGTGCTTAAACCACGCAACAAACCATATACAACAACGTTAGCACAAATTTGAGAATGAACCCAAAAGTCAATCCATTTAGAAACTTTTTACAAGTCTTTTATGACAAAATAAAAGGTGTGAAATACGGAAAAAAAACTGTTGTAGAATTGGAATTGAATAACGACACTACTATTGAGCGAATAACAACTATCATTGCCGAAATTGATAATCGTTGCGTTATAAATTTTTATGATGCCTTTTATGAATTACAACCGAATCAAAAACCCACAACTCGTGGAGACTCTGGTGCGTTTACAGAAGTTAGGAAATACGGAACTGATTTTAAAGTAAGATTAGGAAATCACGGAGGTTTTAAACTTAATGGAAAATGGATAGAATTATCGGAACAGGAATTAATTGACCGAATTTATAAAAGCAGAATGTACAATGCTGGAAAAATGACCTTGGAATCAAGACCAATCCGAAAACAATGGAGAAAAGTAGAAAACGGAAAAGCACTTTATGAATTTCATCACGATATATCTGATAAAAAAAACTTGTGCTAACACTGTATATAATTTATTGCTAGTTCTAGCCTACTTACGAAAATCCTCGCGGATTTTCTATTCGGTTTTTATTTGCTAACTTTAGTGCTTAAACCACGCAACAAACCATATACAAACACGTTGTACCCAATGCAAACCAACCGATAGAGAATGAAAATAATTGAAAGAATTAAACTAAAGAACTTTGGACGATTTCAAGACATTTCGATAGGATTTCAAAAAAACTTGAATTTACTGATTGGCGACAATGAAGCTGGAAAAAGCACTATTCTCAATGCAATTGACTTTGTTTTAAGTGGTAGCCGGAGTAAAGTTGAAAATTATGGAGTTGATAACTTATTCAATACAGAAGTAATAAAAACCTTTCTAGACTCGGAGAAAAAATATGAAGATTTACCTATACTTTTTGCAGAACTCTATTTAAATGACCAAGGAAATAAAGATTTAGAAGGCAACTACAATTCAGAGGACTTATACACTCACGGATTAGCAATAATTTGTGAACCGAGAGAAGATTTAAGCAAAGAAATCAAAGACATTCTCTCTCAAGATGATGATAACTTTCCCTTTGAATATTATTCAATCACTTTCAAAACTTTCTCTGGTGAAAGTTATACTGGATACAGAAAGTTTATGCAACATTTACTTCTGGACAATACACAAATCAATAATGAGTACGCTACAAAATCTTACATAAAAAAACTTTACTCAAATAGTGTCAAGGATTCCGAGAAAAATAAACATCAAAACGAGTACAGAAAACATAAAGACACGTTTCGAGATACCGTGTTATCAGAACTAAATGACCGAATTGAAGATTATTCATTTTCCATAAAAACCAATTCGAAATCAAACTTAGAAACGGATTTAACAATACGTGAGGGAAATATTGAAATTGACAATAAAGGGAAAGGTAGACAATGCTTTATTAAAACAGATTTTGCGTTACAAAAAAATGAAAATGAATTAGATGTCATTTTACTAGAAGAACCTGAAAATCATTTGAGTCATTTAAATATGAAAAAGTTAATCCAAAAGATTGACAACTCAGAAAACAAACAACTTTTTATAGCGACTCACAGTAATCTGATTAGCACAAGACTAAATCTCAAAAAATCAGTTCTTTTAAATAGCAATAGTCAGTCATCAATACTATTAGATGGACTACCTGACGATACTGCCAAATTCTTTATAAAAGCACCTGATAACAATATTCTCGAATACATTTTGTCAAAAAAAGTTGTGCTCGTTGAAGGAGATGCAGAGTACATTCTAATGGAATCCTTCTTTGAAAAAGAGACTGGTCAAAAGACAGAATATTTTGATGTACATATCATATCTGTTGGAGGAACGAGTTTTAAACGATATTTGGACATAGCCAAACTACTAGATATAAAAACTGCTGTAGTTCGTGATAATGATGGTGACTTCCAATCAAACTGCGTTGATAGATATGAAGATTACGTAGGCGATAACATTCAAATTTTTTATCCTGACGACAATGATATTTCAACATTTGAAATATCAATTTTTCAAATTAATGAAGCTATTTGCAATGAACTATTTCTAGCTGGAAGAAAAAAATTAACTGTTCAAGAGTATATGCTAAAAAACAAAGCTGACGTAGCATTTGAACTTTTGGATAAGAAAGCTGGAGAAATTGAAGCACCTGATTATGTCAAAAATGCTATCGAATGGATAAAGAACTAATCTTAGCAGTTGCAGGTTCAGGCAAAACTAGTCTAATTGTTTCAAAATTAAATCTAGAAGATCGGTTTCTATTAATTACATATACAATTAATAATACTAAAAACCTTAGAAGTTCAATTATTGAAAAGTTCGGACATTTTCCTAACAATATAGAACTGTTTTCTTACTACAACTTTCTTTATTCGTTTTGCTTGAGACCTTTTTTAGCTTATAAAATGAAACCCAAGGGTATTTTTTGGGAAAATACACCACAATACACGGACAGATTCAAGCTTGATGACATTAGAAGGTATATGACAAAAGGAAGAATGTTGTACCATAACAGAATCGCTAAGCTACTTGAACAATGTAACGTACTTGATGATATTAATAATAGATTGACCAAATATTATGACCATTTATTAATTGATGAAGTTCAAGACTTTGCTGGACACGATTTCAATTTGCTCATTAATATTTTGAAATCAGATATCAATATTCTTCTAGTTGGGGATTTTTATCAACATACATTCGATACAAGTAGAGACGGAAGAACGAATTCGACTCTACACGATGATTTTGCCAAGTACCAAGGACGCTTCACAAAACAAAATGTAGAAATCGAAAAAGAACACCTTAACAAAAGCTATAGATGTACAAAAAATGTTTGTGAGTTTATCACGAATAACCTTGGAATAGATATCGAATCGCATAAAGACGAAGAAAGCAAAGTGTCTTTTGTGACTAACAAAGATGAAATAATGGCAATTTTTAAAGATGACTCTATTGTAAAATTATTTTATCGAGAAAATTATAAATACCAATGTTACTCTAGAAATTGGGGAGATTGTAAAGGTGAGAATCATTATGAAAATGTCTGCGTAGTTTTAAACAAAACTTCTATGGACAAGTATAAAAAAGGTAAGCTGAATGAATTAAAACCTGTTTCAAAAAACAAATTATATGTCGCCTGTTCCAGAGCAAATAACAACCTATATTTAATAGATGAAAGCGAAATTAAACATCTGAAAACATAAGCACTGGGTACAACAATGGGTATACGTAATGCGGGTTGAAGTGCTAAAAGGAACTTATGAACATAAAACAAAATCAACGGTAAACGGAAAGGTAAGTGCCTTGAAATCCCGCACTACGCATACCCGAGACCGTTACCACACATTTGAGAAAACCATATGACTTTTGAATTAAACAATGAACAGCGCAAATATTTAGGATTAGAATTAGTTGCAAATAATTGGGAAAAAGTCACGCTTAAAGGAGATTCCTATCGACCAAGTTCAATTTTATACTTTGATAATAATACTATCCGAAAACAAGTGATTTCAACTGAATTAAAATATTCAGAAATTCAATATAATGAGGAAACTGAAAACAGAGAATTTCTACTTCCAAAAACTCAAAAAGGAAAACCAAAGAAACTGACTTCTTCAACATTAGAATCAAAAACACCAATAGGCACTTATTTCGATTTTGGGATTAGTGGAATAACAATTGGAAACCACACAACTCAAAACACATTTTACTCAACTCATTTTGAGAATATAAAGTTTAAAGATATTTCGGATTTAAAAAATTGGCTCAATGATTTTATAAAAAACTCAACTTCAGAAGACCTGAAATCAATCAAACAATTCTCTTCAAAAAAAAGAAAAAGGATAAAGCTAAAAGCAGGTGACTTCTTTGCCTTCAAAGTTGACAGACGAAATTATGGATTTGGACGACTGATTTGCGATTTGAGACCTTTAAGAAAGGATTCAAAGTTTAAGGCAAATAAAAATTATGGAATAATGAACCTTATGACTCAACCTCTTGTCATTAAAGTTTACCATTTCATAAGCCCAATTAAAGAAACCGATTTAGAGGAACTGAAAACTAAAAAATCTATTCCTGCTCAATATATTATGGATAATGTTTTGTTTTATGGAGACTATGAGGTAATTGGAAATCAACCTTTGGCGGAAATAGAATATGATTTCCCAATTTCTTATTCTAAAAGTATTCATTTTGGAGATTTTGGAACTGTGTATTTGCAATATGGATTAATATATAAAGAAACCACAACAAAGAAATACAATAAGCATTTAGCAATTGAAAATCCAGATAAAAACGCTAAAAGCTGGGAAAAGGTTTTGAAGTCAAACCCATATAGAATTGAATCAATTGGAGCGAATTTAAATTTTCACAAAGAGACATTGGAGAATTGTATCAAAATAAATTCTAATCAACCTTATTGGGAATCTGAATATTATGAATTGGAAGCTGATTTGAGGAATCCAAAAAATAAAAGTGCTAAAAGAGAAATATTTGAATTCTTCAATCTAAATCCGAATGGAACATATTACGAAAACTTAAAAAAATAAAAACGTGTGGTAACACCGTGTATAATTCATTGCTAGTACTCGCCTACTTACGAAAATCCTCGCGGATTTTCTATTCGGTTTGTATTTGCTAAATTAGTTGCTGAAACACGCAACGAAATCATACACAAACACGTTGCCCACAATTATGGAATCACCGCAAACTTTAAGAAGACCATCTAACTGGCAGGATTTTGAAACTCTATGCAAGAAGCTATGGGGAGAGATTTGGAATTGTCCAGAAATACAAAAAAATGGTCGTTTAGGTCAAGAACAAAATGGAGTTGATGTCTTCGGAATACCATTTGGTGAGGATGCCTTTTATGGAATTCAATGTAAAGGAAAAAGTGAATACAATAATAGTCAGTTTACAACAAAAGAAATAGATAAGGAAATCTTAAAATCTAAAACTTTCGAACCGCCATTAAAAAAACTATATTTTGCCACAACTGCCTTAAACGACAGTAAAATTCAATCTTATGTTAGAACCAAAAACATTGACCATATAAAAGCAGGATTATTCGAAGTTCATTTATTCTCATGGGAAACAATTGTAGACTTAATTGACGAAAATAAACAAACCCACGATTGGTATATTAAAAATCAAAATTACAAATCAAACAAAAGTGTTAAATTAACTTTCGAAAACAACGAAAGTGAAATGATAATAGAGCCTAAATTCAGAAAGAGAACTTATCATTATAAGCAGAAAATAGTTCAGTATAACCCAAGAGATAGATTTAACAATAATCTATTTTTGGACCTTTCAGCAATAGGTCAAACTAATAATCAATTAAACCAAAGTTATTCTAAATTTGAAATACGTATTCATAATACAGGGAATGAACCATTAGAAAAATACAAAGTCTTCTTTAATTTTAAAGGAGAAATTCAGAGCTTGGCAGATAATAATATTGATGGACATCATTTATCCAAATTATTAAGAAAACACCAACCTGATGTTTTCTTATGGGAAGAAACAATGTCAGGAAAAGTTATTCCAAATGACTCAATTCTTGTAGGAGACGACATTTTTAGGTCTGAAGATATATATTTGAAACCTTTTCCAAAGGAATATGATATAATTATTGAATGGAAATTAATCTCAAAAGATTTTAAAGAAACTGGAGAACTTGTTTTGAAGGTCAAGCCAAATATTATCTCTGACACTAAAGAAATTCTTACTGAAGACCCATTAAGATTAGGAGTTTTTGAAAAAGGAATTGAAGATTATTTAGAGGATGACGAGTAAAAATAACTGTGGGCAACAACGTATATAATCCATTGCTAGTACTAGCCTACTTACGAAAATCCTCGCGGATTTTCTATTCGGTTTTTATTTGCTAAATTAGTTGTTTACACACGCAACGTGTCATATACAAAACCGTTGTACGCAAGTTGACCAATGAAACGCAAAAAGAAAATAATAATCGGAATTGGAGTCTTTTTTGTCGGAATTTTATTTTGGCAATTCGGACTTTTTAACCGATTCAATTATTTAACTGGAAAGATTGACAGTTGGCGGAATTCAGCAAGAATCGTGACGGTTGGAAAACCATTGCCTTGTGGAGTTCCTTGCATTGGATTAAAAGAAAAATACGGATTTCACGAATCGAATGTTGAATGCACTGTAACTGGACCTCAATTACGTGGAATTGATTCTTATAACGCTGAAATTGAAAAGTATCTGAATAAAAGAAATGGGAAAGACTGGCGGGAAAATTATCAGGCGGAAATGGATTCATTGATTATAAATAATAGATTGGAATGAGTAAAACGCTAAAAATTATACTTGGAGTTTTAGGAACAGCGATAATTGCAATATTTGGACTAATAATGTTTGGACTTTATCTTATGGAAGATGAAGACAGATATGGAGATTTAGTCTACTTTCATCAAAAAGTAGAAGATGGCGATATTATTTTTCGGTGTAAATATTCCGGAGAATTAGGACAAACAACTGAATTTAATGAATACGGAATAATTGATAAATCTTGGGGAAGTGTTTATGTATGGGACAATCAAAATACAATTAAACAAGACCTTTATGATTGGGCTGAAAAAGGAAACGGAACACGAGTAAGAGTCTTTAGAATAAAAAAAAATGACTTTAATATGAACAAATTGGAATTGAAAGATGGAACATATAACTATTTAATGAATTCAGGTAAAATGGAATTCGTAACTGAAAATTATTAAAAAAACCTGCGTACAACACCGTGTATAATTAATTGCTAGGTTCTTCCCTACTTGCGAATATTCCTGCGGAATATTCACAGGTTCGTAAATGTTTACTAACTTAGTTGCTTAACCACGCAACTAACCATACACAAACACGTTAGCAGCAAGCTGTCACGTTTGGCTAATGTCTTTACTAATCCAAAAGTTTTTTATTCCTAGTCACGTTTAAATTCTCATTTGGATAATCTAACGTGATAAGTAATACGGAATATTAATGCAGGATTAACTACTCAGATGGATAATTTAAATTGACAAATAATACGGAACAGCAACGTTGGATTAATTACTCAGATGAATAAGTAGAACTGATTAGAAATACGCAAAACAACACAAGATTATAGAAACCATTAAAAATTAAATTTTAAAAGATCATTATAGAAAACCAACAAACTACTCACTCTACTCTGCTTTAATCTTAAGAAGCTTTACGGCCGATCTGAACGCGAAAAAACAAATCTGAACGTAGTGGGATACCAAGAACGGAATTATACGCTAAAATCAATCTTAAAGTTGTTTAATGAAACAGCGTGAAATTAAAAGCCGGCTGCTAACACCGTGTATAATTAATTGCTTTTTTGAGCTTACTTGCGAAAATTCCTGCGGAATTTTCACGGGTTTGTGAAAGTTTGCTAACTTAGCTACTAAACCACGCAACTAACCATACACAAACACGTTAGGCAACATTTGAAATGAGCATTTTCAATCGAAAAACAAAAAGGAAACATATTGAACAGTTCGGACTTAAAATAGCTGAATTGTTGGAATCGGAAATGCCTCAAATCAAAACTGCAATCGGACTTTCCAAAGTTTATGGAATTAGTTTTATGCACGAACCGAAAGGGATTTATATTTCTCGTGGTTACAAGCCTAAAGAATTTAAGCTTATAAACAGAAATCACAAAACCTGTTTTAATCTGACTGGAATTTCAGTTTGGAATAAAAAAGAAAATCTTTTTCAGCCGATTAAATTATATTATCAATCTGACGGTCTGACCAAAATAGAAATAGATAATCCAGAGTATTTTCATAAAACATTTGACTTAAACCAAATTCAGAAAAGCCAAATAGAACTGGAGCATCTGAAAATGGAAAACCCTGACCAAAAGACAGCGGAAAAAATATTAAAATCGCTAACCAAAGAGCAAATTGAACTTTTGGAATTAGACTACACATTTGAAATTGAATTTGACGAAAAACTATTCTACACAATTTTGGATATGGAAGATGGAAATTACATTGCTGTGGACAAAAAAGGAAAGGTTTTTCGACTAAATCACGACCACGAAGAAATGGTTAAACTAATAGCTAACAAACCAACTGAATTCTTTAAAATTTATAGCGGAAAAAAAAGCGAACTAGAAAATATAATGTATGAATAAAAAACGTTGCCTAACACCGTGTATAATTAATTGCTTTTTAAGTGCTTACTTGCGAAAATTCCTGCGGAATTTTCTCGCGTTCGTAAAAGTTTGCTAAATTAGCTACCAAACCACGCAACTAACCATACACAAACACGTTGGCAATAATATCAACGGAACGTAAAAAGTGAACAATTTGATTAATGAAATATAGCATTCCAGATAAAAGAGAATTGACAAAATCCGAAATTGAATTTCTGACCTATCTGTTTGGAAAAGAAAAATCGGAATGGACTAATTCAATCGGGAATCTGAAAGTTATTGCGAGATGTGGTTGCGGAAAATGTCCGACTATAATATTTGGAAAAACATTTGACTCGGAAGTTCAAAACGGGAATTTAATAATAGATTACGCTGGAAAAGGTAAAAACGGAGAATTAATCGGAATATCTGTATTCGGAACTGACCAAATGCCGACTGAATTGGAATTTTACTCAATAAGCGGAGAATCTGAAATTACTGAAATGCCGAAAATTAAAACACTTGAACCAAGTAAATACAAAGTCGATTAATGATTAAATTATTCAACTATACTTGGATAGGAATCAGTTCTTTCTTTATTTTATTAGTTTCCAGATTTTTATTTCTTGGGTCAGAGGAGGATTTTGATTTTTTAAAAACCGATTTAGTAATTAATGTTCTGAAAAGAGCAGTTTCAGTTGCATCAATAGGACTTATTTCAATGTTTCTTTTGGTATTAATTAATTATTTAAAAACAAAAGAATTAAACAAGTCCTTGAAAATTGGAATTTATGGATTATTTATTTGTACATTTTTTTCTCTTTTAGGGACATTATTATTTTTTAACAATTAAAATACTATTGCCAACACCGTGTATAATTAATTGCTTTTTATGTGCTTACTTGCGAAAATTCCTGCGGAATTTTCTCGGGTTCGTAAAAGTTTGCTAAATTAGTTGCTTAACCACGCAACTAACCATACACAAACACGTTAGCAGCAAGCAGTCACGTTTTGCTAACAGCTTTCTTAATCCAAGAGTTTTTAATTTCTACTCACGGTTAAAATCTCACTCGAGTAATCTGACTCGATTAACAGTTCGGAAAATTAACGCTGGATTTATTACTCAGACGGATAAGCCGAATTGACTTAGTTTGCAGAACAACAATATTGGATTGCTTACTCAGATGAATAAGCAGAACTGATTAGAATTACGGAAAAATAACGCAGGATAATAGGAACCATTAAAATTAAAATTTACGAGATCCATAGAGAAAACCATCAACTGACTCTACTCTATTTTAATTTACAAAACTTTACGGCCGATCTGAACGCTAAAAAACAAATCTGAACGTAGTTGGATACCAAGAACGGAATTATACGCTAAAATCAATCTTAAAGTTGTTTAATGAAACAGCGTGAAATTAAAAGCCGGCTGCTAACAACGTGTATAATTAATTGCTTAGACAAGTGCTTCTTTGGAAAATTCCTTCGGAATTTTCTCTGGTTCGTAAAAGTTTGTTAACTTAGTTGTTTAACCACGCAACTAACCATACACAAGACCGTTGGGCTTCATACAAAAAACGCCCGTACTGAATCATATTTTTTGTACATTTGATTTAAAGAAATTTTAAAATGGATATTCGAACAACAAAACTTGAACTGCTAAAAACGATTTTGGAGACGGAAAACACTGACTTCATCCTAAGAATAGCCGACTTTGTAAAAAAAGAAAAAGTAGATTTTTGGGACGAAATGTCTTTATCTGAACAATCTGAAATAAAACAAGGTATTGAAGAATTGGATAAAGGAAAAAGAGTTTCATTCGAGTCATTCCTAAAGAAAATTTCTTAATGAAAGTATTCTTATCCGAACTTGCTGAATCAAAACTTCTAAAGTTATCTCAATATTTACTGGAAGGATGGAACGTAAAAACTCGTGACAAGTTTATCTCAAAACTAAGCGATAAAATCAAACAAATATCAAATCAACCTGATAGTTGTCCAAAATCATCGGAATTTAAAAATCTTTATAAATGTGTTGTAACAAAGCAAACGACATTTTTCTACAGAATATTAGCTGAACGAAAAGAAATAGAAATCATTACAATTTTTGACACTCGACAAAATCCTGATAAATTAAAAAAAGACATCGATTAAAAAGTACGAAAGCCCAACACCGTGTATAATTAATTGCTGTGTAAGTGCTCATCTGGAATATTCCTTTGGAATATTCTCAGGTCCGTAAAAGTTTGCTAAATTAGCTACCAAACCACGCAACTAACCATACACAAACACGTTGGCAATAATTAAAACCAAATGAGAAACTTACTGATTTTATTAATGTTTTTCACCTTCAACGAACTGATTTCGCAAGAAATAATCGGAATGAAAGAAGTCTACATTAAGAATGATTTGGTTTATAAAAGCGCAACTGACGAACCCTTTACCGGAATTGCGCAAAGCAAACGAAAAAAAGGACATTTAGTTTATGAAGAGGAATATAAAAATGGAATTATTCTGTCGAGTAATTTATATTATAATGGAAAAGAAATAAGAGTTTCCAATAAAACGGAATATAATCCGAATAAACCATTAGTCCTTGCAAAAGAAATTAAATACCATTTAGATGGCGAAATTTTTGAAACAACAACTTATAATGACGACGGAATAAAAATCCTTGTAGAACAATTTGAAAACGGGAAATTAACTTATAGTTGTCAATATTTAGGAAAAAAGAAACACGGACTTCAGTTGGGTTATGGAGAAAATGGAGAGAAAATGACTTATCGATGTGAATTTATTAACGGAAAGAAAAACGGAACTGAATATTGCCTGAATGACGACGGAACTGAAACCAAAAAGGAATATCGAAACGGAAAGAAAATAAAATAACTATTGCCAACACCGTATATAAAAAATTGCTGGTGTTGTACTAAAACAAAGGTCGTTGCACGTTTGCTACGTCTGATTTTCCTTCGGAAAATCCTCGCACGCAAACACGCAACTTTCCATATACAAACACGTTGGCAAACATATAACCGAACAATGAGATTCATCTACATAATTCTATTATTAATTCTGACTTTTGGTTGTTCCTCAAACAATAACGCATCGGAATTTGAAAAAGTTTTAGGAAAAGAAAACAACGCGACTCTGACTTTACTCGTGAACGACTTTGAAAATGACTTTCTAAAAAAGCAGTATCCTAATTCTGAACTAAATGAATCTTACAAAAAATTCTTGATTGATTATAAAAATGGGAGCCTCGAAAATTGGGTGCCATTACCAAAAAAAATAACAGAGAGTTTTAATTCAAGCCAATTGGAAAAAGAAATGTATTATCATCCAGATTCAGTTTGGATTTTACCGAACAGTTCGTTTGATAAAATAGAGGAAGATTCCTTAATATTTCTTGATGTAAATCGACCTTATATTAAATTGAGAAAGAAAAATTTAATGTTCAGTAGTCCTGAAAAAACAATTTATGAATACGACAGACATTACATTAAAATAGATTCTACAACAGATAAAGATTCACTTATAAATAAAATAATGAACGTGAAATATGTGAATCATTATAATGGAAAATATATTCAGACAACTAACTATATTAGAAAATTTGGCGGATTTTTTGAGCGATTTTCTGACCAAAAAGGCATTATTGATAAAAAACAATTTTGTGATTTGGTTTTAAAAGAAGCTGACTTGAATGATGAATTAATTAGAAAATTAATAGTGTTAGAATTAGTATTATAAATACGATTTGCCAACACCGTGTATAATTAATTGCTTTGGCAAGTGCTTATTTGGAAAATTCCTTCGGAATTTTCTCGGGTTCGCAAAAGTTTGCTAACTTAGTTGTTTAACCAAGCAACTAACCATACACAAGACCGTTGTGTGTAATTTGAGAAAAACGTAACGAAATGATTGAAATTAATGGTTGGGCTGTGATCCGAGAATCTTATAAAGAAGAAGAAGATGACGACAATGAACTTTTGAACTCGATTATAAAGCAAATTGAATCAAAAATAAACGAATTGGATTATAGCAATGAATTTTATTCTTTAAAACGTCTGAATGGAACATATCATTTATCTATTATGGTAAATCATAATCATCGGACTGTAACTGAACACGTAATTGACTTTTTTAAATGGTTAGCTCTAATTTCAAAAGGTTCATATGGTATTATGTATGTGCAAGATGATGAAGATATTGAAAGAGGAAACGAGGATAAATTTAAAGTATGGTCTATGAAAAAAGGAAAAGTGGCTGAATTAGATGATATTTATCTTTCACCATTGAATCCAGAAATTGAAGAATAAAAATTGCAAACAACAACGTTTGTGAGTATTTTAACCGAACAGGCTACCATTGGAAAAATTAATTAAAATAATCCGAAATCCTTACGAAGAACCATATCATATCAATTTGATATTTAAAGCATCAAATGGAGAAAGTACTGGACAGCTTGAGATTTATGATAATGCTGAAAGCCTTAAAGAATTAGCAGACGTTCTTGAAGATTTTCCATTCAAAGAGACAAAAACTTTTCTTTGGGAATTAGGTTCGGAAAAACCTGAAGACAGATTTAGATTCTATTTTAAATGCGAGTTTTCATTAATTAAACATTCAAGTGAATGTGTTGTCAGAATTAGACTAAATAATAATGAAGATGGAATTGAAAAATCTATATCGGAATTTAATATCCAATGTTATCCTGCCGAATTAAATAAATTAGGGCAACTATTTAGAGAATTTTCAAAATTAAAAAAAAAGACTTTGTTTTGGAATGGATTAGGCGGAAAAGTGGAATAAAAACTACACACAACACCGTGTATAATTAATTGCTAGGTTCTTCCCTACTTGCGAATATTCCTGCGGAATATTCACAGGTTCGTCAAAGTTTGCTAACTTAGTTGCTTAACCACGCAACTAACCATACACAAACACGTTCTACGCAATTTGCCAGACCAATGAAAATTATATTTAATGACAGCGTAATTGATAATAAGATAGTCGAACCTGACTATGAATCTGAATTTAA
>NZ_QPJO01000006.1 GCF_003337305.1 Winogradskyella arenosi | reverse complement strand
TTGCAGTTTGGTCACTTAGCATAAACTCGCCGATTCCATCGTTAGAATCATCATCACAAAGCTCTAAATTAGACACTGCGTTGATGGTTGGGGCTGAAGTAATTGCAAGAGTTATGGTCGCCAAAGAATAACATCCTGCTGCTCCATCCGCTTCTACTCTAACGTAGATCACTTCACCATTTGTTCCACTGTACGCTGTTGGGTTTGTAATTGCAGTAACATCATTTTCAGCATCCAATTGACTATTATGGAAAGAAACTACATAATCATCAACCGCTAAAGGATCTAAAATAAATGGAATTTCATTTTCTAAATTAAAATCGAAAGTTGTTGTTTGACTACACTCTGAGATAGAGATATCATTAACATTAAAGGCCTCCGCTATAGAAATTACAACCTCATCACTCGCACTACATGGATCTCCATAAACCGCATCAAAGCCTTCCGCTAACAACGTATAGGTACCTGATTCCGTCACTGTTAAAGATGAAGACGTTGCACCAGGAATAGTTACGCCATCTAATTGCCATTCAAAGGTGTTAAAAGCCCCTGTGGTATTCGCTATAATTTCGTAACTTCCTCCACTACATATTTCTTGATCTTCTCCCAAATCTACCTGACAAATAATGTCACAGTTTAAGGCCATTGCCGGATCTGGATTTGTATTTTCAAGGTTAATATATCCTGGGGAATTACTAAAGTTGGTAATTAACAAAACAAAATAGGAGTTTGCAGGTGCATTAGGCACAAAGATATCTTCCTCTCCTGAACTTGAGTAACTACAATCCTGTTGCGTTGCCGAATTTAAGTTCGATGTTCCACATTGCGGTTCACTGAAAGGTCCCCAAATAATAAAATCGACATCAATTAAAGACCCTGTTCCGTTTTGACCTGTAGATTGGGTTAAAGTCAGCTCAATATTCCCCTGTTGATCTCCTGTTTGTATAAAGTACCATCTTGGGTTAGGTTGAGACGCTAAACAGCTATAATCTATTCCCCCTTCTGCACTTCCCGATCCTACTGGTGAAGGGACATCCACAATACCATCACAAATTGGTAAGGCTCCAATACAAGCATCATTATCTAAGACATTAACTATCACAGAATTGTCCGAACCAGAACAGCCTAAAGGATTAGTATCTGTCACGGTAAAAGTTACGGTATAGGTTCCTGGTACAGCATAAGCGTAATTTACATTAAGGCCTTCAAGCGTATCTCCATTTCCAAAATCCCACACATAAGTGGCACCAACATCGTCACCCTCTGAAAAGGTAGCACTACCTTCAAACGTAATTAAATCACCTGGATCTACATCTAACGTTCCAGCTACAGGAACAGGATCTACGTTATCTATAGAAGCCGTAATGGTCTGACAAGGTGTAAAGCACCCAATACTTGCTTCCCATCCTGGCTGTGTTCCTGAGCCATTAGAAATAAATGAAATGGTTAAACATCCCGTAGTGTTGGTATCAGAAGCTAAGACAACACCTGGGTTATTACCACCGGTATATGTCCCTATTAAAGGGGCTGTAGTATCATCACCATCGTAAATTTTTAATTCGTCACCATCTGTACCGATAAAGAAAAATGTCGAAAAATCTAACACCGTAGAATTTCCTGCAACATCAGCACATATTGTGGTTACATAATCTTCATTTGAACTATAATTAGCATATTGTGTTCCAGAGTCATAGAACATCCCGCTACATTGGTTATAAGTTCCGTCTGACATAAAAATGTCTTGAGACAACCCTATTTGAGTTGCTATAAGTGTAAGTACAAGTAAAAAATTTTTCATTATAATCAGCTATAGATTGCTATTCTCTTAAAGTTTTCTGTATTGTGAAGTCACCTGAATAAAATAATTGGTGTTATCCACCTTATATACATAGGTTCCTTTAGAAAAGAAATCTAATTGATATTTTAGAGGATTAAAATTGTTTACTTTAAAATCCACATCGCGTTTAAGATTCTTATTATAAGAATCGAAAAGTGGTACTTGAGACAGTTGCTTCCCTTTTTGAGTTTTAGGATTCTCATCCTTATAAATTAAAATTCTGTTTCTTAAAAGATGTTTTATATCCTTAAGAAATGTAGCATTATTATAAACTTTTGAATCTGCTTGATCCTTATAAACTTCATCAATCATTGCCCTTTCGTTCTTTGATAAAGGCGCATTTACATTATCTGGATAATTAATTTCATTTTTTTTGCTATCCTGACCGAATAGAAAAATACTAAAGAACAGCAAAGTAGCTAGAGGGAGTAATTTTAATTTCATGAATTATTATTTAATTTAATCTCGAAAATTAAGGAATTGAATTGTTATTTCATCAATAATATCGGGGATTTAACACTTTTACTTATATAACAGCTGTAATTATAAAACTCCTACCTTATACATCCTATTTTTATTGCTTATCTTTGCGACTCGTTTTTTAAAAACTGATAACAATAATTTTATAATGAAAATCGAAAGTGATTTTAACGACGTTGATGCTATAGGTGACGACCATATTGGCACCTCTAGCGACACCCCATTAAGAGCGGATGCTTTTAAGCTTTCTAATGCGGAAAAAATAGACAGTATAAAGGCTGATGTAACTCATATTTTAGAAACTTTAGGACTCGATTTGAATGACGACAGTCTAAAAGGCACACCAAACCGTGTAGCTAAAATGTTTGTAAATGAAATCTTTGGTGGCTTAGATCCGCAAAAAAAACCAAACGCTTCTACCTTTGACAATAAATATAAGTACGGTGAAATGTTGGTTGAAAAAAACATTACGGTGTACTCAACCTGTGAGCATCACTTACTACCTATAGTTGGTCGGGCGCATATTGCTTATATCTCTAATGGTACCGTAGTAGGTTTATCTAAGATGAATAGAATTGTAGATTACTATGCCAAACGCCCACAAGTACAAGAACGTCTTACCATACAAATCGTTAAGGAACTTCAAGAAGTTTTAGGCACAGATGATGTAGCTTGTATTATTGACGCCAAGCACCTTTGCGTTAACTCTCGTGGAATTAGAGATATTGAAAGCAGCACTGTTACTTCTGAATTTGGTGGAAAATTCAATGAAACCAATACCCGAAGAGAACTTTTAGAATATATTAAACTTGAAACCAAGTTTTAATAGCCCAAATACCGTTAATTAATTTATTGATTCATTTTATCTACCTCTAAATATGCCTTTGTACCAAACACAATCTTTAAAACTCTATAACACACTTACTAGTGAAAAAGAAATTTTTGAACCTATAACGGAAGGTTATGTTGGAATGTATGTTTGTGGCCCTACAGTTTATAGTAATGTTCATTTAGGTAATGTAAGAACCTTTATGTCTTTCGACATGATATTTCGTTATTTAAAGCACTTAGGTTATAAGGTACGCTATGTCCGTAATATTACTGATGCTGGGCATTTAGAGAATGATGCTGATGCTGGTGAAGATAAAATTACTAAAAAAGCACGATTAGAAGCCATAGAACCTATGGAAATTGTGCAACGTTATACCGTAGATTTTCATAATGTCTTAAACACGTTTAATTTTCTACCTCCAAGTATTGAACCTACGGCTACGGGACATATTATAGAACAAATAGAATTAATTCAATCTATAATAGACAATGGCTTTGGTTATATTGTTAACGGCTCCGTTTATTTTGATGTGCATAAATACAACACCTCAAATACATATGGGATCTTAAGCAAACGTAAGTTAGAGGACTTAATCCATAATACTAGAGCATTAGACGGGCAAAGCGACAAGAAAAACCCACAAGACTTTGCGCTTTGGAAAAAAGCTGAGCCTACCCACATTATGAGATGGCCTTCACCTTGGAGTGATGGATTTCCGGGATGGCATTTAGAATGTACAGCAATGAGCACTAAATATCTTGGTGATTTCTTTGATATTCATGGTGGTGGAATGGATTTAAAATTCCCACATCACGAATGTGAAATTGCACAAAACCAAGCCGCTAAAGGTCAAATCCCCGTAAAATATTGGATGCATGCCAATATGTTAGAGCTTAATGGTGCACGTATGAGTAAGTCTACAGGTAATTATATTAACCCTGCGGAATTACTTTCTGGTGATAACGATATTATGTCTAAGGCTTACAACCCAAGTGTTATTCGTTTCTTTATCATGCAAGCCTCTTACAGAAGTGTCTTAGATTTAACTGATGACGGCTTAGCTGCTGCTGAAAAAGGATTTCACAGATTAATGGACGCTATTAGTCTTATTCCTAATTTAAAACCTTCAAAAACATCGTCTTTAGACGTACAAGCATGGAAGCAGAAATGTTACGATGCTATGAATGACGATTTTAACACCCCAATTTTAATCGCCACATTATTTGAGGCAGTTAAGTTTATTAACCAGATTAAAGATGGGAGCGCTACAATCACTTCTGAAGATTTAGAGCTTTTACAAAGTACACTTAACACCTTTGTTTTTAACATCTTAGGACTTGTAAACATTTCTAAAGATCAAGTAGGAAGCGATAAACTAACAAGTGCGGTTGAGATTTTAATTAACTTAAGAAAAGAAGCCCGTTTAAATAAGGATTTTGCGCTATCGGATAAAATTAGAGATGATTTGGCCCAAGCCGGAATTCAACTAAACGACAGTAGAGAAGGAACCACTTTTACAACCAATTAAATTGTGAAAAAGCTGTTGACCTATCCTTTTCTGTTTTTAATAAAGGTGTATCAAACTGCTATTTCACCCTTTACACCTGCGACTTGTCGTTACCACCCCACCTGCTCGCATTATGCTAAAGAAGCCTTAGAAGTTCATGGTTTTTTTAAGGGCGGATGTTTGGCTATTAAACGGATTTTTAGTTGTCATCCTTGGGGTGGTAAAGGTTTTGATCCTGTGCCACCAAAAGAGGATTAATATTACGTTAATGTCATTTTCAATCCCTTCCAAAATATTATATTTACCGAATAAATAGAATATCTATGTTTTTATTATCGATTGATTGGGATCCTATAAAATTTATTGATTTAGGATTTTTTAAGCTTCACTTTTATAGCCTAATGTGGATTACTGCTTTTATTTTAGGCTTTTATATTACAAAACGTATTTATAAAAATGAAGGGCAATCGGATGAGGCTCTAGATTCTTTATTTATTTACTCGGTAGTTGGTATTATGCTTGGAGCTCGATTGGGCCACGTTATTTTTTACCAACCCGAACTTATTTCTGAAGACTTCTTCAGTATCTTTTTACCGTTTAAATTTAAAGGAGGGGTAGAATTCACAGGATTTCAAGGTTTAGCCAGTCATGGTGCTGCCATTGCCATGATCATTTCTATGTACCTCTATAATAAAAAAGTATTGCACAAATCTGTCCTTTGGATTTTAGACCGTGTAGTAGTACCCGTTGCACTAGGTGCCGTCTTTGTACGAATTGGAAACTTTATCAATTCAGAAATTATAGGAAAATATACCGGTAATGATTTTGGTGTAGTCTTTAAACAACTTGGAGAAACCGCCCCTAGACATCCAGCACAATTGTATGAGGCTTTCTGTTATGTCTTTGTATTTATCATATTATTTTACTTCTATTGGAAAACCAAAAAATCGGAACAACAAGGTTTTTTATTCGGCTTATTTTTAGTGTTACTTTGGACGGTAAGATTTTTCGTTGAGTTTGTTAAAGAAGCACAGAATGTAGAACGTGCCGATTGGGCTTTAAACACCGGACAATGGTTAAGTATTCCTTTTATCCTTATTGGCCTGTATTTTATGTTTATGTATAAGCCAAAAACAAAATTGAACTAATGCGTTCGTCCTCATTTATTAAAACGCTTATCCTTCTCATCGTGTTGGGTACATTGGCCTCTTGTAAAGAAGAACAGCAACGTACCAAAACCGATAAGGTAGTGGTGAGTTTTAAAAAGGAGGGCACATTACATTTAAAAAAAGCCGAAACGGCAGAGGTCATCAAAACCCTTACTATTGAAGTTGCTGATGACGATTACAGCATACAAACCGGCTTAATGTATAGAACAAGCTTAGAAACGAATCAGGGGATGTTATTTATATTTCCTGATGAGCAGATGCGCAATTTCTATATGAAGAATACTAAAATTCCATTAGACATCATTTACATCAATAAGGCGAACAGGATTGTAAGTATTCAAAAGCAAGCCCAACCTATGGATCTTACTTCTCTCCCATCGGAAGCACCTGCCACTTATGTCTTAGAAATTAACGGCGGGCTTTCTGACACTTGGGGCATACAGATCGGTGACCGTATTGATTTTGACCTTTTATAAGATTTGTTTATACCCGTAAATCTATTGACTCTCAATAGATACACTTCAGCGCTAAATCCCTTTTAATAATCCTTTTGAAAAACTAGCACACAATACGTTGTGTATTAAAACATGGCCTAGTTTTAACCCTGAAAACAATAAGGGCCACATAATGCCTTATACGCCTATTTGACAGGATTTAACTCTTAAGAGGAAACCCTATACGCACGTCTATTTTTTCAACATTACACCTCTTCAACACCGTTATACGTCTTAAGATTTAGACATTATAAGAGTTTCCTTAGTTCTGATATGTTACCCCGTGACATCATACAACAATACAAGCAATCTTTTTTTTAATGTTTCATATAAGTTTCGTGTTTTTATACCAAAAAAAAGCCCTTCAATTAAGAAGGGCTTTTTTCATTCTGAATCGTTTCAGAAAAGAATAACAAGACGATTAAGCCTCTTCATCCTCTTCTTTTATTTTATTTTTAAGTGCTTCTGTTGCATTACCTTTTTTAGCCGTATCATACATAATAGGCGTTGCAATAAAAATTGAAGAATAAGTACCAACTATAACCCCAACAATTAATGCAAATAATAAATCTTTAAGCGAATCTGCTCCAAATAAGAACATTGCTAATAACACCACTAAAGTTGTTAAAGAGGTATTTAAAGTTCTACTAATTGTACTGTTAATTGAACGGTTAATAGTTGTATCAAAACTCCAACCATAGTTCTCATTAAAGTATTCTCTAATTCTATCAAATACAACCACAGTATCATTCAGAGAGTAACCAATTACGGTTAAGATCGCCGCAATAAAGGTTTGATCAATCTCCATACTAAATGGCATAATTCTCCATGTTAAAGAATAGATTCCTAATACGATTAATACATCATGGAAAACTGCAGCTACAGCTCCTAAAGAGAATTGCCATTTCTTAAATCTTAATAAGATGTATAAGAATACAACCACCAAAGATCCTAAAATCGCCCAAATTGAAGATTTCTTAATATCATCTGCAATCGTCGGACTCACTTTACTTGATAATAATTTTCCGATTTTCTTATCTCCTGAACCGTCACGGAACTCATCATACGTCATTCCATCTGGAAGGTACTTTCTAAGGGTTTCAAACAACATGGCTTGCACCTCTTCATCTGCTTCAATAGAACTATCTTCTACCTTGTACTTCGTAGATATTTTTAATTGGTTTGGTCCACCAATTGTTTTTACCTCAGCACTTTCAAAAACTTCATGAAGATCCGTTTTCACTTCTTCTACACTCATATCTCTATCAAAACGTACTTGGTAAGTTCTACCCCCAACAAAGTCAATACCCTGATCTAATCCTGTTGTAAATAATGATCCTAAACTCGCAAGAATAAATGCTCCTGAGATAATGTAAGCAATCTTACGTTTTTTCAAGAACTCAATATTTAAGTTGGTAAATAAGTTCTTCGTTAATCCTGTTGAGAATTCTAATTTTCCACCTTTATTTAGGTACCAGTCTACTAATAAACGTGTAATAAAAATCGCTGTAAATAAAGAGGTTAAAATACCAATGATTAAAGTTGTAGCAAAACCTTTAATTGGTCCTGTTCCAAATACAAATAAGATTAAGGCTGTTAATCCTGTTGTAATGTTAGCATCTAAAATTGAAGATAAAGCGTTAGAGAATCCGTCTTTAACGGCTTCTTTTTGTGTTTTACCTTTTGCAATCTCTTCTTTTATCCTTTCAAATATAAGAACGTTCGCATCTACCGACATACCGATGGTTAATACAATACCGGCAATACCAGGTAATGTTAATACCGCTCCTAAACTCGATAAGACACCAAAGATTAATAAGATATTTAATAATAAAGCTACATCAGCAAATCCACCTGCTTTTCCGTAATAAAAAATCATCCAAAGTAATACAAAAACTAAAGCGATAAGGAACGACTGCATTCCGCTATCAATAGCTTCTTGACCTAAAGATGGTCCTACTTCATCCGCTTGTACAATTTGAGCTGAAGCTGGTAATTTACCGGCTCTTAAAACGTTAGCTAAATCGATTGCCTCTGTTAAAGAGAACGACCCAGAGATTTGAGAATTTCCTCCAGAAATAGGTCCTGAGGTTACACTTGGTGCAGAATACACCACATTATCCAAAACGATAGCTATAAAACCTTGAGTTTCGTAAGCTTTTTTGGTCATTTCTTCCCAAATTTTAGCTCCTCTAGCATCCATAGACATGCTTACTGCTGGTCTATTTAATGGGTCATATTCTTGTCTTGCATCTGTAATAACAGCACCATTTAATTCTGGCTCACCGTCTCTATTACTTTTTATAGCGTATAATTCTGAAAATTCAGACTCTTCATTTTGAAGTCCCCAAACAAATCTTACATAACGCATATCTGCTGGTAAAGATGCTCTGTGTTTTGGTGCGTTTAATTGCTCCATTACAAACTCTTTATCCTTAGATAAGAACATTCCTATTACAGAATTTCCATTACCATAACCTTGAATCCCTAAAGGATTAACCTCTGCAACATCTGCTGCATCCGTTTCAATTTGTCCTGTTAATTCATCAATAGCATCAGCATTGTCTTCTTCTTGAGCTTCTGTTACTGCAGCATCGCCTTCTTCTTTTGTTTCCGCTTTTTTATTCGCTTCAACTAAAGCTTGGTTTACTTCTAATAAATAAGGAACAACTTCCTCAGTTTTATAAGTTTCCCAGAATTGTAATTGTGCCGTTTTAGTTACTAAATCTTTAACACGCTCAATATCTTTAGCTCCAGGTAATTCTAAAAGAATACGTCCTGAATTTCCTAAACGCTGAATGTTTGGAGAAGTTACCCCAAATTTATCAATACGCTTACGTAAAACTTCAAACGCAGAAACAATAGATTCGTCTATTTTAGTTTCAATGATGCTCTTTACCTCATCATCAGACATATCAAATTTAATCTCTTCACTTAAGGTACGATTAGCAAAAATATCTGGAGATGCTAATTTAGTATCCCCTTTAATAGCATCAAAAGCTGTAAAGAACGATTGTAAATAAGAATCTTGTGAATCTTTTTGTAATTCTTCAGCATCATCTAAAGCTTTATTAAACACAGGATCTTTACTGTTGTTTGCTAAACCTTTTAAAATGTCTCTTACAGAAATTTGAAGAATAACGTTAATACCACCTTTAAGGTCTAAACCAAGGTTCATGGCATTGTTTTCAACATCGGTGTAGGTAAATTGTGCTACTCCTAAGTTATAAACTTCAATAGGCTCAAACGTATCCCCTACTTTAATTTTAGAAGTTTTCAGAGAATCTAAATAACGAAGCTCTTCAGCATTTCGTTTTGATTGGTAGTCCTCTACATTGTCAGCATATTTTGCAATTGCTGCAGCTTCTGCTTCATCTTCTATTTGTCCGGCTTTGAAAGTAAATGATAATTGATAAATACTTACCAAACCAAATAAAAGCGCAAAAAGCTTAATTAGTCCTTTGTTTTGCATTGTTAATTGTTTGTTTAATGTCGAATTGTTAATATATTTCAATAGCTATTGAAACTAGCGCGCAAATATATAGTTTACACGATAATCCGACAATATTTTTTAATAAATTGATTATTGGCTTTTTATTGAAAAAAAGCGCTTGAAGTGAATGTAAAATTAAGATAGGATCTTAACCTTATTTAAGCATTGGGGCCTGCCCTGACCTCTGGAATTACATCTGAAATTGGGGTTCTAAGCCAAGCCGTATTCGCACGGCGTACAACAACGGTTTGCAGATTGTAATTATGTGGTGTTTGCTCATTTTGAAGTCCTGAGCTAGGCGTTTTAAAATATGAAAAACGATCAAATTTCTGATTGTGCTCTACAATTTGTAGGCCATTAAAATCCCAATTCCCATCATTAGAAGTGGTAATTTCAGAGATATTAATTTTATACTGCTTCTCCCCATGAGATTCTGATAAAGGAAGCGAAGTGTGTTGGTTGGTATGAAACGCTACATTAACGTGATCTGCATTAAATATAGCTTGCTGAATCCTTGTAATCTCAAGATCACTGTGGTAAGTGATTTTTAATTGCCCTTGTGCATTTTCTCCAATTTGAATATGGGTAACTCCTAAGGTTAAGAGTTGCTCTTGAAGGGCCGTTATGGCGTTTTCAGATTCTTCTAAAGTAATGTTAGTATCTGAAAATTGAACAACCATTTGCTGGTTAGGTACTGTGGTCTGCTCTATATACGTTCCTAGAAACGCTAAGAATAACAGTAGTACTCCGAAATGCAATTTGGTTTTCATTGTCGCAAATATAGCTAAAAATAAAGACTGTATTTCTACAGTCTTATTTTTAATTTACAGTCTTGGTAGTGATGCTCTTAAAGCCCTCCCATATTAGTGTAGCCTTCTGGAGGTGTTAAACTTAACTTCTCATCTGTAACTGTAGTCTTCTTAATTTCTACAATTTCTGAAGTCACTTCAATAGTAGCCCCCATTTGGTTCATAGTCATTACAAAATAAAGAGGAAAACCTTCAACCTTATCTCCCATAGCCGTTGTATTTTGGCTTACTGCAGAAATTTGATCTGTGGTATACATTTCCATTTTTACATCTTGACCATTTTGTTTCATGCCAATTATGTACTGTTGACATTCGTAACCTAAAATCGTTTTAGTTGCCGTTCCTTTTTCAACCGTAACATTTTTTAAATCTTCTTCACTAGGTGCAAAAGATTGAAGCATGTATTTTTTACCCATCCCCGGACGGTCCATCATCATTAACATTTGCTGCTCTGCCGCATCAATAATAATAGTAACGTCACCCGTCATAGGACTACTAGTTTCACTTCTAGATTTTTCACCTTTAAAATAAGTTGTTGCATTGGTATCTCCCATAGCTTTTAACTGGGCATTCATCTGCTCATTATCGCTAGACATGCTTTGCTTTGCAATAAGGATCCCCTCATTAATTTTTTCTTGAGCAAATAAGCTCATTGTTAAGAGCATTGCAACACTTAAGAATAGTATTTTTTTCATCTTGTTATTTTTTAATTTAGTTTTATTATACAAAAAACCTTACTGACAAATAATGTCGGTAAGGTTTTTAAAGTCTGTGTATCTATATGAGGCTTATAACTCTAATAAGGCGTTTGTTTTTTTAACACCTTCAGCACTTGCTTTCATATGGTCTTTTTCTGCATCACTTAAAGAAACATCAACGATTTTTTCGATACCGTTTTTACCTAAAACTACTGGTACACCAATACAAAGATCAGATAAACCGTACTCACCATCTAATAAGGTAGAACATGGGTAAATTTTCTTTTGATCACAAGCAATAGCCTGAACAAGTCCACTTACTGCAGCTCCTGGCGCATACCAAGCAGAAGTCCCTAACAATTTAGTTAAGGTTGCTCCACCAACTTTAGTATCTGCAGCAACTTGCTCTAAACGCTCTTCAGATAAGAATTCTGAAACTTTAATACTATTTCTAGTCGCATGAGAAATTAATGGCACCATACCAGTATCACTATGACCACCGATTACCATTCCATCTACATCGCTAATTGGAGCTTCTAAAGCTTCAGCCAATCTGTATTTAAAACGAGCAGAATCTAAAGCTCCACCCATTCCGATGATTTTATGTTTAGGTAAACCTGTTGTTTTATGCACTAAATACGTCATTGTATCCATTGGGTTACTTACCACAATAATGATTGTATTTGGAGAATGTTCAACTAAACTTGAAGATACTGTTTTTACAATTCCAGCGTTAATTCCAATTAACTCTTCACGGGTCATCCCTGGCTTACGAGGAATTCCAGAAGTAATAACACAAATATCACTATTTGCAGTTTTAGAATAATCATTTGTACTTCCTGTGATTTTAGTATCAAAACCATTTAAAGAGGCACATTGCATTAAGTCCATCGCTTTACCTTCAGCATATCCTTCTTTAATATCTAAGATGACTACTTCTGATGCAAAATTTTTAATTGCAATATACTCTGCACAACTTGCTCCTACGGCACCTGCACCAACTACTGTTACTTTCATGTTTGTTATATTTTTTTAATGTGAAAATTAAGTGTTAAAAATCACTGTAAATTTACAAATAAAATTACTTTAAAAGAAGAAAGCACAAGTCTAAATCTTGTGCTTTTGCATGTTATTAGGGTAAAAAATTAGATTATCTAAATCCAAAATTGATTCCTACAGAAAATGCATCGTATTCTGACATATGATACTCGGCATTTAATCTAAAAAATCCGACTTTTAATTTTGCACCTATAGTCCCTCTAACCGAACTAACGTTGCTAGACACAGAAAAAGGATCTACAATAGTCTCGGAAGACAGTAAACCATTGGTAACTCTATAGCTTCCTAATAAATCAGACTCTGATGTTCCGTTAATTAAGCCCACTCCTCCATAGACATTAATAACCGGTAATTTTGTAGAAGCAATAACTTGAAACAACCAAGTATTGGTATCATTTTCTAAGCGTTGGTTTTCTCCATCAATCCCTGAAGACTCCATTAAATTATAAGAGGCATCCACATGATTATAGGCGACTAATCCCGATAAGGCTACAGGCCATAGTTGACTTGTAGGAAGCCAATCCGTAACCTCTAATTGTAACCCTGCGCCGTACATACTTAAACTTACATCATCCGTATCAACTTTGGGTACAAATCGGGCTTTAAGCTCAACGCCTTTACCAAGTCCCACGGCTCCTTGAATAAAAGCTGTTGGTAGCATGTTGGCACTATTTTCACCAATGCCTTCTGGTAATTCTACCTCTGTGGTTTGGGTACCGAAAATAGGATCTTCATAAGTGACTTCTACAAATATCGGTGGTTCGTTTTTTCCGAGTACTGAAGACACCAATTGCGCATTTGGCCCTGCAACAAATTGCACATTATTATAGGTATCCGTATCTAAGCTAAAGGTCTTGTGTTCATCATTAATTAAGGCCGCATTCACAACAACCGACACTTCAAATCCGCCTAAGGGTTTTACCTCTGCAGAATTAAACCAATTGGCATTCATACTATGCATTATACCATTGGTTCCCGGTGCTAAATAGTCGTTAGCAAAACGCTGCGCATCATCAATACCGGCAGCAAGAAATACGTCAATATCATTTTGAGCTTTAAGATCATTGGCTAAAAAGCCCAAAAGGGTAAACAGAATTAGTCTTTTCATAAGTTTCAATTTTATGAGCGATTACACATCGCTGTATTTGTAGTGGGGTTTAAAATTATGTTTTTTTACTTTAGAAATTACAACGCACACTGATGTTGGGTGTAAGTCCTAAGGCTGTGTTTTGAATCGCAATTGCAGCATTCTCATTATTAGGGTCTACCTCATAATATTGCTGAATAACATTCTTTCTATCTAAAAGATTAAGCACACCTATTTTTACTGAAGAATACAGCGCGTCATTAATTTTGAATTTATAATTTAAAGACGCATCTAAACGCATAAAATCTCTTAAGTTGTTATTATTAGGCGTATCATAATTCACGTAGGTTGTATTTCCGTTTTGTACCGTTTGATTGGTCTCTAATGGCGTGGTATAAGGCTGTCCGGATCGCCAAATACCTCCAAAAGCAAGTTTAAAATTTTTAAAAAGGTCGTAATTGAAAGCAAAGGAAACGGAGTGTCTTATATCTGCGTTATTAGGAAAAACAGACGGATTCAAGGTCTCAAATTTATAATTGTTTACACTATAGGTATAACTTGCCCATGTACTAAAACGATTGGCTGTTTTATTTAACAGTACCTCTACTCCTTTCACAGTATAACTCCCAATAGCATTGAGGTACTGAAAATTGTTATAAAAGCCCTGATTAGAAACGGTAATCCCTTCTACCGTTTTATAAAAACCTTCTACATCAGCAACAAATCCTTTCCTTTTATACTGAAACCCTAATGCGGCTTGTTGACTTTCTGAAATAGGAATGCTTTGCTCATCAGCTAAAATCCAACGTCGGTTTTCAACACCTAAAAAATCATCTTGAAAATCTATAATCTGTGTAGCAGACTGATTTTTAAATTCGCCTTGCACCTTAAGCGCTATATCCTTTAGAAATTGGTAACGCAAATTTAGACGAGGTTCTACGAGTAGTTTATTGAATTTTTGAAAGTAGTTCATGCGAACCCCACCTCTTAAATACAACTGCTTGGATTGCCATTCTAATTCTGTAAACATGGCGTGATTTAAAAGTACATCCTTTTTGGTACGACTATAAGCCGGATTGCTAACAGAGGTTCCGTTTAAGATTCCTGTTTCTGTAAATTGGTAGCCACTAAAACTGGTTAGGTTTTCATGAAGTTTTAAATGCCCATGAAACTTTAGTCCTGTTTCTAACACCTCATTTGTTTGAATTAATTGCTGATCGGTCTCTGAGCGATAATCTGTGGCATCAACATTATACTGGCTATAATAAGCTCTTAAATTGGTTTGAAATTTATCACTCCACAGCGCCTCCCAATGCCCACCGAATCCTAAATTTTCTTGTTTTAAACGGCTTGCTTTAGACAAACTTTGATTAGATGTATTGGTATACCCTTCCTCATAATCTAAGTTATTACTAATTCCTATAACATGCGCTCTAAAGTGATGCTTCGTATTTAAATCAAATAATAATTTTGCGGAATAATCATAAAAATAGAACTCAGAATCACTGCGCTGTTCTTGAACTGGATCTGGGTTTGTAGCCACCTCACTATCTTGAAAACTACGCTGAAAATAATTATCGTAAGTTGGGGAATTTAAAACATCGGTAAACGAACGTCGCCCCGAAATATGTAAAGCTATTTTATCACTAAAAGGAATTTCTAAAAACGCATCTGCATGAATAAGATTAGCTCCAAAGCCGCCAGACAATTCCTCAGTCACCTCATCCTTAGTGAACATATTAATTGTACTCGAAACCCCATCGCTATAAGCACTGGACGTTCCGTTTTTAGTTACAATTACTTTATCCGTTAAATAAGGATTATAGGCCGATATGAGCCCGAAAAAATGCCCCGAGTGGTACATTTTTATCCCATCCCATAGCATTAAATTCTGATCATTAGTTCCGCCACGCACGTTGATATGAGCAATACTTTCATTTAAACTTTCTACCCCTGGCAAAGCTTGTATAGATTGTAATACATCGGGCTCTGTAAGTCCGGGTAAGATTCCGAATTTTGCCGTATTTAATTGGGTACTCCCTTCAATACGTTGTTGCAAACCTGTGGTTAAAAATTTTGAGATTACAATTTTATTAAGCCATTCGCTCTCAATAGGCATCACCACCGTTTCACAGTGGTCCTTTGCCCACAAGGTTTTAGCCAAAAGCGTTTGTGTTTTAAACCCTAAAAATGACATCTTAATGGTTGCGTCTACCGGAACAGCCTCAAGTTTAAAATGGCCTTCTTCATTTGTAACTGTCCCTTTTAATTGCCCTTCTACATAAACCGAAGCACCATACAATGGTATGTTATCTGTTGTCTTGAGTACACCACAAATTGAAATTGTTTTTTCTATGGTAGAAATCGTTATGTAGCGTGCCGTTAAGAATTTAAAATTTAATAAGGTGGTTTCATTTAGCGCCGAAATAATAGCTTTTAAAGCTGTATTTCCCTCAGGTTCTTCAACTAAAATATTATCAACATCATCTAATTTGTAGGAGAATTTCACATCAAACTTAGCTTCTAAATCTTGTAGAAGCTGAACCAATGGCAGTTGCTTTTGAATTTGCGCAACCGCATTAAGACTCAAAAAAAGCAAAACAACAAGTGAAACATATTTAGTGCGATTCATAATTGTAGAATTCAACCGTATTGCCTTTAATTTTATAGCTTAATTTTAAAGGAATCGTTACCGATTGCAATGCTATACTTCTATCGTTATGTGTAAAACTTCCTGTATATAATTGAGACGTATCCACCGCATTTGCTAAAATTGTAATACCATATTGGATTTCTAATTCGTCTATAACCTGCCACAACGGTACATTATTAAAGTTAGACTCTTTTATAATCCATGCCGGATTTTTAGCAATAACCTCTGTAACTGCCATCACCTCGCCCTTTACAACTCTAAAGGTTTTCCCTGGTGTCAATATGGTTTTCTTAGTATTATGAGTGACGCTTACCGATCCTTCATAACAAGTCACTTCAAAATAATCCTCACGTTCTTTAACATTAAATTCGGTACCTAAAACCTGAACAGCTCCAGCACTAGTTTCTACTGTGAAGGTCTTACCTTGTGTAACTTTAAAAAAAGCTTCTCCGTCTAGATTTAAATTTCGGTTTGACGCCCAGGTTTTCTTATTAAACCTAAGCTCTGATTTTGCATTTAAAATCACCTCTGAATCATCGGGTAAGTTAAAGGTTTCCGTTTGTGCTATCTCGGTGCTATACGATACCGAAGCGTCATTAAAGAATAAAGCATAAGAAAGCCCCAACATCACAACTAAAACCGCAGCAACCTTAAAAAAGGTTTTGAAGGTTAGAGACACAACCTTAGACGGTTTATTCTGCTTTTGCCTTGCTTTAAAATCGGCAAGTGCCTTCTCTTCATCCAGTTCTGGGAGACTAAATTGTTTGGTGTAGAATCTTGATTTCTCTAATACTGAAAAATCTTCATCAGGGTACAAACGTTTTATTTCTTCACTAGAAATTTCGTCATTAAACCATTTTAATATGTCACGTTCTTTAGTCATATCTAGAGCTATTCAGTATTAAGACACCTTCACATTATATTACCCTACGGCACCTCTTAAAAAATTTAAATTTTAATGCCGTCTAACTGAGATCGTATTGCTTTTAGGGCTGCAGACATTCGTTTTTCCACCGTTTTTTGAGATATATTTAAGAGCACTGCAATCTCACGATACTTTTTGTCTTCTATTCTGTTGAGTAAAAACACTTCGCGTTGCTCGGCACTTAAATTTGCGATAACCTTTTGTAATTTAGTTTTAAACTCCTCTTCCTCTAATAGGTATTCAGGGTTCAAGTTGGTTTGGTCTCTATAAGGGGCTTCCTTGGCGTAAGTAAATACTACTTTTTGGTGGCGCATTACATTTAAAAAGAGATTATTTACAGTAGTAAACAAGTAGGTTTTTGCTTTACTATAATCGATTTGCGAACAATTCTCCCATATTTTGGCAAAAGCGTCCTGCACCAAATCATACGATTTAGATTGGTCGCCACATTTATAAAAGGCAAAATTATGAGCCGCCTTTACATGAGAAAGGTAGAAGGCGTTAAAATGCTTTTCTTCGCAAAGGTTGGACATAAGGTCACTTATAAATTAGAATGGCAAATATCTAAAGGCAAAAATAAGTATAAAAAAATCAAGTTTAAATCCCCTAATGATGAACGTTTTATAAAAAACTTTAAAAAATAGCAAAAAAGCATAGGGTAAATTACAAGTTAAACGTCTTAGTTATAGAAAGCGTAAAAACACGCTTTTGAATTTATATTTGTTAAACCCAAAAATCAATAGTATGAAAAATTCAAAATTCTTAACCGCATTATTATTTATGGCCGCTTTGGTATTGTCGTCTTGTCAAGATGAAATCAACGATGAAACCGGAGACAACCCTAATACCAATACAGCCAATTCTACAACAGCAAAAAATTTAGAGCGTTCAGCAATGTACGATGGAAGTTTTGATGACTTTTTAGACGACACCTCTTGCTCTTCTATTTTATTACCAGCTACGGTAACGGTAAATAACACCCAGGTTTCTTTAGTAACGGCTTCAGATTACAGCCTTGTTTTAGAGCTTCTTGGAACCTATACCGATGATGAAGATACGATTGAATTTCAATTTCCATTAACCGTAAAGCTTAGTAACTACAATGAAGTTCTTGTTACTAATGAAGCTGATTTTGAGACTTTAATGGAGGCTTGCGAAACCGCAGAAGATGAAGCGGAAGATGCCATTAATTGTTTAAACATAGATTTTCCAATTACCATCCTAACTTACAGTACTAATATTGAACAAACAGGAAGTGTTGTGATTGAATCTGAACAACATCTATATGCGTATATGAACAATTTTGACGATACGGAATTCTTTGCCGTGAGTTACCCAATTACAGCAACTTTAAATAGTAATACCACTGTTGAAATTACATCGGATGCCGATTTACAAAGTTATATTAACCAGTGTTTAGAAATAGAGGATGATATGGAAGACGCTGAAGATGATGCTGAAGATGTAGAGGAAATTTTAGTTGAAGGCATATTTACTATAGACGCGTTTATTACAGCAGGTGTAGATACTGCAAATGATTTTAGCGACTACACTTTAAACTTTGCTAATGATCTTACGGTAACAGCTGAACACACCACGAATGCAACTGTAGAAGCTGTAAACGGCACCTATGAAGTCGCATCTGAATTAGACATCTTTGTTAGCTTAACGTTTTCTCAAAGTTCAAATTTTGAAATCTTAAACGACACATGGAAAGTTACCCAATATTCTGAAAGCACAATTTCCCTACAAAGTACAACAAATGGAGCAGTCACTTTGGTTTTAGCCCAAATATAAGACCAAAGCTTCAGGTGAAATGTACAGGTTATGGTAAGCAGCTACCGTTTTGGTAGCTGCTTTAATTAAAACAAATAACGATGGTTTATAAAATTTTAGCAATATCGGTTTTACTACTCTTAATCACAGGGTGTGCTACAGAAAACACGCTCAATGATGGGCAAGCAGACGATGTCAATGTTAGCCTCAACCGACAAAATGTAGGAACCTCTGCGCATGACTTTTTATCAGATGACACCTATACAAGTCTTCTTATTGAAATGGTTTATGTTGAAGGTTTTGACCCCCAACAAAGCAGCATCAGTAATTTAATAACGTTTATTAACAACAGAACCTACAAACCTGATGGTGTTACGGTAGAAAAAAGAAGTATCGCCTCACCTGGTTTAGAAACTTATAGTATTCAGGATATTGCTGATATTGAAATGGCAGAGCGAACCCATTACAACACGGAAGATCAAATGACCTTATGGGTCTATTTTTCTGACGGACAAGCTTCAAGCAATACCGAAACCAATGTAGTCTTAGGTACCGCTTATTGGAACTCCTCCTTTGTTCTTTTTGAAGACAGTATTCAAAGTGTAAGCAACGGTCCATTTGACCCTGATCGGGAATTATTAGAAACCACAGTGATTACTCATGAATTTGGCCACCTCCTTGGACTTACAAACTTAGGCACCCCAATGGAAACCGAACATGAAGATGAGGCTCACCCCAAACATTGTAATAATGAAAACTGTTTAATGTATTGGTCTTCAGAATCGTCTGCAGGTTTAGAAAACATGATTAACATGAGCGCTGCACCTGAATTAGACAACGCTTGTCTTAATGACCTTTTAGCCCATGGCGGGAAATAAAATCATCTCAAATTTAATTAAAAATAACATTATGAAAACAACTTATATCTATCTCGTATTAGCATTCTCAATGCTTACTAATCTTTACGCTCAAGACGCCCAGACCGCAAATAACAAATCTAATGCAGGTTTAAAATTTGGTTACAATTTAGCCGCAGTAAGTTTTGATGGAGACACTGAAACTGGACAGCGTCATGGGTTCCATGCTGGTTTTTATGGTGAATCATTTGCCACTAACAAGCTAGCCTTTCAGGTTGAAATTTTATACGCGCAACAAGGTTATGAAGTGAAAGACAACAGTGGCACCTTCACACAGAAATTAGATTATATCAATATGCCTTTACTTTTAAAGTTATATCCTAGTAACAATTTCTTTTTAGAGGCTGGACCACAAATTGGTTTAGCAATCTCTCATAAAGAAGAATTTGATAGTAGTTTTAATCTTTTTGATACCGAACAAAAGTTTAATCCTAATCGTTTTGATTGGGGAATGAATTTTGGAGGCGGTGTTAAAACGGACTCCGGTGTAAGCTTTGGTGTAAGATATCATTTAGGACTAGGAGACATCTACGACGACGGAAACCCTAGAAATAGAGTGTGGAAATTCTCCTTAGGTTTTGACTTTTAAGCAAAAAAAACGCATATTAAATATGCGTTTTTTTGTAACTATAATATTCTATTTAGGCATCAATATTAGCATAAATAGCGTTCTTTTCAATAAACTCTCTACGTGGCGGAACCTCATCTCCCATTAACATTGAGAACACACGGTCTGCCTCTACACCATTTTCTATTTGTACTAAACGCATGGTTCTAAATTCTGGATTCATTGTTGTATCCCACAATTGCTCCGCATTCATTTCTCCAAGACCTTTATAACGTTGAATTTTAGCATTATCACCAAATTCAGCTAAAATAGCATCACGCTCTTTATCTGACCATGCATATTGTTTTTTCGCTCCTTTTTTAACTAAATATAAAGGCGGTGTTGCAATATAGATGTATCCGTTTTCTACCAATTCTTTCATATATCTAAAGAAGAAAGTCAAAATTAGTGTGGCAATATGACTACCATCAATATCGGCATCACACATAATTACAACCTTATGGTATCTTAATTTTGAAAGGTTTAAGGCTTTACTATCTTCTTCCGTTCCGATGGTCACCCCTAAAGCGGTAAAAATGTTTTTGATTTCTTCGTTTTCAAAAACTTTATGGGTCATCGCTTTTTCTACGTTAAGAATCTTACCTCTTAATGGTAGAATCGCTTGAAAGGCTCTATCTCTACCTTGCTTAGCCGTACCACCTGCCGAATCTCCCTCGACAAGGAATACTTCACATTTTGCAGGATCTTGTTCAGAACAATCCGATAATTTCCCAGGTAAACCACCAATACTCATAACGGTTTTACGTTGCACCATTTCACGCGCTTTCTGTGCAGCGTGACGGGCTTGAGCGGCTAAAATCACTTTCTGTACAATGGTTTTAGCATCATCAGGATGCTCTTCTAAGTAATCCGTTAACATTTCTGAAACGGCCTGACTCACAGAAGCAGAGACCTCACGGTTTCCTAATTTTGTTTTCGTTTGCCCCTCAAATTGTGGTTCAGCAACTTTTACTGAAACAATCGCGGTTAATCCTTCACGGAAATCATCTCCAGAGATATCAAATTTCAACTTTTCTAACATTCCAGATTCATCAGCATACTTTTTAAGGGTATGTGTTAAACCTCTTCTAAATCCAGATAAGTGTGTTCCTCCTTCATGCGTATTAATATTATTTACATAAGAATGTAAATTTTCAGCATAAGAAGTATTATAAACCATGGCTACCTCAACAGGAACGCCATTTTTTTCACCTTCAAAAGCAATAACATCTTTCATTAAAGGCTCACGTGTTTCATCTAAAAACTTAATAAATTCTTTAAGTCCTTCTTCAGAATGAAACGTTTCACCTTCATATTCACCATCTTCTTTTTTATGACGTTTATCAATCAAATGAATGGTAATCCCTTTATTTAAGTACGCTAATTCACGTAAACGACTCGCAAGGGTATCATAACTATACTCTAAAGTTTGAGTAAATATGGTTGGATCTGGTTTAAAGGTTACAATTGTACCTCTCTTATCCGTATCGCCAACTTTCTTTACAGGATACATGGCTTTACCACGCTCGTACTCCTGCTCCCAAATTTCACCTTTTCTATAAACCGTAGCTTTTAAGTGCTCTGATAAGGCGTTAACACAACTTACACCAACACCGTGTAATCCACCAGAAACTTTATAAGAATCTTTATCGAATTTACCACCGGCTCCAATTTTAGTCATCACAACCTCAAGTGCAGAAACGCCTTCTTTTTTATGTAAATCTACAGGAATACCACGTCCATCATCTTCGGTAGTAATTGAGTTATCTTCGTTAATAGTAACACTAATGTTATCACAGTGACCGGCTAAAGCTTCGTCAATAGAGTTATCTACAACTTCATATACTAAATGGTGCAAACCACGAACCCCCACATCACCGATATACATGGAAGGACGCATACGCACGTGCTCCATACCCTCTAGGGCCTGAATACTATCTGCGGAATAATTATCCTTATTAAATTCTTCTCTTTTTTCGCTCATTATTTTGAATACGTTTAGTTCTAATCTTTATTTTATAAAAGGTTCCGTTCTTCAACGGAATCAATTCAGCTATCTCAATTTCCTTCAATTTCATTTCGAAAATTAAGAGCTTTTTTGACATAAAAAAATGACACAGCTGTATCATTTTTAGAATACTAACAAATATAAGGATTTTAAACGCATTTAAAAAGCTTTTTACCCC
This sequence comes from Winogradskyella arenosi, assembly GCF_003337305.1. Taxonomy (GTDB): domain Bacteria; phylum Bacteroidota; class Bacteroidia; order Flavobacteriales; family Flavobacteriaceae; genus Winogradskyella; species Winogradskyella arenosi. The sequence goes on along the minus strand of NZ_QPJO01000006.1, from coordinate 142,487 downwards.
TCTAAGCCAATAATTATCAACATTTGTTCAAAATTAAAAAAGTCGCTTAAAAAGGCTAAAAACAACCTTAAAATGGATTTTAGTAATTTTCAACGCTTTGATTCTATTTCAAAAATCAAAATGGGCGCAAACCGCTTATTTTTTAGGCTTATTTTCTTTTCTACGGAAGACTTTTTTATTAAAACTGATAAAATTCGTCTTCAATCTTCAGATTTATTCGATGGTGATTCACCTGCACCCCCTTTAGGTTGTGGTCAAGGAATACGCCGGGTATCATGAAGGACTTTTGGAAACTGGCCTGCCTTCCAAGCTGCTTTAGCTTTTGCAATTGGTATTTTATCTGACGCCACAAAATTCCATTCTATAAATTGTTCATCTAGAAAGGCCTCTCCGCCAAAATTATAAATGGTAGAATTGGCTTCAATTTCAAAAGTAAAAAAATATACTGTCTTTGGCGCCCCCTAACTGTTTGGCCTAGTAAGTAGGTCTATCGTTTATTAGACGTCCTTGCTTACAAAGAAAAAACAGCCCAAAATGGTGCTGCTTTCTTATAGGTACTAATCTTCTAAGTACCCAAATTTACCGGTATTAAAATCTTGAAATGCGTCTATCAATTCCTCTTTTGTATTCATTACAAAAGGACCATGCGCCGCGATGGGCTCCTTGAGAGGTTCTCCACTTAACACTAAAATCACGGCATTGTTTTCAGCTTCAACGGTAAAAGATTCCCCATCGTTACCAAACATTACAAAATGATCTTCCTCTGCTTTGGTATCTCCATTAATAACAGCATCGCCTTCAACCATTAAAATAGCCGTGGTGTAATGAGCAGGAAATGACAATTGGGTTTTAGCTCCGGTTTTTAATTTGACATTATACATGTGAATTGGCGAAAATGTAGACGCCGGACCTTGTTCTCCTTCATACGCACCGGCAATTACTTCTAATTCTCCGGCAGCGTTTGGCAAAGCTACTTTGGTAATCTCAGCATTTGCAATGGCTTGGTATTTGGGCGCACTCATTTTATCCTTAGCCGGTAAGTTAACCCATAACTGTACCATTTGAAATTCACCTCCTGTTTTACTCCATTCGGTTTCATGAAATTCTTTATGTAACACCCCTGAAGCTGCCGTCATCCATTGCACATCTCCTTCGCCAATAATACCGCCACCACCAGCACTATCGCCATGTTCTACACAACCTTTGTAAGCAATGGTTACGGTTTCGAACCCACGGTGCGGATGTACGCCCACACCTTTTGGTTTATCGGTCGCCGGAAAATTATACTTGGAATTATAGTCGAGCATAATAAACGGATCCATACGCTGCATGCTTGAGCTCCCCGGTATAAAATTGTGAACTCTAAATCCATCACCAACAAAATGTGGTGTTCCTGGTGCGGTTACTTTTTCTATTTGTCTTTCTTTATATGTTTTCATAATCGTTTTAGGTATTAAATTATAAGCGTTGCGCTAAGTTTAATGCTAATGAGTTATCGAGATAATTGGTCTGAGCGTTGGGCTTCTTGGTCTTCCAATACGCTGCTTTAACCGTTTCAGCTAAACTGCTATCCTCGGTATATTCCACCAACACTAAATTCTCCTTTAGTAGAGGAAGAAGAGAGTTTAACTTCTTTTTATCGGATTCACTTAACGTACTAGAGAGCGCAACCACAGCAAAATGATGCCGTTGCAGGTGCTCAATTGCTTGCTCTACATGACGCACTGTAGAGACCTTCCAATTTAAAATTCTCGGATTTGTAGTCGCTTTGGTTACCACTAACACTTCTAATTGTCTCATAGCTGCTTTGTTTTATGACTGTAAAATTACGGGAACATAAAAGCATGTGCATTGATATTTGATAAGAAGCACTGTGCTATACCATTTAAGAATGGACTTTAATTAGATTTAAAGTTTTCTGCCGCCAAGGCTTTACGTACCCGACTTAGACTTTCTGGAGTAATCCCTAAATAGGAAGCAATCATCCATTGTGGTACACGCAGCATAAGGTCGGGGTGTCGCTGTACAAATTCTAAATAGCGCACCTTAGCCGAAGCACCAATTAACAAACTGACGCGTTTGTATAAATGACGAATATGATTCTGTAATAATTTTTCGTTATGCACTCTAAAACTTGAATTCACTTTGGCGACTTCATTTACAAATGCTTCATCAAACAACACCACAACGGTAGGTTCTATAGCATCGATATAATAGGTAGAGGGTTCTTGAAAAAACACACTTCCACGGTCGCTAACAATACCATTTTCAGTTGCAAATTGTAAGATATTCTCTTTTCCTTCTTCATTTAAGGCATAAAGACGAAGCACACCACTTTCAACAAAAAACGAATGCGAACACACCTCACCTGCTTTTAATAAAAACGCATTGTTAGCTACGGTTTCTGTTCGCATAAAAGGTGTAACCTGAAGAACTTCTTCTGCTGTCAGTCCTCCTTTTTCAATAAGAAAGTTTGTAAAATTTGGTAAGCTCATAACTTTAATTAAGATGATGAATTTACAACAATGTGGGTATAAAAAAAAAGACCAATCTTATTTTGATTGGTCTTTTATCATCGTAATTAAAATAGTTTAAGCTTTTACGTACGAATCGGAATGCACTTTAGCAACCGCTCTCCCCGAAGGATCGTTCATGTTTTTAAAGGCTTCGTCCCATTCTAAAGCCGTGGCTGTACTACAGGCAACACTAGCTTCTTGTGGCACACTTAATGCCGCAGCGTCACTAGGGAAATGACCTTCAAATATAGAGCGGTAATAATACTCTTCTTTGTTTAATGGCGTGTTAATTGGAAAACGGAATTTTGCATTTTCAATTTGCTCATCAGAAACTTCTTTTTCTACCAATTCTTTTAAGGTATCAATCCAGCTATACCCAACACCATCTGAAAACTGTTCTTTTTGTCGCCATGCTACACTTTCAGGAATATAATCTTCAAAAGCTTTACGGATAACCCATTTTTCCATACGCTCCCCGTTAATCATTTTATCCTTAGGGTTAATGCGCATAGCCACATCCATAAACTCTTTATCTAAAAATGGCACACGACCTTCAATACCCCAAGCGGCTAAACTTTTGTTCGCTCTTAAGCAATCGTACATATGTAACTTATCGAGTTTACGTACAGTCTCTTCATGAAACTCTTGAGCGTCTGGCGCTTTATGAAAGTATAAATATCCTCCAAATAACTCATCAGCTCCCTCCCCTGAAAGCACCATTTTTATTCCCATAGATTTAATTACACGAGCCATTAAATACATAGGTGTTGACGAACGAATAGTTGTTATATCATAAGTTTCAATGTTGTAGATTACATCTTTAATAGCATCTAACCCTTCTTGTATGGTAAATTTAATTTCATGGTGTACCGTACCAATATGATCGGCCACTTTTTTAGCTGCCGCTAAATCTGGAGACCCCTCTAATCCAACAGAGAACGAGTGTAATTGTGGCCACCATGCTTTTTCTTGGTCATCGGCTTCAATACGTTTTTCAGAATATTTTTTTGCTATAGCAGAGGTCACTGAAGAATCTAAACCTCCTGATAATAATACCCCGTAAGGCACATCACTCATTAATTGTCTGTGTACGGCCGCTTCTAAAGCTTCTTTAACTTCAGCTATACTAGTTTCATTTTCTTTTACCGCCTCATAGGTTTTCCAATCGCGTTTGTACCACTGTACAAATTCACCATCTTTACTCGACATATAATGTCCTGGAGGAAACAGTTCAATTTTAGTACAGATACCTTCCAAAGCTTTTAATTCTGATGCCACATAGAAAGTTCCACTTTTATCCCATCCGATGTATAAAGGAATAATTCCCATATGGTCTCTTGCAATAAAATACTCATCTTTTTCAGCATCATAAATGGCAAAGCCAAAAATACCGTTCATTTCATCTACAAAATCCACACCTTTTTCTTGGTATAAAGCAAGAATCACCTCACAGTCACTCTCGGTCTGAAAATCATATTTCCCTTCAAATTGCTGACGCAGTTCTCTGTGGTTATAGATTTCTCCATTTGCTGCTAAAACTAATTTTTTATCAGGACTGAATAAAGGTTGCTTACCAGAAGCTGGATCTACTATCGCTAGACGCTCATGCGCCATTATCGCCTTGTCATCACTAAAAATACCACTCCAATCTGGACCACGATGACGGATAACTTTCGCCATTTCTAATACTTGAGGTCTTAAATCGTCTACTTTCTGTTTTATATCAAACGCACATACTATTCCGCACATAACTTTTATTTTTATTAGGATATGACTTCTAAAATCAAGCCATTAATTATTAATTACAGTACAAATATGAAATTAAACTTTCATTTTAAAAACAGATAAACACATAATGGTTTTAAATTACAACTTAAAACCATCTATTATATTCATATTAAAACAAAATAACGACTTTATAACTCCTTTAGCTATGAAACTGTAAATTTTACACATTAATTACGACTAGTTAGTAAATTATAAACGCATTTAACAAAAACAACTAACACCTAAAGACTTATGAAAAAATCAAACCTAATGACCTCAATAGCTTTTGCATTGCTATTCCTTTTAACGCTGAATGTGAGTGCACAAGAATTTAAAGGTTTAGACAAAAGCCCAATGGATGCCGCATCATTTCCTACGAGTTACAAAGAGGCTAACAAACTGATTAAAATTACTTACAGTCGTCCTCAATTAAAGGGACGTGCCGTAGAAGAATTAGTAAAAGAAGGAGATGTATGGCGCGTTGGTGCTAATGAAGCAGCTGAGCTTACGCTTTATACAGACATGAAATTAGGCGGACAATTGGTAAAAGCAGGAACCTACACATTTTATGTTATTCCTGGTCAGAAAGAATGGACAGCCATTATAAATACAGACCTTAATGTTTGGGGAAGCTATTTTTATAATGAAGACAATGATGTAGCACGTATTTCTGTGCCTGTAACAACAGCTAAAGAATCTTTAGAAGCATTTTCTATTGCTTTTGATAAATCTGAAAAAGGTGTTGATATGCATTTAGGTTGGGGCACAATAAGAGCTGCTGTACCGTTTACAAAATAATATCCTTTTTATAAAGTAAAAAAGTTCCGCTGATTATATCAACGGAACTTTTTTTGTTTTAAATAATTCGCTTTAGGCTCACTAAGGAATATTTAAATATTTATGGGTTTGTAACGACACTTTCCATTTTGGATGGTCCATAACATAATCTACAATTTTAGGAATAACTTTATCGCGTTTACTCCACTCGGGTTGCAGATACAAAATACAATCTCCGTTAACTTTTTCTGCTTGCTCTTCAGCAAACTTAAAATCGTCATTATTATAAATAATACATTTTAGCTCATGAGCTTTCTCATAAACTTCTTTTGTAGGTAATTTCATTTTTTTAGGCGATAGACAGATCCAGTCCCACTCCCCTGTTAGTTTGTAAGCTCCAGAAGTTTCAATATGTGTTTGAACCCCTTTAGCTTTTAACTGCGCTGTAAGCGGCCCCATGTCCCAAGTTAAAGGCTCTCCACCGGTAACAATAATAGTATTACTATATTTTACAGCATTATCTACAATCTTCTCTGTTGCTGTAGGCGGATGTAACTCGGCCAACCAGCTTTCTTTTACATCGCACCAATGGCATCCCACATCACACCCTCCTATTCTTACAAAATAAGCCGCTGTTCCTTTGTGAAATCCCTCACCTTGAATGGTGTAAAATTCTTCCATTAAAGGTAATAATAAACCTTTATCTATTAATTCTTGTCGTTCTCTTCTTGTCATAAGGCTGCAAAGATAGTTATTTAGTTGTCAGTCACCATCTCTACACCCACTAATCTACAGGTTAAATTTTATTCGGCAAGTCCAATAAACACAAGGACCAACAGCTATCTTTGCTAAAGTATGAATGTGAAAACTGTTTCATAGCTGAGTAAATTACATTATTTTTATACAAATTTTCTGATGAATGAAGAACTCTGAAGCTTTCGTAAAAGAAATTACTGACGGAAACACCTGTAAAGGTGAGTATATTACCCTAGGCGCTGCAATGTTAGAGGGCCAAACCATGACCAATACTTTTGTTAATGTGCCGCTAAAAACCATGAACCGACATGGGCTAATTGCTGGGGCTACAGGTACCGGAAAAACTAAAACACTACAAGTTTTGGCTGAAAATCTTTCAGAAAAAGGGGTTCCGGTTTTACTTATGGATATAAAAGGGGATTTAAGTGGACTTGCAAAACCAAGTCCTGGCCATGCTAAAATAGACGAGCGTCACCAACAAATTGGCTTACCTTTTAATCCTCAAGCTTTTCCTGTTGAAATGCTAACCTTATCAGAACAAGACGGCGTGCGCTTACGGGCTACCATAAGTGAATTTGGCCCGGTGTTAATCTCAAGAATTTTAGATGTTACCGAAACCCAAGCTGGTATTATTTCGGTTATTTTTAAATATTGTGATGATAACCACCTGCCGCTATTAGACCTAAAAGATTTTAAGAAGATCTTGCAATATGCCACTAATGAAGGGAAAGAAGAGTTTCAAAAAGCTTATGGACGAATTTCAACAGCCTCTACCGGTGCTATTCTTAGAAAAATAATAGAAATAGAACAACAAGGTGGTGACTTATTCTTCGGTGAAAAATCATTTGATACTGAAGATTTATTACGTGTTGACGACCAAGGAAGAGGTTATATCAATATACTTCGACTAACCGATATTCAAGATAAACCTAAGTTATTCTCAACGTTTATGTTGAGTTTACTCGCCGAAATTTATTCTACATTTCCGGAACAAGGCGATAGTGGACGTCCGGAACTCATTATGTTTATTGACGAAGCTCATTTAATTTTCAATGAAGCTTCTGATGCCTTATTAGATCAGATAGAAAGTATTGTAAAACTAATTCGTAGTAAAGGGGTCGGCTTATATTTTGTAACTCAAAATCCAACGGATGTTCCTGAGGAAGTCTTAGGCCAACTTGGTTTAAAAGTGCAACATGCTTTAAGAGCTTTTACAGCAAAAGACCGAAAAGCCATAAAACTTACAGCACAGAATTACCCTGACACGGAATATTACGACACTGCTGATGTGCTGACGTCATTAGGAATTGGAGAAGCTTTAGTCTCTGCTTTAGATGAAAAAGGAAAACCTACTCCATTAGCTGCAACACTATTACGAGCACCAATGAGTAGAATGGATGTTTTAACGGATAGTGAATTAAGCGGACTTATAGCAGAATCTAAACTGGCTAGGAAATACAATGAAACTATAGATCGTGAGAGTGCTTACGAGATGCTTAATAAAAAAATTAAACAAGCTGAAGCTGAAGAAGCCAAACAAAAAGCCCAAGAAGAAAAGGAAGCCCTAAAACGTGCGGCCACTAAAAAAACATCGCGACGTCAAAGCACGCGTATGAATCCTTTAGTAAAGGTTTTAACGAGCGCTACAGTTATTAGAAGCGTTCTTGGTATTCTCAGTAAAATGATTAAATAAATTGTAAAAATTAAACATGAATAAACCCTTTTTAGCAGCCCTTGCTGCTTCGCTTATCATTACAAGTTGTACAACGGACAATAGCAATCCGTTTTTAATAAAAAAAGATCATATCGGGTTATTAAACGATTCTACAAAAGTTAAAGATTTAGAAACCATTTTTAGCAAAGACTCTGTAGTAAACGTTAATAATAGAAACCAAATTTATGGTGGAGGAAACACTATTGAAGTCTTTGAGAAAGGCGGTAAAAAACTTTTAGATTTATCTCCTAAAACACCTTTAGATTCCATGTCTGTCATTTCTACTGTACGTATTATTGACGAACGTTATAAGACGGACAAAGATATTTCTACAATAAGTACATTTAAAGCGCTTAGAGACAATTACAAAATCTCTAAAATAGATAACCTTATCAATGTTATTGTGGTCTCTGTAAATGAGATCAATGCCTCTTTCACTATTGATAAAAATGAATTACCTGCAAGTATGCGATTTGACAGGGACTTAGTTATAGACCCGCTTCAAATTCCTGAAAAAGCAAAAATTAAATTTTTTATGTTGCATTGGTAATATAAAAAATAGAACGAGATAACATGAAAAAATACACCATACAGAATGCTCCTTTTGTTGTTCCTACAACAGACGGAAAAGTAATAAAAGAACACTTTGGGCAAGCTAGTGACGGTAATAGCGACATAAGCATTGCACATATGATAGCGCCAGCAGGCTGGTCTGAACCTTTTCAGACACCAGAGTTTGACGAATACACCTTCATTATAAAAGGTAAGAAGCAATTTATTATAGACGGTGAAACTATTATTTTAGAAGCCGGTCAATCTATTAAAGTTGAAAAAAACACAAGGCTTCAATACTCAAATCCGTTTACAGAACCTTGTGAATATTTAGCCATTTGCCGCCCAGCCTTTACTATGGATGCGGTTAATAGAGAAGATTAGTCCTATGAGTAGTTTTATTGTAAAATCTATAGGCGGCGCACTTAATGCATCGAGTATCATCTCAACAAAATTTGCAGCTAAGAGAGCCATTAACCTATTTGCATCGCCAAGAAAAGGGCGTTATAACGATTACCAAAAACAGATTATTAATTCGGCTTTTTTTGAAGAAACCCGGTATAATAACATGGACATCGCTACTTACCGATGGGTAGGAAAAGGAAAAACCGTTCTCTTAGCGCATGGTTGGGAAAGTAACACCTCACGTTGGAATTATATTCTAAAAGACCTACAGGCACAAGACTATAATATTATAGCCTTAGATGCACCTGCACATGGACGATCTGATGGCAAACAGTTTAATGCCATTTTATATTCAGAATTTATTGCAACTATAATTAAAAAGTTTCAACCAGAAGTTCTCATGGGACATTCTGTTGGTGGTATGGCAAGTGTATTCTCGTTGCATAACCATGAACTTCCCTCTATTGAAAAACTGGTCTTATTAGGAGCACCGGCACACTTTACAGGTGTTTTTGATCGGTATAAAAGTATGATGGGGTTTAACAAAAGAATCTCAAAAGGTTTAGATTCCATTATATTAAATCGTTTTAAACAACCTGTGTCTTACTTTTCTACGGCTAACTTTACGGAGTCTATTGTGGCAAAAGGCTTAGTGATCCATGATAAAAAGGACCAAATTATTCCTTATGAAGATGGGCAACTCATAGCAAACCGTTACAAAAACGCAGAGTTTGTAACCACCTCTGGTTTTGGCCATGGTTTAAAAGACGAATCCTTAACCCCAAAGATTATAGATTTCATTAATGCGTAATCTTTATTGTATTTTTGCAAGATGTCACAAGAACTAAAACGCCTTAACAAATACCTCAGCGAAGCCGGTTACTGCTCTCGCCGAGCTGCAGACCGATTAATTGATGCGGGTCGTGTAACTATAAACGATGTGGTCCCAGAAATGGGCACAAAAGTATCTCCAGACGATATTGTAAAAGTAGACGGAGAAGTCATTGGCCAACGTCAACAAGATTTCGTATACCTCGCTTTTAATAAACCCGTTGGTATTGTTTGTACCACAGATACACGTGTAGAGAAAGATAATATTATAGATTATATTAATTATCCAAAGCGTATATTTCCTATTGGTCGTTTAGATAAACCTAGTGAAGGTCTTATTTTACTCACTGATGATGGCGATATTGTTAATAAGATATTAAGAGCAAGTAATAATCACGAAAAAGAGTACATTGTCACTGTAGATATTCCTATTTCTCAAACCTTTATAGAACGTATGTCTGGAGGAATTTATATTGAAGACTTAGGGCAACGTACTAAAAAGTGTGTTGTGAAAAAAATAGATAAATTCACGTTTAGTATTATCCTAACTCAAGGTCTAAACCGTCAGATCCGTCGTATGTGCGAATACTTAAATTACGAAGTACAAACCTTAAAGCGAGTAAGAATTATGAATATAAAACTTGATGTGCCTATAGGACAGTATAGAGAATTAACACAAGAGGAGTTTAAAACTTTGAGTGCCCTTATTGCCGATTCTGATAAAACTTTTGAAGAAAGTCAAAACACCCTTAGAAAAAACAGACGTTAATTATGGCTCTATCCCCCTTTCACCTTGCAATCCCTGCAGACAACCTTTCTGAGTGTAGACATTTTTACACCGAGGTTTTAAATTTTGAAGAAGGACGAAGCAGTTCACATTGGGTTGATTATAATTTCTTTGGCCACCAATTGGTTATTCATTATAAAGAAAAAGAAGCCGACCAAAACATTATCAATGTGGTTGACGGTAAAGATGTGCCGGTTCCTCATTTTGGGGTGGTTTTAGATTGGGATGTTTTTCATGACTTTGCTGAATTATTAAAATCTAAGTCTATAGAATTTGTTATAGAACCTTACATTCGTTTTGAAGGTCAGGTAGGTGAACAAGCCACGATGTTTTTTAAAGACCCGTCAGGAAATGCTTTAGAGTTTAAAGCCTTTAAAGACCGAAGTCAACTATTTGCGAAATAAAAAGCTTTTCAAATTTAAATCTAGCACATAATAAAAGGGCAATAATTAAAATTATTGCCCTTTTATTTTATGATTAACTAATTCTTAGTTATTATTTCTATGTTGATCTCTTGCTATTAATGTATTCTTTAACAGCATCGCAATAGTCATTGGTCCTACTCCACCAGGAACAGGTGTTATAAAACTCGCTTTTTTACTAACTGTAGCAAAATCGACATCTCCTGTGATATAGTATCCTTTTTCAGAATCATCAGGAACTCTTGTAATTCCAACATCAATAATAACAGCGTCATCCTTCACCATTTCAGCTTTTAAGAACTTAGGAATACCTAAGGCAGAAATAATAATATCCGCTTGAGAAGTTATCTGAGTAATATTCTTTGTATGACTGTGCGTTAAGGTTACTGTAGAGTTTCCTGGAAAACCTTTTCTTCCCATTAAAATACTCATTGGGCGTCCCACAATATGAGAACGGCCAATTACAACAGTATGCTTCCCTTTTGTTTCTACCCCATAACGGTCTAATAATTCTAAAATTCCAAACGGTGTCGCAGGAATAAAAGTAGACATGTCTAAAGACATTTTACCAAAGTTCATTGGGTGGAATCCGTCAACATCTTTGTTAGGATCTACAGCCATTAATACTTTTTGGGTATTAATTTGCGGTGGCAATGGCAATTGAATAATAAAACCATCGATATCGTCATTCTTATTTAACTCATCAATTTTATCTAATAATTCAATTTCACTTGTCGTATTAGATAAACGTACCATTGTAGATTCAAACCCTACGCGCTCACAAGCTCTTACCTTACTACCAACGTACGTTAAACTGGCACCATCATTACCAACAATAACTGCTGCGAGATGCGGAACCTTTTCACCATTAGCCTTCATCTTATCGACCTCAGCTTTGATTTCGTTTTTAATATCGTTACTTACTTTCTTTCCGTCTAAAATTGTCATGCTTTTGGTTATTGTTTTCTAGCAAAAGCGCTATTGCGCAAAAAATTACTGGGTTATAAATTAAAATATTTTAAAATCTACTGAAGTCTGTATGTAAAACAAACCCTCTATAGTGTACTTAGGTTTATTTAGGCATATTCTGCATCATCTGCATCATACGTTTTCCGCCACCACCTTGCATCATCTTCATCATTTTACTCATCTGAGTAAATTGTTTTAGAAGCTGATTCACTTCTTGTACAGAGGTTCCTGAACCTTTTCCAATTCGTTTTTTACGGCTTGCGTTAATAATTGATGGGTTAGCACGTTCATCAGGCGTCATAGAATGAATAATAGCCTCAATCCCTTTAAATGCATCATCATCAATATCTATATCTTTCATCATTTTTCCTGCACCAGGAATCATGCCTACTAAATCTTTCATGTTACCCATTTTCTTGATCTGCTGAATCTGTTTTAAGAAATCATCAAACCCGAATTGGTTTTTAGCAATTTTCTTTTGAAGTTTTCTTGCTTCGTCTTCGTCAAACTGCTCTTGAGCACGCTCCACTAAAGACACCACATCTCCCATACCAAGAATACGATCGGCCATACGAGAAGGATAGAAAACATCAATAGCTTCCATCTTTTCACCTGTACCAATAAATTTAATTGGCTTATCTACAACCGACTTAATCGAAATGGCAGCACCACCACGGGTATCACCATCTAATTTAGTAAGGATAACACCATCAAAATTTAAGATATCATTAAAGGCTTTCGCTGTATTAACAGCATCTTGACCCGTCATAGAATCGACCACAAATAAGGTTTCTTGTGGCTCAATAGCTTTATGAATGTTAGAGATTTCAGTCATCATGGCTTCATCTACTGCCAAACGACCTGCGGTATCAATTATAACCACATTATGCCCATTAGCTTTAGCGTGTGCTATACCAGCTTGAGAAATCGCAACAGGATCTGTATTTCCTTTATCGCTATAAACCTCAACACCAATTTGATCTCCTACCACGTGTAATTGATCAATCGCCGCCGGACGGTAAACATCACAAGCCACTAATAAAGGCTTCTTTGTTTTTTTATTTTTTAAATAATTGGCAAGTTTACCTGAAAAGGTTGTTTTACCAGATCCCTGAAGACCAGACATTAAAATCACTGTTGGCTGACCAGAAAGATTAATTCCTTCGGCATCACCTCCCATTAATTCAGTTAATTCATCTTTAACGATTTTCACCATTAACTGACCTGGCTGCAAGGTGGTTAATACATCTTGCCCTAGTGCTTTTTCTTTTACACGAACGGTAAATTCTTTAGCAATTTTAAAGTTAACATCGGCATCTAAAAGCGCACGTCTAACTTCTTTTAATGTCTCAGCAACATTCACTTCTGTAATGCTTCCATGACCTTTTAATACGTGTAACGCTTTATCTAACTTATCACTTAAATTATTGAACATGTTTCTCGTCTTAAGTTTCCAGCCTGCAAATAAGCAGTCTGTGTTATTTTAATAAGTTGCAAATTTAAGAATTTATGAGGGAAATACGAATGTGATATTGAAAAATGATTTCTGAATGCAATGCGGCTCTGTTCAATCTAAATTTGAAGCCTTAAGTTATGAGATTTATACTCCTAAAATAACTGTCATGAGTAGCAAGCCCGAAACCTATTAGCTCAAGCCTTTTGTTGTTTAAATAAAAAAAAGAGCCCCTCATGGCAAGCGGCTCCTTTTCAATCAACTCAACTTAAAATTTTATTCGCAGGTACGGTTTAAAACCATCTCTAGATTATTATCATTTAAAGACTGTAGCATCATCTCATCACTATGACATGTTATGATGAGCCAACTGCCGTTAATCACTTGAATGTTTGAAGTCGATATCCCATAAAAATCAATGCCCACACCATCATAATTTTCATAAACCGACCAAGCTGCTGTTACTGAAATAGAATCGTCATACACCTCAAGCACTCCAGGTTCTGATTGAAAATCTAAAGTATACCCGTCTAAATTATCGCTTCCGTTGTAACTACTCATGGTCCACAGGCATGTGGCTAAACGTGCTTCAACAGTCGTTGCATTACAACTTTCTTCATTACAAGTCACCACATTTAAGGTTATCGGATAGATTTGAAATTGCTGATTAATTTCAACTCGAGCATATACGGTAGTGTTAAGTAAAGCGGTTTGATATGCGGTAGGATCTGAAATAGGATTTACTTCGGTTTCCGCCTCCATTAATTGTTCATAAAAGGTGATGGTCTCCGCAGTACACTCTTGATAAGCAAACATAAGATTAAAGGCATACAGCACCGCTGTATCGGTATAGCAGGTTTCCAACACCTGATTTTCAGCATCAAAACATTCGAAATCATTACAACCAACGGCATTTAAGAACACGGAATACAGTTGAAACTCGCCTTCTGCCGCTTCTATTTTTAAGAATAGCGTTTCGGTTGCTGAGATATAAGCTTCTGGATCTGGAATAGGATTACTGTGGGATTGCGCATCACTTTGAGAAGTAAAAAAAGTGGCATTGTAAGTTTCAGTACAACTTATCGTTTCTATCGTTTGGGCGCTTAAATTAAATACGGCCTCACCGTTAAGGTCCGCACATGCTACCAATTCAAAATCATTAAAACAATTAAAAAGTGCATCCAAGTCGCATTGCTGCTCTAAAAGGTATGTTGTTGAATTTTGACTTATGGTGAAGTCGTCACCGCTACAATCTTCAATAATCCAATTTCCTTCTAAATCGGTTTCAAATGTGGTTAAATCTGAAAACGTCAACATTATCTCACCATTTGTTGAAGATAGATTCCAACTCCCTATAATTTCAGATTCAATAAGACCTTCTAAAAGTTCTAAGCTCCCGTCAGCATGAAACACAAAACGTAAATTATTAAAATCAGAATTTTCTACAAGCGACCAAGAGCAAGCTTCTAAACGGGTTAAGACTTCATCTTCCACACAGTTTGTAGGCTCTTCATTGCAAAAGGTTTCAGCCGAAGTTACATTAACCAGTAAGTCATCATTATCAGTAACCGTAAAATTGTCTCCATAGGAAGGATTTAGATGCAACGGGTAATTTAAACTTACAATTAGATTGTTTTCAGCCTGACTCAACGTTCCTAAAAACTCATAAAACGCTTGATCGTCTTCAACCTGAACAATTTCAACCGTATTAAAATTGGCATTAAAAACGGAAAACGAAATTGGATAGATAAAATTTAGGCAAGACGCGTAAGACGAATCTATACCCTCACAGGCAGCACTTAAATTTTCAAGTTCTTCTTCTTCAGCAATAAGGCTTGTGGTATAATCCGATAAAATCACCGTTATAGGAAAAACGATATTAAAATCAATTTCAGTAGTATTAGCCGTATTCAACATGAGTTGAAATTCCTGCAATTCTGCATCACTCGTTAAAGTCATCGCAACATTATTGACAATGAGGGTTACAGGCAATTGCACAGAAACACAACTGGCACCATCTAAAAAGTCATCTGAACTCTTATAATTAGAAGTTGTACTACGCAACACCTCTACTAAGCTAGAATTAAAAACTAAGGCTTCCTGATCTGTAGGATCTTCAATCTGACTGACCTCCTCTTGACAAGACATCAGGCAAAAAAGGGCAAAAAGGACATGAAATAGAATGTTGTTGCTTTTCATTTTTATAATCTAAGAACCTTATCTTTTTATTACATAACAAGTTAGAGCAAAAATCCCCTACCCTGATTATGTAAAAATTTATTTCTAATTTGTAGCACCGTAAAATACCCATGAGTCAACCTTTACAAAATAACATTTGTGAATCGCATTTATTTGAGCGTTTGTATAAAAAACACGCCAAAAATTTGCACGACTTTTTATATTACAAATTTGGAGACCATCGTAATCCGGAAGACAAAGTTCAGGAGGCCTTTATTAAACTTTGGCAGAATTGTAAAAAAGTAACGCCAGACAAAGCCAAGAGTTATTTATTTACCACCGCCAATAACTTAATGTTAAATGCTGTGGCCCATGAAAAAGTGGTTTTAAAATATCATAAAATCCCCAAAAAGCAGACCACTCTAGAAACCCCACAATTTGTACTTGAGGAGAAAGAATACCATCTTAAACTGCAAAAAGCAATCAGTAATTTAACCGAAGCGCAGCGCGTTGCCTTTTTAATGAATAGAGTTGAAGGCAAACGGTTTAAAGAGATTGCTGAGCTCTTAGGCATCTCCGTTAAGGCGGTAGAAAAACGTATTTATGGCGCTTTAAAAAAATTAAGACATGATATTGAAGAACTCTAATAGCACCGCTAAAACGCTTCAATAATAAATAAGGAATCCGTAAAGTAGGAGATTTACCTCTTAACTTGTTATATACACAGAAGCCGTAATAAGCAAAAAAAATAGTCCCGTAGAAATGAAACCCTATAAAGGGATACAAAGCGAATGAATAGAGAAGAACTCATAAAAAAATGGTTAGACCATAATCTCACTCCTGAAGAGCAAATTGCTTTTGAGCAACTTGAAGATGCCAAGCCCTTAACACAAATGGATGAGACTTTAAAAGGATTTAAGAACGAAGGATTATCCATAGACCATTCTTACCTAGCCTTACAAAAGGAATTAAAACTGCGTCAACATAAAAAGAGTTCTTGGTTAAAACCAGCTTTAAAAATCACCGCCATTTTAGTATTAGGCCTAAGCCTCTATTATTATACCGCGACCTTAGATACTGCCGTAGAGACGCCCATTGCTCAGCAATCTACAGTAGCCTTACCCGATGCTTCGGTTGTAGAATTAAACGCCAATTCTAAACTTGTATTTAACAAAGGACGTTGGAGCGAAACTCGATCGGTAAATTTAGAAGGTGAAGCTTTTTTTAAAGTTGCGAAAGGCGCCACCTTCGATGTGATTACCCCACAAGGTTTAGTCACCGTTTTAGGAACGCAATTTAATGTTAAACAACGCCAAAATTATTTTGAAGTCACCTGTTATGAAGGTGCAGTAGCCGTAACACATCAAGATCAATCCTTTAATTTAAAACCGGGAGATACCTACAGCTCTATTTACGGTATGACCTCAACCAAAACAGCAAATAACCCAGAACAACCGGAATGGCTTTTAGGAGAAAGTAGTTTTAAAAGTGTACCCTTACAATATGTTCTTATGGAGTTAGAAAACCAATACGACATTACGATAACACCTCAAGATATTGATAGCTCGCGTTTGTTTACCGGAAGTTTTACGCATAATGATTTAGATTTAGCCTTGCAATCTGTTACAATTCCCTTAAATTTAAACTATACTATTTCAGGAAAGTCTATTTTAATACAACGTGAATAAGCCCCTACTCATTTTAATATCTTTCTTACTAAGCTTATCCCTATCACCGTTGGCCTATAGCCAAACGCAGCCCAATGCACTGCCACTTATACAGATTCTTTCCGTATTAGAAAAAAAACATCAGGTCACGTTTTCTTATGAACCTCAAACCATTGCAAACCTATCAGTAAAGCCTTTAAATCCTAATTATTCTTTAGAAGAAGCCTTACAGGAACTCCGCACTAACACCCCTTTAAATTTTAAAATTTTAAATAGTCGGTTTATAACCATTGCGCTAAAAGCTGTCAAAAATGAGCCTCAGCACACACAGCGTCTTAATGAAGTCGTTGTGACCAATTATTTAACCAAGGGTATTTCAAAATTAAACAACGGAACCATTAAAGCGAACACTAAAGGCTTTAATATGCTCCCTGGTCTTATAGAACCGGATGTTTTACAAATTATTCAAAATTTACCTGGAATTATCAGTATAGACGAACGAATCTCTAACATTAATATTAGAGGCGGAACCAACGACCAAAATTTAATTTTATACGAAGGGATTCGCATGTATCAATCGGGACATTTCTTCGGATTAATTTCAGCGTTTAATCCCTATCTCACGGAAGAGATTTCTATTTCAAAAAATGGAACGAGTGCACGGTTTGGCGATGCCGTATCAAGTACCATTGCTATTAAAAGTAAAGATGTCATTGACCATAAAACGCAAGCCAGCATTGGTGGTAATCTTCTCAGTGTTGACGGATTTGCCAAAACCCCGATATCTCCAAAATCCGAAATTCAACTTTCGGCCAGACGCGCCTATACAGATGTGATGGTGACCCAAACTTATGATGCCTATTTTAAACGCATCTTTCAAGATTCTGAACTCAATAACAGCAATGCCACAAACAATGCTTTAGCCTTAGACGAACGATTTTTATTTTACGATTTTAATGCGAAGTTTTTATACGATATTAATGCAACTTCAAAATTCAGGTTTAATGCTTTAGCGATTCGGAATCGTTTGGATTACAACCAAGCCTACATTTCTACAGAACACCGTTTAGAAGAAACAAAAAGTAAACTCAACCAATTGACCTACGGGGCAAGCGCCAATTATACAAAAGCGTTCAATAACCAGTTTAAAAGCACTATTGAACTTTATTATTCGCAGTACGACTTAGATGCCAAAAATGAAAACGTACACGATAATCTTGTACTAACACAAGAAAATAAAGTTGAAGACTATGGTTTACGCTTAGACTTTACAAAAACCGTAAATACGGATCTGAATATTAATACAGGCTATCAATTTAATGAAGTCAGTGTGGCTTATTTTGAAGATGTAAGCGCTCCAAATTTTACGAGTTATACGAAAGAAATCATACGATCTCATGCCTTATTCGGTGAAATTGAATGGTACACCCCTTCTCGTAAAACCCATATTAGATTGGGGTCTAGAATTAATTATTTTGACCAATTAGCCAGCTTTAAAATAGAACCTCGGTTTTCGGTAAATTATCAGTTTTTTGATTTTTTCAGACTTGAAATTTTAGGCGAATTAAAAAGCCAATCCATTACACAAATCATCGATCTACAACAAGATTTTTTCGGTATAGAAAAGCGTCGTTGGCAATTAGCCAATGGTAATGACGTGCCTTTAATGACAAGCGAACAAGCCTCTTTAGGCCTTAGCTATAACCATAATAATTTACTAGTCTCTGTAGAAGGCTATTATAAAGTGGTCAATGATATCACTACGAGAAGCCAAGGGTTTCAGAACCAATATCAGTTTATAAACACCATAGGATCTTACAAAGTACGAGGGGTTGATTTTTTAATTCATAAACGCTTAGGCCTGTTTAATACTTGGTTGGGCTATACATATAGTAAAAATGATTACCATTTTGAAACTTTAAATCAAGGCGAGTTATTTCCAAACACCTTAGATTTAAGACATGTTGCTAACGCTTCGCTCACCTACAATAAAAACGCTTTACAACTAGGCATGAGTTTTAATTGGCATTCAGGACGGCCGTATACCTTACCTTCAGAATCTCAAGACCCTAATACCAATACGATACAATACAAGAGTCCTAACGGTGCACGTTTAGAGGATTATTTTAGAACAGACGTCTCAGCGTCCTACCGTATAGACCTCTCTGACACTAGTAATACTGAAGTTGGTATTGCACTTTGGAATATTTTTAATCACACCAATATTATTAACCGTTACTATATTAAGGATGCTGAAGGAGCGCTTTCAGAAATTAACAATGAATCCTTGAAATTCACGCCTAATTTTAGTGTGAGAATTAATTTTTAGTAAAAGCTTTACGTCGCACACGCTATAACCTCAGCATAAGTTACGTCCTTAACTGAAAACGTCCACCTTAGGGAAGGCAGACGTTCAGACTAACACAATTTATAATTTTTATGACTATGATCTAGCCATTTGCAGTGTTCTTATTTTCGCGTTTCTTTTGCTTTTTAATATTTTTTCGAATCTTATCAATAGCAGATTCTATAGATTTATTAGGTTCTATAAGATTGTATTTCCCCCAAAAGTTAGGATCTGAAAATCCGGAAATCGCATCCGTAATAATTACGGTAGGCTTTAATCTATCTTTATTTTTTATCCGTTTTATCTCACTATTAACTTCCCAATCCGTCACCGCCATTTCACTAGCAAGGGTATAAACCTTATTAAACAACTGACGTTTTTTATTCACCTTAAAGGTCAAATTTAAATTTGAATAACTGTAGTACCATTGGTCTCCTTTTTGCTGATAGTCTACACGATAATTAGCTTCTAAAGGATAGACAATAACATCTCGAGGTTTTTTCTTCACCAATAAATTTCTAGCTTGTTTCTGATCGCTAAGATCTAAGGTATAATGTGCACTGACTAAAGCTAAAGATTCTACGTCTACGTAAAGTTTCCCTAGATACTTAATCGGTTGCTTTTCACTTTTAGGCACAAAATTCACCACGTAAACCGAACGATTATTAATTACCGAAGGCGTATCGAAAGAAAATTGATATCCAGAAATACTTTTATCCGTAAAAATGTATTCAGGATATTTCATGATATCCATATAAATCGTAGAAAACGGACCTCCTTGTAATTTTACAGACACGGTATCGAGACGTTTATAATCGGTACTCTTTCTGGCCTTGCTCAATTGAATAGCATCACGCTGCTGTGAGGTATTAGGTTCTTTTAAGATATTAACAACGGCTTCAGTAAGAGAGACATTTCGATTACGGCGTTTGATGGTCTCTCTATAAAAAGCCGTCATAAATACTGAGGGGGTCCCAACATTGTGATGCTTGTCTTCAAATATTTTTCGAACTAAACGTTCTGCATTTTTAAAAGCGGAAATACTTACAGGAGATAAGGCTGTAACGGCTTTATAAAGTTTAATAACCGCTTTATCATTCTCTAATTCTGATAAAGGGATAACGTAAGAATTATACCCTAAGTAAGCGATTTTTAATTTAGAATTAAGATGGGCTTCAGGAACTTTTAATGTAAAGGCGCCTTCCGAATTTGAAATGGTACTAATGTTCGTTTTTAAAACATTAAGACTCGCTAACTCAATAGCCTCTTCCGTTACACCATCTATAACTGTTCCCTGATAAGTTTTGAAATCCGATTGAGCGTTTAAAAAGAAAAGCCCAAAACAAAGTGTTATAAGGGTAACACCTAAAGATTTTAATCGGTAAGATTTTTCCATAACAATAAGATTTAATGAATCAACAACATCCTTAAGATACGAAAAACAGCAGAAACTACTCGTATTCAGAATGTTAAAAAAAAAAAAAAAAAAAAAACAACCCTCTATGAATCTTAAAAAAGAAACGGTTTCTTCATCTTTATAAAAAGACTAAGAAACCGTTACTCATCTTATAATACTCAAAATATTATAAGGATATTAATTAAGGCATGTTTAAGCCAAATGACTACATACGTTCTGGAACTTCTATACCTAATACCGCTAAAGCATTTTTAATAGTTTGGCTTACCGTTTTAGATAAGGCCACTCTAAATGTTTTTTCGGCTTCTGTATCGGCTCCAAGAATAGAGACATTTTGGTAGAACGAATTAAAGTCCTTCACCAATTCATACGTATAGTTAGCAATTAAAGCAGGACTATGCTGATCTGCTGCATTCTGAATAACTTCAGGGAATTGCTCTAATTGCTTTATTAATTGTTTTTCTTTTTCATGGAAGTTAAAAGTTGTTACATCGCTAGTTTCAGACGCCTCACTATTCGCTTTTCTTAAAATAGATTGAATTCTAGCATAAGTATACTGAATAAACGGCCCTGTATTCCCTTGGAAATCGATAGACTCTTTAGGATCAAATAAAATTCGTTTTTTAGGGTCTACTTTTAGGATGTAATATTTAAGCGCTCCTAAACCAATAGTTCTGTAAAGTGCTTTTTTCTCTGATTCGGAATAGTCTTCAAGTTTACCTAACTCTTTAGAAATTTCTTCAGCAGTATCGGACATCTCCTGTATTAAATCATCAGCATCAACAACAGTTCCTTCTCTACTCTTCATTTTCCCGCTTGGTAAATCGACCATACCATAACTTAAATGAAATAAGTTTTCAGCCCATTCAAATCCTAATTTCTTCAAGATTAAAAACAACACTTTAAAGTGGTAGTCTTGCTCATTTCCTACGGTATAAACCATCCCTCCTACATCAGGGTAATCTTTAATACGTTGTATAGCCGTCCCAATATCTTGCGTCATATAAACAGCAGTACCATCACTACGCAAAACAATTTTTTCGTCTAATCCATCTTCCGTTAAATCGCACCACACCGAGCCATCTTCTTTCTTAAAAAAGACTCCGGTTTTTAAACCTTCAGCAACAAACTCCTTTCCTAATAAATAGGTGTTACTTTCGTAATAATAGGTATCGAAATCTACCCCTATATTTTTATAAGTCACATCAAAACCATCATAAACCCACTGGTTCATTTTTTCCCAAAGAGCAACCACTTCTGCATCACCAGCTTCCCACTTTAAAAGCATTTCTTGAGCCTCTAATAATACTGGGGCATTCTTTTTAGCGGCTTCTTCCGATTGGCCTTGGGCTACTAATTCTTCAATTTCAGACTTATATTCTTGATCGAATTTTACGTAGTAATTCCCAACTAATTTATCGCCTTTTAAGGTTTCTGTTGGAGTCTCACCTTCACCAAACTTCTGATAAGCCAACATACTTTTACAAATATGAATTCCTCTATCATTGATAATTTGCGTTTTATAAACTTTTCTTCCTGAAGCCTTTAAAATTTCTGAAACACTATACCCTAAAAGCACATTTCTAACATGTCCTAAATGCAAAGGTTTATTAGTATTAGGCGAAGAATACTCCACCATAATCGCTTTATCATCGGTTTGCTTTACAAAACCAAACTGATCATCGTTTTTTATAGATTGAAAGAAATCGAAATAATACTGATCACTAATTTCAATATTTAAAAATCCTTTAACTACATTAAATCCTTTGACTAAATCTACATGATCTTGTAAATATTGACCAACTTGCTCGCCAATAACCACAGGGTTACCTTTTACTACACGTAACATAGGGAATACAACCACGGTTACATCTCCTGCAAACTCCTTGCGAGTTGCTTGAAATTCTACTGATGGTAATTCCTTTTCAAACAACGCTTGTATCGCTGCTTTTACATGTAATTCTAAAGTTTCTTGAAGCTTCATATTTTGACGTATTATCTATTTTAAAACGTTGGCAAAGATAGCAGTTTTATTATTTTATTCTTCCTCAGTGGACACATAATTAAGGAAGTCGGTTTCGGTGAGTATTACAGACTCTAAATCACTTTTCAAAGCGCTGTATAAAGTCTATAGAATGCAGCGTCTTTAGGTTCTAAAACTAACGCATTATTTCAAACCGCTTTATTATCAGGGATATCAGCCCGAAGAAAACACTCAGAATTCTTAATCTATATTTAATATTGCATTATTAGGAATTAAGGAAATATTTTTAGTCAGTTTAACTAATATATTGGTATTAAATCCTAATAATTAGCATATCTGCATTCAGAATAGCACTTTTGGTCTGCTATTAATTTATGTCCCAAACATTGATGAAGCCTAATAATCAAACATTAACAAGATTGTTATTGTTTTGTGTTAACTTACTTTTGCTATCCCTCTATAAAAGTTTTTTACACCGAAACAGCGCAATTTGTTATAACGCTATTTGAGATGAAACAGTACCTTACCATAGCTGTTTGTCTCTTGTCGTTTACTGTTTTTTCTCAAAATGAAAAAATAGATAGACTCACTATTCAATTAGCTTACTTAAATGCCGACACTACAAAAGTAGAAGTGTCGCTTATGCTTATAAATGAACTTTACGAGAACAACCACCACAGTAAGGCCTTACTTTTTATTGATGAAACTACTAAACTCTCTGAAACACTTCATTACACTAGAGGTTTAGCCGAAAGCAGTTACTACAGAGCTTTAATTTATGCCAATCGTAATGATTACTACAATGCTATTGATAGTTATGAAAAGTCTAGAGATCTATACCAACAATTAAAAGACACCTTAGGGGTAGCGCGTGTAAGTAACCGTATTGGCCTTATAGAACTAAAGCGAGGCAATTACAAAACCGGCTTACAAAACTCGCTATCCGCTATCGATATTTTTGAAACGCTCTCTTTAAAACACGAGCTGAGTTCTGCCTATAATAATCTCGCCGAAGCCTATTATAAAATCAACCAGATTGATGAAGCAATAGCGTTTAACTTTAAAACCTTAGAGGTTAGAAAACAAATACTAGATACCGAAGGGATAAAAACCACAACAATAAATATTGCGGAACTTTATTCTGTTTTACAAGAACACCGAAGAGCCATTCATTATTATGAAGATGCATTAGGACTTTTAGACCCTTTGGAAGATCAGAAATTACGAGGTGAAATTCTTCCAAAAATAGGAACAGAATACTTACATTTTAAAGAATACGATAAAGCTTCAGAATATTTAAACGAAGGTTTAGTCTATAACCGTAAATACAATAATAAAGCAGGTTTATTAGATGCGTTAAATGCTGTAGGAAACTTAAATATTAAAAATAACAAGCTTAGTATTGCAGAAGAACAGTTAAGTGAAGCCTATAGTATTGCAACAGAACTTAACCACAATCCCGCACTTTTAGAGAACTATAAACTCCGTACGAGTTTAGACTCTATACGCGGTAATTTCCAAAAAGCTTTTACCTGGCAAAGTAAATATTACGCGCTTAAAGCCACACTTAATAAAATAGAAATGCCCGTTGTTCCTAAGCATATTGAGCACCTAGATCTTATTGCTAATAGTTCAGATGCAAAAAAAACTACAGACAACACAAAGCTTGCAGTACCAACAAAAGATAAGCCTTATGTTTTATACAGTTCTATAACTCTTGCCTTGTTGTTAATGCTATTTTTAGCCTTTACGCTCTTAAAACTGAAAGCGCATAAAGAAGCTATTAAAGCCCATCAACTCAAGTTGGCTGAAGCGAAGACAAAAACGGAAAGCATATTAGAAAAAACGCAACATTTGGAAGAAGTTAACCAAGTGAAAGATAAATTATTTTCTATTGTATCTCACGACTTAAAAGATTCGATATCCTCAATAAAAGCGTTTATAGACCTCTTAACTGAAGATAATATCTCTAAAGAAGAGTTTTTTGAATTAATTCCGGAGTTAAGCGAAAATGCGAACAATGCCTCTTCCCTATTATTTAATTTACTGAATTGGTCCAAATCGCAACTACAAAGTTTAGAACCTAAACCCGAAGTTTTTAACATACAAGAAGTCTTCCATACTAAGATTGCCTTAGTAGAACAAAAGATAGAAAACAAACGCATTGTTCTGAATGATGAATCGCAGTACGATTTAATTTATGCCGACCGTAGTATGGTAGAAATTGTAATCCAGAACTTAATTACCAATGCGGTTAAATTCAGCAGAACAGGAGATGTTATAACCATTTCTAATCGTGAGGTCGACGGTAGCTGTCGTATTACTATAGAAGATACCGGTGTTGGTATTTCTCATGGTAATATTTCCAAATTATTTGCAGCCCATAAAAACTTTACGACCAAAGGCACTAAAAATGAAAAAGGTACCGGCTTAGGGCTTTCTATTGCTAAGGACTTAGTAGAACTTAATAATGGTAAGATTTGGGTGGAAAGTATAGAAAACGTAGGAAGTAAATTTTACGTTGAACTCCCAAAGTCAGAATTTAAAACTTAAGCCTAACACCTAAGCTTTAAATTCGTTTCTTTTCTATCTATTTATCTATTTTTTAGGCAAGAACACTTCTGCCATCATACAACGGGCACTACCGCCACCACAAGTTTCAATAGTCTCTAAAGAACTCGAAATAATAGGGCAATACTTTTCTATGTTTGCCACTTGTGTTGCTGTTAAACTCTGGTGTGCCGCTTCACTCATTACGAGATATTGCTTATCATTGGCTCCTAACAATTGTAGCATATTTCCAGCAAAATTGTGCATTTGAGCTTCAGTAATAGAAATGATTTCTTTTCCTTCTTGCTTTAAATTCTTCACTACATTTTTACGCTCCTTTTTGTCATCAATACTATCTAAGCAAATCACAGCAAACTGATCTGCAATACACATCATAACATTGGTATGGTAAATTGGCAAGCGTTCGCCATCTACAGATTGGTAGGCTGTAAAAATAACGGGACTATATTCAAAATCTTCGCAGAATTCAATAAACAATTCTTCATCCGCTCTAGGTGATAAAGCACAGTAGGCTTTTCTATTGGTACGGTCTAGAATAACACTCCCAGTGCCTTCTAAAAAGTAACCTTCGTGTTCTGCTGAAGTATAGTCTATAATATTCTCAATTAAAAACCCTTCTTCTTCAAGTCTTACAAAAATTTCATCTCTACGTTCTCGTCTTCTATTTTCTGCAAACATAGGATACTTGGCCACATCACCATTACTATGAAAACTCACCCAATTGTTAGGAAAAATAGAGTCTGGCGTATCGTTTAAAACGTCATCATTTTCTACAATAACCTGAATTCCGACCGCTCTTAATTTTTCAACAAAAGCATCAAATTCTTCCTGAGCTTTGGCGTTTATTTCTGCGTTTTTAAGATCTAAATCTTCTTGAAAATAATTGTTAACTGCGGTTTGTTCATTCATCCTGAAGTTGATAGGACGAATCATCAATATCGTATTTGTTGTTTGTTGCATTTATTATAAAATAGGGGTAAATAATGAAATGCGAAGTTATAATTTTTTAAGCGAAAATAAAGTTAAAACTAAGCTTGTTCTTCTAACCACTTTAAAGCCTCTTCACGTTCCCTAAAGGTTTTTATATTCCACTTACTTTCTCTGTTAATGTTGATTAAAACATCAGTCGCCAATTTAGAGGCATAAACCCTATTTACCACTGCAATAGCCTTAGTAACATCGTGATTAACAATATTTTTTTGGGCTTCAAACGTATAGGTATACGAATGTTTTTTATTTACCAAGAGGGTAAAGGGTGCCTCAAGGTGATCCATGAGAAATTTATGATAATCTACAACTATGTCAACGTCCATGATTACGCCTTCGTTAATAATAACTTCCGCGAGTTTAGGGTTAAGAATACTGATCTCCCCAAAGCTTAATTTATAGGTCTTCATGTCAATAAATATAAGTAAATTTAGCTCAAATTCTCTGTTATGAAAAAACTCTTTGTACTCGCTTTATTACTAGTTGCTTGTAAAAAAAATAAGGTTGATAAACCTGAAGTTTCTTACAATTTCACTACCGTTTTTGAGCAAAGTGAAGGTCAAAAAACGGCAACTTACCAAGAAACCATCACCTATTATAACGCTCTAGCTGAAACCTACCCTCAAATTTTATTACAAGAGATAGGAGAAACCGATGCCGGCAAACCTTTACACGTCGCTACATTTAATAGTACAGACACTCCTACTGATTTTGAAGTTTTAAGACAGAAGCAGCAAATTCTCTTCATTAATAATGGTATTCATCCTGGGGAACCGGACGGTATTGATGCCACCATGATGTTATTTAGAGATTTGGCCCAAGGTAAAATAGAGTCGCCCTCAAATACGGTTATTGTTACCATCCCTATTTATAATGTTGGAGGTAGTTTAAATAGAAATGCAAACTCTAGAACCAATCAAAATGGTCCTGAAACCTATGGCTTTAGAGGAAATGCTAGAAACTATGACTTAAATCGTGATTTTATAAAGTCGGACACCAAGAACGCACAAACTTTTGCTGAAATTTTCCACATGGTACAACCCGATGTTTTTATTGATACTCATGTGAGTAATGGCGCCGATTACCAATATACATTAACCCATTTATTTACACAGCACAATAAATTAGGTGGCCCCTTGGGCAACTACATCCATAAAACGATGATGCCTACTTTAGAGGAAAAGCTAGCTAAAAAGTCTTGGGACATTACGCCCTACGTTAATGTTTTTAATCGGACACCTGAAAGAGGCTTTACACAATTTTTAGATAGTCCTCGTTATTCTACCGGCTATACATCTTTATTCAACACTTTAGGGATGATGGTTGAAACGCATATGCTTAAACCTTACAAGCAACGTGTAGAAGGCACCTATGAATTACTAAAAAGTATGATTGAAATTACAGACGAACAAAGTTCTGAAATAAAAGCTCTTCAGCGTGAACAACAGAACTTATGGTATGCAGGCGCAAGCTACCCGTTGCAATGGGAAGTAGACAGCATAAAATCATCAACGCGAGAATTCAAAGGCTATGAAGGCCATACTATTGCAAGCAATTTTACCGGAGCAGAACGTTTAAAATATAACCGAGACGAACCTTATACTAGACCTATCGCCTATCAAGATTATTTTACAGCAAAAGATTCGGTTACCATACCTAAAGCCTATGTTATCTCACAAGGTTGGCATCACGTCATAAGCTTATTAAATCGTAATAATGTGCAGTACCAAACCTTATCTAAAGACACCCTTATTACGGTAGAATCTTATAAGATTAGTAATTATGACACGAGAAAGACACCATATGAAGGTCATTATGCGCATTACAATACTCAGGTCAGTTCAACTTTAATAAACAAGACCTTCAGAAAAGGAGATTATTTGGTTCCAACAGATCAATATGCACAACGTTATCTTATTGAAACCTTAGAGCCTATGGCTGTAGATTCTTTTTTTAATTGGAATTTCTTCGATACTATTTTACAGCAAAAGGAAGGGTTTTCACCTTATGTATGGGAAGATAAAGCTGAAGAGCTTCTAAATAACAACCCCAACTTACAAATGGAATTTAATGTAAAAGTTAGTTATGATGAAGCGTTTACCAACAATTGGTATGCGCAATTAGACTGGCTACACAAGCAAAGTAAGTATTATGAGAAGGCCCACTTACAGTATCCGGTATATCGTATTACGGAGTAATGCCCTATGTTTTAGTAGATTCTTTTAATGCCGTTGCCTTTCATATAAGCAACGGTTTAAGGCAAAACATTTTTAAAACGAGAAGTACTATCGGTTTAGACTTAAAAGCCCTACACCAAAATACGAATATTAGCGTAGCTGTTTTCTAAAGCTTCTTGAGACGCTTTTTCATTTAGCCATTCGACCTTAGTTATCCCTTCATTTTCTTGAGGCGACAAGGTACCGTTAAAAGTCGTTTTCATTTCAAACCAATGGGTGACTTTTATCTTATGCTTTCCGTTTCGTTTAAAGATATGGTACGTCGTTTGTAAAGGCTTTGTTATTTTTAAGCCCTCAACACCTGTTTCCTCTTCAACTTCACGTATCGCCGTTTCTTCAATGGTTTCTTTACGTTCAGCCTTACCTTTTGGAAGATCCCATTTATCATTTCTATAGATAAACAAGACCTCATTCTTATCGTTATAGACTTTTCCACCTCCGGCGACTACATTAGGTAAAAGCTTTAAAAACTTTTTAAGCAGCTTCTCTTCATTCTTATGAATTAAATGCACAGCCTTTAAATCCGTACGGTTTAAGGTCTTTATGACCTTGCCTATATTTACGGACTTTAAAAGAAAGGATTTAAAATCGGTTTCTTTCTTATTCTCAGTGGTTAAAATGATGGGTTTATCACCCACATATATTGTGTACATCCTTTAGTTGGTTTCAACATTATATATGTAAAAATATTATTTTTTTCGAGAAAGTATTTGAAATGAAAATTTAATTAATTTAAAATTTCTTAAGATTGAAAAATCATTATTTTTGTAATATGATTTTTAACAAAGACACCGCCAAAAAAACAGCCGAAGTTTTATTGCAAATCAATGCTATAAAATTACAACCCGAAAACCCGTTTACGTGGGCTTCTGGCTGGAAATCTCCTATTTATTGCGATAACAGAATTGTTTTATCGTTTCCACAAATTAGAAACTATATCCGCGCGACTATAGCTAAAAACATAGAAGACCTTTATGGTAAGCCCGATGTTATTGCTGGCGTTGCTACCGGCGCTATTGGTATAGGGGCGCTCGTTGCTGAATATTTAAATTTGCCTTTTGTATATGTTAGACCAGAAGCAAAAAAGCACGGCCGTCAAAACCAAATTGAAGGGTATATTGAAAAAGGACAAACCGTTGTCGTCGTAGAGGACCTTATTAGTACCGGGATGAGTAGCCTTAATGCCGTTCAAGCTTTAAAAGAAGCTGAAGTAAACATTAAAGGTATGGTAGCCATCTTTTCTTATGGATTTGATGTTGCCAAAAAGAATTTTGAAGAGGCTGATGTTGAATTGCATACCTTAGGTAATTATGAAAACTTGTTAGAGCAAGCCGTAGACACCTACTATATTACCACTGAGCAACAAAATATTTTAGCCAAGTGGAATGCCAACCCTAGTGCTTGGTCACCACAATAAATTATAACGTCAATCTTTTAAAGAAGTCGTTAGTCTTAATACGCTTTAAGACTCACCATATAAAACACAACTATGAAATTAGAATCTCCTAAAGTTACTTTAGACCAATCCGCAGAAACCACTTTTAATTTTCTTTCAGACATTAAAAACTTTGAAAGCTTAATGCCTGAAAACATTAGTAAATTTGAAGTTTTAGACACGGATAAATTTTTATTTGCTCTAAAAGGCATGCCTGATATTATTTTAAAGAAAAAAGAAGCCGTACCCCACTCTAAAATTGTCTTAGGTGCTGCAGGTGGAAAATTAGACTTCGCTTTAATTGCAGATATCAACGAAGTCGCCGAGCAAAAAACAGAGGTTCAATTACATTTTGAAGGCGATTTTAATGCTATGATGGCCATGATGATTAAGAATCCTATTAGTAAATTTATGGAAACCTTAGTCACTAAAATGAAAACCGCTATTTAAAGCAAGACGTATAAGTTTGGATTTAGTATAACAATTTTACTTCTTTCAGATCGAAATATTTAATAATGTCATCCTCGGTCCAAACTTGTAACTGTCCCGTTTCCGTAATGCCTTGAATTATTCCAGCAAACCGCTGGTCATCCGCCCCCAAAAACGTTGAGGGTTTATCTTTTCTAAACAGTAGACTTTCATACTTATATTTCAGATCCTCTAACTGTCCCGATTCCAAAATCTCGAAATAAATTTGCAGTTGTTTTAAAACTTCAGCAAGTACTTCATCTTTATTATATAATATCCCCGTTAATACACTCATTGACGACGCTTGGGGTAAATTCTCGAATAGTTTCTGATTAACATTGAGTCCAAATCCGATAATAGAACCCTGCAATTGGTTATTTTTTATGACATTTTCAATCAATATTCCACAGATCTTACGGTTGGCTGACAAAATGTCGTTGGGCCATTTTATCCGTAATTGCGGAATTTTAAAGTGACTTAAAGCCGTGCTTATGGCCAAAGCCACCGTCATACTAATATAAAACTGATCTGTAACTTTAAAATTTGGTATTCTTTTAAACACACTAGCAGTAAGGTTTTTACCCGCTTCAGCGTGCCATTCTGCTCCCATTTGACCTTTCCCTTTGGTCTGCAAATCGGCCGCAACTACTGTATAATCCTTGGGTAAGGACACTGCTGCCAAATCTTTGAGATAGCTATTTGTAGAGTCAATGGCATTAAGTTTGATTATGTACATTTAATACGCAAATTTATTTTATAGTTTTCTTATGACATTATGCGCCTACAAGAACTAAAAAAATAATAACTTTGCATAAAATTATAACAAATTAATGACGAAAGATAAAATACCTACAGACCAACTCATTACAGCTATCATCGGAGGCATCGAGGAAGTTAAAGGAAAAGAGATAACAATATTAGATTTACGAGAAATAGAAAATACTGTTTGTGATTATTTTATTGTTTGTGAAGGTTCTTCAAATACACAAGTAAACGCCATCGTCAATTCCGTTCAAAAACAAGTTAGTAAATCCCTTAAAGACAAGCCTTGGCATGTTGAAGGGACAGATAATGCTGAATGGGTTTTGATGGATTACGTAAACGTTGTTGTGCATGTGTTTCAAAAACACATTAGAGAATTTTACGATATTGAAGAACTTTGGGGAGACGCAAAGGTTACCCAAATAGAAACGAGTTACTAAATAAAGGACATGCTTAATGGCTAAAGACAATAAAAACCCAAACAAAAAACCTAAATTAAATCCCTATTGGATTTACGGAATTATCATTGCCGTTTTCATTTCTATTCAGATTTTTTCTGGTGGATTTGGAGAATCTACAGGGACACAAACTACTCCGGCACAGTTCTTAGATTACTTAGAACAAGGACAAGTTGATAAAATTGAAATTGTAAATAAACGAGAAGCTCGTGTTTTCTTAACTAAGGAAGCACAAACACAAGCGCCTCATAAAAACACAACTTCAAAATCTATAATTCCTTCGGTAAACGCATCTCCTAATTACAAATTTGAATTTGGTGATCTTCAGAATTTTGAAAAACAAGTTAATGAAGTTATCCAAAACAATAATTTAGATACGGAATTAGTTTATGAAACAGAACATAATGTTTGGGGCGATTTTCTCCTAACCTTATTACCTTTTGTTTTAATTATAGGGGTTTGGATTTTTATTATGCGTAGAATGTCTGGCGGCGGCGGAGGCGGCGCTGGAGGACAAATCTTCAACATAGGAAAGTCTAAAGCAAAACTCTTTGATGAAAAAATAGACACGAAAACCTCTTTTAAAGATGTTGCCGGTTTAGAAGGTGCTAAAGAAGAAGTTCAAGAAATTGTAGATTTCTTAAAGTTCCCTGAAAAGTATACGGCCTTAGGAGGTAAAATTCCAAAAGGAGCCTTACTTGTAGGACCTCCAGGAACAGGAAAAACCTTATTAGCAAAAGCGGTAGCAGGTGAAGCTAAAGTACCATTCTTCTCTTTATCAGGATCTGATTTTGTTGAGATGTTTGTTGGTGTTGGTGCCTCTCGTGTAAGAGACTTATTTAAGCAAGCCAAAGAAAAATCACCATCTATTATCTTTATTGATGAGATTGATGCTATTGGTAGAGCTAGAGGAAAAAACAACATGTCGGGTTCTAACGACGAGCGCGAAAATACCCTTAACCAACTCTTAACAGAGATGGATGGTTTTGGAACTAACACTAATGTTATTGTTTTAGCGGCAACCAACAGAGCCGATGTTTTAGATAGCGCTTTAATGCGTGCTGGTCGTTTTGATCGTCAGATCTATGTAGACTTACCTGATGTTAGAGAACGTCAAGAAATTTTTGAAGTGCATTTACGTCCACTGAAAAAAGAAGAGACTTTAGATATTGATTTCTTAGCGAAGCAAACCCCAGGATTTTCTGGAGCAGATATTGCTAATGTTTGTAATGAAGCTGCTTTAATTGCTGCTAGAAAAGGTAAAAAATCAGTTAATAAACAAGATTTCCTAGATGCTGTTGATAGAATTATCGGTGGTTTAGAAAAGAAAAATAAGATCATTACTCCAGCAGAGAAACGTGCGGTTGCTTTCCATGAGGCGGGCCATGCTACGGTAAGTTGGATGTTAGAACATGCTGCGCCTTTAGTAAAGGTAACAATTGTTCCTAGAGGACGTTCTTTAGGTGCCGCTTGGTACTTACCAGAAGAGCGTTTAATTGTACACCCAGAGCAGATGCTAGACGAAATGTGTGCGGCTTTAGGGGGTAGAGCTGCAGAGAAAGTTATTTTTGATAAGATTTCCACTGGTGCTTTAAGTGACTTAGAAAAAGTTACTAAGCAAGCCCGTGCCATGGTTACGGTATATGGTCTTAGCGATAAGGTAGGAAACTTAACGTACTACGATTCTTCAGGACAATCTGAATACGGGTTTACAAAACCTTACAGTGAGAAAACTGCTGAACTTATAGACCAAGAAATCTCTGATATTATAGAAGAGCAATACCAACGTGCTATCACTTTATTAGAAAATAATAAAGACAAATTAACAGAATTAGCAGAGGTCTTATTAGACAAAGAAGTCATCTTTAAAGACAATCTTGAAAAGATCTTCGGAAAGCGTGCTTTTGAAACTCCAGTGCTTAATAGCGAAGAAGAAGAATAGGCTCTCATCTCCCATAAATCATATAAAAAGCTTAAATTAACTCTGTGTTAGTTTAAGTTTTTTTATATTTGAAGATAACACACCACACTAGGATTAATAGCAATTATTGAATGAGCATATTTAGTAAATTCTTCGGAAGAAAATCTGAAAAAACTGAAGAAAACATACCAAATCATGAGCGGGGCAAATACATGCCAGAAATGAAGCTACCTGTAGATGAACGCTTTACAATTAATTTTAAAGCGAATGGTGGTAAATTTTTATATTGCGAAAATATAGAAGAAGTACAAGAAAGTTTCAATGCCATATTAGAAGAAAATCAATGGCATAATGATAAAGTCTTTATAATAGATCCACGTTTGGCTGAGTTATTTAAGGATTTTAATTTAAATGCCTCGCATAATCTTTCTGAAAGCACTTATTTTTTATCTACCTGTGAGTATTTAATTTCTGACGACGGATCCTTATTAATTTCGTCCAACCAAATCGCAGAGAAAAAATTAATTGAATTACCAGATAACTTCATTATCTACGCCACTACAAGTCAGTTTGTTGAAACTATTGGCGAAGGCTTAAAAGGAATCAAAGCAAAAAGCACCACAAAAATTCCGACTAACATTACCACTATTAAACATTTTAAAACTGCAGACGATAAGGACTTTTTAACTTATGGTAGCAGCTCTAAAAATTTATACCTACTCTTACTAGAAGATTTATAATGAAAGAGTTAGCAATAAGAGCCCTCTCTGGGGTTATCTATGTCGTATTACTTATAGGTTCCCTATACGCTCAGAATACATCAGTCATTTTAATTGGACTTTTTGGCCTCATCTGTCTTACAGAATTTAGCCGTCTTATCCATTTAAAATCTTTTGTACAATACATTATCTTTTTAGTTATCTATGGCGGTTTTTGGTATATGAGTGTGTATAACACCACAGACCTTATTGCCAATGAAGCCATTAAAATCTTATTGGTCATTACCATCTTTGTTAACCTTATCTTAATAAAAGATGTTTTTACCGCTAAGAAAATTCCACTTTTTGAATCTAAGCGCCATATTGTAACCGCATTCTACTTAACAAGTGGTTTTGTATTTATGATGCTGATAGCAAATTATCAAGATGAGTTTACCCCTTTCATGCTTTTAGGCGCATTTATTCTTATTTGGGTGAATGACAGTGCGGCGTATTTAGTGGGCAAGAATTTTGGTAAACAGAAACTATTTCCGAGTATATCACCTAAAAAAACAGTTGAAGGATTCCTAGGGGGCTTATTCTTTTCTTGTGTTTCTAGCTATTTTATTACCGTTTACGCGCATAGCTTAGGTTTAACCTTAAGCTATACTTCATGGCTTATATTAGCTATTATTGTTAGTGTTTTTGGTACATTTGGTGACCTAATAGAGTCAAAATTTAAACGTCAAGCAGGGGTTAAAGATAGTGGCGTTATAATGCCAGGACACGGAGGACTGTTAGATCGATTAGATAGTATTATCTTTGCAGTACCATTTATATATTTATTCATAAGAATTTTAAAGTATGTTTCATAAAGAAGGCCATAAAATTATTTTCATAACGTTAGTTATTGTTGTCGCTTCATTTTTTCTCATTGATGGGTTTATTACAACAGAATGGCTAAGAACCAGCTTAATGCTTTTGGTTTTAGGCTTCTTTATACTAATCCTACAGTTTTTTAGAAACCCTAAACGTAACACCCACCCAGAAGTCTCACAGGCCTTATCTCCTGTTGATGGTAAAGTGGTTGTTATAGAGGAAGTAGAAGAAAATGAAGTATTTAAAGACAAACGTATACAGGTATCTGTCTTTATGTCTCCGGTAAACGTTCATGTAACACGCTACCCTATTTCTGGTAAAGTGACTTATAGTAAATACCACCCAGGGAAATATTTAGTGGCATGGCACCCAAAAGCAAGTGAAGAAAACGAACGTACTACGGTAGTGGTTGAGAACGCTAATTTTGGAAAAATTCTATACCGCCAAATTGCTGGGGCTTTAGCCAAGCGTATTGTAAATTATGCAAAAGTAGATGCGACTGCACAACAAGGTGCCGATTCAGGATTTATTAAATTTGGGTCACGAGTAGATTTATTCTTACCTTTGCATGCTGAAATAAAAGTAGAACTGAACCAAAAAGTTCGTGGTGGTGAAAGCATCATTGCAGAAATAAAATAATGACTTCCAAAAAAGATTTAGATATCGAATTTAAGACTGCTGTAGATCTCGTAAATGATCATACAGATCCTTTTCCTGCAGACTTTCTATTACGCCTCTATGCTTACTACAAAAAAGCAACTAGTAATTACGACAGACCAAGCAGCCGTAAACCTATCATTAATGCTTTTAAGGCTAATGCGCTATTTCAAATTAAAAATATTAGTAGAGAGCAAGCTAAAGTAGAATATATTAATCTTGTTAACACCTATTTTCTTTATAGAAAGTAATGGGCGAGGACCATTGCAATCCTCATTTTTAAACAAAAAAAGTAGAACGCTCACAAAAAGGAGCAGTCCTACTTTAGTATCTCATCCTACATTAAAAGGATTTTATTTCAGTATTAAACCTATCGTTTTTTCTTAGTCTCTAATAAGAGGCATCGTTGAACAACGCAATAAGCCTTCTTGTTTTGCTATTTCAGCATAGGCTACTTCTTCAACTGTAAATCCATTTTCGCACAACCAAGTATTTAATCGCGTAAAATTCTTTTCAGAAATGACAACATCCTCTGAAATTGAAAAGATGTTACTATTCATATTATACATTTCATCTTTAGTAATTTCGAAAACATTCTCTTTACCGAAGAAATCGACTAACCATTCGTATTCGCGCTCTACTAAGAACCCATTTTTATGAAGTATAGCTTTATCTTTTCCTATAGGTTGAAAACAACAGTCTAAATGAAGTGCATTTTCCTTAGGATCTGTATTGGATTTACGAAGCTCAAAAGACTTCACTGTTTTATGCGGAAACAACTCTTGAAGCGCAATCACAGCATCCATATTGGTCCGTGCGGTTATATAATCGGAGTAATCTGCCCCAGAATACGTTCCTATAAAAATATAATCATTATAAGGCATAACATCACCACCTTCTACGTGACATTCTTCGGGAAGTTCAATAATATTCTCCGTTCCTATTTGATCTAATACATGCTGAATCGCTTCATACTCACGCTCACGATCGGGTAGAATATTCGCTTTTACAAGTTTATCTTCTATGACAAAGGCGATATCTCTTGAAAAAATCTGATTGTAATCTTGGATCACTTGCGGTCTATAAACGGTTACATCGTACTTTTTCAGTACTGCTGCCACAGCTTCCATTTCAGCTACCATATCCGCTTCTTTAGGATAAGTGCCTGCTTTGATATGCTGAATAGATTTAGGATCATAAGCTTCTTCCAATGAAGGAATAGGTCCATTGCTTTCCGCAGTTCCTAAAATGACAGCTTTTAGTTTAGAGGTTTCGTTTTCTATGTTTAATTTCATGTGGTCGTATCTATTAGTTATTTAGAATAATGCGCTATGTTTTAAAAGCATTATTTAGAGATGCGTTTAGAGTAGGTGCTTTAAGCCAGAACTTTTGGCTATTTTAAGACTTTCATATTTGGTAAAAACCTAGTATGACGTTCTACGCTATCGCTAGTCCAAAAATAAAAAAAGCTTCATAATAAATATGAAGCTTTTTAATATTCTCTACGAATAAATTATCTTTCGTTAACAGGTACAAATGGTCTGTACGTTTCTCCTGTATACAATTGTCTTGGACGACCAATTGGTTCTTGTTTTCTTCTCATTTCTTTCCACTGTGCAATCCAACCTGGTAAACGACCTAAGGCAAACATCACCGTAAACATCTCTACAGGAATTCCCATAGCTCTGTAAATAATACCAGAATAGAAATCTACGTTTGGATATAATTTTCTATCTACGAAGTATGGATCTTCTAAAGCTTCTTTCTCTAAACCTTTAGCAATATCAAGAATTGGATCTTCAATTCCTAAATCGGATAATACTTCATCAGCGGCCACTTTAATAATCTTAGCTCTTGGATCAAAGTTTTTATACACACGGTGTCCAAAGCCCATAAGACGGAAAGGATCATTTTTATCCTTCGCTTTTGCCATATATTTTTTAGTATCACCACCATCTTCCTTAATGGCTTCAAGCATTTCTAATACCGCTTGGTTAGCACCACCATGTAATGGTCCCCAAAGTGCAGAGATACCAGAGGCTAAAGACACAAAAAGACCAGCATGTGATGACCCTGTAATTCTAACTGTAGAAGTCGAACAGTTTTGCTCGTGATCTGCATGTAAAATTAAAAGCTTATCTAAAGCGTTAACAAGGATTGGGTTTTGCTTGTAGTCTCCATTAGGACTCTTAAACATCATCTTTAAGATATTTTCTACATAACCTAAGTTATCATCTCCATATTCTAATGGTAAACCTTGCTTTTTACGCATTGTCCATGAAACAATTACAGGGAATTTACCTAAAATTGTAACGATAGAGTTATACATTGCTTCTTCTGAAGCGACATCTACTGAAGATGGGTAAAACGCCGTAAGTGCACTAGTTAATGACGACAACACGCCCATTGGGTGTGCAGATTTAGGAAAGGCATCTAAAATTTTCTTTAAATCATCATCTACAACGGAATGCGACTTGATGTCTTCATGAAACTGATCTAATTTTTCTTTGTTTGGTAATTCTCCGAAGATTAATAAATAAATAACTTCTAAGAAATCAGCTTTTTCAGCAAGTTCTTCAATAGAATATCCTCTATATCTTAAGATTCCTTTTTCACCATCTAGAAATGTAATAGCACTTTCACAACTTCCAGTATTTTTAAAACCTGGATCTATGGTGATTACTCCATTAGTAGCAGTTCTTAAACTTTTAATATCTATTGCGACTTCCTTTTCTGTTCCTATAACAACAGGAAATTCATACTTTTCACCATTAATTTCTAATGTAGCTTTATCTGACATATTTTCTCTACGGATTTTAATAAATTATAAGAACGTAAATTTACGAAATCTCAATCGATTTAGAAAGGAGATTTATAATGCTTTTAACAAATTAAGTAGATCTTACCGACTGATGAAACTAATTAAGTCTTATTGGCAATTACGTCCCACGTTTCTAAGGCGCTATTCTTAGATTACACCACCTATAACTTGCAGCACACAAAGCTTTAAAAGTGATGTATTCCCTAATACAAAGGCATAAAAAAACCATCTAACGCTAAGTTAGATGGTTTTTTATTTGAATAGGCTTTAAAACCTTATGCCTTTATTTTAAAAGCATTTTCACCAGGAAAATAAGCAACATCTCCTAACTGCTCTTCAATACGTAATAATTGGTTGTATTTAGCCATACGATCACTACGTGACGCCGAACCTGTTTTAATCTGACCACAGTTTAACGCTACAGCTAAATCTGCAATTGTGTTATCTTCAGTTTCACCAGATCTGTGAGACATTACAGATGTGTAACCTGCATTATGTGCCATATTTACAGCAGAAATAGTTTCTGTTAAAGTTCCGATTTGGTTCACTTTAATTAAGATAGAATTTGCGATACCTTCTTTGATACCTCTTTCTAAACGTTCTACATTAGTTACAAATAAATCATCACCAACTAATTGTACTTTATCTCCAATTAATTCAGTTAAATATTTGAAACCTTCCCAGTCGTTTTCATCCATACCATCTTCAATAGAAATGATTGGGTATTTTCCAGCTAATTCAGCTAAATATTCAGCTTGTTCTTTACTTGTTCTGATAACTCCTGAATCTCCTTCAAACTTCTTGTAGTCGTATTTACCATCCACAAAAAATTCAGCAGAAGCACAATCTAAAGCGATCTTCACTTCGTCTCCAAATTTATAGCCAGCATTTTCAACAGCTTTTGCAATAGTATCTAAAGCATCTTCAGTTCCCCCTGCTAAGTTTGGTGCAAATCCACCTTCATCTCCAACAGCAGTACTTAAATCTCTATCGTGTAATACTTTTTTAAGGTTATGGAAAATTTCAGTTCCCATTTGCATAGCGTGTGTAAAGTTTTTCGCTTTTACAGGCATAATCATAAACTCTTGAAATGCGATAGGCGCATCACTATGAGAACCTCCATTGATGATATTCATCATTGGTAATGGTAAAGTATTTGCAGAAACTCCACCTACATATCTGTATAATGGCATCCCTAATTCATTAGCCGCCGCTTTAGCTACTGCTAAAGAAACACCTAAGATTGCATTAGCACCTAACTTAGATTTGTTTGGTGTACCATCTAATTCAATCATCATTTTATCTATAGCATTCTGTTCAAAAACAGACATACCTAATAATTCTTGAGCTATTTCAGAATTTACATTTTCAACGGCTTTTAGAACTCCTTTTCCCATATAGGTATCGCCACCATCTCTCAATTCTACAGCTTCATGCTCACCTGTAGAGGCTCCAGAAGGAACTGCTGCCCTACCCATAACACCATTTTCTGTAGTCACATCCACTTCTACTGTTGGATTTCCTCGAGAATCTAAAATTTGTCTTGCGTGTACATTAATAATAATACTCATTATTCTTGGTTTTAGTTAACTTTGATTTTAAAATTTAATTTGTCATAAAAATTGTACAACACTTGAACAAAGTTCTGTGTTATATAAGCCTTAGAACTGTAACAAATTTACGAAAATCTTAAAGGCTATACTTGACAAAAATCATATTTATGATTAAAGTTTACGATATTGTTTTCGTAACTAAAAAAACGCAAGAATTTTTTGTAATCCTTGCGTTTTCTGTAGTGTCTATTTCTTAAGATTCTCAATAAATTGATCGAATAAGTATAAAGAATCGTTTGGCCCAGGACTTGCCTCAGGGTGGTACTGAACCGAATAACAATTTTTATCCTTAAGCTTAATACCTGCTACGGTATCATCATTTAAATGTACATGCGTGATCTCTACATTAGCATGAGCTTCCGTTTCTTCTCTATTAATAGCGAACCCGTGATTTTGAGACGTTATTTCTCCTTTTCCGGTGACAAGGTTTTTCACTGGGTGGTTAATACCACGGTGCCCATTGTACATTTTATAAGTTGAAATACCATTGGCTAAAGCAATGACTTGGTGCCCTAAACAGATTCCGAATAAAGGCTTATTCTTTTCAATGATATTCTTAGCCACTTCTATAGCATCTACTAGCGGTTCTGGATCTCCAGGACCATTAGAAAGAAAATAACCATCTGGTTGAAATGCTTCTAAATCTTCAAACTTACTATTGTAAGGAAACACTTTAATATAAGCATCTCTTTTTGCTAAGTTTCTTAAGATATTTTTCTTAATCCCAAGATCTAAAGCGGCAATTTTATAAGTGGCATTTTCGTCTCCAACAAAGTAAGGTTCTTTGGTAGATACTTTAGAGGCTAAATCTAAACCAACCATAGACGGAATGTCTGCTAGTTGTTTTTTAAGACCTTCAATATTATCTACATCCGTAGAGATAACCGCATTCATAGCACCGTGATCTCTAATATAACTAACTAATGCACGTGTATCTACATCGGCAATAGCAAGCGTGTTATGTTTTTCAAAGAATTCTTCTAAAGACGCATCTCCTGCCGGACGCGAGTAGTTAAAGCTAAAGTTTTTACAGATTAACCCAGCTATCATAACTTCATCAGATTCTACTTCATCAGCCTTGGTTCCGTAATTTCCAATATGGGCATTTGTCGTTACCATTAACTGACCGTAGTATGATGGGTCTGTAAAAATTTCTTGATATCCAGTGGTACCTGTATTAAAACAGACCTCCCCAAAAGCAGATCCCTCTTTACCTATCGATTTTCCGTGAAAAATAGTTCCGTCTGCTAAAAGGATAATCGCTTTTTTTCTTTGTTTATACTTCATGACTTAAATATGAGTTATTAAGCTGTTGTTATGTTTTATGTTTTATTTAAAAATGTCCTAGAACTTACTACAGACACCTCTTAATACTATACCTACTATAAAAGACTTATTTTGTTACCTTTTAAGGTGACGTTAAAAACCTAAATAGGTTTAAAGGTTATAAAACCATTTTTTAGACCTTTTTGCTCTGCGCTATTAAAGCAAAACCTAATTGCCTAAACTTTTGCAAAAGTCCAAAAAAAAAGGATAAACTGAAACAGTTTACCCTTTATATTTATAAATGCTTATCCACATTTATTCTTCTTCGTTAGACGCCTTAGTTTCAGCAGCTGGAGCTGTTGTAGCTTTGCTACCACCTCTTCTACTTCTACGAGTCGACTTCTTAGGCGCTTTATCAGCGTTGTAAAGTTCGTTGTAATCAACTAACTCAATCATTGCCATATCAGCGTTATCACCTAAACGATTTCCTAACTTAATGATACGTGTATATCCACCTGGACGATCACCAATCTTTGGAGCTACATCTCTAAACAATTCTGCTACAGCACCTGTTTGTCTTAACTTAGCCATAACAATACGTCTGTTGTGAGTCGTATCTGTTTTAGATTTTGTAATCATAGGCTCTACAAACTGCTTTAAAGCTTTAGCTTTCGCTACTGTTGTGTTAATACGTTTGTGCTCAATTAAAGAACAAGCCATATTAGCTAACATTGACTTTCTATGCGCTGTTTGTCTTCCTAAGTGGTTGAATTTTTTTCCGTGTCTCATGACATTTTGTTTTAATCATCATCTTGCTACTACCCTTTTACGAGGAGCAAAATATGACGTATTAATCTTTATCTAGTTTATATTTACTTAAATCCATTCCGAAGTTTAACCCTTTAACATTTACTAGTTCTTCTAGCTCAGTTAAAGACTTCTTACCGAAGTTTCTGAATTTCATTAAATCATTTTTGTTGAAAGATACTAAGTCTCCTAAGGTATCTACTTCTGCTGCTTTTAAACAATTAAGTGCACGTACAGAAAGATCCATATCAACCAATTTGGTTTTCAATAGTTGTCTCATGTGAAGTGATTCTTCATCATAAGTTTCAGTCTGTGCAATTTCATCAGCTTCTAAAGTGATACGCTCATCAGAGAATAACATGAAGTGGTGAATTAATATTTTAGCCGCTTCCGTTAAAGCATCTTTAGGATTGATAGAGCCATCAGTTCTAATTTCAAAAACTAATTTTTCATAATCCGTTTTTTGCTCAACACGGTAATTTTCAATACTATATTTTACATTCTGAATCGGTGTAAAGATTGAATCTGTAAAGATGGTTCCGATAGCCGCTGAAGATTTTTTATTCTCTTCTGCAGGAACATAACCTCTACCTTTTTCAATAGTTAACTCCATACTGATGTTTACTTTAGGATCTAAGTTACAGATCACTAAATCTGTATTTAAAACTTGGAATCCTGAGATAAACTTCTGGAAATCTCCAGCTGTAATTTGATTTTGTCCTGAAATAGAAATTGTAACAGTTTCGTTATCTACTTCTTCAATTTGACGCTTAAAGTTAACTTGCTTTAAGTTCAAAATCATTTCAGTAACATCTTCTACAACACCAGAAATGGTAGAAAATTCGTGATCTACACCTTCTATTCTAATAGAAGTGATAGCAAATCCCTCTAATGAAGATAATAAAACTCTTCTTAAAGCGTTTCCTACTGTTAACCCGTATCCTGGTTCTAAAGGTCTGAATTCAAACTTCCCTTCAAAATCAGTAGAATCAATCATGATTACTTTATCAGGCTTCTGAAAATTTAATATTGCCATAGTTGTCTTCGTTTTAATTGCTATTTAGTTGCGCGATTTAAAAGTTTGAAGAAGACTTATAAATCCTTTGGCTAAATACCAATGTGATTATTTATTATTTAGAGTAAAGTTCAACGATTAACTGCTCGTTGATTTGTTCTGGAATCTGAATTCTAGCAGGGACAGCAACGTAAGTTCCTTCCATAGTATTCGTGTTCCAAGTAATCCATTCAAATACTTCACTAGAGTTTGCTAATGAATTTTGGATTGCTTCTAAAGATTTAGATTTTTCTCTTACTGCAACAACATCTCCAGCTTTTAATTGGTAAGAAGGAATGTTTACTTTTTCACCGTTTACAGTAATATGTCTGTGAGATACTAATTGTCTA
Source organism: Winogradskyella arenosi (assembly GCF_003337305.1). Classification (GTDB taxonomy): domain Bacteria; phylum Bacteroidota; class Bacteroidia; order Flavobacteriales; family Flavobacteriaceae; genus Winogradskyella; species Winogradskyella arenosi. The sequence continues at coordinate 98,961 of NZ_QPJO01000006.1, read as the reverse complement.
GCTCCGCTTCTAGAAGGAGAGATTCCCATTCTGTATACAACGTTGTCTAAACGAGACTCACATAATTGAAGTAATACTTCACCTGTAATTCCTTTTGCAGAAGTTGCTCTTTTGAACATGTTTCTGAATTGCTTTTCTAAAATACCATAAGTATATTTAGCTTTTTGCTTCTCCATTAATTGAATAGAGTATTCAGATTTTTTACCACGACGACGGTTGTTACCGTGCTGTCCTGGAGGGTAATTTCTTTTTTCGAAGGCTTTGTCGTCTCCGAAGATAGCTTGTCCGAATTTACGGGCTATTTTAGTTTTAGGACCAGTATATCTTGCCATTTTAAATTGTTTTTTAAGAGTGATTCGTGAATTAAGGTCTTAATCTTATCCTTCAAGAATCGTGAATCTCTTATTAATACTTGTTAATATTTTTCAGTTTGCAAATTTACACAAAATAAACTAATACCAACACATAAATGCGAGATATTAGTTTATTAGGTAATTTTGATAAGTCAATCTAACTTAAATTGTTAGACCTCTGAATAATTTCAGATTAAACTCTACGTCTTTTTGGTGGACGACAACCGTTATGTGGTAATGGAGTTACATCGATGATTTCTGAAACTTCGATACCTGCATTGTGTATAGATCTAATAGCAGATTCTCTACCATTTCCTGGACCTTTAACGTATGCTTTTACTTTCTTTAATCCAGCTTCTTTAGCTACTGCTGCTGCATCTTCTGCGGCTAATTGCGCTGCGTAAGGAGTGTTCTTTTTAGAACCTCTAAAGCCCATTTTACCTGCTGATGACCAAGAAATAACGTCACCTTTTTTGTTTGTTAAAGAAATAATGATGTTGTTAAATGAAGCTGTAATGTGAGCTTCACCAATTGCATCTACTATAACTTTACGTTTTTTTGTACTTGCCTTTGCCATTTTATTTTTAGCTTTTAGTTTTAGTATATAGTCGCTAGAATCCTAAACCGTTAAATTTCAAACAGATTCTTTCCAACGTCTAAAGACTAAAGACCATTTATTACTTAGTTACCTTCTTTTTGTTAGCAACTGTTTTACGTCTTCCTTTTCTGGTACGTGAGTTATTCTTAGTACGTTGTCCTCTTAATGGAAGTCCAACTCTATGACGAATACCTCTGTAACATCCGATATCCATTAATCGCTTAATGTTCATTTGAGTTTCAGAACGTAATTCACCTTCAATCTTAAATGTCCCAACAGCTTCACGGATTGCTCCAATTTCATCGTCAGTCCAGTCTTGAACTTTAGTGTTTTCGTCAACTTTAGCAGCTGCTAAAATTTCTTTTGCTCTACTTCTACCTACTCCGTAGATATAAGTCAAAGAGATAACTCCTCTTTTCTGTTTTGGTATGTCTACACCTGCAATTCTTGCCATAATTACCCTTGTCTTTGTTTGAATCTAGGATTCTTTTTGTTAATGACGTAAAGTCTACCTTTTCTGCGCACTAATTTACAGTCTGCGCTTCTTTTCTTTACTGATGCTCTTACTTTCATCGTATTAGTATCTATAGGTTATACGAGCCTTCGTTAAATCGTAAGGACTCATTTCTAATTTCACTTTATCTCCTGGCAACAATTTAATGTAATGCATACGCATTTTACCAGAGATATGTGCAGTCACTATATGACCATTTTCTAATTCAACACGAAACATCGCATTAGATAATGCTTCAATGATTGTTCCGTCTTGTTCTATTGCTGCTTGTTTTGCCATAATCTTATCTTATTGCGCAACCGCTTTTCTATTTTTACCTGTTTTCATTAAGCCGTCATAATGCTTATTTAATAAATAAGAATTAATCTGCTGCATGGTATCTATTGCTACACCCACCATAATTAATAGTGATGTACCTCCGAAGAATAATGCCCAACCTTGTTGTACGTTCATTAAGGATACAATAAATGCTGGAAAAATAGCTACCAACGCTAAAAATATAGAACCTGGTAACGTAATTTGTGACATCACTTTATCTAAGTACTCTGATGTTTCAGATCCTGGACGTATTCCTGGGATAAACCCACCGCTACGTTTTAAATCATCTGCCATCTTATTTGTTGGTACTGTAATTGCTGTATAGAAATATGTGAAAATTATAATTAATAAAGCAAACATTAAATTGTACCAAAAACCAAATATATCAGAGAAGTTAGATTGCATCCAAACTCCAGTATCAGTATCCTTTAACCACGCTGACCCACCAATTAAACTTGGTACAAACATAATAGCTTGTGCAAAGATAATAGGCATTACACCAGACGCGTTTAACTTTAAAGGTAAAAACTGACGCGATCCAAAAACATTCTTTTCATACCCTCCTGTAGCGGTTCTTCTTGCATATTGTACAGCAACTTTACGTACTGCCATTACTAAGAAGATCGATCCAAGGATGATTAAGAACCAAATTACTAATTCAATAAGGATCATCATAAACCCACCATCACCTTCTAATCTAGAAGCTGCATTCTGAAGGAATGCTTGTGGTAAAGTAGCAATAATACCTACCATAATTAATAATGAAATTCCGTTTCCGATTCCTTTATCTGTAATTTTTTCTCCTAACCACATTGCAAATACACAACCGGTTATTAAGATAATTACTGATGAGAAATAGAACATGTTTTCACTAAATCCAGGAACTAATAAAGCCCCCATTGAAGTGGCACCAGATAAACCTGGTATACTCGCTAAATATCCTGGTGCTTGTACAAGACAAATACCGATAGTTAACCAACGTGTAATTTGAGTGATCTTTTTCTGACCACTAGCACCTTCTTTTTGAAGTTTCTGTAAATAAGGAATCGCAATACCCATTAACTGAACAACAATGGAAGCAGAAATGTAAGGCATAATACCTAAGGCAAATACAGAGGCATTAGCGAATGCCCCTCCTGTAAATGCATTTAACAATCCTAATATTCCAGTATCCGTACCGGCTTGTAAACCACCTAGAGCATCGATATTGATTCCAGGTAATACAACCTGCGCACCAAAACGATAAACCAACAACAAACCTAAGGTTAGAATAATTCTATCCTTAAGTTCTGTGATTTTCCAAACGTTTTTTAATGTTTCTATTATTTTCATCCTAAAAATCTTATAAAGTTACAGCTTCACCACCAGCAGCTTCAATAGCAGCCTTTGCCGTAGCAGTAAATTTATGAGCAGTTACTGTTAATTTCGCTTTTAACTCACCTCTTCCTAAGATTTTAACTAGTTCATTTTTACCAGCTAAACCTAAAGTTATTAATGTATCAAAATCAACACTACCTTCGATTTTCTTTTCGTCAACTAACCTTTGTAACGTATCTAAGTTAACACCTTGATATTCTACGCGGTTAATATTTGTGAAACCAAACTTAGGTACACGTCTTTGAATTGGCATTTGCCCACCTTCAAATCCTACTTTCTTAGAATAACCAGAACGAGACTTTGCTCCTTTGTGACCACGAGTTGCCGTACCACCTTTTCCAGAACCTTGTCCACGTCCTACACGCTTTCCTTGATTTTTTACTGAACCTTCTGCAGGTTTTAAATTACTTAAATCCATTCTTAAGTTATATTTTTAAGCTTCTTCTACAGAAACTAAATGTTCAACTTTCTTAACCATACCAAGGATGTTTGGTGTGGCGTCGTGCTCTACAACTTGTCCAATCTTTTTTAAACCTAAAGCCTCTAATGTAAGCTTTTGTCTTTTCGTACGATTGATTGCACTTTTTACTTTCTTTACTTTAATCTTTGCCATCTTATCCTATCGATTATCCGTTAAATACTTTTTCAAGTGAAATTCCACGCTCTTTAGCAACAGACTTAGCATCTCTTAATTGTAATAAAGCATCAAAAGTTGCTTTTACCACGTTATGAGGGTTAGATGATCCTTGAGACTTTGATAATACATCGTGTACACCTACTGCTTCAAGAACAACTCTTACCGCACCACCTGCAATAACTCCTGTACCAGGTGCTGCAGGGATGATGTTTACTCTAGCTCCACCGTATTTCCCTTTTTGTTCGTGTGGTATTGTGCCATTAAGAATTGGAATTCTTACTAAATTTTTCTTAGCATCTTCTACTGCTTTTGCAATAGCCGTTGCTACATCTTTAGATTTTCCTAATCCTTGACCTACAACATTTGTTTCGTCTCCTACAACAACGATTGCAGAAAAGCCAAATGCTCTACCACCTTTCGTTACTTTAGTTACACGCTGCACGCCAACTAAGCGATCTTTTAATTCTAATCCGCTTGGTTTAACAAGCTCTGCGTTTTTATATTTTTGATACATAATGTCTTAAAATTTAAGTCCTGCTTCTCTAGCACCTTCTGCTAATGATTTTACTCTACCATGGTATAAGTATCCACCTCTATCAAAAGAAATAGTTTCAACACCAGCTTTCAAAGCTTTTTCTGCTAGGGATTTCCCAACTAAAGCAGCTATTTCTGATTTATTACCTTCAGACTTTGCAATATCCTTATCTCTTGAAGATGCAGCAGCTAAAGTTTCACCAGTTACATCATTTACGAGTTGAGCATAAATTTCTTTATTACTTCTAAAAACAGCTAATCTTGGTCTTGTTTCAGTACCAGATACTACCTTACGGATTCTGCTTTTAATTCTTAATCTTCTTTCGTTCTTTGTCAATGCCATAACCTAATTATTAAGCTGATTTACCTGCTTTTCTTCTAATTTCTTCACCAACAAACTTGATACCTTTTCCTTTGTAAGGCTCAGGTCTTCTAAAGCCGCGAATCTTAGCTGCAACTTGACCTACTAACTGTTTGTCTAAAGACGTTAATTTAACTCTTGGATTTTTACCTTTTTCTGAAACTGTCTCAATAGTTACTTCTGGAGCGATGTCCATAACGATGTTATGAGAAAATCCGATGGCTAAATCTAATTTTTGTCCTTGATTAGATGCTCTATAACCGACACCAACTAATTCTAGTTCTTTTGTCCATCCTTTAGAAACACCTTCTATCATATTAGCAATTAATGCTCTGTAAAGACCATGCTTTGCTCTTAAATCTTTCTTGTCAGAAGCACGCTCTAATGTAATTGTTGCGTCTTCTATTTTAATTTCAATATCCGAATACTCTTGAGTTAATTCACCTAATTTACCTTTAGCAGTAATTACGTTATCCTTAACTTCAACTGTTACACCTTCAGGAATTGTTATTGGGTTTTTACCTATTCTTGACATAATTTCCTGTTTTTAGTATACGTAACATAAAACTTCACCACCTACATTTTCTCTCTGCGCTTGTTTTCCTGTCATCACTCCGTGAGACGTAGAAACAATTGCAATACCTAATCCGTTAAGGATTCTTGGCATTTCTTTAGATGAAGCATACTTACGTAAACCTGGTTTACTGATTCTTTGAATTTTTTTGATGACAGACTCTTTAGTCTCCTTGCTGTATTTTAAAGCAATTTTGATTGTACCTTGTACAGTTGAGTCATCAAATTTATAACTTAAGATATATCCTTGATCGAATAATATCTTAGTTATTTCTTTTTTTAAGTTAGATGCAGGGATCTCAACCACTCTGTGATTGGCCTTAACTGCGTTTCTAACTCGCGTTAAATAATCCGCTATTGGATCTGTATTCATATGTATTAATTTGCGGTAGCGGTTTTCGACACTATTGTCAAACCTGAAACCAATTTATAATTTTACCAACTTGCCTTTCTTACACCCGGTATTAAACCTTGGTTAGCCATTTCTCTAAACATTACACGAGAAATTCCAAATTGTCTCATGTAACCTTTTGGTCTACCAGTAAGTTTACAACGGTTATGCTGACGTATTGGTGATGCATTTTTTGGTAATTTCTGTAACGCTTCGTAGTCTCCAGCTTCTTTCAAAGCTTTTCTCTTCTCTGCATACTTAGCTACCATTTTAGAACGCTTCACCTCACGGGCTTTCATTGATTCTTTAGCCATAATTAATTCTTTTTAAAAGGTAATCCTAATTCAGTTAATAATGACTTCGCTTCCTTATCGGTTTCCGCTGAAGTCACAAATGTAATATCCATTCCTGAAATTTTGTTTACTTTATCAATATCAATTTCTGGAAATATGATTTGTTCTACGACCCCAAGGTTATAGTTTCCACGTCCGTCAAAACCAGTAGCTTTGATTCCGTTAAAATCTCTAACACGTGGTAAAGCTGAAGTCACTAAACGATCTAAGAATTCATACATTTGCTCTCCTCTTAACGTAACTTTGGCACCAATTGGCATCCCTTTACGTAATTTGAAAGAAGCAACATCCTTCTTAGACATCGTTTGTATAGCTTTCTGTCCAGATATTTTTGTAAGCTCTTCTACTGCGTGATCGATTAATTTCTTATCCGCCACAGCAGCACCAACACCTTTAGATATTACTATCTTAGTAAGCTTAGGTACTTGCATTACATTTTTATATCCAAATTCTTCCGTAAGAGCAGGAACAACTTTGTCCTTATACTCTTGTTTTAATCTTGCAACGTAAGCCATAATTAAATTACTTCATTAGATTTTTTTGAAAATCTTACTTTATTATCACCATCCATTCTATATCCAACTCGTGTAGACTCTCCTTTAGAGGTTAACAACGATAAGTTAGAGATATGTAAAGATGCTTCCTTCTCTACAATTCCACCTTGAGGATTTTGTGCACTTGGTTTCGTATGTTTCTTAACCATGTTCACACCTTCTACGATGGCTTTGTTCTTATCTATTAATACTTTTAGTACTTTACCTTCAGATCCTTTATGATCTCCAGCAATTACTTTTACTGTATCTCCTGATTTTATTTTAAGCTTTGTCATTTTATTTATCAATTAAAGCACTTCAGGTGCTAATGATACAATTTTCATGAATTGTTTATCACGAAGTTCTCTAGCTACAGGACCAAAAACACGTGTTCCTCTCATTTCCCCTTGTGGGTTTAAAAGTACACAAGCATTATCGTCAAAACGGATATAAGATCCATCAGGACGTCTTACTTCCTTTGCAGTACGAACAACAACTGCTGTAGAAACAGCACCTTTCTTCACACTACCGTTAGGTGTTGCGTCTTTAACAGATACGACAATTTTGTCTCCAACAGAAGCGTATCTTCTTTTTGTTCCTCCTAGTACACGGATTGTTAAAACTTCCTTTGCACCAGTGTTATCAGCTACTTTTAATCTTGATTCTTGTTGTACCATAATTACTTCGCTCTTTCAATTATTTCTACTAATCTCCAACATTTAGATTTACTTAAAGGTCGTGTTTCCATGATCTTTACAGTATCTCCTTCGTTGCAGTCGTTTGTTTCATCGTGTGCGACATATTTTTTTGTCTTTAACACGAACTTTCCATACATAGGGTGTTTTACTTTCTTAACTTCTGAAACAACAATAGATTTCTCCATTTTGTTACTCGTTACGATCCCTATACGTTCTTTTCTTAAGTTTCTTTTTTCCATCTTTCAGCAGAATACAATTATTGTACGTCTCTTTTAGTTAGTTCTGTTGCCACTCTAGCTACTGTGCGACGTGCAACTCGTAACTGAATTGGATTATCTAAAGGTGATATAACATGAGCCATTTTAAGGTCTGTATAACTTTTTTTAGATTCACTAAGTTTCTCTTGTAACTCAGCTGTTGAAAGCTGTTTAATTTCTGATTGCTTCATAATATCTTTCTATTAAGCTTCGTAATCTCTAGCTATGATAAACTTAGTTTTTACAGGAAGTTTCTGTGCTGCTAAACGAAGTGCTTCTTGAGCAGTTTCTAATGGCACACCACTTATTTCAAATAACATACGTCCTGGTTTTACAACTGCTGCCCAATATTCAACGGCACCTTTACCTTTACCCATACGTACTTCAAGAGGTTTCTTTGTGATAGGCTTGTCTGGAAATATTTTAATCCATAACGATCCTTCTCTTTTCATATAACGAGTCGCGGCAATACGCGCTGCTTCTATTTGACGTGCAGTAATAAACGACGAGTCTAATGATTTAATACCGAAAGTACCATTTGATAACAAATGACCTCTTCCCGCATTTCCTTTCATACGTCCTTTTTGCTGCTTACGAAATTTTGTTCTTTTAGGCTGTAACATTTTTTCTTTTCTTTAAAAAATTACTTTCTACGACGAGATTGGTTCTTATTTCCACCACGTCCACCTTTGCTCTTTTGTTTAGATAAACCAACTAATGGAGAAAGTTCTCTTTTTCCATATACTTCGCCTTTCATAATCCAAACTTTGATACCTAGTCTACCATAGGTTGTATGTGCTTCTACTAGAGCATAATCAATATCAGCTCTAAAAGTAGATAACGGAATACGTCCTTCTTTATAGTGTTCTGAACGTGCCATTTCAGCACCATTCAAACGACCACTAATCTGAATTTTTATTCCTTCAGCGTTCATACGCATAGCAGCAGCAATTGCCATTTTGATGGCACGTCTGTATGAAATTCGGCTTTCAATTTGACGTGCAACACTAGCAGCTACTAAATAAGCATCTAACTCAGGTCTTTTAATTTCAAAGATGTTCAATTGAACTTCTTTGCCAGTAATTTTCTTAAGCTCTTCTTTTAACTTATCTACCTCTTGACCACCTTTTCCGATAATAATACCAGGTCTAGCAGTAGTGATAGTAACGGTTACAAGTTTAAGCGTACGCTCAATAATTACTCTACTTACACTAGCTTTAGATAGACGAGCATGAATATACTTTCTAATCTTATCGTCTTCGGCAAGTTTATCACCATAATCGTTTCCTCCGTACCAGTTCGATTCCCATCCTCTGATAATTCCTAAGCGATTTCCGATTGGATTTGTCTTTTGTCCCATATCTCTATCTTAGCTTTGTGTTTTATTTATTGCATCTACAACCACAGTTACGTGGTTAGATCTTTTTCTTATTCTATGTGCTCTACCTTGAGGTGCTGGACGCAATCTCTTTAACATAGAACCACCATCTACTCTAATTTCTTTGATAAACAATTTAGCTTCTTCAACATCAGCATCTTCGTTTTTAGCTTGCCAGTTTGCAATTGCAGACATTACAAGTTTCTCTAAACGACGAGACGCTTCTTTTTGACTAAATCTAAGAATCTGAAGAGCTTTCTCTGCCTTTTCTCCTCTTACTAAATCCGCTACTAAACGCATTTTTCTTGGAGATGTAGGACAGTTATTTAGCTTTGCAAAAGCAACCTGCTTCTTCTCAGCTTTAATAGCTTCCGCCATTTGTTTTTTACGACTTCCCATGATTCTTATTTTTTACCTTTATTCTTAGCACCTGCATGACCTCTAAATGATCGTGTTGGTGAAAATTCTCCTAACTTATGTCCTACCATGTTTTCAGTAACAAATACTGGAACAAATTGACGACCGTTATGAACCGCTATAGTTTGTCCAACGAAATCCGGAGAAATCATTGATGCTCTAGACCAAGTTTTAATAACCGTCTTCTTATTTGAAGCTACATTTTCTGCAACTTTCTTTTCCAATTTATAGTGGATATAAGGTCCTTTTTTTAATGAACGTGCCATACTATCTTAATTATTTCTTTCTACGTTCTACAATATACTTATTACTCGCCTTAGTCTTAGAACGTGTTCTAAATCCTTTCGCTGGAATACCATTTCTAGATCTTGGATGTCCACCTGCAGATTTACCTTCACCACCACCCATTGGATGATCGACTGGGTTCATAACTACTGGTCTTACTCTTGGACGTCTACCTAACCATCGACTTCTACCGGCTTTACCAGAAACAAGTAATTGATGATCTGAGTTAGAAACAACTCCAATTGTTGCCATACAAGTCACTAAAATCATTCTAGTTTCACCAGATGGTAATTTTACTGTAGCAAATTTATCTCCTCTTGCCATTAACTGAGCAAAAGCTCCAGCACTACGCGCCATAACAGCACCTTGACCTGGACGTAATTCTATACAAGAAATAATTGTACCTAAAGGTATTTCACTTAATGGCATTGCGTTTCCAATTTCTGGAGCAATCCCCTTTTCACCAGACACTATATTTTGCCCTACTTGTAAACCATTCTGAGCGATAACGTAACGCTTCTCTCCATCTTGGTAATTTAAGAGTGCAATAAATGCTGTTCTGTTTGGATCGTATTCAATTGTTTTAACTTCCGCAGGAATTCCCGCTTTGTTACGTTTGAAATCGATAATACGATAACGTTTCTTATGACCTCCACCTACTTGGCGTATGGTCATTTTTCCTTGACTGTTTCTACCACCTGATCGTTTTTTCGGAGCAAGCAAGCTTTTCTCCGGCTTATCAGTAGTAATGGCGTCAAATCCATTAACTACTCTAAATCGCTGACCTGATGTGATCGGTTTTAATTTTCTTACTGACATTAATGTCTAAAATTACATGTTAGTGTATAAATCTATTACTTCACCTTCCGCCAGTTGTACAATTGCCTTTTTAACAGCATTTGTTTTACCATGTTGAACACCAGTTTTTGTAAACTTGGTCTTACGATCTGGACGGACATTTATTGTACGAACTTTTTCAACAGAAACTCCATAAGCAGCCTCAACTGCTTTTTTGATTTCTACCTTGTTCGCCTTAGTGCTCACTTCAAATGCATATGCATTTAACGACTCACTTTGCATGGTCGCTTTTTCTGTGATTATAGGTTTTTTTAAGATACTCATCTGTTCTATTTACTTAAATTCGTTTCAATTCCTTCTAAAGCACCTTCAATTAGAACAACCTTATTAGCGTTCATAATTTTATAAGTACTTAATTCTGAAGCAGTTATCACTTCAGACCCTTTAAAATTGCGGGAAGACAAATATACATTATTATTTGACCCACCCAACACAATTAGAGACTTTTTATTGTCTAGTTCTAAAGCCTTTAAAACCTCTACAAAGTTTTTAGTTTTTGGAGACTCAAAGTTGAAATCCTCTAATACTAAAATTGAATTGTCGTTAGCTTTAATGCTTAAGGCAGATTTACGTGCTAATCGTTTAAGGTTTTTATTTAATTTAAACCCGTAGTTTCTTGGTCTTGGACCAAACATACGACCACCACCTTTAAATACACCAGACTTAATACTACCTGCTCTTGCAGTACCAGTACCTTTCTGTTTTTTAATTTTACGTGTACTTCCAGTAATCTCTGCTCTTTCTTTTGCCTTATGCGTTCCCTGTCTTTGATTTGCTAAGTATTGCTTAACATCTAAATAGACAGCGTGATTATTAGGCTCTATAGCGAACACTTCTTTAGAAAGCTCTGCTTTCCTTCCTGTGTCTTTTCCGTTTATATCTAAAACTGCTATCTCCATTACTTCTCAATGATTACATAAGAATTTTTGTGACCAGGAACACATCCTTTTACCACTAGTAAGTTCTTTTCTGGAACTACTTTATAAATTCTTAAATTTTGAACTTTTACTGTTTCACCACCCATTCTTCCGGCCATCTTCATTCCTTTGAATACTCTCGCAGGATAAGAAGCTGCACCAATAGAACCTGGAGCTCTTAAACGGTTGTGTTGACCATGCGTTGCTTGACCTACACCACCAAAACCGTGACGTTTTACTACACCTTGAAAACCTTTTCCTTTAGAAGTTCCTGCGATATCCACAAATTCTCCTTCAATAAATTGCTCTACTGTGATAGCATCACCTAATTTGTACTCCGAATCAAAACCTTTGAATTCAACAACTTTGCGTTTTACAGAAGTACCCGCTTTTTTTGCATGACCTAAGTCTGCTTTAGTAGCGCTTTTTTCTGTCGCGTCATCGAAACCTAATTGAAGCGCTGAATAACCATCCACTTCTTCAGTTCTGACTTGGGTAACGATACATGGTCCAGCTTCGATTACTGTACATGGAATGTTTTTTCCATTTTCATCGAAAATGCTGGTCATACCGATTTTTTTTCCAATTAACCCAGACATAATTTTGTTTGTTTTTTTATTGACAACTCGCGAATTGTCACTTTTGTTTGTTTTTTAGAAGGCAAGTCGCGACTTGTCCTTAGTATATAAAACTCAAGGCCGAAAATACGTTTCAGCCTTGAATTGTATTTATTACCGTTTTTCCCTCGCTCGCAGCTTAGGACATGTTGACTTCAATTTCGCTAGGCGATAGAAGTCCTATAATTACACCTTGATCTCAACTTCAACTCCACTTGGTAATTCAAGCTTCATTAAGGCATCAATTGTTTTAGAAGATGAAGAGTAAATATCTAATAAACGCTTATAAGAGCTTAATTGAAATTGTTCTCTAGACTTCTTGTTAACATGTGGTGAACGTAACACAGTGAAAATTTTCTTGTGTGTTGGTAAAGGAATTGGTCCTGTAACCACCGCACCTGTGCTTTTTACTGTTTTTACAATCTTATCAGCAGACTTATCTACCAAGTTGTGATCGTAAGATTTTAATTTTATTCTGATTTTTTGACTCATTTTCTTAAGATTTACGATTCAACGCCTTTAGCCGCTGCAATTACTTCTTGTGATATATTAGATGGAGTCTCTGCATAGTGAGAGAATTCCATTGTAGATGTTGCTCTACCTGAAGATAACGTTCTTAATGTTGTTACATAACCGAACATTTCAGATAATGGCACTGTAGCTTTTACAGTCTTAGCACCTGCTCTATCACCCATATCACTTACTTGACCTCTTCTTCTGTTCAAGTCACCTACAATATCACCCATGTTTTCTTCTGGTGTAATCACCTCAAGTTTCATGATTGGTTCCATTATAACCGCCTTAGCTGCTTTTGCAGAATTTTTAAATCCTAATTTAGCTGCTAATTCGAAAGATAATTGATCAGAATCCACATCGTGGTAAGATCCATCCTTTAAAGTTACTTTCATAGAATCTACTTCGTAACCTGCTAATGGACCATTAGCCATTGCCATTTTAAATCCTTTTTCAATTGAAGGGATAAATTCTTTAGGAACGTTACCACCTTTAATTATAGATTCAAACTGAAGTCCTACAACACCTTCATCAGCAGGCTCAATCGTAAATACGATATCAGCAAACTTACCACGACCACCAGATTGTTTCTTATAAACCTCTCTATGATCTGCAGCTTGTGTAATAGCTTCTTTATACTCAACTTGTGGTTGACCTTGGTTAACCTCAACTTTGAATTCTCTTTTTAAACGATCTACAATAATATCTAAGTGTAGCTCACCCATTCCAGAGATAATAGTTTGTCCTGAAGACTCATCTGTACGCGCTGTAAACGTTGGATCTTCTTCTGCTAATTTAGCTAAAGCCATACCCATTTTATCTACATCTGCCTTAGTCTTAGGCTCTACGGCGATACCAATTACTGGATCAGGGAAGTCCATTGATTCTAAAACAATAGGATGCTTTTCATCAGACATAGTATCACCAGTCTTAATGTCTTTAAATCCTACAGCTGCTCCAATATCTCCTGCTTCAATAAAATCGATAGCATTTTGTTTATTCGAGTGCATTTGGTAGATACGAGAAATACGTTCTTTTTTACCTGAACGGTTATTTAAGATATAAGACCCTGCATCTAAACGACCAGAATACGCTCTAAAAAATGCTAAACGTCCTACGAAAGGATCTGTAGCAATCTTAAATGCTAAAGCTGAAAATGGTTCTTTTACAGAAGGCTTACGTCTTTCTTCTCCGTCTGTATTAGGGTTTGTTCCTACAACACTATCTCTATCTAATGGAGAAGGTAAGTAACGACAAACAGCATCTAATAAGAACTGTACACCTTTATTTTTGAATGAAGATCCACAAACCATAGGAATAATAGCCATATCCATTACAGCAGCTCTAAGTGCAGCGTGCACTTCTTCTTCAGTAATAGAATCTTCATCCTCCATAAACTTCTCTAATAAGTTTTCATCGTAAGATGCAACTTCTTCGATAAGTAAGGCTCTATACTTACGTGACTCTTCTTTTAATTCTTCTGGAATTTCAATAACATCGAAAGTAGATCCGTAGTTATCATCATGCCATACGATAGCTCTGTTTTTAACTAAATCTACGATTCCTTTAAAATCTCCTTCTTCACCAATGTTTAAAACGATTGGCACAGCGTTAGATTTCAACATGTCTTTAACTTGTTGACAAACACCTAAGAAGTTAGACCCTTGACGGTCCATTTTATTTACGAAACCAATTCTTGGCACTTTATAGTTATCAGCAAGTCTCCAGTTCGTTTCAGATTGTGGCTCTACACCATCAACTGCACTAAATAAGAATACTAAACCATCTAATACACGTAACGAACGGTTTACCTCTACGGTAAAATCAACGTGGCCCGGTGTATCAATGATGTTAAAGTGATAATCTTGCGCTTCAGCTGTTGGTACGCCATTTTCTTTAGGAAACGTCCAGTCACAAGTTGTCGCTGCAGAAGTAATTGTAATACCTCTTTCAGCTTCTTGCTCCATCCAGTCCATTGTAGAAGCTCCATCATGAACTTCTCCAATTTTATGTGATACTCCCGTATAAAAAAGAATACGCTCAGTTGTTGTTGTTTTACCAGCATCAATGTGAGCTGCAATTCCTATGTTTCTTGTTAATTTTAAATCTCTTGCCATTTCTTAGAATCTAAAGTGTGAGAATGCTTTGTTTGCTTCTGCCATTTTATGAGTATCAGCTCTTTTCTTAACAGCTGCACCTTCTTCTTTTGCTGCTGCTAATACTTCGGCCGCTAAACGCTGTGCCATAGATTTTTCGTTTCTCTTACGTGAAAAGCCAATTAGCCATTTCATTGCAGTTGAAACCTTACGGTCTGGACGAATTTGCATTGGAATTTGAAATGTAGCACCACCAACACGACGACTACGTACTTCTACGTGAGGCATCACATTTGATAAAGCTTCTTTCCAAATCTCTAAAGCTGTTTTTTCGTCATCATTCTTTTTCTCTTCAACAATATCAATTGCATCATAGAATACTTTAAAAGCTACAGACTTCTTACCATCCCACATCATCATGTTAACAAAACGTGTTACTAACTGATCATTAAATCTTGGATCTGGTAAAAGCGGTCTCTTTTTTGCTGCTCTTTTTCTCATGTCTTCTTCTTAAAGTTTAAATTACTTCTTAGGGCGTTTTGCACCATACTTAGATCTACGTTGCGTTCTTCCAGATACACCTGCTGTATCTAAAGCACCACGAACGATGTGATATCTAACTCCTGGTAAATCTTTTACCCTTCCACCTCTAACCAATACTATCGAGTGCTCTTGTAAATTGTGACCTTCTCCACCGATGTATGCATTTACTTCGTTTCCGTTTGTTAAACGAACCCTTGCTACCTTACGCATTGCTGAGTTTGGTTTCTTAGGTGTCGTTGTGTAAACACGAGTACATACACCACGTCTTTGAGGACACGAATCTAAAGCAGCCGATTTACTCTTCTTGGTTATTTTGGCTCTTCCTTTTCGTACTAATTGTGAAATTGTTGGCATATATTTCTATATAAAATTTTATTAACCCTCACTTTTGAGGGCTGCAAAGGTACAAATTAATATCTATTATTCAAATAGTTGTGAATTTATTTTTCTAATAAAAATGATTTTTTATTTTCAACTTATATAATATGCGCTATTTTTACGTTGACCCACTAAACGATTCTATTTTATATTGATGCTATTGCGAAACCGTATTTTTTTATTTCTTACCATAATTTCGGTTTTTGCTAATTGGGCTCATGCACAGGTTATCAGACTTGAGGTTACAGCAGAAAACACAGAAAAAACAAACGTATTAGATTCTATTGGCTACAAGCCGCGTTTTGACAATTATAAGCAACTCCAGGAAGAGGTCTTCAATATAAAAGAACAACTTAGCAAGCAAGGTTATATAGATACAAGAATAAACGCCATAAGCAAACAGAACGATTCTACTTACCATGCGGCATTATTTTTAGGAACAAAGATTAATACCGTAAGAATTTATTACACCTCTGATTTTGACACAAAACTTTTAGATGATATCAAACATCAAAATGGAGCCGACTACTACGACATTGCCATTCAAAACTTAGAAAGCGTATTAAGCCACTTAAACGGTAAACTTGCAGAACAAGGCGATCCTTTTTCAACATTACAACTTATTGATCTTCAAAAGTTAAATTCAGACACCCTCACCGCACAATTAGAGGTAGTCTCCAATAAAAAAAGACAGATTGACAAAATCATAGTTAAAGGTTATGAAAAATTCCCAAATGCCTACTTAAATCATTTTTTAAAATTAAGAACCAACCAAACGTTTAATCTCAATAAGATTAAAACTAAGACTATGTTGTTTGATAACATCCGTTTTGCAAAAACCATTAAAGATCCAGAAGTCTTATTTACTAACGATTCTACATCCCTATATATATATGTAGAAAAAGTAAGAAGCAATAATTTTGACGGCTTTTTAGGATTTGGCACTAACGAGGATACTAATAAAATTGAATTTGACGGTTACTTAGACCTAAAACTCATTAATAATCTTAATTATGGTGAAACCATCAATCTCTATTATAAGAGTGACGAATCGGATCAACAAACTTTTGAAGTAGACGCAGATTTGCCTTACCTGTTTTCTACACCAATAGGTGCTCAAGTAGGACTCCGACTCTTTAAAAAGGATTCCACTTTTTTAAACGCCAACCAATACGCCAAGCTCAACTATTTAATTAATGCGGAACATAAAGTTGGTCTTGGTATAACCACTACGAATTCTACATATCTATTAGAAGAAACAAGCCTAACGCTATCTGATTACAAAACTACCCATTACACGCTTAATTACACGTACTCTAAACCACAGTATGCCGACCCCCTATTTCCTATTAATTTTTGGTTCGATTTTACGGCAGGATTTGGAGACCGCACCATTAGCAACAGCAGTGAAGATCAACAGATGTTTACTATGGAAACTCACAAAATTTTCAACCTTAATAATAAGAATAGTATTTTTACCAAACTGAAAGCCGCTATGCTCAACTCCGACCAATATCTAGACAATGAATTGTTTCGCTTTGGGGGAATCAACTCCATTAGAGGATTTGAAGAGAATAGCTTAGTTGCCAACCTCTATGGCGTCATTAATACCGAGTACAGATATCGTTTAAGCAATACCTTATATGTACACTCCGTATTGGATGCTGCTTATTTTGAAAACCAACTTACGGACAGTAAAGAAAAACTATTTGGGTTTGGATTTGGATTAGGACTACTAACCAACGCCGGACTCTTTAAATTAAATTACTCTAGCGGAAAAACCGAAAATCAAACTTTTAAGTTATCAGACTCTAAAGTTCATTTAAGTTTAACAGCGACCTTTTAATAAAACCACCATGATACGAACATTAATTTGCTTCCTAGTTTTAAGCAGCAATCTATTAGTCGCACAAAACACTATAGGCAACACGCTTTATGAACAAGGCGTTTACGACGGTTATACTTTATTCTCCGCTTTTACAGAAACCTATCTTATTAATAATTGTGGTGAAGTCATTAATCAATGGTCTAGTGACTACCTCCCTGGAAATGCAGTCCACTTACTTGAAGATGGCAGTCTGTTAAGAGCAGGCCAAACCGACACAGACGATATTACCTTTGGAGGACAAGGCGGTGTTATTGAAATTAGAGATTGGGACGGACAACTCACTTGGCAGTATTTTTACGACACTCCTAATATGAGACAACATCATGATGTATTTCCAATGCCCAATGGTAATGTATTAATTTTAGCCGTAACGAAACTATCACGCAATGAAGCCCTAAACTTAGGAAGAGACCCTGAATTAATTAGTCAAGATGCGCTCTATAATGAACAACTTATTGAAGTAAAACCGATTGGCACCAATAATGCTGAAATTATATGGGAATGGAACATTAAAGATCATGTTATTCAAGATTTTGACCCAACAAAGAGTAATTACGGAACCATAAGTGCTAATCCTGAAAAACTAAATATTAATTTTTTAAACGGCGCCACACCAGATCCAAATTGGCTTCATTTCAATTCCATTTATTATGACGCCACTTTAGACCAAATTATCATAAGCTCTAGAAATTTAAGTGAAGTCTATATTATAGATCACTCCACATCGATTTTAGAAGCTGCCAGCAATACAGGAGGTATTTACGGAAAAGGTGGCGACTTTCTATACCGCTGGGGCAATCCACAAGCCTATAATCAAGGCACCGAATCAGACAGGCTGCTTTACGGGCAACACTCCCCTTATTTTATTAAAGACGATAATGACAATACAAACAAAATCCTGCTCTTTAATAACGGAAGAGATCGTTCACCTCTCTATTCTGAGATTTACACCGTTGTTCCCCCTACTTCTAGTCCTGGTGTATATACTTACCAATCAGGAACAAGTTATGGACCTAGTGTTCCAGAACATATTTACGGCAGCAGCACGGGACCATCCTATTTTTTCTCTAGCATTTTAAGTAGTGCCCAACGCCTGCCTAATGGAAACATCTTAATATGTGAAGGTATTAACGGACGCTTTTTTGAAATAGACAGTAACGAAAATATTGTATGGGAATACATCAACCCTATTAACACCAATAATGGCGATAACAAAACGCAAGGCACTGCCCCAGCTTCATTTTCTAACGTTAGCTTTAGAGCTATAAAATACAGCACCACTTACGCAGCTTTCGATAATAATAGCATTACTACAGGGGCTCCAATTGAATCTAATCCTAACACCACGGCATGCGAAAACTTAAGCACCTCGGATTACGAATTAGAAACAACAGCCATATATCCCAATCCTACCACAGGAGTTATAAACATCCAATCCGATATAAGCATCTCAAAAATTGAAATTTACAGCTTAACGGGTAAGAAAATTGGAGAAAGTAGAACTACGGAATCCATAGATTTAACCTACCAAGAAAATGGGGTTTATTTTTTAAAGTTATACACCGCTAATCAGGTGATCAATAAAAAAATTATTAAGTCTTAAATTCTAATCCTAATAATTTTAATACACACTTAAATTCTTAACTTTTAGTTAGACTGAAAAAATCATTTTTACTAAATTTCTTTCATTTTTTATAAAATTCAGCGGATATTCCGTTGATTTTTAGACTCTAACAAATTCAACCTAAAACAGACCTTTTAAGCGGAATTTAAAAAAATATAAAAATGCCGCTAACGTCAGTCATAACGGTACTAACACGATTTTAAAAACAAGCTTTTTACACCTGAGATTAATACATTAAAACAACCTAAAAACCAAGAATAACTCAAACTTTTAACACAAAAATATTGTTTTCTTAACTTTTTATTATGATTTTTAGACTTAGCTAACTCTAATAATTTAAATATGAAAACAAAGTTTAGTAGAATTCTAACGCTACTACTAGCGTTTGTTGTGCAAGTTACTTTTGCACAAGAAAGGACAGTTTCAGGAACCGTAACGGACCCATCCGGTCTACCGCTCCCAGGAGTTAACATTGTAGTAAAAGGGACTAGCAATGGAACCCAATCTGATTTTGACGGTAATTATTCCATCTCAGTCAATACAGGAGACGTTTTAGTTTTTAGTTACGTCGGACTTAAACCTGAAGAAATTACGGTAGGAACTTCAAATGTTGTTAATGCCACCCTTACCGAGGATACCGCTGCATTAGACGAAGTGGTGATTACCGCTTTAGGTATTAAAAGGGAAAAGAAAAGTCTCGGTTATGCCACACAAGAAGTTGATGGTGAAGAAGTTTCTAAGGTAAAAAGTTCCAATTTCGTTAACTCCCTTTCAGGTAAAGTCGCGGGTTTAGACATTAAATCATCCGGTACACTTGGAGGCTCTACTAATGTTGTTATACGGGGTAGTAATTCTATTTCTGGTAACAACCAAGCACTTTTCGTTATTGATGGTGTTCCTATTAGTAATCAAAACACCAACACAAGCGATCAAACTCTTGGACGTGGAGGTTATGATTACGGAAACGCGTCTTCGGATATTAATCCCGATGACATTGCTACAATTAACGTTTTAAAAGGCGCTGCCGCTACGGCACTCTATGGATCTCGTGGAATGCACGGCGCTGTAATTATTACTACAAAAACAGGTAAAACAAAGAAAGGTATTGGTATAACAATTAGCTCTAGTCTTATGATTGGTACAGCTGACAGTGAGACCCTACCTAACTATCAAGACAAATATGGTGCTGGTTATGGAGCCTATTACGGGACTACCGAAGACCAATATTTCAATGATTTTGAAGACATCACCGGAGATGGTGTTCCAGATCTTACAGTACCATTTACAGAAGATGCTTCTTACGGAGCAGCTTTTGACCCAAGCTTAATGGTTTACCAGTGGAATTCTATTTTCCCACAATTAGAGGGTTACCGCGAAGCGACACCATGGGTTGCAGGAGCTAATGATCCTAATTATGTTTGGGGAACTTCTGGAACTTATGTAAACTCTGTAGGTTTAGATGGTTCTGATGAATCTAGCTCTTTTAGATTGGGATACACCAATATGATGCAAGAAGGTAATTTACCGAATAGTGAAATTAAAAGAAACTCTATCACCTTTAATGGGTCGCATCAGTTTACAGATAAACTTACAGCCTCTACGTCTTTCACTTACACCAAAACAAGTGGTAAAGGTCGTTACGGAACGGGGTATGATTCTAATAACGTAATGCAACAATTTAGACAATGGTGGCAAACCAATGTAGATCTAGAAGCACAGAAGAATGCTTATTTTGCAACGAGAGAAAACATTACATGGAATACCAGTTCTGGTACAGATTTATCACCAATATACTCGGATAACCCGTATTGGACGTTTTATGAAAATTATGAGACCGATTCCAGAAATCGTTATTTTGGTAACGTTATGTTAGATTATAAAATCAATGATTGGATCAGTGCCATGGCAAGATTCTCTTATGATACGTATACAGAATTTCAAGAGGAACGTACCAATGTAGGAAGTGCTAATGTTTCTCAATATTCTAGATTTAACAACCAAGTTGCAGAATACAATTATGATTTCTTTTTAAACTTCAACAAAGACTTAAGCGACAAGCTTAATTTAGACGGAAACTTTGGTCTTAACTTAAGAAGACAAACATGGGAGTCTATGAGAGCGGTAACAAATGGTGGACTTGGAATACCAGGTTTATATGCCTTATCAAATTCATCGAGCCCAATCGAAGCTCCAATAGAATATGATGCTACAAAAATGGTAGATGGTGCCTTTGTAAGAGCAAGTTTAGGCTATGACAATTTTGCTTTTATAGAAGCGACTTACAGAAGAGACCGTTCCTCTGCCCTACCAAAGGATAATAATAGCTTTGGCTACTACTCTGTTTCAGGAAGTTTTATTTTCTCAGAGTTTATAGATACCGATTGGATTACCTTTGGAAAACTAAGAGCTAACTACGCTGAAGTTGGTGATGATACAGGACCGTATAGAGTTTATAACACCTACAATATTTCAGCACCGTTTGATGGTTCTGGTATTGCGTCAAACCCAGCGTCTTTAAACAATTTAGATTTAAAACCACAACGTCAAAATTCATACGAATTTGGTCTTGAAATGTCTTTCCTTAACAAGAGAGCTGGTTTCGATTTTGCTTATTACAATACCACAACAGAAGATCAAATTGTTAACGTTCCTTATTCTGGAGCTACTGGATACTCTTCACGTTGGTTAAATGCAGGAACAATTGAAAACAAAGGTCTAGAACTTCAACTTTATGGAACGCCGATAAAAACAGAAGATTTCCAATGGAACCTTAACGTTAATTGGTCTAAAAATGAAAACGAAGTTATTGAACTACTAGACGGTATTGAAAACTTACAACTTGCAAGTTTACAAGGAGGTGTATCTATCAACGCTACTCCTGGTGAAGCCTATGGTACTATTAGAGGAACTAACTTTATTTACCAAGATGGCCAAAGAGTTGTAGGTACTAACGGTTATTACCTCACAACAGATACCTCTAATGAAGTTATTGGAAATGTTAACCCAGATTGGAAAGCGGGGATCAATAACAGTTTCTCTTATAAAAATGTAACATTGAGTTTCTTAATAGACATTCAAAAAGGAGGTGACATTTTCTCATTAGATACTTGGTATGGTTACGCTACAGGTTTATATGACTTTACAGCCGGAACCAATGATCTTGGTAACCCAGTAAGAAACCCTGTAACTTCAGGAGCTGATAGTGGTGGTGTAATTTTATCTGGTGTACAAGCCGATGGAACACCTAACACCGTTAGAGCCAGTGCAACTTCTTATGCTAACCCATGGGGATATGCAAGAACTCCAAATGCTGCTCACGTTTATGACGCATCTTTTGTAAAATTAAGAGAACTGAGTTTAACATATAGCTTAACCCCTAAAGTCTTAGAAAAGTTGCCTTTTACAAACGCATCACTTTCACTTATAGGGCGTAATTTATGGATCATTCATAAGAATCTTCCATACTCTGATCCTGAAGCAGGATTGAGTTCAGGGAACATTCAAGGATACCAGTCTGGTGCTTATCCAGCCATTAGAGAAATAGGAGCTAGTTTAAAACTTCAATTTTAAAAAAAATTAATTATGAGAAAAATACTTATTCCGATATTAAGCTTCACACTCATATTTTCATGTATGAGCGATGAACAATATGACGATTTAAATAGAGATCCAAAGAATCCGACTGAGGTTACCGCAGATGTACTTTTTACATCCGCGACAAAAAGCTTGTTTGACCAAATGTCTAGTACTAATGTAAACGATAATGTTTTTAAATTGTTTTCACAATACTTTACACAAACCACATATATTGATGAGTCTAATTACGACCTCAACGGGCGAACTATTACAGACTCGCATTGGTTAGAAATGTATAGTAATGTCCTTTATGACCTTAAGGATTCTAGCGAAAAAGTGATGGCTGATGCCGCACTTACTGCGAATGAGAAAGCAGGGCGTTTAGCACAAATAGAAGTTCTTTCTGTTTATACTTGGCAACAACTTGTAGATACCTTTGGCAATATTCCATACACAGAAGCCCTAGATATTGAGCAATTTCCATTACCAAAATATGATGATGCTGAAACTGAAATTTATCCTAATTTAATAACAAGAATTGATGCCATTTTAGGCAATTTTGATTCTGGAGAAGGTTTTGACAGTGTTGCAGATAGAATTTATGGTGCCGATATGGATGCCTGGAAGAAATTTGCGAATTCTTTAAAATTAAGATTAGGTATTCGCTTATCTGACGTTAACCCAACACTTGCCCAAGCCACGGTTGAATCTGCGGTTTCAGATGGTGTATTTACGTCTAATGCAGATAATGCGTTATTAGATTATCTTAGCGCAACACCAAACACTAACCCGTTATGGGTAGACTTAGTAGAATCTGGACGACAAGATTTTGTCGCAGCCAATACGATTGTTGACATCATGAATGACTTAGATGACCCAAGAAGACCTTTATACTTTAGAGAAAACTTAGGCTTAGGAACCTTTGTTGGTGGAGAGTACGGCGATTCTAACAGTTATACTACAAACTCACAACTAGGAGACTTACTTCACGAAGCTACTTTTGCAGGAGTGCTTATGGATTACGCTGAAGTGTCTTTCTACTTAGCAGAAGCTGCTGAGCGTACCTATAACGTTGGTGGGACAGCTACAGAGTTTTACACCAACGGTATTACAGCTTCAATTGAATATTGGGGA
This sequence comes from Winogradskyella arenosi, assembly GCF_003337305.1. Classification (GTDB taxonomy): domain Bacteria; phylum Bacteroidota; class Bacteroidia; order Flavobacteriales; family Flavobacteriaceae; genus Winogradskyella; species Winogradskyella arenosi. The sequence goes on along the minus strand of NZ_QPJO01000006.1, from coordinate 75,240 downwards.
GGAACACCAACAGATGTTACAAGTTATTTAACACGTACAGATGTTGCCTATCCTACCGCAACAGGAACTTGGAGAGAAAAAATTGGAACACAATTTTGGCTAGCCATGTACAACAGAGGATTTGAAGGTTGGACCGTTTGGAGAAAATATGATTATCCTGTGCTTAACACAGCTGTTGAATCTGGAAATCCAGTACCTACACGCTACACGTATCCTGTAGATGAACAAAATCTAAATGGTACAAACTGGGATGCTGCTTCTACTGCTATTGGCGGTGATAGCCAGACCACAAAATTATTTTGGGACACCATGTAATTAGTTTTTAAATATTTCAAAGCCTCATAATTTTCTTATGGGGCTTTTTTTATACCTTTACGGCATGAAAAATGAAACTACAATTTTTGGAATTAGAGCAATTATAGAAGCCATCAAGTCTGGAGAGACTATTGACAAGGTTTTTATGCAGAAAGGACTTCATGGAGATTTATTTCAAGAATTAGAACTTGCTATCCGTACCGAGGGCATTAATTCTTCTTATGTTCCTGTGGAAAAACTTAACCGTTTAACACGAGGAAATCACCAAGGTGCTGTAGCTCAAATCTCTCCAATTGCCTTTCATGATATTGACGAAATGGTTTCTAATGTTTTAGAATCTGGCAAAACACCTTTATTTCTTTTATTAGATCAATTAAGTGATGTTCGTAATTTTGGTGCTATTGTTAGAACAGCAGAATGTACCGGAGTTAATGGGATCATTATTCAGAAAAAAGGTGGTGCACCTATAAACGGAGATACCATTAAAACGAGTGCCGGAGCTATTTTTAAAATTCCGATTTGTAAAGTAGACCACATTAAAGATGCTGTTTTTCATATGCAAGCCTCAGGAATTAAAGTTATTGCAGCGACTGAAAAAGCTACAGACTTTGTTTATAATGTTTCTTTTAAAGAGCCTTGCGCCATCATTATGGGATCGGAAGGTCGCGGGATAAACCCATCGGTTTTAAAAGTTGTTGACGATCAAGCTAAACTTCCTATTTTAGGAGAAATTGAATCGTTAAATGTTTCCGTAGCTTGTGGTGCTTTTCTATACGAAGCGGTAAGACAACGCAGTTAACCACTAGCGCTTAAAGCCATAAAGTAGACTTTAATCGACCCCATTGTCCTCACTTTTTTTATAGGTATAGGTAATTTTAATATTACTTTGATGACTAGAACTTTGCTGTGGGTTTTTAACCTCAGCATCCGCCTCTAGATTAACCTCTGGTTCAGGTTCAAACGGAATAAAATTTCCATTTTCATCAAAATGTTTCATAAACGGGTCGTCCTCTTCATTATAATCGGGCGCTTCCCATTGATAACGTTCAGGTTTAGCAATTTGTCTTCTAAAAAATAAAGCGAATATCAAGCCTGTAATGAGTCCGCCTAAATGACCTTGCCACGACATTCCATTCTTTATCGGAAAAACATACCAAATCATACTTCCGTAGAAGAAAATAACGACAAGAGACAGTGCGATAAGCCGGTAATGTTTTGCGAAAATTCCTTTAAAAAAGATAAAACTCACTAAGACATAGATGAGTCCACTTGCCCCAATATGGTTACCAGAATCTGCAATAAGCCAGGTTAGAAATCCCGATAAAACAATACCAAACCCTATCACTTTCCAAGCAATTTTTCGGTAGAAATAAAACAAGGCCACCGAGAGTACTAACAAAGACATAGAATTGTTATAAATATGGTGAATATCGCCGTGTAGAAAAGGACTGGTTACAATACCTAAAAGCCCTTCAATTTTCTGCGGTCTAATTCCAAAAGCTTTAATACCACTATCTATCCTAACCTGATACCAAAACACCAACCATATAGAAAACAGGAGCATCAATGGATAAATGATGACCGAGTTAGAATATTTAAAATGTGTTGATCTCTGCATTGTTAAAGTTATAAATTAATCGTTTCAAAAGTGCATCCAAAAGTGGTAGATCTGAAATATTGTCAGCACCAACACCACAAGCTTTAGCGTTATTTTTATATGAATTTAAGCAATAACATTAAAGCATCACAAAAGCATTTTGTAATTTTGAATTATGAATATTCCATTAGCAGAACGCCTAAGACCACAAACATTATCTGACTATTTAAGTCAACAACACCTTGTTGGCAAGGATGGCATGTTGTACCAACAAATTAAAAGCGGAGTTTTACCTTCACTTATTCTTTGGGGACCTCCTGGCATTGGAAAAACAACATTGGCGCATATTATTGCTAATGAATCTGAGCGTCCGTTCTTTAAACTGAGTGCGATAAACTCTGGCGTTAAAGACATCAGAGAGGTTATTGATAAAGCTAAAAAAAGTGGAGGATTATTTACCGCCAAGAATCCTATTTTATTTATTGATGAAATTCATAGATTCAGCAAATCGCAACAAGATTCGTTATTAGAAGCTGTAGAAAAAGGCTGGGTTACCCTCATTGGAGCAACCACTGAAAACCCAAGTTTTGAAGTCATATCTGCCTTATTATCCCGCTGCCAGGTCTACACCCTAAACGCTTTTAGCAAATTAGATTTAGAAGCCTTATTACAGCGCGCCATACACGAAGACCAAATCTTGTCTAAATTAAATATAGACCTTAAAGAAACAGAGGCCTTACTGCGTATTTCTGGAGGAGACGCTAGAAAGCTCTTAAATATTTTTGAACTGTTAGTCACTTCTTTTGATACGACTGACATTGTTATTACCAATGACTTGGTGATGAAACAGGTTCAAAACAAATCTGCCCGATACGATAAGACCGGAGAACAACATTATGATATTATCTCAGCTTTTATTAAATCGATAAGAGGAAGCGATCCTAACGCTGCTGTTTACTATTTAGCTAGAATGATTGAAGGTGGTGAAGATGTTAAATTTATTGCCCGTCGTTTACTCATTTTAGCCAGTGAAGATATTGGGAATGCTAACCCAACAGCTTTAGTTTTAGCCAATACAACATTTCAAGCTGTTTCGGTAATAGGCCACCCAGAATCTCGAATAATTTTAAGTCAGTGCGCCACTTACTTAGCCAGCTCTCCTAAAAGTAATGCGGCTTACGAAGCTATTGGCAAAGCACAACAACTTGTAAAAGAAACAGGAGATCTTTCTGTACCCATCCCTATGCGAAATGCACCAACAAAATTAATGAAGGAGTTGGGTTATGGAGAAAACTATAAATACTCTCACAATTACGACAACAATTTTGCCCATCAAGAGTTTCTTCCTGAAGAAATCTCAAATACTAAATTGTACGACCCTGGACAGAATGCGCGCGAACAATCACAACGTAATTATTTAAAAGCCCTTTGGAAAGACAAATACGGTTATTAAGCGCTTAAAATTTTATATTTAGCACCTTATTTGTAACCGTTTTACCGTCATTTTCCGAATATACCCATGTTCCGTTTTTATTAAACACAATGGCGTTTTTTCCTTTTACAAGAAATACATCTTTAGCATCGGTAACCCATAGCACCATAACAACTTTGGGTTCTGAATTGACTAATTGGTAGCCTCCTGAAACTGCTTGGGCATAAAATAAATTGGTTGTATTATCTGTTGCAACATCAACTTTAGCTGTAGCTACCTTTGTTTCCGCTGTGGTTTCCGGCTCAACCTTTTTTTCTGAAGAAAGCGCCTCTGTGCTTACAAGCTCTACTTCAGCCGTCACCATTTCTGCGTCCATAGTATTGTTTGAAGCTTTTACATAGGCATAATCGAAATTCTGAAAAGTTTCAAAAGCGCCTCTTAATGCTAAATTATAAGCTTTATCAAATTCTTTTAAGCGCGACTCTCCTAACTCCGATGTCATCACCACTTGATCATAACAATCTTTAAGGCTGATTTCTAATTTTGTTGAAAACATGTTAGACTTATCATTAGAGACCTCAGCAACCAGACCTAAACAACGTTCTTTTTTTAAATCTTCTGGCAACTCATCAAGAAAATAAGCTTCGTAACCATACTTGTTAAATAAAAATTTGGCTAGAGAATTAAGTTGATATTGATCATCACTTTTTGAAAACTCAAAAGCATTAGGAATGATAATATACTTGTAATTATTAATACTGTTTTGCGCAAAAGTTGACATATAGATGACCGCAAAAGCAAACGTTAATACTATTTTTTTAAACATAATATAATCTAATTTTATAGGTGCTCCGTAAGCATTTTTAAATTGGTAATTCTTTTAAATCCGTGGTTAAAATCGGAATTTTTATAATCAAAATGTATGGTTTGCATTCCGATTTTGTGAGCGCCTTCAATATCGGCTTCAATATTATCACCAATCATAACGCTCTCACTAGCCAGTGCCTTAGCTCCACTAAGTGCAAAGTTAAATATTTTAGGGTTAGGCTTCTTTACCCCTACCATTTCTGAATTAGTAACGGTTTTAAAATACTGTTTAATATTTGAAGCCGTTAATTTTTTCTCTTGGGCTTCTTCAAAACCATTGGTAATGATATGCAGATGGTATTTATCCTTAAGATAATCTAAGGTTTCAAACGTTCCTTCAAACAAATGATTAAACGTAGAAAGATTATCGATATAAGCATCAGACAAATTATGAATCATTTCATCTTCAACCTTAACGCCTACCGCATCAAAAGCTTCTTTTAAACGCCCATAACGTAAGGCCGATTTTGTAACCTTCTCTTCTCTATACAATTTCCAATACTTAAAATTGATAGGCTCATAAATAAGTAAAAAATCCTCAAGACCAACTTCAATACGATTCATTTGAAAAATCTTTTCAAAAGTTAATCCAGAATTTTTATCAAAATCCCACAAGGTATGATCTAAATCGAAAAAGACGTGTTTAATCTTTTGCTTCATTCTTCAGATTCTAAAATTAAATTAAACAAGGTTCTAAAGCCTTTCCAGCGTTCTAAATCACTAAAGGAGTAATTATGAAACACAGGTGTAAACGTACCATTAACCGCTTTTACGGCTTTAATTACTTTTTGTAAATGTTCGGTTTTATCCAAAAGTGAGTGGTACTTCAGCAAAGCAAAATCCAAACAATGATAAGGGTTAATTTGCAAAGGAGTCTGCACCTCATAATCCAAATCATAAAACTGAAATGGTGTACAGGTCCCAGCCCTAAACCCTAAAGTATCTATATAACCCATGGTAAAATCTTGGTTTATCTCTAGCTCTACCAAATTCCTATAAGAAAGGGGTAAATTTAATTTGGAAAACGAATGTCTTACCGCGTTTAAATCTACATGGGTAATCGCTTCCATTTTAAGTTTTTCTTTCTTTAGCACCGTAAGATCGCTCAAAGAGAAATAAGAGGCCTTGATCCCCACACTACAATAATCGGCCACCGATTTTATGAGCGTAATAAAATCTTTTTTAGTGGTACTAATATTTTTATCGTAGGTTGAATAGTCACCAATTAAGAACAGCACAATAAATTTTACTTTACTCGATTTTTGTTTTCTCACAATCCATTTAAATGTATCGTAAGGATCGCGCTTAAATCCCATTAATACGGTGTAACGCTCATAGAGTTGCTTCAGCTTTAATCGTCTTAAATCATTAAGCGTTCCGCCTATTGTTCTTAGAAAGCCCTTGTTTTTGTAATAGTAAGCCATAGGTACATCTATAACGGGTTGGACGGTATACTTACGCTGAGGAAAATTATAATCCGGAAAACGCTCTTGTAGCACATCTTTAAGCTTATAGGCCCAAATATCTACAACCGGCTGATTTAAGAACTTATGATGATACGCTAAGCTTTCTGAGGCGAGAAACCGACCATAATCATCTTTTACGTGTGGCAAATACTCTTCGTAACGACTTAACAAGTAAAATGAAGCTGCAAAAATATCGAATGGTAAATCACTACGCTCGCTAGTTGCAAAAAAGCCTTTGGTTTGTCCCCAAGTTTGAACATTTATTTCAACATCAGACAAGCCACTGTCAAATAACAAATCGTTACTTCTTACAAAAAGTTCGTTGCTTAGCGGTTGCTTGGCATAAGACATTTTTAAACTATCGTGAGCAATAAAATCTTCTACTTTAGAAGTAAACACCACCTCTATTCCTAAAATACGTTTACAGATGTGTTTAAACGTATAGGTGACGCGAGGTGTAATTTTATGGGTATAAACTAATAACATAAGTTATGGAAGATTCTAAGCGCTAAAAATAATAAATTATAACTGCAATAGTGTGTTAATATCCTTTGAGTTCCATACGCAGACCGTATTTCTTTGTGTAGCCAAGACTCTAAACTCAAAACACCAATCACCCCATCTCATTTTCGTCTGCAAAACTATAATACGCATTCTCTGTAATGATAAGATGGTCGAGTACTGAAATATCTAAACTCTTAGCGGCTACGGTTAACTTTTGTGTAATGTCCTTATCTGCCCTACTTGGTTTTAAGGTTCCGGAAGGGTGATTATGACATAAAATTAAAGCAATAGCTCCAACTTCTAAAGCCGTTTTAAGGACCAAACGCACATCGACCAGAGTTCCGGTTATTCCCCCCTTACTCAATTGATTTTTCTGTAAGACTTTATTGGAATTATTAAGGTAAAGAATCCAAAATTCTTCGTGAGGCAAATCGCCAATAATAGGCTGCATCACTTCAAAAACCGACTGACTCGAATTTATTTTTTCTAACTGAAGCGCCTCTTCAACACGCCTACGGCGCCCCAATTCTAAAGCCGCCACAATAGTTATAGCCTTAGCTTCGCCAATACCCTTAAATTCCATTAATTGCTTTATTGACAATTTACCCAAGGCGTTTAAACTGTGATTAGCACTGGCATAAATCCGTTTACATAAGGCCACAGCACTCTCCTCTCTATTCCCTGAACCTATTAAGATGGCTATTAACTCCGCATCACTCAAAGCCATTTTTCCTTTATCACGGAGCTTTTCTCTAGGCTGATCATCATTAGACCAATTTTTTATTGAAAACGAAGGCGATTTATCTGACATACACTAAAGATAAAAAATTGTAAATTTCAATGCCCATTTAATTCAAAATAATATAAAAACTATTTAAAATCAGGCTGAAGCACTGAACAGATCATCATTTATTAAAAACCTAGAATTGAAAAATGAAGTCTGAATGCCCCTAAAAGACTATCTTTGATACTTTACCAAAATCTGAAGCGCAACGTTCAAAATCATAACGCCTAGCGTATTCTTCGTTTTCATTAAACCCAGCATTGTGTATCCACCCCAACAACACCAAGACAACACTAAAGATCATTTAATAGAGGTAATTAAAACTTACCCTTTAGCAACGGTAATTTCAGTACAAAATAACGAACCGCTTATAACCCATTTACCCCTCATTTACGAAGACGGAAAATTAATTGGCCACATTGATTGCCATAATCCTCAAGTGGAACATTTTAAAAATACTAAAATCGTAAACCTTATTTTTAGCGGGCCAGAATGTTATATTTCTCCTAGTATTTACAGCACAACTCAACTTCCCACTTGGAATTATATTAAAGTCCATCTTAAAGGCCGCATCAAAATTAATCCGGATAAAAAAGCATTAAAGCAATCCTTAATTGCTATGACAGACTTTTTAGAAGCCCCAGAACATCGCTATATTTTAGAGGCCGATAATCCTAGATTAGACAAAAATCTTGATTATATTGTCATGTTCGAAATTGACATTACCCATTGGGAAGGTAAATTTAAACTCTCTCAAGACAAAAAACCTACCGACATAGAAGCGGCACGGACCGAATTAATACGTGCTAACCAAAGCAGTATAGTCTCATTTTTAAATAAAATATTTTAAACCGAAAACCTATGAAATTTTTACTAACCTTTTTAATACTCCCACTTTTCATTCTAAGCAGCACAACCCAAAAAGAAAAGGTTGTTGGTAAATGGATTGGCGAAGACCAAAACGAAGTGGGTTATGTTCTTTTTGACCAAGAAGGCTACGCTGCATTTGAATTTAACGGTCAAGTTATGGGTGGTAAATCTTTTATCCTTAACGGAGAAAAAGGTAAGATGACGTATACCGTTGACTTTACCACAACCCCTATTGAAATTGATCTCACCCTAACAAAACTTGGAACCGGAGAGTCTAAACAACTTCTTGCCATTGCCGATTTTACCGATACGGATACCATGAATTTCAACTTAGCTATCAATGGTGAAAGACCAACATCATTTGACGAGAATGCTATAGTCTTAAGACGCGTAAAATAACATTCTGCAAACTCACATTTTAAGACATTTCTTTTAAAATAGAACTTTGGCTAATAGAGGTATTTAGCACACACTACCGGAATTCATTTTATATATCATCCTTTTTGAAGCCCCCTAGTGGCATTTATAATTTAGTTTTTCGTTATTTAGCAGATCTTAAAAATTGAACTTAAAAAACATAAAACGAAATGTCCTTAACACTGCTATCCTCTCCCCTACAAGGGTTTACAGACTTTCGATTTAGAAATGCTTTTAATCATTATTTTGGAGGTGTTGATACGTTTTATGCGCCATATATAAGATTCAACAAAAAGTTAATCATAAAAAACTCTTACAAACTCGATTTACAACCTGAAAACAATACAGACCTAGAGGTGATTCCGCAGATCATGACCAACAGCGCTGATGAGTTTTTATTTGTGGTCGATTATATTCAAGAGTTAGGTTACAAGGAATTAAATTGGAATTTAGGCTGTCCCTACCCTATGGTCACCAACCGCGGTATGGGCTCGGGTCTTATTTGCGACCCAGAGAAAATTAATCACATTTTAGAGCGCGTCCATCGTGAAACCGATATTTTGGTCTCTATGAAAATGCGCATGGGTTATGAAACTCCGGAAGAAATACTAGACACTTTTCCTATTTTAGATCAATATCCTTTAAAAAACATAGCAATTCACGCTCGTATTGGGAAACAACTTTACAAAGGTGGTGTCAATTTAGAGGCTTTTGAAACCTGTATAGCCAACACCAAACACAAACTGTACTATAACGGAGATATAACGACGGTAAGCAAGCTAAAAGACATGCAACTCCGCTTTCCGAGTATTGATCATTTTATGATTGGTAGAGGTCTAATTGCAGATCCGTTTTTACCGCAAATGATTAAAAATGATACTAGGACCTATCCAGAAAACAGATGGGATATTTTTAGAGAATTTCACGACACCATTTATCAGCAGTATGATGAAGCGCTCTCCGGACCAACACCAATAAAAATGAAGATGCAAGGCTTCTGGGAATACTTTGCCCAATCGTTTTCGAACCCACAGAAAGCCTTCAAAAAAATAAAAAAAGCAAATAATCCTAGAGCCTATCAACAGGCCGTTGCTGAAATTTTAAAAAATGGATAAGGTTTTAATTTTCTGAAATAATTTCCGCTTAAAAGCAGGTCTATATCTCTATTTTGATGCCCTCTTTAACCTCAGCTTTTCTTCAAACATAAAACTATATTACCGAGGTTTTACCCTTGTTTCTTCCGCATATAAATCGGCCAAAGATTTTACCTCTATATTTGCAAGGCATAATTCCACTTTCAAACTCAATTATAATCCGTGAAAGACCTCTTACTCATTACCCCACCTTTTACCCAGCTCAATACACCTTACCCAGGCACAGCCTATCTTAAAGGGTTTTTAAACACTAAGGAGATTTCAGCTTTTCAGATGGATTTGGGAATTGAAGTGATTTTAGAACTTTTCACGAAGAGCACCTTTCAGGAAATTTTTGAATTGGCTTACGAAAACGATCGTATTCAAACTGAAAACTGTCAACGTATTTATGCGCTTAAAGACCATTACTTAAAGCCATTAGAAGATATCATTTTATTTCTTCAAGGGAAAAATCAAACGTTCGCTAGACAATTATGTACGGACGGGTTTTTACCCCAAGCCTCACGTTTTGAGCAACTCGATGATATGGATTGGGCTTTTGGCTCTATGGGGCATCAAGATAAAGCTAAGCATTTAGCGACCTTGTTTATTGAAGATTTATCAGACTTTATTGTAGAATGTATAGATCCTGATTTTGGTTTTAGCAGGTATGCAGAACGCCTTGGACAAAGTGCGAATTCCTTTGATGAACTTTACGATAATTTACAAGACGATTACACTTATATTGATCAAATTACTTTAGAGTTATTAGAGGCACAAATAAAAAAAACGAAGCCTAAACTGATTTGTTTTTCTGTGCCTTTCCCGGGGAATTTATACAGTGCTTTTCGTTGTGCCCAATTTATAAAAGTCAATTACCCTGATATCAAAGTCGCTATGGGTGGTGGTTTTCCAAATACCGAATTGCGTTCCGTGAGCGATGTTAGAGTGTTTGAGTTTTTCGACTATATCACATTAGATGATGGAGAGCTCCCCATTGAACTCTTACATAAAGCTGTTGTTAACAATGAAACTAATTTTAAGCGTACCTTCCTTTTAGAAAATGGGAAGATTGTCTATAAAAATAACAGCACTCAAGCTGACTATAAGCAGCAAGATGTAGGCACACCAGATTATTCAGATTTACTTTTAGAGGATTATATTTCTGTGATAGAAATTGCCAACCCGATGCACAGTTTATGGAGTGATGGCCGTTGGAACAAACTGACCATGGCTCATGGTTGTTATTGGGGAAAATGTACCTTTTGTGACATCTCCTTAGATTATATTAAAATTTATGAACCTGTTGCGGCACGACTTTTAGTAGACCGTATGGAAACCTTGATAGCCCAAACCGGAGAAACTGGCTTCCATTTTGTAGATGAAGCCGCTCCTCCCTCTTTAATGAAAGCTCTGGCCTTAGAAATTATAAAGCGAAATCTAAGCGTAACTTGGTGGACAAACATTAGGTTTGAGAAAAACTTTACACAAGACTTATGCACCTTGTTAAAAGCTTCGGGCTGTATTGCCGTCTCCGGAGGTTTAGAAGTCGCTTCAGACCGTTTATTGGCTTTAATAGACAAAGGTGTTACCGTTGAACAAGTGGCACGCGTTACACGTCATTTTACCGAAGCCAACATCATGGTACATTCCTATTTAATGTATGGTTATCCCACTCAAACCGTTCAGGAAACGGTAGACAGTTTAGAAATGGTACGTCAGCTTTTTGAAATGGGTATTTTACAGTCTGGATTTTGGCATCAGTTTGCCTTAACCGCGCACAGCCCTGTAGGTTTACACCCCGAGAACTACGGAATTTCACCACATTACAAAACCATTACCTTTGCCAATAATGACGTAGATTTTACAGATTCTACGGGTATTAACCATTCAGAATTTAGCTTCGGATTAAAAAAATCGCTTTTTAATTTTATGCATGGAATTGGGTTTGAAATCCCACTACAGGATTGGTTTGATTTTGACGTTCCTGAAACTCAAATAGCGCCCGATTTTATCTATACCTGTTTGGCTGAAGACTCCGCATTCAATATTAAACCCACAGCAAAAATTGTATGGTTGGGCAAAATGCCGTTACTCTATGAATTTTCTAAAACTAAAAAGGGACAAACGAAGACTTTTTTAGAACTCACCTTTCACACTCCTGCAGAAAGCTTTGTAATCACCACAGAAAAAGATAAAGGACATTGGCTTTTAGACCTTTTAGAAACCATTACGCCACAAGAAAAACCCCAATCCTTTAAACAGATTAAGACCAGTTTTGAAACTCAATTTGAAGATTTTGAACTGTTTTGGTATTCAAAACCCATAAACACCTTACGCGATCACGGTTTATTGGTGTTATAAGTTTCTTCTGAACTATTTGCCATCTTAAAAAAATTCATAGAACTTTGAAGCTTCAAATAACTAGGGAAAGTTCCTTGGTTGCTAACTCAAAGAAAACTGTTTTTTAATGAGACGACACAAAGCCATTCGATATTTAATGGTCATATCTGTGTTATTGGTACTCGTCATGTTCTTAACCTTAGTGGTCAAAGAACATTATGATGCAATGACTACTGTGGTAATTTCTGCCGTAATCATTCTCCCTACCTTATTTTTTGGATATAAATATTTAGACCTTCATCATGAAGATTATGGCTATGAAAAACTCTCTGTTGTATTATGGGTTCCTATAGGCGCCGTACTGTGTTATCTTTTAAATATAGTGGCAGGTTTAGGAAGTATATTGGCCGTTGGTATAGTGGGGACTATCGCTTCATTCTTACCGCATCTTAGTGAAAAATCGCATTATTTAAAGCAACTACCTGCAAGTATTTATTGCGGAGCTTTTGTAGGAATGTCTAGTGTAGAAACCACACCTAACATTTGGTTTGTTCTTGCCGCAGGAACCTTAGCAGGTTTCTTCTTTATGATCTCAAAAAATTTATTCTTAGGCGTTGGCGGTAAATTAGGTACTATAGCCTTTGGTGGTGTTATTGCCGCTTCATTTATTTATTGGCTTATTGTATGACGCTCTTTATCCTTATCATATCCGGTATTTTAGGAGCTACTTTGACCTTTTTTATAAGTGAAAAGCTAAAGCAAGGCCCTGTTAAAGCCTCTGCTTTATTAGCCTTAGTCGTTGGCCTCTTTTTTTATTGCTTTCCGAATTGGCTAGACCCTTACTTAACAAAACACATTCAGGTTGTATTTATTGGAGCTTCATTCATAGGAATGGTCTCCGCTAGTACCATGAAAAATTATGCCTTATTAGCAATTGCAGGCACCCTTTTTACTTTAATCTACATGAGTAAAAGAAACGTCTTCAATGGTTATGGCGGTTCTTTAGGAACTTTAGCCTTTGTAGCCCTACTGAGCACTATGGCTTTTGCCACCGCGATAGCGGAGCAACGAAAAATTAAAGCTCGCATGACTTTTATTTGGAAGACCATAAAAAAACGGTTAAAATAAACGCTCTGCGCCAGGCTTCATCTAAAATACAGAACTAAGCGCAAGCCGGTATTCTTTAACAATCCCAAGATAAACTTAGGAAAACTATAACAAAGATTCTGTAAGGCTTTAAAGGCATTCTTAACTAACGTATCTTTACACCCTATTAAAAAGTGCAAATTATGCAAGATCACAACATACACCATTATATAAAAGATGTTTTAGAACACATGCCTTCAGATTGGCTAAATCTAACAACGCATCGCTTAGACATTTACAATGAAAAATTGGCTAAGATTGAATTTTTAGACGCCTTTGAAGCATTGTTTAAATCTAAGGATTCAGGGACAGCGGCCTTAAGTACATTACCTACCGCCTACGACTATATTAGATTAGGACACCCTCTATGTAGTATTTTAGAATGGGCTATTGCAAATTTAAATGGTTTACACTCAGAAAACGTTATTAGCTTTGGATCTCAAACCATGCCTATTCTAGCTATTCTAAGAACCAATTTATTTGCTGATAAAAACACGCAAATTCTTTATACTGATGCCTTACCAGAAGCTTTTGATGCCGAACTGATAAAGCGCGTTTATGGTTATAATTTTGAACTCAAAAAGATTGAAAAAACGGAAGCTATTTCTGAATTTGATGGGAGTACCATTCTTATTACGGATGACGCTCTTATAGGGCACTACGATTTAAACCCTAAGGTCGATTTCATCATCAGTTTACACCAGTCGTTAGGAAGTCTTTTAATTGTGAATGGCACAGAGAACGATTCTTATATTTCCGAAATTCAACATGTAAGAAGAAGAGAAACTGTGGCAATGACCCCGTCTCATTCTTTATTAGCCTTACAGGCCTTAGCGCATCAAACTCCTATAGTACCCGTGGAGCGTCAACGCGACCAAAATAAAACCAGCGTGTTGAACTCTCTTAAAGAAATTACGTCAACCTCAGCCTTACCTTTAGTTGCTTCAAGTGGACTTTCTATGCAGTATGCGATTATGATGGGCTTAGTAGACCATGCTTTAGAACAGCATAAAGGCAAGTCTATTAAATTTATTGTGCCTCCAAATTGCTATGGCGGAACTAACGATCAGGCTAGACGTGTGGCAGCATGTTCAGATTTGATAGAAGTGGTTGATTTACCGGTAGATGGCGATAACGATATGGTTCAAAGTATCAACACCGTATTAACAAAGGTAGCTTTAGATGATGCCGTTCCTTATATTATTGCTGAAATCCCTACAAACCCACGAGTTGAAGTTCCGGATTTAGAGGCTTTAAAAGCCGCTTTAAGCCAAGAACGCAAAACAGCGGACGGACATACCGCTATTGACCCTGTTTTTATCTTAGATCAAACGTTTTGCCCTAATGTTCATTTTCTAGGGGAAGGTGACATCCTGTCTACCGTAAGAACTATTTCTTATGCAAGTGGATCTAAATTTCCAAGTGGCGGAAAATGTACTGCTGGCTATTGTGTAGCAAACACCAAAGCTGAAGGACTTATTAAAACCATTGAGCAACACTTAAGTTTAGCAGATAACGAAGCTACGGATTTACAATATGAGATCTTAGCAAAGCAATTACCTTCTATGAACCAAAGAATTGCTGCGGCTTATAAAAATACACGCGAATTTGTAAACTTTATTCACGAAACGCTTCCTGAAGCTAAAATCAATTTTGTCTCAGAAGAATTAGCCGCTCAAGGGTTTACGCCTTCTGTATTTTCATTAGACCTGCCAACAAAAGGGAATACTGCTGAAGAAAAAGAAGCCTATAAACGCGACTTAAATCTTAAATTAATCCATTTAATGATTTCCGAAATTCCTAACGAGAGTAAATACTGTGTGAGTTACGGGCAGTTAAAAGGCTGTTATTGGACGGTTCCTGCAACATCGACGCAAGGCACCACGAAAGAAGGTGATAAAGATTATATTGCTCGTGTGGCCTTATCACCAGATATGGATATGGAGTTACACAAGAACGTATTTTTAGACTTTGTAAACAGCATTGCTTAACGACCTTTAAAATCCGCTCTTAAGGCAATATTACAAGCGGTATAATAAATAACAAAACGTATCGAGAACAGCTTATTTCACAGCGTTCTCGGTATCGTTTTAGATAACCATCAACTTTAATAACACATGGAAATTTTAGACTGGATACAAAATTGGTTCAAAGCGAATGCTGATGGCGAATGGGAAAAGGGCGATGCCATACAGATTACAACTTTAGACAACCCAGGTTGGGATGTAGAAATTGATATTTCTAAAACCTCTATTGCTAATCTTGAAATTAAGTGGGTTCTTAACGAAAACGGTCGACAAGATTGGTACGGCGTAAAGATTTCTAATCAAAGATTTAGAGCCGCTGGTGATACCAGTAAACTTACGTTTTTGTTGAATTTATTTAGAGAGATGATTGAAAAAATTGAAAATGAATAAGACCTACCTATTCATTTTCAACATTTCTAAAGCTTAAGTATTTTATTACTTCTCAAATTGAGCTTTTAAGGCCTCAAAGTCTAAGCCTCCGTAATTTCCTGAACTCATTAGTAGTAACGATTTCTGGTTAAAATCTTGCTGAAATAAGAAGGTTTTAAATTCTGTAGGATCTGTAAAGATCTTTAAATCGTCGCGTTGAAATGCCTCAGCAATCTGTGCTTCAGAGATCGCCTCTAATTTCTTAATTTCAACAGCATTTGGAGAGTAAAAAACAACTGCAACATCTGCAGCATCTAGGGCGCCCTTATATTCTTTTAAAAACTCTGTATTAAGACTGCTATAGGTATGTAATTCTAAACAAGCTACTAAAGTTCTATCGCTATACTGCTCCTTCAACGCTTTTGTTGTTGCTTCTACCTTACTTGGAGAATGAGCAAAGTCTTTATAAGCAACACTAGAGCGCGATTCTGCTATTTTCTCTAAACGCTTACTTGCGCCTTTAAATGTAGCAATAGCTTCATAGAAATCATCTTCATCTACACCCATATGCTGACAAATCCATTTGGCACCAGCTAAATTATTTAAGTTATGTGCACCAAAGATTTCAATAGGCATTGGACCTTCAGAGGTTTCTATAAATGTTTCACCATCTTCTACATGATATTCTGGCGTAGCATATCCAATTTTTCGAATTTGATTCTCTGAAGCTTCAACCACGCGGCAAACTTCAGCATCTTCCTCGTTATAATTTATACTTCCTCCTGTAACGATAGAATCTACAAATATTTTAAACTGATCTACATAATTCTCGTAGGTAGGAAACACGTTGATATGATCCCATGCAATACCACTTAACAGAGCAATATTCGGTTTATATAAATGAAATTTAGGACGTCTATCAATCGGCGAACTTAAATATTCATCGCCTTCTAAGACCATAAAATCATTATCATCCGTAAGCTTCACCATAACATCAAAGCCCTCTAATTGAGCTCCAACCATAAAGTCAACATCACGATCATGGTAATGCATCACATGTAAAATCATAGAAGTGATTGTGGTTTTACCATGACTACCCCCAATAACTACACGTGTTTTATTTTTGGCTTGTTCATATAAAAACTCAGGATAACTGTAAATTTTCACGCCGAGTTCTTGGGCTTTTAACAGCTCCGGATTATCCACTTTTGCGTGCATCCCTAAGACTATAGCGTCTAAATCTGAAGTGATTTTTTCAGGATACCAACCAAAGGCTTCAGGCAACAATCCCTTCGCATCTAATCGTGATTTAGAAGGCTCAAAAATAGTATCGTCGCTTCCTGTTACTTTATAACCTTTATTGTGAAGTGCTATGGCTAAATTGTGCATTGCAGCACCACCAATAGCTATAAAATGTACGTTCATAGTATCCAAAAATATCTTGCGTAAAAATACTATAAGTTTTTTGAAATCTGAAGCCTCAAACCAGGAACATTTGTAGGTTTTAAGCAGCGAAGACTTAGACTATTTTTAATAAATTAGGCTTGATTTATTTCGAACTAAAACAGAGCTCTTTATAGGTTGTAAACGGTCTCATTGCAAAATACATCCTAACAAAGCTTACAATTCAGGATTTACTGCTAGACTATTAAACAACTTCGCTTTTACACTAAAAAATTTATTCTGAAGTGAAATGGCTTTTAACTGGCCTTCAATCAATTTAGATTCTCTAGAGTTAATTAGAAATAACGAACTTTCTCCCAACTGAAACTTTCGTTCTTCAGCTTGAAGCATCTGCTCATAATCAGAAACCATTTCTACTGTAATTTCATTCTGAATGGTATAAGATTCTAATTCTTGTTTTAGAGCTGTAATTTTATTCTGAAGTTGCACACGAGTTGCGTCTATTTCAAATTCGGCATCTTGTTGCTTTAATTTGGCAAGCTTTAAATCTCCACGTTCTTTTCTTAAAAATAACGGAAAACTGACGGTTAAACCTCCTTTATAGTTATCCGTATTAAACGCCTGTACATCATCATAACTTTCGTTTAAAAAATTATACTCTGCCTTAATTTTTGGTAAAAGTTTATTCGCCTTTAAGCGTCGCGATACCTCTAAACCTTCAAGTTTATAGCCTAAAGACCTCATCTTAGGGTGGGCTTCTAAGATTACATCTTGTGTTTGCAACTGATTGAGATTAAACGTCGCATCGACTATGGCTTCAGAATTTACATCAGGAATCATATCGGGTTGTAACTCTACTGGAATATTATTTTCTAACCATAAATAATTGGAGAGTTCTAATGCGGCTTTCATGAGTTTCACTTTAGATTGCTCCAAACTTAATTTCCTATTATTAACTGCAATCCGTGCTTCTGTGGCTTCAATTTCTGCATTTTCACCCACGGAAACCCCTTTTGAAATTCCGGTATAACGCAATTCAGCATTAACCAAAATTGATTCAAATAGTTTGAGTTCTTTATAGGCCTGCAACCAATTAAAATACACCAAAGAGGCCTCGTACAAAATGTTATTCACATAGAGATCTCTATCTAATTTAGCCTGCTCTTTATATAATTTAGCTTGTTTTAGAGCTGCCATACGATTGTTAATCCACAGGCCCTGCCCTAAAGGCACAGCAACACCGGCGCTAAACAAACCATCGTCAGGTACGGTAGATTCCGGATTTAAATAATACCCCGAATTGTCATCAAAAGCCGCTTTAACCTCAACCCCGAACCAGGTTGGGATTTTAAAAGCGCCATTAAGTTTATCGTAATATTCTGTGTTTTTAAATTTCTTTTTACTGTAATCGACTTCTAGTTTAGGATCAAAGGCCCCACGAGATTTTAATAATTTCGCCTGACTTTCATCAATAACCAACTCTGCTTGCTTTACTATAGGGTGAAACTTTTTGACGAATCCTAAATACTCATCAAACCGCAGCACGTTAGAGCGCTCGTTAGACTGTGCTAAACCAGAGTAGAAAGACATTACTACTAGTATGGTTAGTATATATCTCATTATGATTTGGTTTTAGCGTTGTCCTTATTCTGAGGTTGATAATAATTAGGCGGAAAACCATTTAGTTGTCGCCATAACTCGTACCAAATAGGAACATCTTCTAGCAAGGCCATGGTATAAGCGCCAGATCCCGCTCTAATAGCCTCGGGCCAAGCTTGCTCCTCTTCATCTGGAGCTAGTAAAACTCTAAACTTACCATTAGGGCTAATAAAATTCTCTATTGCTACAACTTTGGCACCATAAGTTCCGTAAGAGATGTCTGGCCATCCGCTAAAAATCATCGCTGGCCAACCATCAAACTGAACACGTACTTTCTCCCCCAAATTTATTAAGGGTAAATCTATAGGTGCCACATAGGTTTCTACAGCTAAATCGACATGTGCAGGCATCACACCAACCAAGTCTTCACCCTCTTTAAAGGTCTGCCCTACGCCCCCTCTAATAGCCTTATTAATATAACCATCATAAGGGGCGCGCACAAAACGAAGTGCGTTACGCATTTCGTAATTGGAATAAGCATTTTCTAATTTAGACACCTGTGCTTCGGTATCAAATTGACTTGACTGTGCGGTGTATTTATCACTTTGTGCTTTCGAAATTTTATCGGCATACATGGCATTGACTCTAGATACCTCAACCTGAGCATTGATCACTTCATTTCTACTTGCAAGCAATTTGTTTTCCTGTGAAATTAATTTTGCTTCTGTTTCTTGAAGCTTAAGCCGAGCGTCTTCTACATCTTTCGTAGCTTTAAAACCTTCCGCTTGTAGCGTTGCAGTTCGGTCGTATTTTGATTGTGCTATAACTATATTCGTTTTCGCCGCTTCAAAATCTATACTATCACTTTTCACCTTTAATTTGGCTTGCAACAACTTATTCTTAGCTTGTTCTAATTTTAAGCCACGCTCTTTAGACAAGGCTACAATTTGTCGCTCTAAGGCTTTAACCTTTTCTTGATAAGAGCCTACCGATTGCGCTTTAGACGAACGTTGTTCACCCGTCCGCTTTACTAAGTCGGGATCAAAATATTCACTTTTTATTTCCGAAATTTCCATAATGGTATCGCCTTGCGCTACAAAATCGCCCTCAGCAACAAACCACTTTTCAATTCTACCCGGAATCGGTGATTGAATAGTTTGCGGTCTTTGATCTAAACTTAGAGTCGTAACATTACCATTTCCTGATATATTCTGCGTCCACGGTAAGAACAGAATAAAGACAATAATTATAGCGGACCCCAATAAAAAACGATTAAAATATTTATAATAGCGTCCATTGAAGATGCGCTGACCTGACTTAAATTTTTTTAAATCTACAGACTTGTTAAGCTGGTTATTTGAAATGTTTAACATTGTAAATTCTTTTAAATTATTTGTCCTTTTTTAAGCGTAACGATTTGGGTACAGTGGGTTTTCCATTGATCCGATTTACTCACCACAACTAAAGCCCAAGGGTTTGTAGGATCCGTTAAGAATTTTACGATACGTTCTGATTCATCATCTTCAAAATACTCTAATGGATCTTCTAAAATTAAAATTTTAGGTTTATTCACAATCGCTCTAGCCAAGGCTATTTTCTTTGTAATGGTATACGACGTTTGTTTTCCTTCTGGATTTAAAATGGTATTTAATCCTTTTGGACTTTCTTTTACAAAGGCATTAAGTTCTACTTTGTTAATAGCCCATAAAAGCTGTTCTTCAGAAATATTTTCATTACCAAAAGTGATATTCTCTCTTATGGTGGCCTCAAAAGGGGTTTCATCTGATAGCGATAAACCTACGTGCGATCTGTAATGGTTAATATTTATGTTTTTTAAATCATAATCATTGATAAACACACGTCCTTTTGTTGGCTCTACAACGCCACCAATTAAGCGGAGTAAGCTTGATTTTCCGGAACCACTTTCACCAGTTATTAACAATTTACAGTCTGTTCCTATTTTTAAAGAAATGTTTTTCAATATGTGTAATTCTCTATTGGGCACACCGTAAGAGACATTGCTTAATTCAATATTAAATCGGCCATTAAAATGAGGCTTATCCCCTTCTTGACTTTCCATCTTCTTATCGACCACCTGGCCCATTTTTTCTAAGGAAGTCAACACATCGTAGAAAGATTCTAATCGCAATATTAATTTTTCAACAGAAGTAATCACCAAAAGAATAATAATTTCAGCAGCCACAAACTGACCGATATTCATCTCCTGATTTAAAACCAATAAACCTCCGATTAATAATAAGCCGGCGGTAACTAAAACTTTGAAGCCTACCATTTGCATAAATTGGATGACTAAGATCCTAAAATGCTTTTCTCTCGACTCTAAATAATCGTTGACTAGGGCGTCATTTTTATTAATCGCTAATGAGGTTTGACCAGAGAGTTTAAAGCTGACAATAGCCCGGGCAACTTCCTGAATCCAATGCGCCACCTTATACTTATACTTAGATTCTACCAAGCTGGTATCCATTCCTGATTGGGCTGTAAACTTAAAGACCACATAAATGAGCACAAGTAGCAAAATACCAAATGCAATAAAAAACGGATGGTAAAAAGACAGCAGGATTAGTGCGAAGACAATTTGAAGAATCGCTGCAGGAATATCAACTAAAATTTTTGCTAATCCTTTTTGGATGTTTAAGATATCGAAAAAACGGTTGGCCAATTCTGGAGGATACTGATTCCGCAGTTCACTCATTTTAATTTTAGGAAAACGATAGGTAAACTCAAAAGAAGCCCGCATAAAAATACGCTGCTGAATGGTTTCTATAATCCGCAATTGCATAAGTTGTAAAACCCCAACAAAAGCCACACCTAAGGTCACTAAGATGACTAAAACCACCCACGAGGTACTGACCTGTGCACCTTGTAATAAATTAATTATCGCCTGTATCCCTAGGGGTAAAGTTAGACTTAGTATCCCTGAGAAAACAGCGTAATAAATAACTTGTAATATATCTCGTTTTTCAAGTTTTATTAAGCCTACAAATCGTTCCCAAGGCGTCATCACATTTTTATTTTTCATCTACGCGTCGTTTTTTAAGGTGCTAAGGGTTATTTTTTTAAAAAATTCTGAAGGACTAACATCGGCATTACAGTTGGTTATAGACGTAAAATGTTCTTTTAGAAAATGTTGATGCAACGCCCCTTCTACAATAGTACTGGCTAAACTAGAAGCAAACATATAGTTGGTATTGACTTCTAGAATCATGTCTTTTATACGCGTAATCATACGCTTATAAACACTAAAATAACCTTCTTTATTTTCGGTATCAACCGCTTTGGTTAAGTATGATTTTGAGGATTCGTTAATGATAATTTTATGTAATAAAACCTCATTAATATGTGAGAAACTATCATCTTGTTCTATAGTTCTCGTAACGACTTCAATCGCTTTTAATAATTTGTCTTGGGGATCATTGATGTTTAGTGTAGCAAACACCATTTGGTATTCAATCCATGCCCAATACCATGAGGTTAGGTAAACAAGCAATTTGTGCTTACTTTCAAAATAACGGTAAATAGAACTTTCGTTAGATCCGATTTCTACCCCTAGTTTTTTAAAAGTAAAACTATCAAACCCTATTTGGTCTATGAGTAATATACTATGCTCAATAATTCGTTTTCCTAATTTAGAAGACTCAGGATCTTTAAGATATATTTTATCAGGGACTGCAATTTTTAAATTGGAAAGAAGACTACGCATACTCAAGTCGTTTAATTGCAAATATAATAGCAATACTATTACAATTTAAGAATTAACAAAAGATTAGCAGTTATTAACTGCAGCCCGACTCAAGGCTAAATCGAAATACTTCAAATGATTACATTTGAATAATCCGCTCCTTTTCTTCCTTAAAAACCTCAATATTGGGCAAACCTGAAATGGCCTTATCAATCCATTTTAACGCCACGAGCTTATTTTTTTTATGCTTATAAATTTGTGCTAAACGATAATACGCCCAAGCTTTAGGAACGCCATCTATTGCCGAGTGGTGCGACACATAAGCTTTAAGGCATTTTTCGCCTTTATCTAATTGAACATTATAATCTGCACTTACTTTTCCTATTTGATAATGTAGAGCGTTTCTCTGATGATGGCTATAAGCCTCTTCTATATTCTTAATCGCTTTATCAGGTTCATTTTGTTCTTCAAAAAACTGAGTTAACTTTTCGTAACAGGTTACAGAACCGCCAACTTTAATGGCCAATTTATAATACTTCTCAGCCAGTTCAGGCTCATCGTCATATTCATACACATAACCTTTGGCTAGATAACCATCAACTTTAGACAGTGCTTCTAATTCGGAAGCATATTTTAAGGCTTTTGAGGTACTCCCTCCAATAATTCCAGGCAAAGACACATACAACTCTACTAAGGCCCAGCGCGTATCTATATGCTTCGGATCGAGCTCTGCCGCTTTTAAAAAAGCCTCTTTAACATCTCCTATAATTCCTAAGGCTTTAATTTTACTGATGCTAAGCGCTTTCATTCCTAGGGCTCCTCCATATTTATAATGGTAATTGGCATTCTGAGGCTCCTTTAGTTTTAACTTTTCGTATTGCGCAATAGCCGCATCCCATTTCTTTTGATGTCCATAAGCGTCGCCCAACAACTCAATAGCCTTGAGATCTTCTGGATTACGGTCTAAAAAAGTTTCCATTTCCTGTTGCGCACTTTTATACGCTTTATTTTCCAATAACTTTTCAGCTTCCTCTAGCGAGGGTTGCGCATATCCGATGGAGGATAGTAATAGAAAAAAGAGAACTCTATACATAGTATTTGGGTTATTAAACAAAAGTACAATTAAAGATTTAGTCCTAAAATCTTAATACGTTAAGGTTTAGTCCTTCATACACATTGGCTAATTAACAGCATTTAAAGGGCTTATTTGTTACTAAATGCATTTAAAATTTATATTATTTAAGGAGAATTATTGAATTACAACGTTAATTAGGGTAATACCTGCTTCTTAAAAAGTTATTAAGCATTATGATATAAACACAACAACAAGCTTAAGTTATTTAGCGATGAGAAGGGTCGTCATTAATAAATCTGAATCGTTGTTTAAACAAGGGAAAATCTGAAGGTCGTAAAACCTTACACTCCACACGTATTGAATCTTCTTTAAGCAGGCTTTCAAAAACCATTTGACCTGTTCCAATTTCTTTATAATTCAATCGTAATGGGTCAGGATTAATATAAGGGTTAGATAGTTCTATAACATTATCCAATGAATCTATAGAAGCCGCATAAACAGACACTAATTGATTGTCATCAATAATTTTAACATAGCCTGGCTGCTCCATAATTAGATACCTCCACGGAGTTGAATCTACAGTCTTAACAAGAGCTAAATTCGATTTTGTTTCGAAGGAGGACACTTCATAAACACCATAAAATTTAGAGTTCTTAAATTCACCGTTTATAATAGCATTCCTATTGTACAATTTGTAACCTGCTACAATACCAATTAAAATAATGAATGCTAATTTACCCCAGAGTATTCTAATTTTTTGAATTGGGTTACTTAAGAATTTTGGTGTTGGAAGTTTTGGTAATGTTACCTTTTCTCCACAAAACAATAACAACACAAAACTCTTAGCGTCTTTACTTAGAAGAAACAATGTCATTAGCAGTAAATTGGTCGTGAGTATTTTCAATGGAATATCGAAAAAATAATTTACCGCAACGATATTAACCATAACAACTAAAGCTAACAAGGCTCCAAAAGTTGCTGTTCTACGAAAAAACAGAAGCAACCCCATAACCTCAAGCCCCCCCATAAATATACTATAACCTTTAGAATACCCGAAGAATGACCATGCCAATTTTATTGGAGACATTTGACCATTTGAAGTGACTAAAGTCATTAGGCTAGGTTCAGAAAATTGAAGATGAAACAACTTTACTAAACCATAATTGATCAGTATAAACCCTAGGTAAAACCGAACCAAAACATGTAACCCATAAAACAAATAAGGCTCCCGAATTCTGTTCTTACTTAAAAATGTCCAAAAGAGAGCTGCCAAAGTAGAAATCCCAATAAGACTCCCAATAACAAAATAATTAAAAGATGTATCTGAAAAATTATTAACGATTAATATAGTCTTATCAGAAATTTGAAAAACCTCTGTTCCTATAAAATGTAATAAACCATTTATAAATTGTTTAGATCCCTTTAGCACACTTCCAAGCCTGCCAAGTATATCATATAGCACAAATAATAAAAAATAAGAAAATAAAAACCTTACTACAATTAGCTTTTTACCACTCCATTTTTCGCTTCGTAGGTCGTTTGTCATTTATAACATTTTAGAAGAATGCTCTAAAGATAAGATTCTTATTAGAAACACAATGCAGGTGTGAATTGATATAAACTAAAACCCAACAAATCTACACTTACAGCCTAAATGTTTTAAACCAAATAATCTAAAAGTACAAACACCACAAAACATTATTATTTTTTCGCGCTTGGCGGTGTTGTTGGTCGCACCTCTATTTTACTCGGTAGCGTT
Organism: Winogradskyella arenosi; assembly: GCF_003337305.1. Classification (GTDB taxonomy): domain Bacteria; phylum Bacteroidota; class Bacteroidia; order Flavobacteriales; family Flavobacteriaceae; genus Winogradskyella; species Winogradskyella arenosi. Next base: position 50,430 of record NZ_QPJO01000006.1, on the reverse strand, counting down.
CTAGGATTCATCCGTAATACATCGACAACAAGCTCACCTAAATCTTCGCTCTGAATTTTCCAAGCCTCATCTTCAGAAGGCTCATTACCGTTAAAATGTGTGGATACTGAACCAGGCATAATGGTACTGACTTTAACACCGTATTTCCTTAGGTCTAACATCACTGCTTGCGTAAACCCAGTCACACCAAATTTACTAGCGTTATACGCTGACCCCGAAGCAAAGAAGTTGGCTCCAGCTAAACTCGAAATGGTAATATAATAGCCTTTAGAAGCCTTAAGCGCCTCAACACTTGCTTTAATAGAATTAAAAGCTCCGGTTAAATTAGTATCTATAGTATCGTTCCATTGCTCTATAGTTAAATCTTCTATACTTGAAAAATGTCCTAAACCTGCATTGGCTATAACTACATCCAATTGTCCGAATGTATTTAAAGCTTGTTCTACGGCTTTAGCCTGACTCTGAAATTCTCTCACATCGGCTTGAATACCAATAATAGAACCTACACAGTTGGTTTTAGCCGCTAACTCTTTTGCAGCTTTATCTGCAGCCGTTTGAGATCTACTTGTTATAACCACTTTTAAACCTTGATTAAGCAACGCTTCGGCAATGCCATATCCTATTCCTTTTGTACCTCCTGTAATAAGGGTTACTTTTCCTTTTAAGTCTTGCATATAATATTCGTTTTTTGGTTTTACCCAAATTTACAAAACTAGACCAAAAGCTAAAATTTTAGACTGTTAGAAGAATGCTAAATATCATCTTGTTGTCCCGCACCAACTTTGCGTTATCAACACGTTTTTAGAATAACAAAAAATTCTATTTTTCAAACCTTATAAACATTTAGAAAATATAAAAGCTCTTCAACCGCTCTATTATGGAATTACTTTTCCTCCGGAGGATAGGTGGCAAAAACCTTTTCTACAAGTTTAGTAAATTGCGCGGCCCTTTCTTCTGGTGTCGCTTTAACGTCATAACGGTATTCAGCCAAGGCTTGCCAAAACATTCCTGTTTTTGAATCGTCTACAAATTCAATACTAATTTCTCGAGTCTGTTTATTTTGATTCACCGGAATTCCTACAGAAATTCCTCCTCCCACTCGGCCACCACCGCCACCAACTCCAATCCCCACATTACTACGATTAGCATTTTGTAGATTTTGGCTTTGAATATCGATGTAAAAATCGGGGTGTTCTGAACGCTGCAGTCCAAGAGTTTCTAATTTCTGATCTATAGCCCTTATAATACGTTTGGTATCTAATTCACTTAGACCCGTAGTCATGTCTCCAAAATAATTATAGGTTTTGTAGGACTTAAAATCTGTAGATTTCTCGTAATCATAATTTACAATTGAGCCACAGGAACTCAGGATAAAAAGAAGTAACAAAAACTTTAAATTTTTCATCTTTTTTATTTTAAAAGTATGAAAAATCAAGCACTTGAATAAATCCTATACGGAAATAAAATGTTAAGATCAGAGACTTAATTCTTTTTCTCCTCAACAGGATCTACAGCCTTGGTTAGTGAGGACGAAATAATTCCTGTTGGTATAGCCACGATACCTAGCCCAATGAGTAAGATAAAAAATGTAAACACCCGACCACCAATAGTCACCGGATATACATCACCATATCCCACTGTGGTAAGTGTTACAATAGACCACCAAAGGCTAGAAAATATAGAAGAAAAATGTTCTGGCTGTGCTTCATTTTCAAAATAGTAAATCCCTACTGCTGAAAAATAAATAAGCATTAAGGTAATGACCATAAATAAAATAATCTGCTCTTTAGCCATCTTCATAGCGTTGGCAAAATGTAGCATGGCCTTATTGTAACGCACCAATTTAAACAATCGGAATAAACGAAACATACGTAATAAACGAAGCGAGCGTAAGTCTATACCTAAGGCTAAATAAAACGGTAGGATCGCTAAAAAATCTACGAGACCAAAAAAACTGAATACAAACTTCAGTTTTTTATCGGCAACATAAATTCTCACTACATATTCTAAGGTAAAAACCAGCACACTGAATACTTCAATAGCATTTAAAACTACACGAGTTTGTGGTTTTAAATTGGGTAAAGTTTCAATAGAAAAAGTTATTACCGATACAATAATTAAAAACTGTATGAAGTATGCAAAGCGTCTACTTGTTTTAGTTCCGTTAAGTTCTACCAGATTTTTAAGATAGGCCTTCATACTAAAAACAGCTTGTCTAACTATTTAACAATTTCCAAAGTTGATCTTTTAACTCCGTTAATCCTTGTTGTGCCACAGAGGAAATAAAAAGGTAATCTACGGATAAATCTTTATCTAATATAGTTGAGATTTCAGACTTTAATTCATCATCTAACATATCTGATTTTGAAATTACCACCAAACGTTCCTTATCTAACATTTCTGGATTGTAACGGCGTAATTCATCCTCTAAGATTTCATATTGCTCAACAATATCTTTAGCATCTGCAGGAATTAAAAAGAGTAAAATGGAGTTACGTTCAATATGCCTTAAAAAGTAATAGCCTAAACCTTTACCTTCCGCAGCACCCTCTATAATTCCAGGAATATCTGCCATTACGAAAGATTTAAAATCGCGATATTCCACAATCCCTAAATTAGGCTTAAGTGTAGTGAATTCGTAATCTGCAATTTTAGGTTTCGCTGAAGTTAATACCGAGAGAAGGGTCGATTTTCCTGCATTAGGAAATCCAACCAAACCAACATCGGCTAAAACTTTAAGCTCTAAAGTAATATCCCTTTCTTCAAGAGGAATCCCAGGTTGGGCATATCGTGGTGTTTGGTTCACGGAATTTTTAAAGTGCCAGTTTCCACGGCCACCCATTCCACCTTTCACTACAATCTTTTCTTCGCCGTCTTCTGTAATTTCAAATAATACACTATCCGTTTCAGAATCTCGGACTACAGTCCCCAGAGGCACATCAATATAAATATCCTCACCGTCAGCTCCTGTACTCCTACCAGAACTACCGTGAGCACCATGACCTGCCCTGAAGTGTCTTTTAAATTTTAAATGGATTAATGTCCAAAGGTTAGAATTACCTCGTAAAATAACGTGACCTCCACGTCCACCATCTCCTCCATCAGGACCACCTTTAGCAATATATTTCTCGCGATGTAAATGCGCAGAACCTTTACCTCCGTTTCCAGAAGAGACATGCATTTTTACGTAATCTACAAAATTTCCTTCAGTCATAATCAAGACTCACTATTGTGAGCACCTTTTTAGTTTTATTCCTATAAAGTTAGGAATAACAATTTATAATTTATCGATTGCCGCACTTAAACGCACGGTAATTTCTTCAATACTTCCAACGCCATCAACGCCAAAGTATTTGTTTTGTTCAGCGTAATAATCTTTTAAAATCGCTGTTTTCTTATAGTATTCTTTAATACGGTTTCTAATAATACTCTCATCAGCATCATCAGCGCGTCCACTCGTTTCACCACGCTTTAATAAACGTTGCACTAAAACCTCATCATCAACTTCTAAGGCAACCATAGCATTAATTTGAGAATCTTTATTCCCCATTAACTCATCTAAGGCTTGGGCTTGAGCATTGGTTCTTGGAAAACCATCAAAGATAAATCCTTTGGCATCCGAGTTTTTCTCCACCTCTTTACTTAACATATCTATAGTCACCTGGTCTGGCACTAGCTCACCTTTATCAATAAATGACTTTGCCAACATTCCTAAAGCGGTTTCGTTTTTAATATTAAATCTAAAAACATCGCCTGTAGAAATATGTATTAAATCATATTTTTCTTTTAAAAAATTTGCTTGTGTTCCTTTGCCTGCACCTGGAGGGCCAAATAGGACTATGTTCGTCATGTGTTGTGTTGTTTTTAATTGGTATACTGCCGGTAAATCTCTCCCTAAACCATCATAATCAAGGCCATAACCGACTATAAATTTGTTAGGAATTTCTAGACCAACATAATGAAGTTTAAAATCTTTAGCATAAGCTTCTGGCTTATAAAACAAGGTAGCAATAAGCAGTTGTTTTACATTTTCATTTTTGAAAATGCGGTGCACTTCCTCTAACGTGTTACCAGAATCTATAATATCTTCTAAAATAACGACAGTTCTATCGGTAAGATCTTGTGTTAAACCAATAAGGCGCTGAATATCTTCTGTAGATTTTACACCTTCATAAGAGGCTAGTTTAATAAACGTGACTTCGCAGGGTTTTGGATATTTTTTAACAAAATCGCTCACTAACATAAATGAACCGTTCAAAATCCCAACAAAAACTGGCACCTCATCCCCTAAGTCCTTAGCTATAGCATCTGCCATACGCTGAACCACAGCATCTAATTCTTGCTCTGAGACAAAAGGTTTAAAGTATAAATCGTGAAGCTTTACCACTATCTTTTTATTTTAGAATCGCAAAGATACATATTTGAGCGCCGATTGCACATTTTTTGATTTAGGAATTTATAAGTATGTATCATTTTTAGCTTATTTTTGCTCTTGAAAAGCAGATATTTAATCCTAAAAAAGTTTCCCGTTTTTAAGGGAACAACAAACATTGATGAACTATTTTTCTTCAAACTTTAAACTTGGTATTCTTGGTGGCGGACAACTTGGCAAAATGATGCTGTACGACACGCGTAAATTTGACATATACACAGCAGTATTAGATCCTAGTGCTTATGCCCCATCTCGACTGGCTTGCGATGAATTTTCTATTGGCGACTTATTAGACTACCAAACCGTTGTTGACTTCGGAAGAAACGTAGATGTACTAACTTTTGAAATTGAAAATGTTAATGTTGACGCCTTAGAAACTTTAGAAAATGAAGGCGTAAAAGTTTTTCCTTCATCAAAAACACTACGAACTATTCAGAATAAAGCCACGCAAAAAACTTTTTATAGCGAAAATGGTATTCCAACGGCCGACTTCTTAAAATTTGACCATACCACAAACATCAATACAGCACTTGATGAAAATGAACTCAACTACCCTTTTGTATGGAAAAGTGCTCGGTTTGGTTATGATGGTACAGGTGTAAAAGTTGTAAAAAGCTCTTCAGATTTAGAAGCCCTACCAAATGTAGAATGTATTGCAGAGCAATTAATTCCTTTTAAAAATGAATTGGCTGTTATTGTAGCACGTAATGTTAAAGGCGAATTAAAAACCTACCCTGTGGTAGAGATGGAATTTCACCCTGAAGCCAACCAAGTAGAATATGTTATTTGCCCAGCGCGTATTCCCGATGCCATTGCTAAAAAAGCAGAATCCGTAGCCTTAAAAACAGCTGCAGCCTTTGAACACGTTGGTTTATTGGCCGTTGAAATGTTTCAGACTGAAAACGATGACATCTTAGTCAATGAAGTCGCTCCAAGACCTCATAATTCTGGGCATTACAGTATTGAAGGAAGCTATACCTCACAATTTGAGCAGCAATTACGATGCATTCTAGATTTACCTTTAGGCAATACAGAAAGTAAAGTAGCTGGTGTTATGGTTAATCTTGTAGGTGCTGAAGGCTATACCGGTAATGTCGTTTACAAAAACATTGAAACCATCTTAGGCATGGAAGGTGTTACCCCGCATATTTACGGAAAAAAACAAACAAGACCCTTCAGAAAAATGGGCCATGTAACCATTGTGAATAAAGATATTTCAGAAGCCCGTAGAATTGCTGAAGAAGTTAAAAACAGTATTGCCGTTATAAGTCAATAGCTTTTTAGACCTGCTTTGTTAACACTGCTGTTAACAGTTTCAAAAAAATTGGTCAGCCCCATGCTGTTCCCTTAACTTTGAGACCTATTAACAACAGATCAATACAAAAGCAAGAATTACAATTCAAAAAAATAACCAATATACATTATGAATAAAGTAGCCGTAATAATGGGAAGTAATAGCGATATGCCAGTGATGCAAGATGCTATAGATATATTAAAAGAATTTCAAATTGAGGTTGAAGTAGATATCGTTTCTGCTCACCGTACTCCAGAAAAACTATTTGATTTCAGCAAAAATGCTCACAACAGAGGCATCAATGTTATTATCGCTGGCGCTGGTGGTGCCGCACATTTACCAGGTATGGTTGCTTCTTTATCACCACTTCCAGTCATTGGAGTTCCTGTAAAAAGTAGTAATTCTATTGACGGTTGGGATTCTGTTTTATCCATATTACAAATGCCAGGAGGTGTACCTGTAGCCACTGTAGCTTTAAACGGTGCTAAAAACGCAGGGATATTAGCTGCTCAAATTTTAGGGAGCGCAGATGCCGCTATCTTATCTAAGATTGTAGATTATAAAGAAGGTTTAAAAGCTAAGGTGATAGAAACGGCTAAAAACTTATAAAAAAAGCCTCAACTTGCGTCAAGGCTTTCATTGCTATTAATCAATACTAATCTCAATATAAACCTACTTGAAGATTAGTAGTGCAAAGATAATCATCTTAATAAGGTCTTGAGCTAAAATAATAGCTAAATTTTTCTTAATCAAACACTTAATTAAAATTCTCATTACCATGACGATTCTTAATAAACCCTTTTCAACACCTTATAATACTGCACCTTTTTCTAAAATTAGCACAGAAGATTATTTACCAGCTTTTAAAGAAGGTATAAAAAAAGCTAAAGCAGAAATAGATGCCATCACCGCTAATACGGAGAGTCCGACGTTTCAAAATACAATTGAAGCCTTAGATTATTCAGGAGAAGAACTGGATCGTTTATCGAGTATTTTCTTTAATATTAACTCCGCAGAAACCAATGAAGCCATTCAGAAAATAGCACAAGAGGTTTCTCCACTACTCTCGGATTTCAGTAACGACATCACCTTAAATGAGGCTTTGTTTAAACGTGTAAAAGTGGTTTACGACTCAAAATCGTCATTAACCCTAACCACAGAACAAGAAACTCTTCTAGATAAAAAATACAAAGGGTTTTCTAGAAATGGTGCCAATTTACCCGAAGCCAAAAAAACAGAGTTACGTGCTATAGATAAAGAGTTAAGCCAGTTAAAATTAAAATTTGGCGAACATATTTTAGCCGAAACAAATGCTTACGAATTACACCTTACCAACGAAGAGGATCTTTCTGGCCTGCCAGACGGCGCAAAAGAAGCCGCTAAACAATTGGCTGAAAGCAAAGAGAAAGACGGATGGCTAATCACCTTAGACTACCCAAGTTATATTCCGTTTATGACCTATGCAGACAATAGAGCACTAAGAGAAGACCTTTCCAAAGCTTTTGGACGCAAAGGATTTCAGAACGATGCTTTAGACAACCAAGACATTGTTCTTAAAATAGCAACACTTCGTTTTAAGCGCGCGCAACTCTTAGGTTATAAAACCCATGCGCATTTTGTATTGGAAGAGCGTATGGCAGAAACACCAGAAAAAGTAACGTCTTTCTTAAATGAACTGCTAGAAAAAGCAAAACCTGCAGCAATAGAAGAGTTTAAAAAACTAGAAGACTTTGCAAAGGAATTAGACGGTATAGATCAACTTCAAAAATGGGATTCTGGTTATTATTCTGAAAAATTAAAGCAAAAGTTATTTGATCTTGATGACGAACAACTAAAACCATATTTTAAATTAGAAAATGTCATAAACGGTGCTTTTACTGTAGCAGAAAAGTTATTTGGTTTACAGTTTGAAGAAATTGATACCATAGACAAATATCATGAAGAAGTCCTAACTTATAAAGTTACCAATGCTGAAGGCGAATTGGTTTCTATCTTTTATGCAGATTTTTTCCCAAGAGCTGGCAAACGTAACGGCGCGTGGATGACGTCTTACAAACCACAAATGATTAAGGACGGTAAAAACGATAGACCTCATATTTCTATAGTTTGTAATTTCACCAAGCCAACAAAAAGCAAACCTTCTTTATTAACATTTAATGAAGTCACCACTTTGTTTCACGAATTCGGACATGCCCTTCATGGTATGCTAGCCAACACCACTTATCCTAGCTTATCTGGAACAAGCGTATATTGGGATTTTGTTGAATTACCAAGTCAGGTGTTAGAAAATTGGTGTTACGAAAAAGAAGCCCTAGAGCTCTTTGCTACCCACTATGAAACGGGTGAAGTTATCCCTATGGCGTTAATTAACAAAATAAAAGCGTCTGCAACTTTCCATGAGGGCATGCAAACCTTAAGACAATTAAGTTTTGGTCTGCTAGACATGTCTTGGCACGGTGTAGACCCTACCGCAATTAAAGATGTAAAAGCTCATGAAGTTGAAGCTTTTAAAGACACGAGTCTTTATCCTGATGTTGCCGAAAATTGCATGAGTACAGCCTTTGCACATATTTTTCAAGGCGGTTATTCTTCTGGCTATTACAGTTACAAATGGGCAGAAGTTTTAGATGCTGATGCTTTTGAGTATTTTAAAGAAGAAGGTATTTTTAGTAAAACCGTAGCCAACAAGTTTAAAACTTTTGTCTTGTCTCAAGGCGGAACAGAAAATCCAATGGTTTTATACAAACGATTTAGAGGTAAAGAACCACAACCTGAAGCCTTATTAAGACGTGCCGGCTTATTAAAATAGGACACTAAATTTTAGTACGAAGCTTACTTAGATTATAGTTATAAAAAAGGAAAACGAAATGTTTTCCTTTTTTTATACCATTATGTCTTCAAATCACGACCAACCCTGTACGGATCACCTCAACATTAAAAAACTAAAACATAGAAATTATGCTTAGCAAATAAGCATTTTTATGTGACCAAATCCCCTTCCCAAAATGGTCTTTTAGAATAAAGGCGAATGAAATGCGTCTCTTAAAGTTATGTTTAATTTTTATAATAAAATTAAATCTCAACATTTTAACTTATTTTTGAATTTGTAATGACATCAAAAAAATGCCTAAGCATCAAATAAACCCTAACAATTGGGTCAACCAATATTCCGACTACCTCTTCAATTACACGATAACACGTGTAAATGATAGAGAGATTGCCCAGGATTTAATTTCTGAAACCTTCCTAGCAGGCTTAAAGTCCATGGTCAATTTTAAAGGTGAAGCAAGTGAGCGTACATGGCTCATTTCAATTTTAAAACGAAAAATTATTGACCATTATCGTAAAATCAATTCTAATAAAGGCAAAGCTGAAGTTAGAATGAATTACCATAACGATACAGAAACCGAAGGCGATTGGCTAGAGGAGCGTGTTTCAGATGCCTCAGACAAAACTGCTGAAGATACCTTAGTGAATTCTGAAATGGGTGACGCCATCTACGATTGCATCGCTAAATTACCACAGAAACAAGCTGACGTTTTTAAAATGAAAACCATTTTAGATTATGACACAGAAACAATTTGTAAAGAATTGAATATTACTGCGTCTAACCTATGGGTTATAATCCATAGAGCACGAACTGGTTTAGCAGAATGCATGGAAAAAAATTGGTTTAATTAAAATTGATACCCCGCTTAAAACGGAAAAGATAAAATGAAAAAAAGTTTTTTATTTATAACTTGTGATGAAGCCAAACATATTTGCGATAAAGCACAATATGGGGAAGCGACAGCTTGGGAAAAAGCAAAATTAATGTTGCGAATTTTCTATTGCCATGTTACAAGGACGTATTCAAAGAAAAACACGAAGTTGTCAGAAACTATTGCCTCTTCTAAAGTGCAATGTTTAAAGACTGAAGAACGCAACAAATTACAAATGGCCTTAGAAAAGGAACTCTCTAAGCAAAAACAACAATAAGAGCCAAAATATTGGCAAACTCTCTACCCAAAACGCACTGTAATATCGGGATTGATTTTTATTAGAAAAACACAAAAACATTAGTGTGATTATCATAATCCCTAATGACGCCATTGTGATATAGGTATGCGATTCAGTTTTAAAGCAATTGAGAAGCACAAACAAGAGCAATAACACCACTCCAAATAGCTTTGTTTTTTTAATCCCAATCGTTTGCGGAATTGTAGCAAGTTTTAAACTGTCGTAATTTAAATCCCTTATCTCAAAAGGGAACATTAAAACCAAGATAAAACAGAAACGCTGTGCCCCAATTATAAGGACATCTTGGTGTATTTCACCCTCCTGATTCACTAAAGGCAAAAACACGGTTGTCACCATCCAGATTAGAGCGATGAGATAAACCTTTAAACCACTTACCTGCCTCAGGTTTTTTTTATCATCATATAAATAATGTTTAGGGATCATAACAGGAATGGCGTAAAAAAAAGTGATCACGCCTAGTACCACTATCCAAACCAAGGTTGTCCCTTGGAGATGCCATAAATAATACCCCATTGCTAAGAAGGCTCCAAACGAAAATACTTGAATACTTTTTAACCAACTCGCGATGCTTCGGTGATGAAATTTCACCACGCCAAAATACTTCACAAAATTATAGCCCGTAATCGTAGCAAAAAACACAAATAAAAGTAGCGACCAATCCTGCTGTAAATACAGCTCTATCATGGTTACCCACGAGAGAGCGACAGCAGCAAAAGCCACATGAATACTACTGTTGAGATAAAAGTTAAAAAGCCGTTTTAACACATTCATAAAACAAAAGTAAGCATTGTGTTAATAACCTTTTATTTCGGTTAAAAACTTTAGAGTGCATTAACTAAAAAATTAGCCTAAATCCGTACTTTTGCACAACTCAATTAATTATAATTATTTAATGGATACAACTTCTTTTGCATTACGACATATTGGCCCAAATTCAGATGAGCAACAAGCCATGTTAGACACGATAGGTGTGGATACGATAGCTCAATTAATCACTGAAACCATTCCGGGTAATATTCGTTTAGAAAAAGATTTAGATCTTGATGCGGCAATGAGCGAACAAGAATACCTCAGCCACATCAATGAACTATCTCAACGAAATAAAATATTTAAAACTTACATTGGCTTAGGGTACTACCCTACTAATTTACCAGCTGTTATTCAGCGTAATGTATTAGAAAACCCAGGTTGGTATACGGCTTATACACCATACCAAGCTGAAATTGCACAAGGCCGATTAGAAGCTTTGTTAAATTTCCAAACCATGATTATTGATTTAACAGGGATGGAAATTGCCAATGCCTCACTTTTAGATGAAAGTACTGCGGCCGCTGAAGCTATGGCCTTATTATTTGCGGTAAGAGAGCGTAGCCAAAAGAAAGCGAACGTAAATAAATTCTTTGTTTCAGACTTAGTTTTACCACAAACTATCGATTTACTTGAAACTAGAGCTAACCCTATAGGTATTGAACTCGTTATTGGTAACGAAGCAGAATACAAATTATCTGATGAGTATTTTGGAGCCTTACTTCAATATCCAGGAAAAAATGGTCAGATTACAGATATTAAATCTTTTATAGAGCAAGCCAATGCTAAGCATATTAAAGTGGCTGTTGCTGCAGATATTTTAAGCTTAGTAAAACTAGAAGCGCCAGGAAAATTTGGAGCTGATGTTGTTATCGGTACTACCCAACGTTTAGGAATCCCTATGGGTTATGGAGGCCCTCATGCCGCTTATTTTGCAACAAAAGAAGCTTACAAGCGTGATGTTCCTGGTCGTATTATTGGTGTTACCAAAGACGCCAACGGTAACCGTGCTTTACGTATGGCTTTACAAACAAGAGAACAACATATAAAACGAGATAAAGCCACTTCAAATATTTGTACGGCACAAGTGTTATTAGCGGTTATGGCTGGTATGTATGCCGTTTATCACGGACCTAAAGGTCTTACCTTTATTGCTGATAAAATTAAGAACTCAGCTTCTACCCTAGCCAATGCTTTAACGCAACTTGGTTTAGAGCAAGTTAATTCGCATTATTTTGATACTATTCAGATTAAAGCGGATGCGGTTAAGGTGAAGTATGAAGCGGAGAAAAATGAAGTCAACTTTCATTACCCAGATACCAATACCGTTACAATTGCAATTAATGAAACCACAACCCTTTCAGATTTAAATGCTATCATTTCAATTTTTGAAACGGTGACTGGTGAAACGACTGCAAAAATAGAAAGCACATCAACTAACCAAACCATTCCTGAGCACTTAAAACGTAAAAGCGACTTCTTAACAGCTGACGTTTTTAACACGTACCATTCAGAGACTGAATTAATGCGTTACATCAAGCGTTTAGAGCGTAAAGATTTAGCCTTAAATCATTCTATGATTTCCTTAGGGTCTTGTACCATGAAATTGAATGCAGCTTCAGAAATGTTGCCTTTAAGTTGGCCTAGTTGGGGGAATATGCACCCTTTTGTACCTTCAGACCAAGCTACAGGTTATAAGTTAATGCTTAAAGCTTTAGAAAATCAACTTTCTGAAATTACAGGTTTTGCGGCGACATCACTTCAACCTAACTCTGGTGCACAAGGTGAATTTGCAGGCTTAATGGTGATTAAAGCTTATCATGAATCTCGTGGTGATCATCACAGAAATATCTGTTTAATTCCATCATCGGCACACGGAACCAACCCCGCAAGTGCTGTAATGGCCGGAATGAAAGTGGTGGTAACAAAAGCCTCTGAAGACGGAAATATTGATGTAGAAGATTTAAGAGAAAAAGCAGAATTACATAAAGATAACCTTTCAGCATTAATGGTAACTTATCCTTCTACCCATGGAGTTTATGAGTCAGCCATTAAAGAAATTACACAAATTATCCATGATAATGGTGGACAAGTGTATATGGATGGTGCCAATATGAATGCTCAAGTAGGCTTAACAAATCCAGGAAATATCGGTGCCGATGTTTGTCACCTAAACCTGCACAAAACGTTTGCTATCCCTCATGGTGGTGGTGGACCAGGTGTAGGCCCAATTTGTGTTGCTAAACAACTAGTTCCTTTTTTACCAGGAAACCCAATTATTAAAACAGGAGGTCACCAAGCAATTACAGCTATTTCTGGAGCGCCTTTCGGTTCTGCTTTAGTTTGTTTAATCTCTTACGGTTACATAAAAATGTTAGGCTATAGAGGTCTTAAGAAAGCTACTGAAGTTGCGATTTTAAATGCCAATTATATCAAAGAACGTTTAAGCGGATCTTATCCAACTTTATATTCAGGTGAAAATGGAAGAGCTGCTCACGAAATGATTATTGATTGTCGTGACTTTAAAGCCAATGGTATTGAAGTTACAGATATTGCAAAACGTTTAATGGATTACGGATTCCACTCACCAACAGTATCCTTCCCTGTTGCTGGCACCATGATGATTGAGCCAACAGAAAGCGAAAGTAAAGCTGAAATGGATCGTTTTTGTGATGCGATGATTTCTATTCGTAAAGAAATAGAAACAACTTCAAAAGAAGATGCTAACAATATGCTTAAAAATGCACCACATACTATGGAAATGCTCACTTCTGATGAATGGGACTTACCCTATACTAGAGCGGCAGCAGCGTATCCGCTAGACTTTGTTAAAGATAACAAATTCTGGCCAAGCGTAAGACGTGTTAACGACGCTTATGGCGATCGAAACTTAATATGTAGTTGCGCTCCTATAGAAGACTATATGGATGCATAATCTTATTATAAAACACAAAAAAGTATTCAAACCGAATACTTTTTTGTGTTTTAAATAGCGACTGCTAATAATTATTAAGAATTTATCAAAAATTAAATCTTTTAAAACACTACAGTAGGGAAAGCTCTTTAATATTGACTAATTTCGTAATTACGAAAATAAACAACGATGGGGATTAAAATCACAGGAACAGGAAGCTATATACCAAGCTATATAGAAAAAAATGAGAACTTTTATAATCATCAATTTTTAAATGCAGATGGTTCTACAATTAAGAATTCTAATGAAGTTATTGTAGAGAAATTTAAAGCCATTACGGGAATTAACGAAAGGCGGTATGTCACAGAAGATTTAAACAACTCTGACATTGCCACATTTGCAGCCGAAAAAGCGATTGCAGACGCTAAAATAGATAGAGAAACAATTGACTACATTATTGTTGCTCACAATTATGGCGATATTCTTCATGACTCAGAACAAAGTGATACGGTACCTAGTATTGCTTCACGCGTAAAACATTTATTAAAGATTAGAAATCCAAAATGTGTAGGTTATGATATCCTTTTTGGTTGTCCAGGATGGATTGAAGGCGTTATACAAGCCAAAGCATTTATTGCTTCTGGTATTGCGCAACGTTGCTTAGTTATAGGTTCTGAAACCTTATCTAGAGTAATAGATCCACATGATAGAGATTCTATGATTTATGGCGACGGTGCAGGTGCGGCTATTATTGATAAAAGCGACCTTGAGGGTGGTATTTTAGCCCATGAAACAGCAACCTTTGCCTTTGATGAGTCCCATTATATTTTCTTCGGAAAAACCAACGATAAAGACAGTGATGCCCAACGTAAATACATTAAGATGTATGGACGTAAAATTTACGAATTCGCATTAACGAATGTCCCACAAGCTTTAAAATCTTGTTTAGAAAAAAGCGGAAAGTCTATAAAAGACGTAAAGAAAATATTAATACATCAGGCAAATGAAAAAATGGATGAAGCTATTGTAAAACGTTTTTACAAACTTCATAACATGGACATGCCTGAAGGGGTTATGCCAATGACCATTAATAAGCTAGGGAACTCTAGTGTGGCCACCGTACCAACCTTATATGATGTGATTTTAAAAGGCGACTTAGAAAATCAAAACATTAACGAAGGTGACGTTATTATTTTTGCCAGTGTAGGTGCTGGTATGAATATTAATGCCATTGTTTATCAATATTAATTAAACGCCAGACCTTCAGTAGTTCCTTTTTATGTACGAGAAAACATACCCGAATAAACGTTTTAATTTAACGCTACAATTCTTAAAAAAACACGTTTCCACTTCGGAAACAATTTTAGATTTAGGGGTAAAGAATCCGTTTACTGAAATTATGCTATCAGAAGGCTATAGTGTAGAAAATACTAAAGGAGAAGATTTAGATGAAGACCGGAAAGCTATTCTAGCCTCTCCGGCCAAAGTGGTTACTGCATTTGAAATTTTTGAGCACCTCTTATCACCTTATGAGGTTTTAAAATCTATAACGGCCGATAAGATACTTATTAGCATTCCACTTAAATTGTGGTTTGCCTCAGCCTATAGGAGCCAAACCGATATGCGCGATCGTCATTATCATGAGTTTGAAGATTGGCAATTAGATTGGCTCTTAGAAAAAACAGGATGGATGATTAAAGACCGTCAAAAATGGACCAACCCCGTAAATAAATTAGGGATTAGACCTATTTTAAGACGCTTTACACCGCGTTATTATATTGTTTATGCTGAACGGTCTTAAATACTATTACCTTTGAACTTCTATATCATAATTCCAGCACACAACGAAGACGCTTATATTGGTCTGACCTTAGAATCTTTAGCAAAGCAAACCTTGTTACCTAAAAAGGTCGTTGTGGTTAATGATAATTCTACTGACAACACACAACAAATTTGTGAGGATTATGCGTCACGATATCCTTGGATTTCAGTGATAAATTCTAAGTCCTCTGCAAAACATCTACCGGGTTCTAAAATTATACAGGCCTTTAATAAAGGCTTAAATACTTTAGATATGGATTATGACATCATTTGTAAATTTGATGCCGATCTTATTTTTCCGGAGTCCTATCTTCAAACTTTAGCCGCGCATTACAAGACCAACCAGAGATTGGGAATGGTTTCCGGATTCTGTTATATTGAAAAAAATAAAGAATGGATTTTAGAAGATCTTACCAACAAAGATCATATCCGTGGCGCCCTAAAAGCCTATAGAAAAGCCTGTTTTGAACAAATAGGACAATTAAAAGCTTCAATGGGTTGGGATACCGTAGATGAATTGCTTGCAAAATACCACGGTTGGCAAGTCCTTACAGATGAAACCTTGCATGTAAAACATTTAAAACCTACGGGACAATCCTATAATAAAGCCTCAAAATACTTACAAGGGGAGGCCATGTACAAGTTACGCTATGGCTTTTGGATCACCCTAATTTCAGCTATAAAACTAGCGTACAAAAAAAGGAGTTTTCAATTGTTTAAAGATTATATCTCTGGTTATTTTAAAGCCCAATCGGAGAAGGTTAAGCCTTTAGTGTCGGAAGACGAAGGCCAATTTATTCGCCAATTACGGTGGAAAGGCATTCTCAATAAATTTAAGTAACCCACTAAAACGACCAGCTTTTGTAACTCGCAGAAGCTTCAAGTTGATTTTCAATACGGTCTTCTAACTCCGGAAAGAAGTCAATCCCTGTTAAGGCTTCAAGCGTATCTACAGACACTACAAATTTATACAAAGGAAGATTTGAGTTTTCATGATTCATCAAAAAAGCAATCATTTTAGTTTTTCCATTGGTATGGTCTAAAATCACTTTATAAAACTGATTAGGCACCGCCACCTCTTCTTCCCCTATTGTTTTTAAATCCTCATTTAAAATTCCGCCTGTAACGACAAACACACCATCATTCTTTTTGGCCCAATAACGTACCTTCTGCTCTAAACGGTTCCAAACACCTGCATTAAATTGATGTTCCTGTGGACTTATATTACTCGTTAAGAAAGTCTCATCATGGGCCGCCTTTGTAAAACGCCTATCACCAGCAGGACATAAATGCCCTTTATCGTAACCCGACTTTTTATAATTCTTCCAATGTGCTGCGCCTGTTTTTATGGCCTCATCAATTTCAAAATACGGTCTTTTACGATTGGTAGAACTCAAATGAGATGCCTTAAGTTCATAGGCAACCCACTCGGCTTGTTCATACGGTTCATTGTACGAAAGCGAATAATTCTGATGATGTATCACTTGGCCGGTAGTACTTGTTGGTAAAAAAAATGTATTGGTTAGCGCCTTTACCGTCTGACCGTCTTTTATAAGGTCTGACTTCGCTTTTTGTTCTATAAAAAAATCATAGCTGTAAATACCAATGACGATAAGTACAGCTATGATTGTAAAAATGGGTTTCCTATTCACACTAAAATAATTATTCCATTATAAATACTAAAGGTTGTCCTGTAGCTCCACTAGGAAAGCTAATCCCTAACATTGCAGAAATAGTTGGCGCAATATCTGGTATTACGGTTTTGTTAAACGTTTCGCCATGCTTCACGCCTTTACCAAAAAATAATAATGGCACATGAGTATCATAGTTTAATCCGCTACCATGCGTAGATCCTGTGTTGCTATAAGAAATAAAAGCTGTGTCATTCACCAAAATAACATCTCCCGATCGTTTTTGATTAAAACCATTTTCAATTAAAGCTTCTATACCATTAGAAAACGTCGTAGTGCTCATTGTGGTAGCCGTGTATACTTTAGATACATTAGGGTAACTTAACTGTTCCATAGCAATAGTCGTTTGAACATCTGAAAGTTTTAAACCTAAAGCCTTAACTTTATTTCTATCTAAAAAGATTTGATTATTGCTTATATTCTCTACCAAGTCTTTAGTCCCATAAGTAGCATCTAAGAAGCTATTGAAACGATTTTTTCTATCCTTATTATCTACATATCCTGCAGGAACTTTTCTTGTTTTTAAATAAGAAGGCACATCTACCGCACCATGATCTGCTGTAAGAAAAACAGTGTATTCACCTTTCCCAACAGTGCTGTCTAAGTAATTAAATAAACGCTCTAGATCTTTATCTAAACGTAAATAAGTATCTTCTACTTCTTTTGAATTAACTCCAAAATTATGACCTACGTAATCCGTTGCCGAGAAGCTCACCGTTAAAACATCTGTAATAGCATCTTGTCCTAATGCTTCTCCCTCAATTGCAGCCATAGCGAAATCAGCTGTTAAACTGTTACCGTAAGGCGTTGCTTTTAAAATATCAAAACCTCTATTTGTTTTACTTAAGGTTTTTAAATCATAAGGAAAGGTTGCCTTTTCCTTTCCTTTAAATCCGCCTTCAAAAGTATTTTCATCAACACCACTCTCCGTATATGTAGAAATATCATAAAGTGTATTCCATGGCTTTAAATAAGACGATGCCTTTTCTGATGCATTAAAATCTTTAACCCACTGTGGTAACTCCTTTGTATAAAAGGAACTGGTAATCCAAGCGCCTTCATCGGCACCATGAAACCAATATGCTGCATTCGCGGTATGCCCTGCTGGTAAAATTGCACCTCTATCCTTTAAGGCTAATCCGATCGTTTTACCACGCATTTGCGTAAACAGTCTGTTTTCATCTCCAAACGTCGTCGTTTGTAGTCTATGAGGCGACATTAATCCGGCTTTGTTCTCCGTCCCTACTGGTGTAACTTGGTCATCACTTGCGCAATACACCATTTCTTTTATTTGTTTATCGTACCAATTATTACCAATAATACCGTGAATTTTTGGCGTTGTTCCGGTATACACGGAAGCATGCCCAGGTCCTGTATAAGTTGGTACATAATTAAAATGATTGTTTTTACAGTTGAAACCTTCATTAATCATACGCATAAATCCTCCTTCTCCATATTTAGATTCAAAACGTGTAAGATAATCGTAGCGCATTTGATCCACCACAATCCCAACAACCAACTTAGGCTGTTCAGATGATGTTATAGAGTTGGTTTGGCTTTTAGTTTCTGTAATTGTATTTTGTGCTCCACACGACATAAATAAGAAGAGTACAACACTTAAAGTGAAGAAATTTTTCATTAGAATAAAACATTATTATTAAGATTCAAAAGTACGATTTAAAAAAATATCTTAGTTCAAATTAACATTATTAACTAATCATTTTTTATACTTTAGCAATAATAAAATTCAACATGACTTACCTACATAATATTGGAACCTATTTTATAATGATTAAAGATATTTTTCGTAGACCGACAAAATGGTCTGTGATGAAACCTTTAATTTTAAAAGATATTGATGATCTTATCATTGGTTCTTTAGGGATTGTAGCCTTTATTTCTTTTTTCGTTGGAGGCGTTGTAGCCATCCAAACGTCTTTGAATATGACCAGTCCTATTATGCCAAAATACTTGGTCGGTTTTGCCACACGACAGTCCATAATCTTAGAATTTGCACCAACATTTATCTCTATTATTATGGCAGGTAAAGTGGGGTCATTCATTACTTCTAGTATTGGGACCATGCGTGTTACAGAGCAAATAGACGCCTTAGAAGTTATGGGAATTAATGCCATTAACTATTTGGTGTTCCCTAAATTTATCGCCTTAACACTTTATCCTTTTGTCATTTCAATTGCGATGTTTTTAGGTATTCTTGGTGGTCTTATGGCTTGTGTATACGGCGGGTATGGCACCATGGAAGATTACCTAGAAGGTGTACAACTAGACTTTATTCCATTTCACTTTATTTATGCGTTTATAAAAACTTTTGTTTTTGCCTTCTTATTGGCAACTATCCCATCGTATTATGGTTATTTTATGAAAGGTGGAGCTTTAGAAGTAGGAAAAGCGAGTACCACATCTTTTGTTTGGACCAGCGTATTGGTAATTATTGTTAACTTTTTACTAACCAGTTTATTATTAGGCTAAGACATGATTGAAGTTAAAGACTTACATAAATCGTTTGAAGACGCACATATTTTAAAAGGTATTTCTACCTCTTTTGAAAAAGGGCAAACCAATTTAATTATTGGGCAAAGTGGTTCTGGTAAAACCGTTTTCTTAAAATGTTTGCTCGGTTTGTTTGAATATGAAGAAGGATCTATTTCTTATGAAGGCCGAAATTTTAGTAAGCTCTCAAGGAACGAAAAGACTGAATTACGTTCTGAAATGGGAATGGTTTTTCAAGGCAGTGCTCTTTTTGATTCAATGACGATTGCTGAAAATGTAATGTTCCCGTTACGTATGTTTACCAAGCAAAGCATGAGCGAAATGGAAGACCGTGTTAATATTGTACTTAAACGTGTAAATCTTGACAATGCACATAAGAAAATGCCTAGTGAAGCTTCTGGAGGAATGCAAAAACGTGTGGCTATTGCAAGAGCTATTGTTAACCGTCCTAAATTTTTGTTTTGTGATGAACCTAACTCGGGTTTAGATCCTAAAACTGCTATTGTGATTGATAATTTAATTCAGGAAATTACTGAAGAATTTGACATTACTACGGTTATAAACACCCACGATATGAACTCCGTTATGGAGATAGGAAAAAAAATCGTATTTCTAAAAGACGGACTGTTAGAATGGGAAGGCTCTAATAAAACCATTTTTAAAACAGAAAACGAAGCTGTTACCAACTTCGTTTATTCTTCTGAGTTATTTAGAAAAGTACGTAGAATGTATTTAGAGGAGGATGCTCAATAAATTATAACCTCACTCTAACCATTAGTTTCTTCTTATAAAAACGGTATCGACTTTAAGTTCATTTTTAAGCCATTTCTGCAAGTCGCGTTCTTTATTAAGCACAAGGCTATCTGAAAGTTTTACTTTCCATCTTACATGTGCAATTGTAACGGTATCAATATTGATAAAATCTTTAGACTCTAACATTTTGGCATATCCAAAATATTCTAAATCATTAAATTTAATCTTCGCATCACGTGATAAGGACGAAAATGACACCGCGTTTATATTGGTGTTTTTAGACTCTATTTGTTGGTTAAGATTGGTAATACTTTTTTGCAAATTTTCAATCTGAGTTTGCAACCCATCAATAACATTATCCTTACGGTCTAAATCTGCATAGGCACGATCTAAAGACTCCATTAAACGGTCTGCGCTTCGCGTTTTATTCGCATTAATAATCAACTCAAAATCCGATAAATTGATATAATTCTTTTTCTCATTTTGTAAATCGGTGATCATTTCATCACTAACATCACCATTAAAATGTAGATTCATTGTTTTGGTTTCTATGTCTAAATCGTTATCACGCTTTTGATACCAAAGGTTAGAATTACTCTCAATTTCGTTTTTCACAAAATTATCAAAATCACGTTGATAACGGCTTTCTTGCAGTACAGTTAAGAAGGTCCATATTGCAGGTATCATTACAATTATAGCTACCCCCATAGCAATCCTAGAGGTTCGTTTTCGCTTTGCTGAATTGGCATATTTAAGCATTGGAAAACGCAGAATTTTCAACACTAAAAAGGTCGCTAAGGCGATGAATATGGTGTTAATGGTAAACAAATACATGGCACCACCAAAAAACTGCCAATTTCCTTTAGCCAAACCATACCCCGCTGTACATAAAGGCGGCATCAAGGCCGTAGCAATAGCAACACCAAAAATAACAGAAGCAATAGTTCCCTTCTTAGTCCTCGCGATAATTAAAGCTAAACCACCAAAAAAAGCAATTAACACATCACGTATATCAGGACGCGTACGCCCCATGAGTTCTGAGGTATCTTCACTTAAGGGGAATAGGTAGAAAAATAAAAATGCGGTTAATAAACTTAGCACAATCATCGTGGCTAAGTTGATTAAAGACTTCTTTAAGGTGTCTATATCATTAATTGCAATCGATAAGCCCACACCTAAAATGGGCCCCATTAGGGGAGAAATTAACATGGCTCCAATAACTACTGCGGTAGAATTGGCATTTAATCCTATAGAAGCCACAAAAATAGAGCAAACTAAAATCCACGCCGTCGCCCCTTTAAAAGGAATATCGTGTTTTATTGCTGTTATGGTCGCTTCTCTATCGGTGTCATCTCTGAAATCGAGCAATTCATGCAAAAAGGTTTTAATACTAGCAAACAAGCCTTGAGCATCCTTCTTTACTGCATCCTTTTTATCTTCAACAGCCTGCTCTTTGTTCATTTCATTAGTCATGCGCCCGGCCTCTTCATCAGAAAAATTAAATTTATTTTCGTCACTCATAGTTATAAAATTCCAAAATTATAATTAGAACCACAATTGGTTAAGCTAAGCACGGAAGACCTCAAAAAAGATTATCCTATAGCATCACCAAATTTAGCTTTTGCTTTTTGTAATACCTTTTTAATATCTTGTTCTTTTGCTTTTGGAAAGATAAGTAAAACTTCCTCTTTGTCCACAACGATATAATCATTTAGACCGTCGATGACGACAACTTTTCCTTTTTTAGAACGAATCATATTTCCTGTAGAATCTTCTAATAAGGTTTCAGCATTAACTACAGCATTGCAACTTTCATCTTTATCTAACTTGTCATAAAGACTTCCCCAGGTACCAAGATCATTCCAATCAAAGGTGGCAGGAATAACAAAGACATTAGTACTCTTTTCCATTAAGGCGTAATCCACCGAAATATTTTCAGCCTTGCCATAATTTTCTTTTATAAAGTTGTCTTCTAGATCTGTATTATAGGCATCGTAACCGCTTTCAAACAATTGAAATAATTCGGGCTGATTATTTTTAAACGCTGAAACCACTGCGGCTACACTCCACATAAATATACCGGCATTCCATAGAAAATTGCCTTGCTCTATAAATGATTTTGCCGTAGTATAATCTGGCTTTTCTCTAAATTGACTCACCGGTTTAATTTCCTCAGAGGCAGCTTTATCGTATTCAATATAACCATAACCTGTATTAGGGAAGGTTGGTGTAATCCCTAAAGTCATCAACGCATCGTGCGATTGACAATAGTCAAAAGCGGTCTGAACATTAGTTGTAAACGCCGTTTCATCTTCAATCCAATGATCACTTGGCGCAACAATCATAACAGCATCTTTATTTTCCTTCTGAATTTTTAAAGACGCGTATAAAATACAAGGTGCTGTGTTACGCATAGCTGGTTCTAAAACCACCTGTCGTTCGGTCACTTGCGGTAACTGTTCAAAAACCAAATCATTATAGCGTTCATTGGTAAGAATAAATATATTTTCCTCTGGAATTAACTTCGCTAAACGGTTAAATGTTTTCTGAATAAGGGTATCTCCAGTCCCTAACATATCATGGAACTGCTTTGGAAAATCTTGGGTACTTACAGGCCAAAACCTCGATCCTACTCCACCAGCCATCAGTATGGCGTAATAATTTGAATTCTTACTACTCATTTCTATCTATTCGTCTTTAATTTATTCTATAATTTCTACTTCTGCATTCGGGTTAAACAAATATAGTTTTCCCGTACTTACTTCAAGGCATTCAATGCGTTTTCTTCGTTGGTTTCCTCTTTTAAACACGCGACCATTATACAACTTAAAAATCTGATCTACCGAAAGTTCAAAAACATAGGTTGTATCGGGTGCATCACTGTAGCGTTTTAAAGCTAAGGCCAACGGCGCATCCGTATCACTAGAGGCTTTAGGATTTTTAAAATGTCGCGCTAATAAAGGTAATAAATCTGAAGGAAAAACCTCAGGGCGTAAAAAGGGTAACATTAAACGTTGAAATGTATGTTTCCACTCCTTACCATGCGGCTTTATAGACCTGCCATAACTTTGGTAGGCTTCAAAATGCGCAATTTCATGAATCAAGGTGATTAAAAAACGATAGGAATTCAAATTAGAATTTATCGTGATTTGATGCCTTCCGTTAGAAAGCGCTCTATAATCACCATGTCTTGTTTTACGTTCCTTCTTAACTTTTACATTCAAATTATCAACAGCCAAAAGTTCTATAACTAACGGTCTCGCTGCCTCTGGAATATATTCTAAAAGTGCTGATTGCATTAGCGCAAAAATAGTGGATATAATTATATTTTACATCACCTAAAAATTAAGATTTATTCCAACAAAGCATGACTCCTTTAAAGTAAGGACCATTTTTTTTTCTACTTAAGGCTTTCAAAATCTATAATTTAGGCAAATTCTTAACTTAGGGAGTAGAATTAGATACCTGCAACACCTTACCGTTATAATATTTATGGCCGGTTAATGCAAAATTCTGAATATAAGCTGCCATATCTAAAGGTGATGAATTCGCTACATACCCAGGAAAAGCTTCCTCAAGCATTTCAGTTTGCACAGCCCCTAAGGCCAAAACATTAAATTGTGGTCCGGTCTCCTTATATTCTTCAGCGAGCAATTCCGTCAATGTAATTACAGCACCTTTACTAGAGCTATACGCTGCTAAGCCCGGAAATTTCATACTTCCTTGTATGCCTCCCATTGAACTCACTGTGACAACGTGCCCATCCGATTTCATAAATGGTATGACAATTCTGGTTAATTCTGCAACACCAAAAACATTCGTTTTATAGACCGTTGTGAAATCTTCAAATGATGTTTCGGCAAAGGGTTTATTAATTATCGCCCCTGCGTTATTAATTAAGATATCAACATATCCCCATTCATTTTTAATAAAATCGGACACCTTAACATAAGCGCTTTCATCACAAAGATCAAATGCCATGGTTTGAACCTCATCTAAATTCAGATCTATAACAGGCTGTTCATTACGCGACAAGGCCAAAATTTTATGACCTTGTTTGGCTAATAATTGTACTAATTGGTAGCCAATACCACGACTTGTTCCGGTTATAATTATATGTTTATTCATTGTTTAAAATTACTTCTTTATTAGGGGCATTTATCATTCCTTCTAAGGCTGGAATCATCGTATTTATAAATTTCAGCATATGGTCATAATCCATTTTATCAGCTTCATCATCCACATGGTGGTAATAATCAAAATTGGTAAAATCGAATGTAGAAATGGCATGTGCCGGAATTTGCAATGCTTTATAGAACGGGTAATTATCAGAACGTCTAAAAAGTGACATTTGCTTGGCTTTATCAAAAAAACCGATAACCTCAGCATTGGCATATGCGTTTAACTTTTCAGCAAAATTAGATTTGTCATAGCCACTCATATAAGCCATAATTTCGCCTTCTGCTCTAGGCACACCAATCATTTCAAAATTAAGCATGGTATACGCATTTATCCCCTGATCTTTTAAACGTGTTGCTAAGTGCGATGAACCTAACAAACCCAATTCTTCCGCATCATATAACGTAATTAAAATACTTCTTTTATTCGATTTGGTTTTGGCAAAATAACGTCCAAACTCCATAGCAGCCAAAGTCCCAGAAGCATCATCATTAGCACCATTAGCAATGCTGTCTCCTTCTACGGTTTTCCCTTTACCAATATGATCGTAATGTCCGCCAAGAATAACAAACTCATTTTTTAATACCGGATCTTGACCTTCTATGAACCCAACAATATTATAACCATCAATGTCTTTGACTTTAAATGAATCTCTATAGGTTTTGAAATAAGGCTTTATCCCATTCGCCTTTAAATAATTTTCAATATAAACTGCCGCTTTTTCTAAGCCAGCTGTACCTGTAGCACGCCCTTCTAATTCATCGGATGCCAAATAGGACATACTGGTTTGAATAGCTTGTTGAGTTAATTCGGGTTTTGAAAGCTCTTCTGTCGTTGAAACTTCTTTCTTTTTACGTGATGAACAAGCACAAACGAGCGCGATGCACAACACAAAAATTA
Source organism: Winogradskyella arenosi (assembly GCF_003337305.1). Classification (GTDB taxonomy): domain Bacteria; phylum Bacteroidota; class Bacteroidia; order Flavobacteriales; family Flavobacteriaceae; genus Winogradskyella; species Winogradskyella arenosi. The sequence continues at coordinate 25,108 of NZ_QPJO01000006.1, read as the reverse complement.
TGTTCTTCATATTGATTTTTTAGTTAGCCTTTAAAGATAAAAAAATCCTGATTCGATAAATGATCAAATCAGGATTATATATTAAGAGATTCTAATGGGATTAAGAATCCTATTTTATACTTACAATACCATTGTTAATGGATTTTCAATATAACCTTTTAAAGTTTGAAGGAATTGCGCTCCAGTAGCACCATCTACAGTTCTATGGTCACAAGCTAAACAAAGTTTCATTGTGTTTCCTACAACAATAGCTCCGTCTTTAACAACAGGCTTTTGAACAATAGCACCTACTGAAAGTATGGCTGAATTTGGTTGATTGATAATTGATGTAAAGCTATCAATACCAAACATTCCTAAGTTAGAAATGGTAAAGGTACTTCCTTCCATTTCTTCTAGCGATAACTTCTTCGTTTTTGCTTTTATAGCGTATTCTTTTACAGCCGCTCCAATTTGCGTTAACTTACGTTGATCTGCAAATTTAACAACGGGTACAAGAAGTCCTTCATCTACTGCTACAGCAACCCCGATATGCACGTGATGATTTAATTTCATACGATCATCAAACCACTGCGAATTTACTTGTGGATGTTGTTTTAAAGCCATGGCACAGGCCTTAACCACGATATCATTAAATGATATTTTAGTATCAGGAATAGCATTCACTTCCTTACGGAAAGCAATGGCATTATCCATATCAAATTCCACATTTAAATAGTAATGTGGTGCCGTAAATTTAGATTTTGCTAAATTCTTAGCGATGGCCTTACGCATGTTAGAGTTAGGAACCTCATCGAAACTTTCTTCAGCACCTGAAGCTACGTTTGCAACTGCAGCTGTAGGAGCTGCCGCTTTAGGCGTAAAGTTTTCTATATCTTTCTTAACAATTCTTCCATTTTCTCCAGAACCTTGTACATCTGCTAAATCGATTCCTTTTTCTTCAGCCATTTTCTTAGCTAAAGGTGACGCAAAAATACGTCCTGAAATCGTTGCTGTATTTGCTGCAGGTTTTGAAGCCGGAGCAGCAGTTTTCTTAGGTTCTTCTTTTTTAGGCGCAGCCTTAGGTGTTTCTTTTTTAGCATCGGTTTTTGGCGCTTCTTTCTTTGGTTCAGCACCACCAGCTGTAAAGTTTTTAGCAATCCCAGAAACATCTGTTCCTTCAGGACCAAGAATCGCTAATAAAGCATCAACCTTTGCACTTTCACCTTCTTCTAATCCAACATATAATAAATGTCCAGATTGAAAAGATTCAAATTCCATGGTTGCTTTATCCGTTTCAATCTCGGCTAAAATATCACCTTCTTCCACAGCGTCACCAACATTTTTTAACCAAGACGCTACAGTACCTTCTTCCATAGTATCACTTAAACGTGGCATGGTTACTACTGTAACACCTTCTGGTAAAGCTGTTTCTTTAGCGTCTGAACTTACTGACTCTGTAGCTTTAGATGTTGAAGATTCTGACGCCTCTTCAGGTGCCGCTGCTGGTGCAGATTCTCCGTTTAAATATCCTGAGATATCCTCACCTTCTTCACCTATGATAGCTAAAAGTGTATCTACTTTTGCCGTTTCACCTTCTTGAATACCAATATGTAATAAAGTTCCTTCATTAAAAGACTCAAATTCCATCGTGGCCTTGTCGGTTTCGATTTCAGCTAAAATTTCCCCTTCTTCAACTTTGTCACCCACTTGTTTTAACCAAGTAGCAACAGTTCCTTCTTCCATGGTGTCGCTCAAACGCGGCATATTAATTACTTCTGCCATAGTTTACTTTATTTTGTGATCTATAAATGGGTAATCTTCCTGTTCATATACAACATCGTACATAACATTCTTATCAGGAAACGGCGATTCATCTGCAAATTTCTCACATTCTGAAACGCGGTTTTTCACCTCTTTATCAATTGCTTTTAAATCTGCTTCGGTAGCGTATTCATTTTCAAGAATGATATCTTTCACCTGAGTGATCGGGTCAATTTTCTTGTATTCAGCAACCTCATCTTTAGTTCTGTAATGTTGTGCATCAGACATAGAGTGACCTCTATAACGGTAAGTTTTCACTTCTAAGAAAGATGGTCCTCCGCCTTTTCTAGCACGTTGTATAGCTTCATCAAACGCTTCCGCTACTTTTATTGGATTCATTCCGTCTACAGGTCCTGATGGCATATCATAACCTAAACCTAATTTCCAAATATCCGTATGGTTTGCAGTACGCGCTACAGAAGTTCCCATGGCATAACCATTGTTTTCACAAACAAACACCACTGGTAAGTTCCATAACATCGCAAGGTTAAACGTCTCATGTAAAGACCCTTGTCTAGCAGCACCATCACCAAAACAACAAATAGTTACCGCATCGCTACCGTGATATTTATCACCAAAAGCAATCCCTGCTCCTAAAGGAATTTGACCTCCTACAATACCATGACCCCCGTAAAAACGGTGTTCTTTAGAGAAGATGTGCATTGAGCCTCCTAAACCTTGAGAGGTTCCGGTTGCTTTTCCAAATAATTCTGCCATTACACGTTTTGGATCCACACCCATACCAATTGGTTGCACGTGGTTACGGTATGCCGTAATCATCTTATCCTTAGTTAAGTCCATAGCATGTAATGCACCGGCTAAAACAGCTTCTTGTCCATTATATAAATGAAGGAAACCTCTAACTTTTTGTTGAATATAAACTGCGGCAAGTTTGTCTTCAAACTTACGCCAGAACAACATGTCCTCATACCACTTTAGGTAAACTTCTTTAGTTATTTTTTGCATTTCTTGATGAGTTCTTTAAATAGAATAACAAAAATAACACTTTACACAATAATGAAGAAACTGTATGCCATAAAAAAATCAAGATATTACTGAATTTTCAATAACGAAAACCCTATAACACTGAACTTTCAAAAAGAAGTGGTAATAAGTTGGCTAAGGAGTGTGATTTTACAACTTTTCCTTGAGCACCCATAAAGTAAATTTCAATAGGAAGATCTTGTTTTATTTCATATTCTGCGATCGCTTGCCTGCATGCTCCACATGGTGGAATTGGCTTATCGGTAAGTTGATTTTGTGATGAAGCTGTAATGGCCATAGTTAGCATTTTTGCCTTAGGAAATTTAGCCCCTGCATAATAAATCGCAGTACGTTCTGCACAGAGTCCTGAAGGAAAACAAGCATTTTCTTGATTATTACCTATAACAATTTCTCCATTATCTAGTAAGATGGCTGCACCAACATTAAACTTAGAATACGGAGCATAAGCATTTTCCCTTGCTTCTATGGCCGCCTGCATTAAGGCTTGTATATCTTTAGAAACTTCATTAATATCAGTATAAACTTGTAATATTGTTTCTAGTTTTACTTCCTTCATATTTTACAAATTAGTTGAGACAAAAAAACTATTGCGGTTAAACAATAGTTTTTTAAATATAATTATTTTTTTGTCAGTCTACACAAAGACTGTACGTTTAAGTGGATTAATACTCATTGTATTCACCATCTCCAAAATTGAAAGTCAGTGAAAAACGAAGTGTATTTTCTAACGGACTCTGAATTTTTGATGCTGAGAATAGATAAGATAGATCGACATTAATGGTGGTGTATTTAAACCCTGCTCCTAGTCCGAAAAACTTACGTGCACCTTTATCATCTGCTTCATTAAAATAACCTGTTCGTAATGAGAAGTTGTCTTGATACGTATATTCTGCACTTAAAGCCCAAGTAAACTCTCTTAACTCTTCACTTAGTCCTCCTGGAGCATCACCAAAGGATTGAAAAACACCTGTTAAAAATCCAACATCTGGATCTTGACCATCAATAATGATATCGCTTGTAATCGGGTTTCCGTATTCTTCTCCTTCATCATACACTCCATTTCCATTATCATCTTCGTAGTTATACTCATTACCATAAACAGGAGGTGTTGGCACTAAATATTTAGACACTTCTCCGGTAATGGCCAATTTATTGTATTGATCGAAAATAAAATCGAAACCAGCTCCTAATCTCAGGTTTGTAGGTTGAAACACATCTTGTCCGGCATCATCATACTTAAATTTTGGACCTAAATTCTGAATCGCAAAACCAGCTCTCCAACGTCCGTTAAAGTCGGTATAAGCTTCTTCTTCACTCTGATAATATCCTGTAATGTCAGCACCAAAAGTACTTCCGGCATTGGCGTTAGAATCTACCTGACCTAAACGTAATGCAGAACGCATATAACGCAGACCAACAGCCATAGAAAATTGATTCCCTAATCTTAGTGAGTAAGCAGCGTCTATTGCAAATTCGTTCGGCTTTACGGCAACTCCTGGGTCGTTTGCATCTTGGGTAAGTACAATTTCACCTAAAGAAAAATATTTAAGTCCTGCTGAAAAAGCACTGTACTCATTGATACGATTAAAATACGTTACATAACTTAAGGAAATATCATTAACCAAACGCGTTAAATACGGTGTATAACTTAAACTTACCCCTTGCTTTGTTTCTGAAAACGCATATTTAGCAGGGTTGTATTGTTGCGAAAAACCATCTACAGAGGTCGCTACTCCCATATCTCCTAATGACGCTGACCTCGCATCTGGAGCAATTAACATAAAAGGTAAACCGGTAGTAATAACACGACTGTCATTAGAATCTGGAATAATTACGGTACCGTCTTGGGCAAAGGCATTACTTAAAGTAACCAAAGCCATTAAGGCTATAATTTGTTTTTTCATTTTTAATTTTTGATCTATTAATACTCAAAGAGCACAACTCATCTGTTAGCAAATATAATTTAATATTATAGTATGACAAGTTTTTGAATTTTTTCAACTTGTTTATTTAAACGGTTAGATTTCACTTTTAGTTTATAAACATAGACTCCTTTTCCAATTTTATCGCCAAAATCATCTCTACCATCCCAAACAATGTTTCGAGATAGAGAGCTTGATGCATCCGAACAACACTCATCTGCACTAGTCTGTCCGTTTAAGGTACGCACCAATTTACCAGAAACTGTAAAGATTTGAACTGAGATATCTAAAGGCTCAGAACTATTATGGTTAAACCAAAACTCGGTATAACTCACAAATGGGTTAGGGTAATTTAAAACATTCTCAATCACTAAGGCTTCATCTTCATCATACACCATAAATTGAATTTCTTCTGTTGAAGAATTGTTATAAACATCCCAAGCTTTTAAGGTTAAGGTGTGCAAACCTGGTTCTAAATCTCTAAACGGATAACTTACCGTTCCGTTGGTATAATCATCTACATTGGCTTGGTAATAACTATTAAGGACAATAGGATTGGTTTCGTCTGCATCTATAATCGCAGTAATATCGTGCCCAATACCACTAGCGGTATTAATTCCATTATCATCTTGTAATTTTACTAGCACGGTTGGCGAATCGTTAGTGATGCCTCCTGAAACAAAGTTCTCATCATTCATATAGAGATTGATAACAGGCCCTAAGTTATCTTCAGGTGCATTTACATTAATCCCTCCTATTTTAATATCAAAATTTGACCCCGCCTGATCGGAGGTTGGTGAGTCTGTTTGCGCATAAAAACTAACTTTCCCATTGCCTACAGGAATACCAATATCTTTTGGCACAACAAAATCGAATTCAAACAACCCATTGGTAACACTAGCCTGACCTTTAAAGACCACTTCTCCTAAGGTGGTAAAATCCATTACAATTAAATTATTATCACCATCTCTTATGCCATCATTTCCTAGGGTCTGACGCGATATAGACTTATCGAAAACCGTAGCGGTTAAAGTTCCGTTATAGTTAGACAATAAATTTCCGTTAGTATCTACAACCTCTCCCGCCAATTTAGTATAACTCAAAGCTTTTAAAGTATCTATAGCTTGAGTTATGGGAACATCATTAACTTTAGTTAAACGCACATCGGGTTGTGCAAAAGCCAATTTCATAGCCGGATCGCCTATATAGAAAACCAAACGTTTTTGACTTGATCCAGCGATATTATTATCCGTCTTTGCTAGACGTAAGGCTTCCGCCATTGAAGGATAATCGTTAGAACCAAAAGCAAACAAATAATTATCTAAAACCTCATTGAGCGCCTCACCTACAGAAACGATAATTTGTCTTGTGGTTGTAATTAAAGCTATAGCGCCACCATTTTCATTCCAAAACGTATATTCACCAGCAGTATCACGGTTAGGATCATCAAACTTAGTGTACTCACAAGTCACCGTTATAAATAAATTGTACTTACAAAAATTATTGATTTCTTGAGAATCGATTTTATCAAAAATACGCTCCTTAGCAATGCCGTCTTCACCACCATGACCAAAATAATTAACCACTAGTGCACCAACCTCAATAGCATCTTGAATGGCCTCATTAACTTTAGGATAACGATCTCCTGCCGCTGAGGACTCTTGCTCAAAAGCATCAGAATGAATTTTTATGACATTTAAAAAAGGTTTCTCTTCTTCTAAAGTAGTCCCTAAATCATCTGTTGTTTGTTGTAAACGTTCTTCCCATGCTTCATCAACATCATCAGAAATTAAAAGCACATTGTTTCTCCAACTTCCATACGATTCGGCTTGGTAATAAGAATTGACCTTATCTACCATTTGATTGGCACGCTGTACATCTTCAGCTAAAATTCTACCTACAGCAATATCCATACGATCTGCAGTGGTCATTCCGCCTTCATTATCATCTAGCATGGCGTAAAAATCGTCAGACACAAACGAACTTGTTAAACTAAAACTACTTGTAGAATACCAAGAAGGTACCAAGTTAGTGTTGTTTGATATTCTATCCTTATAATCGTAAGACCCTTCACCAAATAAACAAAGGTATTTTAAGCGATTGGCCGGTGTACTTGCATTATCGTAGACATATTTCACAAAGTTACGTAAGGCAGCGATATCTTGGCTTCCGGTGCTAAATTCATTATAAACCGTTTGCAGGTCTACTACCTTAACATTTAAACCGTATTGTGCTCTATTAATATCAGCTAAACGTTCCGCTGGCGCTAACAATTCAGTAGGTGTTAATATGATATAATCAACATCTTCAAACTGTCCGTCTGAATTAGTAAAAATGGTTCCTTTTAAATTCTGATTCGCCAAAGTTGTTCTCGAATCCGTTTTTGGTGTAAACACATCACTGTTTGAAAACGCCAAATAGGTACGGGCTTCTCCCGATTGCGCTTTAAAAGCCATAGTATCGGCGTTATCTGAATTTTCAACCGTAGTTACATTAAACCGATCCGTAATATCCCAAACTTCTCTAACATTAGAGGTGTTGGCTATATTATACTGAACAATTCCGGGCGTACTCACCACATCGTTATTTTTAAAAACCAACTGATCACCTTCATACCTTAAACCACGTGTGGCTTCAATATTTATATAATCGAGATAAGCATTTGCCGAAGGATTTCCGCTATTATTATAATCTAAAGTGACATTAACTTCATCTGACGTCAGAGAAAGTGATTGGTTATAGGATGCCGAGGTTCCTAAAACAGAGCCCACAGATATAGACCCTAAGCTCATGGTGGTAACAAGATTATCATTGATGGTGACACCCATGGAAGTTTGCACTTCTGAGACCGCCCCTACCGCAATGCTAACGTTTACAGGAACCGAAGTGACGAGGTTAGGAAAGTCAAATTCGTAAGTCCGTTGGCTCTCAATATCAAAATCATCCCCAAACCAACGACGCCCCAAACTAGCCAAGTTATATTCATCGACCTCATAGAATTGATAGTCTTGAAAGGTGTCAATTTCAAAATCTGCATCAGCCGTAATAGTCGGCATAGCATCAATACGTTTCCCATAACTAGATCCTACATTAATATAGTAATAGGTTTTATCTGTATAGAGATTAATATTGGTATCACTTTCTTCATTATAGGTCTTTGGTCCTTCACCATAAAATAATATATAATCTGCGTTATCAAAACTACCATCCTCTTCACCAACGAATCTAATAGCATTTTCAACAACATCAAAAGGATAGTTTTCAGAATTCTCTAAGGGTAACATACGTCCACCGTTCCCATATAACTTAATGGTCCGTGGATCTACCGCATTGGTATTTACCCCTAGATTACTTAAAAAACTTCTACTTAACTTAAATACACCAGAATCTTCGATATAAAAACGATACCACTCCCCACTACTTAATACCGAATTGGTAATGTCATTAACCCCCAAAGTACTGTTAGTTAATTGTGCTGCACGTACACTATAATTCAGTGTAAAGGAAACCACCTTTTTATAATTCCCACCCTCTTTAATTATAGGATACATTTCTAAATAATGGGCATAACGTCCACGTGCATTCGTATTATAAACCTGATAAGCAGGTGACGATGGTATGGACTTAGGATCAAGATCTTTTAATTCTGAAGCCGCAATGGTTTTGTAAGAAATATTAGTAAGCGTTACAGAGTTTTCATCAATAGAACTACCATTACTTTCCCATTGCGAAACAAATAAAAGTCCTTGCTGGTCATTATAACTGAAATTTTCTTCATTAAATGCGGGTACTTCTACACTACGATAGTCCGTTTTTAGAATTTTAGTGCCTTCCCAGTCAATGTTGAACTGTTTTTTTTGAGCAAAACAGAGTACATTAACAAGAAGTAGCGCAATGACATAGTAATTTTTCATTTATAATTTTCTTTTTAATCGTCTTATACCTATTAAAGAAGACTAGCAAACCCATTCGTTGACAACTCAATAACGTTATTGAAAGCCTGATAGTATGGTCTGATAATTTTTATTTCAAAAATACAACAATAAATTATTTCTGTTCTCGTTATTAAAAGGCAAAATACAACGTTAAATTGAAAAAAATCCGACGTTGTGTTCAAAAAAAAGGATGAAATGCACTCTTTTTTACATTTAGACGAAAAAAAAAGTTGTCAGTTTACCTTTAATTGTTATATTGCGACTCTAAAATTAAACGAGCTTACTTAAACGTATGGATATGAAAAATGTCTCAACCCTAAAATTTTTAATAGCAGTAACGCTTTGCGCTTCGATTGTAAGTTGTAATCGTTCTTCTAATTCTGGCAATGTCGATAGTGCCACAGGCTGGAAAATCAACGACAAACAAGGTGGTTTTCAGTACAATACACAATTTAAAGAACAAGAAACCCCTCCAGGAACAGCGTTTGTTGAAGGTGGGACTTTTACAATGGGTAAGGTACAGGATGATCCAATGCACGATTGGAACAACACTCCGAACCAACAACATATTCAGTCCTTTTACATGGATGAAACAGAAGTTACCAATGTAAACTATTTGTTTTATTTAGATTATTTAAAGAATGTTTACCCACCAGATGATCCAAATTTTGCTTTAATTTATAAAGGAGCGCTTCCGGATACTTTGGTATGGAGAAATCGTTTAGGTTATAATGAAATGATGACAGAAAACTATTTACGTCACCCAGGTTATGCAAATTATCCTGTAGTTGGTGTAAGTTGGATTCAAGCTGTTGAATACGCAAACTGGAGAACAGACCGTGTTGCAGAATTATCATTACAAGAAGCTGGTTACATAAAGAGAGATGCACAGTACACTGATGTAAGTGCAGAAAGTACATTTAGTACGGATACGTATATTAATGCGCCGTCTCAAACTTATGGTGGTAACACTGAAGTTTTAGAAGGAGGACAACGTAGACAACAAACCGATGCAGAAGGAAATCCTATTAATGTATATGCAAACAGAGAATCTGGTTTAATCCCGGTTAAGTTTAGACTTCCTACTGAAGCAGAATGGGAATATGCTGCTTTAGGTATGAGCGAATTACGTCAGTACAACGTTTATAGAGGTCGTAAAAAATACCCATGGGATGGACAGTATACAAGATCTGGACAACGTGTAAACCGTGGAGATCAAATGGCTAACTTTAAGCAAGGAAAAGGTGATTACGGTGGAATTGCAGGTTGGTCTGATGATGGTGCTGATATTACTGCTGAAGTAAAAACATATGCACCTAACGATTACGGATTATATGATATGGCTGGTAACGTTGCTGAATGGGTAGCTGATGTTTACAGACCAATAGTAGATGATGAGTTTAACGATTTTAACTACTATAGAGGAAACGTTTATTCTAAGAATGCGATTAATGAAGATGGAACTGTGAAAATTGTAACTGTAGACGAAATTGTTTACGATACCTTAAGTAATGGTAAAATTGTCGCTAGAGATTTACCAGGTGAAATTGCAAAAGTGCCAATCGATGAAGAAGAAACTTATTTAAGAACAAACTTCAGCCAGAGTGATAACAGAAACTTTAGAGATGGAGACAAGCGTTCTTCTCGTTATTACAGAGAAAGTTTTGATGAAACTGAAGGTTCTAAAACAAGTACAAGTAAAATGTACAACTCACCAAAGCACCGTGTAGAAGTTGATACTACAGAAGGAACAATGGTAAGAGAATACGATCAGTCTAATAACAGAACGTCGTTAATTAATGACGAAGTTAGAGTTTATAAAGGTGGATCTTGGAGAGATAGAGCGTACTGGATTGACCCAGCACAAAGACGTTACTTCCCACAAGATATGGCTACAGACTATATTGGATTTAGATGTGCGGTTTCTAGAGTAGGTTCTAAAAGTGAACAAGCTGGAAAACGACGTAACTAAAAAATAATTAAATTATTTAAAAAAAGTCCTGATATTTATATCAGGACTTTTTTATTTTTAGGCTTATTCTATAGCGTTGCGCTAATTCCATTACCCTACGCTTTATAGCCAAAAACTTTAATCTCATAAACACAGAGCTTATACCGTTACACTATGACCATAGCAGATATCTACGATAAATTTAAAACTTGTACTACGGTATCTACCGATACAAGAAAACTTTCAGAAGATTGTTTTTATGTCGCCTTAAAAGGTGATAATTTTAATGGCAATACATTTGTACAACAAGCCTTTGATGGCGGCGCTAAATTTTGCCTTGTAGATGAAGACGATGCCGTCATTACCCCTAACTGTATTTTGGTTAAAGATTGCTTACAAACCCTTCAAGATCTCGCAAACCACCATAGAAAAAAAATTGACATTCCCATTATTTCTTTAACAGGAAGCAACGGAAAAACAACAACAAAAGAACTTATTAATGCTGTCTTAAAAACAACTTATAAGGTTAAAGCCACTCGCGGTAATTTAAATAACCATATCGGTGTTCCCCTCACCCTATTAAGTTTTACTAAGGATTTGGATTTTGGAATTGTAGAAATGGGTGCAAATCACCTTGAAGAAATTGCATTTCTCTGTCGTATTGCCGAACCCGATTATGGATTAATCACCAATTTTGGCAAAGCCCATTTGGAAGGTTTTGGTAGTGTTGAAGGCGTAGTTAAAGCCAAGTCTGAACTATATGAATATTTAAAATCTCACAATAAAACGATTTTTATAAATACAGAAGACCCTAAGCAAGTTTCTCAAGTGGGGTCTTACTCAAAAGTGAGCACCTTCGGAACAGCCCCAGAAAATGATTGTGTCATATCATTTAAAGACGCCAAACCCCATGTATCTTTACATTACAAGGCCACTGAATTACACAGCCAACTGATTGGCGATTATAACTACGGAAATATTGCCGTAGCCGTAGCTATTGGTCAATATTTTAAAATTGAACCACAAGCCATACAGCGAGCCATTGCCCAATACAAACCTGATAATAACCGATCGGAAATTATTATAAAAGATCAAACAGAGATTATTTTAGATGCTTACAATGCTAACCCAACTAGTATGATTGCAGCCTTACAAAACTTTAAACAATTGTCCGCCGAACATAAATTTTTATTTCTAGGCGATATGTTTGAATTAGGGGCTGATGCCGCTAAAGAACATCAAGCTATTGTCGATTTCTTACAGCATCATTTTAAAGATCAACAGATCTATATTATAGGTGAGAATTTCAAAAAAACAGAAACAGAAGATTACATTCATAAATACGCGTCGTTTGATGCGCTTAAGAGCCATTTAAAAACTTTAGATTTAAGTCAGGCTTCGGTCTTAATTAAAGGCTCTAGAGGTATGGCTTTAGAACGTATTTTAGATATTATATAGGAAGCAGTGTCTTTAGATAATTCCCGTTGGAATAAAACAATTTAAAATCTTATCGTTTATTCTTATTAAACATTATATATTCCCATAAATACACTGTATTTTTAAATCATAAACTGTTTGAACAAGCTTTTATAAAATCATGCAAAATGAAATAAAAATAATAATTGATAAGTCGAGACAATTATTATCAGGATTATTTAAGAAACAAAATGAGCAATTGCCTTATGTTATTATTTCGGTAGTAACCATTTTGCTTGTTATAGGAAGTATTAATTTGTTTATCGAACTCACTGAGAATTTAAAAACAACAACCTTATCGGAATTTGATACCAATACGACCAATTACATCCTCACCTTCCGTCACCCTAGTCTTACCAAGTATTTTATGTTTGTTACTAATGTTGGGGACGTTTATGGATACTTAGTGGTGTTTTTATTAAGCAATGTAGCCTTCTTATTAATTTTTAAAAACTGGCAATATGTAATCCAGTTAAGTGTGGTTCTCGTATTAGCCTTAAGTTCTAATATCATTTTAAAAAACGTTATTAATAGATCTAGACCCGATTTAGAACATCTTGTTACTGTAGAAACTTTAAGTTACCCTAGCGGACATGCCATGACGGCAATGGCCTTTTACGGGTTCTTAATCTACCTTTTTTACCGATTCAATATTCATGCGGCTCTTAAATTAGTGGTGATAACCTTGATGATTTTTCTCATTTTAAGCATAGGCATCAGTCGTATTTATCTAGGTGTTCACTTTCCTTCAGATATTGTAGGTGGGTTTATAGCCGGATTCATTTGGGTTTTATTATGTGCGTTGATGTTTAACTTTATTAGAGTATTTAAAAAGGATCCACGAACTTAAGATGCTTTATATAATAGATGCATAAAAAAAGCCTTTTGAAGTTAACTTCAAAAGGCTTTTTTTTATGATTAAGTTTTATAGGTTTTAGGCATTATAATTTACCATCCATCCAATTCCGAATTTGTCTGTACAACGTCCGAAGAAGCCCCATTCTCTTTCACGATAATTATGATGAATTTGTCCACCATTAGACAAGGCCTCAAACAACGACAGCCCTTCAGCTTCACTAGAAACCTCGACACTCATCTGTACTTGATTCCCACTATTTAATGGTGTATCTGGTGATACATCATAAGCCATAAAATGAACATTCTTGCCTTTTAATTCGGCATGTTGTAATCTATCTCTATACGATGAGGGTACATCTATTTTTTTGTCTTCATAAGTTTGCCTGTTTGTAATCTCAGCATCAAATAATTCACTGTAAAATTTTAAGGCTTCCTGACAATTTCCGTTGAATGATAAATAAGCTTGTACTTTCATGATTTATATAATTTTTAGTTCTACATTATTTGTATAGCTAAATGTATTATAAACCCTAAAAACAGTTTAATGGCATTAAATCAAATATTTGCTCATTTCCATAACAGGCCTTCAAAAAGAAAATTAGAGATTACCAATTACGAGTGAGTATACCTATACCTGCTTGTATATAAGTTTCACCATCGATGAACGAAGCGCCGGCTTTTAAAGCCATGGCTTTGCCAATTTTCACTTTAAGTCCCGTTCATAATAATATAGAATACTTTTTAGATCCCCAACATTCCATACTTCGTCTTCGAACTGAAGAAATAGATACAGCCATTTTACAAAGGAGATTACCTAAAATAAAGGCATAAAAAAAAGTCCACATTGCTGTGAACTTTTTGTGGGCGACAAGGGATTCGAACCCCTGACCCCTTGGGTGTAAACCAAGTGCTCTGAACCAACTGAGCTAGTCGCCCTAATAAATGAAGTTTCGTATAAAAAAAGCTCACTTTTCGTGAACTTTTGTGGGCGACAAGGGATTCGAACCCCTGACCCCTTGGGTGTAAACCAAGTGCTCTGAACCAACTGAGCTAGTCGCCCTATTTATTAGGACTGCAAAGATACTCTAGTTTTCGACATTACAAAACATTTTTACTAAAAAAAATTAAATTATTTCAGCTACTACAAATGTACTGCCTCCAACATAAATGAGATCGTCAACCTTAGCCTCTGATTTTGCATTATTTAAGGCCTCACCAACACTATTATAAGCTTCCCCATTAAAACCATTTTTTATAAAAATATTTTTTAATGCCTCGGCTTCGAGACCACGAGGAACATTAGGTTTACAAAAATAATATCGCGCCTTACGAGGTAATACAGCCATTACACTGTCTAAATCTTTATCATTTACAGCACCGAAAACAATATGAAGCGCGTAATAAACTTCTTCTTCTAATTGCTGTACCACATAAGTTAATCCTTCTTTATTATGTGCGGTATCGCAAACAACTTTAGGCTTTTGCCCTAATATCTGCCATCGTCCTTGCAAACCGGTATTGGCAGTAACATTACCTAAACCTTTTTCAAGGCAGGCTTCTGAAACATGATAGCCTCGTTCTTTAAGAACCACTAAGGACTGAAGGACTGTTTTTTTATTATGAACTTGGTAAGCGCCTTTTAAATCGCTGTCTACAACCTTAGTTATTAATTGATCAGCAAAATAAATATCTGAATTTGTCGCTGCGGCTTTGGTCTTAAAAATAGCTTGTGTGGCAGGATGCGTTTCCCCAATTACTACAGGAACATTCTCTTTTATAATCCCTGCCTTTTCGGTAGCAATCTCAGGTAGGCTATTTCCTAGTATTTGCGTATGATCTAAGCCAATATTGGTTATAATGGATAATTCTGGGGTAATAATATTAGTAGAATCTAAACGCCCCCCTAAGCCCACTTCAATTATAGAAATATCTACGGCTTCTTTAGCAAAGTAATCAAAAGCCATCCCTACGGTCATTTCAAAAAACGATAACTGATTGGCCTCAAAAAAGCTACGATTACTGTTGATAAACTCAACAACAAAAGCTTCAGAAATAACCTCACCATTAATTCTAATACGCTCTCTAAAATCTTTTAAATGTGGGGAGGTATACAAGCCTACTTTATACCCTGCTTCTTGCAAAACTGAGGCCAACATATGGCTCGTAGATCCCTTACCATTGGTTCCGCCAACATGTATAGATTTGAATTGGTTTTCAGGATGATTTAAATACGCGGCTAATTGAAGCGTATTGCTAAGGTCTTTCTTAAAAGCAGAAACACCTTTTTGCTGATACATTGGAAGTTGTTGGAACATCCATTGTACGGTTTCTTGATAATTCATGACTTATTGCCCCACATCAAAATTAATACTCACAAATCCCACTTGAGTGCTTGGGGCATCATTATCTGCAGGCCATTTATGAGACAAAGCGATTTTCTTTGCTGGTTCTAGCAAACAAGGGTGAGTATTAGTAGACCCTTTAATTCCAGGCGTAGCACTAACCACTTTACCCTGTCTATTCACTTCAATACGTACTACAACCAATCCGTATTCATTACAATCTTGTGCAAAGATTTCTCGAGATGGTGTACCACGCCCACCTAAACCATAACCAATGCCTCCTTTTCCAGGTCCTGAACCACCAAAGTAACTCGTAGCATAAGGATCACCATCAAGTTGTCCTTTATTACCGCCTTTACTATCTGGCCCTTCACCACCATCGGTAGTACCTTCAGCATTTTTAACGCCACCAATAAGGTTGTCTAGTTTCTTTTTCTTTTCAGCCTCTTCACGACGCTTTTGCTCTTCAGCTTCACGTTTTTCACGTTCTATCTTTTCTGCTGCCGCTTTAGCTTCTGCCTTCGCTTTCGCTTCTGCCGCTTTAGCCTTTTCCTCAGCTTCCTTTTGCTTTTTCATCGCTAGTGCTTCAGCATTATCTGCTGTCATCACCTCTTCAGCCTTTGCACTCGCTTCAGCTGCTTCAACTTGAGTTTCTTCTGGAACGGATTCTTCAACAGCACTTTCTTCTACAACCTGTTCTTCTACAGCCTTCTTAGGTTCACTTAGTGGTTGGCTGCCACTTCCAAAATCGGTAGTCCCAAAATTAACGGCTACCCCGTATTCTTCTGGCGGATCCATATATTGAGGCCCTACCACAAATAACAACAAAAGAAGTATCAAAGCGATAAGCGCTGTGATTTTTGCGGAATTACGTTGGTGTTTGGTCTCTAAATATTTCACTGTTCTCGTTCTAAATGGGGTTGATGCTATACCTTCTTCTTAAAGGAACCTCTAAAGGCTCTAATTAGGTTGTACAGCTAAAATAACTTTGAATTTATTTCGGTTTGCAATATCCATCACCTTTACCACATTTTCTACGGGAACAGATTTCTCTGCTCTTAGTACTATGGTTGGTGCATCTTGGTTTGCCATTATAGAAATCAATTGCGTTTCTAAAACACTTTCCCCAACACGTTTCTCATCGATATAATAAGTTAGGTCTTTTTTGATACTAACCGCTGTTGATTTTTTGTTCTCCGTTTTACCACTTGCTTTAGGTAAAACAATATCAATAGCGCTGGTCGTTACCAAAGTTGACGCAATCATAAAAAAGATGAGTAGCAAGAAAACAATATCGGTCATTGAAGCCATATTGAATTCTGGTGTTACTTTATTTCGTCCTCTAATATTCATAAATTAGATAGGTTCATTTAAGTGATCTAAGAATTCTACTGAATTCGCTTCCATTTGGTAAACCACTTTGTTTGTTTTTACCACGATATGATTATAGGTTACATAGGCTACAATCCCAACAATTAGACCCGCTACGGTAGTGGTCATTGCCGTATATAATCCACTTGCTAAGACATCCATTTGAATGGTACCTCCTGCATTAGCCAATTCAAAAATTGAAATAATCATCCCCACTACGGTTCCTAAAAATCCAATCATTGGAGCGACACCAGAAATTGTTGCTAATACACTGACGTTTTTTTCTAAATTATAGATTTCTAAACGTCCTGCATTTTCAATTGCTGTATTAATATCTTCTAAAGGCTTCCCAATTCTGGTAATACCTTTTGCTATTAATCTAGAGACTGGTGAATTTTGTTGTGCACAAAGCATTTGAGCCGAGTCAATTTTGCCGTTACTCACATGGTCTTTAATTTGATTCATAAAGTTAGAATCCACTTTCGAGGCTGCTTTAATGGCAAATATTCTTTCAAAATAAATATAAGTGGCCACGATTAACAATACAAACAGGATAATGATAATCACCATTCCAGAGGTTCCTCCACTGGAAATAAGTTCTATAATTGACAATGTTTTTTCTACAGATTCTCCGTCAGCTAAAACATCGACTTCATCTTGAATAGCACTTAGTAAACTCATACTAATAAATTTAATTTTTAAATTCTTGTTCTTATAACGTTAAGTTTCGCACTTAAGTATATCTATTATTTCAATTTTAAAGGTGACTTAGAAAATAGATCTCGTCACCATAAAAGCAGCGGCTCCTGCAATAAATCCAACAAAAGCCAACCAGGATATTTTCTTAAGGTACCAAAAGAAATCAATCTTTTCCATTCCCATAGCAACAACCCCTGCTGCAGATCCTATAATTAACATGCTTCCTCCTGTTCCTGCGGAATAGGCGATAAAATGCCATAGCTCATTATCTAATGGTTCTGAGAACATTCCTAAACTTGCGGCCACTAAAGGTACATTATCTATTACAGCTGACCCAACACCTAACAATAAAACCACCAAATCAGAAACACCTTCATGATGAAATTCTGTACCTAACATAGGCATGGTCTCTTGTAATGAATTAGCAAAACCGAATAAAATCCCTAAAGATTCTAACGCAGCAACAGCCATTAAAATTCCTAAGAAAAATAAAATACTTGGCAATTCAATCTTAGATAAAGAGTAATGCACCGGACTGTGGTTAGCTCCTGCTGAGTGTTCTTCAGAAACAACTTCCGTAATTGCAAATTTTGAATTGCTATATACTTCTGCAAATATAGCCACCACACCAAGAGAAAACATCATCCCTACATACGGTGGTAAATGGGTTACAACTTTAAAGACTGGTACAAATACAATGGCACCGAGTCCTAAAAATAACATGGTAGAACTAAATTTACTTCTCACTTTATTATCTGCTTTTTGTAATTCTAAGTCCCCTTTAAAAGGTGCTAACAGAGAGGCGATAAAGGTAGGAACCACCATACATAATAAAGAAGGAATAAATAAATAGAGGAATAATTTCCCTGAAGAAACTTTATTTCCAATCCATAACATAGTTGTGGTAACATCTCCAATAGGTGACCACGCTCCACCCGCATTAGCGGCAATAATAATTAAACCGGCATACCAAATTCTAATATCTCTATTCTTAACGATTTTCTGAAGTATAGAAATTAAAACAATTGTAGCCGTAAGGTTATCGATAATCGCAGAAAGTAAAAACGCTAGGATAGAAAACATCCATAGTAATTTTTTTCTACTATTAAATTTAACGGCATTTTTTATTGTTGAAAAGCCATCGAAATAATCAATAATCTCTACAATAGTCATAGCGCCTAAAAGGAACACTAATATCTCTGCGGTTTTCCCTAAATGATGAAGAAGTGTTTCTTCCATGAGATGTAACTTTTCTTCATGCTGAAGCAATCCGAAGTTATCCATCAGGGCGTGCTTTCCAGAATCAAACCATTGCGTAAAGTCATCGATACCCAAGGAAATTAAAGCCCAACTTATAGCCATCATGACTAAAGCAGGGATTAATTTATCGATTTTAAGGTTGTGCTCTAAAGTAATTGCTAAGTATCCGAAAACGAATACCAGAATTATAACTGTTTCCATAAGTAGTAATAAAAAAAGATTAGATGAGTTGTCTTAGAGCAATTTCAAAAGCGGTTTCGCTAATTCCCGTTTTGTTCGGGTTAGTCTCATAGACCTCTTGAAGTGCTTTTCTAATGGTATTAGACGTATCGTTAAAAATATCTTCGTCTGTCATTTGCACTTTACGTTCCATAAAATAGGCGAAAACCCTTGCCATACCACAGTTGGAAATAAAATCGGGTATTAAGCTAATTCTTTGATCGGTATGTTCCATAATAGGTCCGAAGAAAATTTCTTTATCTGCGAAAGGCACATTGGCCCCACAGGTAATTACTTCTAAACCGGAAGCGATCATCTGATCTATTTGACTTTGGGTCACTAATCTTGAAGCCGCACAAGGTGCAAACACTTCAGCATTTAAGGCCCAAATTTTATCATTAATTTCATTAAAAGGAATACAATCTTCTGCTACCAATGTATTTCCATTTTTTGCAAGATATAAATCGGTTATGGCTTCAAAAGAAAATCCTTCTTCATTAATTAAACCTCCATCACGATCAATAATTCCTACAATCTTAGCTCCCATTTGAGCAAAATAAAATGCAGCGGCAGCACCAACATTTCCGAAACCTTGTACCACAACACGTTTTCCTTTTATAGAATCGTTTTGTAAATCGTAAAAATGTTTCGCAGCAATGGCCACACCAAAACCGGTAATCATATCTGCTACCGTATATTTTCTACTCACATTAGGCGAGTACTTGGCATTTTCTATAACTTTAATAACCCCGTGCCTTAACTGACCGATACGGTTAATTTTATCGGCTATTGAAGGTTTAAAGTGGCCTTCAAAAACCCCTTCTTGCGGGTGCCATACCCCACTTTGTTCTGTAATTGGAATAACTTCATGAATTTCATCCACATTAAGATCACCTCCTGTACCATAATAACTTTTTAATAATGGCGATACTGCGGCATACCAACGTTCTAAAACGCCTGTTTTTCTTGGATCTTGAGGGTCAAAGTTAATTCCAGATTTAGCCCCACCAATAGCCGGACCAGAAACGGTAAATTTAACTTCCATGGTTTTAGCTAAGGAAAGCACTTCATTTTGGTCTAGTCCTTTACGCATTCGTGTTCCACCACCTGCTGCTCCACCTCGTAATGAGTTAATAACCGTCCAACCTTCGGCGTCTGTTTCGGGGTCGTTCCAATGAAATACGATTTCTGGAGACTTATTTTCGTATTTCTGAAGTAATTCTTTTATCAATTTAAGTAAGTTTAGTATGCGGTAACAAATATAAAAAACAATCGAAGTTATTAAGAAATAACTTTAATTATTAGGAATTAATATTTTTCCGGAAGCATGATCTTTTGAGGCCCCCGTTACACTTTTTAAACAGTTAATTTCTTCTCGATCTTTTAAGACACCAAGAAAGCCAAAAATTAAAGCTTCCTTAAATTCTACTATAGCATCTGAGGGAATTTCCAATTGTCCTGGCAGTGCTTTCCTAATACAGTCCATTAAAAAATGGTTGTAAACTCCACCTCCTGTCATTAAAACTTTAGCTTTAGAATCCTTAATTACAGCGAAGATTTGATTTGAAATATGGGCTGTGAACGTACATAAAAGATCTTCTAGTGGAAGTTGATAACGATCTATTAAAGGGAAAATAGTCCTTTGAACCCATTCTAACCCAAGAGACTTTGGTGGGGTTTCTTTATAAAACGATAAAGCATTTAATTCTTCCAGTAACGTTTTATTGACACCTCCTGAAGCAGCAAGTTTTCCTCCATCGTCATATTCTAAATCCCTACAGGCCACATAATGATTTAATACAATATTTACAGGGCAAATGTCAAAGGCTATACGTTCGGCATTATTTTCAAAAGAAATATTTGCAAAACCTCCTAAATTCACACAATAATCGTACTCCGAAAAAAGTAAGCGATCGCCAATAGGCACTAAGGGTGCGCCTTGCCCTCCATAATTCACATCTTGAACTCTAAAATCACAAATCACTTTTCTTTGAAGACCATCTGCCAATTCTTGTAAGTTTCCTATCTGATATGTACTCCCATTTGCGGGTTGGTGTAGCGCCGTGTGACCGTGTGAAGCCACAAAATCTATAGCTGCTAACTGATGCTTATTAATAAAGCTTGAAATAACTTCAGCTAAATATGTGGAATACAAATGATCAATGGCGACTAATTTCTGTGGTGACAAATGCACTAATTCACGGAGTTGTGTTTTCCAATCTATTGAGTATCTCACCGTTTCAGCGGTATGAATTTTAAATTTCCAATTGTCCTTTTTTTCAAAAGTTATATATGCCAAATCAATCCCATCTAAGGAGGTACCTGACATAACACCAATAATATTATAAGTAGATTTTATCATATCAGTAAAAATAGTGTTACTTATTGAAAATACCACAATAAAAATTTATCTTTACCTGAAAATTTTAAGAAATCACTAACAATATTATAATATGGATTTTAGTTTAACAGAAGAACATTTAATGATTCGTGATGCTGCACGAGATTTTGCCCAAACCGAATTATTACCTGGTGTTATAGAACGCGATACTACACAAACCTTTCCTGACAGTTTAGTTAAGAAAATGGGCGATTTAGGATTTTTAGGCGTTATGGTCGATCCTAAATATGGAGGTAGTGGAATGGATGCCATTTCTTATGCCTTAATTATGGAAGAATTATCTAAAATTGATGCTTCCGCTTCTGTTATAGTTTCCGTAAATAACTCTTTAGTATGTTATGGTCTTGAAGCTTATGGTAATGAAGAACAAAAACAAAAGTATTTAACCAAATTAGCTACAGGCGAATTTATTGGTGCGTTTTGCTTAAGTGAACCTGAAGCAGGAAGTGATGCCACTTCACAACGCACTACAGCAATAGATAAAGGAGATCATTATATCTTAAACGGTACCAAAAATTGGATTACAAGTGGAGGCCGTGCCGATGTCTATTTAGTTATCGCACAAACCGACAAGCACAAAGGTTCTCACGGAATTAATGCTTTTATTGTTGAAAAAGGAACTCCAGGATTTGATGTTGGGCCAAAAGAAGATAAATTAGGTATTAGAGGAAGTGATACACATACCTTACAATTTAATGATGTAAAAGTGCCTAAGGAAAATAGAATTGGTGCTAACGGGTCTGGTTTTAGATTTGCTATGAAAACGCTTTCTGGGGGACGTATTGGTATTGCTGCCCAAGCTTTAGGTATCGCTGCCGGAGCTTATGAATTGGCTTTAAAATATTCTAAGGAACGTAAAGCTTTTGGTACTGAAATTTGTAACCACCAAGCTATCGCCTTTAAATTAGCTGATATGCATACGGAGATCGAAGCTGCAAGAATGTTAGTTATGAAAGCTGCCTGGGACAAAGATCAAGGCAATAATTATGATATGTCTAGTGCTATGGCTAAACTTTATGCGAGTAGGGTGGCTATGGAACATACCGTTGAAGCGGTACAAATACATGGCGGTAATGGATTTGTAAAAGAATACCACGTAGAGCGTTTAATGCGTGATGCAAAAATTACTCAGATTTATGAAGGGACTTCAGAAATTCAAAAGATTGTAATTTCTAGAGGACTTATTAAAGAATAATCCTTAACCGTTAAGAAAAAAAGGCTTCAAATTTTATTTGGAGCCTTTTTTATTTGATTGTAAATCTTCTAATACCAAACGAATTTCACCATAAGAATACTTGTCGTCAAGTTGGTGCTTCAAGTCTGAAAGATTTTCAAAGGTTTTAGTCGGAATAATTTTAGATAAGTCCTTGTAATTAGATTTAGACATCAGCTCGGTAATTTTAACCTCTCCAGTGGCAGTAAAACTCGCTAAGTGTCCAAAAATAGTGTTACTATTTAATTCGCGTTCCAAAGCAATTTGATCTATAGATTTACCTGCTTTAAATAAATCTAGAGATATTTTCTTTGTATCTCCTTTTTTTCTTTTTGGCTTATCCTCTATTAATTCTGGGGCCGCCTCCGAAAATTCAATATCATTTTCATCACAATATTCTTTAATCACTTTTAGGATGGCAGCACCATATTTATCAACTCTAACCTTTCCCATACCATGAATGGCTTGTAACTCCGCTTTGTTTCCAGGCAAGGTTTCACACATGGCATAGAGCGATTTTTGACTAAAAACTTGATAATGCACCAAATCCTCTTTTTCTGCAATCTGATTTCTGAGCTCTCGTAATAATTCAAAGAGTTCCACATTGGTGGTTCCATCTACCACAGATTTACGCGTTTTCTTTGGTTTCTCTTTAGCCGAAAACACCGATTTTGCACGTAAGCTTAAAAACTGATGCGTGGAAAACCCTTTCCCTAATCCTTGAAAGTAAGATCGTTTAATTGCTAATAATTCATCTAAAGTTTCTAGATGTTTATCAATATCTTTTTCAACCGTTTTATTATCTGTACTATAATTACATTGTTTTAAAGTGGTTTCAATAATCGTATTCGTTTGCTCTGTAAAATAATCTAATGCTTTTTTGAAACGTAACTGAACCGTCTCATTACTCTCTGGTAGCTCTTCGGCAACTATTAAGGTTTTAAGTTGCGCTTTAAAACCATTACCTACTTTTAGTAAGTTAGTAATACAGGCTTTAAGTGTTACCAAAGGAGTTTCTAAATCGCCTTGAATACGTGTTCTATTACTATAATACAGATCTAGAATTCGGTTAACAGGATATAAAAATTTATAAAAGTTGAATATCTCCGCAATTAAATCAAGTTGATAATCGCGTTTAGAGTCGAATAAAATAGCGTCATCTGGTCTATGCGCTTCGGCGTACTTATTAAATTCAATAACGTTATTATCACTAATAATTTGATTGGGGTGAATTTTACTTTTAAGAACTAAGCCCTCTAAAGATTTACAACGGCTTAAGGCCACATAAGTTTGTCCATGTGCAAAAGCACCTTGTGCATCAATAATTGCCTTTTCAAATGTTAAACCTTGACTTTTATGAATTGTTATGGACCAAGCTAAACGCAACGGAATTTGTGTAAAACTTCCAATTTTATCTTCAGAAATCGCTTTCGTTTTTGCGTCAACCGTATATTTTATATTTTCCCAAGTTTCTAAGCTTGTATTAATATTGTAATCGTCATCCGGACAATGCACCACAACTTCATCCTTATCTAAATGAATAACCTTTCCTATCTTCCCATTAAAATAACGTTTTTCAGGAGTACTGTCATTTTTTATGAACATCACTTGAGCCCCAACTTTGAGTTCTAATTGTTCATTATTTGGAAACATATGCTCAGGAAAATTTCCTTCAACAACAGCTTTATATTTTCTAGTTTTAGTTGATAACTCCTCTAATTTCTCAAAATTAACTTGCCTTGCCTTATTATTATGAGTAGTTAATGAAATATAACCTTCGTCATCACCAGGTTTAAAATTAGGGATGAAACGTTTATTTAATTCCTCTGCAGCCTTAACGGACAAATTATTATTTCTTATCTCATTCAGAATATCTATAAAAACAGGATTTTCCTGTCTATAGATATGTTTTAATTCAATGGCAATAGGATTAGATTCACGATAAGCTAAGCTACTAAAGAAAAAAGCATTGTTATAAAATGGTTTTAATAACTGCCATTCTTGCTCTTTTATAACTGGCGATAATTGCTGTAGATCACCAATCATTAATAATTGAACCCCTCCAAATACTTTGGTTCTATCTTTATAACGACGCAATGTTTTATCGATGCCATCTAAAAGATCGGCCCGCACCATACTAATCTCATCAATCACTAATAAGTCTAGCGACTTAATAATATTTATTTTAGTCTTATTAAATTTTCTTTTAAAACTAGACGAATTATTGAAATCTTCATTTGGTAATAAAGGTCCAAAAGGCATTTGAAAAAACGAATGAATCGTTACTCCTTTAGCATTAATTGCAGCCACACCTGTTGGTGCAACAATGACCATTCTTTTTTGACCTTCATTTTTTAAGCGATGTAAAAAAGTTGTCTTACCCGTTCCAGCCTTTCCTGTTAAGAATATATTTCTATGTGTATTATTAACAAAATTCCAGGCTAATTCTAGTTCTATATTTATGGCCATATGTAATTAAATAAAGTTTGAAGATACTAAAAACAATTCAGAGGATTGCGAGCAATATATAAAGGCGTGGTTATTTCGGTTTTTTAAAAAGGTGTAAAAAACAAAAAACCCTTACTAGTTATCTAGTAAGGGTTCTTAAAAAAGGCGGCGACCTACTCTTCCACAGTAAAGTAGTACCATCGGCGCA
>NZ_QPJO01000005.1 GCF_003337305.1 Winogradskyella arenosi | reverse complement strand
TGCCAAGCGATGGCTACTGGTTTACAATAGAGTACGATGAACCAAGTACCGGACAACGCAAAGAATTTAAAGCACATTTTACCTTGAAACGATAAAAACTTATGAAATTAAAAAACTATTGTTTAGCAGCATTTATAGCTTTTTTGGCAAATTTTAGCTTTGCCCAAGAAGGGATTCCTATTTATTCGGATTATTTAACAGATAATTATTATCTTATTCATCCGTCTATGGCAGGTGTTGCTAATTGTGCCAAGGTAAGATTAACAGCAAGACAGCAATGGTTTGGTGTAGATGATGCCCCAAGTTTACAAACATTGAGTATGAATGGTAGAATAGGAGAATCTCCTGTAGCTATCGGAGGTGTTCTTTTTAACGACTCTAACGGATACCATTCTACAGTTGGTGGTTATGCTACTTTTGCTTACCACTTAATGTTTTCTAGAAATGAGATTGATCTTAACATGTTATCTTTCGGTTTAAGTGCAGGATTTCTTCAGTATAAGTTAGATGAAACGTCTTGGTTAGCGCCAGGTGAATTTGATCAGGCTGTTGCGGGGATTGAGCAGAGTGCAACAAACTTTAATGTAGACGTAGGGTTCTCTTATCACTTTGTTGATTTTTACGCGCATTTTACAGCCAAGAATATTTTAGATAATGAAGGAATTAACTGGAATGGTATAGATGGTTTTGAATACAAAAATCTAAGAACGTATTTATTCTCTACAGGATATACTTTTAGCCAATACGGAAGCGAGTGGAGCTATGAGCCTTCTATTATGTACATGTACAGAGATGCAACAGCAGAGTCTTCTATAGATATCAATGCTAAGGTTTATAAGGAAATGGATTTCGGTAAGCTTTGGGGTGGATTATCATATAGACGTAGTTTAGATGGTGCTGAGTTTCAAGATGGATCTGGTGTAAGCAGTCAAAAATTACAATACATCACACCTTTTGTCGGTGTCGATTACAATAATTTTGTATTTGCATATACTTATTCTTATCAAGCCAATACAGTGAATTTTAATTCAGGTGGTTTTCATCAACTGACATTAGGATTTAATTTTAACTGTAGAAGAGAGAAGTACGAGTGTAACTGTCCTGCAGTAAACTAATACATCACTAATTTTATACAAAGAGGCTCAATGAAAATTGAGCTTTTTTTGTTTTATGAAATAGGGAATAATGCTGTGGTCGTCTAAACCTAGAATGGCATCTTTACCTATAAAAGAAAATATCTTCCAAAGTCATAATGCGTTAAAGGCCACTTTCCATACGTGAACACTCCATCTGACCTCGTTAAAGCGGTGATGTGTTGAAAATAAAGGTAGGAATTCACGATTCCTCATTTTAAGAATCCGATTAAAGTATGTAGCTTAGTCTTACAAACCAATAAGCCAGTGAGGAGTTTTAAAATACATTATATCTATAGCCTCTTTCTTTTGATGAGTTATATGGCTTTCGGGCAGCAAAGAACGTTTGAAAAGCCTAAAGAACAACAAGCCATACATAACATAAGAGGTAAGGTATACGAAAAAGATACCAGAGCGCCTTACAAGGATGTAGAAGTCCTGGTGAATGGTAGTGGTTACGTAACTACAGATGCGGATGGAATCTTTCATATAAAGGCCAAAATCGGGGATGAGTTAACCATTAAACATCCGGAGTTTACGACGCTCTATTATACCATAAATTCTGATGAGCGTATTTTTATTGAAGTGGTAGGAACCAAACCATCCCAGAAACTTTCAAAAACCATCACTGAAACTTCTCGGTTTAATCAAAGCCTCGACTCGGCTCGGGCGTATCTTAAAAAAGATGCCGAAAAAAGTATTCAGTTTATCGGTGATGCTTTAAATGTTGATGTTAATAGCAGTCAGATTGCAGAAGCCCATGAGTTGTTAGGTCATATTTATGACTATTGGAAACAATTCGACTTAGCGATTTCGGCCTATAAAGTGAGTCTTCAGAATAATGAAAAAACAGCAGTGAAACTTAAGCTCGCCAAAGCTTTTCTGCGTAATGGAGATTTTAAAACCAGTCTTAAAACGGCGCAAAATATTAATGAAGCAACCTTAAGTCTTGACGAGAAAACACGATGGTTTGAAGGGATTGGTGATGCTTATGTAAAAACAGAAGAGTTTGATTTAGCCATTACAGCATATCAAAAAGGATTAAAGATTGCCCAGCAACAAAATATTATTCCCAAAATCACCGATTTAAATTCTAAAATCGCTGAAGTCTACAGCCAACAAGGCGAAACAGCTAAAGCCAAAAAATACTTCAGAAATGCTTTAGATCTAGCAAAAAAAGAGAATCCAAAACGGGCCGTAGAAGCGCAGGTTAAAGTCGCGGAATTTAATAGCCTTAATGCCGATTATGATGGTGAAATTGAATTGCGAAAAGAAGCTATTAAAGGGATCGCTGCTATTGAAAAAGATTCTATAATCCACAATGCAAGTGCCATAACCGCCCAAAAACAAAATTATAAAATTGGTAATGCTTACTTGCTGAATAATGATTTTAATAGTGCCATTCCTTACTTAGAAAAAAGTAGAGAGGAAGCTGGAAAGCGAGGTGATTTAGATGTAAAATTAGATGCCACACGAAAGCTCTCTGAAGTTAATGCAAGGTTGGGGAATACGGAAAAGACAATGGCTTATAACGAGGAGTATAAGTCTGTGGTGGATGCCTTATATGCCAAAAAAATTCAAGAAATATCTCAAGCCGCCCGTTTCAGTAGAAGTATTGCAGAACAGCAAAACAGAATTACCTCGCTAGAGAGCGATCGGGCCTTGTCTAAAAGTAAATATGAATTAACCCAAGAACGTAATAAACGCCAAGAGCTCATTATTTATTCTCTGTCGGGAGGATTAATTCTACTTCTTATTATGGGTTACCTGATGTTTAAATATATCAAGCAACAACGGTTGGCTAATAATCTTTTAGCCTTAAAATCCTTGCGTAGTCAAATGAATCCGCATTTTATTTTTAATGCCTTAAACTCTGTAAATACGTTTATAGCCACCAATGATGAGCGTACAGCTAATAAATATTTAACCGATTTCTCTCAATTAATGCGTTCGGTTTTAGAAAATAGCGAAGAAGATTTTATTCCCTTAAAGAAAGAAATTGAACTTCTAAGCTTGTACATCAAGTTAGAGCATTTTAGATTTCAAGATAAATTTGATTATGCTATAGAGGTCGATCCGGCTATTGTTATAGATCATTTTCAAATTCCACCAATGTTATTACAGCCTTATATTGAAAATGCCGTTTGGCATGGCTTGCGCTATAAAACCGAAAAAGGATTTTTAAAAATTCATATACAACCCAAGTCCAAAGATGAAATTAGCATTAGCATCACGGATAATGGTATCGGACGGGAGCGCTCTAAAGCCTTAAAAACTGAGAATCAAAAGAAACATAAGTCAAAAGGAATGCATAACATCAAAAAACGTGTGGCCATTCTTAATGAAATGTATAAAGATAAAGTTGATGTCTCTATTAGTGATTTTCAAACGTCAGAAGATGCCGGAACAAAAGTTGTAGTCACTTTAAAAAAAGATTAATGGGTTTAGAGGTCGAAGAATGTGAAAAATTGCACAGCTTGGACTTCAAACATTAAAGAAAAAAGCATGAAATTAAACGCTATTCTAGTAGAAGACGAAGAAAATAGTCGTCTTATTTTAAAGAATTACATTCAAAAATATTGTCCTCATATTTCCATTTTAGGAGAAGCCGCTAATGTAGAAGAGGCCTTGGATTTAATTCGAAATCACGACTTGGATGTCGTATTTTTAGATGTGGAAATGCCTTATGGTAATGCTTTTGATCTGCTCGATAAAGTTGGCGATATTACTTTTGAAACCATATTTGTTACCGCCTATAATCATTATGCTCTTGACGCGCTTAATGCCCATGCCTCCTATTATTTAATGAAACCGATTTCTATAGACGAGTTAATTAAAGCTGTAGATTATGTTACTGAAATTAGAACTAAAGAAACCGCGCTACAAGATCAGGTTTTGGTGCCCAAAGTGCATGCGGTTAACGGAAAAATAACCTTGCCTCAGCAGGATGGTTTTGAAGTTCTAGAAACGGCAGATATTATGTATTGCAAGGCCGATGATAATTATACCGAAATCTATCTGAAGGACAATAAGAAGAAATTGGTCAGTAAAACTTTAAAATATATTGAAGAACGACTGGAAACGTCCAATTTTGTGAGGGTGCATAAAAGTTACCTGGTTAATGTCAATGAAATCGTAAAATACGTTAAGGGCAAAGGAGGTAGTGTGGTACTTAGTAATGGTCAGGAAATTTTGGTCTCTGCCTCTAAAAAATCTAAACTTCTCGCTTATTTTAAATAAGGGCTATCCCTAAACTTCTGCAAGGATTACATTCCGGGTTTGTGGGGTAACGTTGTATTGATTTCAAAATTTATTGGTATACAGTGCTTAAAGGATTGTCCATTATGGTCTACTTATTTAGAAAACTGGTAAAGGGATTTCAGAATTATAGTCTGAATTTTGCCGCATGAAAAAAATATCAAACATCGGCATATTCACGTTGTTATTGGTGAGTAGCTTAACCATCATGGTCGGAACGGTAATAGCACCTTCACTTTCAGGAATTGTTACACATAAAAATTTAAGTTTTTCACCAAGTTGGTTAATTACTTTGCCCTCATTAGGTGTGGTAGTTTTTGCACCTTTAATAGGACGGTTATTAGCACAGTTGGGTGCTATAAAACTCTTAATTTTTGGTCTTATTCCGTATGCTATTTTAGGACTCTTAGGGGCTTTTATTGCCAATGACTACCTGCTTATTTTAGATCGGTTTTTATTAGGGGGCGCTACGGTTGCCGTTCAAGTTGCCGTAACGGCCTGTATTGCTGATTGCTTTATTGGACAAGCTCGTATAAAAATGATTGCATGGCAAGGTATGGCCATTGAATTAGGAGGTGTTGTTTTCCTAGCAATTGGCGGCATTTTAGGGGAATTACATTGGCAGTATCCCTTCTATATTTATCTTTTAGCATTATTGTGTTTAGGACTAGTGGCTAAAACATTACCCCAAGCTAAAACGACTTCTCAAAATAGTGAACAAGAGGTTAAAGGCAAACCGGAGAAACTTAAAGTACGACTAATTTTCTGCGCTTCACTATTAGCAATGATGCTCTTTTTTGTTGGTTTTGTAACCTTACCTTTATACCTACCTAAGGCCTTTGGTTTTACAGAGTCTCAAACTGGTTACCTTATGGCGTTTATCTCTGTAGTCGCTATTTTAACCGCAAGTCAAATGCCTAAAATGGTAAAAACCTTCGGTGATGGAAAAACGGTCACTCTCGGTTTTATGTTTTTTATGTTCGGGTATTTAGTGCTTAGCTTTACCACTAGCGTATGGTTTTTAGGTTTTACAGTACTTTTTATAGGTATTGGATTTGGTTTTACCATTCCCTTGCTTAATCATATGATGTTAGAAGTAAGTACAGCCAAAACTCAAGGAAGAAACCTTGGTTTATTTTCTATGGGTGTTTTTGGTGGGCAATTCTTATCAACCTTTATTAATTATATTTCAAAAGATTACAATTCGATTTACGGTACGGCTGCGGTATTGGCTTTATTATTTGGAATCCTTTTGTTTGCTTTGTTTAAAAACGTATCAAAAGCTTAAATGTATAGGTTTTCTTGTTATTTTTGAGTGCTACTTGAACTCTAATTATGGCAAAGGAACATTGGAAAAATAAAATTCAGATTATAAGATCTTATGAGGGGAAGGGAGCATTACTTTCAGTAAATTCTATGGGTATCTATTTTGAAGGTCTTAACAACTCTGAAATCATTATTCATTTTAAACCTTTAAATGAGGTATTTAATCCCACTGTTTTTAAAAGTCCTTATGGCGTCTTACTCAATTTTGAACGTGAACTCATAGATGAAGATGATATTGAGTACGCCTTAGACGTTATGGCGCTTTTTAATAAGTATCCTACCTTAATTGTTAGTCCGTCTAAAGAGGTGGGACTTTTGCAACAAATTTTCAAGCTTATTACAGAGGAGATGGACCGCGAAGCCGCTTCTTATATTATGCTAAAAACCGTATTAAAAGTTCTGCTGCTGCACCTGATCCGTTTACAGAATACAAACTTTTTAACTCAAGACCTTCAGCAAAAACGCGTTTTTCAGTTTTTAGAGCTTATGGAAACTCATTTTTTACAGGAAACACAAACCCAATTTTATGCTGAAGAAATAGGGGTAAGTACCAAACGCTTAAATCAGATTTTAAAAGATAAATTAAACCTTACCGCTAAGCAAATCATTCAACAACGTCAAATTACAGAAGCCAAACGCCGTTTAATTCGTAGGGATATCTCCACAAAAGAGCTTGCCTTTGTTTTAGGTTTTGGCGCGATAAGTAGTTTTTCTCGCTTTTTTAAGCAGTCTGTTGGGGTGAGTCCTTCAGAATTTAAACGCCTACATTAATAAGATTACTTTTTAAGCCTCTTATGAAGTTGTCATAATAAGCTTATAGGCCAATTGTAGTAAAGCGTCTTTTTCTTTAATGCTCGCCGTTAAGGGTAATTGTGCCAAACCAATAAGACGGCGCATGATCTCAACACCTGTAATTTGGGCTAAACGTGACACATCTATTTTATGTGGGTAATAGGCTTCAATCTTAGATATAAAACTGGCGTCTTTGGTGATTAAAATAGCATGGGCCGCTAAAACGCCAAGATCAAATTCTGGAAATCCTAAAAAGCTAAATTCCGGATCAATAATATACAGAGCGTCTTTATTGGTCATCCAACTGGCCGGATAATAATCGCCATGAATTAAAGTTGTTCCTTCAGATAAATAGGCGTCACCAAGCACCTTAATTTTTTCTTTTAATATAGTATCTGTTTTATACGCTTTAGAAAGCGCTTCCAATCCTGGTTGAATTTCATCTAAAGAAAACCCGTTATTTTCCATAAAAGGAAGTTCAAAAATATGCTGGTAATTCAATTCGCGTAAGGCTCTATTTTTTGGGTAACCTTGAGGCGTCTTAGAGCTATGGATATGGGCTGCAATTTTAACAAGCAGTTCTAACTGTGTATCGTCTATCTTGTGAGCAGCATACAACAAGGTCATATCTTCGCAGGTGCCTAAGTCTTCTAAAATAAGAAGGTGATGCTCTGCATTGTACTTTAAAACCTTCGGGAAATAAGGGTGAAGTTCACTATTATTAGCAATGGTTGTATAAAATTGATATTCGACATCGATACGTTCTATCGGCGCTTTTATGTCCTGATATTTTTGAACAAAAGGACGTGATTGCTTTACTATAAACGAGCGTAAATTAGTTTCAACACGCAAAACCACATTCATATTACCTTCACCAGGTTTTGTAAGCTTGGTAATGGTTTCGGTATGGTCTTCAATAAAATTAAGATCCTCTAAAAATGTTTTAAGTTTGGCTTTTGGGGTTTGTAAATCTATAAACATAAAGCACTTCGGTTATAAGTTGTTTAAAGTATTCCAAAAATCACGTGTCATTTCAGTCGCATCAATTTGCGTATGGATGCCTATGTTGCGCTGTGTATTTTCTGGTGGTGTACGTTTTTTTTCTATGGTAGAGAGTTCAGGGCGGGCTAATGCTTCAATAATAGCCACATCCCACATGGTCCACTGTGTTTTTTCAGGGTCGTCCTTAGTCCACCAACGTTCATAGGTTTCCCAGCGTTGT
Organism: Winogradskyella arenosi; assembly: GCF_003337305.1. Lineage (GTDB taxonomy): Bacteria > Bacteroidota > Bacteroidia > Flavobacteriales > Flavobacteriaceae > Winogradskyella > Winogradskyella arenosi. The sequence goes on along the minus strand of NZ_QPJO01000005.1, from coordinate 339,222 downwards.
ACTAAGTATTGAGCAACCCCTTCTTTGTGTTTTAATTGACGGTCTACATTTTGCTTTGTAAAAACCAAATGCTGACTGGTGGTAGCGGTCATAACATTAAGATCTAAGGGTTTCGTATTCAGTAAAACCTCGACAGCAATAGGGTCGTTTCCAGAGTTAAACTCTTTTTTATTGTAAGCATTGGTTTCTGGTGTATGCCAAAACCCGAGGTAATGCACTTTAATTTTCGGAATTATTGTTGGGTCTTCTAAAATGGCCGAAGCAATATTGGTACACGACCCTAAAATAACAAGATGCAACTTCTCTCCCGCAGGCATACTATGGGCGGTTTTAATAATAAATTGAGAAGCTTCAGAACTCACCGGTTTGCCATATTCAACTAAAGGCTTGTTACTGCCTATAGGAAGTGAAACGTTGGTGACATCCATAAGCTCTAATAGCGTTTCATTGATGGCTTGGCTTTCTTTAACGGTTTGTGCTGATGCCAAGGGTGAGGTATGAAATTGTGCTGAAGAGATGGCAATTAAATTAAATTTGGGCTCTAAAATAGCTCTCACAATAGCATATAAATCATCAATTTCATTAGCGGTATCAGCATCAATAATAAGGTTTAATTTGTTATCAGCTTCTTGAGCTTTTAAACAGAAAGGAGCGCTTATTAAGGTGGCTATAAAAAAGAATAATGTAAGGCGTTTTGAGTTTAATAGTGTCATTTTATCAATTTAGCAGCGTTTATAAATCCTTAAATTTTAAATAAGAGTATCGACGCTTGAAGGTATAGGTCGTAAAATTCTTAATTTATTACGACTTGTAAGGCGATTAATTAAAAAGACTTAACTTTTTTTGTTCTAATTTTTAAAATTTAGAGCTGTGTGGTTACTAATGTCATATGACGAATAGAAGGCTTCAAGGTGAAAAAGTTTAAACACTACCATTTTTTAAGGAGTTTTATCGAGAACAAGATCTAATGAGGGCTTTATGAAAATTTAATAGATCAGCGGCACTTTCAGCATGCGAAGAATATTTTAAAGAAAACACAGAAAATATCTCATAAATGTCTTTTTTATGCTGACCAGTGCTGTGAAGTTCAAAGGCGGTGTTTTCAAACAAATCATCTAATTGATGTTTTCTAACACTTGCTTTAATGCTGTTTTTTAAAATTGAATTGGAACAGGAAATCGAATAACGATGCTTTTTAAATTGTAAAAAGCGGCTAAGGTGATCTACAGTCTTTATTTTAAACTTAACTTGTTTAGGATGCTGTTTAAGATGAATTTTGAATGTAGCAGTATCCGAATTCCCATAATCGTAGACAATAGTTATTCTATGTTGCTGGTAAGGAATCGCTAAGCTGTATTTTGAAATATGAATTAGACTTCCTGAAGGACCATTAACTTTGGTGGGCTCATGTTTAAAAATGCCTTGATGTTCGGCGCAAATGCGTTTTAATTCTATTTCAGGATCCATTGTTTTGAATAAGGAAAAAGTACTAGTATGTATTCATCATAAAGCTAACGAAATTTGTAAAGTTTTTAATCTCCAATTCTTTTTAAACTTCTAAAGTTTAATTGGCCCATATGTCTCAAATACCATTTAATATATATGAGTTTAAGTCGAGTAAAAGACTTGTTATTATTCAAGGGGTTTATAAATGGTATAGTTCTTATTTTTTAGGTCTAATAAATGGATGATTGTACTCTTTTTTGCTCAGTATACGTTATTGTAATTAGACATTTTTAATTGTTATGCTTATTTTAATTAGGTTTAGTTCAATGTTTTAGTGTGGTTATAGAGGTTGTAAGCTCAACGTGATAAAAATAATTTCAAAAATAAAAATAAAAAGTACAACGTATTGAAAAAAAATATACATTTGTTTTGAAATTGGTGCTGATCAAAAGCGATTATAAACCCAATTTTAGCTGAACAATTGAAACATGTTTTTATGTTCGGGCGCTTGAAAATTAGGAAGTCATATTCAAGAGCCGCTTATAGATTAAGTAACCGAATTTTAGAGCTAACTTCCGCTTCTGCGATTGCTGCTAGCCAGCATATTTATGGTTTTGTACCCACGACACAAAGCCAAATTCAGGTATGATATAACGTAACCTTAACATAGTTTACGCTTATATTTTTTATTTTATACTTGAATTTTTTTAATCGACAACATGAACAATAAATACATTGATCTCATCGATCAATCCTTTCACTTTCCTCAAGACGAATTTAAACTTGAGGACAAAACCTTGCATTTCCATGATTTAGACCTTATGAAACTGGTTGAAGATTATGGAGTACCTTTAAAGTTTACTTATTTACCACAAATTTCTAATAATATACAGCGCGCCAAAAAGTGGTTTGCCGATGCGTTTGAAAAACACCAATATAAAGGGCAGTACAATTATTGTTATTGTACTAAAAGCTCGCACTTTAAACATGTTTTAGATGAGGCTTTATCTAATGATATTCATATCGAAACCTCTTCGGCTTTTGATATTGATATTGTTAAAACGCTTAAGAAAGCGGGTAAAATCACCAATAAAACTTATGTGTTGAGCAACGGATTTAAACGCGACCAGTACATTAGTAATATTGCTGATCTTATAAATGAGGGACATGAAAACTGCATTCCTATTATCGATAATTATGAAGAGATCGATTTATTATCTGAGGCAATAGAAGGCAAATTTAAAGTTGGAATCCGAATTGCTTCTGAAGAAGAACCAAAATTTGAGTTTTATACATCGCGTTTAGGGATTGGCTATAAAAATATTGTACCCTTTTATAAAAATCAAATTCAGAATAATAAGAAGGTAGCCCTAAAAATGCTTCATTTCTTTATTAATACGGGGATAAGAGATAATGCGTATTACTGGAATGAATTGCACAAATGTTTAAAGGTCTATACGGCTTTAAAGAAAATTTGTCCAAGCTTAGATAGCCTAAATATTGGTGGCGGATTTCCCATAAAAAATTCTCTAGCCTTTGATTTTGACTATGCTTATATGGTTGATGAAATCGTAAACCAAATCAATTTGGTTTGTGAAGAAGAAGGTGTTGAGGTGCCAAACATTTTTACAGAATTTGGAAGCTTTACGGTTGGCGAAAGTGGTGGTGCGGTTTACAAAATTTTGTACCAAAAACAACAAAATGATCGCGAGAAGTGGAACATGATCAACTCCTCGTTTATCACTACCTTACCCGATACTTGGGCGATTAATAAACGCTTTATCATGTTACCTATTAACCGCTGGAACGATAGTTATGAGCGTGTGCTTTTAGGAGGATTGACCTGTGATAGTGATGATTATTACAACAGTGAGCAGCACGTTAACGCTATTTATTTGCCAAAATATAACAAAGATAAACCCTTGTATATCGGCTTTTTTAATACGGGTGCCTACCAAGAAAGTATTGGAGGTTTTGGAGGATTACAACACTGTTTAATTCCAACACCAAAGCATATTTTAATTCAAAAGGATGCCGATGGAAACTTACATACCGAGGTGTTTGCAGAGCAACAAAAAAGCGAAAACTTATTAGGGCTTTTAGGTTACCATCAAGAAAATGAAAAGAGTTCTAAAGCCAAGGAACTTTTGAATCAAGAATTTTAAATACATAGAAAAGCTCACGAATTTAAAAGGTCCCCTAAAGGGAATTAAGAGTGTTTTTTCAATTAAATGATAACTTAAATAAGATTTCTGCTGCCGCAGAAAAAGATTATGAAAACAATAACTTACGCTGGTATTCCAGAAGATTTAGCAAAATTAGAAACGGCTAAAATTGTACTTATTCCAGTACCTTATGATGGTACAAGCACATGGCAAAAAGGAGCCGATAAAGGGCCTAAAGCTTTTTTAGAAGCTTCAGAAAACATGGAACTTTATGATATTGAAACCGATTCTGAAGTGTACCAACAAGGCATTTATTTAGCCGAGGCTGTGACAGAAAACAGTTCGCCAGAAGCTATGGTAGAAGCGGTACACCAAAGAACTAAGAAATTTATAAAAAAGAATAAATTCGTTACCGTTTTTGGAGGGGAACATTCCGTATCTATTGGTACCATTAGAGCCTTTAATGAAATGTTTAATGACCTTACGGTATTGCATATAGATGCCCATGCCGATCTGCGCGAAAGCTATGAAGGTTCTACCTGCAATCATGCCTGTGCGGTTTATGAAGCAAGCCAAACGACCAACCTTATTCAGGTAGGAATCCGTTCTATGGATAGTATTGAGAAAACGGTGATGGATAAGGAGAAAACTTATTTTGCTCATGACATGGTTATGGAGGATAGTTGGATGGATGCGGCTATAGATCAAATGACAGATAATGTATTTATTACTTTCGATTTGGATGCTTTTGATCCTTCCATTATGCCAAGTACAGGAACACCAGAGCCAGGAGGCTTGTTGTATTACGAAACCTTAGAATTCCTAAAATTGGTGTTTAAAGAGAAAAATGTTGTCGGATTTGATATCGTAGAATTATGCCCAAATGAACAGGAAAAGTCCTCAGACTTTTTAGCTGCCAAACTCTATTACAAAATGTTGAGTTATAAATTTCAAAATGAGAATATCGAAGATAATTTTGAAAGTAACTTCAACGATACAACCCAAGCCGGAAACAAAAAATCTAAATTCAACACAGAAGATGACTACTAATAAAGGAGAAATTTCAAAATTCATAGAAAAATATTATTTACACTTTAATGCAGCGGCCTTAGTGGATGCGGCTAAAGGTTATGAAGCCCAACTAAATTCGGGAGCCAAGATGTTGGTGTCTTTAGCCGGTGCCATGAGTACGGCGGAATTGGGAAAGATTTTTGCTGAAATGATCCGTCAAGATAAAGTGCAAATCGTATCCTGTACAGGAGCCAATTTAGAAGAAGATATTATGAATTTGGTAGCACACTCTCACTATAAGCGTGTGCCTAATTATAGAGATTTAACCCCTCAAGAAGAATGGGAGTTGTTAGAAAAAGGCCTGAACCGTGTTACAGATACCTGTATTCCAGAGGAAGAGGCGTTCAGAAGAATTCAAGAACATATCGTAAAAATTTGGAAAGATGCCGAGGCCAAAGGCGAACGCTATTTACCACATGAATACATGTACAAATTATTATTATCTGGGGTTTTAGAAGAGCATTATGAGATTGATCTCAAGGATTCATGGATGTATGCCGCAGCGGAAAAAAATCTACCTATTGTTTGTCCAGGATGGGAAGATAGTACCATGGGAAATATTTTTGCAAGCTACGTCCTTAAAGGTGAATTGAAGGCGAGTACGGTAAAATCGGGGATAGAATACATGACCTTTTTGGCGGATTGGTATACGGATCATTCTGAAAATGGTATTGGGTTCTTTCAAATAGGAGGTGGAATTGCAGGAGATTTTCCTATTTGTGTTGTGCCAATGTTGTACCAAGATATGGAACGTACCGAAACCCCATTTTGGAGTTATTTCTGCCAGATTAGTGATAGTACCACCAGTTACGGGTCCTACTCAGGGGCTGTTCCAAATGAAAAAATAACTTGGGGCAAACTTGATATTAATACCCCTAAATTTATTATTGAAAGTGATGCGACTATCGTGGCGCCTTTAATATTTGCTTATCTCTTAGAGATGTAATGGAAGATCATAAAATTGATAATATTACCTTAAGTTTTCTAACGGTGGACGATTTTGAAGAATTGAAATCGGCCACCCTAGAAGCCTATGATGGGGTGTTAAATTCTTATTGGAAAAAAGAACATATTGCACGTTTAACGTCTATATTTTCTGAAGGTCAAGTGGTAATCCGTATCGATGGGCAATTGGCGGGTTGTGCATTATCCTTAATTGTAGATTACGATAAAATTGACGATAACCATACCTATGCCGATATTATTGAAGGCGATAAGTTTAAGAATCACGATCCTCATGGCGATGTGCTTTATGGTATTGATGTGTTTATAAAACCAGAATTTAGAGGCCTTAGATTAGGACGTCGTCTTTATGATTACCGAAAAGAATTGTGTGAAAACTTAAACCTTAAAGGTATTGTTTTTGGAGGGAGGATCCCTAATTACCATAAGTATAAGGCACAGTATTCCCCTAAAGAATACCTACAGAAGGTAAAGCATAAGGAAATTCATGATCCGGTATTAAACTTTCAAACCTCAAACGATTTTCATCCTATAAGAATTATTAAAGGCTACTTAGAAGGGGATACGGCTTCGAGCGAGTATGCGGTGTTGATGGAATGGGATAATATCTATTATACCAAACCTAATAAAAAGGCGAGCAGTGTAAAAACGGTGGTACGTTTAGGGTTGATTCAATGGCAAATGCGACCTTATAAGACTTTAGAAGATTTGATGCAGCAGGTAGAATATTTTGTGGATAGTGTGTCTGCTTACCGTTCAGATTTTGCAGTGTTTCCGGAGTTTTTTAATGCGCCATTAATGGCAAAGTACAATCATTTGCACGAGCCACAAGCCATTAGAGAACTAGCGCGTTATACCCAAACCATTGTAGAGAAAATGCAGCAGTTGTCTATTTCTTATAATATTAATATTATTACAGGAAGTATGCCCGAGCTGGTAGATGATGTACTTTATAATGTAGGGTATTTATGCCGTCGTGATGGAAGTTTAGAACGTTACGAAAAAATACATGTCACTCCAGATGAAGCTAAAGTATGGGGCATGCAACGCGGCCATCAATTAAAAACTTTTGAAACTGATGCTGGTAAAATAGGCGTTTTAATTTGCTACGATTCGGAGTTTCCTGAGTTGTCTAGATTATTGGCAGATGAAGGGATGGATATTTTGTTTGTGCCCTTTTTAACCGATACGCAAAATGGCTATTCGCGTGTGCGCCTTTGTGCTCAAGCCCGTGCCATAGAAAATGAATGTTATGTCGCTATAGCTGGAAGTGTAGGAAATTTGCCTAATGTGAGCAATATGGATATACAATATGCACAGTCTGCGGTGTTTACGCCATGTGATTTTGCCTTTCCGAGTCATGGGATTAAAGCCGAAACAACGGCGAATACTGAAATGATTTTAGTGGCCGATGTAGACCTAGGTCTATTAAGGGAGTTGCATGCTTTTGGTGCCGTAAAGAATTTAAAAGATCGTAGAAAAGATGTTTACGATGTTATACGAGTAAGTAAATAAGTATTATATTTAAAAAAAAATTAGCTTTAGAAATAATATTAGATAATGAAACCAAAAGACGCACATTTAAAACGAGTTATAGTTGATTTCAAAAAATTGACCCCTGAAATTTTAGCCCTTCTGGTCGAAAAATATCCTGATGGGTACGATGATGACAACGTGATTTCGTTTAAAAATGCAAAAAATGAAATTGTTGATGCCGTAGAGGTGACTACTGAAGATACTAAGTATTTAGTAAAAGTCAGTACGAAGCTAGAGCAAACGATGGAGAATTATGACGAAGAAGATTATGAAGATTTCGAAGATGATGATCCTAATGCGGTTGTAGATCCGGAATTAGAACCTGGAGCTGAAGACGAAGATTTTTCTTAAGAAGCGTCTTAACATAGACCTTATTTTTTACACAATTATAGAAACTCAGTGCTACTTTTTTTAATTAAAGGGTTAAGCTGAGTTTTTTTTACCAAACATTCTGGGGCAAACCTGGAATTTTTATTTAACTTTTAAAATACCTATCCTTATAACCTTAAAACGATAACACTTCAAAATACACGTTCACATTCCGATCCACAGACATTAAACCCTAGCGGTTGTAATCTAAAAGCATTTGGGCTTGAGGTGGCAAAATCCCAAAACCTTAAACTAAAATTAATTATAGCTGATTAATTTCAGCTTAAAAATACAATCTCATGAACGTATTAAAATTCAGTATTATAGTGTTATTCCTAGCGACGTTACCAATTAACGCCTTGAACGCTAACCCATGTCAAAACACCAAAGTGATTACTTCCGAAGGGGTTTATGATGGTTATGATGTTAATGATGGCTATGCCTTTGTTATAGCAGAAGACCTAAATGATGATGAGGATACCACTATAATTTACTTTTCAGATTTGAAGGAAGGGCTTTTGAAAACGCTTAATTTAAAATCTAAGGAATGGGTTGGTAAACGGTTTGAAATCACTTATGAAGTTACAACCTATGAAGAAATTGATGAAAATGGAGACGCTGAAATCTATGAGGATTATAAAATTGTAGCACTAAAACACATAAAATAAACGTGTCTTAATCTACTAATAATGTTGAGAAACTGCCGGGAAACTGGCAGTTTTTTTTAGCGCCACTTCCCAAATAAAGACCGCAAAGACAACAGCATATTCTAAACCAACAACCCATAAATTTTCTGAATTAGAAGGGTTAGCATAGGCTAAATAACTTAAGATAATAACGAAAGACCATACCAATGGAAACTTATAATTGGTAAAAACAGAAAAGAGCACAAGGGTCGCAATATACCAAGGATGCACCGTGGTACTTAAAAATAAATAGCAAGTAAATACTAATAGCATTGAAGTGATCAGTTTAGATAAAGTATTGTTTTGTTTAAACAATGAAAACCCAAAAATTATAAAGACCGAAATTATAGGTAGAATTTTACCAATAATAGCAATTTCATTATAGCCCGTTATACTGTAGCCTATTGCTCTTAAGAGATAATAAATACTTGCGTTAAATTCAAAATTTCCAAACCAAAGCCCAACTGTTTTAGAGTAATTGTTCACAAATTCCATAGAAAAAAAAGGAAGGAATAGGAGGAGTATAGTTATTCCGATTATAACATAAAATACAATTAGCTTACGATAGGATATTTGTGATGTTTTTGTTGTTTTAAAGAATTTAAAAAATAGAGGTAATAACATTAATGGAATTAACTTCACTGAAATTGAACATGCAAAAATGATGGCGGCCCATTTCCATTTACCTGAGTATAAAAGGTACAGTGCCCAAATGAGGAAGAAAATCATTACACCTTCAAAGTGAAGATTACCAGTTAATTCTATAATAATAAAAGGATTTAAAATATACCAGAAAATTCTATTTGAAGGTAGTTTTAAACGTTTCAAGAGTTTCTTTCCAAAATAAAGCGTACCAATATCTGCAGCAATAATTATAAGTCGCATTGATATGATAGAGCCTAAAATACTATGACTAGAAAATAAAGCAGCAATTGTGAAACAGAGTTGATTTATTGGTGGATAGTTGGTATAATGAGAAGAGCTTAATTCGCCCATTCCATTATATAATTCTTGTGCTTGATTAATAGGAAATATGTCGTTGTTAATAAAAGAATCTGGAGTGTATAAATAAGGGTTAAAACCTCCAAATATCATTCGTCCATCCCAAATAAAACGGTAAAAATCTTGTGATAGATTTGGGATTGAAAAAATAAAAACAATCCGAAATATAACTGCTGTGTATGTTAAAAGTTTAAGGTTTGTTTTATTAAAATCTACTAATTTGTAAAACAGAAAAAATTGAGCAGCATATAAGGCGACTATTTTGTAGTATTCTGTTCTTGCTGTGTAATAGGCAAAAATAAAATAGAGGATTAAGCTTGTAACAACTAACAAAATTGAGGACTTTTTTAATTTTGAAAATAAGGTGATGTCTAGCATAAATCAAATATAAATATTATTTGCGGGGTTTGGTTAATTGCTAAATTTGTAGTGAGGTGTCTAAGACTCTTTTTTAATGCAGAGCTTACAATAACTCAGTTATTTATCTAAATATTCTTTTTGTACGACAGCTCTTCCTGTTAATAATCTAAGTGTAATAAGTTAATCTTTACTACTTTTGAGGAACTAAAAATAACAGATAATATGAGGAATATATTTTATTTTGCTGCTTTTTTAATTGTACTAAGTTCATGTAAAGATGCTGGTCAATCTAAAACAGAATCAGTTGTGAATACACAAAAAGATACAACAACAAGAACATTAAAAGTAAATGAAGTTATAAGTTTTAAAGGGCAACAGGTTACAGGAGTTTCGGTTGCTAATGATGGTCGTGTTTTTGTGAATTTTCCAAGATGGAGAGAAGGAGTTAAAAATTCGGTAGTTGAAGTTAATAAGAATAAAGAAGAGGTAAGCTTTCCTAATGCAGAATGGAATTCGTGGAAAATTGGAGACGAAGTCCTTGAAGATAAGTTTGTAGGTGTACAATCTGTTGTCGCTTTTGAAGATAAACTATATGTTTTAGATACAAGAAGTCAGTTGTTTCAAAATGTATTAGATGCACCTCGTGTTTTTGTATTTAATTTAGTTGATAACACTTTAAGTAAAGTATATAAGCTTTCTGAAGGGAGTTACCATCCAGATTCTTATATAAATGATCTTCGCGTAGATAAGAAAAAGAATAAAATCTATTTTACAGATTCTGGTCATGCCGGATTAGTAATCTTAGATATGAACTCTGAAGTATCTAAAAGAGTTTTAGATAATCATAAATCTACAAGTGCCGAAGCTTCCTATTTAACCTTTGGTGATAAAAAATGGGAAAGAGCAATTAACTCTGATGGTATTGCTTTAGATACAGAAAATGATATACTGTATTACCATGCACTTACTGGTTATAGTTTGTATGCTATTCCTACGAGTGCTTTTGATCTTGAAGATGAAACTCAGATAGAAAATCAAGTTGAGTTTATAGCAAAAACAGCTGCTCCAGATGGAATGATTTTAGATGCTAGCGGTAATTTGTATTATGCAGATTTAGAGCATAACAAAATACAATTTAGACAAGCTGATGGAAATATTTCGACTCTATTAGAAGGTGATAAGGTAAAATGGGCAGATACGTTTAGTATATATAATAACGAACTATATTTTACAAACTCTAGGATTAATGAGATTTCAGGAGATATTTCTGAAATGGAATTTACCTTAAACAAAGTTGCATTGCCAAATAAATAACTGTTGAGAGCAATATAACACTAAATTAAAGCAAAAAAATCCGTAAAATCTTTATAGTTAAAGACTTTACGGATTTTTTATGTTTAAATGTTATTTAAACCTTAGAAGATAATGATTTAAAGAATACATAACCAAAACCAATGAATAACATAAGGTGAAAAGGAAATAATCCGAAATCTCCACCTTGGTCGCCTACTATAAAAGCACTATACATTCCAAATGCAAAATACAGCATAAGCATACCTTCAATAATAACATGAGGTGAAACCTTTTTCATAATGTATTTGTTGCCTTTCCAGGAGTCTCTTATCGTACTGATATTAAACTTTGGAGTTCTTACAAATTCACTACGTTTTCCAATATGACCTTCAATAACTGCAATAGAATTATGAAGAGAGAAGCCCATGGCTATTGAGAAAAAGGTAAAGAACATCCCCACATAGTTGAAGAATTTCTTAAAACCACTTCCATAGATATTTCGGTACATAAACCAATAACATACAAAGAAGATGATGGTGCTCGTTACAAAGAAACTCATAATATAAAAGTAGTTTCTAAGGTGAGCGTATTCGTTTTTAATATAAAGCATTGGGATGCTTAAAATAGCTACCGTAAAGATACTTAAGAACATGGTACTGTTTAAAAGGTGCAATAAACCATGAACTTTAGTTTTTGTAGAGATATTGTCTGACTTTAAAACGCGCCATAACATTTTTCGAAAGTTTTCTGCCCCTCCTTTATTCCAACGGAATTGTTGAGAACGTGCAGCACTTATAACGACTGGTAATTCAGCAGGCGTTTCTACGTCTTCTAAGTATTTGAATTCCCAGTTTTTTAATTGAGCACGGTAACTTAAATCTAAATCTTCAGTAAGGGTATCACCTTCCCAATTTCCTGCGTCTATAATACAGGCTTTTCTCCATACTCCAGCGGTTCCGTTAAAGTTAATGAAGTGTCCTTTACTATTTCGACCTACTTGCTCTAAAGTAAAATGCGCATCTAAGGCAAAGGCTTGAATTTTTGTTAATAACGAATAGTTTCTGTTAATATGTCCCCATCTTGTTTGAACAACGCCTATTTTTTCATTCTTAAAATAAGGAATGGTACGCATTAACCAATTAGGTTTCGGTAAGAAATCGGCATCAAAAATGGCAATATATTCACCTTTAGCAACCTTTAAACCTTCTTTAAGAGCTCCAGCTTTAAAACCACTTCTATCCGTTCTTGTAATATGTGTAATATCTAACCCCGTTTTGGCCAACTGCTCTACATGAGCTTTAGTTGTCGCTACGGTTTCATCGGTAGAGTCATCCAACACCTGAATCTCTAATTTATCCTTAGGATACTCTAGTAATGCAATATTATCGAGCAAACGCTCCATAACATACATTTCATTGTATACAGGAAGTTGAATGGTAACAAATGGAATCTCTTCAGTATTTGAAAAGTTAAATTTGTCACAAGTTTCTCTTTTCTTTTTTGAAGAAAGATAATTGTAGAGTAAATTTAACTGTGCTAAGGCATACATAAAAATAAGCACTATAGCCACAGTGTAAATAACGATGATGGTGTATTGAAGGTAAATCACTTAAAACTGTATTTAAAAATCCATGTCAAGATTTTTATGCCTGCAAAGATAGCACCTTTTATCGTTCCTGAAACTTTTGAGACACCTATTCTGTTTCTATAATTTACAGGGATTTCTTTATAGCTAATTTTTCGCTTCAGTACTTTAAGTTGCATCTCTACCGTCCACCCATAAGTTTTGTCTTCCATGTTTAAGTCTAGAAGTGTGCTGTATTTAATGGCTCTAAAGGGACCTAAATCGGTAAATGTAGATCTAAAGAATAAACGCATAAGGCTTGTTGCTAGCCAGTTGCCAAAAATTTGTGGCGTCGTCATTGAACCATCCTCACGTAAGGCTTTCACTCTAGCGCCCACCACAAAATCGATGTTTTGGTCAATAATAGGTTGTACAAGTTTTGTTAATTCCTCCGGATAATCACTATAATCACCATCTAAAAACACAACAATGTCTGTTGTATTTTTTTGTTTAGAAATATAATCCATACCCTTTAAGCAGGCAAAACCATAACCTTTTCTCTTTTCAACCAGCACTGTTGCCCCAGCATTTTTAGCGTTAATCTCGGTATTATCGGTAGAATTATTACTCACAACAATAACTTCATCAACGATAGAAGGGATATCTTTTATAACTAAAGGAATAGACGCCTCCTCGTTGTAGGCAGGAATAATAACTTTTATTTTGGGCATTTTATCTTATTGTGTGGCAAATGTACAATATTTGAGAATTTAATTTTAAGAAATCTTTTTACTCAATAAACACTTGATTTTATTGCGATAACCTCAAGCTTGTTTTGCCTAATTAATAGATGAAATATAATGTTTATATAAACCATAAAGACGTTCCGAGGTGCAACTGAAACGTCTTTATGAACTATACGGTTTTAAGAATTTAGAATCTTATTTTTGGTTAACAAGCTCCATTAAATCCACATCATTACCCAAAAGAATTTCATTAGAATTGATACGACCTTTCATGCCATCATTTTCTAATTTTAGAACACCTCTAGGACAAACAGCAGAGCAAATACCACAACCTACACAACTAGAACGAACGATGTTTTCTCCTTTTTGCGCATAATGTCTAACATCGATCCCCATTTCGCAACTGTTAGAACAGTTTCCACAAGAAATACATTGTCCGCCATTGGTGGTAATTCTAAATTTTGAAAATAAACGTTGTTGAAAACCTAGGATAGCCGCCATAGGACAACCAAAACGACACCAAGAACGGTTTCCTAAAATAGGGTAGAAGCCTGTTCCTATAACTCCAGAAAAAATAGATCCTATATAAATTCCGTAAGCGGCTCTTAAAGCTCCAGCTTTAATATAAAAAAGGTGATCTGTAGTTCCTGTAAAATGCATCACTAACAAAAGGGTAATGGTAATAAAGAAACTTATAGCGCCATATTTAGCATCTTTTGCCAACTCCTGACGTTTAAAAATCATAGTCCCAGCAAATACTAAGGTTAATAAACCAATAACGAAACTGATGAAAACCCCACGAGTGAGCCAGAAATCGTTTTTATCGTAGCCTAAATAGGTGTAAACGACTGCCGTAGTCATTACAACAGAAAAGACTAAAACCACATGTATTAACCAGCGTTCTATTTTCCATGCGTATAGTTTTTTAGAAGATAATTGTCTAAAAGAATCTCCAGCAGTTTCGGCTAAACCTCCACAGCCACAAACCCATGAGCAATACCATCGTTTCCCGTATTTATACGTTAAAATTGGAGTAAAAACAAAAATGGATAAAATACCAAAAAGGAGTAAAGCGAGTCCTATAGTACCATTAGACAGAAACCCGTTTACGGACCATTCATCAAAAATATAATAGTTAAGTGGCCAAATACTCTTTAGGTCATAGTATGGTAAGTCGTTATTCATGACGTACATAAATTCAGGAATCAAAAAGGCAAAACCCAATTGAAAAAACATCACTGAAACGGTACGTAATTGTTGGTAGCGATTGTGTCTGTATTTTAAAATAAACTTATAGCCAAACGCTAAAATTGCTACGGTGTAAAGCGTCCCATAGACAAACCATTGGCTGGCGTTACGTCCACTTAATAATTGGCTTAAAGGGTCAAAAAGACTAATAAGTCCTGTGTTTTCTTCTCCATCGGTGCCTAATCCTAAATAGGTAGGGAAAAAATAAAGCACAATATAAAAGGTCGTTAGTACGACGCCAAGAATCCAACCGAGAATACCTCGAGAAGAAATGGATTTAAACCAGACGCCATCATTTTTTATGCCTTCTAATTTTGTGAGGTATGCTTCTCTAGAAAAAACGACAGTTCCGCCAATAATTGCCGCTAAAGAAAGGGTTAAAAACAGGGCTTTATTAGGGAAATTAACATTGAAAAGTGCTAGGGCAAAAATAAATAAGCCAATAACGCCAATGGCAACAGCTACTTTTTGTTTGTTATTAATTCCTAAGGCATCAGGTTTTGCCAAAGACATACTATGATTTAATTTGTTGCTCATTGTAATATGGGTTGTTTATGCTTAAAGGGTGTGCTGCTTTTAGCGGTATTAACTTTTAAAATCTATAGGGGTTAAGATTTGGCAAGTTGTGGTTGGTTAGTGTATGATTTAAGAATGTCTTTTTCAAATCTTGAATAAAATTCAGGATCAAAATTAGCTTCAGAGAGGTGATGCATTACATAATCGACATCACGTTGTTCGGTGAGCCAACGGTCAAAAACTTCGTGGCGCATGCGGATTCCAAAGGTGTTAATTCCTAAGAATTTGTGACTCTCTTTATGGAAGGCTACGGTTATACATTTGGTATCGTCTTCATGTTTCCAATGAAAATGTTGTTCGTATTCTGGGCGTCCGCGTTCGCCAAAAACCCAACCGTAAGTTTGATATTCAATATCTAAAAATTTCGCTGAGTTAAACCAGTGACCAGGATTATAGGTCATTTTATTTCCGCAAATGGTTTGTGCTAAAACCTCGCCCATCATACGGCCTGTATACCAAACGGCTTCTATAGGTCGGCGATTACCAATAGCTTCGTGTTGCTCAGCACAATCACCAATAGCATACACGTCAGGGATATTGGTTTCTAAATAACGATTTACTTTAACGCCTCTTCCTAATTCAATACCTGAGTCTTTTAAAAAATCGATATTAGGTGTCACGCCAGCGGTTAAGCCCACAACATTACAGGCAAGTTCTTCTCCTGTTTCTTCAATAATCACAGATTTTACTTTACCATTTTCATCCGTATTTATAGCCTTTAAATTTGTAGACAATCGTAAGTCTATATGGTGATTTTTAATATGTCTATTAATCATTTCGCTTTCACCTTGCGGTAAAACGCCATTCCAAAAACTATTTTCTCGGACTAAAAAGGTCACCGGAATACTTCTAGAATTTAACATCTCGGCCAATTCAATTCCTATTAAACCACCACCAACGATAACGGCACGTTTACAAACCTCATTATTTGGGGCGTGTTCTTCTAAGTGTTCTAGATCTTGTTTATGGTACATCCCCATAACGCCTTTCGCATCCTGTCCTGGCCAGCCAAATTTATTCGGTTTACTACCGGTTGCAATGACTAATTTATCATAGTTTAGGGAATCACCTTCAGCAAAATGAAGGGTTTTAGCTTCTGTATCAACGTGTTTAACATAGGCTTTCTTTAAACCGATTCGGTTCTTTTCCCAAAACCAGTTTTCATAAGGTTGTGTATGTTCAAACTTCATATGGCCCATATAAACGTACATTAAAGCGGTACGGGAGAAGAAGTAATCCGTTTCGGCAGAGATGATAGTTATTTTTTTATTTGATAACTTTCTAAGGTGTCTGGCCAAGGTCACTCCAGAAATGCCGTTGCCAATAATAACAATGTGTTCCATATCGTTGAGGTTGTAATGTGGATTATAGGTCGAAGCTTTTGTTAAAACCTTAATCTCTTAGTCGATTTTATTTAAATTTAAGCATAATTTCGCAGTATGAGACCTCTTTTTTATAGCCTTTTAAGTATTCTAATGCTCAGTTGTGCCGCAGCAAAGTATAAACCGTTAAAGATAAACGGGGTAAGTTTTGTGGCTTCTCGGGGCGTGGTTGATGCCTCCCATGTGAAACCTATTGTGAATATTAATGCGAATGCGGCAGCTGTGATGCCCTTTGGTTTTATTAGAGATCAGGCTCATCCTGAAGTGACGCACAATACTAAGCGACAATGGTTTGGAGAAACCCGCTCTGGTGCCGGACAATATATAGAAGCCCTGCATAAAGAGGGTATAAACGTTATGGTGAAACCCCAATTGTGGATTGCCCATGGTGAGTTTACCGGATTTTTAGAGGCGTCTTCAGAGGCCGATTGGAAATTATTAGAAGCGTCTTACTCCGATTTTATTTTAGAATATGCTGAAATGGCTCAAGAATATAATGTAGAGGTCTTTTGTGTTGGTACCGAACTTGAAGCCTTTATTACGCACAGACCTGCGTATTGGCAAGAGCTTATAAAAGCTGTTAAAGCAGTTTATACCGGGAAGTTAACCTATGCGGCAAATTGGGATGAGTTTTGGACAACACCTTTTTGGCACCAACTCGATTATATTGGGATTGATGCTTATTTTCCTGTGAGCACCATGCAAACTCCAACTGTTGAAGACTGTATTAAAGGCTGGGCCAAGCATAAACCAGGACTAAAAGCATTTTCTGAAAAACTAGATCGACCTATATTATTTACCGAGTTTGGGTATCGTAGTGTAGATTATACAGGAAAAGAGCCATGGCGCTACGACCGTTCTATGACGTCTGTAAATCTCATAGCACAAAATAATGCCACCCAAGCTTTATTTGATGCGGTTTGGGATGAAGATTGGTTTGCCGGAGGCTATCTGTGGAAATGGTTTGTAGATCACAACAATGTTGGCGGTGTAGATAATAATCAATTTACCCCACAGAATAAACCTGTGGAGCAAATTATAAAAGCACATTATAAAAGCTAGTTTATAAGGTTGATGTTATTCCGATTCTAAGGATTTAAATTCTTTGATGGCCTTATTGGGTTCAATAATATTATAGCCTTTCCAGAATTCAGGATCGTATTCATCCAGTGCTGTAGGTTCTGTATAAGCGGTTTGTTTTAATGCTTTAAAATCCGCTTCCGTTATGGCGTCGGTTTCAAATACAATGAGTTCTGTTTTATCAATATTTTTAACAATAAAGTGAATGTCTCCTTTTAGTTCATTTTGCTTGCGTCGGCCTTTAACATGTTTGTTTTTTTCAACAATCTTAAGTGGTCGTTTTATACCAACAAGTTCGCCTAAGGTTTCGTCTCTGTATTTTAAGGTGTATTTCTTATTTTCGTTTTTCTGAAAAATAATAGTACCTTCCTTTAAATATTTCCGCATGGAGATGCCTAATAATGAAAATTTACTCAATGGTTTTACGTTTTTGTAATCCACTCGGACCACTGCAAAATCTTCCGTGTTTACATACATTGTTCCTGAAAAATCTTCGCTTCGTTTAGGTTGAAATGGAATAACATAGACAAACATATCATTGATATAGGCGTAATCCTTCAATTCAAACTCATAGCGTTGCGATTTATGAATGATGTTAAGATCATTGTCTTCATCAATAAAATTATTGTTTTCAAAATTGTGAATCTGCAGCTTTCGCCATGCTAAAAAACTAATTTTATTAAGGGAGTCTTTCTTCTTCTGCTCGGCAATTAAGGCTTCAGTTGCTTGTTGTTCCTCTCCAAATAATGAAGGATCCATATCTTCTTTCACACTAAACCAACCCGATTTAATTTTGAAATACGAGTCGCGTTTTACGTATTTCTTAAAAATGGCGTTAAAGCGTTTTTCGTAATTGTCTAGGTTGATATCCTTCGATTTATCATATAAACGGCAGGCCTTTAAAATGTTTAATTTCTGATGTGTTTTTGGTTCTATCTTCCCGTAAATTTCACCTAAAATTTCAGTATGACTGCTATTGGTTTTTGGCATAATTTGCAGAAGACTGTCTACAAATTGCTGATTAAATTCAGGGATGGTAGATTTGTCTAAGTGCACATCATACTTGTCCATTTCATTGTAGTATGAGGTTCTATAAAACAGTTTTCGTCGCTTATAGTTATAATCGTAATTTTGAGTAAGCCGTTCTTTTATGTTTTCTAAGATTTCATCTATACTATAGGTTTTGTTGGTCACTAAAACCTCTGATAAGTCTATCGTTTGTGGGGTTAAATAGATGGGCGCTTGATTAAAATTTAATAAGGGAATCTGTTTTTCTTCATAGCCAAGGCAACTTATTTTTAAAGAATCGCTGGCCTTAATTTCTCGTCTAATGCTAATGTTAAATTCGCCTTGGTCATTGCTTATAACTCCGGTTTTAGAGTTAAATTGAATGGTTGCAAAAGGAATAGGGACTTCGGTTTTTGCGTCGCGTAAGGTGGATGAAAATGTTTGCTGTCCGTAAGATTGCGCTACCATAAAAAGGGATAGCGCAATGCAGATTTGATTGATGTTCATTTTTTGATTGATTGATTAATGGTCAGCAAATTAGAGCATTGAATTGTTTTATGAAATCGATTTAGAGTTTTGTTAAGTAAGATTTATCTTAAGTTTAACAATTGTAAAAATTTTTGATAATAAGGGAGATAAGCCTGTTTTTCTAAAATTATACTTTAGCTTTGATTAAAAAATAAGGAGGTATGAGAACATTAGCAGTTGGAGATATACACGGCGGATTAAGAGGGTTGAAAGATTTGGAACAACGTGCCCAGTTTGGGGCAGAGGATCGTTTTATTTTCTTAGGAGATTATGTTGATGGTTGGAGTGAAGCCGCTCAGGTTATTGAATACTTAATAGAATTATCTTCAACCAACACCTGTATTTTTATAAAAGGCAACCATGATGTGTGGTGTGAAAAATGGCTGGCTACGGGGACTGTAAATGAGGTGTGGTATAATCACGGCGGAAAAGAAACCATGGCAAGTTACGAGGGCCTTTCTTTAGAAGATAAACAGCGCCATCTTTATTTTTTTGAGGCGATGAAACTCTACCATATCGATACGGACAACCGCTTGTTTTTACACGCTGGTTTTACATCTATGAAAGGTGTGGAAGACGAGTTGCACACCGAGAATTTTTATTTTGATAGAACCCTTTGGGAAATGGCCTTAACATTAAATCCTAGTATAAATAAAAATTCTTTGTTTTATCCCAATCGACTAAAGCATTATAAAGAGATTTATATTGGTCATACGCCTACCATTAATTTTGGAGAAGACCAACCCATGCACCGTGGCAATGTTTGGAATGTAGATACTGGGGCCGCCTTTACCGGACCCTTATCGGCGATAGATATTGATACAAAAACCGTGTTTCAATCAGAGCTTTTAAAGACGCTTTATCCTAATGAAATGGGAAGAAATAAGAAAAAGTAAAGCATGTTAATAAATGTGCTTTTTGTAATAGTGGAGTAAGTCGTCAGCAGAAGCTCCGAAGTATTTCTTAATATAAATGGCCCAAAAATGGTATTGTAATGTCCAAACGCCATGTTTTTGGTAGCGTCGGGCTGAGGTTGTTAACTTTTTGTTGATAACCACAAAAGTGTTCCGTTCATAAAGGGCATTTATTAACATGTTATCCTCATAAATGGTATAATTTTCATCATAGCCTCCAATAGCATTAAAAAGTGAAGCGGTAATAAACTGACTTTGGTCTCCACCTCTGCAAGCACGCCAACTAAACTGAGTAAACCACCCCGCAAGTTGTAGCCACCAATGGGTGCTATTAAAGGCCATTCTAAAACAACCAGCCTTATGGCCTGCTTTTACTTCATCAATAATGAGTTGGTCAAAGCCTTTAGGAGGAAAGGAGTCGGCATGAAGAAAATATAAAATATCGCCCTTAGCATGTTTGGCCCCTTGGTTCATTTGTTTGGCTCTACCTTTTTCTGAAGTTATAAGTTGTAACTCTGTTAGCTTGAAATTTTGGTTTCGGACTTTCATTTCGCTACCATTTTTGAGAGCTTGATGAGGTAAGGTTTTAGATTGTTCAGAAGAATTTTGCGAGATAATCGCGCTAATAATGTCTGTTGTTCCATCGGTGCTTCCGCCATCCACCACAATAATTTCGCAGTGCTTTTTGGACGTCATATTTGTGACTAAATGCGACAATAAAGTTCCAATACTATCGGCTTCATTTAAAACAGGGATAATTATACTAATCATATAGTACCTACGATAGAATTAGGAGTACAGATTTAATTATTTAAATTCCAGTTGTAATCTTTGTAGTTTGCTTTTGCCGATTCTGAAATCTCATAGTCGGTATATTGGTTTAAGAATTGGATTAAACTCCCGGTAATTTCAAAATCTTTTTTAAACCATTTAAAGATTTTAGAAAGTTGAACGGCATCTTTAGTAAGTTCGTTTTTAGTAGGATCGTTTAAAAACTCTTTGGTCGCTTGGGTTAATTGTGTTTCTAATGTTGAAGCCGTAAAAGCCTTGTTCTGTAATTTAGGACAAGATATTGAAGCGCAAACTATAGAAAAGTGAATTCGAGGTTCCTTCATGGGCCTTAAAATTTTATGCTCAATCGTATTTAGGTCCTGCCAAGTGTCTCCAAATTGCCATAATTTTTGATCCCAAGGGTTTTTAATGTCTTTGATGCTTTTTACTGGATAATTTTTTAAAATTAAATCTATCGTTAAAGCGTTATAAGCATTAATCCAATAGGCCAATTTCGCTTCTTTTGTCCAAGCGTCTGTTGGCGTATTATGAGTTAAGGCGTCAATATAGATGTTTAATTCTGAAGGGTCATTTCTAAGAGCTTCGTAATTAACCTCTCCGGAGTTAGAGACATGCTTTTGTAATATGCGGTCCCAACGCGAATGGTTAAAAGTTTCCGCTGTTGTGCTGTCTTTTTTAGAAAGTAATGGCGCTTTCGGTGGAAGTGGTATAGCCTCCTCCTTGAGAGTTGCCGTGTTTTTGTTCACTACGGGAGTCGTCTTGTCTGTAAGTCGTACTTCTGTTTTTTGAAGTGTATTTTGCTCTTGAAGATTTTTAGCTCCGCAAGTGCTCAAACCTACAAGGATAAGAATGGCGGATAGATATTTTTTAGAACTCATGGTTTTAGGATTTAGATGGCGGTGTTTTACGTTTTTTAGAGAATGCAGGGTACATCGATTGCCCTATGAAATCTTGCGGAAAAGTGTCGTCATCTTCAAAGCCAATGGCAATATCTCTTCCGTTATGCGGAATATAATTGGTTTTAAAAAGGTAATCCCATAAGCTTAAAGTAATGCCGAAGTTTACGCCAAAGCGCTCGCCTTTTGGAAGTTCTTTAACATGATGCCAGATGTGCATCTTAGGATTGTTGAAAATGTATTTTAAAATGCCATAATCCCAACCCAAATTGGCATGGTTTAAATGACCTATAGCAATATTAAAAAAGTAAATGATAGCCACGTCTTGGGCATCAAAACCTCCAATAATGGCTAAAGGAATATATAAAATAGATTTGTAAACCACAGGTTCCATCCAGTGATAGCGGAGATGCCCAGCAAATCCCATTTCCTTGATGCTGTGGTGTACTTTATGGAAATTCCAAAGCCATTCAAAACGATGTAAAAGCCGATGTGTGTTCCACTGAACAAAATCAGAAACAATAAATAGAATAAATAAGCCTAACCATTTAGGAAGTTCGTTAACGTTAAACAATTGGAAACTGGATAACGATAAACCGACTAAACCAAGCACATCATTAAATAACTCGGCTACCGTATTAGACAAGGCAATGAGTATGATAAGATTCAGAAGAAAGAAATTAAAAAACATGTAAAAGGTGTCTAGCCAAAAATCTTTCCGAAATAAGGCTTGTTCTTTACGCCATGGAAAGGCAATTTCTAAAATCCATACCAACACAGAAATTAAAATAAGACCATAGAAAAAGTTGTCCCAATGATTGAGATCAATAAGTTCATATCTCAGATAATTCCAATACCCGGAATATGATTTTAGGATGAGGTCTAAGTATTTTTCCATAAAACTTTCTTGTGTTGGTAGAAAGGGTGGGTTTATAATGTTTTTATTAATTCTTTAAATAAGGTAATCATTTGCGGCTCTGCTTTTTCGGCCATAGCAATAATTTCAGAAATTTCAACCGGTTGTAGGTTGTCGGGATCACCCTCATCGGTTAATACCGACACAGCGGCAACCTTAAGATTAAGGTGATTGGCTACGATAATTTCGGGCACTGTACTCATACCTACGGCGTCAGCACCAAGGATTTTAAGCATTCTATATTCGGCACGAGTTTCTAACTGTGGCCCTACAACAGAAGCGTAAACTCCTTTATGTAAAGTGATGTTGTGTTCTTTGGCAATACGCTCAAATTTCGAATTAATTTCGGCATCATATGGCGCGCTCATATCTGTAAAACGTTCTCCTAATTCAGAAACACCTTTAAACGCTAGAGGAGAACCGCCTTGTAGATTTAAATGGTCGTCAATAAGCATTAATTCCCCTTTCTTAAAATCTAAGTTTACGGCACCAGAAGCATTAGAAACTAATAAAGTTTTAATGCCTAATTTTTCCATTATTCTTACCGGAAATGTTACGTCTTGTAAGGTGTAGCCCTCATAAATATGAAAACGGCCTTGCATCACCACCACTTTCTTACCTTCTAATAGACCGTAAATGAGTTTGCCTTTGTGAAACTCAACTGTTGCTGTTGGGAAATTAGGAATGTGGTTGTAACTAGCTTCAGCAATAATTTCAATTTCATTAATGAGCTGTCCTAAACCTGTACCTAAAATGATACCAAGTTCTGGGGTGTCAAAACCTTTACTTTGTAAATATTCTGTGCTTTCGGTGATAAGTTTAATCATTGAGTTGCTGTATTTTTTCTTGTAATTTTATATTCGATTTATAAAAGTCTGAAGCAATTAAATCTTCATAAGTATCAATATCGTTTAAGATGGCTAAGGTACGGACAGAAACCGCTTTGTTTTGTAACTCTTGTAACGTTTCCTCTAGTAAATTGGGCTCGCTCCAAGGTTTATTCTTAAAAATATCGGCATTCATTTTAGACATGCCTACTAAATAGTAACCACCATCTTCCGCCGGACCAAAAACAACTTCGCTTTGCGCTAAGGCTTTTAATCCGTTGTTAATATGTGTACTGCTTATATCTGGTAAATCCGAGCCGATTAAAACAATCTTTTCGTAACCTTCATCAAAACCTTCTTGAAAAGCATTGCACATCCGTTCGCCTAAGTCCGCACCACGTTGTGTAGTTTTATAAGTGTTTTCCCATTGTGAATTCACCACAGTGTTAGAAAAATAGATGCGTTTGTCAACGTCTAATTGCGCCGTCGCTTTTTCTGTGATTTTAACCAATTCGGTATAAACTTCAAAAGCTCCAAAATCGCCAATAGTTTTAGCCAATCGGGTTTTTACTCTGCCTAGTTTTATATTTTTTACAAATACAATAACAAGTGATTTATTCATATATTTTTTTGCCTTTTATCAACCATTTACTCCAAGCTTTAGAGTATGCGTGAATGTGTTCTGTTTCTTTTTCTTCGGAATTATAAACGGGAAAATTGTTGTTTTTCCATTCAAAAATACCACCAAATAAATTGTAAACATTGGTGTAACCTCTTTTTTTAAGCTGTTCTGCAATAGTTTCAGACCGGACCCCAAGAGAACAATAAACAACAATGTTAGTATTAAGATTAGGAAATGACAGCGCCACATCTTCCAAGTTAAAAGTAGAATACCCTACAAAAATTGCGCCTTTAATATGGCTCACCTCATATTCTTCAATTTCTCTTGCATCAAGAAGAATGGCTTTTGTTTTGGGCATCGCTAATTCTTGTACGGAAATATAGGGTACACTTTCTTTATTATAGGTTTTTAATAAAGCACTCAAGGTCTCTTGACTGTAGCCAATACAACTTAACATTAAAAAAGAAATTAATATAACCTTCCGCATTTTTAATTAGTGTAGATAACAAGGCAAACCTTACACCAAAGGTGGTGAAGCAAGTTATTATTTTTTAATATGGTGTGTGTTTTAAGGGGAATTATTGTGTTTATGTCATTGGTTTAAGATAACGTTGTACTCTAATTTACGACATAATGATGACATCGGTTTTGTGATTGTTAGAAACCGATTACCGTTTGTAGAACGCCTAATGAGCCCTAGCCTTTAGCAAAGCTCTAAAAAGCTCAGATCAAGGTTTGTTCTAGGTGTTCACTTTCTTCAAGTCTAGAGTTTTAGATATACAAAAAAACTAATGAAGGAGGCCTTAAGCCACGACACCTTGGCAACTGCTTCCCGCACCAGCTGTACAGCCATAACAATGTTGAGAAATAACAATATCACGACCTTCTAGAAGAGTTTTGTTAAAATCAGAAATATGTTTGGACGGACTATTCACAGGGAGCTCTAACATTTGGTTAAAATCGCAATCAAAAAGATAACCATCCCAACTTACAGAAAGCGTATTGGTACACATAACATTTTTTACAGCCGCAGGGTTATAAGCATCCACTAAAGCATACATGTAGTCTTCGTAATTTTCTGAGGCGATTAAATAATCTAAGAAACGGGCAATAGGTAAATTGGTTATGGCAAAGAGATTATGGAATTGAATACCAAAATCTTCCATTAAGGCTTTTTTAAAATCCTTTTCCATGGCGGCTTGATTTCCCGGTAAAAAGGCTCCTGATGGATTATAGACCAAATCTAATCTTAGCGCAGAATCGGGCATGCCGTAGCCAACGGCGTTGAGGTCTTGTAAGGCTTTTATAGATTTATCGAAAACACCATTTCCGCGTTGTTTGTCTGTTTTGCCACGCGTCCAATGTGGCATAGAGCTCACTACATGAACATTGTGTTTCTTGAAGAATTCAGGTAAGTCATGGTATTTTTTATTGGCTCTTATAATGGTTAAATTAGAACGTACTATAAAATCCTTGATTCCTACTTTGGCGGCTTCCTCTACAAACCATCTAAAATTTGGATTCATCTCAGGGGCACCACCAGTAAGATCTAAAGTGTGCGCGCCAGAGTTTTTGATGACCTCAAGACAGCGTTTCATAGTGTCTCTTGTCATAATCTCCTTTCGGTCTGGACCAGCGTCTACATGGCAATGATCACAAACCTGATTACACATATAACCAACATTAATTTGTAAAATTTCTAGAGCTTTGGCTTTAAGCGGAAATTGAGCCGTTTCTGATATTTTAGTTTTAAAGGTGGGTAATTCCCCATTTTTAAAAATACCATTAGAAAGGATGTCTAATTGTTTATTGCTTTCTGCTAAGTTGCTTCCTAGTTTTTGTAGAGATTGTGTTGCCATGGATTTAATATCAGGATTTGTAATTCTTACTTTCCCGTTAGGGAGGAGTAAGACCTTAACCGTCTAGTTTATTCACTTTATTCATCATCTGAACGCCATGAACTAATGTGGCTCCGCTTTTAATAGCAGCCCCAACATGTATGGCTTCCATCATTTCTTCTTTTGTAACGCCGCGCTCTAAACCATCTTTGGTGTAAGCATCAATACAATAAGGACATTGTTCGGTGTGTGCTACGGCTAAGGCAATGAGCGACTTTTCACGGGCGGTTAAGGCACCTTCTTCAAAAACTTTGCCGTAGTAATCAAAGAATTTAGTGCCTAATTCTTCATTCCATTCCGTGATTTTTCCAAATTTTCTTAAGTCTGCAGCGTCGTAATAGGGTTTAGACATTTCAGTATGTTTTAATTAATAAAAATCAAGATACTGTTTTCTTTTGAAGTTAACCTTAAAGCTTACAGAAATTTATGAAATCGAGATTCCAGTTAATAGGCCGTTTTGTCTATTTTCTTGGTCCATTCAGTAAAAGGTTCAAGTGCAATATCGCGGGCCAATTGCTCAAAAGGGATGCTTCTTTTTTCATAAGGAAGTGGAATTTCTTTATAAATAAATTCATCATCAAAGCCAATATTTGCAGCATCAACTTGGTTGCTTCCGTAGTAAACTTTATCTGGTCTTGCCCAATAAATAGCGCCTAAACACATAGGGCAAGGTTCGCAAGAGGTATAAATTTCACAGCCTTCTAGCTGAAAAGAATCAAGATTTTTACAAGCATCTCTGATTGCTGTAACTTCAGCATGTGCTGTAGGGTCGTTTGTAGAGGTCACCTTATTGTTTCCGCGTCCAACAATTTCTCCATCTTTTACAATAACACAACCAAAAGGGCCACCTTCATTATTGTGCATGCCTTTTAAAGCTGCATTCACAGCTTCTTTCATAAATTGTTCTTTATTTTTCATCATTATAGTGTCAGTTTATTAAGTGTTAGCAGTCGCTGCTAAGCGTGCCAAAGATACTAAGGTATTTTTATTCTCTAAGTCTTGCTGTGTTCTTAGGATTAAAAAGAGTAACCAATGGCAAAATTTAAAACGGAATCATCCGCCCTAAAGTCCCATCGTTTCCCTTCTTCTAAAGACGGATCATGGAAGGGTGCCGCCAAATCAAAACGAATAACAAACCCTTGGACGTCTACTCTAAGGCCAATCCCAGTACCCATTCCTAGTTCGTTAATAAAGTTTGAAGTGAATTTATCTTCACCATTAAAGGACGGGTTAGATTTAGAGTTCCATACATTTCCGGCATCGGCAAAAATAGCCCCTTTAAAAAATGAAAAAATTGGAAAACGATATTCGGCATTGGCCTCTAATCTAATGTTTCCGGTCTGATCAAAATAACTGCTGCTATCATCATCTGTTTCGCCATCATACGTTCCTGGACCTAATGAACGAATGCTAAAAGCTCTTACACTATAAGGGCCACCAGAAAAATATTGTTTAACGTACGGAATTACATCCGAGTTTCCGTAGGGTAAACCGTAGCCCGCAAAGAAACGCGTGGCTATGGTATGTTCTTTATTTTTTCCGAAGTTATAATGAAACCTAAAATCCATATCTGTTTTGGCGTACTGGGCATATTGCAATCCTAGAAAGGTATCGGCTTCGCCATTTTCTCCAGAGCTTCCTAGTAAACTAATTGAATTACCTGCGACATCTAGTGTGGTGTTGAGGTAAAATTGGTACGGATCATTGGCATCTACCATTTCATTATAAATAAATGAAAATGTAAGTCCGGAAATAAATTGCTGATCAAAGCTGAGTTGGAGAAAAGGGTTGTCTTCTAAAATGGTTTCAAATTCTGTTGAAGTTTTAGCGAGCTGCGTATAATTAACAGAAATAGGGTTGAGCTCGTAAGTGATGTATTTATTCGCATTCCAAGAATACCCAAAAAGTGCATTCCCCGAAATTAGGGTGTATAATTCACTACGGCTTAAATAACTCACTCCAAGACTGGTTTTGGTCTTAGGAATAGAATATTCAAAGAAGTCTTCATTAAATTCTATAGGGAAAATCACCCGAGGGAAAATAAGTTCTCCTTTAAGACCTAGTTCAATACTGCTCAGCCCTGCATTATCGCCACTGCCAAGTTGGGTTTCGTAACCTAAATTGGTGCTGATATTTAAGGTTTCTCC
The DNA here is from genome assembly GCF_003337305.1 of Winogradskyella arenosi. Taxonomy (GTDB): domain Bacteria; phylum Bacteroidota; class Bacteroidia; order Flavobacteriales; family Flavobacteriaceae; genus Winogradskyella; species Winogradskyella arenosi. Next base: position 311,187 of record NZ_QPJO01000005.1, on the reverse strand, counting down.
TCCCTTAAATAAATTACGATTACTATAGGTTAAAGCTAAGTTAGGCCCTGTGAAGTTACTCGATTTTGTTACGGCTTGCAATTCGGCACGTACCGCTCTTTTGGTTAAGGGCGACAAGAAAATATGCGCCTCTAAGGCCGCTAAACTATCGGTTAAGGCACTGTCAATTTCTTTATATTGAATGTTGACAAATTTATAGGCGCCGATAGTTGATAAGCGTCGAGACGTGTTTTTTGACGTTCTCGGATTGTATAATTCGCCTTCTTTTAAGGTGATGAATTTATCCAGACGCTCCGGTTTAAAGAATAAAGAGTCTTGATAATAAGTTTTATTGTTGAAACGCTCAGCGGTAATTTGTGTAGAGTCGTTTAAGTTGTAATTCGGGTAGATGTGAACGTTCTTTATGTAATACGGAACGATAGATTTTTTAGGAACTCCAGCCTTGAGTTTTAAAAACAAATCAAATTTTTTGTTGTCGTATTGGTTGGTGTCGGCTTCAAAGATGAAGAACTCCGGATTCAGGTTATAATACCCTCGTTTCTTTAATTCGGAATCAATACGTTGGCGTTCTAATTTCATATTAGAAAGGTCAAAACGTGCCGTCGCTTTAAAAGGAGAATTGGCCGTTTGTGCTTTTACAGCTTCATAAATCGGTGAAGGCATCGTATCAACTTGAAACCGTTCCATAGCATAAGGTTGGGTTATTTTAAGTTGATAAGTGACGGAGGCTTCTTGAGCTTTCTCTTCAAAACTGCTCGTTGCTGAACTGTAGAAAAACCCGTTATTTTCTAAGCGATTGCGGAGGATGTCTTCCACTTCAAAAGTTTCTACATCCGACTGGTAAATGGGTTCTTCTCCAATTTGCCTGTAGAGCCATCGGTTAAGGAATCCGGGATGCTCTTGTTGTACTTTATAATAAAAGTGCAAGCCTGGGCGCATTCCTAAATATTTAGAGTTAGGCTCGGGTCTTAAAACACTCTCTAACTCTGTTTTTAATGCCACAATATGCTTTACGCTAGTATCATTTTCAATTTCTATACGAGCGCCGGTATAAAGACGTTGGCCTTCTGGGATGTATTTCTTTACACTACAAGAGTAGGCAAGGATGCTGATCAGTGCAATACTAAAGATATGTTTAATTTTGAAATTCAAAGGTTTAGGCTTTTAGTTTTCGGTAGTGTTATTTTTTGCGGTGGCGTCTTCTTTTTTAGAAGGGGTTTCAGGTTCTGTTGCTATATTTTTTTGAGACTTGAAAATGGCCTCCCAAAGTTCACTAAACTGATTAAATTCTTGAGTAAATATGAGGGCAATACCACTAATTATGGTCTGGCCATCGATGACATTTTCAAACTCACTTTTTCTAAAACCTTTTAAGCGATAGCGACCATCTTCGGATATGATATATTCTAAACTAACATTACCTATAATCGGGGTTTCTTCATCTGTTGTACTGCTTCCTTGTAAATCTACAGCGCTTCCGACTCTTACAATAAGACGGTCGTTAAAAAGTTTTTTCTGAGCGGCAATATCAAGTTGGGTACGGTCTGTAGCTGTTTCTCCTTGGTAGTCGGTATAGCTATCTAATCCGAAGTCAAGTTCTACACCAGTGCCTCCAATAATTTTATCTGAAAAAGCATTGAGTTGTTCGGAAACGGCGTCGTTAAGGTTGTCTCTAGCAATGGTGGCAAATCCACCAGAACTTCCGTCGCTACCCGATTCAGGATAAAAACGATTTAAAACTAACAATGAAAATACCTGACGGTTAAGTTCACCTTCTTGCTGATTGACTTGTTGCACTCTACTATATACCTGTCCGCTAATAGCGCCTTGGTCTTCTTCGGGCATATCTAAACCAAAGGAAATTTGTGGTTGCATTAATTCGCCATCAATATTAAGGTAGACATTAAACGGAAGCACTTGTCTGTATTTATTTTGTACCGAAGGATCGGCACCAGAAATTTGAGAGGCCATTAAGCCAGAAGCTGAGGTTTCTAAATTGTAAATCGCCCTAACATCGAGTTTCGCATCTAAAGGGTCGCCAGACCATGTGACACGGCTTCCTGGGGCTATTAAAAAAGTTCTGTCAACAAGGTTGTATAAATTTAGTTCGTAATGGCCATCTGCAATTTCGTAGGCGCCAGATAAGGACATACGCCCATTAGGAACCATTGTAAAAATAAAATCACCTTCTCCTGAAACTTTAAAATTATCGCCAGTTTCTTCATCTAAAATCACGGTAACTGAGGCTTCTTTATCAACTTTTATTTGGGTGTTAAGATCAAAACCTTTTAAGGTAGCCGTTTGCGTTTCCGTTTGGGTTAAGATCGCATCAGGATTTTCTCGATTTACAAAAGCCACCACACCATCGCGTTCTTCTATACTTGCCACAGAGGCTGGCATCACATATTTAAGGTCGGTATCTGCACCAAGTGTCAGTTGAGCGCTGAGTTTAGGAATTTGTAGGTCTCCTGTAAGTTTCGCGTCGGCATCAAAGGTTACGGTGCCGTAAAACGCATCATTATCTCTTCTGGTGGCATTTAAAACCTGGAAATCGTTAGCCTTAATGTCTAAGTTAAAAGTAGGGTTAATAAAACTTTCTGTGCCAATAGCGCCCGATATAACTAAAGCATTATCATTCTTATCTCTAATGGTAAAATCTGTCATTGAAAGTCCGGCATTATCGACATTTAGCTTTTCGTTTGCCATACTAAATTGTGAATTTAATTTAGCGATGTTAAATGTGGCGTCATTAAAGTTTATAAATCCATCGTATTGCGGATCTGCGGTGGTTCCGGTAACTTTAAACTGCCCAGAAAAACGACCATCGGCTTCTTTAATTTCTCCCATGGAAAGCGTATTGAGGGCTTCCATTTTAAATTCGTTAATATCTAAATTAAGATCTAGATTGGCGGAGTTGTTGGTTACGGTATAATCACCCACAAGATCAAAATCGATATCACCACCTTTTAATCCGGCATTAAAAGCATAATTGTTGGTGTTTAGAGCATTTCCATTGAGACTAAAAGTCCCTAAATCCGTTTTCAACATTTTAAATTGTTTAATGTTAATATCCGCTAAAATACCTGTGTTGGTAAAAGGATTTTCAAGAATAAAATCGCCATTAAGTTGCCCTGTGGCAATTTTAGATTCAGGATTAAGGTAGTTAAAAACCTCATTAATATTAAAGTTTTCAAAAGTCAAAGCAATATGGCGCTTTGCAATTTTAGCCAATTGATCGGTTAGGGTTATTGATTGATTATCATGGGTAATTTTAAAATTAGTAAAGGCTAAATTATTTGTTGTAAATACGGCTTCATTGTCTTTGGGTATAGTCCAATTTTTACCATTTAAAAGTAGGGTGTCTGGACGAATAGAAAATCTTAAACTATCATTACGACTCACAAGCTTAGAATTGACATTCATAAGTTTCTTATTGTCGTGATAACCTAGGAAATTGAGGGTTAATTTTTGGTCGGTTTGGCGGCCTGTAATCATAGTTTTCGGAATATTTAAAGGACCAGCCGTAATATTTTTAAACCCGAGATTGAAATTAAAGTTGGTCGTATCTGTGTCCATAGAAAAGGCCAAGCTGTCTAAAGTGTTGCCGCTATAGTTAATATGCGGGGCGGTAATATTCGCTTTTAAGCGTTTTTCTTTTTCAGTAAAATCTACATAAAGCTGAATGGTGTCTAAATCCTTTACATTAACTAAGAAAACCTCATTAAGTAAGGGCGATTGGGAAATTTTCCCTTCTAATTTTAAATTTACAAAATCTGAAATGCTATCTGTAGTACGATTTTGAGTATAAAAATAACTTGAAACATGACGTTGAATAGCGGTACTAAATGTTTGCGGATTGGCGTTCGATTTTAAGTTAATATCTAACATTTTATTAAATACAGAAACGGCTGTGGAATCTTTATCAACATGTGCTTTTGCTTCCAAATTCCCCAATAAATAGGTTTTGTTATCATAAACAATGACCCCGTCTTTAACGTCTGCTGTGGCGTCATAAAATTCGGTATTCCCTTTAAATTGCGCATGCACCATCATGGCGGTTTTTACATTGCGTTGCATAAGTCCAAGCGCTTGTAGATCGGCACCAATAAGGTTAAGTTTTAAAGTGGCTTCTGAAGCAATAGAGTCTAAAACGGTAAAAACATCGAGTTCAGCATTGAGGTTATCATCCTTATAATTGGCCGTGACATTTCCTTGCCCGTTCACCAATTTTCCTTTAAGATTTAAGTTAGAAATAGCATAGTTGTTAAACTGAAATTTAGAAACATTGGCCTCAATTTGTGCATCTAAATCATTAAGGTTTGTACCACTTCCTTTAGAGTTTAGCTCAAGGCTAAGAGCTCCTAATTGCGGATTGTTTAACAGTTCATTTATTTTATAAGAATCAATATCTACATGGGCTTCGTACGCTATGCCGTCAGAATTGCTAAAATGTCCATTAAGGATTGCAAGGCCTTGTGTGGTATTTAAATTGGCTTTTACGGTGAGATCTTGAAGCTGCCCTTGGGCCTGTCCGGTTAAGCTTAGGGTTTCAGGAAATTGCAGTCCTAAATCGGCTTCACTTATAAATTGACTGATATCCTTTTTGGAAGTCTCAGCAGAAAATTCAGGAATACTAAAATGAAGTGTTTCAGGATCGGTGATATTTTTAAGGTCTCCTGAAGCCGTAATTGTCGTGTTGCTCCCCCAGATGAATTGAATTTGGTTTAAAGACACCGCGGCTAGATTTCCAGAAGCAATGATAAGACCTTCTATGGGTTGTTCGCTAAGAGTTTTGATATAAGTGTTGTTTTTTAGTTGCGGTTGAAACTTGAAAATTTCAGCTAGAGACAAACGGATATTTGGTAAATTGACATTGACTTGAGTGTGCTTTGGTTGTGCGATTAAACTTGAAAGTGATCGGTACTGTAAATGGGCGTCACCTAAAATACGGTTATTATTAAGTTGAAAATCTAACTGGTCTAAATCTAAATTTTGGTCCGTAAGTTCAAGGTTGAATGCTAATTGTTTTAAGTTTAAACCGGAGGCTTCATTAAAACGAAGCGTTTGAAGTTGAAGCGCTGCTTGTTCGTTTTTTAAAATTAGGTCTTGCGCTTTTAGGCTAAAATGGCTTAGCGCTATCGCGTCCGGATTAAAGACACCTTCAGAAGGACGTGCTTCTCCGACGTTATAAGTAAACGAATTGTTTTCAAAATCAATAGTCCCTAAGTTTAACTTTATTTGTGGCCACTCAAAAGCTGAATTTTCTGTGGTAACAGAAGTGTTTTTAGAAGTGGTTTGTGGGGCTAAGCCTTCAAAATTAGCTTCCGTTGTAATCTTTATGTATGAGTTTTTTAAGGTAATCTCATCAAAACTAAAATCACTGTCGGTCAAATTTAGATCTGGAGATTGGCTTGAGAATTCCTTAATGTTAACATCGGCAATAAGACGGTCGGGTTGCGATTCATAATAAGCCACCACATTATTTAGGCGTAAAGTTTCTAGCGCTAATTTAGGTAATGGAGTGGTGGAGGTTGTCGTATCTTCAACAATAGGTTTCTGAATAAATTTAATGTCAGAATCACTTAAGGAAATATCAGCAGCTTCAAAGACCATTGCCTCAAGATTGGTTGTAGTCATTTGGGCCTCAAGGCTGCCAATCTTAAATCGGGATGTAATGCCAGCAATAGCATCATCAAAGACAAGATCTATGGATTTAAAATTGAGTTGCCCAAGAACAAGCGCTGTGGTTGCTGTTGTGGTATCTGTTTTGGTGGCTGTGCTGTCTATAGTGGCAAAAGCATCAATTAAAAATTGAAAATTATAACCTGTAAGACTGTCTTTTCGGTAAATATTAGCACGTAACCCTTCCCAATCTAAGGACTCAACGCCCACAGCTTCACCTCTAATCATTTTCCATAATGGAATGTTGGCTTCAACTGAATGAGAATATACTAAAGTGTCTCCTTTTTTATCTTCAAGATACAGTCCATCTAATTGTACATCCCCATCGAATGTGATAAAAAGCTTTTCAATTTCAATTTTTGTATGCGTTTTATCCGAGATATAGGTAACCGCTTTATTAACGATAAGGTTTTGGCCCCATGGACTTCTAATAAAGAGGAGAATGATTAATAAAAATACAAACAAACCAAGCAGTACGCGTAAAGTTCTGCGTAACCAACGAAATTTATGTTTTGTTGGCGTTTTGCGATTGGTGTTTTCAGTGTTAGTCAACGTATTTGTGTGATTAGTGGCACGGTCTAGTAGCTAAATTAGGAAACTTTAACTGGTCAAAAGAAATGCTACTTGAATTTTTATAGGTAAGCCCATATAAAGCAATGGTGTATACACAGTGTTTTAGTGTGTTTTTAATAATCGGTTACTTGACTCCAATTTTCCCCTTTCTTTATTCTGTGAATTTGTGTGTCAGAAACTCCAAAACGTTTTGCAATAATATTAATTCTAGTTCTATTATTTTTCAATTGACGTTTAATGATTTTTACTTTTCCAGGGTTTAATCTTCCGATATTTTTACTTCTCTTTTTAACGACGGATTCCCAATTTGGATTGTTAAATTGATGAAGCTCTTTTTCTCTTTTGGTGACCCACTTGAGATTTTCTACATGATTATCGGTTTTATCATAATTCAAGTGGATAACGTAGATGCCATCGTTCCTTTCAAGAAAATGTTCTGCTACAAGTTTGTGAACGTATCTGCTAGTCGATTTTCCGTTTCGTTTTTGTTTTAAGGGTAGATTTTGATATCCATTTATATAAGATTTCTTTACCTCAAATTCCTTTTCGCCTTTACAGTTTAAAATCCGACCGTAATTTGATATTTTGAATTTTTCATTTTCGGCAATTCCTTCATCAAATTTAATGTCTTTCCATTCCTCTTTCCAATAGTCTCTTATCATAAAATTTAAGTTTTTCTACATTACTGCGCTTCAGCAGTTCAAATATATACGGTTAAAAGTATTACAATTGTCTTTATTGCTGTTAATATTAACGCTCTAGAACTAAAAATTAACTAAAATTTAAATTTTTCTGAAAAAGTTGAATGCTTTTAAGTATAGATAAGCTCTCTTTTTTTTCTCGGTATGTTTAAAAAGGAACAGTAACTTACAGGCTTAGAGCCACTAATTTTAAATGGCTTAGAGCTGTTAATGTAAGGTGTTATATTATTCAGGTATAATGTAAAAAAAACCGAACATAAGGTTCGGTTTATAAATGGTAAATCTAAAAGTTAAAATTTAAGCCACTTGAGGTTCATGTTTTTTTTTAGAATAGCATAAGTCTGAGGCGAAAATTGGACTTAGAAAACGTTCTATTTGATCAAATTCAATTAAAAAAGCATCATGACCGTGTATGGATTTTATTTCATGAATATGAACATTGTCTTTAATGCATTTTAGGTCTACATAAGTATTCCAGTTTTCATCGGCCTTAAAGAAGAGGTCAGAGTTAATGGTGATAATATGGATGTCGCTTTCTATTTTAGAGGCTACAGCTATAAAATCATTCCGATCTCTCGTAATATCAATAGTTCGTAAAACTTGATTCATTAATTTATAGGCCGCCACTTGAAAGCGGTTGTTTAAAGCGGTTCCGTGGTAATTGAGCCAAGACTCAATATGAAATAAACCCTGATCCTTTTTAGTCCGATCAAATTTTTGCGTTAAAGATTCTGGAGTACGGTACAAGGTCATAGCATGCATTCTAGCATCAACTAACGGTTGAGAAGAATGGTTTAAAATAGCATCTTGAATATGGCAGTTTGCAATAACCCAATCCGTAGATTTCCAATCTGTAGCAATTGGGATAAGATGCTGAATTAAGCGAGGTTTTAAGGCGGCTAGTTCCCAAGCAATTCCACCACCAACAGAACCTCCAATAACAGCAAGTAAGGATGTGATGTCTAATTCCTCTAAAGCTAAAGCAAAGAGTTTGGCAATGTCTCTTGCGGTATAATCTTTGTAATTCACAATGAGATTCTCCGCATTATTATCAAAACCATTGCCCAAAATGTTAAACGATATTATGGTGTAATTTTCTGTGTTTATACATTTGTTTTCACCAATAATTTCGTTCCACCATCCTTGTTCACCAATAACGTTAGAGTTACCGGTAAGCGCATGATTCACCATGATGATTGGTGCGCTATGTAAGGGTTGCCCAAAAGTTTGATAATACAAATTATGAGAGGTCGTTTCATGCGACTCATTTGTGAAATTTGAAATTTTAATATGTTGTAAATGTACCATGTTTGTATTGTGCTAAGAGATAAGCCTAAGTGTCTTAAGTAATCCTGATTAAAAGTTTTCAAACTGTGCTAAGGTCTTAAAGCATCATTATATAGCATGGATGTTTTTAAGCTTATTAGCAGTTTGAAAACTTTTAGAATTTAAATTGAGGGTCTAAATTTAATCTTGAAGTGATAGCTTTTGTTTTACAGCTGTAAAGGCTTCTTTTAAATCGTCTTTTAAATCTTCAATGGCTTCAATACCTACCGATAAACGAATAAGATCTTTTGTTACTCCCGTAGCATTTTGTGCCGCATCATCAAGTTGTTGGTGTGTGGTACTTGCAGGGTGAATAATTAACGATTTTGTATCGCCAATATTAGCTAGTAACGAGAATAACTTAGTGGTATCTGCAATGGTTTTTGCCGCTTCATAACCACCTTCTACTCCAAAAGTAACCACGCCACTTTGACCTTTAGGGAGGTATTTTTGTGCTAGGTCATTGTATTTGCTCGATTTTAAACCTGGGTAATTTACCCAAGTCACTTCAGGCTGTGTTTCTAACCATTGCGCAAGTTCTAAGGCATTTTGGCTGTGTTTCTGAATACGAAGTTCTAAAGTTTCAAGACCTTGTATAATTTGAAATGCATTAAATGGACTTAGTGCACCACCATAATCACGTAGACCTTCCACTCTAATTTTTGCAATAAAAGCAGCGGCGCCAATAGCTTCACTATAGACTAAACCATGATAGCCGGCAGAAGGTTCTGTAAATTCCGGGAATTTTCCATTGGTCCAATCAAAAGTTCCTGCATCTATAATAACGCCCCCTAATGAGGTGCCGTTTCCGGTAATATATTTGGTTAAGGAGTGAATAACAATATTAGCTCCATGCTCAATAGGTCTTAAGAGGTAAGGCGTTGCTACCGTATTATCAACGATAAGCGGAACTTTAAAGGCTTTGGCTTGCTTTGAAATGGCCTCTAAATCGAGAACGTCTAATTTAGGATTTCCTAAAGATTCTACAAAAAAGGCTCTTGTATTTTCTTGGGTTGCTGCTTTAAAAGCTTCCGGATCTGAAGGGTCTACAAAAGTGGTCGTAATACCGTGTCTTGGTAAGGTTACACTTAATAAATTATAGGTGCCTCCATATAAACTACTCGATGCTACGATATGATCTCCTGCTCTTAATAATGTGAGTAATGTTGTGGAAATCGCTGAGGTTCCTGATGCGGTGACCACTGCAGCAATACCGCCTTCTAAAGCGGCTAAACGCTGCTCTAAAATGTCGTTGGTAGGATTGTTTAAACGGGTGTAAATGTAACCCGGAACTGATAGGTTAAAGCGCCCTGCGGCCTCGTCAGAATCCTTAAATACATACGATGAGGTTTGGTAAATTGGAACTGCTCTAGTTCCTGAAGTTTGACTAGCGTCGTGTCCTACGTGCAACGCTTGGGTTGCGAATTTTTGTGTACTCATTTTTCTAAGTTTTTGAGTTAATAAAAGATTAAACCAAAAGCCAAATAAGCTTCAAATAAATTTCGAATGGAATCGAAGCGTGAAGCGAACTTAATAGAAAAATATTATAAAGAAAATGCTAACTACAGATGAGTAATTAGTCTTGAGTTATCTATCCAATTCTTAAATTAATGAATTTAAAAATTAAGTAGAATTTAGCACCTTCTTAGTAAATCTAAGGGTTGCTAAGGCTTCATAGGGTCATTCCCTCCACCTTTCTTGATAACATTTCAGTAAGTGTTTGAACTTTGTGAATACAAATATTGCAACACAAAATTTAGAAATCCAAATTAATTATAGAATTTGTGATGTTTTTATGGAAATCTCATTAAAAGAGATTGTTTTTTGCTAAATATTTAATTCTAATAATTTCAGCTACAGGCTTATTCTCTATTTTGCTCTCCAACCAAGAAATAATATCGAGATATAAGAAGGCGCGACGCTCGTAAGGATGGTCTTCAAACGTCTTTAATGTTTTGTGTAAGGCTCTAAAGGCATCTTTAAGATCGTGGGGGTAAATGTCTTGTAAGCCTCTAATAAATTTAATCATTTCCTTTTGTACCTCATGGAGGTCATTCATCTTAATTAAAAATTTATAAGTGCTTCGTAATAACGTTTCTAAGTGGTAGTCTAATCCGGCTTCGTAATGTGCAACAAGATTTAGGACCCTAGAAAAACACAAGAGGTCTTCGCGCATGGAGAGCGATTTGTTCGAAATAATTTTATCCAGATATTTAATACAGGCTTTATTGTTTCCGGCACCAAAATGAAGACTGGCAAACTTATAGTAAAAGATCATTTTATGGTGCTGGTCAATTTTTTCACCAAAAGGAATAAGGTCTTTTTCAATGGCTGGGATAAGACTTAAACCTTCTTCAAAACTACCGTCAATAAAATGTTTATTAATACGATGAAAATTGGTGTAAAGAAAAACTAAGCTTGCTACATTTTCATCTTGAGGAAAATTAGGATGCTGCACTGTAGTCTCAAATTCGGTGAATTTTTCTAAGAATTTATTTTTATTTCCAATGAATACAAGTGCCTCAAGGAGGTAGTTATTTCCTTTTAAGAAAAATACTGGGTTAAGGTTAATCATACTTGGATTCTGATAAAATAAATCCACCCATTTTAAAGCGTATTTAAAACAATTCAGAAAATCTTGAAGTAAAAAACTCTGCCATAAATTGGCTTTATAAAGCCATAATTTTTCACGAAAACCTAAATCTTCAACATTAACTTTAGGAAGCTGCTTGTTAAAGTAATTGATTACCATGGTGGCTTCATCTTCGTTTTTTACATAGCCTGTTTTAAGAATATTACTATACAGTTGAAGCGATAAGTTAGAGAGTTTACTGGCAATAACATTAAGGGTGCTCAGTTCTTTAGCTTGTACGGCGAGTTCATCGGCGCGTGTGCTGATACTTCTAGTAATGTATTGGGATTCGATAACTTTTTCAAGCTCTACAATTTCAAAAGCCGAATTCTTTTCCTCATTAACAATGGCCAACTCTTTCGCTTTATCTAAAATTTTAAGGCTTTGCTTGTAAAGGCCTTTATGGTATAAAATAGAAGCAAAATCGAGTTGCTCTCTAATCTGTAATCTTACATTTTGATGCGAAGGGCTCAGTTTTAAGCTGATTAGGATTTGCTTGTATAAATGCGATTTTACATTGGCGAGTTGCTGCTTTTTTACAATGCCACTCTTTAAAATGGCACTTTCATTATAAGCCTTCGCCTTGTCTAAGAAATTAAATAAATTTAAAAATTTGGAGTCCGAATTCACTCCAAGACGACCCACGTACAGTTTAAACTGACGCTTTTCAGATTTAGTTAAGGACTTAACTAATGAGAATAAATTATCTTTTTGGTCTTTAGTTATCAATTGCAAAATGGTTTATAATACTGTAAATCAGCTATTTATGATATTTTTTTTAAACTGAACATCGTAAAGTTGCACTAAGATCGGTATTTAAAGGCAAACTCAATCTATATATTCGTAAGACAATACTATAAATATATTTTGATAAATGTCTAATAACCGTATTCAAATATTCGATACTACCTTGCGAGATGGGGAACAAGTCCCTGGTTGTAAGCTTAATTCAGAACAAAAGGTCATAATTGCAGAGCGATTAGATCTGTTGGGAGTAGATGTCATTGAGGCTGGATTCCCTGTATCTAGTCCTGGAGATTTTAAGTCTGTAGAAGCCATTTCTAAGATTGTAAAAAATGCTACTGTTTGTGGATTAACACGTGCTGTTGAGAACGATATAAAAGTGGCTGCTGAATCTTTAAGAAAGGCAAAGACTGCAAGAATTCATACTGGGATTGGAACCTCAGATTTACATATAAAACATAAATTTAAGTCGAATAAAGAGGCGATTATTGAGCGTGCTTTTAAAGCTGTACAATATGCAAAGTCTTTTGTAGAGGATGTTGAGTTCTATGCTGAAGATGCTGGGAGGACCGACAATGAGTATCTCGCTCGGGTTTGTGAAGCGGCAATTAAAGCCGGAGCTACCGTTTTAAATATTCCTGATACTACAGGGTACTGTTTGCCAAGTGAGTATGGTGCTAAAATAAAATACCTTAAGGAAAATGTAAAGGGAATTGAAAAAGCCATATTATCTTGCCACTGCCATAACGATTTAGGTTTGGCGACTGCAAATTCTATTGAAGGTGTCATTAGTGGCGCGCGTCAAATAGAGTGCACTATTAATGGTATTGGTGAGCGTGCTGGTAATACTGCTTTAGAGGAAGTTGTAATGGTGTTAAAACAGCATCCATACCTTAATTTAGAAACTAATATTAATACCTCTATGCTTTATGGGACGAGCCAATTGGTGAGTGAGAGTATGGGGATTTACACTCAACCCAATAAAGCTATTGTGGGCGCTAATGCTTTTGCGCATAGTTCTGGAATTCATCAAGATGGTGTAATTAAAAATAGGGAGACCTATGAAATTATAAATCCAGCGGATGTTGGGGTTACAGAGTCTGCCATTGTGCTTACAGCACGAAGCGGTAGAGCGGCCTTGGCCTATAGAGCAAAGAATGTAGGGTATGAGCTTACGAAGTTGCAATTAGATGACGTTTATTCTAATTTTTTAAGCTTTGCCGATCGTAAAAAAGAAATCAATGATAATGATATACATCAAATTATCGAGACAAGTAATGTCTATCAACAAATAATTTCAGCTTAATTTATGGGAAAAACACTATTTGATAAAGTTTGGGATGCACACGTGGTAGATGCCATAGATAACGGGCCACAGATTCTATATATCGATAAACACTTAATACATGAGGTAACAAGTCCGCAGGCTTTCAATGAATTGGAGGAACGCGGAATTCCTATATTTAGGCCTAACCAAATTGTTGCTACGGCAGATCATAACACGCCAACTTTAAATCAAGATAAGCCTGTTAAAGATGCCCTTTCTAGAAAGCAGTTAGAGCAGTTATCAGAAAATTGTAAAAAAAATAATATCACATTATACCAACTAGGACATAAATACAACGGTATTGTGCATGTGATGGCTCCTGAGCTAGGGGTGACTCAACCGGGATTAACCATGGTCTGCGGCGATAGTCACACGTCAACCCATGGTGCGTTTGGGGCCATTGCTTTTGGTATAGGAACCAGCCAAGTGGCGCAAGTTTTTGCAAGTCAATGTTTATTGCTTACCAAACCTAAGAGCTTAAGAGTTACCGTAAATGGTAAATTAAAAAAAGGCGTTTTACCTAAAGACGTCATCCTATATATAATTTCAAAACTAGGAACCAATTCAGGGACCGGATATTTTTGTGAATACGCCGGAAATGTCTTTGAAGAGATGAGTATGGAAGGTCGTATGACTGTCTGTAATATGAGTATTGAAATGGGAGCTCGAGGGGGGATGATTGCACCTGACGATACGACTTTCAATTATATTAAAGGTCGAAAATTTGCGCCCGAAGGAGAGGCTTTTGATAAAAAAGTAGCCTATTGGAAAACCTTGCCAACCGATGCTGATGCCTCTTTTGATAAGGAATATAGTTTTGATGCTGAAGATATTGAGCCTATGATTACCTATGGGACAAACCCAGGAATGGGAATTAAAATTTCTGAAGCTATCCCTGAGGATGAGAACCCATCCTTTAAAAAGTCTTTAGCTTATATGGATTTTAAAGCGGGAGAACGTTTAGTAGATAAGCCTATTAATTATGTGTTTATCGGGAGTTGTACCAATTCTAGAATTGAAGATTTTAGAGTGGCAGCCCAATATATTAAAGGCAAGAAAAAGGCCGATAATGTTACGGCTTGGTTAGTTCCTGGAAGTAAACAGGTAGAGCATCAAATAATAGAAGAAGGCTTAAAAACAATTTTTGATGAAGCCGGATTTGAGCTGCGTCAGCCAGGTTGTTCTGCATGCTTAGCGATGAATGACGATAAGATTCCGCAAGGCGAATATTGTGTTTCAACCTCTAATAGAAATTTTGAAGGACGTCAAGGGCAAGGGTCTCGTACAATTTTAGCCAGTCCTTTAGTCGCTGCAGCAACGGCTGTAGAAGGAAAAATTATTGATATAACAAAGCATTTAAATTAATGGAAAAATTTACAACCTTACAATCTAAAGCTATTCCATTACAGATAGAAAATGTGGATACAGATCAAATTATACCGGCACGTTTTTTAAAAGCGACCGATAGAAAAGGATTTGGAGATAATTTATTTAGAGACTGGAGGTATCATAAAGATGGTACCGTAAATACAGATTTTGTATTGAACGACGCTCGGTATTCAGGAAAAATCTTAGTTGCCGGAGATAATTTTGGGTGTGGATCAAGTAGGGAACATGCCGCTTGGGCCATTACCGATTTCGGATTCAAAGTTGTGGTGTCTAGCTTTTTTGCAGATATTTTTAAAGGGAATGCCTTAAACAACGGTTTGTTGCCTGTGCAGGTGTCCGAAAAATTTTTAAGTGACATTCTTCAATTAATTGGGTCTAATCCTGAAACGGAGTTGATTGTCAACCTTGAAAAGCAAACCATTTCGGTGAAAGATTCGGATTTATCAGAAAATTTCGAAATTGACGCCTATAAAAAGACCTGTATGATCAATGGTTATGATGATATTGACTATCTTGTGAATAATAAAGAATTAATTGAAGCTTTTGAAGCTCAAAAAATATATTAGTCTATAAAAATGAAATTAAATATAGCAGTTTTACCAGGAGATGGTATAGGTCCAGAAGTTACAAATCAGGCTGTAAAAGCTTTGAAAGCAATTGCTTCAGAATTTAATCATAATTTTAAATTTACAACGGCAGATGTTGGTGCAGTTGCTATTGATAAGCACAATGACGCCTTGCCAGAAGAAACTTTAGAATTATGTAAAAAAAGTGATGCTATTTTGTTTGGAGCTATTGGCGATCCTAAGTACGATAATAACCCTTCAGCAAAAGTACGTCCAGAACAAGGCTTACTTAAGTTGCGTAAGGAATTGGGATTGTATGCTAACATCAGACCTGTAAAAGCTTATAACACGTTGTTAGATAAGTCGCCTTTAAAGAAAAATATTATTGAAGGGACGGATATTTCTATCTATAGAGAATTAACAGGAGGAATCTATTTTGGAGATAAAACCCTTTCTAAAGATGGGAACTCGGCGTCAGATCTTTGTGCGTATTCGCGTGAAGAAATTGAGCGTGTTGCGCATTTGGCTTTTGTTGCTGCAGAGCATAGAAACCATAAGGTAACCTTAGTAGATAAAGCCAATGTGTTAGAAACCTCTAGATTATGGCGTAAAGTTGTTAAGGAGGTCGCAGAGCAATATCCAGATGTCACTTTAGACTTCTTGTTTGTAGATAATGCGGCAATGCAAATGATTTTAAACCCAAAACAGTTCGATGTTATTTTAACCGAGAATATGTTTGGCGATATTATTAGTGATGAAGCTAGTGTTATTGGTGGGTCTATAGGCTTGTTAGCCTCAGCTTCTGTTGGTGATAAGTACGCTATGTTTGAGCCAATTCACGGATCTTTTCCGCAAGCGGCGAATAAAGGAATTGCTAACCCAATCGCTTCAATTTTATCGGCCGCTATGTTACTGAGTCATTTCGATTTACATAATGAAGCCGAATTAATTAGGTTAGCTGTAGAAAAATCATTAAAATTAAACATCACAACTTCGGATATAAATTCGGTAGTAAACACAGTAACGACTGCTAATGTGGGTGATTTTATTGAAGATTTTCTTTTTCATCCAAAAGATTCCAATCTCAATTTCAAAAACATTCATTTAGGGCAGTCTACAATAATTTAATTTTAAAAGAAAATGCCTACACAACCAAAATTAACACGTTTTAATCAGAACGTCTTGTCTAAATATCAGATTTACAACAGTATATTTATGACATTGCCGTTTGATACAGTGACAAAAACAGGCGCGCTCTTGCCTCTGTTTCATGAAACTTGCCATAAAGGCTTTGAAAACCGTGATGATCCTACGACGATTGTAAACACTTTTTTTGATAAATACCAAGCACGACGTTCTTCAGAAAGTCAGATTAACTTGTTGTTTCGATTTATTCAGTATATCGAAAGACAGGTCGTTTTATTTGATGCTATTGAAGATGCTGCATTTCCAATTGTAAATAATATGGATGGTATCGGTACCTTAAGAAGTTTGAAGGAAACGGTTACTGCAGATAATAAACTAGAGACCTTAAAAAAATACTTAGAAGAATTTAAAGTGCGTATCGTTTTAACAGCGCACCCTACGCAGTTTTATCCTGGGTCGGTTTTAGGGATTATTACAGACCTTACAGAAGCCATTCGTCAAAACGATTTGCTTAAGATTAATGATCTCTTAGCGCAGCTTGGTAAAACACCGTTCTTTAAACATAAAAAGCCTACGCCTTATGATGAGGCAATCAGTCTTATATGGTACCTTCAGAATGTCTTTTATAAATCTTTCGGAGATATTTACGATTATATTCAGCAGAATATTTTTGAAGGCGAACACATAGATAATAGTATTATCAATGTTGGGTTTTGGCCTGGTGGAGATCGAGATGGAAACCCATTTGTAACTCCAGAGATCACTTTAAAAGTGGCAGATAGGTTAAAGAACTCCATTGTAAAAAGTTATTACGGAAGCATCAGGGAATTAAAAAGAAAACTGACGTTCCAAGGTGTTGAAGAGCGTATGGCGCATTTAGAGCAAGAGCTCTATAATTTGGTTATTGAAAAACCATCTGATTTAACGCTAGACTTTTTTGTTTCAGAATTAAAAGCGATCAAAAGTATTGTGAGAGCGAAACATCAGTCTTTATATGCCGATGAATTAAATAGCTTAATCAACAAGACTCATCTTTTTGGATTCCATTTTGCGAATTTAGATATCAGACAAGATAGCCGTAAACATGCGCAATTCTTTAACGATATGGTGAATGCACTTATTGAAAGTGGAAGTTCTATTTTTCCTAAGAATTATCACGATTTACCAGAAAACGAACAGATAGAAATTCTGTCTAAAGTTGAAGGTTCAATAGATTTATCGCTTATAAAAGATGAAGAAACCCTGATGGCCTTAGAAACCATGAAAGCGATTAAAACCATTCAAGAACAGAATGGAGAAGCGGCAGCCAACCGTTATATTATTAGTAACAACCAAACCACTTTAAATGTGATGCAATTATTTGCTATGTTAAAGTTGGTTGCATTTCAAGATGATTTAACGGTAGATATAGGACCGCTTTTTGAAACGATTACAGATTTAGAAAATGCACCTAAGGTAATGGCAGAATTATATGCCAACCCAGAATATGCGGCACACCTTAAGGCTCGTGGTAATAAGCAAACCATTATGCTTGGTTTCAGTGATGGAACAAAAGATGGTGGGTACTTAATGGCCAATTGGGCTATCTTTAAGGCAAAAGAAAATCTTACAAAAGTGTCTAGAGAAAACGGAATCAAAGTTATATTCTTTGATGGACGTGGTGGACCTCCTGCTCGTGGTGGTGGAAAAACGCATAATTTCTATGCTTCTTTAGGACCAACAATTGAAGATAAAGAAGTTCAGTTAACTATACAGGGACAAACAATTAGTTCTAATTTCGGAACCTTAGAGTCGTCTCAGTATAATTTAGAACAACTGATTAGTTCTGGTATTGATAATAGTTTAAGTGAGGTCGATTTAACCATGCACCCAGAGAACAGAAAGGTAATGACCGATTTGGCGGAGCGTAGTTATGAGGCTTATGCGGCCTTTAAAGCGCATCCTAAATTTATTTCGTATTTAGAGCATATGAGTACGCTTAAGTACTATGCTAAAACGAATATTGGAAGTCGCCCATCTAAACGTGGTAAGTCTGAAGGTTTAATTTTTGAAGACCTAAGAGCGATTCCGTTTGTAGGGTCTTGGAGTCAATTAAAGCAAAACGTCCCTGGATTCTTTGGTGTGGGTACGGCTTTAAAGCATTATGAAGATGCTGGGGAGTTTGATAAAGTTCAAGAACTGTTTAAAACCTCTAACTTCTTTAAGACTTTAATTGAAAACAGTATGATGTCCTTGTCTAAATCATTCTTTGATTTAACACGTTATATGTCTGAAGATGAAGAATACGGAGAATTCTGGAATCTTATTAATGAAGAATATGAGACGTCTAAACGTTTAATTCTGAAATTAACAGGGTACACGGAATTGATGCAAGAAGAGCCTTCAGGTAAGGCATCAATTGCTATGCGCGAATCTATTGTGCTACCGTTATTAACAATACAGCAATATGCTTTAAAGAAAATTCAAGAATTGGAGAAAGCAGAAGTGCGAGACGAAGAGCAAATTAAGATATTTGAAAAAATGGTCACTAGATCTTTATTCGGAAATATTAATGCGAGTCGTAATTCGGCTTAAGATAGCGCTATAATTATAATGAAAAACCTTAGAGGCGATGTAAGCTTCTAAGGTTTTTTTTATGCCTAAAAATGAGGTATAAGTACTCCGTAACAAATGAATCTTAAAAGTAGTTTTTGTTAATAACACGATGATTATTACTGTTAGGATTTAAACGAGTGGCAAAGGGAAGGCTTGAGTTGTTATCCAGATACTTTCTTGTAATTATGAATGTTGATAGAGGAGGAGCGGTTGTTCTTGTTGAAGACTTCTTAAAATAAAAACCCCTTAAAGCCGAGCTTTAAGGGGTTTAGTTTAACAACTAAATTATTAATCAATAAACGTATATAAAAGAATCTTAACGTTCTCTTTTTCCTGGGTAAGCGATTTCACCGTGTTCAGAAAGGTCAAGTCCAACAAGTTCTTCTTGTTCGCTAACACGAAGTCCCATTGTAGATTTTAATATTTTTAATACAATGAAAGATAAAACTACAGACCAAAGTCCGTAAGCAACAACACCAGTGGCTTGTGCACCTAATTGTTCAAATCCACCACCATTAAAAAGTCCGATACCTTCATCGCCGTTAATACCCCACAGGCCAATAACAAGTGTTCCCCAAACTCCGGCAACACCGTGAACTGAAGCGGCACCAATAGCATCATCAATTTTAAGTTTTTTCTCAATAATTTCAATAGAGAAAACCACAATAACACCACCAATAAGACCGGCTAAAATAGCACCTCCTGTACTCATGTTTCCACAACCAGCAGTAATACTTACTAAACCAGCTAAGGCACCATTAAGAGTTTGTGGTAAATTAGGTTTTCCGTACCAGATCCATGTTGTGATTAAAGCTCCTAATCCACCAGCGGCAGCAGCTAAATTGGTAATCAATACCACGTTTGAAGCGGCAATAGCATCATCACCTCCCCAAGCTAATTGAGATCCTCCATTAAATCCGAACCATCCCATCCATAGGATAAAAACTCCTAAAGTGGCTAATATTTGGTTGTGTCCTGGAATAGGCATAACCTTACCATCAACGTATTTTCCAATTCTAGGTCCTACCATATAAGCGGCAACTAAGGCAGCCCATCCTCCTACAGAGTGTACTATTGAAGATCCTGCAAAGTCAATAAATCCGAGTTCGGTTAACCAACCTGATCCTTGCCATTGCCATCCACCAGCTATTGGGTAAATTAAAGCGGTCATTACAATAGAGAATATTGCGTAAGTAGAATATTTTGTTCTTCCTGCGATGGCTCCTGAAACAATAGTTGCAGCAGTAGCAGCAAACATAGTTTGGAAAAGTAAATCGGCACCTTCGCCTTGCATTAATCCACTCCAGAAAAACCATCCGTTAGACGTGTCTCCATACATTAAAGAGTAACCAATAAACCAATAGGTTAAAGATCCTACACAAATATCGAGTAAGTTCTTCATGGCAATATTGGCTGCATTCTTTGAGCGTGTCATTCCGGTTTCTACTAAGGTAAAACCAGCTTGCATAAAGAATACCAGTAATGCGGAGAGGAGCATCCATAGCATCCCCATGTCAGTGTTAATTGCGCTAACGGCTGCTTCAATTTCTGCGGAAGAAGCGGCCTCTTGAGTAATCGTTAGACTTGGAATTAGGGGTAAAAAAATGTTTGTCATAATCTGTATATTAGTTAGTGTTTTGGTTTAGAATGTGTAGATGGCAGCTAAAGTAAAGGCGCTAAGGCTGCTTGCAGGTAGACCGTCATTGTCTACAACGTTACCGAAGATTCCTCCATCGGCATCCGTTAAAGAGTCTAATCTAAATTCTGGCTTAATGATAAGGTAACTTTCTACTGTGTAACTTCCTGTTAGTGTTAATCCTAAAACGCTCGGGTAATCTATAGCGTCGTCATCACCGTGTAAAGCGTAATATTCACCTCTTAGTCCAAGGCTAAAATCATCAGATGTTGCGTATTGCGGGTAAAGCGCGGCACCGTAGAAACCACTTCCATCATTATCGTTATATGCTGCGTTGATTCCTAAGAAAAAGTCATCAGAAACATCAAAGCCACCGGTATAGTCTACTTCAAATCCTAATCCACCATTGTTTCCACTGTCATAATAGAAATTTAAGTACTGGTCAGAATATCCTAATTGTGCGCCAAAAGAATATTCTCCGGTTGTTGAGGTGTCATTTGTATCCCATGGATTCATAACGGCTAGCATTAAACTAAAATCGTCAGATAAAGCAAAATCAGCTTTTAAACCCATATGCGAAAAAGGACCACTAGAGAATAAGTAAGATGTACTGTAGTTAAAGTTTGCTGCGGGAGCAATAACTTCATAACCTAAATACGTATTAAAACGTCCCATGGTTAAGGTTGTGCTTTCAGAAACATTCCAATACACGTACGCCTGATTTACAATGCCGTCAATAATATCAGAATTAAAAGTGGCGGCTCCACCTCTTGGTCCTGTGACTAAATCAAGTACAGCACCTACTTTGCCGCTTTCGTAACTAGCAATGATGTTTCCCATACCTAATGCAAAACCTGTTTTATCTGCGAAGGCGGTACCAAAAGAGGCTCCAACATTGTCGGGGGCAGAAATGTAAGTTTGAAAATACGCGTCTACACTACCACTTAAGGTAAATGATTTGTCGCTACTCGTGTCTTCAGTGTCTTGAGCACTTAATGCTAACGTTGAAAATAATAAAGTCAGAGAAAGTAATTTTTTCATAATTAAGTATTTAGATTAGTTAGTGTCTTCCAAAACTATGTAATCTTATCTAATGCCCCTGCAAAAATAGGGGTAAAATATTAATTTTTATGAATATAGAGTTTTATACCCCATAAATTTTAGGGTTAAAATTTATTTTCGCTATTTTTTTGAAAAATCAATAATTTGAAATAATTAATTTTTTGTTAAAATCTTCATTTTTGTGCGTTATTTTCACTTTTGAAGTCTTAAAAAAGTGGATTTGTCAAAATTTTCTGAATAATATTAAATATTACATATTGACTAATTCCTAGTGTAAACTGCTATATTTTGAAAAATATTTAGTTTCAATGCTGTAAACTATGGATTTCTGAAAAGTGTTTCAACAATTTTTTTTATAAAATTATTGCTTCTATATTAGGGGAGTAATGAGGTTTAAAAACCTCGAAAATATCTTGAATTATGCTGAAGAAACAAGGCCTTTATTTGCCGGAATTTGAACATGAAAATTGCGGTGCAGGTTTTATATGTAATCTCAAAGGAGAGAAGACCAATCAAATTATCCATGATGCCCTAGAAATCCTAGTAAAACTCGAACATCGTGGGGGAGTTAGTTCCGATGGAAAAACAGGTGATGGAGCAGGGTTATTAATCGATATTCCTCACGCTTATTTTAAGCGTGTTTGTGGGTTTAAAATTCCGGTTCGTGGAAAGTATGCCATAGGGATGGTTTTTTTACCTAAAAATAGAAATCAATATAAGTTTTGTAAAGATACATTTGAAAAAGAAGTTATTGCTCAAGGACTGTCTGTTATTGGCTGGCGAGAAGTGCCTGTAGATTCCACACAATTAGGACCTATAGCGTTGGCTTCAGAGCCTAATATAGAGCAACTTTTTATTGGGAAATCTAACGAGGTTTCTGAAGAGGCCTTTAAGGCCAAACTCTACGCGGCGCGTAAGATTACCGAACATACTATTGCTAAATCTAAGATGTCTCAGAGCTCTTATTTTTATGTTTCAAGTTTATCCGTAAATACCCTTATCTATAAAGGGATTATTATGCCTGAAGATATCGGGACGTACTACAAAGATTTACAGGAATCTGACTTGGTAACACGTTTGGCTTTGGTGCATCAACGTTTCTCTACGAATACTATGCCTACTTGGGAGCTGGCTCAGCCCTTCCGCTTTATGTGTCAGAACGGTGAAATCAATACCCTTCGTGGTAATGTAAGCCGTATGCGGGTAAGAGAAGAAATTATGAAAAGTGAGGTTTTTGGACCGCAAATCGATAAGCTCTTTCCTATTATTTTACCTGGAAAATCAGATTCGGCCTCTATGGATATGGTGGTAGAACTCTTAACCCATACCGGACGATCTTTACCAGAGGTGATGATGATGATGATTCCCGAAGCTTGGGAGAAACATAAAACCATGTCGCCAGAACGTAAGGCCTTTTACGATTATAATGCTTGTATAATGGAGCCTTGGGATGGTCCAGCTTCAGTGCCTTTTACAGATGGAAATTATATTGGCGCCTTATTAGATAGAAATGGTTTAAGACCATCGCGTTATACCGTTACTAAAAGTGGTAAATTAATTATGTCTTCAGAAATTGGCGTGGTTGATATTGCTCCTGAAGATGTAGAAAGTCATGGTCGTTTAGAGCCTGGAAAAATGTTTTTAGTAGACATGAACCAAGGACGAATAATTAATGACGAAGAAATAAAAAGTAAGATTGTTAAGGAACGTCCTTATCAAGAATGGTTAGATAAAACAAGACTACACCTTAAAGACATTCCGTATACAGGTGAAACTTGTCCTATTGAAACCATTGATATGAAAACCAGAGAGCGTTTGTTTAACTACACGTTCGAAGAGATACAAGAGGTTATAACCCCAATGGCGGTTAAAGGGAAAGAAGCCCTTGGGTCTATGGGAATAGATACGCCACTTGCGGTACTGTCTAATAAACCTCAAATTATATCCAATTATTTTAAGCAGTTGTTTGCGCAAGTTACCAATCCACCTTTAGATGGAATTCGTGAGGAAATTGTAACGGATATTAGTTTGTCATTAGGGGAAGACCGTAATATTTTTAGTATTACAGAACGCCAATGTCGAAAATTAAAAATTCAGAATCCGGTAATTTCTAATGCCGATTTAGAAAAAATTAGAAATATTACTGTTGAAGGTTTTAAGGCAGAAACCATAGAGCTTCTTTACGAAAAAGAAAAAGGACTTAACGGTTTAGAAGACGCTTTAGATGCTATTATCATTCAGATAGAAAAAGCCTTAACACGAAAAACAAACATCATTGTTTTATCCGATCGTGGGGTCAATAAAAAAATGGCGCCGATACCGTCATTATTAGCCTGTTCTTATGTGAATCACCAAATGAATCGTTTAAGGAAACGGTCTTATTTTGATATTATCATAGAATCTGCTGAACCAAGAGAACCGCATCATTTTGCGACCTTATTTGGTTATGGAGCGAGTGCGGTAAACCCGTATATGGTGAATGAAATTATCCGTATTCAGGTGAAGGAAGGCTTTATTAAAGGGATGGATGAGCAACAAGCTGTCGATAATTTTAATCAGGCCATCGGAAAAGGGATTTTAAAAGTGATGAATAAAATAGGAATCTCTACACTTCATTCATATAGAGGGTCTCAGATCTTTGAGATTGTAGGCTTTAATTCAGAATTTGTAGAAAAATATTTCCCTTATACCGCTTCAAGAATAGAAGGGATAGGCTTATATGAAATTGAAAAAGAAATTGACCAACGTTATAAATATGCTTTTCCAAAAAAAGTATTAGACACCCGTTTGGGCTTAAATATTGGTGGCGATTACCGATGGAGGCGTAATGGCGAGAAGCATTTGTTTAATCCTACTACGGTTGCCAAACTACAACAAGCGGTACGTTTAAGTGATCAGGCGAGTTATGATTTGTATGCGAAGACGATTAATGAACAGTCCGAAAATTTAATGACCATTCGTGGTTTATTCGAATTTAATAACATCGATCCTATTTCTTTAGATGAAGTAGAACCTTGGACTGAAATTGTAAAACGTTTTAAAACAGGAGCAATGTCTTATGGGTCTATTTCACGTGAAGCGCATGAGAATTTAGCCATCGCCATGAATAGAATTGGAGGAAAATCTAATTCTGGTGAGGGTGGAGAAGACCGAAGACGTTTTCAGCCCGATGTTAATGGAGATAGTAGAAACTCGGCTATAAAACAAGTAGCTTCAGGACGCTTTGGTGTGACATCGCATTACTTGGCCAATGCGAAAGAGATCCAAATTAAAATGGCTCAAGGGGCTAAGCCAGGAGAAGGAGGGCAATTGCCTGGTGAAAAAGTTTTACCTTGGATTGCTTCGGCTCGAAATTCTACCCCATTTGTAGGTTTAATTTCACCGCCACCACACCACGATATTTATTCTATTGAAGATTTAGCACAGCTAATTTACGACCTTAAAAATGCCAATAGAGATGCTCGTATTAATGTAAAATTAGTTTCAGAAGTTGGTGTGGGGACTATTGCTGCTGGTGTTGCCAAAGCAAAAGCCGATGTGGTACTCATATCGGGTTATGATGGTGGTACAGGAGCATCGCCGCTTACATCATTAAAACATGCAGGTTTGCCTTGGGAACTTGGTTTAGCCGAAGCGCAACAAACATTAGTGCTTAATAATCTGCGAAGTCGAATTGTTGTGGAGTGCGATGGACAATTAAAAACAGGTCGTGATGTGGCAATAGCTGCTTTATTAGGAGCTGAAGAATTTGGTTTTGCTACAGCGCCGCTAGTAGCTTCCGGTTGTATTATGATGCGAAAATGTCATTTAAATACTTGTCCGGTTGGGATTGCAACTCAAGATAAAGAATTACGAAAAAACTTTAAAGGGACACCCGAACATGTTATTAATTTCTTCTATTATATCGCAGAGGAATTAAGGGGAATCATGGCTGAATTAGGATTTAGAACCATGGCCGAAATGATTGGGCAAACCCATAAAATAAATGCCAATAAAGCAATTAAGCATTATAAGGCGAAAGGTTTAGATCTGTCTTCTATATTGCATCGTCCAGCGGTTTATGATCAAATGACGGTAAAGAATACGGAGAAACAAGATCATAATTTAGAGAATGTTTTAGATTTTACAATCTTAAAAGATTCACATCGTGCCTTGTATCGTAAAGAGCAGATGTCCTTGGCTTATCCTATAAAAAATACCAATAGAACCGTTGGTGCTATTGTAAGTAATGAAATTTCTAAAATATACGGACATTTAGGCTTGCCTGAAGATACATTAAACATTCGTTTTACAGGTTCGGCAGGGCAAAGTTTTGGAGCTTTTAGTGCTCATGGGTTAACCTTTACTTTAGAAGGGAATACCAATGATTACCTTGGAAAAGGATTGTCTGGAGCTAAGCTGATTATTAAAAAACCTGAAAAAGCCAGTTTTGTGGCCGCAGATAATATCATTGTTGGTAATGTCTGTCTGTTTGGAGCAGTAGAAGGGGAGGCTTATATTAATGGAATTGCAGGTGAACGTTTCGCCGTAAGAAACTCTGGGGCTGTGGCCGTAGTAGAAGGTGTTGGCGATCACTGTTGTGAGTATATGACCGGAGGAAAAGTTATTGTTTTAGGTAAAACAGGACGAAATTTTGCGGCAGGGATGAGTGGAGGAATCGCTTATGTTTACGATCCGGAGAGTAAGTTTATAAATGGTTTGTGTAATACCGAAACAATAGAGTTTGAAAAAATTCTTAAAAAAGATGGCTTAGAATTAAAAGCCCTTATTGAGAAACATGTAAAATATACCAATAGCCAAAGAGGGGCTGACTTATTAGCCGATTGGGATGTGAGTTTACGTCATTTTGTACGGGTTATGCCAACAGAATACAAACGTGCTTTAAAGCGTTTAGAGACGGAAGAGCAAATGGTAGAAGAATTAGAAACAGTATAGGAGAATGGGAAAAGTAACAGGTTTTAAGGAATTCGAAAGAAAGGATGAAACATATAAGTCCGTAAAAGATCGTGTAAAGCATTACAAAGAGTTTACGGTACCGCTAAATGAAAAAGATATCACTGAACAAGGATCGCGCTGTATGGATTGTGGGATTCCATTTTGTCATAGTGGATGTCCATTAGGGAATTTAATTCCAGATTTTAATCATATGGTGCATCAAGGCGAATGGCAAAAAGCATCATGGATTTTACATTCTACAAATAATTTCCCAGAGTTTACAGGACGTTTATGTCCTGCTCCTTGTGAGCAAGCTTGTGTTTTGGGGATTATTGAAGATCCAGTGTCTATAGAAAATATAGAAAAAAATATTGTAGAGCGTGCCTTTAAGGAAGGGTGGATAAAACCCCAACCTCCAAAAATAAGAACAGGAAAAACGGTAGCCGTAGTGGGTTCTGGACCAGCAGGTCTTGCCGCAGCACAACAGCTAAATAGAGCCGGGCATACGGTAACGGTTTTTGAGCGCGACGACGCTATTGGCGGTTTGTTGCGTTATGGAATTCCTAATTTTAAAATGGAAAAAGGGATTATAGACCGACGCTTAGCGATTTTAGAGGCAGAAGGTATTGTGTTTAAGACCAATGTTAATGTTGGGGTTAATTACGATATTAAGGAGCTTAAAAAGTTTGATGCTGTGGTGTTATGTGGAGGCGCAACTGAGCGTCGAAGCCTACCAACACCGGGTATCGATGCTGATGGTGTGGTGCAAGCCATGGATTTTTTAACCCAACAAACTAAAGTGGTTTTTGGTCAGAAAATTAAAGATCAGGTGCTGGCAACGGGTAAAAATGTTATTGTCATTGGAGGTGGAGATACAGGTTCAGATTGTATCGGAACTTCTAACCGTCAAGGCGCAAAATCGGTTGTTAATTTTGAAATTATGCCGAAGCCACCAGGACATCGTTCGCCTACAACACCTTGGCCGTATTGGCCATTGCAATTAAAAACCTCGACCTCTCATAAAGAAGGGGTAGAGCGGAATTGGCTTATTAATACCAAAGAGTTTGTTACCAATAGTAAAGGAAAACTAACGGCTTTAAAAACTGTAAATGTAGAGTGGGAAATGATACCAGGAGAACGTCCTAAACTTATTGAGGTTCCTGGGAGCGAAAAAACTTGGAAATGTGACTTAGCTTTATTAGCTTTAGGGTTTACGGGGCCAGAAGCCACAATTGCAGATCAATTAGGGATTCACAGAGATGTACGTTCTAATTATAAAGCAGAATACGGAACGTATCAAACCAATATCCCAAATATATTTACGGCTGGAGACATGAGAAGAGGACAATCTTTAATTGTTTGGGCCATTTCTGAAGGCCGAGAGGCTGCACGACAAGTGGATATATTTTTAATGGGATCTTCGGATTTAGCAACTAAAAACCCAACAGGTGATTTAGTTGGATTATAATAAAATTTTAAAAAGACTTCTACTACTATTATATTCTAGGGGTAGTTATTATTAGGGTAGGAAGTAAAAAGCATCTGATTTTTTCAGATGCTTTATTTTTTTTTATAGGTTTTAGTAAGATTTACGACTTCGGGTATTTGGCCTTAATGTCATCTAAACATAAATTATGAATACTTCCTATATGAGAGTGTTCTTTACCTAAATCGGGTTGGTAGGTGCCGGCTTGAACTTGGCCACCTATTTTTTGATAGGCTTCTCTAAAACTCATCCCTTCAACAACCAAATTGTTAATACTATCTACCGTAAATAAGTATTGGTATTTTTCGTCATTTAAATCAATGTCCTTAACAATGATTTGCTGAATGGCGTAATTGAAAATATCTAAAATGTCCTTTACATCTTCAAAAGCATTAATAATATTTTCTTTAAGTAACTGGAAATCTCTATGATAGCCACTTGGTAGATTGTTGGTAATTAATAGCATTTCAGAATGTAGAGCTTGAATTTTATTACATTTCCCACGAATTAATTCAAACACATCAGGATTCTTTTTATGCGGCATAATACTACTACCGGTCGTTAATTCATCTGGGAAGCTAATAAAGCCGAAATTCTGACTCATATAAAGGCAAACATCCATCGCAAAACGCGACATGGTATTACAGAGTCCGCCTAAAGCACTTGCAATGGCACGTTCACTTTTACCACGACTTAATTGCGCGGCCACTACATTATATTTTAAGGTTGAAAAACCTAAGGTTTCCGTAGTGCTCGCTCTATCGATAGGAAAGGAGCTTCCGTAACCTGCCGCAGATCCTAGAGGATTTTGGTCGGCGATTTTAGAGACAGCATTTAACACGTAAACATCGTCAATAAGTAATTCGGCATAGGCAGAAAACCACAACCCGAATGATGATGGCATGGCGACTTGTAAGTGCGTATACCCTGGTAATAATTTGGTTTTATGAGTTTCCGCTAAATTTAGAAGGGTATCAAAAAGCATTTTTGTTTTTTGGTTGATGACTTCTAAATTCTCTTTGTAATACAATTGAAGTGCGACTAAAACTTGATCGTTTCTTGATCGGGCAGTGTGGATTTTTTTTCCAACATCACCCAAGGTTCTCGTGAGTTCATGCTCAATTTTAGAGTGAACATCTTCAAAAGAATCTTCAATTGTAAATGTACCATCTTCAATAGATTCCGCTAAGACTTTTAATCCTGATTTTAATTGCACCAATTCATCTGAAGTTATAATTCCAATGGATTCTAACATAATGGCATGTGCTAAAGAAGCTTGTACATCGTATTTAGCGATATGCATATCAATTTCACGGTCGTTACCAACGGTGAATAATTCTATTTTTTTATCAATTGAAAATCCTTTATCCCAAAGTTTCATACTATTAATTTTAATTTTTAAAATTTAGAACCAAGACCTAAAGCCCTTTGCTGTTAACACAAAGACTGCTCACTCAAACATTAGTGGTTATTATCGCGGCTCTTGCTTCTTTTCTCTAGTTTCTTTTTTATAATACTTTTTCAAGCAATTTAATATACAAATCAATACCTTCTTCAATTTCAGCAAGATAAATAAATTCATCTGCGGTGTGTGACCGTGTGCTATCTCCTGGTCCTAATTTAAGAGAAGGGCAACTTAAAACGGCTTGGTCAGAGAGGGTTGGAGAACCATAAGTGCTTCTGTCAAGCTCAATTCCGGCTTCCACTAAGGCATGATTCATTGGGATCGATGAAGAGTTTAATCTTAGGCTTCGAGGTGTTATGGTGGCACAGGGTGATTTTCGTGTTAAGATTTCAGCAATTTGTTCATTAGTATATTTATCGTTAACGCGTACATCGATTACAAGATCCACTTCTGAAGGAATCGCATTATGTTGTTTTCCGGCATTAATTTGTGTTACCGTCATTTTTACATCGCCTAAAACCGGTGAATTTCGAGCAAATTGATAATCTTTAAACCATTGTAAGACTTCGATGGTATTATAAATAGCATTGTCTTCATTAGGGTGTGCGGCGTGTCCTGCCGTTCCCTTTACTTTTGCATCAAAAACAACCAATCCTTTTTCGGCAATGGCCAAATTCATTAAGGTTGGTTCACCAACAATGGCCACGTCAATTTTAGGGATAATGTCTAACATGCTATTAAGGCCCCTAGGTCCGCTGCTTTCTTCTTCTGCAGAAGCGACAATAACCAAGTTGTAGTTGAGGTTTTTTTTCTCGTAAAAGTATGTGAAGGTGGCGATTAAAGATACCAGGCATCCACCAGCATCATTACTTCCTAAGCCATATAATTTCCCTTCTTCTTCAATGGCTTTAAAAGGATCTTTAGTATAACCATTATTGGGTTTTACGGTGTCGTGATGCGAGTTTAAAAGTAGCGTAGGCTTACTGTCGTCAAAATGTTTATTAGTTCCCCAAATGTTATTATGGTCTCTGTTAAAAGGAATTTTTTTAGATGTAAACCAAGCTTCAATAAGTAATGCCGTTTGCTCTTCTTCTGAAGAAAATGATGGCGTTTCTATAAGTTGTTTGAGTAACGCAATGGCTTCTTTAGTCAGTTTTTCTATCATTTTGTAATGGTTGTATGTTTAGTTGTCGTGTGAAACAGCATTTGTGATTTTCCGATGCACACTTTTTTTACCTTGTGATTAATGGCGTGAAAACAGTTATTTAATTTGGGTAACATGCCTTCATAAATAGTACCGTTTTCAATAAGGGTTTTATACGTGTTGTTGTCTATATGTTCTATAACAGAATCGTCTAGGTTGACGTCTTTTAAAACCCCATTTTTTTCAAAACAATAATACAATTCCGTCTCATAGTTAGATGCAAAAGCAATGGCCAATTCCGAAGCAATGGTGTCGGCATTGGTATTGAGTAATTGCCCATTTTCATCATGGGTGATGGCGCAAAAAACAGGCGTAAGGTTATTGTTTAGTAAAACTTCTAAAGTGTTTGTATTGACCTTTTTTACGTCTCCAACAAAACCGTAATCGATGGTTTTAGCGGGGCGTTTTTCGGTAATAATAGTGTTGCCATCAGCGCCTGAAAATCCAATAGCATTGCAATTGTTAGCTTGAAGCTGTGCCACGATATTTTTATTGATTTTTCCAGCATACACCATCGTAATAATATCTAAGGTGTCTACGTTAGTTATACGTCTCCCTTCGTGCATTTGTACCGGAATATCCATCTGTTTGGCTAGTTTGGTAGCTAATTTTCCACCACCATGTACCAAAACTTTAGGACCTGATAGGCTTGCAAATTCTTTAATGAAAGCTGCTAAAGCCTCTTCATTATCGATGATATTGCCTCCTATTTTTATGACTTTTATTGTTTTCATCTCGTGCTCGCTAAAGTGAGTATTTTTTTTTGCTTTAGACCTGCTAGGTTTTTGAAATCTACTAGGTTCTAATAATTCATTTATAAATCTTCCAAAATCTGCTTTAACACCACTTGTGCGGCATAAGTTCTATTGTTGGCCTGTTTAATAACTACGGATTGATCACTGTCTAAAACAGCATCTTCAACTACCACATTACGTCTTACTGGTAGGCAGTGCATAAATTTAGCCTTACCAAGTTTTTCTTGGGTCATCATCCAGTTGTTATCTTGGTTAAGGTTTTGTCCGTAATCTTTATAACTACTCCAGTTTTTAACATATACAAAATCGGCATCTTTTAAAGCCTCTTCTTGGTTGTGATTGATTGGGGTGTCTTTAGTAATAGCTTCACTCAATTCATAGCCTTCAGGGTGAGTAATGGTTAGATCGACCTCTAGATCTTGCATCATTTCTACAAATGAATTGGCAACGGCTTGTGGCAAAGCTTTTGGGTGTGGCGCCCACGATAATACCACCTTTGGTTTCGCTTTTTCTGTAAGTTCAGTAAGCGTAATGGCATCGGCCAAGGCTTGTAGAGGATGGGCGGTGGCGCTTTCCATATTTACAATCGGTACTGTAGCATATTTTTTAAAGCTATTGAGAATGAATTCTGATTCGTCCTTAGCTTTATCGGTAAGACTTGGAAAGGCTCTTACAGCAATAATATCGGCGTATTGTGAAATGACCTGAGCCGCGTCCTTTACATGCTCAGATTTGTCCATATTCATTATTGTGCCATCTTCAAATTCAAGATTCCAAGCATCATTAACGTTTAAGATGGTGACTTCCATCCCTAAGTTTTTTGCCGCTTTTTCAGTACTTAGACGTGTTCTTAAACTCGAATTAAAAAATAACATCACTAGGGTTTTGTGTTGTCCTAAATTTTGAAATTCAAAAGGATTCATTTTAAGTAAAATGGCGTCTTTAATGGTTTCAGATAAGTTAGGAATATCTTTTATTTTGGTGTAGTTTTTCATCTTTGTGCCCACGAAGGTGGGGAAACTTTTAGTTTGACTTTCTTTGCGTTTACACCCTAAAGTTCCCTCAAACGGATAATTATTCAATTCGTCTGAGGAGATTGTCTCTGTGAGGAGATTTAAGGAGTGTTTTCAACAGTATCATGTTATAATGTATTTAATTCATTGATTAACGCTTCAAAAAATAAATCAATATGTTTTTTCTGAATGGTTAAAGGAGGAAGAATTCTTAACAAATTAGGGTTCTTTGCACTTCCTGTGAATATATGCTGGTCAAAAATTAATTTCTTCCGTAAATCTGAAATTGGGAAATCGAACTCTAATCCTAACATTAATCCGCGTCCTTTTATCGTTTTTAATCCTGGAAGTGTTTGTGCTTTTTCTCTAAAATAGGTTTCAATTTCTTTGGCATTTTGCATGAGCTGTTCCGATTCAATAACCTCTAATACAGATAGTGATGCTGCACACGCTAAATGGTTACCACCAAAGGTAGTCCCTAAAAGTCCAAAAGAAGCTTTTATGGAAGGGTGAATTAATATCCCTCCAATTGGAAATCCATTCCCCATTCCTTTAGCTATAGAAATAATATCGGGCGTTATTTGATGTTTTTGAAAGGCGAAAAAATCACCAGTTCTACCAAATCCAGACTGGACTTCATCTGCAATTAAAGTGGTGTTGTATTGTTTACAAAGTTGTTCTAAACCTTGATAGAATTCCGTAGTGCTTTGGTCTAAACCACCAACGCCTTGAATGCATTCTATGATTACGGCACAAGTTTTATTTTGTTGAAGGATCTTTTCTACAGCCTTTAAATTTCCTAAAGGCAAAAAATCTACTTCTTGTTGTGCATTAATTGGAGCGACTATTTTAGGATTATCCGTAGCAGCTACCGCGGCAGAAGTTCTACCATGAAACCCATTATTAAAAGCTAAAACTTTATGTTTTCCATTGTGAAACGAAGCGAGTTTTAAGGCATTTTCATTCGCTTCTGCTCCTGAATTGCACAAAAATAATTGGTAATCTTTACAGCCGGAAAGGGATTTTAATTTCTCGGCAAGTTGATTTTGTAAAGGGTTCTGTATAGCATTGCTATAAAAGCCTAATTGTTGAACTTGATTAGAAATGGCTTTAACATATTTAGGATGGGTATGCCCAATAGAAATCACCGCATGGCCGCCGTATAGATCTAAATATTCTACATTATTTTCATCATAAACGTAGACATCTTTGGCGCTTACAGGTGTAATATCGAATAAAGGGTAAACATTAAATAAACTCATGTTTTTAATTTTAATTCTTTAAGTTTTTAAAAACCTTAAAGGTGTAGTCTGTTATTTTTAGACCTCCAAACTCAAGCTGAGACTTTGGAGGCTTTGGGGTTTGAACCATTGTAGGATATGTCCACAAGCTAGTTTAGACCTTGCGAGATATTGCTATTAAATTTGTTCCTTTTTAATGTTGTTAATTTTATTAAACGAAGCTACCATACCTTGAATTAAAGACGAACTCAATCCCTTGTGTTCCATTTCATTTAGACCTTCAATGGTGCAGCCTTTCGGCGTGGTAACACGGTCAATTTCTTCTTCCGGATGATGCCCGTTAGTAATTAATAAATTGGCTGCACCTTCGCTAGTGTACATGGCGAGTTCTTGAGCTTCTTTAGCATCAAAACCTAATTGAATAGCGGCTTGGGTGGTTGCTCTAATTAAACGCATCCAAAAAGCAACACCACTAGCGCAAACTACGGTGGCGGCTTGCATCTGTGCTTCCGGAATGGCTAAGGTATGTCCAAGTCTATTGAAAATAGCTTCAGCAATTTTAAGACGCTTTTTGCCGTTCTCATTACTACATAAACAGGTCATAGATTTACCAACCGCAATAGCTGTATTGGGCATGGCGCGGATAATATACTGGTCGCTTCCAATAAGGGCTTCTATCTGCGGTATTAAAAAACCAGTAATCGTTGAAATTATAACATGCTTGTCGGTTAAATAAGGCTGAATATCTCTTAAAATGTTTTCAAAATGTGCGGGTTGAATAGCAAATATTAAAATGTCTGATTGTTTTACCGCTTCTATATTATCGGTAGTGAGCAGTACATTCTTATACCCTTCTAAATCTTGAATATCTTCCAAGTTTCTTTTGGTTAAATACAACGTGGTAATAGCGTTGTTAGTAATTAACCCTTTGGCAATAGATTTGCCTAAATTTCCGGTGCCTATAATTGCTATTTTCATTTTGCTTTTCTATTTTTTTTAATGGTAAAATGTGTTCGCATTAAAAAATGCTCGGTTCATATTAATGACCGCGAAAACGGTAATCATTTTAAGTTGAACTTATTCTGTTTTAACTCTTGCAAGGTTGTAAAAACCTTGCGGGTATTATGCGCTATTTACACCGACTAGATCACTGCGATCTTGTGGGATTTTAAAAATAATTAGCCTTCAATTGTAAGCCTTCTATTTCTTTAAATCCAAACATTAAATTCATATTGTGAATGGCTTGCCCTGAAGCGCCTTTTAATAAATTATCGATGATGCTTGTGACTAATAATTTTCCTTCGTGTTTATGTAAATGAAGAATGCATTTATTGGTGTTTACCACTTGTTTTAAATGAATTTCTTCATCAGAAATAAAGGTAAACGCCGCATCGTCATAGAAATCTTTATATAATTGTTTGGCCTCTTCAAGTGTGCCATCAAATTTGGTGTAAAGCGTGGCGAAAATTCCTCTTGAAAAATTACCGCGATTCGGCATAAAATTGATGTCAGAGTCAAAATCGTTTTGTAATTGGTTTACCGTCTGATTAATCTCCCCCAAATGCTGATGTGTAAAGGCCTTATAGTGCGAAAAGTTATTATCTCTCCATGTAAAATGCGTGGTTTTAGATAACGAGGTTCCAGCACCTGTCGCCCCAGTTACAGCATTAATATGAACATCATGGTGTAGAACTTCGGCTTTTGCCAATGGTAATAAAGCGAGTTGTATGGCTGTTGCAAAACAACCCGGATTTGCAATGTGATTGGCGTTTTTTATAGCGTCTTTGTTAAGCTCTGGTAAACCGTAGATAAAATCTTTACCTTCAAAATTCTTATCCGCAACTAACCTGAAATCATTACTTAAATCAATGATTTTAGTATGGTCTGAAAATTTGTTTTTTTCTAAAAAAGCGGTTGAATTTCCATGTCCTAAACACAAGAATAAAACATCGACATCTGGATTAATTGTACTTGTGAATTCTAAGTCTGTTGAACCTATTAAATCTTGGTGTATTTTATATACTTTGTTCCCTGCATTAGAGGTGCTGAATACAAAATTGAGATTTGTTTTCGGATGGTTGCATATAAGTCTGATTAGCTCTCCTGCTGTATAACCGGCTCCGCCGATAATTCCTATTTTTAACGTACTCATATCAATTCAAATTTTACACCCCTAAAGTCCCCTCAAGGGGACAATAGTCCAATTTAACTGAGTGATCTGTCCCCTTGAGGGGACTTCAGGAGTGTTTTTCTTCTTAATTAATTATTCACTTGTTGGTAAATCTTATTCTGATTTCCGAAGATTTTAATAAAACCTTTAGCTTCTTCAGCAGTCCAGCCTTTATTCTCTTCGCCATAACTTCCAAATTTTGCGCGCATTAAATCGTGTTCTGATGAAATTCCATCTAAAGAGAAATGGTAAGGTTTTAGGGTGATAAACACATCACCGGTCACTTTATCTTGACTGCTTTGTAAGAAGGCTTCCATATTTCGCATTACAGGATCTAAGTATTGCCCTTCATGTAAGTGCATTCCATAAAAATTAGATAAGTAATCTTTATGTTGTAGTTGCCATTTGGTTAAGGTGTGTTTTTCTAATAAGTGGTGCGCTTTTATAATGATTAGGGCAGCAGCAGCTTCAAAACCAACACGACCTTTAATGCCAACAATGGTATCCCCAACATGAATATCTCTGCCGATGGCATAACCAGAAGCCAAGGTGTTTAACACTTCAATATTAATTTCAGGATCATTTTTTATCCCATTCACTGCAACAAGTTCGCCTTCTGAGAAAGAGAGTACTACTTTTTCTGCATCGGTATGTTTTAATTGTGACGGGTAGGCAGATTCTGGTAAGGGTTTATCTGAGGTCAGGGTTTCTTCGCCGCCAACGCTAGTTCCCCAAAGCCCTTTATTAACAGAGTATTTGGCTTTGTTCCAAGACATGTCAATACCGTTTTCAACTAAATAATCAATTTCTTGTTGACGTGTCAGTTTTTGATCTCTAATCGGTGTTATAATTTCTATTTCTGGAGCTAAAGTTTGAAAAATCATATCAAAACGTACCTGGTCGTTTCCGGCGCCAGTACTACCATGAGCAATGTATTGTGCATCAATACTTTTGGCATATTCTATAATTTCTATAGCCTGAATAATACGTTCGGCACTTACAGATAGGGGATAGGTATTATTTTTTAGGACATTTCCGAAAATTAAATATTTAATGACTTTTTGGTAATAGGAAGCAATGGCATCAATATTTTTATAAGTAGAGACGCCCATTTTATAAGCGTTGCTTTCTATGGTCTTAATTTCTTCAGCAGTAAAACCGCCAGTATTTACACTAACAGCGTGTACATCATATCCTGCTTTACTCAAACTTACTGCACAGTAAGAGGTGTCTAATCCGCCACTGTAGGCGATAACTAACTTTTTCATATGCTTAATTTTGTTTTTTTTCTTTTTTAAGGAACATGGATTGCTTGAGGTTTTTTAGTCTAGTCCATGTTTTTTTATCGTAATTATGACTGACTTCTTTTGTGGTTTCAGCTTTTTCAGGATCATAAAGCATACCGGTACAAAGACACATTTTTTGTTCTGTTCTTGTAAGCACATCAAAGTTTTTGCATGTTTGGCAGCCTTTCCAAAAGGATTGATCGTCGGTTAGTTCTGAAAATGTAACTGGTTTATAACCGAGTTCACTATTCATTTTCATAACCGCTAAACCTGTAGTAATACTAAACACTTTAGAATCTGGGAATTTGGTTCTGGAGTGGTCAAAAACCACTTTCTTTATTTTCTTAGCAAGTCCTAAATTTCTAAAATCAGGATGTACAATAAGTCCAGAATTGGCTACAAATTTTCCATGACTCCATGCTTCTATATAGCAAAATCCTGCAAATTTATCACCCTCTAAAGCAATCACGGCATTACCGTTCTCCATTTTAGTGATGATATATTCGGGCTTACGTTTAGCGATACCTGTTCCTCTAACTTTAGCGGCTTCTGCAATAGTATCACAAATGACTTCCGCGTATATGCTATGGGATTTATCAGCAATAACAATTTTCATTGTAATTGATATTTAAATTATAAATGTTGTTGAATTTGAATGTTTGAAAGCAGAACTGGACTCACCTGAGTTCTATAAAAATAGTCATACCCTTACGGGCGACGTGAGAAAAAGTGGCGTACAATACTAGGATTATCTAAAGTGATAATTAAGGATTGAGGATGTAAGTTGAAATTTGAGTTGAACACAATGAAATGAATAAAATGAATATAGAATTAGCGACTAATAAGAAGTATTAGTGGCGTCGTTTGCGTAGGTCAAGACCTTCTGGTCTGGGTGCTCTATATTTGTGTTTCAATGTAAACATAGTACTAATATAGGTAAAATTTTTTGATGACCATTAATTTAAAATTGATTTACTCAAAAATTATGGATTTCGGAATAAATCAATTTTAAATTGTACATATCTTATTTATTGTCTCTTAAATTAAAGAATGTAATCTGTGCTAACAAAATTAGAGGCTCTAGAATCTAATAGGTCCTTTAAAATAGCATTGTTATATGCATTGTCTTTAGAGGCTACAAAGGTTCTTATTGAAAAGGATCTTAAAGCATCATGGACACTCAATGTAGAAACTGCAGAATCTTTACGCCCCGTAAATGGGTATACATCAGGTCCACGTTGACAAGAGCTATTAAGATTAACACGACAAACTAAATTGACCAAAGTGTCTATTAAAGGAGCTAAGGTTTTAACGTCTTTACCAAAGAGACTTACTTGCTGGCCATAGTTAGAAGCGGCCATGTCATCTAAAGGCTCATCAATATCACTAAACGGCACTATAGGAATTACAGGGCCAAATTGTTCTTCTTTAAAAACACGCATCGTTTTAGATACGGGATATAATACCGCTGGAAAAATATAGTTCTCTGTAGTTTCTCCACCTTTGGTGTTGATGATCTGCGCGCCTTTTTGGGTAGCATCATCAATAAGACCTTGGATGTATGCAGGTTTTTCGGGTTCTGGTAAGGGGG
Organism: Winogradskyella arenosi; assembly: GCF_003337305.1. Lineage (GTDB taxonomy): Bacteria > Bacteroidota > Bacteroidia > Flavobacteriales > Flavobacteriaceae > Winogradskyella > Winogradskyella arenosi. Next base: position 272,722 of record NZ_QPJO01000005.1, on the reverse strand, counting down.
TTAATTGAGCTCCCTCTTCCCATGGATTTCCAAACTTAAGGGCATCTACCTTAGCTGAAAATCGTTTGTTAAATTCTTCAACAACGCTATCATGCACATAAAGTACTTTTAAAGCCGTACATCGTTGTCCGTTAAAAGCGGTGGAACCTGCTATACATTCTTCTATAGCCAAATCTAAATCGGCATCGGGTAATACAATAGCAGGATTTTTCGCTTCCAAGCCTAAGACCAAGCGTAAGCGGTTACTTTTTGGATGTTGGTTTTGTAAGGCGTTAGCGGATTTACTATTACCAATTAAGGCGAGTACGTCTACTTTCCCTGACTGCATAATGGGTGCGGCCACAGTACGGCCTCTACCATATATAATATTTACAACCCCTTTAGGGAAACTAGTTTTAAACGCTTCTAATAAAGGTGTAATTAATAAAACCCCATGTTTAGCAGGTTTAAAAATGGTGGTGTTTCCCATCATAATCGCAGGGATAAGAAGGGCGAAGGTTTCATTTAAAGGATAATTATAAGGTCCTAAACATAAAACGACTCCTAATGGTCCACGTCTAATATGGGCATTAACACCAGAATGTTTTTCAAATTTCGCACTATCACGATCCATTTGTTTATAATCCTCAATGGTATCGTAAATGTATTCTACGGTACGGTCAAACTCTTTTTGAGAATCGGCTAAATTCTTACCAATTTCCCACATGAGAAGTTTAACAATTTCGTCGCGTTTGGTTTTCATTTGCGTCACGAAGTTTTCCATGCACGCTATTCTGTTTTCCACTTTCATGGTAGGCCATAAACCTTGACCTTTATTGTAGGCTTCGCAAGCGGCATCAAGCGCACTTAAAGCTTCCGTTTCCCCTAATGTAGGAATGGTACCTAATAGGGTGGGTTTGTAAGTCGCTGTGGATGAAATTGTGGAATAAACTTCCGAAGTTTCACCTTGCCATGGTATTAATTTACCACCGACTAAATAGGTGTTTTGTTTAATAAGGGTATTGATTTGAAAGCGGGAGGGAATGTCCTCAAAAGTAGACTTCATAATGACCTTTAGTTTAGGGTTTATATTCTTATTAAAGGTACACAAATAGCGCCTTTACTCCGGTTAAATCTATGTTAAGCTATACTAAGAATTGAAATAAATCGGGTTTATCGTTTAAATAATCACCAAAGAAATTATGACGCTTCATCTTAGAGATTAAAGGTTCTAAATCTTCGGGTGATTTTAACTGAAGTCCAACAACGGCAACATCATTTTCTCGGTTTACCTTTTTGGTATATTCAAAATGAGTAATATCGTCAGTTGGGCCTAAGATATCCACAACAAAATCGCGCAAAGCACCGGCACGTTGTGGAAACTTAATTATAAAATAATGTTTTAATTGCGCATAGATTAAAGCACGTTCTTTAATTTCTGCCATTCGGGTAATGTCGTTATTACTACCACTAACAACACAAACGACATTTTTACCTTTTATCTCATCGGCATATTGTTCTAAGGCAGATATGCTTAATGCACCAGCAGGTTCTACCACTATGGCGTCTTTATTATAAAGGTCTAAAATGGTCTGGCAAATTTTGCCTTCATCTACGGTAACGACCTCCGATAGGTTTTCTTTACAAATAGCGAAATTTAAATCACCAACACGTTTTACAGCAGCACCATCAACAAAACTTTCAATGGCTTCTAGCTCGGTGTTTTTATTGTTTTTTATAGAAGTTAGCATTGAGGGAGCGCCTTTAGGTTCTACCCCAATAATTTTGGTTTGCGGTGAGAGAATTTTGAAAACTGAAGATAAGCCCGATGAGAGTCCGCCACCACCAATAGGTACAAAAACATAGTGAATAGGGTGCACTTTGGCCTGGTCTATAATTTCTAATCCAACTGTAGCTTGACCTTCAATAACTTTTTCGTCATTAAAAGGATGAATAAACGTTTTGTTTAAGCGTTGGCATTCTTCCATAGCCGCATGGTTAGCATCATCAAAAGTGTCGCCCACTAAAACCACCGTAATATAGTCTTCCCCAAACATCTTCACCTGCTCAATTTTTTGATTTGGTGTTGGTGAAGGCATAAAAATAGTCCCTTTAATTTTTAACAACTTACAAGAAATTGCTACACCTTGGGCATGGTTGCCGGCACTAGCGCAGACAATTTCATTTTTAGTTTGCGTTGGACTTAAAGATGAAATTTTATTGTAAGCACCACGAATTTTATACGAGCGGACCACTTGTAGGTCTTCTCTTTTAAAATAGATGTTGGCGTCAAATAATTTTGAGTATTGTAAATTTTTTATGAGCGGTGTGACATGTGCAATGCCTCTAAGTTTTTCGGCAGCAGCTTCAACAGCTTTTAGAGTAGGTTTGTATGTTGTTGTCGTTTCTTCCATGCTAACATTCTGCAAAGGCAGAAATTCTCTTTAATTAATAAAATACCTACCAAGTTTTAAACAAAAACTTGGTAGGGTCTATATTTTAGGCCAATACAGAATCTTCAACGGCTACGTCTTCAGATTTTATAACCTTCATAGCGGTCATGGCTGCTCTTAAGCGTTGACCTACTGATTCTATTGGGTGATTTCTAATGGCATCGTTTACCGCAATCAATTCTTTATTGTCTACACCTGTAGTTTTAGAAAATGATTTTCCGATAATAGAGGTGTCCACAGTTTTCATGAAATCTGTTAATAACGGCTTACAAGCATGGTCAAATAAATAACAACCATATTCAGCTGTATCAGAAATTACACGGTTCATTTCAAATAATTTCTTTCTAGCAATGGTATTAGCAATTAATGGAAGTTCATGTAAAGATTCGTAATATGCTGAGTCTTCAATAATACCCGCGCTTACCATAGTTTCAAAAGCAAGTTCTACACCAGATTTAACAAAGGCAACTAATAATACGCCGTGATCAAAATATTCTTGTTCTGTAATATGTGCTGAGGTTAATTCTGTTTTTTCAAAAGCAGTTTCACCAGTTTCTGAACGCCATTTTAAAAGATTTTCGTCATCATTAGCCCAGTCTTCCATCATGGTTTTAGAGAAATGTCCAGAGATAATGTCATCCATATGCTTCTCAAATAAAGGACGCATAATGCCTTTCAACTCTTCAGATAATTCAAAGGCTTTAATTTTAGCAGGGTTCGATAAACGATCCATCATGTTGGTGATTCCTCCATGCTTTAAAGCTTCGGTAATCGTTTCCCAACCGTACTGAATAAGTTTAGCAGCATAACCTGGTTCTATACCTTCTTCTACCATTTTATCAAAAGATAAGATCGCTCCGGTTTGTAATAAGCCACAAAGAATTGTTTGCTCGCCCATTAAATCCGATTTTACTTCGGCTATAAAAGACGATTCTAAAACACCAGCTCTATCGCCTCCTGTAGCAGCAGCATAAGCTTTGGCTTGCGCCCAACCTTTACCTTCTGGGTCATTTTCTGGATGCACAGCAATAAGAGTAGGAACACCAAAACCACGTTTGTATTCTTCTCTTACTTCGGTTCCTGGACATTTTGGTGCCACCATAATTACGGTAAGATCCTCACGAACTTCAGTACCTTCTTCAACAATATTAAAACCATGCGAATAGCTTAAAGTCGCTCCTTTTTTCATTAAAGGCATTACAGCATTTACAACATTAGTATGCTGTTTGTCTGGCGTTAAATTAAGGACTAAATCGGCAGTAGGAATTAATTCTTCATAGGTCCCTACGTTAAAACCGTTAGCCGTAGCATTTTTGTAAGACTCGCGTTTTTGATCTATTGCTACTTGTCTTAAGGCGTAAGAAATGTCTAAACCTGAGTCGCGCATGTTAAGCCCTTGGTTAAGCCCTTGTGCACCACAACCTACAATGACGATTTTTTTTCCTTTTAATGCGTTAACGCCATCTTCAAATTCTGAAGGGTCCATAAAACGACATTTTCCTAATTGCTCTAATTGATTTCTTAATGCTAATGTGTTGAAATAATTTGACATTGTTATTTGTTTTTAGTTCAGAAAATAGATTAAAGCTGTTGTATGTTTTAAGCTTAGGCTATCTTCTTTTTTCTTTAATTTTTTTATTCTTGAAACGCTTTAAGTAGGGTAGAAATTTTCATTTCGTCTTTAGTCACCGCTACACGTCCTGATCTTGTAAATTGCATGATGCCAAAGGCATTTAATTCGCGGTACAACAAATCGATTTCTTCTTTTCTTCCCGATTTCTCTAAGACAAAAAACTTCTTGTTTACCGTAACGATATTGGCGTTGCTTTCTCTAATGATATTTTGAATTTGACGCTCTTCAAAGAGCAATTCAGATTTAATTTTAAATAAGCAAGACTCTTGGTAAATGATTTCTTCTTCGGTGTGATAGTAAGCTTTGATCACTTCAACCTGCTTTTCTATCTGTCCGATGACTTTTTTCATTTGAGACTCTGTAATATTTACAACGATGGTAAATCTTGAAACCCCTTCAATTTCTGAAGGTGAGGTGTTAAGACTCTCAACGTTCATATGTCTTCTTTGGAATATTGCTGAAATTCTATTCAGTAAACCAATGTTATTTTCCGTATATATTGATACGGTGAATTTGATATTTTGATTCTCCATAATTACTCTAATCTTATATCTGAAACACTTGCACCTGTTGGGATCATAGGAAAAACATTATCTTCCTTTTCTACTCTTACTTCTAAGAAATAAGGCCCCTCACAATCAATCATGTCTTTGATAGCTGCTTTTAGATTTTTTCGTTCTGTAACTTTTTGAGCCTCGATATGGTAACCTTTAGCTATGGTTATAAAATCGGGGTTAGTCATTTCTGTAGAAGCATAACGCTTGTCAAAAAATAACTGTTGCCATTGGCGTACCATTCCTAAGAATTCATTATTTAAAACTACTATTTTTACCGGTACACGTTGTTGAAATATAGTGCCTAGTTCTTGAATAGTCATTTGGTAACCGCCATCACCAGCAATCATAACAACTTCTCTTTCTGGAGCGGCCATTTTTGCACCAATTGCAGCAGGAAGCGCAAAGCCCATTGTGCCTAAGCCACCAGAGGTTATATTACTTTTAGAAACTTTAAAGTCAGCATAACGGCAGGCAATCATTTGATGTTGCCCCACGTCGCTTACTATAGCTGCTTCTCCTTTAGTTTGAATATTGATTTCTTTAAGCACTTCGCCCATGGTTAAGCCCTCTTTAGTTGGGTGAAGGTCATGTTTTATAACCTTATCGTATTCTATAGCATATAAATCCTTAAATTTTTGATGCCAATCGTTATGCGAATTTGGTTCTAATAATGGCAGTAAACTTTTTAGACTTGCTTTAGCATCACCAAGCACGGCGATATCTGTTTTTACATTTTTATCAATTTCAGCAGGGTCAATTTCAAAATGAATGACCTTCGCTTGTTTTGCATATGAGGCTAAATTACCTGTAACACGATCGTCAAAACGCATCCCTATTGCAATTAAGACGTCACATTCATTGGTTAAAACATTAGGCGCATAATTACCGTGCATACCTACCATACCTACATTTAAAGTGTGATCAGTTGGTATGGCTGAGGCGCCTAAAATGGTCCAAGCAGATGGAATTCCGGCTTTTTCAATGACGGCTTTAAATTCTTCTTCGGCTTTACTTAAAATAACGCCTTGTCCCCATACAATTAGTGGTTTTTTAGCGGAATTTATAAGGTCTGCAGCGGCTTGAAGTGATGTTGTATCCGTTTCGGGAACGGGCTTATAACTTCTTACACCTTTACATTTTTCATATTTAAAGTCGAATTCTTCAAACTGTGCGTCTTTTGTAATATCAATTAATACAGGTCCTGGTCTTCCGCTTTTAGCAATATAAAAGGCTTTAGCTAACATTTCTGGAATTTGCGAGGCCTTGGTAATTTGGCAATTCCATTTGGTTACCGGTGTAGAGATGCCTACAATATCGGTTTCTTGAAACGCGTCACTTCCTAATAAATGGGAACCCACCTGACCTGTAATACATACCATAGGAGTTGAGTCTATCTGTGCATCTGCAATTCCAGTGATAAGATTAGTAGCTCCAGGTCCTGAGGTAGCCATACAAACTCCAACTTTTCCAGAAATTCTGGCATAGCCCTGAGCCGAATGTGTTGCTCCTTGTTCATGACGTGTTAGGACGTGGTGAATTTTATCTTGATACTTATAAAGTTCATCATACACAGGCATAATGGCACCGCCTGGATATCCGTAAAGTATATCGACACCTTCAGCCAATAAACACTTAATAATGGCTTCACTACCAGAAATACGTTCTGTAGTAGAGCTTTGCTTCAATTTATTTTCTTCTGTTTTAATTTCCATAGGGTTTAATGGATTATGGAGTGTGGCGGTTGAGGTCATTGGTCTTGTTGATAAAGGCCATTTAATTCTTGGCTATATGCTCCTTGTCTTTTCTTATTTTAAAACTCATCAGTAACACATCCTTTCGATGCTGATGATACGGTTTTGGCGTATTTGTATAAGACGCCACGTTCAAACTTTAATTCTGGTGCGGTCCATTGTTCACGTCTTTTTTGAAGTTCTTCTTCAGAGACCTCAAGAGAAATGGAATTGGTTTCTGCATCAATGGTAATAATGTCACCGTCTTTTACAACTGCAATGGTTCCACCTTCTTGTGCTTCGGGTGTAATATGACCTACTACAAAACCGTGAGTCCCTCCAGAGAAACGTCCATCGGTTATCAACGCCACATCTTTTCCTAGTCCGGCCCCCATAATAGCCGCTGTTGGTTTAAGCATTTCTGGCATTCCTGGTCCCCCTTTAGGGCCTTCATAACGAATAACCACGACATCTCCTTTTTTAACTTTTCCGTCTCGGATACCATCGTTAGCCGCATATTCGCCTTCAAAAACCTTAGCTTTTCCTCTGAAACAGAGTCCTTCTTTTCCTGTAATTTTAGCAACACTTCCTTCGGTCGCTAAATTGCCATACAACATTCTAAGGTGTCCTGAAATCTTAATTGGTTCTTCTATAGAATGTATGACGTCTTGTCCTTCGGCTAAATCTGCAACATCCAATAGGTTTTCAGCAATCGTTTTTCCAGTAACCGTCAAACAATCGCCATGAATTAAGCCTTTCTTTAATAAGTATTTTAAAACGGCAGGAATACCGCCAATGGCATGCACATCTTCCATTAAGTATTTACCGCTTGGTTTTAAATCGGCTAAAAATGGCGTGTTGTCACTTATGTCTTGGAAATCTTTTAAGGTAAAATCTATTTGAGCCGCTCTAGCAATCGCTAAAAAGTGTAATACGGCATTGGTAGAGCCTCCTAAAATCGTGACCAGTCTTACGGCATTCTCAATTGATTTTCTGGTAATGATATCTGAAGGTTTAATATCTTTTTCTAAAAGCACACGTAAAGCTTCACCTGCTTTTACGGACTCTTCTTTTTTTGCATCGCTTAAAGCGGGGTTAGAGGAGTTAAATGGTAAGGTCATTCCTAAGGCTTCAATGGCTGATGCCATGGTGTTGGCTGTATACATTCCGCCACAAGCCCCAGCGCCCGGACAGGCTTTTTCAACAATATTTTGATATTCGGTTTCATCCATGGTGCCTGCCACTTTGCTTCCCCAGGCTTCAAAAGCAGAAACAACATCAAGTTTTTTTCCGTTGTGGCATCCTGAATCTATGGTTCCGCCATACACTAATATAGACGGTCGGTTTAATCGGATCATGGCCATTAACGCGCCTGGCATGTTTTTATCACAGCCTACAACAGTCACTAAACCATCATAACTCATAGCCTGAACAACAGTTTCCATAGAATCTGCGATGATATCTCTAGAAGGTAACGAGTAACGCATGCCTGGTGTTCCCATAGAAATACCATCACTCACTCCAATGGTATTAAAGATAAGGCCTACAACGTCTTCATTTTTTGTGCCTTGCTTTACAAGTTTAGCCAAATCGTTAAGGTGCATATTACAAGGGTTGCCCTCGTAACCCGTGCTGGCAATACCAACAATAGGTTTAAAAAAATCTTCTTTTGTTAACCCTATAGCATGCAACATGGCTTGAGCAGCCGGTTGTGTGGCATCTTGAGTTACGGTTTTACTGTATTTATTTAATTCGCTCATAGTTTTATTAAAGGCAAAATTGATTTAATGAATCTAAATTACTTGTTATGTATGGTTTTGATAATAAGATTGCAATTGTTCATCTAAATTCAATGTTTGCGGGTTTGTCTTAAATTGTTGTAAATCAGTTATTTAATAGGTTTTAATTATGATGTTCAAAAGCTTTAATTTTTTGCATAAAAAAAAGCCTTCCAAAAGAGTGGAAGGCTTACGATATAGTGTTATTTAATTTTATATTATAGCATCCCATGGCGTCGAAGAATAATTTCGATGCGAATAATAATAATGCTATTTAAGAATTGTCTGTTCATTGTACTTGTCAAATATTGGAATTTAAATCTGTTCTGCAAAATATTTAGAGGACAAATTTCCGGAGATGGCCCGTAAAATATGCGACGCGAAGAATTGAAGTGGATTTTAAATTAGCAGTCTTCCTAATGTTTTATCTTTGTGAATAACGAAGGTTAGATTTACGTCTCTTTGGGCATTTTTTAGCGTGTCTATCGACTTCAATTTTTTTAATCCTGTGACCCTAATTAGGTATTTTAAGCTTATGAATAAGTTTCTTTCATTCACATTACTTTTAATTATAGTTTCATTTAAATGCTTTGGGCAATTTGCGCCTAGTATCCATAATTACACCTTGGCCGAATATAAAGCGGGAAACCAAAACTGGGATATCTCCAGAGCTCCTGATGGTAAAGTGTATGTAGCTAACAATAGTGGTTTGCTAGAGTATGATGCTTTGGTTTGGAAATTTTATCCGTTACCCAATAAAACTATTGTACGTTCTGTTTTAGCAACTAAGGATAGAGTGTACACGGGGTCTTATGAAGCTTTTGGGTATTGGGAACGTGATGAATTTGCACAACTAAAATACCATTCTTTAAGTGCTTTGGTGGCCGATCAAATTGCACCTAATGAAGAGATTTGGGGAATTGTAAAGTATAAGGATAAAATTATTTTTAGATCGTTCTTAAACGTCTATGTCTATGATTTTAAAACCGTAACACAGCTTAAGTCGCGATCGGTTATTATTTCTTGTAGTGTTGTTGATGATAAAATGTTGGTAAGTACCTTAAATGAGGGTGTTTTTGTGTTAAAGGATATGCGTTTGGAACCTTTCTTTTTTGATGACCTCTTAAAAGATACCAAAATCGTTTCTATCGATGCTTATGAAGGGAAACTGCTCCTGGTTACCTCTTTAAAAGGAAGTTATTTCTTAGAGGAGGACCAACTTAAACCTACCGATTTTGAAATTAATAAAGCGATTAAACAGCACCAGCTAAATGAGTTTTCGGTCCTTAAAAATGGGGATATGGTTTTTGGGACTATTAAAGATGGATTGTTTCTCACCGACCATCAAGGGCGTAAAAAGTTTCATATTAGTAAGGAAAATGGACTGTTTAATAATACGGTTTTAGGGCAATGTTTAGATGATACCGATAATCTGTGGCTGGGTTTAGATAATGGTATTGCAAATGTAGAACTGCATAGTTCTAATTACTTTTTTAACGATGTTTCTGGAAAGCTCGGCGCGGTTTACGATGTGTTACCTTATAAGGGGCATATTTATGTAGGAACGAATACAGGATTATTTCGTTTAAAAGACGATGGAACATTGCAATTTATTGAAGGGTCTCAAGGGCAGGTTTGGGATTTGGAAATTGTTGAAGGCGATTTGTTCTGTGGTCATAACGAAGGAACGTTTATTGTTAAAAATGATCAACTCACTTTAATATCGAACTATACTGGGGGTTGGACAATTAAGAAAGTTCCGGAGCGCCAAGGGACCTATATTCAAGGGACCTACTCTGGATTGGTAAAGTTTGAAAAAAAGAATGGGGTTTGGAAGGCCCAGCATTTGGGAAAAACAGCAATCCCGGCGCGATTTCTAGTGTTTGAAAATCCAACCACCGCTTGGGTGGCTCATGCCATAAAAGGAGTGTCTAAAATTAAATTTTCTGAAGATTATAAGAGCATTGAGTCGGTCTTAAGCTATGAAGCTAAGGGAATTAGTTCACCTTATAATGTTCGTGTCTATAATATAAAGAACAATATTAGCTTTAAATCGACCAATGGGGGATGGCAGAAGTATGAACCTGTCTTAGATTCCATTGTACCTTATACCTTATTAAATGATGTCTTAGGAAAAGAGAGTTATATTATTTCTGATGATAATGCCGATTTGTTTGCCTTAAAAAATAAAGCAGGCTTTATAAAATTTAAATCTTTAGATAACAGCCAAAAAGAATTTGTGCTCAATGATAGTTTTCTAAAGAATAGCTATATCATAGGTTATGAAAATGTTTCTGTGCTATCGGACTCTATTTACGCATTGAACTTGGATAACGGCTTTATGATTATTAATTCTAAAGCCACCGCACGTGTAGAATTGTATAAACCTAAAATTGAAAGCATCAGCATTAACGAAGTTCCTGTAGCGATTCAGGATTTAGATAAAGCACCAATAGATTTTAAGTTTAAGGAAAGTATTAGTGTGGTGCTGTCATCGTCTAAATCAAAAAATCATTATTTTGAATATCATATATCAGAATCTAAAGTGCTACCGAAAAATGCGGACTGGTATAAAGTGGAGGGGCCAAAAGTAGAGTTCGATAATTTATTAGATGGAGACTATACCTTGTTTTTTAGAACTGGCGATAATGCGGGGAACGTTTCCGAGGTACAAGTTTTAAATTTAGAAGTTTTACCACCATGGTACAAGGATACTTGGGGTTATGTGGTCTATTTTGTTTTAGTGCTATTAACAGTGGTTTTATTTTATACTCTTCACCATAAAAAAATGGCCAAAGAGCAACGACTTATAAGGGAGAAGTACCAAAAAGCGCAACAAGAAATGCTTCGTGAGCAAACTTTAGAAAATGAAAAGCGAATTGTACAATTAAAAAACGACTCTTTACAGAATGAAATAAAACTTAAGAGTAAACAATTAGCTAATAATGCCATGGCCTTGGTGAAGAAAAATGAAACCCTTCAAGATATCAAAAAGGAATTGATGGCAAATAAGGATAGTTTCAGTAATTATTATTCGTATAAAAAGTTGGTAAAAAAGCTCGATAATTCTATAGTTCTTAAAGACGAATGGGAAGTTTTTGAGAATAATTTTAGTCAGGTACATGATGAATTTTTTGAAACCCTTAAGGCTAAACATTCGGTCCTTACTCCGAAAGATTTGAAGATTTGTGCCTACATCAAAATGAATCTTTCCTCTAAAGAAATCGCTCCGCTAATGAATATCTCGGTCAGAGGTGTGGAAACCCATAGATACCGATTGAAAAAGAAGTTAGATTTGGAAAATGACATTTCTTTGGTGGATTATTTATTAAATATCAAAAATTAGATGTAATAATTCTTATTATGATGACACATCACTACGTCATTACTACGTCATTTAGGAGAATATAACCCTACTACAACGTTTTTTTTATAGCTTTATAGTACGTCATAGCTGGTTTTGTGGTGCGATGTACCCTGTATTGCCGATGTATGGCGTATTTAAAATGTAAATAGATGTTAACAAGGTTTAACATTAGATTTTAACTTCGTAATTAAATAAACTAACTCTATTATTTAATATTAAACAATCTATATGAAAACAAAAATTAGTCTATTGTTGATGTTGTTTTTTTCGATCTGTTCTTTTGCACAACAGAAAGAAATTAATGGAACTGTAACAAGTGAGAGTGATGGAATGCCCTTACCAGGGACAAGTGTCATAATTAAAGGAACAAGTAGAGGAACCACTACAGATTTTGATGGAAACTATACCATTAAAGCTGAAGTCGGGGACCAAATTGAGTTTAGCTATGTCGGATTTACGCCGCAGGTCATCACCGTAACCAGTGAATCTCAAATCAATGTCATCTTAAAGGATGATATTGCATCGCTTAATGAAGTCGTTGTTGTTGGGTATGGAACTCAGAAAAAAGCCGATTTAACCGGAGCCATTTCTACTGTAAAATCTGAAGATGTTGCTAAAACACCGAGTAGTAATGTTATGCAATCTATTCAAGGTAAAGTGGCTGGTGTACAGGTGGTAAGTAGCGGTACACCTGGGGGATCTCCAACAGTGCGAATTAGGGGAGCCAATTCTTATAAAGGTGGAGATACACCACTTTACGTGGTTGATGGTATGTTTTATGATACCATTGATTTCTTGGATACCAATCAAATTGAAACGATTTCAGTGTTAAAGGATGCGTCTTCAATTTCAATTTTTGGACAAGCGGGGGTTAACGGTGTTATTATCATTGAAACTAAAAATGGTAGAACCGAGCAGAAGCCTGTATTTACTTATAATGGCTACACCGGGTATCAGAATGCTCAAAATGTACTTAAAATGGCCAATGCAGAGCAGTTTGTTACGATGGCTTACGAATCCAATTCTCAAGCTGATATCGATTTTGTAAACAATGCTATGCAACGTTTTGGGAGAAGTCGTGTAAATCCTAATGTGCCAGATGTAAATACAGATTGGTATAAGGAGATTCTGCGTGTAGCTCCAATTTCTAGTCATGCTATAGGTGTTACAGGGGGGTCAGAAAAAACGACTTATAGTGTAAATGCTAACTACTTTTCGCAAGAAGGAATTTTAGATATGAAAAATGAGTATGAGCGTTTTAACATTCAATCTAATATAAATATTGAATTATCAGAGCGTTTAACGCTTGGTACTAATGCTATTTTTAGTAATGCTACGCAATACAATCCTGAAAATGGAGCTTGGTTTCAAGCGTATTCAGCAGTGCCAATCTTACCAGTATATGATTATACCAATACGGCTGCGACATCAACACCGTTTTCAGATGCTACCTTATTAGGTTACCGTGGGTCTCAAAACCCATTCCCTTCAATGACTTATAATAATAATCAGCTTAAAATCAGAAAGGTTTTAACAAGTATGTTTTTAGACTATAGCTTAATTCCAGATAAATTAAAGTTTAAAACATCTTACAGTCATGATTATTCTACGATATCGGAACGTAATGTGTATTTACCGTATTTTATTTCTGGGCAATCGCAACGTGCACAATCTGGTATACGAAGAGCTGAGTTAAAATACTCAAAGCAAATTTGGGATAACACTTTAACGTATACAGATACTTTTGGAGATCATAACCTAACCGTTTTAGCCGGATCTTCTTACAGAGACTATCAGGATAATGCGTTTTCAGCGACAGGTAATGAAATTCAAGGTATTGGCTTAGAGAGCTCTTGGTATTTAAATTTTGCCGATCCAACAACGTTTAATGAGCAAGTTTTTGAATCGGGAGACCGTCAATATTCTATTGCTTACTTTGGTAGAGTAGAATACAGTTATAAAGATAAATATTTATTTAATGCCACCTTAAGGCATGAAGGAGACGGAAGATTCCCTCGAGAAATATGGGTAACAACACCAGCTGTTGGATTAGGATGGGTGCTTTCTGAAGAAAACTTTTTAAAGGATAGCAATACTATAGACTTCTTAAAATTAAGAGGAAGTTGGGGGCAGTTAGCCAATGGATTCTTAGGCGGTAGTGCCGGTACAAGAACCGTATCTCAGACAACGGCAGATATTGGAGATACACAAATGAACGGTATTTTAACAACCAATACGTTTCAAAACTTAAAACGTGAGATTTTAGAAGAAACAAACTTTGGTATTAGCTCACGTCTCTTTAATAATAGATTGACTTTAGAAGTTGACTATTACATTCGTGATACTAAAGATTTAGTATTACCTAAGGTAACGCCTATTACTGCTGAAGTTGTTGATACTAATATTGGAGAAATGCGTAACCAAGGTTTAGAAGTTGCAGCCGCATGGACACAGCATATTAATGACGATTGGAGTTTCTCTATTGGAGGTAACATTGCAACTCTTAAAAATGAAGTCACTAAAATAGATAGCGAACAAGGTTATGTAGATACAGGGAGTGCTGAGTTCCGTCAACGTCTTATTGTAGGCGAGCCTGTAAATGCTTTTTATGGTTGGGAAGTTGCTGGTGTTTACCAAAATGATGCGCAAGTAGCAGCAGATCCAACTGCACAGTACGAAGCAAATCAAAATAATAACCAATTAATTCCTGGAGATCTAATTTATAAAGATCAAAATAACGATGGTGTTATTGATGCTGATGACCGTGTGGTATTAGGTTCTTATTTACCAACCTTTAGTTATGGTGGTAACTTCAATGTGTCTTATAAAAACTTTGAAGTCTCTGTTGCAGTTTCTGGTCAGACTGGAAATAAAATCTTAAATCGTAAAAGAGGTGAGGTGATCTTTACTAATGACACTAATATTGATGCTGATTTTGCAATTAATAGATGGCATGGTGAAGGGACAAGTAATTCTTTCCCATCCTCAGAAGGAAGAAGAAAAGCTTGGAATCAGAAAATGAGCAGCTTCTTTGTAGAAGATGGTTCGTACTTTAGAGTTCAAAATATTCAGTTAGCCTATACACTTCCTGCAAAAGCTTTGGGTGAAAATATGCCAGAAGTAAGATTTACATGTACGGCAGAGCGTCCTATCACGGTTTTTAGTTACAACGGATTCGATCCTGAAGTTAGTAATGGTGTAGATCGTCAGACCTATCCTGTTCCTGCAGTATATACTTTTGGTGTGAATATTAAAATTTAAAAAAAAGCTATTATGAAAAATATAAATCAAATAATAAAACCGTTAGCGCTTACGCTAGCAATCTGTATGGTCGTTTTTTCATGTGCAGATAAATTAGAAGAAAATGATGGTCAGCTCGCAGCAGATGATCTAGATTTTACCATTTCTGAGGATATGATTTTACCACTTATCGGGTCCTATTCAGCAGTGTATTCAAGAGGATGGGAAGATCCATTATTAATTGGTGTTAGAGGTGATGATGTAAATGCAGGAGGGCTTGGAGATCAACCGCAGTTTGCAGATACAGACCTTTTTAATTACGATAACGGGTTTTGGATGTACAACCAAATTTGGGAGAATTTCTATGGTGATATCGTAAGAATTGTAAGCTCTCGCGAAACCATACAGTCGTACAAAGATTTTGCTGTTGAAGATGAAGATATAGAACGTGCAGACCAATATATGGCAGAATGTAAAGTATTAAGTGGGTTTACACATTTTCAAATGTCTAGACTTTGGGGAGATATCTTTATTATTGAAACGTCTAATATTACAGAAGAGTTAGATAATGGGGTAAAAACCAAAGCAGAAGTCATGCAATACATCTCAGATCTAATGGATGAAGCCATTCCTTTCTTGCCAGATGCTAGACCAAACGAAAGACAAGATGTTTCTGGTGGGGTTACTAAGTATACCGCTTTGGCAATTAAAGCATTAGCGCAATTAGAATTAGAAAATTACCAAGCTGTAGCCGATGTTACAGGAGAAATTATCAATTCTAATAAGTTCAACCTGTATCCAGATTACTACCATTTATTTAAAAAAGAAGGCGAGCGTAGTAATGAAAATTTATTTGAACTCCAGTTCTCAGATTACGGTACAGAATCTGGTACTGAGAACGCTCATGAGTACGGACCATTCGGACCATCAAATTGGACACCAGTTGTAGAAGGTGCTTCTGGAGGTTGGGGCTTCTATGAGCCAAGTTTAAAGTTTATTAAATTCATGATTGATAGAGGGGAAACTACACGATTAACTACAAGTGTTAATTTCACACCTCGTGGTATTGATGAAATCACTTCAGATCCGGCTTATGCAACCTTACCAAGCTTTATCTCTAATGTAACTGAAGATGGTGACATCTTTAACGATTACGCTAGAGCGATGTTTGCCAGTGGAAAACATTATTTACCATCTGTAGATTTAACGCCTGGTAGAACAAGATATGGTTCTGGTAAAAACCTTTTAGTTATCAGATACGCAGAAATCTTATTAATGTATGCAGAAGCCTTAACGCAAGGCGCAAGTGGTTCAGCAGGCTCTGCTGACGATGCTGTAAACGAAGTAAGAGCAAGAGTGGGAATGCCAGCATTAACAGGAGTAACTACTGATGATGTTATGGATGAAAAATTTGCTGAACTTGCTATGGAATGGGGGGTACGTTACTTTGATATGATTCGTTTAAATAAGTTTGATGAATTAAGTTATGAAGGACGAACATTTACAGCTGATGATAAGCTTTTACCTTACCCACAAGCACAGTTAGATTTATTACCACTTAACCAATAAAAACCTAGAACATGAAAAACATATATAAATACATATTAGGATTGGTTGTAATGCTAAGCATGGCATCATGCTACGATGGTATTGATCCAATTACAGACGTAGATCCAGGACCAGATGCAGGAGCACCTGTAGTCACCATTAACTATCCTACAGAAGGAACGGTAATCACAGGTCTAGAGCTGATAGTGCCTATTGAGATTAAATTTGAAGTAGAAGATGATATCGAAGTAAGTTCAGTGGTGCTTAACTTAGACGGTGTAGACATTGCAACCTTCGATACGTTTTTAGATTATAGAGTGGTTAACGAAACCTTTACTTATAATAGCCTTTCTAGTGGCAATCACGTATTAACGGTAACCGGTAATGATTTAGCCGGAAATGCAACCATCAGTACGGTTAACTTTTCTAAAGCCCCTCCTTATGAAGCACTATTTGCAGGTGAGGTTTTTTATATGCCTTTCGATGGTAGTTATACAGAACTTCTATCTATAACAGAGGCTTCAGAGGTTGGTACTCCAACTTTTGCAGGTGAGTATTTTGCAGGAACAAACGCTTACCGTGCAACTCAAGATTCTTACATCACATTCCCAGTGGAAGGTATGTTTGGAAGTAATATGAGTGGTTCGTTCTGGTACAAAGTGAACGGAGATCCAGATAGATCAGGGATTTTAACTATCGGAAATGATATTCCTGAAAACAGAAATCAAGGTTTAAGGTTATTTAGAGAAGGGAGTGCAACAGAGCAACGTATTAAATTAAATGTTGGTACTGGAGATGCTGAAAGTTGGAATGATGGTGGTGTTATAGATGTCACTGCTGACGAGTGGGTACATGTAGCATTTACAATTTCATCAACAGAAACGATCATTTACCTTAATGGTTTACCTGTGTATACAGCAGAACTTGGTGGTGCTATTGATTGGACAGGAACTGCGGATTTAACCATTGGTGCAGGAGGTGAAACCTTTAGCTATTGGGGGCACGAATCGGACAACAGTATTATGGATGAATTGCGTTTGTTTGATACCACATTAACGCAAGACGAAATTCAGAATATGATTAACGTCACTAATCCTTATGAGCCAACCTATGATGGTGAAACGTTTTACATGCCTTTTGATGGGTTTAATACTGAATTTGTAAGCTTAGATGAACCAACTATGGTAGGGGCTACAACCTTTTTAGGTGAAGGTTACGAAGGAGGAAATGCGTTTATGGGTGCGGCAGATTCTTACCTTACATTTCCTATAGATGGCTTGTTTGGTGCTGATGCTTTTAGTGCAACCTTTTGGTATAAAGTTGATGGAACGCCGGATCGTTCAGGAATTTTAGTTGTAGGAAATGATATCCCTGAAAATAGAAATCAAGGTTTCAGATTATTCAGAGAAGGGAGTGAAACGGAGCAACGTATAAAAGTGAATGTTGGGACTGGTGATGCAGAAAGCTGGAATGACGGTGGTGTTATTGATGTTACTGCCGGCGAATGGGTTCATGTGGCTCTAACAGTTTCGGCTACAGAAAGTAAAATTTACTTTAACGGTGTAGAGCAACTTTCATCTGCATTAGGCTCTAGTATAGACTGGACGGGTTGTACAGAGATTACAATTGGAGCTGGTGGGGAGACCTTCAGTTACTGGGGGCACTTATCAGATTTAAGTGGTATTGATGAGTTAAGGTTGTTTAATAAAGCCTTATCGCCGTCAGAGATTGCAGAGATGCTTTAAGACGCTAAAAGTTAGAAAAGATTGAATTGAATAATCCCGACTAATTACCCCTATATTTTATTGGCGGCATGCTTAGAATCCCTAATTATGCCGCTATATCCCAATACTTTGGGCTATAGATTCCGCTGTGCATAAAAGTATCAGAGCAGCCTAAATTATGTCTTGTTCTGAAGGTGATAAGTGGATTTTTATACAGGGTTTATTCAACATAAATTAGCTCATCGCAATAGGGTGACGCTAAAAATATAATTAACGATTAAAAAATATGAAAGTGTTTAATTTATTAATAATCGCCTTGTTCTGTTTTAATTGTGGTTCCGATGATGGTCCTGGCTATCAAGAACCTTACGATCCTAATGGTGATGATGATCCGATAGTTGAAACTTTAACGGATGATGAATTAATGGATCTTACCCAAGAGTCTACATTTAAATATTTTTGGGATTATGCGGAATCTAATTCGGGTGCCGCAAGAGAGCGTTACCATATGGATGCGCCGTCAGATAGTCAAAATGTAGTGACCACTGGTGGAAGTGGTTTCGGACTTATGGCTATTCTTGTAGGGATAGAAAGAGGTTTTATTTCTCGAAGCGAAGGCTATGAACGTCTCAATCAAATATTAAATTTCTTTGAAAATGCCGATCGTTTCCATGGGGCTTGGCCACATTGGATAGATGGTAACAACGGTAACGTTATTCCATTTAGTGATCAAGATAATGGAGGTGATTTAGTAGAAACGGCACTTTTAGCACAAGGCCTTATCTGTGTTAAAGAGTATTTTAAAAATGGATCTGAGGACGAGATGGCTTTAGCGAGTCAAGCAGATGCATTATGGAAAGGTGTAGAGTGGAATTGGTATACTCAAAATGAAAATGCCTTGTATTGGCATTGGAGTCCTAATCACGGCTTTGCTATGGACCTCGAATTAAAAGGCTATAACGAAACTTTAATTGCTTTTATTCTAGGTGCAGCTTCTCCAGATTATAGTATTACTCCAGAGGTGTATCATGAAGGATGGGCGAGTAATGGAGCAATTGTTACCGGGTCAAGTCAGTATGGTATTCCTTTAGTCTTAGATCATGCGGGTTCAGGTAGTGGTCCATTATTTTGGGCTCATTATTCCTATTTGGGTCTAGATCCTACAAATTTATCAGATCAGTATGCCAACTACTGGGAGCTAAATGTTAATCACAGTAATATCAATTATCAACATTGTGTGAATAACCCAAATAATTATGCTGATTACGGTGAGGATTGTTGGGGACTTACCGCAAGTTACAGTCGTAATGCGGACGGTTCTACAGGATATTCAGCGCATAATCCTGATAATGATTTAGGAGTAATTTCTCCAACAGCTGCCATAAGTTCTATGCCCTATACACCAGAAAAATCATTAGCAGCCTTGCATTATTTCTATAGTAAGAAGAACACCTTATTAGGTCCTGCTGGATTTTATGATGCCTTTAGTCCACATTATAACAATTGGGTAACAGAACGGTATTTAGCTATAGATCAAGGCCCAGAAATTATCATGATTGAGAATTATAGAACAGGATTATTGTGGAATTATTTTATGCAAAATGAAGACGTTCAGAATGGTTTAACCAATCTTGGATTTTCATTTTAATCCAACATTTATAGGCTTATGAAATATTTATTTTTAATCTCATTTTTAAGTATCGTGATTTCTAGTGCAACAACAGCTCATGCTCAAGAAAAGGAAGCACCAAAAGCACTATTCTCTTATGAACAGCATATTGCTCATGGTGATACTTTAAAGTACAGAAAACTGTTGCCTAAAAATTTTGATGCCTCTAAAGCTTATCCCCTAATTGTCGTGCTTCATGGTGCAGGTGAACGCGGATCGGATAACGAGAGCCAATTGCTGCATGGTAGTGGTTTGTTTTTAAAGAAAACAGTGAGAGATTCATTTCCAGCGATGGTCATTTTTCCACAATGTCCTAAAGATGATTATTGGGCAAAACTAGAAGCGGATCGTTCCACAAAACCAATCACATTTAATTATAAATATAAGGAAGCGCCTACTAAAGCAATGGCTTCCGTTATCGATTTAATGACCCAAATGTTGGCTCAGCCTTATATCAAAACCGACCAGGTGTATGCTATGGGCTTATCCATGGGAGGTATGGGAACTTTTGAGTTGATTTACCGTCATCCTAAAATGTTCGCAGCCGCCATTCCAATTTGTGGTGGTGGTGATCCAGAATCGGTAACCGCTTTTGCTCAGCATATACCACTTTGGATTTTTCACGGGGCTAAAGATGATGTTGTAGATCCTAAGCTATCCTTAGCAATGGCTTCAGCAATTATAAATGCAGGTGGTTTTCCTAAACTTACGCTTTATGATTTTGCAAACCACAACAGTTGGGACCCTGCTTTTGCAGAACCAGAATTATTAACATGGCTTTTTTCAAATACTAAAATATAATAATGAAGAAATTAATTAACGTACAAACTATCGCAATTGCTGTTATGGCAATGACATTGGCAAGCTGTAATTCTAATACAGATACGGCTAAGACGGCGCAATCACAGACTGAGAACCCGTATGCATCAAAAGTAGATTCTATTTTAGAATTAATGACTATTGATGAAAAAATTGGACAATTAAACCTTCCTACTTCAGGAGATATTACCACAGGTGCGGCTAAAGGTTCTGATGTTGGTAAGCGTATTGAAGAGGGTAAAGTTGGAGGCTTATTTAATATTAAAACAGTAGAGAAAATTTATGAAGTTCAGAAAATTGCGGTTGAAAAAAGTCGCTTAGGAATTCCATTAATTTTTGGGATGGACGTTATTCATGGTTATAAAACAACCTTTCCAATTCCATTAGGACTTTCTAGTTCATGGGATATGGAGATGATAGAACAAACGGCTCGTGTTGCGGCTACAGAGGCTAGTGCAGATGGGGTAAACTGGACCTTTTCTCCAATGGTAGATATTTCTAGAGATGCTAGATGGGGACGTGTTTCTGAAGGAAATGGTGAAGATCCATTTTTAGGAAGCCGTATTGCTGAAGCAATGGTGAGAGGTTATCAGCAAGATGATCTTAGTGCCAATAATACGCTAATGGCTTGTGTAAAACATTTTGCATTATATGGTGCTGCAGAAGCAGGGCGTGATTATAATACGGTAGACATGAGTAAAATAAGAATGTATAATGAGTATTTAGAACCTTACAAAGCAGCGATAGATGCTGGTGTTGGATCTGTGATGGCCTCATTTAATGAAATTGATGGTGTGCCAGCAACAGGAAACAAATGGTTGTTAACAGATCTTTTAAGAGACGATTGGGGATTCAATGGTTTTGTGGTTACCGATTATACAGGAATTTATGAAATGATCCCTCATGGTGTAGGTGATAAATTTGAAGTTTCAGAGCAAGCTTTAAAAGCGGGTGTAGATATGGATATGGCTGGCGATTCGCCTTCTATTCCAGCTGCTTTCGCAAAAACACTGAAAACCTCTTATGAGAATGGAAAAATTTCAATGGACGATATTGATACGGCTGTAAGACGTATGTTAACAGCTAAATTTCAATTGGGTTTATTTGATGACCCTTATAAATATTGTGATATAAAGAGAGCAAATACTGAAATTTTTACCCCAGAAAATAGAACCTTTGCGCGTAAAGTTGCAGCGGAATCTATGGTATTGCTTAAAAATGAAGCTCAATTATTACCGATTAAGAAGTCAGGAACTATTGGTTTAATAGGTCCATTGGCTAAGGCTGCTAATAATATGGCGGGGACTTGGAGTGTGGCTACAGATCAAGAAAAATCTAATTCTGTTTTTGATGGTTTAACGGAAGTTATCGGTGATAAAGCTACTTTATTATACGCTAAAGGAAGTAATGTAGATTACGATTTAGAATTAGAACGACGCGCTACAATGTTCGGGAAGTCAATTCCTAGAGACGGCCGTACCGATAAACAATTATTAGATGAAGCGCTTCAAGTGGCTTCAAAATCTGATGTTATTGTAGCGACCCTTGGAGAGTCAGCAGAATTCAGCGGAGAGAGCAGTAGTAGAACCGATTTAGGCATTCCTCAAGTGCAAAAAGATTTATTAAATGCTTTGCTTAAAACGGGAAAACCAGTGGTGTTAGTGCTGTTCACGGGACGTCCTTTGGTGTTAGTTGAAGAGAATGATAATGTGCCTGCTATTCTTAATGTGTGGTTCCCGGGAAGTGAAGCAGGAAGAGCCATTTCAGATGTGTTATTTGGAGCGGTAAACCCTTCTGGAAAATTAACAGCAACCTTCCCACGAAATGTTGGACAAGTGCCAATTTTCTACAATCACAAAAATACAGGTCGTCCTTTAGGGAATGATGAAGGTCGCTTTGAGAAATTTAAAAGTAACTACATTGATGTGCGTAACGAGCCTTTATATCCTTTCGGATATGGTCTAAGTTACACCACTTTTGAGTATTCTAATTTCAACTTAAATACAACACGTATCGATAATAATGGAACGGTTGAGGTTTCTGTAGATGTTACCAATACCGGGGATTATGATGGTAAAGAAGTGGTACAACTTTATGTTAGAGATCTTGTTGGTTCCGTTACCAGACCCGTAAAAGAATTAAAAGGTTTTGAGAAAGTAGCCATTAAAAAAGGCGAAACTAAAACCGTTAACTTTACCCTAACTGTAGAAGATTTAAAATTCTATAATTCAGCATTAGATTTTGTTGCTGAACCAGGAGAATTTCAGGTTTTTGTAGGGACTGATTCTGATACAGAGATGATGAAAACATTTCAATTAACAAAATAACAGTGTTGTAATGCAACCTTAAATAACCTGCTATAGAGTGCAGGTTATTTAAGGTGTGTTACACATTACAAGTATCCGTTAGATTAATAGCTACCCTATGCCACATATATGTTTTAAGTACAAATCCCTAGTCTTATTGCTGTATGTGGCTTTTACTTGTTTTCTCAAGGCTCAGACGAAAATGATTAATTCGGGTTGGCAGTATTCTAGTGATAAAACAACTTGGGAAACCGTAAATATTCCGCATAGCTGGAATGCTACAGATGCTTTTGATGATGAGCCGGGCTACCGTAGGGGTTTAGGCTACTACCAAAAAACACTGTTTATAGCTTCGGAATCTCAAGAGCACATTCAGTATTTAAAATTTAATGAGTTTAACCAATCAGCGGTTGTCTATATTAATGGAAAGGAGGTCGGAACGCACCATGGAGGCTATACAGCCTTTAATTTTGATATTACGACTTACTTAAACTACGATGCTTATAACCGTATTGAGGTTACTGTAGACAATTCCCATAACGAAGATATTCCACCACTTGATGCCGATTTTACGTTTTACGGCGGAATTTACCGTGATGTAGAATTTATAAGTTTACCCAAACAACATATCAGTTTAAAATAAAACCGTTTTAAATGGGTTATTAATTGAAAAACTAGATTAAATGAAATCAATCAGCAGTTTATGTATTTTCTTATTGAGTTTGGGGCTTTCGGCGCAAACAATGACCACTTATACCTATGCCATAAAAGGGAAAGACACCTTAAAAATGGATGTATTTACACCAAAAGGGATAGGAAAAGATGAAAAATTACCCGTTTTGCTATGGATGCATGGCGGTGGATTTTCTGGGAGTCATAGAGCTTATCCGGATGATCAAAAATTGGTGTCGTATGTGGCGAAAGCACAAAATTATATCGGGGTATCTATCGATTACCGTTTGTTGCGAAAAAATAAAGCTACCGGATTTGGTTGCGATTGTACCAAGGATGAGAAGATAGAAACCTTTAAGCAAGCTACTATTGATTATTTAGATGCTGCAAAATATCTTATAGCTCAAGCTGAAAACTTACAAATTGATACCACAAAAATAATTGCTGGAGGAAGTAGTGCTGGGGCAGAAGGTAGTCTTAACGCGGTATTTCTTAGGGATTATTTTATAAAGGATAAAGCGGCATATGCCAATGTGAAATTTGCCGGAGTATTTGCCTGTGCGGGAGCCGTGCTTAATGCTAGTTACATTTCAAAACATAATGCCATTCCTGCGGTTTTATATCACGGCACGGAAGATAATTATGTGCCTTTCGCAAACGAATCGCATCGCTTATGTCTTCCGCAGCAAGCTGGATATTTGAAGCTTGATGGATCTAAAGTCATCGCAGCCAAACTACAAGCCTTAGAAACGGCTTTTTATTTTCATATGGTAAAAGGAGCTGGTCATGAGATAGCGAGAATCCCTGCTAATAAAGATTTAGATCAGATATTTGAGTTTTTTAATCAAACCGTAATTCATAATGAGGTCATTCAGACTAAAATCATTAAAGAAAAATAAGGATGAAAAAATCTCTAGTAATAGCCATCGTCCTTTTATTGGCGCTTCAGTCTTGTCAGCAAAATTATGGTGATATAGATATTTGGGAGTTGTATGACTTAGAAGCCGATCCTGAAGAACTTCAGAATCAAATTGAAAATCCAAACTACGATACAATAGAAGCACAATTACGCGTACAACTTAAAGCACTTCAAGATCGATATAAAGTTGGTAATCAGGAATTTGAACGCGAACCGAAAGTAAAAGTGCAACGTGCTTTTAAACAATTTGAACGATTACGAGGGCATATAGGGACCTCTTACAACCCATTAACCGCTAAGACACTAAATTATAAACGATGAAAAAACTACTTTTTTTCTGTACAATAGGCTTGTTTTTTTCTTGCCAAAATGAAACGGATAAAACGGAAACGCCACCTGTGAGTTCCACGGAAAAGGCCATGGTAAAGGAGGGTTTTCAAACCTATATTAACCCGTTAGATATAGATTATACCTATATGGTGTATAATTCTAGCAGTAACCAATCGTACCGTTCTGGGGCAGATCCTGCAGTGATAGAATTTAAAGGGGAATATTACATGTTTGTCACCCGCTCTTTTGGATACTGGCATTCTACCGATTTGGTAAATTGGGATTTCATTAAGCCGAAACAATGGTTTTTTGAAGGGAGTAACGCCCCAACCGCCTTTAATTATAAAGATTCCTTAGTTTATTTTGCGGGTAACCCTGCAGGCTATGGTAGTATTCTTTATACCGACGATCCTAAAAGTGGAAAGTGGAACCCAACGGCTTCCATTACAAATAACATTCAAGACTCGGAATTGTTTATAGACGATGATGGAAAAACCTACTTGTATTGGGGGTCTTCTAATGTGCATCCACTTCATGTAAAGATGCTCAATAAAGACGATCGCTTTTTAGAAACAGGGGTGCGTAAAGAATTGTTCAATCTTGTTGAAGAAGAGCATGGATGGGAACGCTTTGGGGAAAATAACTTTCATCCTACACTTAAAGAAGGGTATATGGAAGGGGCTTCTATGACCAAGCACAACGGAAAATATTATTTACAATACGCCGCTCCAGGAACACAATTTAATGTTTATGCCGATGGAGTATATGTTGGAGAAACACCATTAGGGCCTTTTGAATATATGAAAAATAACCCGATGAGTTTTAAACCCGGTGGATTTACCAATGGAGCCGGACATGGAATTACGGTAAAGCAAAC
This sequence comes from Winogradskyella arenosi, assembly GCF_003337305.1. Taxonomy (GTDB): domain Bacteria; phylum Bacteroidota; class Bacteroidia; order Flavobacteriales; family Flavobacteriaceae; genus Winogradskyella; species Winogradskyella arenosi. The sequence continues at coordinate 247,121 of NZ_QPJO01000005.1, read as the reverse complement.
CAACGGGCAGTACTGGCATTTTGCGACGATGGCTTTAGCCTCAAATGCGCAATGGGAACGCCGTTTGTGCATGTTTCCCACTTATTTTGACGAAGATGGACTAATGTATAGCAATACCGCTTATGGCGATTATCCACGTTTTGGTGCTAATCATCCTACCAAGGCAGGGCAACATAATGGTTGGATGTTATTATCGTATAAAGCTGAGGTAACAGTAGCCTCTTCATTAATGCAGGTTAAAAAGTTTACTTCAGATGACGATGCCGTTGAGGTTACAGAATTACCCTTAGAAAAAGATGCACAAGGTCGTATCATCTCTAAAGTTTTAACAGACGAAGATCCAAAGACATTTTGGGTGGCAGAAGCCAATGATGATAAGCAAACAATCACTGTTGAAATGTTAAAGCCTGGATATATCCATGCCTTTCAATTAAATTTTCACGATCATGAATCGGGTATATATACACGTACTGAAGGTTTAAAACATCAATTTACAATTGAAACTTCAGAAGATGGTAATAATTGGACAACCGTTGTAGATCGCAGCACAAGTGAAAAAGATACCCCTAACGCCTATATTGTTTTAGAGGAAGCGGTAAAAGCGAGATATGTGCGTTATCATAATGTAAAAGTACCTGGTGCTAACTTTGCCATGTCAGAGTTTAGAGTGTTTGGTTTAGGTTTAGAAGCCAAGCCATCAGCAGTAGCTGGTTTTGAGGTGGAACGCCAAGCAGATCGTAGAGACGCCGCCTTTACATGGAACGCTGTAGAAGGGGCTCAAGGCTATAATATAAGATGGGGTATCGCTGAAGATAAGCTTTATCAGTCTTGGCAGGTTTATGATACCACCACACATTTAATGCGTTGTTTAGATCGCGATACGCCATATTATTTTACAATTGAAGCGTTTAATGAAAATGGCATTTCAGAAAAGAGTTCAGTTGTTTATGTTGAATAAGTTTAGAATAATGAAGTATTTATTAATTTGTTTTATGGGGCTCTCTAGCTTTGCCTTCGCTCAAGATATTTCTGTGATGAGCTATAATATAAAGCTAGATTATCCTAAAGATGGGGTGAATAGCTGGGCTAATAGAAAACCGTTTTTTATAAAGCAACTTAAATTTTATGAACCCGATATTATTGGGGTTCAGGAAGCCATGCCTAATCAAATGAAAGCCATGGATAGTCTTTTGGTAGACTATAGTTATGTGGGCGTAGGACGCGATGATGGTGCAGATGCAGGCGAGTATTCTGCCCTGTTTTATAAAACACAGAAGTTTGAAATCTTAAAGTCAGGAACGTTTTGGCTATCCGAAACTCCAGATGAAGTTTCTAGAGGATGGGATGCGGTATGCCATAGGATTTGTACCTATGCTTTACTAAAAGATAAAGCTTCAGCAAAAACCTTTTGGTTGTTTAATACTCATTTTGATCATGTGGGGGAATTAGCACGGACCAATAGTGCGGTCTTAATTCTTGAAAAAATTAAAGCTTTCAATATAGAAGATGTACCGGTCGTATTAACGGGGGATTTTAATATGGAGCCAGATCATCCGAGTATTCATCGTATCATGGAAGATCTAAACGATTCAAAACAAATAGCAAAACTAAGCTTTGGTCCGGAGGGAACTTTTAATGGTTTTCATTTCAATAAGCCTGTAACCAGACGTATAGATTTTGTGTTTGTTTCAAAAGAAGTGGAAGTGCCAAAATACGCCGCACTCAGTGATAATTGGAACTTGCAATATCCGTCAGATCATTTGCCAATTTTAATTACATTGCGGCTCAAGTAACAGAAATTAATTAAGTCTCTTAAATATTATTAAATACATATATAAAATGAAAAAAGGTGTTTTTTTATTGCTAATCGCAGCGGTTTCCGCTTTAGGTGGTTTGCTTTTTGGTTATGATACAGGTGTCATCAACGGTGCACAATTTTATCTTACAGAATATTTTAATCTCAGTGATGCCTTAAAAGGTTGGGTTGTTGGTAGTGCACTTTTGGGCTGTTTTGTCGGGGCTATCGTCGCAGGACCTTTAAGTATAAAAATAGGAAGAAAGTGGTCTTTAATTATATCGGCTATCTTTTTTACGGTCTCAGCATATGGTTCGGGGCTTCCAGACTTTTTACCACAAACGGTGAGTATGTTGGTGGTGTTTAGAATTATTGGAGGGCTAGGTATTGGTGTGGCTTCTATGAATGCTCCGATGTATATCGCAGAAATTGCCCCTTCAGATATTAGAGGGCGTATGGTTACTTATTACCAATTAGCTATTGTTATTGGTTTCTTTGTAGTTTTCCTAGCAACATATTTTATAGGAAGTGATCTAAGTGTAGAAGAAAATATTGATTTCGGATGGCGAAGAATGTTTTGGTCAGAATTAATTCCAAGTATTCTGTTTTTAATCTTGTTGTTTATCGTGCCTAAAAGTCCACGTTGGTTGGCTTTAAAAGGAAAAGAAAAAGCGGCATTAGCCGTGTTACAACAGATTAATGGAAATGAAGTGGCTAATAAGGAGCTGCACAACATTAAAGAGTCTTTAAACAAGACTAATGATGGTGTTAAAGTGAGTTATTTCTCAAAAGGCATATTAGCTATCATTGCCATTGGTACTGTGTTGTCAATGTTGCAGCAATTTACAGGTATTAATGCGGTATTGTATTACGGTGCTGATATTTTTGAAAAAGCTTTAGGCTTTGGAAAAGAAGATGTATTGCAGCAACAAATACTTTTAGCATTCGTAAATTTAGTATTCACATTTGTGGCGATGTTTACGGTAGATAAATTTGGTAGAAAGCCCTTATTGTATATCGGATCTGTTGGGATGATAGTAGGCTTCTTATTGTTAAGTGTAACCTTACAGCAAGGTAATGTTGGGGTGTTGTCTTTGATTGGTGTGTTAATGTTTATTGCATCGTTTGCATTATCAATGGGGCCTGTTGTTTGGGTGTTGTTGGCAGAGATGTTCCCTAATAAGATAAGAAGTGTAGCTATGTCTGTAGCGGTTGCGGCACAATGGGCAGCAAATTATATGGTATCACAGTCTTTTCCGGTGGTTATGGGAAGTGAAATGAATACCAGTGCGCCATGGAACGGCTCATTGCCGTATTACATTTTTATCGTCTTTATTTTAGTTATTGTTTTTGTGACCTATAAGTTTATCCCTGAAACTAAAGGGAAATCTTTAGAGGAAATTGAAGAATTCTGGAAATAAGACTTAAATTTTAAGACTCATATTTAAAAATCAAGGTGGAAACGTCTTGATTTTTTTGTTTGTACTGGAAATGGTTAAATTGTTGTAGGACATAAGATTATACCAGGACACTTATAAGTAATGTAAAAAGGCGATAAGGTTATTAAATTAAAGTAGCTTGAGTGGCTTAGGTCAATATAATGTCAGTTTTATAAAGTCTAGTAAAGTATAGCGCCAGTATAGATGGTATATAGATGATGTATGGATAGTGTATGGGTGTCTAAGATAATTTTGTATAAAGATGATTATCTAACGTTTATGCACAACGGTTAGCGAGTTAAAAAAACACGTTTATACTTGTCTAAACCGTGCTTAACCCCTAAATAGGTTATAACAGAAATAATTAGGCAATAGTATAAAACCAAAAAACCCGATTCATCTGAATCGGGTTTTGGTGGTGGTGCCTCCAGGAATCGAACCAGGGACACAAGGATTTTCAGTCCTTTGCTCTACCAACTGAGCTAAGGCACCAATTGCTTTGCTAAGCGGGTGCAAATATAAGCGCTTTTTTAATATCTCCAAAGCAATTTTAATAAAATTTGATTTTATATTTTTGTGGAAATATAAAAAGACTATGAATCTTGTTGTAGATGTGGGGAATACGTACGTAAAGTGCGCAATATTTAATTTTGAAAATTTATTACATAAATCGAGTTTTACCTTAGAAAGCTTTCCAGAAGAATACCAAAAACTCAAAACCGCCTACCCAAAATTAGAAAAAGCGATAATCTCTTCAGTAGGGCATTTATCTAAAGTGCAGGTTGATCGTGTCGCAGAAGATTTAGAGCTGTTGGTTTTAAATTCAGATTTAAACTTTCCTTTTATAAACAAATATCAAACCCCTAAAACCTTGGGTGTAGATCGTATGGCTTTGGTGGCTGCAGCGGTAGATCAGTTTCCTAATAAAAATGTGTTGGTTATTGATGCCGGAACCTGTATTACTTACGATTTTGTAACCCAAGACAAACATTATCTCGGAGGCGCCATTTCACCAGGAATTCGGTTGCGTTATAAGGCCTTAAATAATTTAACAGCAAATCTTCCGTTATTAGAAACAAGGCAGCCTGATAAATTAATTGGAGACTCTACAGAATCGGCTATACACTCAGGGGTGATTCACGGCGTAACTAAAGAAATTGACGGTGTATTAGAAGATTATATCTACGAATACAGAGATTTAACAGTTATTTTAACAGGAGGAGATAGCAAATTTTTGTCAAACCAATTAAAAAATACCATATTTGCGAATTCAAATTTTCTACTAGAGGGTTTGAATTACATTCTAGAATATAATTCAAAATAATGATAAAACGATTCATTGTAATCTGTATTACAATTATAAGTTCTGCAGCTTTTGCACAACAAGGAACAGGTTCTCCCTATTCATTTTACGGTATTGGAAGCTTGATGGCTAAAGGTACGGTGGAAAACCGAAGCATGGGAGGTATGGGAGTTTACCTAGACAGTATTCATGTTAATTTAAGAAATCCTGCGGCTTATGCCGGAAATAGTGTGAAATCTATGCCGTTTAATGGTGAAAGCAGGCCGGTAAAGTTTACGGTAGCAGGAACCATGACCAATTCTACTTTAAAAAGCAATACGGCAGAAGATGATGCGAATACCGCAATTTTCGATTATATAGCCATTTCAATGCCAATAGGTAAATTTGGTTTTGGCTTCGGATTAATGCCATTTACTTCTGTAGGTTATAAATTAGATGATTATAATAATGATGAGGTCTTTGTTAATCGTTTTGAAGGGGAAGGTGGTGTTAACAAAGTTTTTGCAGGACTCGGTTACCAAGTCAATGAAAAATTAAGTGTTGGTGTCGATTTTAGTTACAATTTCGGAAACATTCAAAATACAGGTTTAGAGGTGGCTTATGAGCCAGACGGTAGCGTGGTGCAATACCAAACTAGCGAATTTAACCGCTCAGATTTAAGTGGATTAAATCTAAACTTCGGGGTAGCTTATAAAACTTATATTACGGAAGAATTAGAATGGTCGGCTACGGCAACGTATGCGCCAGAGAGTCAATTGACCTCAAGAAATGTACGTTCGTTCTCCACGGTAACTATAGATGGGGAGACTTATGATATTACTGGAGTATCTTCCACTATTGATGCAGATCTTGAAGCTCAAGGTTTAGATAAAACGGAATTAGACTTGCCGTCAACCTTAACCTTTGGTACTGGTATCGGAAATCCGAAGTCTTGGTTTGTAGGGGCAGAATATACGTTTCAAAACACAAGTAAGTTTTCAAACCCGGTGTTCTCTAATCAAAATACATCTTTTGAAGATGCTTCAAAAATCGCCGTTGGTGGATTTTATATCCCAAACTATAATACATTTTCCGGATATTTTAAACGTGTCGTGTATAGAGCAGGTTTTAATATGGCTAAAACAGGTTTAGTCATAAAAGATGAATCCATTAAAGAGTTTGGCATATCTTTTGGTCTAGGTTTACCAGTTGGGAACCGAAACTTGTTTTCTAATGCTAATTTAGGTGTAGAATTTGGGCAACGTGGAACAACGAATCAAAATTTAATCAAAGAGAATTTTGTAAACTTTAATCTAAGCTTATCTTTGAATGCTCGTTGGTTCGAACAGAGAAAATATAATTAACAAATAATATTTACAAATGAAAACGAAAATAACAATACTTTTTCTAGCACTTTTTATGAGTGTTAATCTTGGATTTGCTCAACAAGATGAGGAGTGTATGAATAACCTCTCTATTTTTAATGATTATGCCAAGAATAAAAAATATGACGAAGCCTATGGTCCTTGGAAGATTGTTAGAGAAAAGTGCCCTCAATTTAACCGAGCTATCTATGTACACGGAGAAAAAATTCTAAAGCATAAAATTGAAAATAGTACAGGTGCAGAGCAAATAGCACATATTAACGATTTAATGAGTTTATATGATCAGAGTAGACAGTATTTTGAGTCAAGATATCCTCTAGGAGAAATCCTTGCAGATAAAGCAAACTTAGCTTATAAATACAGGGAGGTACTGAACAAAACAGATCAGGAAGTTTATAACATGTTTGATGAGGCGTACCAAAAAGATGCGGCTAACTTTAAAAGTGCCGTAGGGCTTTATACTTACTTCTCTCTTGCGGTAGATTTATATGATGCAGGTGCAAAAACACAAGATGATGCACAGAAGTTATTTGATAAGTATGATGATGTTAATGAAATTATTGAAGGTTTAATTGCAGGCTACACGAAGAACTTAAATAAGTATGCTGAAAAAGAAGAAGCTGGAGGAACATTAACAAAAATTGAAAAAAGCCGTAAAGGAAGCTACGAATCTAATATCGAGGTTTTTGAAACTAAGATTATTGGGAGTATGGACCAGAAGTTAGGGCAACGTGCTAACTGTGAGGTGTTAGTGCCATTATACGAAAAAGACTTTGAAGCTAATAAAAACAATCCAGAGTGGTTACAACGTGCCATGAACAGAATGTATGCTAAAGAGTGTAAGTCAGATCCTTTATTCTTAAAGTTAGTACAACAAAAAAATAAGATTGAGCCAAGTGCAGATACAGCGTTTTACTTGTATTTATTAACTAATGAGCAAAAGTATTTCGATCAGACTATAGAATTAGAGTCAGACCCATTAAAGAAAGCGAAACTTTATAAGAAGTTAGCACAAGAGTTGAAAGCTAAAGGAAGTTACGGTAAAGCGAGACAATATTACATGGAAGCTTTAAAACTTAATCCATCTGATGGATCACCACACTTATCAATTGCATCAATGTATGCTAAGAGTGCAAATAGCTGTGGAGATACAAACTTTAATAAAAGAGCCGTATTCTGGTTAGCAGCTTTAGAAGCTGAAAAGGCAGGAAGAGTAGATGGTCGTTTAAAATCTATTGCCGCTAAAACAGCAGCTAGTTATAGAGGAAGCGCACCGTCTAAAACGGAAATCTTTAACTGTACTTGTGCAGGTGAAGTCATTAAAATAGGATGTTGGATAGGACGTTCAGTAACCGTACCAAGTAACTAATTGAAAACAATTCATTTACATAGTATTAAATTCATAGTCACAGCAATCGTTGTGACTATGTTTTTTTCTTGTAACAACGACTTTGACAAAGTTCAACAAGTTGGTGTGTTACAAAACCAACCTATTGGTGAGGCTGTAAATATAGATTTGGACTATACCGAATTTGAGGAAGATACGGTACGTTTATTAGCCAATCTATTAAGTCCAAAAATGTTAGATTACTCTAATCGAAGTTTTGCCTTTTCTGAATTTCCAGAAGGCGTAGAGCTCTTTATTTTTGATGATGATGGTAACAAAACCACCATTACCTCCAATTATGCCATTGTTTATTCAGATACAGATCTTATAGACCTACGTGGCGATGTTAAAATTGCAACCCACCAAAAAGATACTTTGTTTACAGAGCAATTGTATTACAATCAAAAGCTAGAGTGGGCCTTTACTAATGAACCTTTTGTGTTTAAAAGTTTAACAAGTCTTACCCATGGAGTGGGCTTTGATTCGGATAAAAACTTAAAAGAAACTCAAGTCTTAGAAATGGGTGGTGATTTTGAAGTAGATAATTAACTATCTTTGTGCTTTAATAATTGAACCTAACCCATGAAAATACAAAAGATTTTTCATTACGCTTATCTTGTTTTTGCTGTGCTTTTCCTTTACGATGCCATCACTAAATGGTCAGAAGAAAGAAGTCGTGCTTACCTATCCCTCGCATTTGTGGCTTTAGCGACTTTTATGTTTTTCTTTAGAAAGCGTTTTAGTAAAAAGTTTGAAGACCGTAATAACAAATAATGTATGACTGCTGATCTAGTCATTATTATATCCACACTTATACTTTCTGCCTTCTTTTCCGGAATGGAAATAGCCTATGTCTCTTCTAATAAAATTCATATTGAATTAGAGAAAAAGCAAGGTGATTTTTTAGGTAATATTCTAGCAAAATTAACAGCTAAACCTTCAAAGTATATTGCGACAATGCTTATTGGTAACAATATCGCTTTAGTTATATATGGGCTTAAAATGGGTGAGGTTTTAGTACGTTGGTTTAACTCCATGCTGCCTTCAGAGAGTCCTATTCTTAGTTATCTCTTTGTAGATCTACAGCTATTGTCTCAAACGGTTATTTCTACCCTAGTGATTTTAGTTACTGCAGAGTTTCTACCTAAAGTCTTCTTTCAAATATATGCCAATACCTTACTTAAAGTATTAGCTGTACCTACTTATGTGTTTTATGTGGTCTTTTCTTGGATTTCAGATTTTATCATCTGGATTTCAGATAACGTCTTAAAATATGTCTTTAAAACTGAAGGGGAAGATGTGGTGTTGGCCATGACTAAAGTAGAGCTTGGAAATTATATCACAGAGCAAATGGAGTCTGTAGAAGATGAAGATAATTTGGATAGTGAAATACAAATCTTTCAAAATGCCTTAGAGTTTTCAGGAGTGAAAGCCCGAGAGGTGATGGTACCTAGAACCGAAATTACAAGTGTTGATATCTCCGATAGTATTGAAAATTTAAGACAGCTCTTTATAGAAACTGGTCGTACTAAAATTATTATTTATAAAGATAATATAGACGATATTAAGGGTTATGTGCATTCCTTTGAGTTGTTTAAAAAACCGAAATCTATAGATGCTATTTTAATGCCTGTAGGTTTTGTTCCTGAAACCATCTTGGTAAAAGATGTGTTGAATATTTTGATTAAAAAACGTCGTAGTATGGCGGTAGTTATTGATGAATACGGCGGAACATCGGGGATTATGACGGTTGAAGATATTATTGAAGAACTTGTTGGTGAAATTGAAGATGAACATGATACCGTAGAAATGGTAGAAGAGCAGCTTAACGACATCACATATAAGTTTTCAGCACGATTAGAAGTGAATTATATCAATGAAACCTATAAACTTAATCTTCCTAAGAGTGAAAACTACGAAACCCTTGGTGGCTTAATCGTTAATGCCACTGAAGGAATTCCAGAAGAGAATGATGATGTATTTATAGAGAATTTTAAATTCACCATTACCGAAGTGTCTTCAACAAAAATAGACGAAGTGATTCTTAAAGTTCTAGAGGTCGATTAACAAACCCTTTACTTCAAATGGTGTATAGGTCGTTTTAAATCCTTTTTATGACCTAGTGTTTTAGAAGATTTTATAAGCATAGTGCCGCTTTAAATGCTAAAGAATTCAAGGCTTAAGAGCCGCTGTTTATTAGCATGTTCCTATAAAATTTCGCCTAAAGATTTTCAACTTTATAAAAACTAAACTTCTCCTTTTATTATTTGATAGAATATGCTATTTTCGCACACTTATTTACACCAAATTAAAGACGATACAAAAAGACTATGGCAGTTTTAAATAAAATTAGACAACGCTCACTGGTATTAATATTGGTAATTGCATTAGCGTTATTTTCATTCGTAATCGGAGATTTATTCAAAAATTCTGATGCCCTAACCGGCGGATCTCAAGATGTTGTTGCAACCATTAACGGTAAAGACATCAATAGACTTGAGTTTCAACAAAAAGTAAAAAACTATCAAGATAGAGCTGGTGGAAGACAAACGTCTACACAGTCTATGAATGCAATCTACAACCAAGAGTTACGCAGAATTGTATTAGAATCTGAATTCGAAGAATTAGGATTGTCTGTAGAAAAAGATGAAATGAGAGACTTATTAAAATTAAGTTTTTCTTCTTATCCAGAGTTTCAAGATGCAAATGGAAACTTCGATGTTAATCGTCTAAATGCATTTATTGCTAACTTAAAAGACTTAGATGGTGAAACAGCACCGTTAGGGAATTTCTTAGTAAATTATGATAGCTGGACAAACAACGAACAGACTATTGCAACAAACGCCATTCAGCAGACTTATTACAACATGATTAAAGCGGGTGTAAATACAACCATTAAAGAAGCTGAAGATGCTTATTTAGCAGATGCTAAAACAGTAGACATTAAATATGTTCAAGTGCCTTACACAAGTATTGATGATAGCGCGGTAGAAGTGTCTACTAGCGAAATCAAATCTTATATGGAAGCGCATAAAGAAACTTACACTACGGATGCGACTACTGAAGTGGTTTATGTAGAGTTTAAAGAAGAAGCTTCTAAAGCTGATGAAGATGCTATTAAAGCGGAATTATTAGCTTTAAAATCGGACAGAGAAGAATACAATGAAAGCAGCAAAAACACAGAGACAATTCCTGGGTTTGATTCTGCAACAGACATCGAAGAATTTGTAAATTCTAATTCTGCAATTAAATACAACGATTCATTTTTAAGAGAAGGTCAGTTACCAACAGTAGCGAAAGATACTTTAATGAACTTAAGTGCTGGTGCGTATTACGGACCATACAAAGACAACGGATTTTATAAATTGTCTAAAGTTGTTGCTACGAAACAATTGCCAGATTCAGTTAAAGTACGTCATATCTTAATCCCTCATGTTGGTGGACAAAGAGCTGATGCTTCTGTAACAAAAACACCTGAGCAAGCTAAGAAAACTGCAGATAGTATCTACGCCGCTATTAAAGGTGGAACGAAGTTTATGGATCTTTTAGATTTATCTTCTGATAAAGTGAGTAACGAGCAAGATGGTGAAATTGAATTTGATTATTTAGCAGGAATGGCTCCAGAATTCAAAGCCTATGCTTTTGATAACAAGGAAGGCGATATCGATGTGGTCCAAACAACATTTGGTTACCATATCATTGAAATTTTAGAACAAAAGAGCTTTCATAAAGCGGTAAAAGTAGCGACAGTTGCAACTAAAATTGAACCTTCAGATGCTACACTTCAAGATGTTTTCAACAAGATGTCTAAATTTGAAATCGCAGCGAAAGATGGTGATTTTACAGCTTTAGCTAAAGAACGTAACTTAACTGTAAAGCCAATTACATTTAATCCTTTAGATGAAACAATTCCTGGTTTAGGAAGTCAGAGAGAAGTAGTACGTTGGTCTTTTGATGAAGATACAGAGGTAGGCGCTTATAAAAATTTCCCAATTACCAACTTCGGATTTATCGTAGCTAAAGTTGTAGAAAAAAGAGAAGCTGGTTTAATGAGTACAGAAGATGCGTCTATTACAGCTATTCCAGAAATCAGAAAAGAGAAGAAAGCAAAACTGATTCGCGAAAAAATTACAGGAACAACAGTTGCTGATGTAGCTAAAAATCAAGGACAGAGCCCTAGAACAGCAGCAGCATTAACTATTAATAATACTACTTTATCTGGGGCAGGAGCTGAGCCTAAAGTTATTGGTGCAGCCTTCGGGTTAGCACAGGGAGAAACCTCGAGCCCAATTGATGGGGATAAAGGTGTTTATGTGGTTGAAGTGACTAAAGTGACTGAAGCTACAGAATTAGATAACTATACAGCGATTATGAACCGATTAAACGCAGAGCGTAGAAGTGCGGTTCAAACTAAAGTGTTTACAGCTTTAGAAGATGCGGCTGAGATTGAAGATAACAGAGCTAAGACGGTTTACTAAATCCAGATTAGACTAGAGTATATTAAAAAAGGCTTCACATTGTTGTGAAGCCTTTTTTTAGGTTTATACGTGTCCTTAGTTATGAAAGCTAAGAATTATGCTTACTATTTATAAGACCATTGCGGAATAAGGAATGATAGTCTGGTAACCTAAGGTTTTAAAATAAGCACTTGGATCGTCTTTAGAACTTACCAAGATAAAATCGCCACCCCAAGCCCCAAGGCTTTTAATAGCGCCTTTAAAATCACTAAACAGACGCTGTTGTATGGGTTGTTGTGCAATTAACTCAGAAATGTGTTGTTCATGAGAATGGATTAAGCGGTCAAATTCTACACGCGAAGTGCATTGTTCCAAATCGGCCGTTATACTATTAATCGCTTGCTTTTTGGCTTCGGTTAATAGTCCAAGTTTACGGTAAGACGCTATTCCATCTCTACTATTTTGCTTTGCATTTAAATACACAAAATACAGCTGATCCTTAAAATTAGGGTCAAAAGCTACTGGGGTTACTTTTGGAGCAGTTTCCTTTTCTATTTGAAAGGTAAGAGCGGTGTCGTGTTGTGCGCAAGCAATATCATAACCGCTACCGCCAAAAGTTAGCGCTAGCAATTTATAAGCATCTACCTTAGCCCAATGGGCCATATTGTTAATTAAGGTTGAAGAGGTTCCTAAACCCCAAGCCCGATTAAAATCTTGATGTGTGGTAATACTATAACCTACATCAGAATTAAAGAAATTAGGATTTAAACCCTGTATGGCTGAAAAGATCTGAATAAGGCGTTGGCTAACCTCGCTTTTAGAGGTTGATTGGACTTGTAGGCCTTTAGAAGTCTTTAAGATTTCAAATTGATCGCTAAACCAAATCTCATTACATTCGTTATAACTCGTCCAGTCTATAACAGAATTATTATGCGTTGTAACGGCTAAGGATTGCCCGTATTTTGTTGGGATAGCCAAAGCTTTCGCCCCATCTAAGACCGCGTATTCAGCAGTAAGTAGTAGTTTTCCGTGACTTCTAAAGGTTTGCGTTTTCTGTGTCAATGGTTCAATTTTTTTGTCCAGTTTGTTACGGTTATCAGGCTTAGGGAAATCTCTTCGCTGTACTAGTTTTAAATTTCGTGGTATAAAAACAGGACTAAATTCGTGTTAATCAATAGATCGTTGTACAATACCCAGTTGCTCTTATCAGAACGTATTTATTTTCGTAAATCCGCTATAGCCTCCACCACGGCACTGTGAGTAACCACGTTGGTTTTAAAATGTTCTACTAACTGCTCCTTTTCTGTAGTGGTAGCTTCAAACTGATTTAAAATATTCATTAAATGCATTTTCATATGGCCTTCTTGAATGCCGGTGGTGGTTAAAGATTTTACCGCCCCAAAATTTTGAGCTAATCCGGCCACAGCTACAATTTTCATTAGGTCTTTAGCGCTAGGATTCTGCAACATTTCCATAGCAAATTTAACCAATGGATGTAAACGTGTTAATCCGCCAACTGTTCCTAGAGCAAGAGGAATTTCAATCCAAAACGTAAAGCGGTCATTTTCTACCGTACAATGTGTTAAGCTTGTGTATGAGCCATCTTTAGCGGCATAGGCATGTACGCCAGCTTCTACTGCTCTAAAATCATTTCCGGTTGCTAATACTACAGCGTCTATACCGTTCATGATGCCTTTGTTATGGGTTACGGCTCTATAGGGTTCTAATTCCGCAATAGTTACTGCTTGTTTAAATTTTTGAGCAAAAGCTTCAGGGTCTCCAATATCCTTACTTTTTAATTCTGAAATAGGACAAGAGACCTCGGCACGCACTACACAATTAGGTACGTAATTAGATAAAATACTCATCACAATAGTGAGGTTTTGCTCTTCTTCAGTAAAAGCCTTATAAAGGAGGGCTTCTCTTTTAAAAGTGTTGGCAAATTGCTCTAGACAAGAGTTGATGAAGTTGGCGCCCATGGCATCTAAAGTCTCAAACTTCGCATGAAGTTGAAAATAGTGCGGCAAGTCATCCGATTTGTCGCGCAATTCAATATCTAAAATACCGCCACCTCTAAGCTCCATATTTTTTGTAATGGCTGCAGTATCTTTAATTAAAATGGGCTTCACTTCCTCAAAAAAGGCCTTAAGTTTAGCAACATCACCATGGTACATAAAATGCACCTGACCAATTTTTTCTGTGGCAATGACTTCAGCTTTAAAACCTCCACGTTCTAACCAAAATTTAGCTGCTTTACTCGCGGCGGCCACAACGGAACTTTCTTCAATAGCCATCGGAACGGCATAAAGGGTATCGTTGATTAAAAAGTTAGGCGCAACACCTAGTGGTAAATAATAATTGGTAATGGTATTTTCAATAAACTCGTCGTGTAGCTTCTGTAGTTTGTCGTCTGTGTTCCAGTAGCTTTCTACAAGTGTTCTTGCCTGGTCTTGTTCTGAAAAATAGGTCTCTAATAGCCAATTAATTTTGTCAGATTTTGAAAGCTTTGAAAAGCCGGAAATGGTGTTGGACATGTGGGTTCTAATTTTAAAAAAAACAAAGATACTAGGATTGCTAGAAAATGCCTGCATAATCGATTGTAAAACCCGATTTACTGTTAATAAAGGCGGTTTTTTGTATAATTTTTAGTAAACTTGGCATTGCTTTGTGACAATCATAAAATTTATAAAAGCAATAGGCCATAAATGGAATCATACAACCTTATGATTCAGAGTTAACAGCGCCTAACGTATACAAGAATATAAACATCAACACATGAAAATTAAACACCTTACCGCTATTGTTGCGTTTTTAATGACCACCCTTGTTTTTTGTCAAGATAAACAAATAACTTTAGAAGAGATCTGGAGCGGACAATTTAGAACTGAAGGCATGCAAGCCTTGCACTCAATGGCGAATGGGAAACAGTATTCAGTGTTAAATTTTAATAGACAAAATAGAACATCTACCATAGATATCTACGATTATGTAACCTTAGAAAAAGTGAAAACCTTAGTGTCTTCAGCCGATATTGCTGAGATTCAAGGTTTTTTTGATTATAAGTTTAATAGCGATGAGTCTAAATTGATATTAACAACACAGTCGCAACCTGTTTTTAGACGTTCTACATTAGGAGAATATTACATTTACGATATTGCCACAAAGAAGGTAACTAAAGTTTCCGATCAGTTGGTACAAGAGCCAACACTTTCTCCAGATGGAACCAAGATTGCTTACGGTTTTGAGAATAACCTTTATGTAAAGGATTTAACAAGCGGAACGGTAGAACAAATTACCACTGATGGTGAAAAAAATAAAATCATCAACGGTATTACAGACTGGGTTTATGAAGAGGAATTTAGTTTTGTAAGAGCCTTTGATTGGAGTGCCGATAGTAAACAAATTGCCTTTATTCGATTTGATGAAACTGATGTTCCAGAATTCTCAATGGATGTTTATGGTTCAGAGCTCTATCCTACACAACACGTTTTTAAATATCCTAAAGCCGGGGAAGCCAATTCTAAAGTGTCCTTACATCTTTACAATGTAACCTCTAAAAAGCTTGAAGAGTTAAAAGTAAATAAAACTTATAAGGATTTCTATATTCCTAGATTAGAGTGGACCAATGAGGCTAACGTTTTAAGCGTTCAGTATATGAATCGTCATCAAAACGAATTAGACTTATGGATGTTTAACACCAAAACTATGGACGCTAAAAAAGTCTTGGCAGAAAAAGATAAGGCTTATATCGATGTGACGTTCAACTTAACCTTCCTAAAAGATAATAGTTTTATTTGGACGAGTGAGTTAGATGGCTTTAACCATATCTATCACTATAATAAAGATGGAAAGCTGATCAATCAAGTGACCACAGGAGATTGGGAGGTTACAGATTATTACGGATTTAATGAAAAGGCCAATACTATTTATTTTCAGTCCACTGAGAATGGATCGATAAATCGAGATGTATATAGTATTAAATTGAATGGGAAAAACAAAAAGCGTTTAACCCAGAAAACGGGGACGAACAGTGCCTCATTTAGTGCGGATTTCACCTATTTTATCAATACTTTTTCTAATGCAAACACGCCACAACAATACACTTTGCATAGGGCAAAAACAGGCGAATTATTAAAAAAGATTATAGATAATAAAGCCTTAGCTGAGCAATTAGAAGACTATATGATTTCTGAAAAGGAATTTAGTACTATTTCAGTTAATGGTAATGCTCTTAATATGTGGACTATTAAACCTAAGGATTTTGATGCCACAAAGCAGTATCCTTTATTTATGTATCAGTACTCAGGACCAGGATCCCAACAAGTGGCCAACCGTTGGAATGGTGCCAATGATTATTGGTATCAAATGCTAGCCCAAGAAGGATATATTGTGGTTTGTATAGATGGAAGAGGAACCGGGTTTAAAGGCGCCGATTTTAAGAAAGTGACGCAAAACGAATTGGGGAAATATGAAGTTGAAGACCAAATTGAAGCTGCAAAACAATTAGGGGAACGCAATTATATAGATGCGTCTCGTATTGGTATTTGGGGATGGAGTTATGGTGGCTTTATGAGTAGTAATGCCTTGTTTAAAGGAAATGATGTGTTTAAAATGGCCATCGCTGTAGCTCCTGTAACAAGCTGGAGATTTTACGATTCTATATACACGGAACGTTATATGACAACGCCTCAAGAAAATGCAAGTGGTTATGATGATAACTCTCCAATTAATCATGTAGATAAATTAAAAGGAGACTTTCTACTGATTCACGGTTCTGGTGATGATAACGTGCATGTTCAAAATACAATGCGCATGGTAGAAGCCCTTATTCAGGCGGATAAACAATTTGAATGGATGATTTACCCTGACAAAAATCACGGGATCTACGGAGGAAACACGAGATTACATTTATATAAGAAGATGACGAATTTTATTCATAGCACTTTAGGAGATTCTTCTAAAGCGTCTAAAAACTAATCCGCTTATCATTAATAAAATAACTAACTAAGATTACTATTTATGTCAACAGCAACTAAAGTCGTGCATCACAAGGAAATTCTGGGGCACCCAATAGGTTTATTTATTCTGTTTTTTACAGAAATGTGGGAGCGCTTCTCCTATTATGGAATGCGTGGAATATTAGTGTTGTATATGGCAACTTCCGCTACAGCTATCGATCCAGGTTTAGGCTGGTCTAATAAAGATGCGATCTGGCTCTACGGTTGGTATACCATGTTGGTGTATGTGGCTTCTATTCCAGGAGGATGGATTGCAGATAAATTTTTAGGACAGAAAAAAACCGTAATGTTTGGTGGTCTATTACTCTGTATTGGGCATGGTGTTTTAGCCATACCTCAAAGTTGGGCCTTTTTTACAGGTTTAGCCTTAATTATTTTAGGGGTTGGGGGATTAAAACCTAACATTTCTACCATGGTTGGTGGTCTGTATAAAGAAGGGGATATAAGACGAGATAGTGGTTTTACTATTTTCTATATCGGTATTAATGTTGGCGCCTTTTTAGCTAGTATTACCGTGGGCTTAGTGGCTTACTACTACGGTTGGCACTATGGATTTGGTTTAGCAGGTATAGGAATGTTATTAGGGCAGATTGTATTTATATGGGGACAACGCTTCTTAAAAGGTGTTGGTGAGTTTACCGGTGGAAGTGAAGCTACAGAAGAAGAACGTCTAGCAGCAAAACGTCCGTTAACTAAGATTGAAAAAGATAGAGTGGTGGTTTTATTAATCTCTTTCTTAATTGTGGTGGTCTTTTGGGGTGCCTTTGAGCAAGCTGGAGGTTTAATGAACCTTTATACAGATGCAAAGGTTGATAGACATATTGGATTAAGCTGGTTAGAAGAAATTCCGGCAGCAGTATTCCAATCTTTAAACGCGGGTTACATCATTATCTTTGGTACTATTATCGGTAGTTTCTGGATCTGGTGGAAAAAGAGTGGTAGAGAATCTTCTTCATTATTTAAAATGGCGATAGGAACAATTATCATGGGACTTGGTTATGTGTTTATGATGTTTGCTTCTCAAGAAGCAAGTTCTGAAACGTTTGGAAAAGCAGCGATGTTTTGGATTTTCTTAGCGTATTTATTTCACACTATAGGCGAGCTATGTACTTCACCTGTATCCTTATCATTTATTACCAAATTGGCACCTTTAAAATACGCTTCTATAATGATGGGCGTTTATTTTGCGGCAACAGGTTTTGGAAATAAATTGGCCGGAACTATTGGGGAATCTTCTCAGTTAGAATCTTTCAATGGAGAAATGGTGGTAAGCAAACAAGAGGTTTTACCTTTTATTTCAAAAGAAACCTTTAAAATTAAGGATGCTAATAATAAGGTTGTAGATACAACGGCTTACCCAATTGATGAGGATAAAAATTTCAGTATAAAATCTACAGTATATCCTGAAAATGGAACGGTTGTATTTAAAGATTTTGAAACAGGTAAGAATTTAAATCGTTTATTTGAATTAGCTCAGGGAGGCGATTCAAAATCACACCAACTGTTAGAAGTCTTAAAAGAAAATAACGTTACAGAAGCCAATCCTTATCATGCACGTTTGGTTTTTGAAAAGGATAAAGATAAAGCTCAAATTATCGAGAATAAAGGTGATGGAAAAGATTACGGGGTGTCTTTTGTTTTAGAGGAAGAACAAAGTGAGCAAGAGTATGCAACCTTTATGTGGTTAACTATTTTTACCGTAGCCTTTGGATTACTATTGTTATTATTCTTGAAGAAATTGAAGAAGTTAACACATGGTGCTGAAGATAATGAGCATGAAATTTTAGAACAAGAACCATACGAATTAGCAAATACAGAACTAAATAACTAAATATATTTTTAAATACTTCATTACTAAGGCCCTTACGTTGTATAGCTACTACGTAAGGGTTTTAGTCTACTAACTAAATTAATTATTTTATGAATACAGACATAGAAAACCTGTTTAAAGACAAGGTCCTAGGGCATCCTGCGGGGCTTTTTGTTCTATTTTTTACTGAAATGTGGGAGCGTTTTTCATTTTATGGAATGCGTGTATTATTAGTTAATTTCTTAACCATGGCCGCTATTGGGTATAACCCGGGTTGGGAATGGACAGTAGAGAATGCTGGGGCTCTCTTTGGGACCTACGCCATGCTACTTTACATTACACCAATTATTGGGGGATGGCTTGCCGATAAATACACCGGTTATCGTAATGCCGTAATTATTGGGTCTTTAATTATGACGGCTGGGCATGCTTCCATGGCTATTGAAACAGAGTTTTCATTGTACTTTGGTTTATTCCTTTTAGTTATTGGTACCGGCTTCTTTAAGCCTACCATGACGTCTATCATTTCGGATATGTATAAGAAAAATCCTGAGAAGAAAGATGGAGCCTACACCATTTATTATATGGGGGTAAACGCCGGCGCCTTCTTCGGAATGATGTTATGTGGGTATTTAGCTGAAAAAGTAGGTTGGGCCTACGGATTTGGTTTAGCAGGTGTTTTTATGCTGCTTGGTACTATTCAGTTTTGGTTATCTGGACCGTTATTTGGAAAGATTGGTGCTAAACCCGCAAAAGCTACTGAGGTTGATACGGTAGAAGCGTCGACTTCTGAAGCGCCTAAAGTGGCTGTTGAAGATGAGGAAGAACGTCCAAATCCATTTACAACGTTAGATAAAGTTTTAATCATTATATCTTCTGTGATCGGATTGGGTTACGCGATTAACGATCCAATGTCTAAAATTGCAGGGATTGACATGTTCTCTTTCTTTCAAATTGATGATTTTGAAGGACAGTATACCGCAGTATTATTTGCATTAGTTTTATTCTTAATTCTTGTTATTGGTCGTATTTTACGATATACTGCCGTGGTGAGAGATCGTATGATTGCCTTTATCATCTTTGCCTTTTTTACGGTGTTCTTTTGGATGTCTTTTGAGCAAGGAGCTTCGTCTTTAGTGATTTTCGCTAGGGATAATGTAGATCGAATGTTAAGTGGAAGTGCGGCAACAATTTTTAACGTTATTAACACCTTACTAACAGTGATTCCTTTAATTATCATTTCTTATGTTTTGGTGATTTTATGGAAGAAAACATTTACAAAGATTCCAGGGTCTAATATTGTATTGGTTATTTGTTTCTTGTTCATGTGGGGTATTGTAGGTTGGATGTTAAATAGAGATTTTAATACCGTAGCTTACGATGTCACATATTCTGCCATTAAAACAGCAGATGTTGATGCTTCTGGAAAACAAAAAGTAGACGCAGATGGTAAATTGCAATTTCTATATATTCCGGTTTCAGAAAATACAAAGGCCGATGCAAACCATGAAATCGTAACACGTACAACATCTATTGCAGAGCCGTTAACGTTTAATGTTGGTGATAAACTTCATATTGCACCAAAAAATAATGATGGTACAGAGTTCGGATTTTTAGATGACGAACGCTTAGAAGCCACTAAAGAACAGGCGGTAATTTTAAATCGTGATAATGGGGTGGTAGCAGCAACTGTAACCCATGTTAGAGATAAGGAAGTCGAAATTACGGTATCGTGGTTTAGTATCTTAAACTCATTCTTTATTATTGTTTTTGCCTCTTTCTTTTCTAAATGGTGGGAGAGTAAATACAATCCAAGTGCGGCTACTAAATACGCTTTAGGTTTAAGTATTATGGGGCTCGGATTTGGTTTACTTGCCTTTGGTGCCGCTGGTATTGTAGATGGTGTAAAGGTGAGTATGATTTGGCTAATATTAGCCTATCTATTCCATACCCTTGGAGAGTTATGTCTGTCTCCGGTTGGACTGTCTTATGTAAGTAAGTTGGTTCCTGGGCGTATGATTGCTCTAATGTTTGGTATGTGGTACCTCGCTATTGCTATTGGTAATAAATTAGCAGCCGTGTTAGGAGGACAGATTGAGAATATTACTAAAGAATACAGTTTATCTACATTCTTCTTAATATTTACGATTGTTCCTGTTATTGCGGGCTTATTAATCTTCTTTTTAAACCCTGTTTTAAAGAAATTAATGCACGGTGTACGTTAACATAAACCGTTAAAAATCTATTAAATGCTCCACTTTAGGAGCATTTTTTGTAAGTTCGGATCAAATTTTGCAACACATATAACATGATAAAAAATATATCCTTAACACTCCTTGCTGTTTTTACATTATCGTTTACAGCAATCGCACAAGAAATCGATTGGGTCACTTTAGATGAAGCTTTAGAGCTTCAAAAAGAACAACCCAAAAAAATTATTATGGACGTCTATACCAATTGGTGTGGTCCTTGTAAAATGCTAGATAAAAATACCTTTCAAAATCCAGATGTGGCAGCTTATATTAACGAACATTATTATGCTGTAAAGTTTAATGCTGAAGGGAATTCTAAGTTAACCTATAAAGGTCAGGTTTTCGAAAACCCAAGTTACGACCCACAAAAAGCAAACCGACGTAATAGTGCTCACGAATTTTCTCGTTTTTTACAAATTCAAGCCTATCCTACAATGGTGTTTTTTGATGAAGAAGGTGGATTTATTTCTCCGATTTCGGGGTATTTAAAGCCACAACAATTAGAATTGTATTTAAAGCTATTTAAGAGCGATAAGCATAAGGAAATGACCTCTCAAGAACAGTTTAATGCCTATTATAAGGCTTTTGAACCTAAGTTTAAGGAATAATAGCAGCGCTATTTATAATAAAGGCTCCCTTTTCATTGGTATAATGGAAAGGGATTTTTTTATGCCTACACGTAAGTTTCCATCGTTCTACATAAGTCTTGTAGTTGCTAGCGTCTGCTATAATTAGTTTAGGATTTAATTGGTCTATAAGTCGGTTTAAGTTCAGTCGTGGCGAATCTCGTAACACAATATAATCAGGCGCGAATGAGAGCTTGTTATAAACTCCTAGACTGTCAATAACAAGTAAGGTTTTATCATTGTATTGATAAACGGGTTGAAGCTTATGAAAGGTGACGTCTTTAATACCTTCACCTACTTTATAATTTCGAATTGTTGTATGATTGCGCTGTTGGTCGGGTTCTAAATTATGATAGACCGCCAAGGTCTGATCCTTATGGTTGCCAATCACCGTATGCCGACTTTGATTAAAAATGATAAAGGATTCAGTAGGGGATTGTAGGGTTTGATAAAGCGCCTTTGATTGCCCACCAATAACGAGAATCAAACTAAGGACTACCCATTTGTAACGATAGGTTCTTAGGGCTTGAGTTATGCTAACCAATAAAGCGTAACACCACACCAATTGGAATAAAGAAAATGAAATATCTTTCAGTAGAAAACTTTCAAATTGCGCAACCCATGCGATAAATGAATTTAAACTATCAATGACGAAACTGTAAGTGATGACTATTTCTTCAATTAAAAGATTTATAAGGGCTAAGGCAATAATGAATATACCTAAACCAAGTATTAGGCCTAAAAATGGAATTACTACTAGGTTAGAAATAAAGAACAAGCCTGGAAATTGATGAAAATAAAACAAACTAATTGGTAAAACACCGAGTTGAGCAGCTATAGTAACGGTTATAATTTCCCATAATTTACGAGGAATATAGAATTTTGGAATCCAAAGGGCATAGAGTTTAGGTTGTAGGGTAACAATCCCTAATACGGCCAAATAACTCATTTGAAAACCTACAGCAAATAGAAAATTCGGTTGAAAGAGAAGGGTAAAAAATGCCGAAGTCACAAGGGTATTGTAAATATTGGTGCGGCGTTTAAGATGCATGGCGATGCTAATTACACTAAACATGGTGACAGCACGTGTTACGGAGGGGCTTAAGCCCGCAATAATGGCGAAGGACCACAGGATTAGAATTAACAGAAAAGGTCTTATAAAATGGCCGTATTTAAGAAAGAGTAAGGGGCTAAATAAAAAATTAAGAAGGTAAAGTAGAATCCCTATATGTAAGCCTGATACCGCTAGGATATGGATGGTTCCAGAATTGACATAACTATTGTAAAGTGTTTTATCAATATTCTGACGTTGCCCTAATAGCAGAGCATTCATAATACTTAAAACATCATCCTTAAAACCTGCCGTGACAAGTTTAGAATTTATGTGCACTCTCAAGGCATCCGCATAACCATATAAGGTGCGTTTGCTGTTATAAAGTGGTAAAAGTTCAGATGTTTGTACATAGATTTGATGATGTACATGTTGAAAAGCTAAATATTTACCGTAATCAAATTGATAGGGATTCTTAGGGCTTGCTGTGTTTTGCAATCTTGCTTGGGTTGCAAATACGTCATCAACGTTTATGGGTTTTATAAGGGTGTCTCGACGTATGTTGAGAAGAAGTTGGCCTGTAACCTTATGCGTGTTTACGGATTTTAAGCTTACAATATATTTGTCGTTATAGCGGTCAGGTTTTAAACGGGCTTTAATTTGAAAAATCAGCGTTTCTGGGGAGTCCGATAGTTCTAAATGACTATAGTGTGAAGGATGACGTTTTTCATCTTGAATGTGATAGCTTGTCATTCCTAAACTCAACATACAGCAATAGCTAAGGATCCCAAAGGTTATGGGGCTATAAATAAGCTTTGAAATGAGAAAGTTGTAAACCAAAAGGCTAAGGGTTAAGCCTATAGATATGTAAATAATAAGGTTCGTATCTAACGTGAAATAATGCGCTACTAGAATTCCAGTAACTAAACAGAGTGTTAGTTTTATGACAATAAAATTTAGTAACTTCATATTTCTAAGTTACTAAAAATCTTTAAGTTATAATGTTTTTGCAGTTTTTGTTATCGGAGTTTGTGCTGAAATAAGTGTTAAAGAGATCCTATAAAACTCGGCGGGCTTGTACAAAAGCAAAGTACCAATACCTATCGGCTAATGAAGAAATCATCACCCCTCTACTGGTAGAAGCGTGTATAAATTCTACATTTCCAGTTCTTACATTCGTCACTATACCAACGTGGTTAACCTTTCGGCTGTTTTTACTGGTCGCAAAAAATACCAAATCACCTACATTGACCTCTTTAACATCAACCCAGTCCCCATAACTTTTCAGCCCAGAAGTGGTTCTTGGGAGACTAATATCATGTTTTTTGTAGCTGGTGTAAATTAACCCCGAGCAATCCATACCTTTTTTTGTTGTTCCTCCATATTTGTAACGCGTACCTTCAAAAGATTGGGCATATTTTACAATGCTTTTAGCTTCAGCAGTAGGTTTAGCAGTGGTGTTAACATTAACACTAGGGGTGTTTCTCGAGTGTTTTGAGTTGGTTTTTTTAGACTTGCAACTGCTTGCAAATAATAGAAGTACAAAAAATGGTATTAAGGTTCTCATAGAAAAGATTGGGATCGTTAAGATTTTATAGAAGAAACAATAAGTTCGGCAGCTTTAGCACTAGCGCCTTGTCCTCCTAATATTTGTTCTAGCTCATAATAATCTAAAAACATCTGGTCGCGTTTTTCAGAATCTAAAATAGCTAATAATTCTTTTTTCAAGCGTTTTTTATTTAAATCGCCTTGAATTAATTCAGTCACAACTTCGCGGTCCATAATAAGATTGACCAAGGAAATGTATTTTAAAGTAATAATCCGCTTCGCAATCTGATAAGAAATAGCATTGGCTTTATAACAAACCACCTGAGGAACTTTAAATAAGGCCGTTTCTAAAGTGGCCGTCCCAGAAGTGACTAAGGCCGCATAAGAAATACTTAAGAGGTCGTAGGTTTTATTAGGGATGAATTTAATGTTCTCTGATTTGATAAAGGGTTTATAGAAGTCGTAGTCCTGACTTGGTGCCCCAGCAATAACAAACTGATAGGTTTTAAAGTCCTCCACTAAACTGAGCATTACCCCTAACATCTTAGTGATTTCTTGTTTACGGCTTCCGGGTAATAAGGCAATGATAGGAAGTTCGCTAAGTTTATTTTCTTTTCTAAACACGGCTTCATTAACTTGAGGCCGATCTGCAATGGCATCAATTAGTGGGTGGCCTACAAAGTTGACGTCATAATTGTAGGTGCTGTAGAAATCCTTTTCAAAAGGAAGAATACAGTACATAGCATCAACATCGCGTTTAATGTTTTCAACTCTACTAGCTCTAGAAGCCCAAACTTGAGGCGAGATGTAATAGTGTGTTTTGAAATTCTGGGTTTTCGCCCATTTTGCAATTCTGAGGTTAAAACCAGAATTATCTATAAAGATGATGACATCAGGGTTGAAAGCTTCTATATCGCTTTTGCAAAACGTAATGAGTCCTAGGATTTTTCTGAGGTTAAAAATAACTTCAGCAAATCCCATAAATTGGCGTTCCTTATAGTGTTTTACTAAGGTGCCACCAACATTTTGCATAAGGTCACCTCCCCAAAATCTTATATCGGCTTGCGGGTCTTTTTTTAGCAAGGCTTTCATAAGATTAGAGCCGTGTAAGTCGCCAGAGGCTTCACCAACGATAATATAGTATTTCATACTAATTTAGAAATTTAATAGCCATCGTAATAATTAACATTAAAATTGTAGAGATTAAAACCCCTTTGGCCCTTTGGTCTTTATTCTTCTTTAAAAATAGAAAAAAGACGCCTAAATTTAATGCGGCACCGATACTCATCAGTTTTGTAAAAAAACCTTGATTAATAGAGCGTTCAACCACAAGCCCCCAATCACTTGAATTTCCAAAGATCTGAATCCCGAAAATAAATCCAAATACTGAGGCTACAACGCCAATTAAAAATCCAATTAATATTTCTTTTTTCATATATCTTTTACTTGAGCTTTTTTATTTGTTTAAGGACCATGAATTTAAATGCTGAATGGCGTGATGTGCCGTCAAATCAAACTGAACCGGTACAACAGAAACATAGCCATTTTCAAGAGCCCATTCATCGGTGTCTTCTCCCTTGTCCATATTAACAAATTTACCAGTAAGCCAATAATATTCACGTCCCATCGGGTTGGTGCGCTTGTCAAATTCTTCTTTCCAATTGGCACGGGCTTGTCGGCATACTTTAATACCCTTTATAGCCTCGCTGCTCAATTTAGGTAAATTCACATTTAAAACCACACCCTCAGGTAAGCCGTGTTGTAAGACTTGTTCGGTGATGCTTTTTACGAAAGATTTGCTAGGTTCAAAATCGGCATCCCAATTGTAGTCTAATAACGAAAAGCCAATGGCAGGGATCCCCTCAATACCGGCTTCTACAGCAGCACTCATTGTTCCAGAATAAATGACGTTGATAGAGGAGTTAGAGCCATGGTTAATCCCTGAAACACAAATATCCGGACGTCGGTCTAAAATTTCATTAACCGCTAATTTTACACAGTCTACCGGCGTTCCTGAGCAACTGTATTCAGGTTGAGCTCCATCAATAGTTACTTTTTCCATGTGTAAGGTAGAATTGATGGTAATGGCATGTCCGGTGGCACTTTGCGGACTGTCTGGTGCTACCACAACAACATCACCGAGTTCTTTCATAACAGAAATTAAAGTTCGTACACCAGGCGCTGTAATACCATCATCATTGGTAACTAAAATTAAAGGGCGTTTAGACATCTCTAGACTAATTTTAAATGAATTGTAAAAGTAATAAAAAAGGCGGCCTTTCGTAGCGAATAGGTCGGCTTGTTTAGTTCTAGATAATGCGTGTGTAATCTTACGGAGTTGTGTAAGGCTTTAGGTTTAAGATTGAAAAATTGAAAGCTGCAGATTTTAGCCTTGTAAATTCAATTTCACTGTTAAGTAAAACCTAAAAAAAAGCAATTACAATGCTAATTATGAAATACAAGCGCTATAATATTAGCTTTAACAAAAAAA
Source organism: Winogradskyella arenosi (assembly GCF_003337305.1). GTDB lineage: Bacteria > Bacteroidota > Bacteroidia > Flavobacteriales > Flavobacteriaceae > Winogradskyella > Winogradskyella arenosi. Next base: position 220,580 of record NZ_QPJO01000005.1, on the reverse strand, counting down.
TAGGGTCTCGATTTTTTATGGCATGGTTTTTTCAGCTATTTTAGTGAAAAATTGTTAGCCTACTTCATTCTGTAAAGACATTTTAAGTCGTATTCAAGACCTGTTCTTCGTATATATAAAATAAGAAATGGGAGTTAGGCAAACCCAATTTACCTTTAATAGACCATAAACAAAGCAAAAAGAAAAATGAAAGGGAAATATAAATTTTTATTGCTGGCATTGCTTATCGCCGTAGCCTCATGCAGTTTTACAAGTAAGAAATTTGAAGATCCAGATAAGGATCGATTATTAATTCAATTAATCACTTACCTACTCGATCAAGGGCATTTTGAGCCAAAAGAGATTAATGATAAGTTTTCATCTGAAGTGTTTGATGATTATTTAAATAACCTCGATCCGTTTAAGCGTTATTTTTATGAGTCTGATATAAAAGAATTTGAAGCCTATAGAAATCAAATTGATGATCAGATCAAAGCCTATGATGTTTCGTTTTTTAACCTAACACACGAGCGTTTACTACAACGTATTGCGGAATCTAAGGAAATTTATAAAGGTCTTTTAGAGAAGCCTTTTGATTTTTCTAAGAACGAAACCTACAACGCTGATTACAAAAAACTCACTTATGTCACGAGTAAGCGTGAAATGAAAGAGCGTTGGAGAAAGCAATTGAAATTTTCAACCATTGCGAATTACGATGATGCATTGGCGCAACAAAATTTAGATGCAGATGCTGATGAAAATGAAAGTACGGTAACGAAAAAGTCTGTAAAAGAACTTGAAGCAGAAGCCAGATTGTCTACTAAAAAATCATTAGACGAGTTGTATGATTATATTGATGATAGACGTCGTAATGATTGGTTTGCAGTTTATATCAATGCCATAGTAGAAGAATTTGATCCGCATACTTTTTATTTTGCACCTGAAGATAAAGAGCGTTTTGATAGAGATATCTCTGGAAAATTTGAAGGTATTGGCGCACGTTTACAAAAGAAGGTTGATGGTATTATGGTGAATGAGATTATTAGCGGTGGACCAGCTTGGAGAGCGGACGAATTAGAAGTTGGTGATCAGATCTTAAAAGTGAAGCAAGAAGATGAAAAAGAAGCGGTCAATGTGGTTGGCATGCGTTTAGATGATGCTATTAAGTTTATAAAAGGACCTAAAGGTACTGTTGTGACGTTAACTTTAAAAAAGGTAGATGGAACGGTAAAGGATATTGATATTAAAAGAGATGTAGTTGAGTTAGAAGAGACTTACGCAAAGTCTTCAATTGTTGAAAAAGAAGGGAAAACCTTCGGAATTATCAACTTGCCAAAGTTCTATATTAGTTTTGAAGATTATAATGAGCGTAATGCCGCTTCAGATATTAAACAAGAAATTATTCGTCTAAAGAAAGAAGGTGTTGAGGGGCTTGTTATGGATTTAAGAAATAACGGTGGTGGATCACTACAAACCGTTGTGGATATTGCAGGTTTATTTATTGAAGAAGGCCCTGTAGTTCAGGTAAAAACAACAGGAGAGGCTAAAGAAGTTTTAAAAGATAAGGACAAGTCAATTCTTTGGGATGGTCCTTTAGTGATATTAGTGAATGAATTGTCGGCTTCAGCATCTGAAATTTTAGCTGCAGCCATGCAAGATTATAAAAGAGGTATTGTAATTGGAAGCAAGCAAACCTACGGTAAGGGAACTGTCCAAACTGTTATGGATCTTAACCGTATGGTGAAAAACAATACTGCTGGAGATATGGGAGCTTTAAAGTTTACCACTCAAAAGTTTTATAGAATTAATGGCGGCTCTACCCAATTGGAAGGTGTGAAGAGTGATGTTGTGGTGCCAGACCGTTATAGCTATATTGATATCGGAGAAAAAGATCAGGAAAACCCTTTACCATGGGATAAGATTGATGCTGCCGATTATGAGGTGTGGACTGATTATTTTGATTACGACACGACCGTAGCAAAGAGTAAAGCAAGAATGGCAAGTAATGAACAATTAAAACTTATTGATGCGAATGCACAGTGGGTAAAGAAAATTAGAGACCGTGAGGCTTATTCTTTAAATTACGAAACCTATAAAAAGGAAATGGAAATTAATGAGGAAGAGGCGAAACGTTTTTCTAAACTTTCGGAATACCAAACCGATTTAACCTTTACGTCATTACCGTACGAATTGAAATTGATGGATAATGATTCTGTACTTATGGAAAAACGTAACAGATGGCATAAAAGTTTATCTAAAGATGTTTATGTTGAAGAGGCAATTAACGTGCTTAGCGATATAAAAGCAGTTCATGGTCTTGAAGGAAGTATGGCAAACTCAGTAAAGAATTAAAGAATTGTAAAAAGGAGTAACTTTTGCCTATACCGCAAGTGTTAAAGGTTTAATGTGTTCCTAATTGATATGCTGAATGGCTAAAAAAAATAATTCATTAACAAGCTTAGCGCTTCAAAAGTTCAAAAAGAACTTTTGGGGCGTTTTTAGTTTGCTTATTATTATCTGTATAGGCTTACTGTCTATAGGAGCTTATATTGTGGCGCCAGATCATTCAGAGAATGCCAATCAGATGCACCTGTCTATTCATTCTAAAACTCCAGGATTTTCGGTAGATATGTTAACCATTCCTTCCGGGATAAATTCTAATCAGAACTGGTGGTCTAAACAGTTCTTTGGCGAACACAATACAAGTAGCGAAATTCCTATTTCATCTTATCGGGTAGAGCAAGATGTTTTGCATTATACGGCTTACGCTTCCGATGGCTTAGTGGGGGAGCAAAAAGAAATTGCCTTGTCGCGTTTTCCAAATTCAGATTATAAACCTTTTATAAACCATAGAACGTTTCGCTTCGGTACGGATAAGTATGGAAGGGATTATTTGAGCCGGATTTTAATCGGATCTCGAATTTCATTTTTTATTGGATTTGTGGCGGTCTTTATTTCGCTTTTTGTCGGACTTATTATGGGGAGTTTAGCAGGCTATTACGGAGGGAAGATTGATGCCCTAATTATGTGGATTATAAATATTACCTGGTCAATCCCTACCTTATTATTAGTTATCGCCATTACTTTGGCTTTAGGAAAAGGCTTTTGGCAGGTTTTTATTGCCGTAGGGTTAACCATGTGGGTAGAAGTGGCGAGAGTGGTGCGCGGACAAATGATCAGCGCCAAAGAAATGCAATATGTTACAGCAGCAAGAGCTTTAGGATATAATGATTACAGAATTATCACAAAACATATACTGCCTAATATTTTTGGACCTTTAATCGTCATTTCTGCCGCTAATTTTGCAGCAGCGATTTTAATAGAAAGCGGATTGAGTTTTTTGGGGATTGGCGCGCAACCGCCAATGGCCAGTTGGGGAGCTATGATAAAAGACCATTACAATTATATTATTTTAGGTAAACCGTATTTAGCCTTAATACCAGGATTTTGTATCATGCTGCTCGTTATGGCATTTATGTTAGTGGGTAATGCTTTACGAGATGCTTTGGATGTGAAGACCTAGAGATTTTATGTTTCTAATCGGTCTGCTTCTTCTGTTTCTAAGGCTGTTTTAAACGAAGATTCACCTGTTTATTATACCTTATTTTACGGCAATACTTTTAGTGATGCTAATAATCCTTATAGCAGCGATGTGGATGAGGACGTGTCAATTCACTTAGAGATTCTACCGATCAACGCTAATAGGGTTGTAATAAAAAAAGAGCTTCCTTGCAGGTTTAGAGGATTGCAATACTAGAGCGTCTTATTACAGCTTCCGCTGAGGAGTCTTTAATAAAGTATTACTTCGTGATAATCCTTTTTGTAAGTCAATGGTTTTAGGCAGCATTTAGGCGCCGCGAAGTTGTTCAATTTCATCGTTAGTAGCACTGATAAAATCTAAAACGTCATCCTTGCCAATACTCTTAGAAGAAGAGGTTACAAAATAAGGAGGGAGTTCTTCCCAGAATTTTAAAAGTTCTTGACAGTAGTCCTCTACATGGCGTTCTATAGCCTTAGGCTTTAATTTGTCTGCTTTAGTAAAAATTATACCAAACGGAATTTCACTTTCGCCTAAATATTGCATAAACTCTAAATCTATAGGTTGAGGTTTATGCCTAATATCTACTAAAACAAAAGCAGAAACGAGCTGCTGTCGTTGTTCAAAATAATTGGTAATAAAGCTTTGAAATTTTTTCTTTGAAGTTTTTGAAACTCGTGCATACCCATATCCTGGTAAATCTACTAAATACCACGTGTCATTAATAGCAAAATGATTAATCAGTTGCGTTTTTCCTGGTCGTCCTGAAGTTTTTGCTAGACTTTTGCGGTCGGTAAGCATGTTAATCAATGAAGATTTTCCCACATTACTTCGGCCTATAAAAGCATATTCGGGCATGTTGTTTTTAGGACATTTTGCCACTTCAGAATTACTAACTACAAATTCGGCTGATTTTATTTTCATCTTAAGTTCCTATAAAAGTAGGATCTGTTTTTAATTAAACGTTAAGGATCTTGCACCTTGTTTTAGAGAAGTAATCTCGTTTTTAGAATTGGGGTTGCTAAACACTTAAAAACCGCGTTTCTCTAGCCATTGTATTAAGATTTTATTGAATTCTTCTGGATGCTCCATCATGGCGGCATGCCCACATTTGTCAATCCAATATAATTCAGAATCCGGCAAAAGCTCATGAAATTCTTCCGCAACTTCAGGAGGCGTTACATTGTCGTTTTTCCCCCAAATGATACACACAGGTGTAGTCATGTTAGGTAAATCTTTAGCCATATTATGCCTTATGGCACTTTTGGCAATTGCTAAAGTCTTAATAAGTTTATTACGGTCGTTTACTGTTTCGTAAACTTCGTCTACAATTTCTTTAGTGGCTACTTCAGGGTCATAAAACACTTCTTGTGCTTTTTTCTTCATAACCTCGTAGTCACTTCTCTTGGTATAACCTCCGCCCATTGCACTTTCGTACAAGCCAGAGCTCCCCGTAATGATAAGGGCTTTAATTTTTGAAGGGTATAGTTTGGTATGGTACAGGCCAATGTGCCCGCCCAAAGAGTTGCCTAACAAAATAACCTCGTCTAAGCCTTTATATTCAATAAAGTCTTTGAGGTAATTTGCAAAGCTTTTTACGTTGGTTTTTAACAATGACATACTGTAAATAGGTAGTTCTGGGATGATAACCTTGTAACCCTTAGAACTAAAGTATTTGGTAACGCCATCAAAATTGCTAAGCCCACCCATCAAACCATGCAACACTATAATTGGTTTGCCTTCGCCTACTTCAATATATCTAAATTCCTTTTCTTTTTTTAAAAGGTGTGCCATGTGCAAATTCGTACTTATGTGTTAAAAACAAATATAACTAAATCCTTTAGAATATATATAATCTGTATAAAATATCAGTGTTTTTTTACTAAAGGCTAGTTTCTAATTCGGTGTTAATAATTCCCACTAAATTAATATCTGCTCGCAAGACGAATTTATTGACATTGAACGAATTTTAGACCCCTCAGTGGTAAAACTTATCAACAAATGTGGTAAGATGTGGTAAAAAGTGGTGTTTTTTTCAATATCTTTGAATTTGAATCGTTAAAGTAGTTAAGAATATCTTTTGAATTCATTTATAGGGACATACGAATGTAAAGCAGATGCCAAAGGAAGGTTGATGATACCCGCTGTACTTAAAAAGCAGCTTTCATCAGCGTTGCAAGATGGTTTTGTTTTAAAGCGCGCTGTTTTTCAGCCATGCTTAGAATTGTATCCGATGTCTGAATGGAATAAAATGATGGAGAAGCTGAATAAGCTAAACCGCTTTAAAAAAAAGAATAACGATTTTATCAGACGCTTTACGGCTGGAGTTAAAATGGTTGAGGTAGATAGCGCTGGTCGCTTGTTAATTCCGAAGGATCTTATTGGTTTTTCGGGCATTACAAAAGAAGTGGTTTTGGCATCTGCTGTAAATATTCTTGAGATTTGGGATAAAAATAAATACGAACAAGCTATTGATGACGCGGCTTCAGATTTTGCTGATTTGGCCGAGGAAGTCATGGGGCAAGATGAAGACGTCGATGGATTATCATAATGCAGTATTACTTAAGGAAACAGTAGATGGTTTAGCAATTAAACCAGATGGTGTTTATGTAGATGTCACTTTTGGAGGTGGAGGTCATAGTCGTGAAATCTTATCAAGATTAGGTCCTCAAGGGAAATTATACGCCTTCGATCAAGATAAAGATGCTTTAGAGAATGCTATCGATGATGAGCGGTTTGTGTTAATTAATGAAAATTTCAGATTCATTAAGCGCTTCTTAAGATTTTATGGTGTTAAAGAAGTGGATGGTGTCTTGGCTGATTTTGGCGTCTCTTCGCATCAGTTTGATGTGGCGGAGCGTGGATTTTCAACCCGTTTTGAAGCTGATTTAGACATGCGAATGAATCAAGACAGTAAATTGTCTGCTTATGAGGTTATTAATAATTATGACGAAGAGCAAATAAGAGCTGTTTTGTTTCAGTATGGCGAGTTAAGGCAGGCTCCGGCAATGGCAAGAGTTATTGTTGAAGCACGAAAGGAGGCTGAAATAAAAACAAGCGAACAGTTAAAGGCGGTGTTAAAGTCGTTTTTAAATCACCAAAAAGAGAATAAGGTCTTGGCGCAAATTTATCAGGCCATTCGTATTGAGGTGAATCAAGAAATTGAAGTTTTAAAAGCGTTATTGCTTCAAATGCCAGAAGTCTTAAAGACAGACGGGCGTTTAAGTTTTATCTCTTACCACTCTTTAGAAGATCGTTTGGTAAAGCGTTTTATAAGAAATGGTTTGTTTGAAGGCGAACCGGAGCGCGATGTGTTTGGTAATTTTGAAGTGCCCTTAAAAAAAGTGGGACGCTTAATTGTCCCGTCTAGAGAAGAAATAAAAGTGAATAATAGAGCAAGAAGTGCAAAGCTAAGGATTGCTAAAAAAATATGATGAAAGGCGTCTACGGCATATTAAAAGGGAAGTTTCTGGTCAGTGATGATTCGTTTAAAAATTGGCGTATCATCATTTTTATTTCCGTTTTAGCAATTATTATGATTGCAAGTTCGCATAGTGCGGATCAAAAAGTGTACGAGATTGCAAGGTTAACAAATGAAGTAAAAGAGTTGCGTTCTGCTTTTGTAGATAAACGAGGGAAGTTAATGCAGCTTAAAAAAGAGTCTTTTGTAGAGGCTGAAATGAAGAAAAAAGGAATTGGGATATCCTTAAATCCACCAACTAAAATTATAGTAAAATCACAACAAGAATAAACTTTGGCAATCACAGAAAAAAACATATTACACAGATTGTACTTCGTCACAGGCTGCATGTTTGTATTCGCCTTGGCTGTTGTGTTTAAATTGGTGAGCATACAGTTTATTCAGGGTGATGCGTATAGAGCACTAGCGGAAAAGCGAACCTTAGAAAATTTCGATATTCCTGCTAATCGTGGTAATGTGTATTCTGCAGATGGTAGTTTGTTGGCCACTTCAATTCCTAAATATGATATAAGAATTGATGCCGTCCAAGCTAAAGATGTGACCTTTGAAAAGTATATCGGTGCTTTGGCAGATTCGCTTCATGCTTATTATCAGAAAAAGCCGGTTTCCTATTATAAAAATATAATTCGAAAAGCTCGAAAAAATAAGAATCGGTATTTCTTATTGGCGCGGAATATTAGCTATTCAGACTATATCCGAATCCGTAATTTTCCTTTGCTAAACCTTGGGGCAATTAAAGGGGGATTAATTGTAGAGCAAACCACGCGACGTGAGCACCCTATGGGTGGAATAGCAGAGCGTACCATTGGGTATGAACGTCAAGATGAAAACGGAAATTATACAAGACCAGGAATTGATGGTGCTTTTGGAGTGAAATACCTTCAAGGTAAAAATGGGAAACGATTAAAGCAGAAAATTGGAAATGGGCAGTGGAAGCCTATTGCTGATTTCGATCAGGTAGAGCCTCAAGATGGTTATGATGTTTATACCACTATAGATGTTAATATTCAAGATATCGCCCATCATTCCTTGTTGAAACAGCTAGAGTATTATCAGGCAGATCACGGTTGTGTGGTTGTTATGGATGTGAAAACAGGAGAGATTAAAGCGATTTCTAATCTTGGAAGAAACAAAAAAGGAAATTATTACGAGCGCTTAAATTATGCGGTTGGAGAAAGTCATGAGCCGGGCTCAACATTTAAAGTCATGGCTATGATGGCGGCTTTGGAAGATCGGGTTATTGATACCGCTACAGTAGTAGATACTAAGAAAGGACGAAAAAGTTTTTACGGACGTGTAATTACCGATTCGGGTAGTGGTTATGGTAAAATCTCTGCAGCACGAGCTTTAGAGGTGTCTTCAAATATTGGGATGGCAACTATTATAGATGATCATTATGCGAAGCAACCCGAAAAGTTTTTAGATCGCTTAAGTTCTTGGCGACTCGATAAGACTTTGGGTGTGGCTATTATAGGAGAAGGAAAACCTGATATTCCAAAACCAGGAGCTTTTAACTGGAGTAGAAATGCTTTACCTTCTATGGCTTATGGTTATAACCTTAGAATGACGCCATTACAAACCTTGGCATTTTACAATGCTATTGCTAATGATGGGGAGTTAATAAAGCCTAGATTTTTAAAGGCGGTAAAATCTTTTGATAAGAATATTGAAGTTTTTGAAAAGGAAGTTTTAGTCGATAAAATATGTTCTGATAAAACCTTAGCGGAGGTGCAAGACATGTTAAAGAATGTTGTTATTAAGGGAACAGGAAAACGAATGTATTCTGAAACCTTTTCAATGGCAGGTAAGACCGGAACCGCCAGAACGGATTATGCAAATTATGAAGAATGGCGTAAAAACAGAAAGTACGTGTCGTCATTTGCAGGATATTTTCCGGCTGAGAATCCTAAGTACTCGTGTATCGTTGTGGTGCATCAACCAAGTACGAAAGTTGGATTTTATGGTGCGGATGTTTCCGGACCGGTATTTAAAAGAATTGCACAAAAGATTTATACGGATACGCCTATAGTGGATGAGGTGGAAACCTTAGATTTTAACGATCAGATAGTGAGTAAGGATTATGAGCGTTATTATGAAAATTCACGAAAATATAAACAATTAATGCCGAGTGTTGTTGGGATGCCGGCTATGGATGCTATTGCCTTGTTAGAAAATTTACATGTGGATGTAAAAGTGAAATTAACAGGGAGTGGTGTTATTAAAAAGCAGTCGGTCGTTAAGCACGAGGTATTACAAACCAATCAAACTATAGTATTAGAAGCATCATGACAGTTTTAAAAGACATATTGTATAAGGTTACAATCAATGCTGTGGTGGGGAGTACAGGTATTCCTGTGCATAAAATTGAGTTTGATTCACGACAGGTTGAAACTAACGATGTTTTTGTAGCAATCTCAGGAACGCTAACCGATGGACATCAGTATATTGATAAGGCGATTAAAAGTGGGGCGACAGCAATTGTTTGTGAAGCACTTCCGGAGACGCTTGAAAACGGAATTGCATATATAGAAGTTGGGAATTCGCATCAGGCTTTAGCTTATATGGCAGCCAATTTTTATGAGCATCCTTCAGAGAATCTAAAGTTAGTTGGAGTAACGGGAACCAATGGTAAAACGACCATTTCAAGTTTGTTATATCAACTTTTTAAGAAGGCTGGGTATAAAGTGGGGCTTTTGTCTACCGTGAAAATCATGGTCGATGATCAAGAGTTTAAAGCCACACATACCACACCAGATTCCTTGACTATTAATAAGTATTTAAGCTTAATGAATGATGCCGGAGTGGAATTTTGCTTTATGGAAGTGAGTTCTCATGGCATCCATCAAAAAAGAACAGAAGGTTTAAAGTTTGAAGGTGGCATATTTACAAACTTGTCACATGATCATTTAGATTATCACGATACTTTTGCGGAATATAGAGATGTTAAAAAAACCTTTTTCGATCAGTTGCCAAGTGAAGCTTTTGCGTTGACCAATAGCGATGATAAAAATGGTTTGGTGATGTTGCAAAATACCCAAGCTAAAAAATATACTTATGCCTTAAAAAATTATGCCGATTATAGAGCGCAGATTTTAGAAAATGAATTTGGAGGCTTGTTGCTAAAAGTTAATGATAGCGAGTTGTGGACGCGTCTTATTGGAAGTTTTAATGCTTATAATATTTTGGCGATTTATGGGACTGCAGAATTATTAGGCCTAGAGAAAGAAGAAATATTACGATTAATTAGTGAGCTCGAAAATGTTTCCGGACGTTTTCAATATTTTATTTCAGAAGGACGAATTACCGCTATAGTTGATTATGCGCATACGCCAGATGCTTTAAAAAATGTATTAGAAACCATCAATAATATCCGGACTAAGAATGAAACCCTTATTACGGTAGTCGGTTGTGGTGGTGATCGGGATAAAACCAAACGTCCTAAAATGGCCCATATCGCATCGGCTTTAAGTACGAAGGTAATTTTAACCAGTGATAATCCAAGAAGTGAGGTGCCTGAAACCATTATAGAAGACATGGAAAAAGGAGTACAAGCCCAAAATTTTAATAAAACATTAGCCATCACCGATAGGAAACAAGCTATAAAAACAGCGTGTCAGATGGCAGGTGAAAAGGATATTATTCTTATCGCAGGAAAAGGACATGAAACCTATCAAGAAATAAAAGGAGAGCGCTTTGATTTTGACGATTATAAAATCGTTCAAACGTATTTAAAACAATTAGAGAAATAAAAAACGAAAACAACCACTAAGAATGCTGTATTACTTATTTGAATATTTAGAGCAACAGTTTCAATTGCCAGGAGCGTCACTTTTTGGGTTTATAACCTTTAGAGCAGCGGTGGCTATGATTTTGTCGTTGTTGATTTCTACGATATACGGGAAGCGTATTATTGGCTTTTTACAAAGACAGCAGGTGGGAGAAACCATTCGTGATCTTGGTTTAGAAGGGCAGGTAGAAAAAGCAGGAACTCCAACAATGGGAGGGGTAATTATTATCCTTGCGACATTGATACCGGTGTTTTTGTTGGCTAAGCTCGAAAATATTTACATCATTCTGTTAATTGTAACCACCCTATGGATGGGAGCAATCGGTTTTCTTGATGATTATATTAAGAAGTTTAAAAATGATAAAGAAGGCTTAAAAGGAAAGTTTAAAGTTCTTGGTCAAGTGGGGCTAGGGATTATTGTTGGGGCCACTTTATTCTTTAATAATGATGTTACCATTAAAGAAAAACTGCCAATACAACAACAAAATGAGTTAAGAGCAGCCAATCCTGGGGTGCAAGGAGCTAAGTTGTTTAAGCCAGAAGAAAAGTCAACCAAGACTACGATTCCGTTTTTAAAGGATAATGAATTTGACTATTCAGATTTAATTACATGGATTAGTCCAAGCTTAGAGAAGTACGCATGGGTGGTTTTTATTTTGGTTAGTATTTTTATTATTACAGCGGTGTCTAACGGTGCTAATCTTACAGATGGTATTGATGGACTCGCCGCCGGAACCTCCGCAATAATTGTACTTACCTTAGGGATTTTTGCTTGGGTGTCTAGTAATATTGTGTTTTCAGATTACCTCGATATAATGTACATCCCAAGAGCGGAAGAAATTACCATTTACATCGCGGCCTTTGTAGGGGCGTTAATTGGTTTTCTATGGTACAATACCTATCCGGCTCAAGTGTTTATGGGAGATACAGGAAGTTTAACTATCGGTGGAATTATAGCTGTTATCGCTATTGCCATCCGTAAAGAGTGGTTAATCCCTGTGTTGTGCGGAATTTTCTTAGCCGAGAATTTATCGGTGGTATTGCAAGTGAGTTACTTTAAATACACACGAAAGAAATATGGTGAAGGCCGACGTATTTTTAAAATGTCGCCATTGCACCACCATTATCAAAAATCGGGTTATCATGAAAGTAAGATTGTAACACGGTTTTGGATTGTAGGTATTTTGCTTGCAATTATAACCATGGTAACCTTGAAAATTAGATAATGAAAAGGCTCGTCATTCTTGGTGGAGGTGAAAGTGGTGTAGGAACAGCGCTTTTAGGAAAAACGAAGGGATACCGTGTTTTTGTTTCCGATAAAGGAGAGATTAAAAAAAAATATAAAGACGTTCTTTTAAATAATGAGATTGAGTTTGAAGACGAACAGCATACAGAATCAAAAATTCTAAATGCAGACCTCGTTATGAAGAGTCCTGGGATTCCAGAACGTGTGGCTTTGGTAAAACAAATTCGCGCTGCAAGAATACAAGTGGTTTCTGAAATTGAATTCGCTTCAATGTTTACAACAGCTACTTTGGTGGCCATAACAGGAAGTAACGGCAAGACCACCACAGCAAGTCTTACGCATCATATTCTAAAACAAGAATTAGATATAGGCTTAGCGGGGAATATTGGCGATAGTTTTGCGAAGCAAGTTCTTGAAGAAGATCATGACAACTACGTTTTAGAAGTGAGTAGTTTTCAGTTAGATGATATAAAAAGTTTTAAACCAAAGATTGCGGTTTTAACCAATATATCTCCCGATCATTTAGATCGCTACGATTATAAATTTGAAAATTATATCGCTTCAAAATTTAGAGTAGTAGAAAATCAAACTGAAGACGATTACTTTATTTATGATGCCGATGATGAGGTCATCGCGGAGTATTTAAAAGCGCATCAAATTCAATCTAAAAAATTACCCTTTTCCTTAACAAGAGTGATGGAGCAGGGGGCGTATTTACGCCAAAACGAGATAATAATAACAATAGATAATAACCAAATCATTATGCCAGCAAATAATTTAGCATTAGAAGGGAAACACAACGTGAAGAATGCGATGGCAGCTTCTACTGTTGCGCATTTACTGAAGATAAGAAAACAGACCATCCGTGATAGTCTGGAGAACTTTCAAGGGGTAGAGCACCGTTTAGAGAGTGTCTTAAAAATTAATAAAGTTCAGTATATAAACGATTCTAAAGCCACTAATGTTAATGCCACTTATTTTGCATTAGAAAGCATGGCTGCACCAACGGTTTGGATTGTTGGAGGTGTAGATAAAGGGAATGAGTATAGAGAGTTGTTTCCGTTTATTAACGAAAAAGTAAAAGCGATTATCTGTCTTGGTGCGGATAATGCCAAGTTGGTTAAGACCTTTAGTAATATGGTAGATCAGGTTGTTGAAACCCAATCCATGACGGAAGCCGTTAAGTTAGCTTATAAATTGGCAAGCGCAGGAGATAATGTGTTATTGTCACCAGCTTGCGCAAGTTTCGATTTGTTTGAGAGCTATGAAGACCGTGGACGTCAGTTTAAAAAAGCAGTAAGAAATTTATAAATCATTGGTTGAATACCGAACGATAAGTATACCTTAAAAAAAAATATAGAATAACCTGCAGTTGCAGGACAGATTAAAAGAGCATGCAAAACCTATTTAAACAAATAAAAGGAGATCGCGCCATTTGGGCTATAGTCACATTGTTGGCTATATTCTCGTTTTTGCCTGTTTATAGTGCGGCAAGTAATTTGGCCTACCATGGCGGGAACTCTAGTACGTTTTCGTTTTTTATAAAACACTTTATGCACTTGTTTTTAGGCTTTGTTATTATGTTTGGTGTGCACAAAGTACCTTATAAATATTTTAGAGGATTATCTATTATTATGGTGCCTATTGTGTTTGTGCTTTTATTGGTAACCATGTTGCAAGGCACTACAATAGAAGGTGCTAATGCCAGTCGGTGGATACAAATCCCTATTGTAGGTATGTCTTTTCAGACTTCTACTTTAGCAGCCGTAGTTTTAATGGTGTATGTAGCGCGTTACCTGTCTAAAATAAAGGATAAAGAGATTCAGTTTAAAGAAACTATTTTGCCGCTTTGGGCTCCGGTTTTTTTAATCTTAATGTTAATCCTTCCGGCGAACTTCTCTACCACAGCAATTGTATTTACGATGATTATGATGCTGTCGTTTATAGGGGGGTATCCTATTAAGTATTTATCTTTAATGGTGCTGAGTGGTCTTGTGGCCTTAACCATATTTATTTTAGTGGCTAAAGCATTTCCAGGCGCCATGCCTAACCGTGTGGATACTTGGATTAGTCGTGTGGAAAATTTTTCAAATGGAGAGGATACCGAAGCGGATTACCAAATAGAGAAAGCCAAAATTGCTATTGCTACAGGGATTACACCTTTAGGACCGGGGAAAAGTATTCAGAAGAACTTCTTACCACAGTCGTCTTCAGATTTTATTTTTGCCATTATTATTGAAGAGTACGGCTTATATGGTGGTGTTTTTCTTTTGGTCTTATACATGTGGTTGTTATTTAGAATTATTGTGGTAAGCCATAAATCGGATACCATCTTCGGAAAATTATTGGTCTTGGCTGTAGGATTGCCTATCGTATTTCAAGCCTTATTAAATATGGGCGTTGCGGTAGAGTTGTTTCCAGTAACAGGTCAGACTTTACCCTTAATTAGTAGTGGTGGAACATCTATTTGGATGACCTGTTTATCCATCGGAATTATACTAAGTGTTAGCGCTAAGCGCGAAGTGCTAAAAGAAAGAGAACAAGAACAGGAAATAGCAGACGATAATCCGCTATCTATTTTAAGCGAAACGATTTAAAAAATAAGTAGAGATTGAAGCAAACTAAAACATACAAATTTATCCTCTCAGGAGGAGGTACAGGAGGGCATATTTATCCTGCAGTGGCTATTGCAGATGAATTAAAGTTGCGTTACCCTGATGCCGAATTCCTTTTTGTTGGGGCTTCAGATCGTATGGAAATGGATAAGGTGCCTCAAGCAGGATATAAAATTGAAGGCTTGTGGATTTCCGGAATTCAACGAAAGTTAACCCTGAAGAATTTAGCTTTTCCGTTTAAATTGATGAGCAGCTTATGGCGATCTCGTAAAATTATAAAAAGCTTTAAGCCCGATGCTGTTGTGGGCACCGGTGGTTTTGCTAGCGGACCTTTGTTGCAAGTGGCAACCTCTAAAGGGATCCCAAGTTTAATTCAAGAACAAAATTCGTTCCCAGGCATCACTAATAAGTTGTTGTCTAAAAAAGTGAATACCATCTGTGTTGCTTATGATGGTTTAGAGCGCTTTTTTCCAAAAGCGAAAATTAAGCTTACAGGAAATCCTATTCGTAAGGATTTGTTGCAAGTAAAGGATAAACGTGCTGAAGGTCAAACGGCTTTCAAACTCAATAAAGAGCAACAAACGTTATTGGTGCTCGGAGGAAGTTTAGGGGCAAGACGAATTAATCAGCTTATAGAAGCGAATATTGATTTTTTTGAAGCTCAAAACATCCAAGTGATCTGGCAATGTGGTAAATTATACTATGAGCAGTATAAAAAATACGATACGAATAAAACAATTCAAGTGCATGCCTTTCTAAATCAAATGGATTTGGCTTATGCCGCTTCAGATATTATAATCTCAAGAGCAGGGGCTATTTCGGTTTCAGAATTGTGTATTGTAGGGAAACCGGTGATTTTTATTCCGTCGCCTAATGTTGCGGAAGACCATCAAACTAAAAATGCCAAATCTATTGCAGATAAAGAGGCGGCTATATTAATACGAGAAAAAGATTTAGAAGCTGATTTTCAGAAGAAATTTTCAGCACTAATCACAGATAAAACTAAAAGAGAAGAATTAAGTAAAAATATTGAAGCTTTAGCCTTGGTCAACGCCACACGAGATATCGTTGATGAGGTTGAAAAAATGTTGCATAAATAATGAATTTCGAAAGTATAAATAGCGTCTATTTTATTGGCATCGGTGGCATCGGTATGAGCGCCATTGCACGCTATTTTGTGGCCCATGGTAAGCATGTTGGCGGTTACGATAAAACCCCAACAGAGATTACCCGTGCGCTTCAAGATTTAGGAGCTGTGATTCATTTTAACGATGATGTTTCAGAAATTGAAACCTCATTTTTAGAAGCTGAATCAACTTTAGTAGTGTATACACCGGCAATTCCTAAAGGTCATTCGGAATTAGAATATTTTAAAGCCAACAATTTCAACATTCTTAAGCGCTCTGCTATTTTAGGTGCCATTACAAAACAAACCTTTTGTTTGGCTGTAGCTGGTACGCATGGTAAAACCACTACGACGAGTATTTTAGGGCATCTCTTAAACGTTTGTGATAGTCCTGTAACGGCTTTTCTAGGCGGTATAAGTGAAAATTACGACTCTAACTTAATCTTGAATGGTACTGAAGTTACCGTCGTTGAGGCTGATGAATTTGATCGTTCCTTTTTAGCCTTATCGCCAAACTTGGCTAGCATTACGTCTATGGATGCCGATCATTTGGATATCTATGGAAGTGCGGAAGCTTTGGTTGAAAGTTTTAAGGCGTTTTCAGAATGTCTTAAGCCGGGCGGAAAATTGTTTGTAAAACAAGGTTTACCATTAGACGGTATTACCTATGGGGTAGAAGAAGAAGCGGATTACAGCGCGCAAAATGTTAGGATAGAAAATGGAAGTTACGTCTTCGATATTAAGACGCCTAAAGGTATAGAACACGATTTTAGGTTTTATTTACCGGGACGTCATAATTTATCTAATGCGCTTATCGCTATTGCGATGGCTGCTGAATATGGATGTGGTTATGACGACTTAAAAAAAGGTTTAGCGTCTTATAAAGGTGTGAAGCGTCGCTTTACCTATCAAATAAAGACAGAGGATTTTGTGTTTATTGACGA
The DNA here is from genome assembly GCF_003337305.1 of Winogradskyella arenosi. Lineage (GTDB taxonomy): Bacteria > Bacteroidota > Bacteroidia > Flavobacteriales > Flavobacteriaceae > Winogradskyella > Winogradskyella arenosi. Next base: position 203,864 of record NZ_QPJO01000005.1, on the reverse strand, counting down.
TTACGCTCATCACCCTGAAGAAATTAAAGCTGTGCATCAGGCGGTAAGAGAAATGTATCCTGATAAAAAGGTATTAGCGATTTTTCAACCGCATTTATTCAGTAGAACTAAAGATTTTGCCGATGCGTTTGCAGAAAGCCTTTCTAAGTTTGATGAACTGTTACTTTTAGACATCTATCCGGCAAGAGAATTGCCTATAGAAGGGGTGACCTCGCAGTGGCTTTTAGATAAGATAGAAAACCCGCGTAAAGCTTTAGTGGAAAAGGCAGCGCTTATTAAAGAAATTGAGAAATCTAAGGCCCAAGTGGTGTTAACTATTGGTGCTGGAGATATAGGACAAGAAGTGAAACGTATAAAAGAAGCCTTTGATGTCAAAAATTAATTTTAATTACATAAAAGTCATTGGGTTACTTGTATTGGTAAGCTTTTTATTCGCTTTTTCTAACCAAAGAAACAAGGTGCGTAAAGTTGGGGATCCAAAAATCACATTTTTGGGAGCTAACAGGATGTTTATCACCGAAGTAAATGTTAGTAAATTGTTAATACTTAATGAAGAACCGGTTGCAGAGCTGCCTAAAGAAGTTATAGATTTGAATGCCTTAGAGACTGCCCTAAATTCTAATCCAATGATAAAGCAGGCCGAAGTGTTTATGTCAGTAAACGGCGGGCTTACAGCGGAAGTAGAACAAAAAAAACCAATAGCAAGAGTTCATACAAATGCCTCATATTATATTGATGATGAAGGTGGCTTTATGCCTTTGTCTGTTAACTATGCAGCAAGAGTTCCACTTGTTACCGGAAATATTAAGAAAAATAAGCTTGAAACTGTCTATCAATTTGCGAAATTTGCAGACGAAGATGATTTCTTAAAAAAACATGTTATTGAAATCCATCAAAATGAGGATGACACTATCGATTTTAAAATTCGGAAAAGTAATTTTAAAGTTCATTTAGGAACTTTAAAAAATCTCGAGAAAAAGATTAACAATTTTAAAGCGTTTTATCAGAAGGCGTTTAAAGACCAAATTTTAGACCACTATGATGTCGTGAATTTAAAATTTGATAAACAAGTTATTTGCACCAAAAAGTAAGCTATGGACAAACATAATATTTCAGTAGGTTTAGATATAGGAACCACAAAAATTGTGGCCATGATTGGTCGCAAAAACGAGTACGATAAAGTTGAGATTCTAGGTTTAGGTAGGGCTAAAAGTATGGGTGTGCATCGTGGTGTTGTTAATAACATCACCCAAACCATTCAGTCTATACAGCAAGCTGTACAAGAAGCAGAAGCAGCAGCCTCTGAAAAAATTGAAGATGTTACTGTGGGCATTGCTGGTCAGCATATCCGTAGTTTGCAACACAGTGATTATATTACCAGACCGAATTCTGATGTGGTTATTGATGAAGAGGATATAGATCGTTTAATTAATCAAGTGCATAAATTGGTAATGCTTCCTGGAGAAGAAATTATTCATGTTTTGCCACAAGAGTATAAAATTGATGGTCAGGCTGAAATTACAGAACCTATCGGGATGTATGGCGGTCGTTTAGAAGCGAATTTTCATGTGGTTGTAGGGCAAGTCTCTTCTATAAGAAACGTAGGCCGTTGCATAAAAAGTGCAGGCTTAAATTTAGAGGGCATCACACTAGAACCTTTAGCATCTGCTAATGCAGTGTTAAGTCGTGAAGAAAAGGAAGCTGGAGTAGCTTTAATTGATATCGGAGGTGGAACGACTGATTTGGCCGTTTTTAAAGACGGGATCATTCGTCATACAGCAGTGATTCCATTTGGTGGAAATGTCATTACTGAAGATATCAAAGAAGGTTGTTCTATTATAGAAAAGCAAGCAGAACTTTTAAAAGTGAAGTTTGGATCTGCATGGCCAGGAGAAAATAAGGATAACGAAATTGTTTCCATTCCAGGGTTAAGAGGACGTGAGCCAAAAGAAATAACATTAAAAAACTTGTCTAAAATTATTCATGCCAGAGTGGTGGAGATTATAGAACAGGTGTATGTAGAAATAAAAAATTACGGTCACGAAGAGCAGAAGAAAAAACTGATTGGAGGGATTGTCTTAACCGGTGGTGGAGCACAACTAAAGCATTTAAAGCAATTAGTAGAATACATCACAGGGATGGATACGCGTATCGGTTATCCTAATGAGCATTTAGCTGGTGGTAGTGATGAAGATATTGCGAGTCCGTTATTTGCAACCGCTGTAGGTTTAGTTATGGATGGTTTAAAACGTCAAGAGCGTAAAAAAGCCGAAGCTATTGAAGAAGAGGTTGTGGTAGAAGAAGAAGTTGTGGCAGAGCCAGAACTTGTAGAACCGATGCCAGAAGAAGAAGTTGAAGTCGAGCCCGTAAAAGAACGCCGTTCATTTTTAGATAAATTAACGGAACGCGTTAAAGATTTTTTAGATAAAACAGAGTAGTACAATAGGGTAATTCTAAATTGCCTTAAGAGAGATAAGAGAAGAGTAGGGCAGTTTAAAAATTGCCCAATTGAAAAAGAATAGAATAAATAGTAAACCCATAATAATTATGAGTAACAGCAACGAATTTGGAAATATTTCATTTGATTTGCCAAAACACCAATCAAATGTCATAAAGGTCATAGGTGTCGGAGGAGGTGGTAGCAACGCTATCAACCACATGTTTCAACAAGGGATCAAAGGGGTAGATTTTGTAATCTGTAATACAGATTCTCAAGCTCTACAGAATAGTGGTGTTCCTAATAAAATACAACTTGGCGTTAATTTAACGGAAGGATTAGGCGCTGGTGCCAATCCTGAAGTTGGAGAACAAGCCGCTGTTGAAAGTTCAGAGGACATTCGTAGAATGTTAGATACCAACACTAAAATGATATTTATTACTGCCGGAATGGGTGGTGGTACAGGTACGGGTGCAGCTCCTGTTATTGCTAAGATGTCTAAGGAATTAGATATTCTTACGGTTGGGATTGTCACCATGCCTTTTCAGTTTGAAGGTAAAATGCGTAATGAACAAGCGCAACGTGGTATTGAAAAATTACGTCAACATGTAGACTCTTTAGTCGTTATTAACAATAATAAACTTCGTGAAGTTTATGGAAATCTCGGTTTTAAAGCTGGGTTCTCTAAAGCCGATGAAGTTTTAGCAACCGCATCTCGTGGTATTGCTGAAGTTATTACGCATCACTATTTACAAAATATTGATTTACGTGATGCTAAAACGGTATTGAGTAATAGTGGTACTGCCATTATGGGGTCGGCAACGGCATCAGGGCAAACGCGAGCACAAGAAGCGATTATGAATGCTTTAGATTCGCCATTACTTAACGATAATAAAATTACAGGAGCTAAAAACGTATTGTTGCTGATCGTTTCTGGTTCTCAGGAAATTACTATTGATGAAATAGGTGAGATTAATGATCATATTCAAAATGAAGCCGGACATGGTGCAGATATCATTATGGGTGTTGGTGAAGATGAAGAATTACAAGAATCGATCTCTGTAACCATCATTGCTACGGGTTTTAATATAGATCAACAGAACGAAATCTCTAATACAGAAACTAAAAAAGTGATACACGCTTTAGAGGAAACTCAAGAGCCAGGAATTAGCACGCAAGAAAAAACGCCTGCTATCATCACTCCAGATATCGTATTAGAGGAAAAGAAAGAGGCGCCTGTTGTTCGTCATACGTTACTAGATGAAGAAAATCTAGAAGAGCCTTCAAATGAAACTGAGGATAAAACAGGTCATGAAGCTGATCTTATTAAGACCACAGATTTCTTAAAAAGCATGAATATTGTCTATGAAGAAGTCTTAGACTCTAAACCAGAACCACAAACTCCGGTTGAGCCAGAAGAATTTATCATTACACCAGTAGAGCATAAAACAAAGCCTGTAGAGTCTGAGCCAGAAGAGCAGATTACCCTAACTTTTGATTTGCCCCTGTCTAATTCAACACCAAAACCTGTTGAAGACCAGCAGCCACCAAAGAAAGAGAATAAAACCTTCTTTAGTTTAGATGAAGAGGTAAATGATATAGACGTTAATGAGCCTGTAGAAATTAGATCTACAGCCAAAGTTAATGAGCAAGGTGAAAAGCGCTACACCTTAAATGATTTTGATACGGTGCAGTCTCCAGTTAACACTAAGACAGAGAAAAAGGAGGTCAAGGAAGAGATTACTTTTGAAAAGAAAACGATTGCCGCTCCAGAGCCTAATACAGCGCCTGAAGAGGAGATTGACCCAATGAACAGTCCTATTTCGGATTTGTTAATTTCTAGAGCCGATGAACGTAGAAGAAAAATGAAAGATTTCAACTATAAGTTCAACAACGCTAAGATCAATGAAATTGAAAAGGTACCGGCTTACAAACGTCAAGGAGTGAATTTAGAAGATGCACAGCATTCTTCTGAAAATACGAGCTCTAGAATGTCTGTCGGAACTGATGACAATGACGATATTCAATTAAGAAGTAATAATTCTTTTCTACATGATAATGTAGACTAATCTCGACATTATTCAAAGTTATTAACAGCCTATAAAAAAGCCTCAAAAAAATATATTTTTAGAGGCTTTTTTTTATTAGAAATAGCCATTTATTAAAGGCCAACTGTAGTCACAAAAACGAAAGTTTTAGTATCTTTGCGCTTCTTAATAAAAGAACAACACTATGAGTTTACAAGTTGATGTAATGACTGCTATGAAAGCAGCGATGAAAGAAAAGGATCAAACAGCTTTAGCTGCATTAAGAGCTGTAAAGTCAGAAATATTACTTGCACAAACCGCTACAGGTTCTAAAGAAGAGATCTCTGAGGAAGAAGAGATTAAAATTTTATCTAAAATGGTAAAGCAACGTAAAGATAGCGCTGCTATATTTTTAGAGCAAGATCGTAAAGATTTAGCAGAACCAGAATTGGCACAGGCCGAAGTAATTGCAAAGTTTTTACCAAAGCAATTAACCGAGGAAGAAATTACTGTGGTGGTTATGAAGACTATTGCGTCTACAGGTGCTGAGGGTATGAAAGATATGGGAAAAGTAATGGGAATGGTAAGTAAAGAATTGGCTGGTAAAGCCGATGGAAAAACCATTTCGAATATTGTAAAGGCAAAATTGTCTTAAATAAATTAGTTCCTGTTTTAAATAGGAATTAGGGCTGCGTAGTTCAACTGGATAGAATATCAGATTTCGGCTCTGAGGGTTGGGGGTTCGAATCCCTTCGCGGTCACGAATAAATAGTTTCATAAGAAAAAACGCCAAGCTTGCTTGAGCGTTTTTTTGTTGAAACTATTTTCAAAACGGAGCGGATAGGGATGCATCGCAATCCCTTCGCTTCGTTTTGGTTAGATTATTGCCAAGCTTGCTTGAGCGTTTTTTTGTTGCAACTATTTTCAAAGCGGAGGGAATAGGGATGCATCGCAATCCCTTCGCTTCGTTTTGGTTAGATTATGTTCAAGCTTACCAGAAACTATTTTAATTCAACTTCAAGGATAGAAGCGCTTCCACTTTTTGTAGCTTCATTAGATATAAATAAGCGTCCTTCAGGACTAAAAGTAATACCCTCAGGTTGTCCAAACTTACGTTTATCCAAGGGATGTAAGTGCAGTAATTTTCCTTCCGAATTCAAAATTAAAAGCTTCGGATCTTTTCCTTCTAAGACATAAATCTCTTTGGTTATAGGATGGATGGCAATATCAGAAGGATTGAAGGTCTTGTGGATTTTTTTATGCTTATAAGGTTTAAATATAGCCGCATTTAAATCAATTTTAATCGTTGGGAGACTGTCCATAACTAAGGTCTGCAATGGAATCTGATAAATTGATTTTTCGTTGTTGTTGTAAAGTCCTTCATCCTTTGGCGCTATTAATAAGCGATCGTTATCCTTATCATAGGTTAAACTTTCAATATTATGATCTCCAGAGAAGAGCGTTTTGTATTTTGTAACGTGGAGGCTATCACTTCTAAAATCTTCCACGCCGTATATAGTGCCATCGCTTCGCATCACATAGGCATCCTTGTTGTTAATTGCTAAGCCTTCATAATCTCCTGAAGTACCAAATTTAATGGTAGAAACCATGTCTTTCTTAGCAACATCATAAATATAAATAAAGCCATCTTCATCTTGTATACAAGCAAATACATTTTCACTTAACCAAGTAAAGCCACTGATCTCATTTAAAATTTCAGGTAAAAAATGCGTGCTTTTAATGTTATATATTTTGGAATATCGGGCATCAAGCTTATCACTCTTCTTAACTAGAGAATCGGTTACCGGTTTTTGCAAGGCCAATAATATGATGCCAAAAAGGGTTGTAACGATAAGTGGGATATGCGATTTATTTATGTTCATAAAACGTGATTCATTCAAAAGTGCTCTACTTCCTACTAATTAATTTTAAAGGTCTGCAAGCCGCTAGTACTTACAGCATAGACAACAACAAGATAAGGGTCTTAAAATAAATGGCTTAATGCATTTAAAAAAGGATTAACTCTATCCCTAAAATTTCAATCGAATTAAGGTCTATTCCATAGCTACGCTCGTCCATTCAAAAAAACTAAATGTTGCCGTATTTAGTATGGCCATATACGCTTTTAATATAAATTTAACGTCGTAGAGGCTATGGCGACTGTTATAAACTTAATAAAGTTGAAATACGTACGGTAATTAATTAACAGCAATTTATCAAATAATTCAAAAATATGCTTTTCCTTTGTAGCTGCATTTAAAATACAACATGTTAAAAACGTTTATCATATGGATTTGTGTTCTGCTTGGTACCCTTGCCAATGCACACCAATTTCCCAGTGACCATAATGATGTTTTTAAACAAAGTTTAAGTTCACAGTCTGAAGATGAAATCTCTCAGGTTTCTATTGTTCCAAACGCATTTTTCGATGCGCCTACATCAGACTATAGAGTCTTAAACCTTTTAAGTGAAGAACCTGGTCCGCCTAATAAAAAGCTAGTTAAGATCTATGGTGTTAGCCATCGTAGTCTGCAAGTTTTTAAAGTGCAGTTTGCACAATACCTTAAATCGGGTTGGCACGGTTTTAAAATTCTACGCGTAAAAAAAACACTATATCCTTTTCATACCTTTTGGTAAGTATTGGTCTGTCTATAGTTAAACTAGACACTTCTTATCGAGGTTTTACACCTCCTACATGCTAATACATACAACTTAAAAATTACCCTTTTAAAATTCAAAAATTATGGGATCAGGATTATTTATAATCGATGCAATAGTTATTGCTATCATCATTTTACCGTTTGTACTTTTCATATACGGTAGTAATAAAAAACAACGCCAATTAAAAAAAGCTTTAAAAGCCGAGGCGACAAAACAGAATTGTACCTTAACACGTATCGATGCACAAAGCAACTTTGCGATTGGTTTAGATACTAAAACAAACATATTATTCTTTCACAAAACGATTAATGGTGTGGTACAATCACAATCTGTAGACTTAAATACCATTGAAGTTTGCGACGTTAATAAAGCCACAAGACGTGTTAAAGATGGGGCCAAAACGAACGAGGTTATAGACAAGGTATTACTTACCTTTTCTCCAAGTGCTGGTCAACCAAGAATAGATTTAGAGTTCTTTAATAGCCTTACGGAAACAGGCCTAAGCGGAGAGCTAGATATGGCTAGAAAATGGCAAGCTGATGTTACAAGAGTTCTAGAAACTATTTTACTAAGTCGTACGGAACATTATAAGGAGGCTTTGAACTTGTCTTAAATACCATTTGTTCTAAAAACCCGTTAACGGAGAATATTTTAAGAGAAGAGGCTAAGATTAATTAGAGTCATCTCATGCACAAGAAAAAGATGAAAGGCAACTTTCATCTTTTTTTCATTTATAGCATGGTGGTTTTATTTCTCTAATGTTTAAGCGTCTTGCGGTTCTAAGGTATATTTAGACGCTAATCTTAGCATTTTCTCACTTAAACCGTATAACCAATAGAGTTGTTCCCACACCAAATGCGCTTCCCTATGGATGTGTTGGTTATTAGAGGCCATGATACTATTATAGGTCAGTTGATCTGCAGAAAAATCTAATGGCGCACTCTTAAAGTTAGACTTGGAGCTTGTAGAATTAAAGGTTTCAAAATCAATTTGTTTTAAGTGCTCATAAGCCTTATCAATATGACTTAAAATTTGTTCGGAAATTGCTATAAACTGATCTGAAGCAGCCGTTGTGTTATGATGTTGTATAAAGGTATTGATAGACGATAGTGAGGATAAAAAACTATGATTCATAACCACGAGCTCATAAATCTCGTCGATATGCGTTTGTTTCGATTGTGGCTCTTGTGCCATCCGTTGAAAGGCTGAACTCAGATTAGACATCTGTACAAAAGCGTCTTTTCGGTTCACCTTTAAACTGGTGGGTACAGTTCCTTTATTGATATAAAAAGTACTTATGGATTTAAAGAATGCGCTATTGGCTTTAATGGCTTCGGTAATAGGCGTACCAATTTCCATAAAGGACCAAGCTGGCCATAACCAGCGCATCGTTATAAAAGATATTGCAGCCCCAATTACGGTATCGATAACTCTAAATTGAATAACCTGAATAACATCGGGTTGTAAGATGGCGTAAATAAAAATAACACTTAGCGTTATAAAAGTTGCTGAGGCTTTATAATTTTTCTGAACCATAGAAAAGGCGATCACCAATGCGATGATGGCCAGGCTACCAAAGAGGTAAGGGTCTTTGATTAAAAAAACAAGAACACTTGCTATGGCGGCGCCAATCAGGGTTCCAATAATACGGTCTTTAGAACGTGTTTTAGTAAGACCATAGCTAGGACGCATAATGACAATAATGGTTAAGATAATCCAATACGGATTAGGGAAATCGAACATTAAACCGATGCCGTAACCCACCATAACCGCGACGGCCAAGCGTAAGGAATGCTTAAAAATTGTAGATTTAAAGCTGAGGTTTCTAAGAATAATCCGAGGATCATAATCTTGAGACACAATAAACCGATTCATCTTTTCTTTACTTAAGGCGTCTTTAGAGGTTAACTCCGGATTGCCCAATAGCCATTTTATCTTCTTGATTTTTTCAATTTGCTTCAACTGGTAATCTAATAGGTTTTGAAGCATGAGATAACGTTCATAATCCTTTTGATTTGGTTCACTTTTGAATTTTAATATATCTTGTTCAAGCGTTTTAAAACGTTCATTTAAAATGCTATTTGAAGGAAATTTTTGCGCTCTGTAATTTTTAGCAATGACGCCTAATTGCTGTGATAATTCTAAAATTAAATGTTGAAAGTCGGCCTTAAGTTCCGGATGTGTTTCAAAAAGGGCATCCATTTTTTCATAATTTACCGGATTGGCTATAGCCGTTTCTAAGATTTCTACCAATTGAATAAAAACCAGTAGACGTTTATTGTTGTAGTTTGATTTTCCTGAATTTTTCCGCGATAAGATGAGTATTTCACGTAAGGTGCCATGGTGTTCTATGAGTTCACTCTGTATGTTAATCAGTTGCTTTTGTAACGCCACACGGTTGGGCTGTGTTCCAATGAGTTGACGTCTGGTGTCTAGAAAATCGGCCGTGAGTAAAAAGGTTTTACTCAAAATTTCTTCGGTCTGCGCTTTAGGATTGAGGTAGTAGGATAAAGTAGATAAGGTGAGATACCATAAGCCGCCACACCCGACAAACAATGCAAATTGATAAACCTCTAAACCTTTTGAGATATTAGCAAAACTTAAGATTAAGGCCAAGAGTCCAGAGAAACTTATTAAGGAGGCTCTAAAACCATAGATAGAAATAAAGGCAATACAAAAGGTAAGTAGTCCTAAAATAGGAAAAAGCAAATAGTTGGTCATGTTAAGGTAACCGCCAATAAAACTAATGATTACCACAAGTCCTGAAGAGGCCAAGATGCCGATTTGCTTATGTTTTAAACTTCCACTAACATCACTCGGAGAACACCAAATGGCGCCGAGGCAGAGTGAAAGTCCAATTTCAAACTGGTTAAGAGCAATACCTAAAATTATAGGCGTACTCATGGCTATGCCTACTAATAGAGCTTTAGAAAAATTGGTGCTTTTAAAGAAGTCTAATAATTCTTTAAATTGAGTTTTGATGCGCGTTAAAATGATTTCAAGAGTTTAATCATGAATGAATGGATTTCGTTGCAAGCTAAATTGCAGTTGTAATAAAGATAATAGAATAAACCAACTTTAGAAGTATTAATGCGTTTTCATCTTTCAAAATCTCATCGTTTTTTAGACCTAGACATAAAAAAATGCTTTCATTTCTGAAAGCATTATTCTAATCTATCCGGTATTTTATTTCATAATACGTGTGAGGTGGAAGAATTTTTTATATTCTTCAGGAATGGTGTCAATATTTAATAAACAACCTTCCTCTATATTAGGATAAATTTCAGCATAAGTTTTAACATCGTAAAGTCCTACACGCTTACTAATATGTTCACGCTGTAATTCCTTTGGGCTTGTAAGTCCGGCCGCAGCAACCAACTCTAAGAAACTATGAATTGTAGCCTCATGGTAACGTTTTGCACGTGGTGCTTTATCTTCAACCACTAAACCTTTTACAAGAGAAGGATTTTGAGTGGCCACCCCAACAGGACACGTGTTAGTGTTGCATTGTAAGGCTTGTATACAACCAATAGAAAGCATCATCGCTCTTGCACTATTACAACCGTCAGCTCCCAAAGCTAAGGCTCTCGCCATATGGAAACCAGTAATTATTTTTCCGGCCACAATAACTTTAATATCGTTTCTAAGGCCAAAGCCAACCAAGGTATCGTGAACAAAAATAAGTCCTTCTCTTAATGGCATTCCCATAGAGTTTGAGAATTCTACAGGAGCGGCTCCTGTTCCTCCTTCACCACCATCAACGGTAATAAAATCAGGACGAATCCCTGTAAAGATCATGGCTTCACAAAAATCCATAAATTCTTGCTTTCTCCCTAAACAGAGTTTAAATCCAACCGGTTTACCGTCAGAAAGGCTTCTCAGTTTTTTTATGAAATGCATAAATTGTATAGGGTCTGAGAATGCAGAGTGTGAAGGTGGAGAGTGTACCGCAATACCCGGTTTTACGTGTCTTATTTTTGCAATTTCTTCGGTGTTTTTAGAGGCAGGTAAAATTCCTCCATGTCCAGGTTTCGCCCCTTGAGAAAGTTTAATCTCTATCATTTTTACTTGAGGACGCAAAGCATTTTCTCTAAAGGTAACTTCGTTAAACGTCCCATCATCATGTCGGCAGCCAAAGTAACCCGTACCAATTTGCCATATTAAATCGCCACCATGTTCTAAGTGGTAATCACTGATTGCCCCTTCACCAGTATTATGAGCAAAATTTCCCATTTTAGCGCCTTTGTTTAAGGCCAGGACGGCATTGTTACTTAACGAACCAAAACTCATGGCAGAGATATTTAATAAACTCGACGAGTAAGGTTGTTTACAATCTTTTCCTCCAATAATTAAACGTGGAAATTCCCCAATATCTTTAGGATTGGTTTTAGCATACATTGAGTGTTCTAACCATTCGTAACCCGAGTGGTAAATATCCATTTGCGTTCCAAAAGGTTCCGTGTCATTTTCGCCTTTAGCTCTTCGGTATATTAAGGATCTTAAAATTCTATTTAAAGGACGCCCTTCCGTATCCGTTTCTACAAAATACTGCATAATCTCCGGTCGGATAGATTCTAAGATATATCTAAAACGTCCTAATAGAGGGAAGTTTCGTCGTATGGTATGGGATTTTTGAAAAATATCAAAGATTCCCATTATAATTAAAGGCGCTACCACCAAAAATGCCCATAGTATTGGAGGCCAAAATTGGGCTATAATTACTAAAGATAACGTCGTTACAATTGAAATTAAAATAAAATACTCGCGAACTTTCATAAGTCTAATTTTAAGAATGCGCGAAGATAAGATTACCCTTTCAATAAATGAATTAAAGTGACCTAGTTTGTGATGAATTTTATTATATTTTTTCCATCTATTGCTTTTCAGAGGAGTAGTACTTTCTCGGATTTCTCTTGAAGGAATTTTATTTCAATTAGGTTAAATTGACATAGTCGTATTTAAAGCTTTGCTGAAGGTATAAGCAATAGATCCTTTTGAGATGAGAATGAGTGTGTCCATGCAAAAAGAGGCTTATAAAGACGAAGTTTTTTGAAATTATGGACTGTTGCTAACTTAGTTTTAACAATACTTTAATCTTTGGTTGCTTTAATGATTTTGAACTAACTCTATATTTGTAAATATCAATTTTTACCAATAATGCGTATCACACCAATACTGTTTTCTTTAGTTTTTGTTTTGGGCTTAAGCTGTAACAGCTCTAAAGGAGCATCTATGGCATCTTCTAAAATGAGCAAGAATGAGATACAGCAAACGCTAGAAAATAGCAAATGGGTTTTAACAACTTTAAACGGTGCGGCTGTAGAAGGTAAGCTTATCGAAGGGCAGCAGATTTATTTTACTCTAGATGCGGAGACGCATAGGATTAGCGGAAACGCTGGTTGTAATACTTTTACAGGACGTTATACAATAGAAGAAGGATATCGTATTCAATTTTCAGAATTGGCTACAACAGAGATGATGTGTTTAAAGTCTAAAATAAATGAATCTCAAATTTTAGCCGTTTTTAATACAGCGCAAAATTATACCTTAAACGCTAACGTGTTAACGTTAAGTGTAGGGAAGAGAGCGTCATTAGCAACTTTTAATCTTAGTCATTAATGCATTCACTTCGTAGCAATAGACATCGGTTTTTAACCGATATAGGACTTTTAATCTTAAGAGTGTTTTTAGGATTAGGCATGTGTTTTGGCCATGGTATTGGCAAGTGGAATACCTTGTTTAGTGGTGAGGAATTGCGTTTTGCAGATCCGTTTGGTGTGGGAGTTTTACCTTCATTAGTTTTGGCTGTTTTTGCAGAAGTAATTTGTAGCCTATTGTTAGTGCTCGGTTTGGCAACACGTTGGGCTTTAATCCCACTAATTGTTACCATGCTTGTTGCGGTTTTTATAGTTCATATTGGAGATGGATTTGGAGTGATGGAGAAAGGACTTTTATATGGTGTTGGCTATATAACTTTACTTTTAACCGGTCCAGGACGGTTTTCAATAGATGCCTTTATAGGGCGTAATACCTAAGACTTCAACGTGTTTTAAGTCTGAAATAATGAGGTGCTTGACGCTTCGATTATGAAAAACATAATCGTTTTACTATCTTGTTAAGATAAAAGTACTTTGGAAATTGTAGCTAAAGTGCACTTCATTAAGAAATAAATAAAATAATTAATCAATGAGATATGGATTAAAAAAGGACTGCAATTCAGTTATTTTTAAAATCTCGTTATCTTATCTTTGGAATTAACCAATAAAGTATCAAATCAATATTTATGATCAGAAGAGTATTTCTCACCCCATTTCAGAAATTCGTTCAATTTGAAAGTTTCAGTGGTATTTTGCTATTGCTCGCCACTATTATCGCATTAGTCTGGGCTAATTCTCCGTTTGGTGATATTTATAGAGATCTTTGGCAATATGATGTCGGAATCGTTACTGAAAGTTTTGAATTTAAAAAACCTTTAATTCTTTGGATTAACGATGGCTTAATGGCAATTTTCTTTTTCCTTATCGGTTTAGAAATAAAACGAGAACTGCTTATTGGAGAATTAAATTCACCTAAAAAAATAGCCTTTCCTTTAGTTGGGGCTTTAGGGGGAATGATTGTTCCTGTATTATTTTTCCTATTGATTAATCAAAATCCTGAAACAACAAAAGGATGGGGAATCCCAATGGCTACTGACATAGCCTTTTCATTAGCTATTTTAAATGTTTTAGGAAACCGTGTGCCTTTAAGTTTAAAGGTGTTTTTAACAGCTTTTGCAATTGTAGATGATATTGGGGCGGTACTTGTAATTGCCATATTTTATAGTGGTACCATTAAAATTTCCTTACTCCTTATAGCAGCAGCTTTATTGGCCTTTTTATATGTGTTATCTTATAAAGGAATTTATTCTAGATTCTTGTTGTTTTTCTTAGGTATCGCTGTATGGTTTTTATTCTTAAAAGCAGGATTACACCCAACGGTGGCAGGGATCTTATTGGCCTTTTCTGTGCCAATTCGTCAAAAGATTAAGACCGCGACTTTTGTAGAGCAGTTAGAACGAATCTTTATACGTATAAAGAAAGCGAGTATACTGAAGGCGCCTATTTTGTCTACAGAACAAATTCAACTGATTGACGATTTAGACGATTGGTCGGCTAAATTTCAGTCGCCATTACAGCATTTAGAACACAATTTACATGGATGGGTGGCCTATTTCATTATCCCAATATTCGCCTTAGCCAATGCAGGGGTGCTTATCAGTGGATCAGAAGGTTTAGATACGGCCTTAGTGATTAATATTATCATCAGTTTAATTTTAGGAAAAGGGATTGGAATTACCCTAATTGTATTTATAGCAAAAAAAATTAAGCTTATTGAAGTGCCAAGTGATATTAAATTTATTCAAATTATAGGTGTTGCTTTCTTAGCCGGAATCGGGTTTACGATGGCTATTTTTATTGCAAGTTTAGCCTTTGCGTCATCACCAGAATATGTAGATTCGGCAAAAATAGGAATCCTTATCGGCTCCTTTATTTCTGCAATTGTTGGTTATGTTATTCTGCATTTAACCTCGCCCAAAAAGATTGAAGAAGTCGTTTAAAACCTGACGAACAAATTATAGTTAAAAGCTTGTATATATTGTGTACAGGCTTTTTTTATGGTCTAAAGTGTTTTAACAAATTGTTAACTTCGTTTAGTTCGGCTAGTACCGAACCAATTGGTATATTTGCAAACTGAATGATGTGGATGTTGTATTTTTTTCATATCCATAACAAGAAATTAGTGAACAATGACGAATACTATTTGTAAAGAAAAAATGGCCTTAGTTGAAAAGCTAGGGGTGCATTTAGAAACAAGAGAGCAGTTGGCTCCTGTTGCTGCAAGAATTTTATCTTATATCATTCTCACCGGTAAAAAAGGGGTCACCTTTGAAGATATGGTGAATATTCTGTGTGCGAGTAAGAGTACCATTTCTACACATTTAAACCATCTTCAAGATCTTAAAAAGATTGTGTACTTCACCAAAACGGGAGATCGTAAGAAGTATTTTATTATCAATAAGGATTCCATACTTCAGCACATTGATAATATGGTGAAAGAATGGGAAGACATCAAAGGCTTACACTTAGAGATTAAAAACTATAAGGATACCATTAATCAGCAACTTGAAGACGGAGATGAAGATCGGTTTGATTTAAATTTTCATAACGATTATATCGCCTTTTTAGATGGGGCTACCACCTCGATAAAAGAATTAAAAACTAAAATAATAACGAACCATATTACCATTTAAACCTTATAAAAAATGAAAAAGAATAATTTATACTCAATTTTAGCACTCGGTGTATTTTTCCTTGTTTTAAGCTGTGGAGACAAAGAAGGACAAGCTGCTGCCGCTACTCAAGCGCCACCTCCAACCATTCCTGTGACGCTATTACAAACTAAAACCGTAACGGGTTATAAAGAATACCCTACCACGATTGAAGGTATTGTAAATAGTGATGTTAGAGCAAAAACATCGGGTTACATTCAAGATGTTTTAGTTGATGAAGGTCAAAAAGTACGCAAAGGACAAGTGTTGTTTAAGTTAGAAACACAGTCTTTAAATCAAGATGCAGGTGCCGCAAAAGCACGTATTAATGTGGCTCAAGTTGAGGTGGATAAGTTAATTCCATTAGTTGAAAAAAACATTATTAGTCCTGTGCAATTAGAAACAGCGAAGGCCAATTTAGCACAAGCTAAGGCGAATTACAGTGGGGTAGCGGCTAATATTGGGTATGCAACCATTAAAAGTCCTATTGACGGATACGTTGGTGCTATAAACTTTAGAGAAGGGACTTTAGTTAGTCCTAGTGATGCTTCACCATTAACAACAGTAAGTGAAATTGATCAAGTATATGCTTTCTTTAGTTTTAATGAAGCGCAGTACATTAATCATCTGCAACAATCCGAAGGGAAAACTAAGGCCGAACGTATTAAAAATTCGCCAGATTTAACTTTGATTTTAGCGAATGGTAAAGAATACTCTGAAAAAGGCCGTATTCAAACTAGTACAGGTCAAGTCAACCAAAGTACAGGAACCATTAAAATTAGAGCCGCTTTTGATAACCCTAATGAAATATTAACCAATGGAAATAGTGGCAAAATAAGATTCCCTATCACGTATAAAGATGCTATTGTTGTTCCACAAAGTGCTACGTTTGAGCAACAAGGAAATGTGATGATTTTTAAATTAGTAGCCGATAATAAAATTGAAACCTCAATTATTAAAGTTCAAGGTACTGTAGATAATTTATACGTTGTAGCATCGGGCCTAAAAGCAGAGGATAAAATTGTGGTTTCTGGAGTTGGAAAACTACGTCCTGGAATGGTGATTACGCCACAAGAAACACCGTTTGAAGAGGCTATTGAACCTATCGAGACTTTATTTAGAAACTAATTAACGAACAAACTTAGTAATTATGTTAAAAACATTTATTGAAAGACCTGTGCTTTCAACAGTCATCTCTATTATTATAGTTTTGCTTGGCGTTATTAGTATCACCAGCTTACCTATTGAAGAGTACCCAGATATTGCTCCACCAACCATTAAGGTTACTGCAAGTTATACCGGAGCAAATGCCGAAACGGTTTTAGAAAGTGTTATCATTCCTATTGAAGAACAAATAAACGGAGTTGAGGGAATGACCTACATTACCTCTACGGCGTCTAACACCGGAACTGCAGAAATTACGGTGTATTTCGATCAAGAAATGGATGCGGATATTGCGGCGGTAAACGTGCAAAACCGTGTAGCGAGAGCAACCCCATTATTACCTTCAGAAGTTACACAAACCGGAGTTATAACACAGAAGCAAGAAACAAGTGCTTTGATGTTTATTTCCATGTATTCTGAAAGTGAAAATTACGACGCCACGTTTATTCAGAACTATTTAAAGATAAACGTCATCCCTGCTATGCAACGTATTGGAGGTGTTGGTGATGTAAGTTTATTTTCGCAACAAGATTACGCGATGCGTATATGGTTAAACCCTGAAAAATTAGCAGCTTATAACCTTATACCTTCCGATGTTTCTGCCGCTTTAGCAGAACAAAATTTAGAAGCTGCAGCAGGATCACTAGGGCAGAATAATGGAGAATCCTTTTCGTACACTTTAACTTATAGTGGACGTTTTAAAGATGAAGCACAGTACAGTGATATTGTTATCAAAGCCTTAGGGAATGGTGAATTTTTGAGATTAAAAGATGTTGCTACTATTGAATTAGATGCGCAATCTTATGCGTCAAATGCTATGAGTTTAGGACATCCAGCAGTTTTTATGGGGATTTTTCAAACTAAAGGTTCTAATGCCCAGGAGATTATTGAAAATATTAAAACAACCTTAGAAGATGTAAAAGCAGATTTACCTGAAGGTTTAGATATCTTTGTGCCTTATGATACCAGTTTATTCTTGAATGCATCTATAGATAAAGTAGTACATACGTTATTAGAGGCCTTCTTGTTGGTGTTCTTAGTGGTATTCATCTTTTTACAAGATTTCCGCTCTACGTTAATTCCGGCCATTGCCGTTCCGGTATCTATTATCGGTACCTTCTTTTTCTTGAATGTCTTTGGTTATTCCATCAACTTATTAACACTATTTGCGTTAGTTCTTGCCATTGGTATTGTGGTGGATGATGCTATTGTGGTAGTGGAAGCCGTGCATGCTAAGATGGATGAAGGAGAACACAATCCGAAAAAAGCAACCTTAACAGCCATGAATGAGATTTCTGGTGCCATTATATCCATTACCTTGGTTATGGCAGCGGTATTTATTCCTGTGACGTTTGTAACCGGACCTACGGGGGTGTTTTATGAGCAATTTGGGGTAACCTTAATTATTGCCATTCTTATTTCAGCCGTAAACGCTTTAACCTTAAGTCCTGCCTTATGTGCTTTACTCTTAAAAGAGCATAAAGAAGATGAAGAATTAAAAGGAAAAGGGCCATTAAAACGTTTTTATACCTTATTCAATCGTGGTTTTAATGCTACTATAGAACGTTACGGAAGATCGCTTCAGTTTTTATACCGAAGAAAATTTGTATCTGTATTGCTTTTAATTATTGCAGGTGTGGGAATCTATTGGGCATCGACTACAACGCCAACAGGATTTGTACCGAATGAAGATAGAGGAATCATCTTTGCAAATATTGAATTGCCTGCAGGGGCCTCTTTAGATAGAACAGATGCCGTAACTAGAAAACTATACTCCAAAATAGAAAATATGGAAGGGGTTGTTGGTGTTAACTTTATTAAAGGACGAAGTTTAATTAACGGTGCAGGATCTAACTTCGGAATGGGGATTATTAAGCTGGAAGATTGGACTGATCGTGAAGATCCTTCACTTTCTGCTCAGGCCATTACCGGAAAATTATTTGGTGTGGCGGCAGGATTACCAGAAGCAAACATTATTTTCTTCTCTCCACCAAGTATTCGTGGATTTGGTAACTCAGCAGGATTCGAAGTGAATTTATTAGATAAGTTTGGGGGCGAATTTAAAGACCTAGATAAAGCGAATAAAGAGTTTGCTATGGCTTTAATGAGCCATCCAGAAATTAAATACGCACAATCGGCTTTTAGTACCAACTATCCACAGTATGAAATGGAAGTTAATGTGCCATTAGCAAAAGAAAAAGGTGTTTCTGTAAGTAGTATTTTCTCTACTTTACAAGGTTATATTGGGGGAATTTATGCCTCTGATTTTTCTAAATACGGAAAGCAATTTAGAGTTTATATTCAAGCCTTGCCAGAAGATAGAGCGGATGAGAATGCTTTAAATAGCATGTATGTAAGAACAGATTCAGGTGAAATGACACCGATCACTCAGTTTGTAAACTTAAAACGTGTTTATGGACCGCAATCGGTTACACGATTTAATTTATTAAACTCTACCAGTATTTCTGGAGCAACTAACGACGGGTTTAGTACAGGTGATGCTATTAGAGTTATTGAGGAAGAAGTCGCAAAATTACCAAGTAATTATACTATTGCTTATTCAGGATTAACTAGAGAAGAAGTAAGTGCGGGGAACCAAACGACCTTTATATTTATCTTAAGTATTCTGTTTGTTTATTTCTTATTAAGTGCTCAGTACGAGAGTTATTTACTACCATTTGCAGTGGTATTATCGCTGCCGTTTGGTGTCTTTGGAGCCTATATAAGTACGAAGTTTTTAGGATTAGAAAACAACATCTATTTCCAAATTGCCTTAATTATGCTTATTGGGTTATTAGCTAAGAATGCAATTCTTATTGTAGAGTTCGCACTGCAACGTCGTAAAAATGGCGAGAGTATTGTGGATGCAGCAATCCATGGTGCTAAGGCACGTTTACGTCCTATTTTAATGACCTCTTTCGCTTTTATCTTAGGACTAATGCCATTGGTATTAGCTAAAGGTGTAGGTGCAGAAGGAAATAATTCTATCGGAACAGGAGCCGCAGGAGGGATGTTAATCGGAACCTTATTAGGAGTCTTCGTTATTCCAATATTATTTATATTATTTCAGTGGTTGCAAGAAAAAGTTTCAGGCCAACCCGCAGTACAAACTATTGAAGATTAAGAATTATGACAGGAATTATAAAACATAAACATTTCAGTAAAGGTGCTTTATTATTAGTCGTGGCATTCACATTACAAAGTTGTTTTGTAGCAAAAGACTATGTAAGGCCAGATTTAGATCTTGAAACAGAAGCGCTTTATAGAACAGAGAATCTGCCTACCGATAGTGTCTCTATCGCAGAGGTTTCTTGGAAAGATTTATTTACAGATCCTTACCTTCAACAGTATATCGAAGAAGGGCTGCAGAATAATATGGATGTACGTATTGCCATTCAGCAAATGATTGCGGCAGAAGCGTACGCCAAACAAGGTAAGGCAGGATTTATGCCAACCTTGAGTGTAGGGCCTAATTACACGCATCAAGAATATTCTGAAAATAGTCAGTTTGGTACTATATTTAGCGGTGGTTTAGATACCTATGATATCACGGCCAATTTATCTTGGGAAGCCGATGTATGGGGAAAAATAAGATCCGGGAAGCGTGCGTCGCAAGCGGAGTATTTGCAAAACGTTGCGGCACATCAAGCGGTGAAAACGCAACTGATTTCTAGTATTGCGAATACCTATTACAACCTCTTGGCTTTAGATGCCCAGTTAGAAGTGACTAAAAAGACCATTGAAACAAGAGCAAGTGGTGTAGAGACTATCAAAGCGTTAAAAGACGCCGGACAAGTAACTCAGGTTGCAGTAGACCAAAATATAGCGCAGTACAATAGTGCTAAAGCCTTACAGGTTGATATTGAAATGGCCATTTTTAAAGCTGAAAATACGTTGAGTATTTTGTTAGGAAGAACGCCTCAGGAGTTAGAAAGAAGTCCTTTGCAAACGCAAAAGATAGATCAAGAACTGACATTAGGAGTGTCAACATTATTGTTGCGTAATCGTCCGGATGTCATGGCGGCTGAATATTCTTTAATTAAGAATTTTGAGCTTACCAACGTAGCGAATAGTAGCTTCTATCCTTCATTAACCTTAACAGCTTCTGGAGGGCTTCAAAGTTTAGAATTAGATAATTTATTAAGTGCCAATTCGCTGTTTGCAACGGTGGTTGGGGGATTAACACAACCTTTGCTTAATCAAAGAAAATTAAAAACTCAGAAGGAAGTGGCCTTAGCCAATCAAGAAACGGCGTTGTTGAATTTCAAAAAGACCTTATTAGTGGCCGGAAGTGAGGTTTCTAATGCCTTATATGCTTATAAAGCTGAAACGAAAAAGTTTGAATTCAGAAAGAATGAAGTTGAAGCCTTGCGTATTGCAGAAGCCAATTCAGAAGAATTACTTAAAAACGGTTATGCCAACTATTTAGATTTATTAACAGCAAGACAAAGTGCCTTAAGTGCAGAGCTTAATAGCATTGATAGCCAATTACAACAATTAGTTGCGGTCGTAGATCTTTACGAAGCTCTAGGTGGAGGTTGGAAATAATCTTGAATTAAATTCTTGACGCTTTGTAAATTGTCCATACAGCGGAAAATATGTTGAACAGTATTATTCCTATCTTTAAAAATTACGGTGTTAGAAGTACCACAATGGCGGATATTTCTAATCATCTCGGTATTTCCAAAAAGACCCTGTATGTGCATTATAAGAGTAAAGAAGATTTGGTTGAAAAAAGTGTCGATTTTATTTTTGAAGGGCATCATGCCGTTTTTAATAAAATTTTAAATCGCGAAATTTCACCCTTAAAAAAAGTCATTTTAATGTATCGTTATGGAATTCGTCAACTCTCGACGAATTCCACTACGTTTTACATAGAATTGAAAAAATACTATCCTAAAGCCTTTAAGCGCTACCAACACGAACGTGATTATGTCACCTTTACCATTGTTTTAAATTTATTAAAAGAAGCGCAAAAATCTGGCGATATTGTGGCTTCCGTAGACCTAAGGTTATTTTGTCTGCTCAACATTTATAAAATAGATGTACTACTTCTTAATCGCGAATTAACCCAAGAATATACCTTAGCGCAAATTGTAGACCACCTTGTGGTGTTTAATCTAAAAGGCATTTTAGAAGCTAAGCGCAAGCTATAAGTAATGCTATAAATTCTTCTTAAGTGTAGCTTTAAAACCTTATTATTGCTTAGGAGAAGGCATCCTTTATCCGTTTAAATTTTAGTTATTATGATAGAGTTTATAAGTACCTATAAAAATTTAATTCTTTACGTTCTGGCGGTTATAGCCGCTGTGATTCTACTGCGTTTATCAACAAAGTTTATCATAAAGTGGTTAGTAAAAAAGGAAGCCAAACGCTTACCCGATGCTCCTGTGAGATCTATGAAATTAGTGCGGATTACGCTCAATCTATTATGGTTAATTTTAGGGATTATAGCCTTGAGTGCCGTTTTTGTAGATAGAGACAAAGATCAGCTATTGATTAATTATTTTAAGTTGGCCAGTTATATTGGCGCGGTAACAGTAATCACTATTATTACGGCTACCGTTTGTAATATGTGGTTTAAGCATCGTATTGACGAAAAGGTTACTCACGATTTTGATCCTACAACCTATAAGTTTCTTAGGTATGTGTCCGTGTTTGTCATTTGCTTTATCGGTTTGTTATTTACATTAATGGCCTTTCCATCCTTAAAAGGCGTAGCGCAAACGGCCTTAGGTGGCGCAGGTGTTTTAGCTTTAATTGCAGGGGTGGCTTCTCAAGAGGCTTTATCCAATTTAGTAGGAGGTATTTTTATCGTGTCCTTTAAACCCTTTAAAATAGGTGATGTTATAAAAATAACAGATACGATGGTAGGAACGGTGACGGATATTACGTTACGCCATACGGTAATCAGAAATTTCGAGAATAAAATGATCGTGATCCCTAATGCAGTTATAAATAAAGAAAAATTAATTAACTACGATTTAGGAGAATTGAAGTGTTGCGAGCATATTGAACTCGGTATTACCTATAGCAGTGATGTGACCTTGGCAAAAAAAATACTACAGGAAGAATGCGAAAATCATCCGTTAATTCATGATAACCGATCTGAATCAGACAAGCAACTAGGCAAACCCATCGTGAAAACGGCCTTAACAAAATTCAATGATTCTTCTGTAGTGATTAGAGCTTGGGCTTGGTCTTCAAGTTTTGGGAATTCATTCACCTTAAAATGCGACGTTTATGAAAGTGCAAAGAAGCGCTTTGAAGCCGAAGGTGTTGATTTGGCCTTCCCAACTCGGACTATTTATATGGTTAATGATGAGAAGACTACCTCAGATAATGAAATAAGGTCTTAAAAGTAACAGAAGCAAAACCTCAGCGTTTAAGCGTTGTACAAGCTATTTCGGTAATAATAAGTACGAAAAACAAATATGGCGATAAAAGCTTAATTAGTTATTTAATAAAAAAACGCTTGTTATTTAAGAATTTGTTATTTTTACGGCAAAATTATATGTAATTCTAAAAATAAGATACGCATAAATGGAAAATTCAAAAAAGGAGTTAAAGGTTAAAAAGAAGGCTGTGCCTTTAAAAGGAATGATGGATAACGTCATGGAGCAATTTAACAGTGCTGCTGATCACATCAACCTACATCCAAACATTAGAAAAATATTAAGCATTACCAACAACGAAATTTTAGTTAATTTCCCAGTGAAAATGGATAATGGTAATGTTGAAGTTTTTACAGGGTATAGGGTACAACATAATGGCGCTTTAGGTCCTTATAAAGGCGGCTTGCGTTATCACCCTACGGTAGATTTAGATGCGGCTCGTGCGTTAGCTATGTGGATGACATGGAAAACCTCATTAGCAGGTTTACCTTATGGTGGTGGTAAAGGAGGGATAAAAATAGATCCGTCTTTATATTCACAATCAGAGCTAGAACGTATTACACGTCGTTTTACTTACGCTCTTGCGGATAATATTGGACCAGAGCATGATATTCCAGCGCCAGATGTTAATACTAACAGTCAGACCATGGCTTGGATTGCCGATACTTATATGAGTACAAGACCACCAGCCTTGCGCAGTGCTAACCAACATGTTGTCACCGGTAAGCCCGATGGAAGTGGTGGACTAGAAGGACGTGACCGTGCAACGGGATTTGGGGTTTATTTAACCATTAAATTCTGGGCAGAGCGAAATGACATGGACTTAAGCGGAAAACGTTTTATTGTTCAAGGTTTTGGTAATGTTGGCTATTGGGCTTCGCTTTTCTTAGAGCAAGACGGGGCTAAATTAGTTGGTGTGCAAGACGCTCAAGGGAGTATTGAAAACCAAGAAGGTATTGACGTTGAAAACCTGTTTAGCTACACACAAAAGAAAGGTGGAACTGTGATGGATTTTCCAAAGTCTCAACTTGTAGATAAGAATGATTTCTTCGCTATTGACTGTGATATTTGTATTCCAGCAGCATTAGGAAATCAAATTACTAAAGAGAATGCCCCACGTATTAAGGCGAAATTAATTGCTGAGGGAGCTAATGGGCCTACAAACGTTGAAGGAGAGAAAATTCTTTTAGAGCGTGGGATTATCATTATTCCAGATATTTTATGTAATTCAGGAGGGGTAATTGGTAGTTATTTTGAATGGTTACAGAATCGAAGTGGTGAAATTTGGCATTTAGAAGAAGTTTTAGAAAAGCTTCGTAAAAAATTAAATGGCTCTTTCAATCGTGTCTATAATTATGCGCAAAATGAATGTGTAGATTTAAGAACGGCTGCATTCTGTATTGCTATACAACGTATTGAAAAAGCATATATTCAACGTGGTATTTTCCCATAAATAGATCGGGTATTGGCCTTCTTTATTAAGGTTGAGCTGCACAAAAAATTCAAGTTACATTAGATAAAAATGCTTATAAAATACCACACTACGAGATATTGTAGTGTGGTATTTTTTTGTCGTTCAATTTTTATAGTTTAGATTTAGCTTCATGAATTTAAAGCCATGTGAATGCTTTTACCAATAGTGCACGATACTCTCGAAAATAGTCTCTTATCAACATGGCTTTGGCCTTTGGGTCTCGTTCTACTTGTTGGCTATATTTTGTATCGTCTAGCCTGGATTTTCCAGTTTTATTACGCCTCATTTTATAAGAAACCTGTGTTTGCACATGTCTATTTAAAACGAAATCGATTGACGCCGAAACAACTTTCTATCTTACAAAAAGAGAGTACGTTTTATAACCGATTAGCAAAGGAAGAACAGGCGTATTTTCATCACAGAGTAGCGACATTTATTAAGGAAAAAGAGTTTGTGGGGCAGTCACATTTGGAGGTTACAGAACAAATGCGAGTAACGATTGCAGCAACGGCAATTATGCTAACATTTGGATTTAAGAATTATTTATTAGAAGTCATTGAAACGGTAATCATTTATCCGCAAATCTATTATTCTGAAATTAATGGGGCGTATCATAAAGGTGAAACCAATCCGAGACATAAGGCTATTGTTTTCTCTTGGGAAGATTTTAAATACGGTTATAAAATAGGAGATGATAATTTAAATCTTGGAATTCATGAGTTTGGACACGCAGTACATTTAAATGCAGCCCAGCGTAATGATATTAGTAGTTTAATATTTAATCAAGGTTTTGTGAATTTAACGCGATACCTTCAAAATAACGAAAGTGTACGGCGTAAGCTCATTGCATCTAAATATTTTAGAGCCTATGCCTATACCAATCAATATGAGTTTTTTGCGGTTCTACTTGAAAATTTTATAGAAACTCCATCCGAATTTAACAAGCAATTTCCGGTGCTTTATAAACTCATCAGACAGATGTTAAACTTTAAGTTTGCGGGCTATTAGTTTTTCTTAGTATGGTGCTCCATAAATATAATTAAAGTGAAAACAAATCGGTAAACCATATTGGTGGCGTATAGAAATATAGGGCAATAAAAAAGGCTCACTTTAATAGTGAACCTTTGGTATATGTTATAGCGTATAAACTTATAATCTAAATACAGCTTGTAAGTGATATTGGTAATGGTTGTTATCATAACCATAAACTGAATTATTAAAGCTGAATTTAGCAATGGTTTGTGCTCTTAGTCCGAATGTTTGATTTCTATCTAGCCAAACTAAAACTCCACCTCCTAAGTTAAACGACATTTTACTTTTCTCAATATGGAAATACCCAAGACCTGCATTAGCATGGATATCGAACCAACTTAAATGACGACCTCGACCGAAAATTAATTCTCTAAAATAATATTTTGCATTGGCATCAAGGGCGAAATAGTTGTATTTTGATTCTGTTAAACTATTATCGATTTTAGGATCACCATCAAAACCATTTATTGAGAATGATTGTTCAATAGCGAAGTTATCGATCCAACTATACTCAATAGCTGCTGAAAGTGGATTTCTAAAGCCCCACTCGCCAGGACTGTTTATTGGAGATTGTGTAGCAATATTATTAAGAGCATTTACTCCGACACTTATTGTCCAATCATCACGGTATCTTTGACCAAAGATAGATAGACTTGCAGAAATAAAAAGTACGGCTAAAAGTGTTTTTTTCATATAAAAATGATTTTGGTCAAAGGTAAACTTTATGTATTATAATACAAACATTGCTGTAAACTTATTGTTTTTTTTGACAAAAAAAAATAAAACGAGATTATTTTGAAATTATGAACGTTTTTTTAGTGATTTTCTATAAAATATTGTTGTGGTTTATGAATCTAATAAGTTGAATGGCTATGATTTAAGGTGGTAGAGTGTAGAGTGAGTCTAAAGGAGAGGAATTACCATGAGTTTTACTGAAAATTTTATCTTTTTAGAATTTTATGGGCTATGATATGCTTTAAATAACTTGTATTAGTAAAGAGTAAATGGAGTCGATTCCCAATAAATTTAAGAGTGGATTTTAAATAAGTCAATCCCGTTTGTAAACTTCGATTTCGGCTGGTCAATAAATGACATTTTCCTCTATAACGCATGTAACGGTTAGACGAAATTTCTGAGACATCAATAAAATAATGTTTGGCCAATTCAAAATAGGATTGGACGTATTTTAGGTTAAGTAAATTATCCAATAGACGACGGTCCTTATGCATTTTTATGGCTAATATATCGTAAATCGATTTGAGACTACAGGTATTATAGTAATGTCCATGATCATTGAGTTGCCAGCTTAAGATAAGATGGAGGCTTAGGTACTTTAGGTTAGGTAAGGGAATGTTATCAGTGACCATCTTAGTTTGCAAAACGGATTCCACGTCTATAATGGACCAATGCTTTTTTTTAAAGAGTTCCGAGTGAATCTCTACAGCTGCAAGTTCGTGGTCTGAGATTAAGCGATCGAGATGTCTAAAATTTTTCGTTTCATAATTAAAGCCATGGGTTTTAGGATAGCCTGAATCCTTTAAAAGCTCAAAAGCATTTTGAACTTGGTCTTTTTCAACTAAAATATCAATATCTCCAACCATCCGTTCCGCATTATCTTCATAGCAGCCTAAAGCTAAAAGAGCCGTTCCTTTTAAAAATACATGATTAATATGATGTTGTTTTAAAATTTTAGAAATAGCTTGTACTTGCGCTAATATGCTAAGGTTGCGCTGTCTGTTAATGGAAGTGATTTCCTCTAAATAATTTACTAAGTCAGTAGGGAGGATATTTAATAGGTTTTTAGCTTTTAACCTACAGTAAATGGCAGGTAAAACTAATTGTTTGCTTCCTTCTACAACAATAGCATCCCAATTAAAATGTGGATCGCGCAGTTGGTTCGCTAAGGCACTTCTTGGGTGTTCAAAACTCAAGATGTTTGCTATGATTATATGCGTGCTTATAATGGGATTCATAAAGGACGTTAACGGTTAACTCATTTAAAATACAGCAGACTTAAAGCTGTGTAAATAGTGTTGCAACGGTTTCATTAACACTATCCGTATTACTATAGGTTAGTCGATACAATTTAATAGATTTTAGCCAATTTAAAAATTGCTCGGCATGTATAGGGTTCGGTGATATCCAAGAGTCTTCAATAATGGTTTCTAAAAGCACTTTTATTGAGGTTTCTTCGAGTTGTGTTTCAGAGTCGGCTTTATAATTCACCAAAACCATAGCTTTACAGGGATAATGTGTTGCTTTAGGCTGTGAGCAGGGGAGGTATTTTAGTTGACCTTTTGCCTTATTAAAGTTAACAATGTCTATATCTTCAAAGCCGTTTACCAAAGGACGTAAGACTTTAAAAGCCCCTTCTTTTATGGATATGGCTGATGGATTGTAATAGATGTGTTGATCTTCATATAGTAACGGTGAAACATCATCTGCTAATAATTGGAAGCCATGTGTCGCTAATAGGGCCGATAAAGTGCTTTTACCACTGCCAGACTTTCCAACAAATACAATAGAGGAGTGGCCATCTGTAATTGTTGAACCATGAAGGGTTCCTATCCAATCTACTTCTTCTTTGTGATGTATAGTACAAAGTAAGCGCATCATAAATTTGCCCTGAATATGATGGTAATCTGTTTTTAAAACAGAAGTTATAAGTTTTTCATTTTGATACAAAAAGAGCGTATTCTCCTTTAAATAGATATCGAAATTAACATCGTAATATGCGACGTCGGTGGCGTATTGCGCTAGGGCGGGGTGGATGGTCTTTAAAACCAATTCTGAACAAAACGAAATTTTAATGGTCTTCGACGCAATTTGGTAATATTTTACAATTTTCCGCTTTGTGGAATCTAGTGTTCCCGTAGGCTTAAGGGGTAAAGTATATGGGAGGTTGCAATTCTTTAGATACAGGCCTATGTGTTCTAAAAGCTTTGTTCTTTCTGGTTCTGAAAAAACTTCTAAAACTTGAGATGCATACTCTAGCTCCGTATTTGAGGAAAAGTATGTATCTAAAAGTTGTTTATAGTCAGAATGCACAATGCTATAACTATTGGAGATGGCATACCACAAGACCCAATAATCACCAAAGCACATATATAATGTTGGTGCTAAGTGCGTATTCAAAATGTGATCCTTATCCGAACGGGTTTCCTCCAGTTTGAGGAGGGGTTGATTGTGTTTGAGATGATAATGGATTTAAGATCACAAACGTTCCTACCGCCGTTAATGCAGCATATTTACCCATTTTAGAAATGGCTTCCTTTCTTGTAATTTTATCGGTATTGTTATCTTTCTTCATGGCTCTTGCCCTAAATTTTGAGTTCAAAAATAATAATTTAAGCTTAAATTATTGAATTTTTTAAATGTAAGCTTTTACGTTTAAAAATCATAATTAATAAGCCAAAATCAGATGAAGTGGGACTAAAAATCTTATTATCATCCCTCTTTCAATACGGTAATTTGTCGCAATATAGATAATATTGAAATAAATAAAAGCCCCCATATTAATAATTCTATATTTAACCGTTTAAATGTTAAAAGTGACGTTAAAAAGGGGGGCTTTTGTAGCTGTTCTTAGTTTATGATTATCTTTTGAGTTTTACTTTGTGTTTTGTTACTTAGGTCTATGACATAAATACCTTTTACCATATGATTAGTATCTATTGTTTGAACGGATTCATTGATGTTTAATACACGTTGCACTACTTTTCTACCTTGCATATCATATATAGTAGCGGTTGTCTTATTCTTAACCCGACCAGAGATAACAATAGTTTGATCTGCTGTGTTTGTATATATGTTTAATGCTGTTATTGCATTATCTTGTAAGGATAATGTATTGCTTGATAGGTGTAGATAAAAACGTCCTGTGCCAGTAATATTGCTGTTTGGCGTTAAGACGTAATCATTAGTGTTAAGTAAGGTATAACTGTTGGTTACGGTATCTTCTAAATAGACTAAAGTAGACTCTGGTAAATGAGCGCTATCGATATTAAATGTAATGGTCTCACCTTGATTGGTATTTACACCTAATGGAATAGAAACATTACTTAAATTTGTGGTGTTTAAAGATTGTAGCGCTATCGGTAATCCAGTATTGTCTTCTACTAAATGCGAAAATAAAGGATATTGTTCTGGGGTTTGAGCAAATACCGCAGCGTCATAGCCTGGGTCTAATCCTAAGCTCGCATTATCATTAAAGATAAAATTTGTAGAATAGGTTGAGGTACCCGTTAAATTGAGCTTAAAGTACTCAAAGCTATTTGCATCTCTCCCCGCGATATAATCATCATTTCCATTTACGGTACACATTTCGGGAATAAACTCTACATGACCTCCAATCGCATTGGAAACTACAAAAAAACCTTGCCCAGGTGCAATATTAAAGTTTTCATTTATAAAGGTGTCTATAGTTGCAATATTAATAATAGTGAAATTGCCCGTGGTAGGCGCAACTCCATTATAGGTGTTACTGTTATAAGCATAAATAGCCGTAGCTGACGTGTCAAAAATACTAGCGTTATGGCTTAAAAATGCACGTGCATTAATATAGCTCGGGTAAGGGTTACCAATAAGATTCCATGGACTTCCAGAAGCTGGGGTTTCAATTTCTATTGAGATTGTGTTATTGTCTGGCGCACCAGTAAATGTTAAATTCTCACCGCTTGTTGTAGCTACTCTATAACCTTTTCCTTTAGTGAGTTGTTGTGTTCCATTCATTAAGAAATTCTCATAATTCATATTAGCATTGTTGTAAGGTGCAAAAGCGTAATAAGTTCCATTCTCAGCAATTTCGTCAGCATTGCTCCCATTACTAATAAAAGAATCAAAGGTTAATCCTTCAGGCATTAATGGTAATGAAATTAAGTCATTACCAGGATTACTGGTAGCACCGCTTCCTATTGTATTTACAAAGCGTTCGTAATAAACGGGGCCAGAAATTGTACCGTTCGAAATTAAACTTGAATAATTATTTGAATCAGATTTAAGTGTTATGACAGTTGCTGTTAACGTAATTCCTGAGTTTAAAGTTAAGCTAGCACCAGGGTTTACAGTAATTGTATTTACGGAAATAGTATTAACGAGTGTAACATCTCCAGTTGCAATGATAATATCATCGTTAGCAGTCGCTGAACCAATTGGATCGCTTGGCGACCATGTGCCGTTGTAGGTATAGGTTGTTGGTGGACCACACATTGCTGTGTGAGTACCAAGGTTAGAAAATACATCTGTACCTAGGCTAG
The DNA here is from genome assembly GCF_003337305.1 of Winogradskyella arenosi. Taxonomy (GTDB): domain Bacteria; phylum Bacteroidota; class Bacteroidia; order Flavobacteriales; family Flavobacteriaceae; genus Winogradskyella; species Winogradskyella arenosi. The sequence goes on along the minus strand of NZ_QPJO01000005.1, from coordinate 173,111 downwards.
TCCATTCTGTAGCTAGAGTTGTAAAACTTGTTGAGCCACAGTCAGAAGGATCTATTGATACTCCTTCACATACATCAGTATTTCTAACAAGTGTTTTATTTGCTGTACTGAAACCTCCCGAAGCAGTAAAAGCACTTCCTGGGTCACAGCCAATATTACCAATAATGTCTATAATAATACCGTGTTTTTTAAGCACAACCGTATCATTTCCATTAAAATAACAGACACCAGAATCATAAGCCGTTCCAGTAAATTCTGATGTATTTTGCGCTTGTAAAACAATAACATCACCACTAGCAAGCGTTGTTGGGAAACCACCAGTAAAATCTTCAGTTTGGCTAGCAGATGAATTACCATTAGCATACATTTCAACAGAATAATCAGTCAATGTAATTGTAGTACCAGTGCCGTTGTATATTTCTAAGTATTTATTGTTTCCAGTATTTCCTTCTATATATTCAGAGAAAAATAAATCTGCAGCTCCAACTATAGGCTCAGTAATATCAAAAGGCGAGCTATCAATCGTTGCTAATGCACCGTCATCTGCAGTTAATACTAAACCAGAACCAACTATCGTATGAGTTAGCGTAGAAAAAGTTGCTACACCGCTTACAGCAGTTGCAGTTACTGTCGATCCGGATAATGTTCCTGTCGATGTAATGTCTACATCTAAATTATAATCTGTATCTAAGTTACCATTGGCATCTACACCAGAAACCGTTACAGCAGGACTCATTGCTGCATTTAATTCTGTGTCTGACGCTTGTTCTGAAAACACAAGTTCTGTCGCATCAACATTTATAGTTATATCATTACCAACAACGTCTCCTAATAAGAACGGATCAGCAAGACCTGAACCCGTTATATTAGTTTCAAATCCACTAGCGCTTTCATTTATTTGTAATTGTATAACACTGCCATCTACAATAGCGGTCTCATTTAAGTATAAGCCTAATAAAAACTCTAAAGATGTACCATCTGCTATTACAACAGGACTTCCAAAAGTCAATACAATCTCGGTATCAGTAATACTTGTTGTTGGTGCATAAGACACAGCGTTTTCGTCTGATAACGTAACACCTTGTATATGGTCTGTCCAATCGGCTGTATTATTTGGTCCAGGTACAAAACGCATCGTAGTAATGTTTGTTGGTTCAGTATCACCAGATCCATAATCTTCTACTACAAAACCTAAAGCATCAAATGCTGTTCCACTTGTAGTACTGCTAGCTGCAGTAATTGTCGCAGTAGCGACTTGAGATGTTGGCTCATACACTTCGGTATCTGTGTCATTATTTAGAGCAGCGACAACATTTATGGTGTAATCTTCTATTTCACCATCAGTTGAGCCTGCACAAGGTTCTGGATTTGAGTCGTATTGACAAACTACTCGCATTCTGGTGTTTCCTAATGTTGCGCCTGCAGGAACACTTATTGTTAGTGGACTTAAAGTTGTTGGACCATCCGTTTCATCATTAGCAGTTCCTAATGCATATTCTTCAGTAGAGGTATCAAATGTACCATCTTGATTCCAGTCTATCCAGGCTTTTGCATAAATAGTATATGCCCCATCAGTATTTAAATTCACGGTTAAATCAATATCACTACCTTGTATAGCATCTGTAGATTCTGCCGTAAAATCATCATAACCACTGCCTTGTCCACTGGACTTATTAATAGTTCCAAAGTTTACTAAAGTTATTGAGGTATCAAATGTAGTAGTTCCTGAAACTGTACACCAAGTTAAATCTGGTACAGCATTAGCGGTAACTCCTGAACTCCAAGTTGAAGCTTTACGAGCAAAAACTTCAAAATGATAGGTGGTACCATTTGTTAAACCGGTTACAGTTACCGAAGTCCCTGTACCTTTATAAACAACATACTCACCAGTTCCTAAATCTGTGCCCGAACCAAAGGCAGCATCTGCGGTGTATGCAGCACCATCACCGGTTGGTGTAACCGTTACTGCAGATGTTTCTTTAGCTATGACTAAAATTTCATCATAACAACTACCATTAGTCCATGTTAAATCAATTTCTTCATTACCTTCGTCTGCCGTAAATGCAGTCACATCTGAAGGTGTAGAACATCCTGTTGTAAAACTACCAGTCAAGGCAGGTGTTAAATAGCAGGTGTCAGTAGTATTATATTCATAAACCGCAACATGATAAGTAGTTGCTTCGGATAAGTCAGTAATGCTTACTGAACTCGTTGCAGAATCAGAGTGTACCACATAATTTTCAGTGCCTAGCTGATCACCATATCCAAAAACAGTATCACCTGCATAAGTAGTACCATTTGTAGGATCTTCATCCACAGCTGAACCTTCTTTTACTAGAACTAATACTTCATCACCATCTCCAGACGTCCAGTTTAAAGTTGCAGATGTCGTACCTAAAGCGGTTGTGTTGTAAGCTGAAGCTTGAGTTGTTGGGGCTGTACAAGTCACAGGTATGATGTAAGTAACTGTAAAACTATCTACATAAATTCTATCACCACTATCACTACTTCTTTGATAAAATTCAACTTCAGAAGTTGCTGAGATACCGCTTATTGTATAAGTACTTGTTGCATTTAAGTTTGTAGCAGTGTCTCCGTCAACGGTGTAACCAGCTGGTCCAGTTCTCCCAGAAGCATTCACTGTAATATCGGTTATAGTCACTCCATTATTTGCATAAATCTTAATAGAACCACCTTTAGTTGCGTTTTGGTATAATCTTAGTTGACCGCTGTTTAATGCTGGATTTGATGTTCCCGAGTTTTTGAAACTACCAAAGCCTATATTTGGATCAGAATCAACAGTGATACCAGGTGATGGTACATTTAGTCCAGTTACGCCACCTGAAAAATTATAGGTAACTGTAGTTTGCCCAAACCCAAAACTCCCAATAAAAAGGGTAATTAAAAATAAGTAAATGTGTTTCATGTGTTAATTTGTTTCTAGTTTTTTAAGATGAAATGTAAGTTGTAATTATATTTTTAAAAGAAAAATCTTACAAAATATAACGATATAAGATTATTAAAAATTAAAATACCATAACAAGCTATAAGTATTGTAAATGTGGGGTTGGCAAATGTAATACAAGATTTTTCTAACCATAAAACTTAAATATTACCATAAGATTAACCTTACATTAAATATTTTTAGTACTGGTGAGTTAAGTAGTTTTAAATAAGTGTTTTAATATGTTGTGTTTCCTGTTGCTTATTTTTTAAAGACAGAATAAAGTTAATATGTTCAAAATACTCGTTTGGATAATTTATTAGTAGGGGATTATTCGTTAATAAGAGTGTTTTTAGAGGATTTGTCTTTATATTATATTTTTCTAAAATGTATTTTAACTTACAATGGTAGTGGTGATTAAAAAAATGTAAAGCTAGATCGGTAGATTTTTGGACTATAAAGAGGTTTAGTAATTCGAAAATGATATGTCCAACTTAAGGCGTGACTTGTTTTTATTTCGTTTAATTGCTATTTATAGTAACATTGTCTTGAATTTTATTTTAGATTTGCAAATTATAATCAAATACTCTACTAAAGTAATAGAGTAATGGGTTAATTGATGCTGTCTAAAAACTAATTGCAATTCGGGTCTAATGAAATTAAGTAAACGACATATTGCCAAAACGATAACCTGGCGTATAATAGGGACTTTAGATACGTTCCTGTTGTCTTGGTTTATATCAGGTAATATTGAGTTAGGTTCTCAAATAGCATTTATGGAGCTCATAACCAAGATGGTTCTATATTATTTGCACGAGCGAATTTGGTTTAAATCGAAAATAAAATCGTCTAATAAGCGTCACATACTTAAAACATTTTCATGGCGTGCCGTCGGAACAGTTGATACTTTTGTCTTGGGATGGATCGTAACAGGTAATCCTTTAATTGGATTAAAAATTGGAGGTGCTGAGGTTGTTACAAAAATGTTATTGTATTTTGTACATGAGAAATTTTGGTATCGTATTGATTTCGGTTTAGATAAAAGAAAGAAACGTCAAGAGTTAAAAGATTTAAAAAGCGGGGTATGAGTGAAAACACAGTGAGACATCATTATAAAATCACTAAAGCGGATCGTGAGCAATTAAGAGGACATCGTGCATGTCTTTTGTGGTTTACAGGCTTGTCGGGGTCAGGAAAATCGACTTTAGCGAATTTGGTAGAGGTGGAACTCCATAAACAGGGCCTCTCGACATTTAGTTTAGACGGCGATAATATAAGGCAAGGGATTAATAAAGATCTCAGTTTTGCTCCAGAAGATCGTACAGAAAATATTAGACGTATCGCCGAGATTGGAAATTTAATGGTCGATGCTGGTGTGGTTACCTTGGCCGCTTTTGTGTCGCCTTACCGTAAAGACCGAGAAAACATTAAGGCTATTGTTGGCGCTGAAAACTTTATCGAGATTTACGTGAATACCTCGCTTGAAGAGTGCGAACGTCGCGATGTAAAAGGCTTGTATAAAAAAGCCCGTGCCGGTGAAATAAAAAATATGACAGGAATATCGGCCCCTTATGAAGCCCCGTTGCATCCTGATCTCGAAATTAAAACCGATCATGAGCCGATAGAAACATCGGTTCAAGCTATTTTAGACTTTATTATTCAAAAATTAAAATAAAAAATATGAGTAATTACGTAATTAATCATTTAAAAGAATTAGAATCAGAAGCTATTTTTGTTATTCGTGAAATAGCAGCACAGTTTGAAAACCCTGTATTGTTATTTTCAGGTGGTAAAGATTCAATTCTTCTTACCCATCTCGCAAAAAAAGCATTCTTTCCAGCTAAAATACCGTTTCCTTTAATTCATATTGATACCGGTCATAATTTTCCAGAAACGATTGCGTTTAGAGATGCATTGGTGGAGCGATTAGGAGTAAAACTCATTGTGGGTTCTGTACAAGAAGCTATTGATAAGGGGCGTGCTAAAGAAGAAACAGGAGCTGATGCTTCTCGGAATTCACTTCAAATTGTATCCTTATTAGATACCTTGGAAGACTATAAAGTTGATGCCGCTATGGGTGGTGCGCGACGTGACGAAGAGAAAGCAAGAGCTAAAGAGCGTTTCTTTTCGCATAGAGATGAATTTGGGCAATGGGACCCCAAAAACCAAAGACCAGAATTATGGAACCTGTTTAACGGACGTAAAAATTACGGTGAACATTTTAGAGTCTTCCCAATTTCTAATTGGACTGAAATGGACGTTTGGGAATATATTAAATTAGAAAATATTGAGTTGCCATCATTGTATTTCTCACATCAACGCGATTGTGTTGTTAGAGATGGGGTGATTTTAGCAAATTCTGAATTTATAAAATTAAAAGAAGGTGAAGAGGTTGTAAATATGACTATTCGTTACCGAACTTGTGGCGATATGCCAATTACTGGTGCTGTGGAGTCTACAGCCGATGATTTAGATAAAATTATCGAAGAAATTGCAACAACACGTACCACAGAACGCGGTGGTCGTGCTGACGATAAGCGTGCGGAAACAGCCATGGAAGACCGTAAAAAACAAGGTTACTTTTAAAATATAAATGAAGTTGAAACTTTAGAATTCTACTCGTTTTTATTAGATAACTAAAGGCAAACAACTCACAACAAACAATTATTACAAATGGAATATCAAGATATAGAATTATTACGTTTTACAACAGCAGGAAGTGTAGATGACGGAAAGAGTACCTTAATAGGACGTTTACTATACGATAGCAAATCAATTTTTCAAGATCAACTAGATGCGGTAGAGGCCTCGAGTAAATCTAAAGGTTTTGACTATGTAGACTTATCGTTATTAACAGATGGTCTAAAATCGGAACGCGAGCAAGGTATTACTATTGATGTGGCCTACCGTTATTTTGCAACACCAAAACGTAAGTTTATTATTGCCGATACCCCTGGTCATATTCAGTATACCCGTAATATGGTTACCGGAGCTTCAACAGCTAATCTAGCCATTATTTTAATTGATGCTAGAAAAGGGATGTTAGAGCAAACGCATCGTCATGCTTTTATCGCTTCATTATTACGTATTCCACATGCCATAGTCTGTGTTAATAAAATGGATTTAGTAGATTATAGTGAAGAAGTGTATGCTAATATTGTTTCTGATTTTAAAGCCTTTTCTTCAAAATTAGGGATTAAAGACATTCAATTTATTCCAATCTCTGCTTTAAACGGTGATAATGTCGTAAATCGTTCTGAAAATATGGATTGGTATAATGGTAGTACTTTAATGTACCATTTAGAAACCGTTCATATTTCTAGTGATCATAATTTAGTCGATTGTCGTTTTCCTATTCAATCGGTAATTCGTCCACATACTTTAGAAAATCAAGATTACAGAGGTTTTGCTGGTCGTATTGATGGTGGTGTTTTTAAACCAGGTGATAAGGTAAAATCCTTACCTTCTGGCTTTGTATCTACCATTAAAACAATTGAGCTTAATGGAGAGCAAATTGAAGAAGCATTTGCGCCAATGTCTGTAACCATGACTTTAGAAGATGAAATAGACAACAGCCGTGGCGATATGATTGTACGTGAAAATAACGTGCCAGAAGTGAGCCAAGATCTAGAAGTTTTAGTGACTTGGATGAGTTCAACGCCAATACAAACTCGTACTAAAGTTGTGATTAAGCATACCACCAATGAAACTGTGGGAATGGTTAAAGAACTAAAATATAAGATTGATATCAACACGCTTCATCGCATTGAAGATATTGATAAGGTAGAGATGAATGATATTGCACGGGTATCGATTAGAACGGCGAAGCCTATTTTTTATGATGCTTATAAAAGAAATCGTCAAACCGGAAGTATCATTATTATCGATGAGCAAACTAACGAAACGATTGGCGCAGGGATGATTATTTAATACTGAAACCATTTTGATATAATGTCTCCTTGAGGGGGCATTATTTTTTTAATTAAGATACTTACCTTATTATCCATGAATAAAAATTTAAATACAGCCATCGAAGCGGCGCTTGAAGCAGGTAAAGCTATTTTAGAAATCTATAATACTGACGATTTTGGTGTGGAAATTAAAGGGGATAATTCGCCTTTAACTAAAGCAGATATTGCGTCTCATAATGTGATTATGTCTTATTTAGAAAACACGAATATCCCTGTACTTTCAGAAGAAGGTAAGGCCTTGCCTTACTCGGAACGCCAAGATTGGGATCAGTTATGGATTGTAGATCCTATAGATGGGACTAAAGAATTTATCAAACGTAATGGAGAGTTTACGGTGAATATCGCTTTGGTTGAAAATCAAAAAACGACCATTGGGGTCATTTATGTACCAGTATTAAAAGAACTTTACTTTTCTACGAGTGCCGATGGGGCTTACAAAGTCACGGTAGATCTTGAGAACTATAAGGTTGAAAGTCTTTTAGAAGAAGGAGTGCAATTACCCATTACGCGTGAGGATAAAACCTTTACCGTGGTCGCAAGCCGATCGCATAGGTCTCCAGAAACTGAAGATTATATTAATGAAATGCGCCAAAAACATGGTGAGGTCAACCTTATTTCTAAAGGCAGCTCTTTAAAACTCTGTATGGTTGCCGAAGGAACAGCCGATTGTTATCCTAGATTTGCACCGACCATGGAGTGGGATACCGCCGCCGGACAAGCCATTTGCGAACACGCTGGTTTTGAGGTTGTAGATTGGGAGACCAAACAACCCATGTTGTATAATAGAGAAGAGTTACTGAACCATTGGTTTTTAGTGCAAGCCAAATAAACCGGTTTACGGTAGTAGATCGCTTCAGAGGTCTTATGCTCATTTAAATAGAGGTTTATTTAAATAATAAAGAATTACATAGGGTTTCTTAATGTAACCGTATGTGATTTTTTTGTTTTATAGCGCTATGAGTATTGTAAGTTGTTAGAGGGAATATTTTTTTAAGCATTTTAAAATGATACCGGTTTATCGTTTAATAGAGAGAACGCGTTGCTACTGATGTTGGTTGGCAAGGCTATTAAAAAGAGCTTTACAATATTATAGAATACGCATATGCAATAGCATTCCGAAATTAAAAAAGGACTTAAGGTAAAGCTTATAAATAGGAAGTGTTCTATGTAGGGGTTTTAAAATAAGTGTGTTAAGTAAAAAGGGGTTTCGTAATTTTCTTTATTAGGTGTTAATAAAAGTATAAATTATAATGCTTAAGTTTTTATAATGAGTTGATTATTGAAAAATTTAATTTTCATTTTACATAAAAGAATGACTTCAAAGTCTTATAATTTATTAGCTTTGTGCACTTAAAAAATTTTCATTTATTACTGTAATATTCAATAGTTTTTATGGGTAAAGTTGCATTTATTACTGGAGTTACCGGGCAAGACGGAGCATATCTTAGTGAGTTTTTGTTGAAGAAAGGTTATGAGGTTCATGGATTAAAGCGCCGTTCGTCATTATTTAATACGGATCGTATTGATCATTTATATCAAGACCCGCATGTAGATCATCAGAATTTTTATCTCCACTATGGCGATATGACGGATAGTACAAACCTTATCCGTTTAATCAAGGAAATTCAGCCCGATGAAATCTATAATTTAGCAGCAATGAGTCATGTGGCGGTTTCTTTTGAAATTCCAGAATATACAGGTAACGCCGATGGTTTAGGAACTTTACGTATACTAGACGCCGTAAGATTATTAGGTTTAGAGAAAAAAACAAGAATTTATCAAGCATCAACCTCAGAGTTGTACGGTAAAGTACAAGAGGTACCACAATCAGAAACGACTCCTTTTTACCCGCGTTCGCCTTATGCTGTGGCAAAAATGTATGCCTATTGGATTACAGTGAATTACCGAGAAGCGTATAACATGTATGCTTGTAACGGAATTTTGTTTAATCATGAATCGCCTATTCGAGGCGAAACTTTTGTGACGCGTAAAATTACCAGAGCTGTATCACGTATTGCCTTAGGTTTACAAGATAAGTTTTACTTAGGAAATTTAGATGCCCAGCGCGATTGGGGCCATGCTAAGGATTATGTACGTATGATGTGGATGATTCTTCAAGCTGATGAAGCTGAAGATTGGGTGATTGCTACAGGAAAAACGACTCGTATTCGTGACTTTGTAAAAATGAGTTTTGCTGAGGTTGGAATTACTTTAGAATTTAAAGGCGAAGGTGAAGATGAAAAAGCATTTGTAGTACAGTGTGATAATCCAAAATATCAATTAGAAATAGGTAAAGAAGTTTTAGCGGTTGATGCGCGTTACTTTAGACCTACAGAAGTTGAGTTGTTAATAGGTGATGCCTCTAAAGCTAAAAAGAAATTAGGTTGGGAATGTCAGTATGATCTTAATGACTTGGTGAAAGACATGATGGAGAGTGATATAAAATTAATGACAGAACAACAATACCTTGAAGATGGCGGGTATAAAACCATGAATTATTTTGAATAAGATAACTAAAGATTCAAAAATATACATTGCAGGGCACCGTGGAATGGTGGGATCTGCAATTAGGAGAGCTTTAACGGCTAAAGGTTACACTAATTTAATTGGAAAAACCAGCAAGGAACTTGATTTGCGACATCAACAAGCGGTTATTGATTTTATTGATACAGAACAACCGGATGTTCTTATTGATGCCGCAGCCCGTGTAGGGGGGATTTTAGCGAATAATGAAAATCCTTATCCATTTTTAATGGAGAATCTTCAGATTCAGAATAATTTGATAGATGCGGCTCATAAAGCAGAGATCTCAAAGTTTATATTTTTAGGAAGCTCATGTATTTATCCCAAATTTGCGCCGCAACCTTTAAAAGAAGAGTATTTACTTACCGACAGTTTAGAGCCAACAAACGAGTGGTATGCTATTGCTAAAATAGCGGGCGTAAAAGCTTGTGAAGCTATAAGAAAGCAGTACGGCAAAGACTTTGTGAGTTTAATGCCAACTAACCTTTATGGGCCTCATGATAATTTCGATTTAAAGAGTTCTCACGTGTTACCAGCAATGCTTCGTAAATTCCATGAAGCTAAAGCCAATAATCATGCGCCAGTAAGCTTATGGGGTAGTGGTACGCCGATGCGCGAGTTTTTACATGTCGATGATTTAGCCCAAGCCGTGCTCTTTGCCGTAGAAAACGTATTGCCAGAACACTTGTATAATGTGGGGACCGGGACTGATGTGACCATTAAAGCTTTAGCAGAAACCATTCAAAATAGTGTAGGCCATACAGGAGAAATAATTTGGGATGCTACCAAACCCGATGGTACTCCTCGTAAGCTGATGGACAGTTCTAAGTTACGAAGTCTAGGTTGGGCACCAAAAGTTGCTTTAGATGAGGGGATTGTATGGGCTTATAAGTGGTATTTGGAAAACTGTAATACATAGGAACATATTAAAATATTTGATTATAAACGCCGCTACTCGTCGTAGATGTCAGGCTCAGTTGCATTGTGATCCCGTGATTTAAAAAAGGTAATGACACAAAAAAAAATGAAAGTGAATTTAAGCAAAGTGCTTACTTGAAACCTTGTTCAAATACCTAATTGTCAGTTTTTTTGCAAGGAAGAGTTGTTGTAAGTGGGAAATTTAAAGATGAGGAAATTTCATGTTATTGTTATTATACGGCTTCAGAGTAGATGTTAGAGATATTAGAAACTCCTAATTAGTCCATTCAATGTGAGATTATCTTTATAGTTAATCGTATTAATTTATTTTCACTAATAGTTTATTATAAAACTTAACATTAGTAATAAAAATTGAAAAATTTAAATAAATCTACTCAAAAGGCGGTTTCTTGGAATTTATTAAAAATAATATTCGGTAACGCTAGAACCTTTATCGTTTCTATAATTTTAGCCAGACTATTAGAGCCAGAAGATTTTGGTTTAATAGGAATGGCAATGGTGTTTGCGTATTTCTGTGATACAATTTTTGACTTGGGGTTTGGTTCAGCCATAATCCAACGAAAGTCAGTGACACAAGAACAGAAATCTACTGTTTTTTATATTAATATGCTATTGGGTGTGTTTTTTGGACTAGCCATGTATTTTTCAGCAGGTCTAATAGCAGGCTTTTTTGATATGCCATTACTTGAAGATATAAGTAAGGTCATGTCCGTAACGTTTTTAATAAAAGGTGTAACGTCCTTACAACGATCGTTATTTGCTAAAGAACTTAATTTTAAAACCCCTTTTGTTTCCGAAATGATTGGAGGTATCATTTCAGCCATATTCGGTATTGTTTTGGCTTTAAATGGTTATGGGGTTTGGAGTTTGGTATATTCACAAGTATTAAATTGGGTTTTAAATAGCTTGGTTCTTTGGATTATGTCTTCTTGGCGCCCTAGTTTTGAATTTAATTTAAATTCAGTCTCTGATCTATGGAAGTTTGGTTACAAACAATCTTTAACGGTTTTTATTGAAACCTTTTTTAATAGGCTAGATACCATTATTATAGGTAAAATATTTGATGCCGCTGCCTTAGGGTTGTTTTATAAAGCAAAATCTTTGGTTAGAATTACAATACAGTATGCGTTCGGGGCTTTTTCAGGCGTGTTATTCCCTTCTTTCTCTCTAATTAATGAAGATATTGAACGGCAAAAAAGACTGTTTCGAACTATTTTAAGCTTTACGTGTTTTTCCACATTCTTATTATCAGGACTTTTGGTTATTAATGCTAAAGAAATAATCGTTATTTTATATACTGAGAAATGGATTGGGAGTGTAATAATTTTAAAAATATTTGGCTTTTTTACTTATGCTATCACTATTAGTTCTGTTTTAACCCCTGCGGTTTTAAGTAGAGGAGAATCTGGTGCGCTATTAAAAGTAGAGGTTTATAAAAAGGTAATGGCATTAATTCCTATACCTATAGCGTATTTTTATGGCTTAAATTATTTTTTGATAGCAGGTTTTATATTAGGTAATATTGGCTTGATTTTTAATATGAACCTAATGCACAAATATTTTAATATAAAAATTAGTGAACAACTAGCAGTTATTGGGAAACATTTTTTTCCGTTTCTATTATTAATTACTGTGTTTTATTTTTTAGATCAGGTGCTTGAATTCAATAATATAGTTGCCGTTATTTTAAAAAGTAGTATTTATATTATTGTTTTCGTAGGAATAAATATGCTTTTAAAATCAATAGGACTTCAATATATTATTGGTTTTATAAAATCTAAATTAAATAAGAAAATCAATGGATGATTTGGTTAGTGTAGTTATACCCAATTATAATGGTGCTAAATTTATTGAAGAGACAATTATGTCTGTCTGTAATCAAACTTATAAGACGTTTGAGATTATTGTTGTTAATGATGGCTCAACAGATAATTCTATGGCAGTATTAACTCAACTCCAGAAAAAATTCGATAAATTACGAGTTATAAATGTAGAAAATGGAGGGGTTTCAAAGGCAAGAAATATAGGTATTGATAATGCAAAAGGAGCATATGTGGCTTTTTTAGATAGTGATGATTTGTGGAAAAAAGAATATTTGCAAAACCATATTAATGCTATAAAAAAACACAATTGTGATTTGGTTTACAGTAATTATACTTGGTTTAATGAAGCGGCCGAATTTATGAACGAAAAAGCAAATCTAAATCCGCAATCGCTATTCGATTTTTGGGTAGATAGTATGTTAGCGCCAAGCTCCGTTACCATTAAAAAAGAATGCTTTAATAGGCTTGGCGGATGGGATGAAAAACTTTATGCCTGTGAAGATATGGATTTGTGGTTCAGGTTAAAGTTAGCTAACATGACTATTGTTTCTACTCATTCCACCGATGTGCGTATTAGAATACATGAAACAAGTGCAAAAACAAATTTCAACAAAATGTACGAAGGGCATATATTATCATTACAAAAATGGAGTGCATTATTAAGCTCTGATGTTAAAAAAACAATTGGTTATCGCAACGCGGTAAAGCAGAAACTTAATAAAACAAGATACTATGCTAATATGATGGGAGATCGTAATAAGGTGAAGACTACATTTATTTTGGGCTTTAAACTCTTAGGATATAAATATGTTGATAATCTTCTAGTATCGCAACTCTACAGATTTATAATAAAAAAGTAATGGCTAAAAAAAATGCATTTATATTACCACAAGAAGAGTTTTATTCCCCTAAGAATGGCGGGGCAATATCGACATGGGTAAAAGAATTTTCAGATGAATTAAAGCAATACGAAACAATAATATGCGCACCTTATTCGGACACACCATACAAAGACAATAATCTAAAACAAATAAAAACTAAAACATCACTTGCATTAAGTAAATATCTAGGAAAAAAAATAGGTCATCATTTAAAGTATAATACTTATGTCATTTTAGCAGGACTATTTGCTAGAAGAAAAAAGATTCAAATTATACATGTTCATAATCGACCAAATTACATTCCTATAATTAAACGATTAAATCCACAAGCAAAAGTTATGTTACACATGCATAATGACCATGTTTTGGGATTAAATAATAAACAAATAACGGAGCTTTATACGTATTGTGATAAAATAATTTCAGTAAGTGGTTATATTCAAGAAGGTATTTTAAAGAAAGGAACGGCGCATAATTTAGATTTTTCAGAAAAATGCGCGGTGTTATTAAATGGAAGTAATCCTCAACATTTTAAACGGACAGAACCAGCAAATAATAACCAAATTTTATTTATAGGACGCTTAGATGAAACAAAAGGCATCAAACAATTAATCCAAGCAGTTTTATTAGTTAAAAACAAGATTCCTAGTGTAAAATTAATTATTGCAGGCAGTGCTGGTTTCGGAAAAATGGAAGATTCGCCTTTTGTGACTTCACTTAAAGACATTATTAAGGAGGACACTGAAAACTTTGATTTTCTTGGCTATGTAAACCATAATGATGTTCCTAAATTGTTTAAACAAGTAGCATTGTATTGTATACCTTCTATTTGGAATGACCCTTGTCCGCTTTCTGTAATTGAGGGCATGGCATCAGGTATACCAATGATTGTTGGAAACAAAGGAGGAATACCCGAAGAGGTTGGTGATACCGCTATTAAAATAAATTGTGAAGACGTTAGCAAACTGTCAGAAACTATTATAGATGCTTTGGAAAATAAAGAGGCGATGAAAGTATTAGCAGACAAGGCGTATAGTCGTTTTACCGATAGTTTTACTTGGGCGCATGTAGTGGCTAATTATATTCAAATTATTAATAATTAATGAATAGTAGTGACATACATTTTACATAGCAACAATGGATTTTAATAGAACTTAAAGATGAAAGTATTATATTATGTAGGCGGGATAAGTATAAGTGAAACCTTTATATTGGAGTTGGCTAAACGTTTAAACACTTTAACAGACTTAAGCTTAGTGTCTGAAACGGAATTGTTTTATAAAGACGAATTGGCGTGCCAAATATTAAGTAATAAGATTCCATTTCGTTTAGACTATTATTTAAATTATTTCTTAGAAAGCAGAGGCAAAAAAATAAATCATAATATAAAACAAAAAATGGCCTCTAAAAAAGTGAAGCCATTCTTAGATAATTGTGATACGGTTTATATTGAGTATGGTACTAATGCCGTTAGAATTTTACCTGCTTTAATAGCAAGTAAAAAACCATTTACAGTACATTTTCATGGCTATGATATCACATCTCAACTCAACGATAATAGTTATAAAAAGGATCTTCAAAAATTATTTAAATATGTGTCCTATGTCATTGCTGCATCGCATCATATAAAACGCTTATTAGTGTTAAACGGCTGCCCAGAGCACAAAATAAAAGTGATCAGATTAGGGGTAACCATGCCAAAAATTGAGTTAAAAGAATTTACAAATAAAGCCATAGATTTTATTAGTATAGGAAGATTAACATCCAAAAAGAATCCATTAGCTTTAATAGAAGCATTTAATTTGGTTCTTAAAAAGTTTCCTAAATCTAACTTAAACTTAGTAGGTAATGGCCCTTTATATTCAGATTGTCTAGCGCGTATAAAAACTTTAGGGATAGCAGATTGTGTTAAAATGAATGGTGCAATAAAACATACCGATGCCATGAAGCTTCTAACAGATGCTAAAATATATGTACAGCATTCGGTGACCTCTAATAACGGCGATCAAGAGGGCTTTGCTATAAGTTTAGCTGAAGCAGCATTACTAGAGATTCCTGTTGTGTCTACACTGCATAATGGTATTCCTGAGAACGTCATAGATGGTGAAACAGGGTATTTAGTACGTGAGTTTGATTATGAGACAATGGCTGAAAAAATGATGTGTTTACTGTCTAACCCAGATTTGGCAATACGCATGGGTAAACAAGGAAAAACACATATTGAATCTATCTGTAATTCTGAGGAACGAGCAGAAAAAATATTGAATTTATTAAAAAACACAATAAAAACGGATTGATTTGAGTACAAGCCCTTTAGTTTCAATAATTATGGTGGTCTATAATTCTGCTGAATTTTTAGATGAAGCCATCACGAGCGTATTAAATAGTAGGTATAATAATCTTGAATTAATTATTTGTGATGATTGTTCTACGGATCACAGTTTAGACATCATAAAAAATAAATCAGACGATAGAATTCGGCTTTTTGAAAATAAGGTTAACCTTGGTGAATACGCCAATAGAACTAAGGCTATAAACCTTGCAAAAGGCGATTATTTTATTTTTGTAGATGGCGATGATACCTTGCTAAACACCAATGGTTTATGTGATGCTGTAATGTTAATGGAGCAATATCCTGAAGCAGGGTTTGGTATAGTGAGACCTATAGACGAGCTAGGTGATTCTAAATATAAATTAAAAACGTCAAAAGAAATTTTACAAAATCACTTTTTAAATCAAAGTGAAATAAATATGTCATTTGCGAGAAACATTTTTAGAACCGCAATAGTTCATAAAGAATTTAACGGGTTTCCTAAGGGCATTATTTCAGGTGATGATTTTATTAGACTTTCGTTAACCTTGCAGCATAACGTAGTATTACTTTCAGAACCTTTTGCGAAATGGAGAAAACGACCAGGCCAAGCCACCGCAAGAAAAAGTAAAACTATAAAAGGCAATTTAGAGCCCTATATGATTCATAATCATTTTTTGTTTTTACAGCATGATTTGTTGAGTCCTAAACAATTTAAATTCGCTAAACGAAGACTTATAAAAAAACAATTATTTCACGCTTTACTGGCCTTAAAACATTTAAATTTTCAATTATCTAAGTATTTATTTATGGCACTAAAATATTATTTTGGTTCAGAGAAAGGCAATGGTTTAACAAAATACCAAGACTTAATAAAAGAAAATAATGGATAAAGTTTCCGTAATTATACCGCTATATAATGCTTCATCATATATTGCGGAAACCTTAGATTCTGTCATGAGTCAAACGCATAAAAATTTAGAGATTATTATAATTGATGATCATTCTACAGATGATTCTTTTAAAAAAGCCTTAGCCTTACAGGATGAAAACATTATAGTTAAGCAAAATATAAGAAAGGGTGCCTGTGCTGCACGAAACTATGGATTTGAGATAAGTACGGGTGATTATATTCAGTACTTAGATGCCGATGATTTATTAAGTGAAGATAAAATTGCTTCTCAGTTAGCCCTATTAAAAGCAACAGGAAATACATCCTTAGCAAGTGGAATTTGGGGACGGTTCTATGAGCATATAAATACGGTATCCTGGAAACAGCAGCCTATCAATAAAGATTATGATACCCCTTATTTATGGTTAAATGAATCTTGGAAGGGTAAAGGGATGGGACAAACGTCTATTTGGCTTACACCAAGACCGTTAATAGAAAAAGCTGGAGAATGGGACGAAAAGCTATTGATAAATCAAGATGGAGAGTTCTTTAGCCGTGTTATATTATTAGCAGATTGCATTAAGTACAGTAATCTTGCCAAGGTGTTTTATAGGTCTGGAAACCCTAATAGTATTTCACAATCTAATACCTTAAGTGTTGAAAAAGCAGAAAGTTTATTAAACTCGTATAGATCGTACAAAACTCAAGCAATACAAGCCGGGTTATTAACTGAATTAAAAGAAGGTTTAGGTTTTAATTTTTTAAATTTTATTTATCAATTTAATGGCTTGTTTCCAGAATTAGTGACTATTGCAAAAAATGAGTTTTATGCCCTAGGATTCTCAAAAATGTGGCCTGTAGGTGGCGCTAAATTTAGAAAATTAAGTTCATATATTGGGTTTAATAATGCACTTAAAATTAAGAAAATATTTAACTTAAAATAAAAGTTTTGAAATTAGCTTATATTACAAATACAGGTTTAAAAGAGTCTAGTGGCGGTGGTTCAGGTGTGAATTTTGCTGTATATTCTTATTTTAAAAATCATTATAAAGATGTTTTGTATCACCATATTGAGGCTAAACCTGATATTGTAAATAAATTACGATCTGTTCTTCAAAAGAAAGTGCATGCAAAGCGTATTTACCACCATTTTTCAAATCGAAGATTAGCCCATATCGCAGGTCAGTTTAAAAACGAAACACAACATACTGGTGCTGATGCTTATTTTTTTCATGGCTTTACACAATGGTCATGCACGCAACCAGATAAGCCCTACTATTGTTTTAATGATGCGTGTTTTGCTACCTATGTAGAGATTTATAATGACCGATCTGAATTTAAAAAGGAAGATTTGGAACGGATCTATAAATTAGAAGCAACATGGTTAAGACAGGCAGAAAAGGTGTTTTTTAGATCGCAGTGGGCTTTAGAAGAAACGAAAAAAGCCTATAATTTATCCGGCGATAATTTTGTTAATGTAGGCGTTGGAGGTTTTATAGATATACCAGAGGAAGATAGCTATAAAGAAGGATATAACTTTTTGTTTATTTCAAGGGAGTTTATTCCAAAAGGCGGCGAAATTGTAGTAAAAGCTATTCAAAAAATAAAAGAAAAATACCCTAGTGCCAAGCTTTGGATTGTCGGTGAGAAACCAGAGGACAAAATTCTAGATTTACCAAATATTGACTATTTAGGCTTTTTTAGAAAGAATGTAGTAGACGAGAAAAAAGAGTTAATTAAAATATTTAAAAATGCCTTTGCGATTGTGCATCCAACACTAAAAGATACCAATACGCTGGTTATAAATGAGCTCGCGTATCACGGCTGTCCTGCTATTGCATCAAATCGTTTTGCCATTCCAGAATACTTGTTAAATGCACAAACAGGATATTTGTTGAATGATCCTCGAAGTGTTGATGAATTGGTTGAAAAAATGGATTTATTATTAAGCAATGCTGAATCGTATTCTAAAATGAGAAAAACCACTAGAAATAATGCTATTAAAAATAACACATGGGAGATGGTATTGCATAAAATAACGAATAAAATTACCAATTAAGTTGATATTTAATTCTTTAGATTTTGGACTTTTTCTACCCATTATTTTTGCTCTGTATTGGTTTGTGTTTAATAAAAGTTTAAAAAAACAAAACTTACTATTATTAATAGTCAGCTACGTGTTCTATGGCTGGTGGGATTGGCGATTTCTAAGTTTAATTGCGTTTAGTACTTTAGTTGATTTTATAATAGGAAATCAATTATTAAAACAAAAAGGTATAGCCCATAGAAAGTTGCTTTTGTGGATAAGTATAGGTGTAAATTTAGGTTTTCTAGGGTTCTTTAAGTATTATAACTTTTTTCTAGAAAATTTTGTGGATGCCTTTACTTTTTTTGGTGGATCTATTAGTTCCTCTTCTCTAAATATTATTCTACCCGTAGGAATTAGCTTTTATACATTTCAAACTTTAAGTTATACCATAGATGTTTATAAAGGTAATATCAAGGCGACCAATAATTTTATAGACTTTGCAGCTTTTGTTAGTTTTTTTCCTCAGCTTGTTGCAGGCCCTATAGAAAGAGCAACTAATCTTTTGCCTCAATTTTATTCCAAAAGAACGTTTAGTTACGCCAATAGCGTAATCGGTATGCGACAAATTTTATGGGGTTTAGTTAAAAAAGTTGTTATAGCCGATAGCTGTGCTTTTTATGCTAATGAGATTTTTAATAATCATCAAGATTATAGTGGTAGTACATTATTGTTAGGAGGCGTCTTTTTTGCATTTCAAATTTATGGTGATTTTTCGGGGTACTCTGATATAGCAATTGGAACTTCTAGGCTTTTTGGATTTAAGCTGTTGCAGAATTTCTCCTTTCCGTATTTTTCTAGAGATATGGCAGAGTTTTGGCGTCGTTGGCATATTTCTTTAAATACTTGGTTTAGAGATTATTTGTATATTCCGTTAGGGGGGAGTAGAGGTAACTTGTTTTTTAAATTAAGAAATGTATTTATTATTTTTATAGTTAGTGGGTTTTGGCATGGTGCAAATTGGACTTTTATTGCTTGGGGTGCTTTAAATGCTTTTTATTTTGTGCCCTTAATGGTATTTGGTATCAATAGAAATAACACAGATGTGATTGCGTATACAAATATTAAAGATGCTTTTGTTATAGCATTAAAAATTTTAGGAACGTTCTTACTAACGGTACTAGCATGGATATTTTTTAGATCAGAAAATATAACACAAGCACTCGAAATTATAGCTTCAATTTTTTCTATGTCCCTTTTTAGTGCTCCAATGGTTCTACCTAAAACTGCAATTTTACTTGTCGGTTTGTTTATGGTTATAGAGTGGTTTGGGCGTAATCAAGAATTTGCTATTGAAAAATTTTCGTTGTTTAAGTATCGAAGTTTAAGATATGGTTGCTATGTTATATTAAGTGCATTAATTTATATTTCTCATAGCTCGGGGAAAGAGTTTATCTATTTTCAATTTTAACAGTCATGGTAAAATATTTAAAAAGAACCGTTTTATTACTTAGTTTAAGTTACATCTGTATTACTGGGATTGTCATCGCTTTTCCGGAGTATTATATGGATCAGTCGTTTTCTATATTTAAATATGGAAAGGAGCTTATAGAACACAACGCTTTTGGTGTAAATACTATTATTATAGGTGATAGTAGAGCACAAGCTGGTTTTGTTCCTGATAGTTTAACTAAAACAACTATTAATGGGGCATTATTAGGTAGTTCTCCAATTGAGGGCTATTTTCAATTGGAAAAACTTATGAAGCAAGGGGCGTCTATAGATACTTTAATAGTATCGTATGGGGCTCTTCATTTAATGAGTTCAGAATATTATTTTATTAACTCGTTGAGGTATTCTTATCTTAATATAAATGATGTTAATACGATTCATAATACTTTTAATTATAAAAATGATGCTTTTTGGGAAATACACCCCTCTGAGCTGTCATATTTTGAGCAGTACACATCTAGAATTAAAGCCTATCTAATTTTGTTAAAATGCCCATTGTACTTTCAAGAAAGCATTACTTCTTCTAAGTTTCGTAGAAATAAACCTAATAGGTCGTTTTATAGTGATTTGGTAAAAAATAAAGGGTATTATTTGTACGGTAAAGATGCCTTTTCTAATGCGTTAAATGAAGAAACTAAAGAAGAAGATTTTATTGTGAATTCCACCATATCTACAGCACTAAAAGAACTTTTTAAGTTAGCACAAGCGAATAATATTCATGTGGTTTATGTTAATATGCCATATAATAAAGCGTCTTATAATCAATTATCAACTGCATTTATAAATAATTATAAAAATTATATGAATTCACTAAAGCAAGAATTTCCAGAAGTGGAATTTAAATCAGAGCTTTTTCTTTTATCTAATGGCTATTTTGGTGATGCTTCTCATTTAAACCGTAAAGGAGCTATAAAAATGACTCAATTTCTAAATACAGTACTGTAGACTTATAAAATGAAAGTATTATATATAGGACAACATACTGAAGGCACAACAAGCAAAATGCGTGCAGTGACCATTCAAAGTATCTTAGAACCCGATGTGTTTGAGGTTATAGATACACATATACCATTCTTTAGAACAACTAAAGTATGGCGCTCTTTAGGGTTTCGTTATAAAATAGGACCACTTATAGCTAAAGTGAACACGTTTATTAGCGAAAAATTAAAGACGTTTTCAGATTTCGATTTAATTTGGGTGGATAAAGGGGTGTTTATACAACCTAAAACCCTAAAACTACTAAGAGCTAGAACTAAAAAACTTGTACATTTTACGCCAGATATGGGGTTTTATGCCAACCAGTCTAAACTGTTTTTTAAATCAATAGATTGGTATGATTTTGTGATTACAACAAAGAGTGCAGAGTTAGAATTTTATGAACAGAAAGTTGAAAAAGAAAAAATTATATTAACAACTCAAGGTTTTGATAAGGATATACATCAACCAAAACATAGTTTTGAAGATAAGGACGACGCCATTGTGTTTATAGGTTTAGCCGAACCCTCAAGACTCGTTATTGCAGAGCGCATTATTAAAGAAAATTTAAAACTGAAATTAGTAGGAAAAGGGTGGGGAGCTTTTGTAGAAAAACATAAAGCCGATAACAACTTAATTTTTTTAGGAGAAGCTGTTTATAGTGGTGCGTATAGCGAATTAATTTCCTCTTCAAAGTTTGCTCTGGGCTTGTTGTCTAAACATTTTCCAGAACTTCACACCACGCGTACCTTCGAAATTCCAGCCTGTGGCACCGCTTTGTTAACGGAAAAAAATATAGAAACTAGCAATTTTTATAATGATAAAGAGGTTGTTTTTTATAAAGATTTGGATGATTTAATTTCTAAAGTAAAGTATTATAAGTCCAACAACGCCAAACTCAAAACCTTAACAACCAACGGATTTGATTGCGTCCATAAAAAAGGGTTCGACTATGAGAGTATTATAAAGCGTCTTTTAAATAAAGTGTTGAGATGAAAAAAATCGCAGTCATACATTATTTACCGTTGGAATATTATCCACCTGTAACAAATTTTTTAGATGTAATAGGAAAAGAAAAAGGAGTAAAAGTCAAGGTATGGTCTACAAAAAATGTAAAAAACCGAAGTATATATACAAATAGTGGTTTGTCTAATATTTCTAGAGCCCCTTTGGTAAACCCTAAAACACATATTGCTTTTCGTCTTTTAAAATATTTGTTTTTTAATATTAACTGTTTAATTGGCTTAATAGTACTTAATCCAAAGCGTGTTTTGTATTATGAAAGTTATTCTGCATGGCCTGTGTATTGGTATATGCGTGTTTTTGGTAAATATAAGGAGTTGTACATACATCACCATGAGTACTTTAATAAAGAGTGGTACAAAAAAGGGATGAAATTAAACCGTTTATATCATAAGTTCGAAACAGAGTACTTGTACCACAAGGCTATTTGGATTTCTCAAACAAACGAGGATCGGGTTCAATTATTTTTGGAAGATAACCCTGGCTTGTCAAAAGATAAAATGAAAATTCTACCCAATTACCCACCAAAAAAGTGGGAGGAAATTTCAACGTCAATAAGTTTAGAAGATGAAAAATTAAGAATAGTATATGTTGGCTCACTTTCATTAGAAGCTACTTATATAAAAGAATTTTGTACTTGGGTACAAAATCAAGAAGGGAATGTGATTTTTGATATTTATTCTTATAATTTACACAAGGATACCGCAAAATATCTAAACTCGATTAATTGTTTATTTATTAACTTTTACGATCAAGGTGTGGAATATGATAATTTACCCAATGTGCTCGGAAGTTACGATGTGGGTATTATTCTTTACAAAGCACAAACTGATAATTTTAAATATAATGCGCCTAACAAGTTATTTGAATATTTGGTTTGTAATTTGCAAGTATGGTATCCAAATAAAATGTTAGGTATAAGAAGATATGAAAATGAAGATGTTGTTTCTATAAACTTTGAAAAAATAATAGATTTTAATTATTTAAATGTTGTTTTTAATGAGAAACAAAATAAGAAGTGTATCTACATTGCTGACCAAGCTTTAAAACCACTCATTATTCCATTAATTAAATAAAATAGTTGATTTTATATTAATACAAATTCGGCTCATCAATGCCTAGATGTTTTTTGACAACATGAAGGGTGCTATAATATGATATGTGTCAATAATTTTATAACTTTAGATTAGCTTTCTAAAATACGTGTTATCCAGTTTAATTAATAAGGTTTAAATTTTAGTAATGATTTTAAGGTTTGCAATAGAAGAAGATTTTTAATTTCTTAGCTTATGAAATAATTGGTTAACGAATTATCTACTATTTTTTTAAGTGCCCTAAATATGAAATGTGTTAATAGAAAAACAATATCTTTACATATTCATATTATGCTATGATAGCAGAAATATTTTGTGAATTTAAAATCTTATACTTTTAATAGATATTAGCTTTTCTAATTGAACCTAAATTAGTCAAATTACTTGAATGATGACCTAAAAAAGTCTTTGTTTAAATAGACTTTAGCCATATAAGTGATAGGTACGAATATGTGTCTTTAATAATAGAATATAAATATGATGTTTTGGTCACTTCTAGGAATAATAACTGTTTGTTATATAGGCTATAGGTTTATAAAGGCCTTAGGTAATTCTATTCCTATATTAGAACTGTTACTCTTGATTGCTGGTTTACAATGGATAGTTGGACCTTATATAGAATATAGGACGAGTTTTCAACATTTTAAATATTATATGTATGTAGATGAAGTAGAATACATGCAATATGCAGTACCAGCTTATTTAACGATGATGATTGTTGTATTTATTGGGTTAAGTAAGTTAAAAAAGAAACAATTTCCGATTGATACATTTTATCAATATTCAAATTATGCCGTTATTTTAGTCGCTGTAGGTTTTATATCAGAAATTATAAGGTCAGTAGCGCCAGGAGGACTGAAATTTATTTTCTTTTTATTGGCCAATTTTAAATTTGTAGGAGCAATACTTTTATTTTTTTCAAAAAAGAAATGGCATCGGTATGTGTTCTTTTTAGCTATTATATTATTAGTGTTTACTTCATTAAAAAATGCTTTATTTCATGATTTAATATTATGGAGTACATTTTTTTATATGTTTTGGGCCTATAAGACAAAGCCTTCATTCAAATTGAATATTATAATATTAATCACTGGCTTTTTCATAAGCACCATGATACAGGCCGTTAAATCTGATTATAGAACATTGGTTTGGCAAGGGTTTAGCGGAAGTTATACCACATTATTTATCGATATTTTAAGCAAACGTCTCTCTGGTGGACTAACAAAAAACACTGAAGAACAAGAAGAGTTAAATGTGCGTTTGAATCAAGGGTGGATTATTAGTGCTATTATGGACCATACACCTAGAGTACAAGCTTATGCTGGTGGAGCTACAGTAAAAGATGCAATAATAGCGTCAGCTTTACCGCGCTTTTTAAATCCTAATAAAAAGATTGCAGGTGGTGTTGAGAATTTTGAAAAATACACTGGTATTATGTTAGGTAGCTCTACTTCAATGGGTATGAGTATGCTTGGAGAAGGTTATGCTAATTACGGAAAAGTAGGTGGTATGTTTTTTATGGGTATTTGGGGGTATTTATTAGGTTGGGTATGGTTGTTTTTGTTTAAAAAAATTGAAAATAACATTATAATATTGTTTTTCTTACCGCTAATATTTTTTCAAGTTGTAAAAGCAGAAACAGAACTTGTAGTGGTATTAAATCACCTAGTCAAATCATTAGTTTTAGTTTTTTTATTTCTATGGTTTACCAAGAAAGTTTTAAATTTGCACTTTGTCAATGCAGAAAATCGTTAATTATAATTTACGAAATTCGCAATTTCAATATATTAGTATATTGAAATTTAGGCTACAATAATTAAGAATGTATAGAATTTCTGTGTAAAAATTATTCACGTAGATTAGGTAGGAGACAAGCTAATATATCTGATAAGTAATTATAACTTGTATTAAACAACTATTTGTCATAGTCGATGGTATTAACCTTTCCTTTTCATATAGCTAACTTAATATATGGAATTTAGATAAATGAAAGAAACCATAAGCTTTATATTCAGAAAACGGGATCCTAAATACAATAGTATAGAAGGTGTTTTTGAAAACCTTTCACAAAATATAGGATTGAAATATCTGATATCAATTTCAAATCTTAATTTTTCCGGTGGAAGTCCTAAAGTACTTTGGTTAAACTTGAGATTCTTTAATAAAGAAGCTAATAATATTTATCACGTTACAGGAGATGTTCAGTATATGGGTATAGTAACAGGAAGAAATTCTATCCTAACAATTCATGATGTAAATTCTATTGTAAAAGGTTCTTTTATTAAACAAATGTATTTGAAATTGTTTTGGTTTTGGTTACCAGCTTTATTTGTTGGCAGAATTACTGTAATTTCAGAATTTACTAAAAAGGAACTTGTGAAAATCATTCCTTTTGCAAAAGATAAAATTAGGGTGGTGTATAATCCTGTGAATCCATTATTTGAATTTAGGGAATATCATTTTAACCAAAGTAAACCTAAGATTTTGTTATTAGGTACCAAACCAAATAAAAATTTATGTCGCGTTTTAGAAAGTTTAAAAGATATTCCTTGTGAAGTAGTTTTAATTGGTTATCCCACTAAGGATCAAAAGGATTTAGCAGCAAAGTTTAATATAGAGATAACCTATAAATTTAATTTAGATATTCAGGATGTTATAGCTGAGTATAAGGCTTGTCACCTTTTATGTTTTGTATCAACATACGAAGGTTTTGGAATGCCAATTATTGAAGCACAAGCTATAGGTAGGCCTGTTATTACTTCTAATTTAGGCGCCATGAAAGAAGTAGCTGCTCAAACCGCACTCTTAGTAAATCCTTATAGTATAGATGAAATAAGAGGAGGGATTATTAAAATTATCGAAGATGAAAATTTACGACGTACTTTGATTCAAAAAGGTTTGCGTAATGTAGAGCGTTTTAGTATCGAAACCGTAGCGAAACACTATATGGATGTTTATCAGGAAGTAAGTAGGACATCAAATATGATGAACTTAGAATAATATGTAATATAAGAAGGGTCGTGTTGTTATGATTAATGAGAAATTAAAATTATGGATTTTTGTAGATTGGTATTTGCCTGCTTATAAGGCGGGTGGGCCAATTCAGTCGATCTCTAATTTGGTAAACAGACTAAAGGATGAATTCGATATATCGATTATTACTTCTAATACAGATTTAGAAGAAACTTTAAATTTAAAAACTAAAGATGTTAATGTATGGGTGTATAAAAATGGTTATCGAGTCATGTATCTAGATGCAAATCATCAAAACCAGTCATTTTTTAAAAAGATTTTATCTGAAAATTCATTTGATGTTGTTTACTTTAATTCGCTATTTTCTGTAAAATACACACTTTTGCCATTTTGGCTTTTACGTAATAAACCAATAAAACGTGTATTGGCAACAAGAGGAATGCTCGGCAAAGGAGCTTTAGCTATAAAGCCGTTAAAAAAGATTTTGTTTCTGAAATTATTCAGATTTATGGGACTTCATAAAAAAGTTGTGTGGCATGCAACAGCCGAAAGTGAAAAAAATGAAATTATAGAACATTTTGGTATAAGACGTCGTATACTTTTAGCACCCAATTTATCCTCAATAAGAACGGATGCTCTTATTGAAAAGAAAAAAAATGCGAATCAAATTCATTTGTTTTATCTCTCTAGAATTGCTATTAAAAAAAATTTATTTGGCGCACTTGAAGCGCTTTTAAAAATAAAACCTGAGTTTAAGGTTAGGTATTCTATTATTGGACCAATAGAAGATAAAATGTATTGGGAAAAATGTTTGAAACTGATAGATAAAATGCCAGAGCATATTAGTGTCAATTATTTGGGGGCTGTGCCTAATCATAAATTATCAGAGCTGTTAAAAACAGAACACGTACTATTTTTACCTACCTATGGCGAAAATTTTGGACATGTTATCATGGAGTCTTGGCAGAATGGTTGTCCTGTTATTATATCAGACCAAACACCGTGGCTTAACTTGGAACTTAAAGAGCTTGGTTATGATGTACCTCTCGAAAAAGAAAATGGTTTTGTAAAGGTTATAGAGAAGTTTTGTGAAATGTCTGAACTAGAATATAATAAATGGTCGAACCGGTCATATATTTATGCAAATGAATTTATAGAAAATCCAGAGTTAATAGAACAAAATAAAGCCTTATTTTTGAACGAGAATATTAAATAATTTCATGAAGAGAATTTTAATCACTGGTGGTGCCGGTTTTGTAGGCTCGCATTTATGCGAACGTTTACTGAACGAAGGGAATGAAGTGGTCTGTCTGGATAATTATTTTACGGGATCTAAAACTAATATTGAACACCTTATGGATCATCATTATTTTGAATTGGTGCGTCATGATATTATTAACCCTTATATGATTGAGGTTGATGAAATTTATAATATGGCTTGTCCAGCATCGCCTGTACATTACCAGTATAATCCTATAAAAACAATAAAAACCTCTGTGATGGGGGCTATTAATATGCTTGGTTTAGCCAAACGTGTAGGGGCAAAAATATTGCAAGCTTCAACAAGCGAGGTGTACGGCGATCCGAGTGTACATCCACAACCAGAAAGCTATTGGGGAAATGTAAATCCTATAGGCTTGCGCTCTTGTTACGATGAAGGGAAGCGTTGTGCGGAAACGCTATTTATGGATTATCACACACAAAATGAGGTAGATATTAAAATTATTAGAATTTTTAATACTTATGGACCGCGAATGCACCCTCAAGATGGACGTGTGGTTTCTAATTTTATAATGCAAGCTCTAAAAGGCGATGATATTACAATCTTTGGTGAAGGGACTCAAACACGAAGTTTTCAGTATGTTGATGATTTGGTGGAAGGAACAATTCGTATGATGGGGAGTCGTGATGGTTTTGTAGGGCCTGTTAATATTGGGAATCCTGTGGAGTTTACCATGTTAGAACTCGCAGAATTAGTTATTGAATTAACAAATTCGAAGTCTAAAATTATCCATTTACCGTTACCACAAGATGATCCGATGCAACGTCAACCCGTTATCGATTTAGCAAAGAAAGAATTAAATGGTTGGGAGCCTAAAGTGCATTTAAAAGAAGGCTTAGGAAAAACAATTAATTATTTTGATGGCTTAATTAAATCTAATAAAGCCTAATATATAATTTTAAGCTTTGAGAACAGATTTATCAAAATACGACAATAGTTGGTATAATCCTGGTTCAAAATTAAAACGCGTTCTGTGGTATTATATCAGTTGCTTTTTTTTTGAGCTAGGCTGGAATGTTTCATCAGGGCTTAAAGTATTTTTATTACGGCAATTTGGTGCTAAAATAGGAACAGGAGTTGTTATTAAACCAAGAGTGACTATAAAATACCCTTGGAAGTTACAGATTGGTAACCATTGTTGGATAGGAGAATCCGTTTGGATCGATAATTTAGATAAGGTGACCATAGAAGATCATGTTTGTGTATCACAGGGAGCATTATTGCTCTGTGGGAACCACAATTATAAAACCACAAGTTTTGATTTGTTTACAGCTCCTATTCACTTAAAAGAAGGGAGTTGGGTAGGGGCCAAAGCTAGTGTGGCACCTGGGGTAACCTTAGAGAGTCACGCGGTACTCAGTTTGGGGGCTGTCGCTACTAAAAACTTAGACCCTTATAGTATTTATAGCGGAAATCCGGCTGTAAAAGTAAAATCACGTCAAATTAAAATGCCTTAAATGAAAGTCTCCATTATTACCGCGGTATATAATAATGAAAAAACGATTGAAGATTGTATGTCCTCGGTGCTTAATCAGACGTATCCGGATATCGAATACATCATCATAGATGGTGGATCTAATCAAGAAACGCTAACAAAGCTTGAAGCAGCAGCAAAAAAACATGATAACATTACCTTAAGCTCAGAACCCGATCATGGCATTTACGATGCCTTAAATAAAGGCGTGAAAAAAGCAAAAGGTGAAATTGTTGGTTTTGTACATTCTGATGATTTTTTGGCAGATACACAGGTTATAGCCTCTATTGTTGAAGTTTTTAAAAAACAAGGCGTTGATGGGGTGTATGGTGATTTACACTATGTAGCCTTAGAGAATACCAATAAAATTATTCGAAATTGGATTAGTCAACCTTTCAATCCTGAACTCTTAAAAAAGGGGTGGATGCCAGCCCACCCAACGCTTTATGTTAAAAAGCAGGTTTATGATACCTTTGGAGCATTTAATATCAAGTTTAAAATAGCGGCAGATTATGATTTTATTTTGCGTATCTTTAAACAGAAAGATTTGAGATTTTTCTACCTTCCTAAGACGATTGTTAAAATGAGAGTAGGGGGGGCTAGTAATAAAAGTTTGAAAAATATCATTCAAAAATCAAAAGAAGATTATCGTGCTGTAAAGGATAATAAAACAGGGGGTTGGCTCACTATTTTGCAAAAAAATGTAAGTAAATTCAAGCAATTTAAAACTTAAGTATAAAGTGTTAAATATCATTACAATAAAATGACTTAGGTTTCAAAAAATTAACAGATATTTGCCGGAAATTAAGTAGAATTATACCAATGGTAAAAGAATTACTCGAAAATTTTGTTCCCCAAGATCATATAGGTTGGCTTATTTTAATAGCTATTCTCATCGCGTTCTGTGTCTCTAGTACTAGTTTTCCCGCTATAATAAATGTAGCAAAATCTAAAAACCTTATGGATTTTTCAGGAGGACGTAGTAGCCACTCAGGTAGTGTGCCTAATCTAGGGGGAATTGGTATTTATTTGGGGATTGTAGTCACCTTGACCACTATAGGTGCTGTTTTAGATACAAAAATCTTATTATTGATTTTAGGTGGTGTTACTTTATTGTTCTTTTTAGGTTTAAAAGATGATATTCTTATTCTGTCGCCACGGAAAAAATTTACAGGCCAATTGTTGGCAGCCGGATTACTTATCCTTTTTACCAATACGCGTATAGCAAGTCTTTCAGGAATTTTAGAGATTTACATAATGCCGTATTGGGTATCGGTAATGTTTACACTATTTGTATACATCTTAATCATTAATGCCTTTAATTTAATTGATGGTATTGATGGTTTAGCAGGAACTTTAGCTTTAATGGCTGTTGTGGCATTTGCCTACGTGTTTTATCGATATCGTGATATAAGTATGGTTGTTTTAGCGGCTTCAATCATTGGTGCTATAGTCCCGTTTCTCTTTTTAAATTTTTCTAAACGTAATAAAATGTTTTTAGGGGATACAGGATCTATGATTTTAGGTTTTTTAATTGCTGTATTAGCAATCCGTTTTATTAATACATCCGAATTATCAAGCAATGCGTTATATAGCAACTCTTCTCCAATTTTAGTTTTGGCATTTTTATTTTTCCCTTTACTTGATACCTTGCGTATATTTTTTATTCGTTTGGTGATTCATAAGAAAAGCCCTTTTGTGGCCGATCGAAATCACTTACATCATCGTTTTTTGTTTCTAGGTTTTTCGCATAGACAAACCACGGCTATTATTGTAGTTACAAATTGTGTTCTTATAGGTATAACTTTTGTCTTTAAAAATTGGGGCATTAATTGGCAACTGGCCATCTTACTGGTAAGTGGAACCATACTCTATTCGCTTTACTTTTTATATAATTGGTTTAAAGCTGGGATAAAAACTTTTGGCGCTTAACAAAGTGTTGACCTATTGCGAATGCTAATACTTTTTGAATCGCTTTAAACCATTATATTTGTGGTCTTGTTAAAATAATTTACCATGCTCAAAAAACTATTTTTTATTAGTTGTTTACTTATAGTCTGTTCGTGTTCTTCTAAAAAAGAGATCTTATATATGCAAGATGCTGAACAATTTAATAATACTACAATCACTTACACCAATGCACCCATTCAACCTAATGATGTCTTACGCATTACGATTAGTGCTTTAATCCAAGAGTCTGCAGTGCCCTATAATAAGGCGTCGAGTAATTCTGGAAATTCGAGTATCGATTTGATGCAATTGGATGGTTACTTAGTATCGGAAAACCTGACGATTAATTTTCCTGTTTTAGGGGTGTTATCGGTGGCAGAACTAACAACTCAAGAATTTGCAGAATTTCTAAAAAGTAAATTGCAAAACGAGGGGCATTTAAAAAATCCGTCTGTGGATGTGCGTTTAGTAAATGCTAAAGTTACCGTACTAGGCGAGGTAAAACAACCAGGAACCTTTAATTTTACAGAGCAAAATATTACCTTATTACAAGCTTTAGGGTATGCCGGAGATTTAACGATAAATGGAAAACGTGAGGATGTTTTGATTATGAGAGATGATAATGGCATTCGAAAAATTACACATATAGACTTAACTGGCTCGGAGTGGTTAGATAGTGATTTTTATTATGTAAAGCCTAATGACATGATTGTTGTTAATCCTAATAATCCTAAGGTTAAAAGTGCTGGTTTCGTCGGGAATGTAGGGACGTTTTTATCCGTATTTTCAATTGTATTATCCACCGTCCTTATAATTACAAAATAATATGAGTCCATTACAAGATAGCTACAATCTAAAACCTAATGATCAAGGGGAGACGATTAAAAATGAAGTTTACAAATACCTGAAGTACTGGTATTGGTTTGTTTTAGGTGTGGTTATTACTTTGACAGGAGCTGTCTTGTATTTACGATATACGCCTAAGATTTATAATTCTAGTGCTAAAATAAAAATATTAAATAAAACCAAAGGTTTAGAATTGCCATCGGCAGCGTTTGTTTTTAACCGGTCTAATATTAATCTTGAAAATGAAATAGAAGTCATTAAATCTAGACGTATAAGTGAGGCTGTTGTAGATCAATTAGACCTTACCATGCGGTTTTTTGTAGAAGGCAATGTCTTAACGACAGAGGTTAGTCAACTTCCTTTTCAAATTCTGAAGACCCTACATAATGATAGTATTACTAAGGCAACGTCTTACCGTATTGAGGTAAAGCCATCGGCTTTTGAAATTGCAGTAAATAACTCTGATGAAAGTTTGATTTTTCCAAACTTTGATACGACTAAGACGAATCATAATTTACCTTTTGAGCTAAATTTACCTCAGAATTTTAATTTTAAAGAGGCTGAAGATAAGGTCTATATTGTTGAGATTTTACCAATTTCGGCAGTTTCAGGGAGTGTCAAAGCAGGGGTAGACGTGAGCGTTTTAGGCAACAGTGATTTATTGCAGCTTAGTTTTACAAGTCAAAGTAAAGAGAAGAATGAGCGTATTTTAAACACACTGATCGATGTATTTAATGAAGATGGTATTAATGACCGTCAAGAAATTTCGAGACGTACTATTGATTTTATAGACGAGCGTTTTGACTTACTCGCAAAAGAATTAGATTCTATTGAGGTGGGAATTCAAGATTATAAGCAAAAGAATGATATTCTTACCTTAGAAACTGACGCGGAGTTGGGACTTAGCCAACGTACCTTATCGGAGCAAGAATTGTTCGAGCTTGAAAAGCAACTAATGTTATCAAATCTACTAGGTGAGACGTTAAGACAACCCAATGCTAAATCTGACTTATTGCCTGCCAATATAGGTTTGTCAAGTACCAGTATTAATGGTTTAGTGGATAACTACAATGCTTTAGTCTTAGAGCGTGATAATTTACTTACTAGTGGAGGGGTGAACAACCCTAATGTAGTTCTCTTGAATGGAAAATTAGAAGATATAAAATCTAATATTTTTGCTTCTATCGAGTCTTATACAAAACAACTAATAGCCTCTAAAGCACAGCTAAGTCGTAAAAACCGAAAATTTGCCGCTAAGGTTTATAATTTGCCGGCCAAAGAAAAAATCATTACAGACATCACGAGACAGCGTGAAATTAAGCAGAGCTTATATTTGTTCTTATTACAAAAACGCGAAGAAGCGGCGATTAATCTAGCCATTACAGAGCCTTCCATTAAAGTTGTAGAGTATGCAATTTCGCAACATGTACCGATTTCGCCAAATTCTAAGAGTATTTATATCATGGGCTTATTGGCTGGTCTAGCGATTCCTTTTGGGGTTATTTATGTAATCCTATTATTAGACACTAAGATTAAAGGAAAAGAGGATATTGTAGAACGAAATGCTAAAGTCCCAATCGTTGGAGAATTGCCTAAACTAAAAGGGGATCAGTTAATATTTAGCAATCCTGAAGACAATTCAATGCAAGCGGAGGCTTTTCGAATTTTAAGTTCTAATGTCGATTATATTTTGCCTTTACACTCTAACAATAAAGGCCGTGTGGTGTTTTGTACCTCAACCATTAAAGGCGAAGGTAAAACCCATGTGAGTATTAATTTATCACTCTCCTTATCGAGTATAAATAAAAAGGTCTTATTGATTGGGGCGGATTTAAGAAACCCTCAAATTCATAACCAAATTAATGAAGATAAACATAGGCTTGGTCTAACCAATTATCTGCATGATGAAAACTTTAATTGGAAAGATGCCATAATTAAAGGGTTTAAAAATCACCCTAATCACGATATAATTTTATCTGGAAGCATACCACCAAATCCAGCTAGTCTTCTTACTAATGGGCGTTTTGAACAATTATTAGAGGAAGCTAAATCAGAGTACGATTATATCATTGTTGATACAGCACCGACCATTTTAGTTACGGATACCATGCTAATTTCTAAATTAGCCGATGCCACTATGTATTTAGTGAGAGCCAATTATACCGAGAAAAACCTCTTAAACTATTCTAAAGAGTTAAATGAATCGGGTAAGCTCAAAAATATGGCTTATGTATTGAATAGTGTGGAGGCTAATAAATCCTACGGTTACGGTTATAACTATGGCTATAACTACGGTTATGGAGCTAAAAGCTAAAGCGCGTTTTTAATTCTTTATCAAGAGGTGACAATTGTCATACTTTATACGCTGCCAATCCGCTACTTTTAATTATCAATTTAAAATTAGAGGTTATGAGAGTTATAGAACCCATTTCAAGTATTATGTCAACCAATATCATTGCCTTAAATAGGGAAGATAACTTGGAGATGGCAGAAGAATTATTTAAAAGACATCATATAAGACACATTCCTGTGGTTAAAGAGGAGGTCGTTATTGGGATGTTAAGTTATACCGATTTACTCCGGATCAGTTTTGCAGATGCCGTATATGATACCGACGATGAGGTTGATTCTTTAGTTTATAATATGTTTAGTATTGACCAAGTGATGGTGAAAAATGTGGTAACCGTTGCGTCTACAGCTTCAATAAAGGAAGTTGCAGAAATACTAGCCACAAGAGAGTTTCATGCCTTACCCGTTGTAGATGATGGCTTACTAGTAGGGATTATTACCACTACTGATCTCATCAATTACCTTTTAAAACAACTATAAAAGAAAAGCGCTTAATTAAGATTAAGCGCTTTTTTTATTATTGGTTAGCAATATGTTTTAAATTCTTAATCGCTAAGGTAGGGTCTTCATGTTTAAAAACATGGCTACCAGCCACAAAGGTATCAGCACCTGCTTCAACAAGTTTAGCTATGTTTTGGTCCGTTACACCACCATCAATTTCTATACGCGTCTCTAAGCCTTGCTCGTCAATCATTTTACGAAGGTTCTTTACGCGCTTATAGGTAATATCTTCAAATTTCTGTCCACCAAAACCGGGATTAATAGACATTAATAAAATCATATAACACTCCGGTAAGATATCTTCCAAGACATTTAGCGGTGTAGTAATATTAAGTACAATACCAGCTTTGCAACCAGCGTCTTTAATTTGTCTTAGTGTACGGTGCAAATGCACGGTAGATTCATAGTGTACAGTAATAATATCTGCACCAACCTTAGCAAATTCTTCAATGTAGCGCTCAGGTTGCTCTATCATTAAATGTACATCTAAAGGTTTAGTGGCATGTTTTTTTATCGCAGCAATCACGGGCATACCATAAGAAATGTTTGGCACAAAGTGGCCGTCCATTACATCGATATGAAACCAATCTGCATCACTGTTATTCACCATTTCAGTATCGCGTTGTAGGTTGCCAAAATCGGCAGCGAGCATTGAAGGTGCAATTAATTTTGAAGCCATTATAAGTGGTTTTATGAGGTTTTTGCAAATGTAATTAAATTAGAAGGATTATTTTAACTTTTAAAAAAAAGCTGTTTGGAACGATTGCTATGCGGGAATAGACAAAATATAACGGATACCTGTTAGCGCGGAGGGAAGTAAGAGGTGAACTAAAACAGAAATAAAGAAGCTTGTTTCTGGTTTTGATAATCTATAACCAGATATGAGAGGAAAGCCATAAAACTTAGCATTGAGCTTTACCTTAATAGGAGATGAAAACGAGGTCTTACCAAAAACAATCAGAATTGAGGTTATACGATATAAGTTTATAAAAAGTGAACCCACGGTAATCAGCCGTGGGTTCTTTCATCAATCAAAAAACGAACAGTTATGTTGTAACTGTTGTTACCTTAATTAGGTAGTCGTTAAACCTTGTAAAACCTTACATAAGACGATGAGAGATTTAAAGGTTGTGAAACGTCTAGCCTAAGTATGTTTTTAATATTTTACTTCTTGAAGTATGTTTTAAACGTCTTATTGCTTTTTCTTTAATTTGTCTTACACGTTCACGCGTTAAATCGAAGGTTTCTCCAATCTCCTCTAAGGTCATAGGGTGTTGATTTCCTAAGCCAAAATATAAACGAATAACATCTGCTTCACGTGGTGTAAGAGTTTCTAAAGCACGCTCTATTTCCGTACGTAAAGAATCATGCAACAAATCTCTGTCTGGGTTAGGAGACTCCCCACTACGTAATACATCGTAAAGGTTAGAATCTTCTCCTTCTACCAATGGCGCATCCATACTTACATGACGTCCCGAGTTTTTCATAGACTCTTTTACATCATTGATGGTCATGTCTAACTCCTTAGCAATTTCTTCTGCTGATGGTGGACGCTCATGACTTTGCTCAAGAAATGCAAAAGTCTTGTTGATCTTATTAATAGAACCAATTTTGTTTAAGGGTAAACGTACAATACGCGATTGCTCTGCTAAAGCCTGAAGAATTGATTGACGAATCCACCATACGGCGTAAGAGATAAATTTAAAACCACGTGTTTCATCAAAACGTTGTGCAGCCTTAATTAAACCTAAATTACCTTCATTAATTAAATCTGGTAATGTTAACCCTTGATTTTGGTATTGTTTTGCAACCGATACAACAAAACGTAAATTAGCTTTGGTTAATTTTTCTAAGGCGACTTGGTCTCCTGCTTTAATCCGTTGTGCTAATTCTACTTCTTCGTCTGCTGTAATTAGATCTACCTTACCAATTTCTTGTAAATATTTATCTAGCGATGCGGTCTCCCTGTTGGTAACCTGCTTGGTAATTTTTAGTTGTCTCATGTAATAAAAATGATTTGTGCAATTGAGCTACAACACCATGTTGCTCTTATTATACGCAGAAATCGATTTAAATGTTACAGGATTGTTTAAAAACTTTTAAATCTTTAGAAGTTTTATGCTATCTAAGTGAATAGCATCTATGGTTTCATTGGTGAATTTATAGTGCCCTCGCATGGTTATAAGTCTAAACCGATACGATTTAAGTTGACTTAAGGAGTTTAAAAAAAGCCATTTCGATTTTAATAATCGCGGTCTTTCTGATTTTAAACTTAAATCAAAAATGTGTTTTCGTCCTTCTTTTTCGGCAACTATATCTGGAGTCACATCAATATCAGTACCTTTTTTATGGTAAGATTTAGGGGTTTCGTAGCCTTTAAAATCGGCCTTAATATTAGAATACCCTAAGTTTTCAAGGTAAGCGATGGAACTGCGTAGTGCCTTTGCGTATTTAATTTTGTCTTGTGGAATCATAGCTTATATGATACGTAAAAAACAGGAGAATTCCAAATTAAAATACTGATAATTAAATATATAACGTTTGTTTGGATGGTCCTAAATACAATAATGCCTTTGTCAGCGTAGAATTTAGTCACTTACAAAGGCATTATTAAAAAGATCGCAATCTAATGAAAGGCTATCTGTTAAAAGAGTTGTTGAACAATCTTTAAACTCTTACTTGTCCATCACCATAGACGTAATATTTATTGGTAACCAATTGATTTAATCCTAATGGCCCACGGTGGTGTAATTTATCGGTACTGATGGCTAATTCTGCACCTACGCCCATTTGTCCGCCATCTGTAAATCTTGTAGAGGCATTATGGTACACCGCTGCACTATCTACATTATGCATAAAATTTAAAGCTTCGGTTTTGTCTTCTGTAATAATAGAAGCCGAATGTTTCCCAGAATAGGTATTAATCATTTCAATAGCCTCTTCTGAAGAACTTACTTCACCAATTAAAATTTTAAGGGCTAAAAATTCTTCGTGCCATACGTTTTCTTCATTAACCACGGTGTTATCGGTTAAAATACGTCCTATTTTTGTGTCTACAAGTACTTCAACTTTATGCTGTTCTAATTTCTCTTGAAGCATTTTTACCTTGGTATCGTACTCCGGAAGATTCTTGTTAATAAGCACCTTGTCTAAAGCATTACAACCCGATATCTTGTCGGTTTTAGCATTGATAATAACATTTACAGCCTTACTCCAATCGGCGTGTTCAGAAACATATAAAAAGTTGTTACCACGTCCACTGATCAAAACTGCACAGGTGGCGTGGGTCTTCACAAAATTAATTAGGCGTTCACCACCACGGGGTACAATCAAATCTAAAGGTTCCGTAGGATTCTTTAAAAATTCTTGTGTTTCTTCGCGTTGTAGGTGTAGCAATTTAATCCAGTCCTTAGATAAACCATTGGCTTCTAAAGCTTCATGCCAAAGTTGCTCTAAAATAAGATTACTATTTAAGGCTTCCTTTCCACCTTTTAATAAGATTTTATTATTGGCCTTAAAGGCTAACACTGCCGCTTCAATAGTAACATCTGGTCGCGATTCATAGATAATAAGAATCGTTCCAAACGGCGCTGTAGTATTAACAATATTTAATTTATTCTCTAAGGTTCTATTGGTGATTTCTTTTCCAACAGGGTCGTCTTGAAGCATTACCGCATTAACCGCCGCAATCATTTCATCGACCTTTTTATCATTGACAATCAAACGATCGTATAAAGCTTGGTCTTCGCGTTGAAAAGCCTCTAAATCTTTTTTATTGGCGTCAATAATAGCTGTTCGTTCCCGTTCTAAAATCGTAATCATCGATTTTAGAACGTTATTTTTTATTTCGGTATTTAAAAGTTTCATGTGTATTTGTTTTTTTAAGAAGTTTAATTAGGCACTGATAAATTTAGTTCCGACTTCTTTATTATTAATAATATCTACAATGACGTTCTCTCTTTTACCGTTGGCAATATAGGTTGGGATATTCTTGTTTGCGGTACCTTTAGCGATCTTTAATTTAGAAGCCATACCACCTCGTCCTTCACCTTCTTTTTTATCTGAAGCTTGAACGTATTTTTCGACGTTTTGATCCGTTTTAACGGTATTTAAAATTTTTGAGTCATCATCATCTGGATGACCGTCATAAAGTCCGTCCGTATCCGAAAGGATAATTAATCGGTCGGCGTCTACTAATTCTGCGATTAAACTTGCAAGCTCATCATTATCAGAAAACATAGACATGGTTAAAGAGACGGCGTCATCTTCATTAGCAATAGGAATCACACCTTCAGACAATAGACCTTCGTAACAGTTAATCATGTTTTCACGGTGCTTCCCGATATCAAAATCGCGCTTAGTGGCTAAAACTTGAGCGCATCGCATACCGTAATCGTGAAATAAACTGTAATAGTGTCTCATCATTCTTGGTTGGCCAACAGCCGAATATATTTGGCGTCGTATAGACTTGTCTTTTATATCCGTTTTGCCTAAAATTTCCATACCAGCCATTGCTGATCCTGAAGAGACTAAGATAACCATGATATCTTCTTCATAAAGTACAGCGATTTGTCTAACAAGCTCGCGTAGTACAGGTCCTAAAATTCTATTGTCTTTGTTTGTTAATACGTTGGTTCCAACTTTTACAACCACCCGTTTTATATTATCATCCATTGTTTTTGTAATTAAATGCCAGGCGTCATCTCCTGACTTGTAATAATTATTCTTATGTAGGTTATTATTTTACCTAGTAATCAATTATTTATTTAAAGGTTTATTTATTCTTTTCCGAGTTCTATAGCACGATCAAAAGCTGCGTATGCCGCATCTTGAATTAATTGTTTTACATTATTATCGTCCATAGAATCTATAGCCGCCTGTGTGGTTCCCCCTTTAGAAGCCACTTTATCAATCCATGATTTTGGCGAAATGTTATTTTGGTTGAAGAGCTCTATAGCGCCTTCAAAAGTACTGGTCACTAAAACTTTAGAGTCGTAATCTGAAAAGCCCATTTTTTGTGCGGCTTCTAACATAGACTGCATAAAGTAGAATACGTATGCCGGACCACTCCCAGAAATACCTGTAGAGGCATCAATGAAGTTTTCTGTTTTTACATGGATCGACGTTCCTGTAGTATCTAAAAGGTTTCTTACCATAATTAATTCTACTTTAGAAACGGCGTTAGACTCTGTGTACGAAGTCACCCCTTTCCCCACTTGTGCTGGTAAATTAGGCATAGTTCTTACCACTTTTTTAACCTGTAATTTATCTTGAATAGATTCAATGGTAACACCAGCCATTAAGGAAACAAAAATTTGACTGTCGTTTATCAATGACTTCATTTTATTAAACAATCCATCGCTATGGTATGGTTTTACGGCAATAAAAACGATATCGGCTTGTGGTAAGCAGTCTTCTAAATTATCGTATACGTTGAATCTTAAATCTTTGCTTAAACTTTCAATTTTTTTTGGATCGGTATCAAATATTCTAAGTTTGTGTTTACTAAGTAGTGGCGATGCCGCCATACCTTCAGAATACGTTAAGCCCATATTACCGGCTCCAATTACTAATACTTTCATAATTTGTTTTATAATATAACTGACACTACTGTCAATGGTCTTATTAGCCGCAATTACTGTGCGACAGTGCCAAATAGAAATTCTCATTTAAAGATTTTGGGTATCTTAAGGAATTTATTCGTATCGTTAACATTTTATCAATTTTATCAAAGAATTGTTTCGGATGTCATAATTCAAGAAAAATGCGCTTTGGAAAGAAGTGTCATTTTGTCGGTGACAAATTGTGAATAGGAATAAAAAAAAGTCCGCAACATGTAAGTGTTTACGGACTTTAGTAAGTTGTTCTTCAAAAGAAAGGTTTATTTTTTTTCTGGCAATCCACGGGTTAACCAACCTCTTCGGCTTGCTGTAGCAATGGCATAAGGTGTTATCCAAAATAGAGCAAAAGTGTATACAATACTATAGGTATAGGCCCAAACGGCTTCCTTAATTTCATAACGGTAACCGAAGAATAAGACTGAAAATGTAGAGAACACTAAGATGCTTAATAAGGTAGAACCTAAAAAGAGCAGAGGATGCGTCAGCACAAAAAACAGCATAAATAAGACAAATGGGTAGCTCATAATTATTCTAGACGCTTGACTTAAAAAGAGTAAGCGACTTCCAAACTTACTGCCTGCTTTAAAATTAGTAAAGACATATTTAGACATTGCAATATTTTCTCTCACATTACTACGTCCCCAACGTATAAACATTTTATAGAGACCTAAGTATTGATCTGGGACATTAGTATAGGCGACAGCGTCTTTTTGAAATAAAACGTGTTTCCCTTGTTTTAGAATCATATTAGTCATTGCACGATCTTCTCCAATATCGGAAGGTTGCCCCATAAACGTTTGGTTAATCCATTCTGGTAAACAGTTAAAGACGGCTGTTCTGCTGTAGGCCGCTAATGCGCCTGGTGTACATAATACAGAGTTAAGGTTGCTTTCTGCTGAACGTACAAACTCAAAACTCATCACAAAGCTTACATCCAACATTTTAGGAAGCATTTCCTTTTTATTGTTCAGTACTCTAATGTTTCCGGCAACGGCACCACAATTTTCATCCTTTACAAAAGGACTTACTAAATTTCTTAGCGTGTCTTCAGTCACTATAGAATCACTATCTACGGTCACAAAAACATCACCATTTCCTAAGTTAAATCCTCTGTATAGGGCATGACGCTTTCCTTTATTTTCAGGTTGTTGTAGGATTTCTAAACGCGATCCTAACTTGTCTTTAGCGTCTTGCATCCATTCCCAAGTATCATCAACACTCCCATCATCAATAGATAAAATTTGAAGTTTTTCTTTAGGGTAGTTACTCGCTTCTAAACTCATTAAGGTATCCCAGACTTGTTTTCCTTCATTATAAGCCGGAACAATAACCGTCACAGTTGGTAATTCTTTATCACTTACCGAAGCAACAGGTTTATATCTAAAATAATTATAGGTGGTATAGATAAAAAATGCGGCCTTATAAATAAATAAACCTAAAGCAATAGTCATAAAGGTGAAACCTAATGTTGTGCTTCTACGATCGGCATTAAATTTTTCAAAATCATTAAAAAACACATAAAAGAAATAAATACCAATACTCATTAATAAGAATGTACTAAATAGGACAATTTTATTGTGAAAATTATGGGGCTTAGGCTTACTGTTGAAAATAAATTTATTCGTGAATTTTTTTGTTCGAGATAGTTTTGTTGAGGAGGTTGGTTTTGACATCATAGAAATGAAGTTTTTAGTTTGTTGATTGTGACTAAATTGTTTAAAGTATATACGACGACAATTGTAACTTAGACCATGCCGATGCATTTATTAAGAAAACTTTATAATTTCTAAGGGCTTGATTTTACTGCTGATTTGAAGCGTTTTTAGTAAGATGGCCTGTTAAAAAGTAGGCGTATAAAAGCGTTATTATTGTTGAAAGACTTAAGAACATAAATGGGGATATGGGAGCATTTATACCCCTAAAAACGTTAGAGATGGCCATATATGGAAATGGGAGAAGAAGCGATTTTGTTTATGTGGTATTAGCAATTGTGACACAGTGATGAGCTTTACTCTAGACATGACGTTTGGGTTGGCTGTAATGGCAGGGGTCCTATAAGCGAATGTGTAGGGACTAGAAAACAAAAAAACCGCTTCATTAGTATGAAGCGGTTTTAAATTTATAGACTTAAAAAGAATTAATCTTCTTTCTTTTCTTCTCTAGGTTTACGATCATCACGTCTGTTGTCACGTCCGCGATTATCTCTTCCTCTGTTATCACGTCCACCAGAACGTTTGTCATCTCTTGGTGGTCTTGCTACATAACCTTCTGGTTTTGGTAAGATGGCCTTACGAGATACTTTTTCTTTACGTGTTCTAGAATCAATACCAAAGTACTTCACATCAAATACATCTCCCATGTTTACAACATCAGATACATTTTCTGTACGTTCCCATGCAAGTTCAGAAACGTGTAATAAAACTTCGTTTCCTGGAGCTTCTGTATATTCAACAACAGCACCAAAGTCAAGCATTTTAATAACTTTAACTTCGTAAATGCTACCCACTTGAGGCTTAAATAATAAAGAATCAATTTTAGCCATTACAGCATCAATACCTTTTTTACCAACACCTAAGATTTCAACAATACCTTCTTCTGTTACAGGATCTTCGTTAATAACAATAGTGGTTTCTGTTTCTTTTTGCATTTCCTGAATTACTTTTCCACCAGGACCAATTAAGGCACCGATAAATTCATTAGGAATACGTCTAGAAATCATTGTAGGCGCATGCTCTTTAACATCTTGGTTAGGCGTGTCAATAGTATCTGTAATTTTACCTAAGATATGTAAACGACCGTCACGGGCTTGTTTTAAAGCATTAACAAGGATTTCATAAGATAATCCTTTTACTTTGATATCCATTTGACAAGCTGTAATACCATCTGCAGTACCTGTAACTTTAAAATCCATATCTCCTAAGTGATCTTCATCACCTAAGATATCAGATAATACGGCGTATTTTCCAGAATCAGCATCAGAAATTAATCCCATTGCAATACCAGAAACAGGTTTCTTTAATTGTACACCAGCATCCATCATTGCCATAGTACCAGCACAAACCGTTGCCATAGAAGACGAACCATTAGATTCTAAAATCTCTGAAACCACACGTACTGTGTAAGGACAATCATCAGGAACCATACCTTTTAAAGCACGTTGTGCTAAGTTACCATGTCCTACCTCACGACGAGATGTTCCACGGATTGGTCTCGCTTCTCCAGTTGAAAAAGGAGGGAAGTTATAGTGTAAATAGAAACGCTCTTCACCTTCGTAAGATGGCATATCTATTTGGTTAGCTTCTCTACTTGTACCTAAAGTCACTGTCGCTAAAGCTTGAGTTTCTCCACGTGTAAAAATAGAAGAACCATGGGTAGATGGTAAATAATCTACCTCACACCAGATTGGTCTAATATCTGTAGTTTTACGTCCATCTAAACGTAAACCTTCATTTAATGTTAAATCTCTAACGGCAGCTTTTTCCGCTTTAGAGTAATATTTTGAAATTAATCCACCAAAATTTTCTTGTT
Organism: Winogradskyella arenosi; assembly: GCF_003337305.1. Classification (GTDB taxonomy): domain Bacteria; phylum Bacteroidota; class Bacteroidia; order Flavobacteriales; family Flavobacteriaceae; genus Winogradskyella; species Winogradskyella arenosi. The sequence goes on along the minus strand of NZ_QPJO01000005.1, from coordinate 129,673 downwards.
CTTCTTCAGAAAAAGAGGCTTTGATTTCTTCTTTTATTTCTGCAAATGCAGCACTTCTTTCATGCTTAGAAGATCCGGCTTTTGCTACAGCATAAACTTTGTCGTATGCCATATCATGAATCTTCTTCGCTAAGTCTTCATCAGTTCTTTCTGGTTCGTATTCACGAACGTCTTTTTTACCAAAGGCTTCAGCTAATTTTACTTGAGCAGCACATTGTACTTTAATGGCTTCATGAGCAAATTTGATCGCTTCAGTCATTTCTTCTTCAGAAATCTCATCCATCTCACCTTCTACCATCATTACAGAATCAGCAGAAGCACCAATCATCATATCGATGTCAGATTCTTCTAATTGAGAACGTGTAGGGTTAATGATAAATTCTCCGTTTACACGACCAACTCTTGCTTCAGAAATTGGGCATTCAAAAGGGAAATCTGATAATTGAATAGCAGCAGAAGCGGCTAAACCTGCCATAGCATCTGGCATAACATCATCATCATGAGACATTAATTGAATCATCACCTGAGTTTCAGAGTGATAATCTTTTGGGAATAATGGACGTAAAACACGGTCTACTAAACGCATGGTTAATACTTCTCCATCACTAGGTCTTGCTTCTCTTTTAAAGAAACCTCCTGGGTAACGCCCAGCAGCTGCAAATTTTTCGCGATAATCTACCGTTAATGGTAAAAAGTCAACATCGGCTTGCTTGTAGTTAGAAACAACTGTACATAGTAACATACATTTTCCTGACTGTACAACAACAGAACCATGGGCCTGTTTTGCTAATTTTCCGGTTTCGATAGAGATTTCTCTACCATCCCCTAGGTCAATGACCTCTTTAAAAACTTTTGGAATCATAAATTTTTTAATTCTAATTAAACAATGGTCGTTGTGTTGTTGTGTAGTTGTTGTTGTTGGTGACCAATGAAAAACCGCGAACCCTAAAATTAACTTAGGATTTTTATGCTATTTTTTACGATTGTTAAACTCTTACGTGTGAGTTGTATAGAAAACAAAAAGCCACGCTAAATGCGTGGCCTTTATATTGAGATTATTTTCTTAATCCTAATTCTTTAACGATAGCACGATATCTTAAGACATCTTTCTTAGTTAAATAATCTAATAAAGCACGACGCTTACCTACTAATTTAACTAGCGAACGCTCCGTATTAAAATCTTTACGATTTCTTTTTAAGTGTTCTGTTAAATGATTAATTCTTACAGTAAATAATGCAATTTGTCCTTCTGCAGAACCAGTGTCTTGCGCGTTTTTACCGTGTTTTGTGAAAAGCTCTTCTTTTCCTTTTTGATTTAAATACATGCTAATATTATTGTAAATGATTTTTATGTACACGAAAGCATCTCTTTCGAGCCGCAAATATACTATTTTTTTGTGATTTAAATTTTTTTTCGTAACTTTTTGATATTCTTAAGCCTATATTGATTTTATAGTTTTAGACCTCCCCTTAGCCGAACTAGCAACTTTCAATAAATTAATCCTAACAATCGCTATGTATGAAAGTTTCAAATCATCTCCGAAATTTCTCTAACGCCTATGACGTTTTAGAGCAAACCTTTAATAATACTTACAATGGCATTGCTATTGTAAATTTAGATGGAAATTGGTTAAAAGTTAATGAGAGTGTCTGTGATATTTTTGGTTATACCCGATGGGATCTGTTTAATATGGATATTGATAATATCGTTTATGCTGAAGATCTTGGCGTACACGAAGAAAAATTTGAACGCCTCATTAATGGTGATATTAAAAAATACAGGGTTAAACAACGCTACTTTCATAAAGATGGGTCTATTGTTTGGGTCTTAATCTCTGTATCGCTCGTTTATTTTAAAACGGGACGCCCGAATATGATTTGGCAGTTTACAGATATTACCAAACGCCAAAAAATAGAAAATAAATTAAAAGCTATGCTTACCGTTGCTGATGAGCAGAACAAACGCTTAAACGCTTTTGCAGAAATTGTGACGCATAATTTACGATCGCATGCCGGGAATTTAGAAATCATTACGGAGTTTTTAGCTGAAGATTATACGGACTTTGATACGAATGAAAATTTTCAGCTTCTTAAAAAAGCGGTAGGTAATCTACAAGAAACGGTAGCCCATTTAACAGAAGTTGGTAAAATAAGAGTTATAGAGGATTCTAAATTGGATGCCTTAAACCTTCACGATTTTACAGAAAAAGCCATTTACAATATTATTGCATTAGCGCAAAACGCCGATGCTTTAATAGCTAATGAAATTGATGAAGATATCTGTGTTAAAGGTGTGGCCGCATATTTAGATAGTATTTTAATTAACTTTCTTACTAATGCTATTAAATATAGATCTGAAAAACGACGATTAGAAGTCCATCTCAGTTGTACATTAGATACAAATTATGTGGTGCTTAAAATTAAAGACAATGGCTTAGGAATTGATATGGAAAAATTTGGAGAGCAACTCTTTCATATGTACAATACCTTTCACTGTAATGAAGATGCTATAGGTATTGGATTATTCATTACAAAAAATCATATTGAATCTTTAGGAGGACGGGTAGAAGTGAATAGTGTGGTAGATGAGGGGACTGAGTTTTTAATCTACCTCAAAATGTGCGATTCCAGTATAGCGGAATAAATATTGAAGTTATAAAAAAAGCGTTTCCTTTAAGAAACGCTTTTTTTATATGTGATTATGCGGAGTCGTTTATAATACGTCAATAGTTGCAGTAACATCAAAAGTTACAATAACATCAAAAACCACAGGAGTGGCATTAACAGTACCCGATACTAAAACACTAACCACCGTATTATTCTCTAAATCTGTAGCAATCGCATTTAATAAGCTCACATCCGAAACGGTGTAGATAGTGTTGTCTATATCAGACTGCTCTAAATTAATATTTGCTAGCGTGATGCTTTCCGTACCAAAGGTTAAGGACCCTTCAGTTAATGTGGCATCTTCAATCCCTGTGTAATTTGTAATTTCATACGTTAGGGAGTTCAACGTAATATCTTGAATTAGATCAATGTTATCTTGAATATCCTGGTTAGAGGAAATATCTAAGGTTGCAGATTGTGTAATACTTTGGGGTTGGCCTTCAGAATCTTCAGAGGCAGAAACACTAATGGTAGTGGTGAAATCGTCTGTGACGTTAAATTCTGTAAGTTCGTCAAGGTCATCACAAGAAAATGTAGTCACCATGAGCAGTAAAATGGCGGTAAGTTGTGCTGTAGTTTTCATAATAGTATGTGTTTTGCTGTTTGCTTAATGAGTGCTGAAGCCATAAAAACGCAAACAAGGTTGAAAAGTTATTAACTTAAACACTAATATACTAAAAAAAGAGGCATTTCGCCTCTTTTTTTAGTTTGTTTATTAAGCCCTTACAGCTTGATTCTTAACCAAATCAATGTAGAGGTTAACACGTTTCTTAAGATCTTTACGATGTGTAATAAAATCTAAGAATCCATGTTCTAATAAAAATTCTGAAGTTTGAAATCCTTCAGGAAGTTCTTTTCCGGTGGTATCTCTAACAATTCTTGGACCTGCAAATCCAATTAATGCGCCAGGTTCAGCAATGTTAATATCTCCTAGCATAGCAAATGATGCTGTGGTTCCTCCTGTAGTAGGATCGGTACATAAAGAGATGTAAGGAATACCAGCGTCTGCTAATTGCGCAAGTTTTACTGATGTTTTTGCTAATTGCATTAAAGATAATGCCGCTTCCATCATACGTGCGCCACCAGATTTACTGATAATCATTAAAGGGGTTTCATTCTTTAAGGCGTAATCTGCAGCACGTGCAATTTTTTCGCCTACTACACTTCCCATTGAGCCTCCAATAAAAGCGAAATCCATACAAGCAATAACTAAGTCTTCGCCATTAGATTTTCCTACTGCAGTACGTACAGCATCTTTTAAGTTGGTTTTGGCTTGCGCTGCTTTTAAACGATCTGGATACTTCTTTGTATCTTCAAATTTAAGCGGGTCTTTAGATGTTAAGTTAGCATCGAGTTCCGTGAATTTATTATCGTCAAATAAAATTTGGAAATACTCGTTACTTCCAATTCTTACGTGGTAGCCATCTTCTGGGCTTACATAAAAGTTTTGTTCTAATTCTTTGGTGTCAATTATTTTTCCAGTAGGAGATTTATACCAAAGGCCTTTAGGGGTATCTTTCTTTTCTTCAGTTGAGGTATGAATACCTTTTTCTTTTCTTTTAAACCAAGCCATATAAATTTACAATTTTGGATCCTTAGCCAATGCTTCGGACAGGTTTATGATTTTTAGAGGTTTTAAATCTTAAAATCGGTCTTTTAAGTGAGTTATTAGTTACTAGACTAAGAGTGCAAAATTACTATTTTATTAAATATAACTCAAAAATAGAGCAAGCTATCTCTAAAATGCAGTCTTAAAAGCAAATAAAAACCCGTTAAAACTCTGATTATAAGTTTTAACGGGTTTTAAAAAAGTATATTAATACACCGAATTAAAGGGTATCAACATTGTTTAAATCTTCAAAGGCTTTTTTCAATCGGGCCACAAAAGCATCTTCTCCTTTACGTAACCAAACACGTGGATCGTAATACTTTTTGTTAGGTACATCGTCTCCTTCAGGGTTACCAATTTGGGTTTGTAAAAAGTCTTTATTGTCTTGGATGTAATCTCTAACTCCTGTTAAGAAAGCGTATTGCATATCCGTATCAATATTCATTTTAATCACACCGTAACCAATAGCTTCTTTAATTTCTTCTACTGTAGATCCAGATCCACCGTGGAAAACAAAGTCAATATGGTTATGTGGTAAATTGTACTTTTCTGATAAGAACTCTTGAGAATTCTTAAGAATTTTCGGCGTTAATTTTACGTTTCCTGGCTTGTATACACCGTGAACGTTTCCGAAAGCAGCAGCAATAGTGAATTGGTCACTAACTTTACTTAACTCTTCATAAGCATAAGCCACTTCTTCTGGCTGTGTATAAAGTTTAGAATCGTCAACATCTGTATTATCTACACCGTCTTCTTCACCACCTGTAATTCCTAATTCTATTTCTAAGGTCATTCCCATTTTGCTCATACGCTCTAAGTATGTTTTACAAATGGCAATGTTTTCTTCTAATGGCTCCTCAGATAAATCAATCATATGAGAGCTATATAAAGGCTTTCCTGTTTCTTTAAAATGTTGTTCACTAGCATCTAGTAAACCATCAATCCAAGGTAAAAGTTTTTTAGCACAATGGTCTGTATGTAAAATTACAGGAACACCGTAAGCTTCTGCCATAAGGTGAATATGTTTAGCACCTGCAATAGAACCTGCTATAGCCGCTTTTTGGTCTTCGTTACTTAAACTTTTTCCAGCATTAAACTGTGCTCCTCCATTAGAAAACTGGATGATAACTGGTGCATTTAAAGATTTTGCAGTTTCTAAAACCGCATTAATAGTATTAGATCCGATGACATTTACCGCAGGTAAAGCATAACCTTTTTCTTTAGCGTGGTTGAAAATATTTTGAACTTCTTTTCCTGTGGCAACGCCAGGTTTGATATTGTGACTCATAATTATGGTATTGATAATTTATGTTACCAAAAGTACATAAATTTTGAGTATTTGCAGTGTGAAACTCATTATTAAATATCGAAAACGTTGTAGTAGCCAAGGGATTATAATGTTCAGAATAAATAGTCTAAGTCCTTTAGCATCAGAGGTGTTCTTGATGTTTTTCTGGTTTTCCATAGCGAAACCAGTGACACACTAAATTTGTAGAATGTATTTAGAATGGGTAATTAATACCAATGTTATAAACGGCGTTTCTAAAGTTATAATCTCTAAACCAACGGTTCCCAAAATCTTGAGCGGGATCGTGTGTTTTAAAACCAACATCAAAACGCAGTACAAAGAAATCGAAATCGTAACGGATACCCATTCCAGATCCAATAGCAATATCTTTTAAAGAGCTCAGGTTAGATAGGGTTGCTGCATCTTCTGTGACGTTGTCTAAAACATTCCAGATATTTCCGGCATCTACGAATACGGCACCTTGAAACGCCCCAAACAGACTAAAGCGTTGTTCTGCACTAAAGTGTAGTTTAAAATTGGCTTCGTTAAACTCATTGGTGGTTTTAGAACTCCCTGGTCCTAAGTTATAGGCGGTCCATGCACGGTTGTCATTAGGGCCACCAGCAAAGAAACTTTCAGCAAAAGGAATACTGTTAGAGTTGCCATAAGGAATAGCAATCCCCGCATAACTACGAAATGCAAATACGTTTTTTCGCCCTAAATCGACATACTTAATATAATCGATTTCGGTTTTAATATATTGTGAAAAAGCGACTCCGAAAATCTCATAATTGTCATCGCTATTTTTAGACAAGCCTGCAATGTTAGAAATGTTAGACATAAGGTTTCCGGCTAATTCTACACGCCATTTAAACACGGAAAAATCATTATCAAAAATATTCTTTCGCTTGTCTTTTGTATAGTCAAAACTGGTAGAGAAAATAAGGTTGTTTTCTGTTAAACGTTCTTTTCGCTCTTGAATGTTGTTGACCAGCACATAATCGTCGTCACTAGACGTTAAACTCGTATTTTCAGATAACACTTCAGAAATAAAAGTATCTGCTGGGGCATACGGATTGGATAGCGAACTATCAGAAAGAGTCCCTTCAGTATCAATATAACCAATACCGCGAGCAATGGCATTTAGGCGCGCAAAGGAATTGGAATACACCCCAAAATAATTATCTGTGTTTAAGTTTTTAACAAAGTTGATGTTAAAAATTTCTAGGGTGTTGGTCACCGTGTTTGAAGGAAACCAATTGTAACTGAAAATTCCGGAAATAGATTGTTTGTCTAGACCAATATTTTGTTGACTGGTGGCCGATAGGTTAATAGCTGTACTCGGCGACATGTATTTTGGAATAATTTTTTCAGTATTAAACGGACTAAACAATCTAGGGATGGTAAGCCTAATATTGCCCCCAAACTCATTAATGTCGAAAAAGGAAGTGGACGTAGAACTTCTACTTTTTGATGCGCCAATGGCTGCAATTCCGGTGATTTCTAAGGTTTCGGCCCCTCTAAAAACATTTCGGATTTTTAATCCTGAACTGAATGAAAATCCTATAGATTGAATATTACTTTGATTGATGTCTGAATCGAAACTTAAAGCGTACTTTTTCTTCGGTTCTAAAAAGATATTCGCTGTTAATGTGGAGTCTTCTTCGTTTTCAACAAAATCTATATTAGGGTACCTAAACATTTGTAAATCGTTGAGGTATCTTGCGGTGCGGCTTCGAGCTAAATCGCTATAAATTTCGCCTTTATTAATAAAAACAGCATCCGTTAAGGCTTTTGGTCTAAACTTTAATTCGTCTTTACTATATAGGTTAATATCTTTATAAGTGGTAGAATCTGTTATGGCACTAAAGCGGTTATTAAAATTATCATCGGTATAGAGATTCACTTCTTTAATTTTGTAAACCTTAAAAGGCCGGGTAACGGTAGAATCGTCCCCACGGATAATGCGGTTGCCAATGATAAGATCGGTGTGGACTTTATGATTGGTGTTTATGGTGTCCATTTCAAACCGAATATAATCTTGCCCAAAATAATAAAAGCCGGCATTACGGAGGTAGGTGTTAATTCTGCTGCGTTCGCTTTCGTAATTTTGCTCATCAAATTGCTCACCTTTTTTTAATAAGGTTCTCGCAATAAATTTCGGATACATGGAGTCTATCGCCGGACTACTAATCACTGGTCTAAGCGAGTCTAGCATATAAGGTTGTTTTTTATTTACCTTATAAATCACCTGAGCTAATTTGTTACTGTCCTTATTAACTTCAAAAGTAACATCGTTGTTAAACCAACCCTTGGTGTAATAGTACTTACGAAGGTTTTTAGCCGTTTTTATGGTTTTTGCTTCATCATATAGCACCGGAGCTTCTCCTGTACGTTTTAGCCAAGCGTTAAAATCTCGTCTGGATTTAAGGAACTTGTCAAACTGTTTTTCAGAGAGTAAAGCAATTCTACGTTTTACTTTAGTAGAGTCACTCAAAATCTGTGCTTCTAAAATAGAGTCTATATTAGGTCTTGCTAAATTATAAATATGAAGTTTTAAGGGGAATCCTAAAAACTTACGCATTCCAGAATTAGTCTTTTGTGCAATGATATTGTTAATGCGTTCATTGCTAACCACAACACTGTCTTCTAAAATGGTATTATGGGTAATAAGATGCTCGCCTGTTTTTACACGCTTTACAATATTACAAGAACTGATGGTTAAAACGCATAAGCATAGCAACACATGGCGAGACACGTATTTGTACTGAGATGGTGATATAAAAGGGAACTTATGCAAATTTAAACTGGCGTTGTTTTTTAATAGTCTTAAAGAAACAAAAATAACATCATTTCTTAATTAGATGCCTCATAGTCCTGTTAATTTGCAAAGGCTGTTTCGTTAAAAAAGGTTTACTTTGTATTTGTAGGGGTTCTGCTAAGCTAAACTGAAACTATTTTTAGACGTTGCGTAGGCCTTTTACAGATACATTAATTAGATCAGTGGAACAATGAGTTCGGTATTATCAAAGAATCAAATAAAGGTTGTAAAAAGTTTAAGTCAGAAGAAAAACAGACAGCAACTGGGTTTGTTTATTGTTGAAGGGGTAAAAGGTATTTCAGAATTCTTAAATTCCGATTACAGCTTGGTTAATTTATATACCACGAAACCTATTTTTGAGGCGCCTGAAGAATTGCTGTCTCTGATTTCTGATGCGGATTTAAAAAAAATAACGGCTCTTAAAAATCCTAATACGGCCTTAGCGGTTTTTAAAATTCCGGAGCCTAAACAAGACTTAGATCCAGGATTGGTTGTGGCCTTAGATGATGTTAGAGATCCTGGGAATTTAGGAACAATTATTAGGTTGTGCGATTGGTACGGTGTAAAAAGTCTAATCTGTAGTCTTAATACGGTAGATTGCTACAATAGTAAAGTGGTACAAGCCACGATGGGATCCTTAACACGGGTTAATGTGCAGTATGTAGATTTAGAAAGTTATCTTAAGACACATTCTATTGAGGTTTTTGGTACATTTTTAGAAGGCGAAAATATTTACAGCAGCAGTTTGCCTGAGCGTGGTATTATTGTTTTAGGGAATGAAGGTAATGGAATTTCAGAGGCGATAGAAAGTCAAGTGGATCGGAAAGTGACCATTCCTCAATTCGGAATCGTAAAAGCTACAGAAAGTTTAAATGTTGCTAATGCCACGGCCATTCTTCTAAGTGAATTTCGTAGGCGTACTATTGAAAAGTAAAATTAATAAACACCCCACGTGTTTGCATTTTAGCCACATTCCCTGTCCAAGGGCTATTAGGGTCAGCATCACGAACTAACTCGTCATTCATGGAGAAAATACCACGTATTGAAGGCGTGAATTTAAAGTATTGCAAATAGAGGTCTATTCCAAAACCGACCTCATAGAAATAGCTGTTTTTTTTCATTCTAAACTCTCCCGAACTATTATCATCAGGGTTGTCTTGATTACTCGATAAATTTAGTGCGGTAGAAAAACCACCAATAATAAATGGCTTAAAGTTATTAATACGTTTTGTAGAGATTTTTAAAAGTAGTGGAATGTGGACATAAGTTGATTTCACTTCTCTTAATAAATCGGAATCATTATAATCGTCGTTTGGAAAAAGACTCTCGTCGTACATTAAGTTTCTTGTGGTAAAGAAAACGCCGGGTTCTAACCTTAGGTTCATGTAATCGTTAATACGCATATCGCCAATAAGTCCTAAATGAAAGCCTACAGCTTCATCTACCAAAATGTCCTTTAAATCTTCCTGATAATCAAAGTTGAAATCGTATTGGTTAAATCCAATAAAATACCCCCAGGTTAAGCGCTTTTGATCGATGTTATCAACCGGATTTGCCACTTTCTCTTTAGTGAACAGTTGCGCTGAAGAATTTTGAAACGCGAATAAAAATGCTAAAAGGACAAGAGTTTGCTTCATATTATGCTTTAGATGCGGTATAAATAGTAGCCACTCCCATAGTTTGTGGTAGGTCTACAACATTTATAAACCCAATTTTTCGTAAAATATTGTTTAAAGCTTCACCATAAGGAAAAACAGATGCCGATTCACTTAAATAATTATAAGCCACTTTATCCTTAGAAAATAATTTTCCGATGGTTGGCATAATTAATTTGGTGTGGAAATTATAACCCGCTTTATAAATAGGATTCGTAGGGACTGATGTTTCAAGAATCACAAAAATACCATTTGGTTTCAGTACTCTAAGAATTTCAGCTAAGCCTTTTTCTAAGTGTTCAAAATTTCTAACCCCAAAAGCAACGGTAATAGCATCAAAGGTATTGTCCTCAAAAGGTAAATCTTCAGAGTCTCCAATAACCATAGAAATGATCGGGTCTAAGTTTTTAGCGGTAATTTTTTTCCTTCCAACTTCTAACATCCCATCACTAATGTCTAAACCAATGATTTCTTCAGCATTCGTAGCGGTAAGGCTAATGGCTAAATCTCCAGTTCCGGTAGCAATGTCTAAAATGTTTTTAGGTTTTGTTTTGGCAACTAAGTCTACAACTTTATTTCGCCATTTAATATCAATACCAAAAGAAATAACACGGTTTAAACCATCGTATTCTTTAGAAATGGTATCAAACATTTTAGTGACTTGGACCTTTTTAGATTGGTCACTGTCCTTATAGGGATTTACTTTTTCAGCCATAAAAATTTTTAGCAAATATACTAAAAGAAGTGTCAAGAACTTAACGTTGCCTACATTTAAAGTGCAAAAAAAATCACTTTTTAAGCTCTGTGAAATTCTGTTTTTAAAGAGAAATTCGAATTAGGTCTCTGTAGTTTTTATGCTCTTTTAGTGAATTAAAAGCTGTATTATTTTCATAGTATAAAGAACTTTTTAACTTGCAACATAATGTAGCAGGTGGGTATAATGTCTTACAGGAAGGCGTTAACTTATAAGTTATAAGTATATTTGCATGCTTACTCCAAACAAATACAATGAAGATTATTATCGCAGGGGCCGGTGAGGTAGGGTTTCATTTAGCTAAACTTTTATCATACGAGTCACAAGAAATTACGTTAATTGATACAAAGAAAGATAGTTTATCTTATGCCGGTGAACACCTAGATATTAGAACCATAAAGGGCGATTCTACTTCAATTTCAATTTTAAAAGAGGCGCGTATAGATACTGCTGCACTTTTTATTGCGGTAACCTCTTCTGAAACTACAAATATTACGGCCTGTGTATTAGCGAAGCAATTAGGCGCTAAGCGTACCATAGCTAGAATTTCTAACACAGAGTTTATTGAAAATAAAGATACCGTAGGGTTTTCTAAGTTTGGAATTGATGAGTTAATATCACCTGAATCTTTAGCGGCATCAGAAATAGAATTGTTATTAAATCAATACGGGTTTAATGACACCTATGAGTTTGAAGGTGGCGAGTTAACCATGTTAGGTCTGCGTTTATCACGGACCGCGACCTTTGTTGATAAATCGGTTAAGGAGGCGGCAGAAATCTACCCAGAGCTAAATTTTATACCTATTGCCATTCAACGTTTAGGGACCCAATACACTATTATTCCGCGAGGCGATACCATATTTAAAGAAGGAGATAAAGTGGTCTTTGTGACCTCTAAAGGTGGAGATGATGAATTATTTAAGTTATCCGGTAAAGTTAAGGTCTCAATAAAGAATGTAATGATTCTTGGAGGAAGCCAAATAGGATATAAAACGGCACACGATTTATGTTCTAGTAAGTTTAATGTGAAATTGGTAGAGAGTAGACGAGGAAAAGCTGAAGAGTTGGCAGAAGAAATTCCGAATGCTTTAGTGATCTGTGGTGATGGTAGAAATGTGGATATCTTAGATGAAGAAAATATCTCTGATATGGATGCTTTTATTGCGGTAACCGGAAATTCTGAAACCAATATTATGTCTTGCCTTTTAGCCAAGTCTAAAGGCGTTAAGAAAACTATTGCCTTGGTAGAAAATATGGATTACTATCAATTGTCTCAGTCTATTGGGATTGATACTTTGATTAATAAAAAGTTATTAGCGGCCAATAATATCTTTAGATATATACGAAAAGGTGAAGTGGTGGCAATGACCAAACTTACCAATATGAATGCTGAACTTTTAGAATTTGTAGTAAAGCCAAAATCTAAAATAACCAATAAGCTGATAAAAAATGTTAAGTTTCCAAAATCTGCTATTATTGGTGGTGTTATTAGAGATGGTAAAGGGTCTATTCCGTTAGGAAGCTTTACCATTCAAGCTGGAGACCGTGTGGTAGTTTGTTGTTTACCACGTTCTATTTCTGAAGTTGAACGGTTTTTCTCTTAAAATACGATGTCAAGAATAAAACTCAATTATAAAATAATATTTCATTTTTTCGGTCTGCTTTTGTTATTCAACGGTGGATTTATGCTTACGGCAACTTTAATCAGTCTCATCTATAATGATGGAGTAACTATAGAGTTGTTTTTAGCCGGTATTGTGACCTTGCTTATTGGTGCTATTGCCATGTATAGAACGAAAGACCACCGTAAAGAAATGAATAAGCGGGAAGGGTATATCGTTGTGGCCTTTGGTTGGATTGTGATGTCCCTAACGGGAACACTGCCTTATATCGCGACCGGTGCAATTCCTTCTTTTACAAATGCTTTTTTTGAAACCATGTCGGGTTATACGACCACAGGGGCTAGTATTTTAGACAATATTGAAATTATTCCTGAAGGGGTTTTGTTTTGGCGAAGTATGACGCATTGGATTGGCGGTATGGGGATTATTGTATTAGCCATTGCCATCTTACCATTGTTAGGAGTAGGAGGGATGCAGTTGTTCACGGCTGAAGCTCCTGGCCCTAGTGCCGATAAGTTACACCCCAGGATTACCGATACTGCTAAGCGCTTATGGCTCATTTATGTAGGTTATACCGTTGCTGAAACAATTTTGCTTCAAATTGCAGGGATGTCTTTCTTTGATGCTATTAATCATGCCTTGAGTACCTTGTCTACGGGGGGCTTTTCAACAAAAAATGCGAGTGTAGCCTATTGGAATGATAATCCGGCTATTCAGTATATTATTATATTCTTTATGTTTTTAGCTGGGACCAATTTTGTCTTAAGTTATTATCTATTTAAAGGTAAAGTGGTTAAAATATTAAAAGATGAAGAGTTTAAATTGTACTCTCAGTTTATATTAATTTTCACGGCAGTGGCTGCTGTTTTAATTTACTTTAGAGCTGATGTGTCTATATCTTCAATAGATCACCCTATGGTTTTAGGGGAAGCTGAAAGTGCTTTAAGACATGCCTTATTTCAGGTATTAACAGTAGTTACTACCACAGGATTTGTGAGTGCTGATTATACCTTGTGGACGCCATTTTTAACCGTTTTCTTCTTCGGAATGATGTTTTTAGGAGGTTCTGCAGGAAGTACCTCAGGGGGTGTAAAAGTAATGCGTCAATTGATATTAATTAAAAACAGTTTCTTAGAATTTAAACGGGCCTTACATCCTAATGCGATTATTCCGGTACGTTATAATGGGAAATCGGTATCTAAAGATATTGTATTTAATGTCTTAGGCTTTTTTATTCTTTATATGCTGTCATTTATTATTGGTGCGGCCGTGTTTTCGATGTTTCAAATGGATTTTACATCGGCCATAGGACTTTCAGCATCAAGTTTGGGTAATGTAGGACCTGCTTTAGGGGATTTTGGACCTGTTAATAACTATGGGGCATTACCGCCTTTAGGAAAATGGTGGGCTTCGTTCTTAATGCTCATTGGTCGTTTAGAACTCTTTACCGTACTGATCTTACTAACGCCTTTCTTTTGGAGAAATCGTTAAGCACTAAGCTGTAGGCCTAATCATTACTTTGGGTAAATGGCCTTGTAATATCTTTGTTTTATGGAGGTTATTGCTTGTTTTTTTTAGCGATAACCTGAGGGTGTTCTACAAACTACCCGACACACGCTTGTAACATTCTTATAAGTTCTACGTCCTATTTGTAGCACTAATACTTTTACTTGGGTTCTGATTATTTATATCACAGGCTTATTCTTTAGTGATGCAGTCTGAAGGTGTTTTCCTTCAAACGTCAGTCTTACTTTTCTTAGTGCTTTTAGGTTTAAGCCCCTTTATCGTTTTATAGCGTCCTTGGTTTAAATCCTAAATAACCCTTTTAAATCTTTTAAGCTATGTCTGCAAGTGCCATGAACACCGTAATAAATAATAATAGAAAATTATTAACAAAGCGCGACCGATTAAAAAATACCTTAAGCGGTTATAAACGGCCATTAAAGGTGGAATATACGTGGCCTAAAGCGAGCACAAAACAATTACATAGTATCAGACGGCGGTTGAAGGAAGAAAGGCAAATAAGAATGTTGAAGGTGGTAACACTAACCCTATTACTTTGTGTTCTAATGTTAGTAGGTCTGCTTTATATGTACGCACAGTTATAAGCGAATAAAAGCTTGTTGATTAAACGCTATTCAAACTTAATTCAAAAGAGTTCAGCACATCTAAAAGCTTGAATAGGACTTAAAAATATAGGGATAGAGGATTGTGATATTCTTTAAAATAATCCGAAATAATTTTAAATACCTAATAATTAATCTGTTAAATTAGGAATGTTGGTGGTTTTTTTGTACATTCTACAAAATAATAAAACCCCTCAACAATGAAAATAGCTCTATCAAAGGATTTAAGAAAGCGCTCGAAGCGTAGAAAGCTGTCTCATTTTACAAAACGAGGATTATTAAATTCCAATTACAAACGTGTTGTAAAATACAGTTTTAAAAAAGCACGAAGAAAGTCTTTGTTTATGATAAGACAACGTGCTAAATCCATCCAAATTAGTAAAGAAAGCCTCATGGCATCACTAGTATTAAAAGTAGCCGTCTTTGTGAGCGTTGCTATATTAATTTTGTTTTAAAATTGTTTTTAGGGCTGAGGTCTTTTAGAGAATTAGACCTAAAACGAATCACAAAGAAAAAGCTGTAACAAATGTTGTTACAGCTTTTTTTATTATGGAGTTTATAAAAACGGGTTTATTTAGCTTAAAGCCGTTTTAATACGCTTAATGGCTTCAATAATTTCGTCTTGAGAGGCCGCGTAAGAGATTCTTATACAATCTTTGTTTCCAAAAGCTTCTCCTGTTACAGTGGCAACTAAAGCTTCTTCTAAAATAAATAATGAGAAATCCGTAGCGTTGTTAATGGTCTTGCCTTTAATCGTTTTTCCAAAATAAGATGAGATATTAGGGAAAACGTAAAAAGCACCTTCAGGTTCGTTGGTTTTAAACCCTTCAATCTCTCCTAAGAGTTTTAAGATCAGTTGACGTCTTTCTTTAAACTCATCAACCATATATTTAATGCTAGAAGGATCTGCTTCTAAAGCTTTAATAACGGCACGTTGTGCAATACAGTTAGCACCACTTGTTACTTGACCTTGAATTTTGTTACAAGCTCTAGCAATCCAGTCTGGAGCACCAACATATCCAATTCTCCATCCCGTCATCGCAAAGGCTTTAGAAACCCCATTTACTGTAATGGTTCTGTCGTACATATCATCAAATTCAGCCATACTAAAATGACCACCTTTAAAGTTAATGTGTTCATATATTTCATCAGAAACCACATAGATATTAGGATGCTTTTTTAAGACATCAGCTAAGGCTCTTAGTTCTTCTTTACTGTATACCGATCCACTTGGGTTACAAGGAGAACTGTACCAAATCATTTTGGTTTTTGGTGTAATGGCAGCTTCTAATTGTTCGGCTGTCATTTTAAAGTCGTTATCTATAGACGTCTGTACTTCTACCGGAACCCCATCACTTAACTTAACGATGTCACTATAACTTACCCAGTAAGGACAAGGTAAAATAACTTCGTCTCCAGCATTAAGCATAACAGAAGCAATATTTGCTAAAGACTGTTTTGCACCTGTTGAAACCACAATTTGTGGTAAGGTATAGCTAAGATTATTATCGCGTTTAAATTTATTAATAATGGCTTCTTTCAAATCTACATAACCATCTACTGGTGTGTAGCTGTTGTAGTTTTGGTTGATGGCTTCAATGGCCGCATCTTTAATAAAATCTGGAGTGTTAAAATCGGGTTCTCCCAAACTTAATCCGATAATGTCTTTTCCTTCTGCGCGAAGTTCTCTGGCTTTGGCAGCCATGGCTAATGTTGCTGAGGTTGATAGATTATTAATTCTATCCGATAGTTGGTTCATAAGTTATAAATATAGAATTATGCTTGCATTGCTGGCTGCATTCCCATTTCTTTTAGAAATCTAAAATGCGCAGCGATTGCTTTTCGTGTTGTGTCGTACTCTTTATAAGGTAAGTTAAATTCTTTAGCTGTAGATTTTACAATTTCAGCTATTTTACCATAATGGATATGGCTAATATGTGGAAATATGTGATGCTCTACTTGGTGGTTTAAACCGCCGGTGTACCAATTGATAATTTTACTTCTGGCTCCAAAATTCACCGTGGTGTTCAGTTGGTGAATGGCCCAAGTGTTTTTCATGGTCCCGTCTTTTTCTGGTAAAGGCATTTCGGCTTCATCCATAACGTGAGCCAATTGAAATACCACACTTAAAATTAAGCCTGCAACATAATGCATAAGTAAAAATCCAATTAAAACTTTATACCATGCAATATCCGTCAATGCCATTGGTAAGATGATCCACATAGAGATGTAAATGATTTTTGAAATGACTAATTTACTCCAATTCACTACAGGATTAGGGAATTTTCCGTACGCTAATTTACGCTTCATATATCGTTTCATTTGTTGGAAATCTGTGGTAATCGCCCAGTTTATGGTTAAAAGTCCGTAAAGTAAAATAGAATAGTAATGCTGAAATTTATGGTGTTTTCTCCATTCTGTATGTTCTGAAAAACGTAATATACGTCCCGCTTCTAAGTCTTCATCATGTCCGTGGATATTTGTGTACGTATGGTGTAAGACGTTGTGTTGTACTTTCCAATTATAAACATTTCCAGCTAAAATGTAAATGCTACTGCCCATGATTCTGTTAATCCATTCTTTATTAGAGAAGGCACCGTGATTACCATCATGCATCACGTTCATACCAACACCAGCCATACCAACTCCCATCACAATGGTTAATAGGAATTGTGCCCAAGTTGGAATGTTTAAGGTTAATAATAGAAAATAAGGTGTTAAGAACAAGGTGAACATAACAATGGTTTTGACCCAAAGTTGCCAGTTACCAGTTCGTTTTATATCGTTTTCTTTAAAATAATTGTTAACGCGTTTGTTGAGGGTTCTAAAGAACTTAGCAGAGTCCGTTCTTGAGAAGGATAAGGTTTGTTGTTTCATGTATGCTTTATTTTATGTAATAACGTAAGGGGTTTAAATACATTATACAAAAGCAAAGATAGGCATTAAATAAAAAGCAATTGTAATGGATTAACGTAAAATTATCAATAAAACTAATATAACCTTGCGAATATTAAGGGCTTAAAGACTTCGTTTTTAGGGCTATTTGTAGTTTTTAAGCTTTGGTTTAAAGCGCTTATTTAAGGACTATTGGCAACTGAAAGCTTATTACATTTGGTAAGAAGCATTAGGAATAATTAAGATTAGTTCTCTCTAGAAAACTTTAAAAAACTATTTTTGCAGAAACATCAGCTATGGAACTTATTCTTAAATACTTCCCCGATTTAACCGAAACTCAAATTGAGAAATTTAAAGCTTTAGAGGCTTTATATAAGGATTGGAACAGTAAAATTAATGTGATATCCCGAAAGGATATTGATGAATTGTACTTAAGACATGTCTTACATTCATTAGGGATTGCAAAGGTTATTAACTTTGTCCCTGGTACTTCAATTTTAGATGTGGGGACCGGTGGTGGATTTCCAGGCGTGCCTTTAGCAATTCTATTTCCTGAATGTGAATTTCATTTAGTAGATAGTATTAATAAGAAACTAAAAGTTATTAATGCAGTAGTAGAGGCTTTAGAACTTACTAATATAAGAACGACGCATAGTCGAGTAGAAGCGATAGATGAAACTTTCGATTTTATAGTGAGTAGGGCAGTGACAACGATGCCAGAATTTACAACCTGGGTCAAAGGAAAAGTGGCTAAGGATCAGAAAAATGATCTTAAGAACGGTATTCTTTATTTAAAAGGGGGCGATCTAACTGAGGAGTTACAACAATATAAAACGGTAAAGGCCTTTTTGCTTTCTGATTATTTTGAAGAGCCATTTTTTGAAACTAAAAAAGTCATTCATTTACCTTTAAAATATAAAGGCGCTTAAACCTATAAAGCGCTTATTTATTTTGGTTTCTCTTTTGTCGCAGATTAGATAAGTAGCATAGAGATTTAAATATTTATAAGCGATGTGCTTATTGGTTTAACCCAACTAAACGCATAAAAAAAACCTTAAAAGTCTCAGACTTTTAAGGTTTTTTAGTTTTAACACGTTGCTGTTATTATCCTAAAAAAGGATATCTGTAATCTACAGGAGTTACAAAGGTTTCTTTAATTAATCGTGGAGAAACCCAACGTAATAAGTTTTGTGGACTTCCGGCTTTATCGTTAGTACCAGAGGCTCTTGCACCACCAAAAGGTTGTTGTCCTACAACGGCACCAGTTGGCTTGTCATTGATATAGAAGTTACCCGCAGCATTCTGAAGTGCTGTTGTTGCTTCTTCAATAGCGTAACGGTCTCTAGATAAGATGGCACCTGTTAAGGCATACTCACTTGTTTCGTCAACTAATTTTAGAGTTTCAGAATAGGTCTCGTCTTCGTAAACATAAATTGTAATGACAGGTCCAAACAACTCTGTAGACATTGTGGTGTATTTTGGATTGGTTGTAAGGATTACAGTAGGCTCTATAAAGTAACCTTTAGATTTATCATAGTTACCACCAGCTATAATTTCAGCATCACTATCCGCTTTAGCCGCGTCAATATACTTCGCTAATTTATCAAAAGAACCTTCATGAATAACAGCAGTAATAAAGTTGCTCATATCTTCAGGAGATCCCATTTTAAATGAAGCCATGTCTGCTAATAAGTAGTCTTTAACTTCTGGCCATAATCCTGCAGGGATATAAGCTCTAGAGGCTGCACTACATTTTTGTCCTTGGAATTCAAAAGCACCACGAGAAATAGCTGTAGCCACTTGTTTAGCGTCTGCTGTTTTATGTGCTACAATAAAATCTTTACCTCCAGTTTCACCTACAATTCTAGGGTAGGTTTTGTAAGTGTCAATATTGTTTCCAATTTGTTTCCAAAGGGCTTTAAAAACATGCGTAGAACCGGTAAAATGTAATCCAGAGAAATCAGGACTTGCTAATACGGTATCTGTAATCATTTCCGGATCACCGAAAACAACATTAATGACACCATCTGGTACACCAGCTTCTTTAAAGATGTCCATAATAACTTTAGCTGAATATACTTGGCTATCACTTGGTTTCCATACAACAACATTACCCATTAAAGCCATACATGCTGGTAAGTTTCCGGCAATAGCTGTAAAGTTAAATGGCGTTACGGCATAGGTAAACCCTTCAAGAGGTCTGTATTCTACACGGTTCCATGCGGCACTTGTGCTTTCTGGTTGCTCCATGTAAATATCAGACATAAACTGAACGTTGAAACGTAAAAAATCAATAAGCTCACAAGCCGCATCAATTTCAGCTTGATAAATATTTTTAGACTGCGCAATCATGGTGGCTGCATTAATTTTGGCCCTGTAAGGACCAGCAATTAATTCTGCAGCTTTTAAGAAAATACCAGCACGTTGTTCCCATGGCATTAAAGCCCAAGATTTTCTTGCTTCTAAAGCCGTAGCAATAGCTTCTTCTACATGTGATTTTTCAGCAACATGGTATTCCCCAACGCTATGTTGGTGGTCATGTGGTGGAGACATTGTTCTGGTGTTGCCCGTCTTAATATCCTTACCATTGATGTATAAAGGGACTTCTACCTTAGAGTTAAACATTGATTTATAAGCTTCTAAAACTGCTTCGCGTTCTGGAGAACCCGGTGCATAAGACATAACAGGCTCATTAACTGCTACAGGTACATTAAAGAATCCTTTTCCCATATTAAATTTGTTTTATGTTTCCACAAAAGTGAAAATCTATTTGTGTTTTATTTTGAAAATATCAACAACAAATGTACAATTTTTATAAGAGAATATTTTTTTGAAATGTTATAGTTCTGTGAAGATTAGATCTAAGAATTTAACACGATAGAAACGGACTCCGTGAAAGCAAGTTCATAAGATGTAAAGCTTTTATGTAAAGTCTTTTAGGTGTAGTTAGTGTCTTGAGATAATACATTAAAAAAAAAGAGCCATAAATTTAATTGAGCGCAAAAGGTGCACTCAGTTTAAAAGGTGGAATGTAGACTTTAAAATGCGAGTTTTTGCTGTGGTTGGCCATGGAGTAGTAGCCTTGCATGGCGCCGAAAGGAGAGCTTAGAAGACAACCTGAATTGTAGGTGTGCGATTCGCCTGGCTTTAACATAGGTTTTCTTCCAATGACCCCTTCACCTTCAATAGTTTCTTCATGATTTAGAGCGTCAAGGATTCTCCAGTATCTAGAATTTAATTGCACCTCGTCTTTACTTTGGTTTTCAATCGTAATTCTATAGCCAAAGGCGAAGTGTACTTTATAGTTTTTATAAAACGTACCTTCAAAATTAGTTTCTACTGAGATCTTTATCCCGCTTGTTACTTGCTGTACCATGAGTTCTCGTATTGCTCTATGCTAAAATAAGATAAATTTTCTTTGCGTCTGTATAATTATAATATAGCAGCTTGTTTTTTAACAAATACCTAATTTACATAGGGTTATTATTAGAAAGGTAGCAAATACCATTCCAATAAATAGCATTTTAATAATGGATATGATCAGGCTTTAGTTGCTAATGTCTACTGAAGAGGCTTCGCCAAAGCCAATAAGGCGGTCGTAACGCGCTCCGAGATCTTTGTAATAAACCAAGACTTTGTAGTTGTTTTCAGTCTGCCAAAAATTACCGCTGATAGCACCTTCTTCTAAAACACCTGTTTTGCGGTCTACACTAACATATTTATAGTTGTAAAACCCTTGCTTCAGTAACATGATGTTTTCATAGCGTTGGCTTTCTTTATTGTAAATCATTTGGGTTAAAGGCTCTAGAGTAAACCCATTAAAATTACCATAGATATAAATGGATTTACCTTCTAATTTAGGGTGTAATAGCGTAAAATGAACCATGACATAATCGGCCTCTATACTAACATCAGTAGCATCTAAAGCGGTAATTAAAAAATTACCATTGATATCTGGGTTGTAGGTATAAGGGACATTTTTCCGAGTAATGTTGGGGTAGAGGTAATTGTGATAAAGGTCTTTTAGTTCTATGCGTTGCACACCAATGTTTGCAGCCCTGACGTCTTTATTTTCAAAGAAGTTATACTCGTTTCCGGCCCAAAAAGCAGATTCGGTTTTGTAGCGGTAGATTAATTCGTTTCCTAAGGTGTATTGTGGTTTTAAATCTGAAATGGCGGTGTTCAGGTTGTTATTCTGAATTACTAAGGTCCTAATGGTTTCTAAAGGATTGTTTAAATTCATTCCATTAGTGGTAATCACCATGTCTATAGATTGCTTTTCTGCAATAGTGGTGACATCTCTAGAACGTTTTACTTGTACGCCAACATTGGTAAGATCTTCATAAATCATAAATTTTCTGCTGAACATTAACTCGTCATAATCATCATAAATCGAAATCATGTAATTGCCACTTTTAAGAAAACCACGGGTTTGGGTGTTTGGAATTTCTAAATTGTAGTGCGAATAAATCTGATAGGTATTAAAAGAATTTTCATAATCCAAAATACGTTGCTGGTCTAAGCCGCTGAGGTATTCCGATTTTACAAGATTAGAGGGCGTCCAATCAAAGTTAAAATGTTCAATAACGTAATAGAAATCTTCTTCATTTGCAGTTAAGGCATCAAATTCAAGCACTAAGGGTTCTCCGAGTTTTAAAATAGGGAGTTGGCCTTGGGTGGTGTTGCTTTTAAAGGTGATGGTTTTTATAAAATCTGGCGGATTTAGCTCTGTAGCAACCTGCGCTATGGCAAGGAGTGGAGTGATTAGAAAAAAGAGCAGAAAAGAAGAGTGTTTTTTCATGTTATGACGTCTTAGCGCATAAAGATAATCAAAATCTATGCCCTAGAACAATTCGGTTATTTATAATCATTACAAATAAAAAAGATCGCTGTTTTTAGAGAGTTTTTACGCATTAATTTGTAGATTTGCACGGATTTTTAGATAACTAATCTTTAAGTATATGTCAAAAGACATCAAAATTAAAAAGGGTTTAGATATAAAGTTAATCGGTGAAGCCGAGAAGACTATAGAAAATGCTATTATTAGTAATTCTTACGCTATTAGACCCGAAGATTTCCACAGTATTATTCCAAAACTTGTTGCTAAAGAGGGCACACGTGTTAAAGCAGGTGAGACTTTATTTTACAACAAGGATAACGAGAACATGAAGTTTGTTTCTCCAGTTTCTGGTGAAATTACGGAAGTGCTGCGTGGACCAAGACGTCGAATCGACGCTATTAAAATAACTGCAGATAAGGAACAAACCTACCTAGATCATGGGGTGTTTGACTTAAATTCCGATGCTGAAAAAATCAAAGCACATTTACTTGCTTCAGGATGTTGGGCTTTTATAAAGCAACGTCCTTACGATGTAATTGCCGCGGCGGATGTTACGCCAAAAGCAATCTTTATATCCGGTTATGCAAGTGCGCCGTTGGCAGCTGATTTAGACTTTACCTTAGCGGGTAAAGAAGCTGAGTTGCAAGCCGCGGTTACGGCCTTGTCTAAATTGACAACAGGAAGTGTGCATATTTCAGTAGGAGATAAGTCCAACTCGCCACTAGCTAATTTGGAACATGCAACAACTCATAAGGTTTCTGGACCGCACCCTTCAGGGAATGTGGGAACACTTATTAATAAGGTTGATCCTATTAATAAAGGGGAAACAGTATGGACTGTTAATGCTCAAGATTTAGTGATTATTGGTGAGTTACTTCTTACTGGAAAATTCAATGCAGAGCGTATCATTGCTTTAGCAGGATCTTCAGTGCAAAAACCACGTTATTTTAAAACCTTATTAGGAGCAGAAATAGCAACTATGGTTTACGATAAAGGCGTTGAAAGAGACAGTAATGCCCGTTTCATTTCTGGAAATGTATTATCAGGGAAGCAAGTGCAGGCTGATGAGCATTTAGACTATTATAGTAATGTTCTTACGGTAATTCCAGAAGGTGATGATTACGAATTTTTCGGTTGGAATAAACCTATCTTCAATAAAGTATCAACTTCTAGAGCCTTAACGTTTTCTTGGTTAAATCCTAAGAAGAAATTCGACTTAAATACAAACACAAACGGTGAGCATCGTGCATTTGTAACTACAGGTACTTACGAAGAGGTATTTCCTTTAGATATCTACCCAATGCAGATTCTAAAAGCTTGTATGTATAAAGATTTAGATGAAATGGAAGCTTTAGGAATGTACGAAGTTGCCCCTGAGGATTTTGCTTTAACAGAATTTGTTTGTGTGTCTAAGCAACCACATCAAAAAATAATTAGAGAAGGTTTAGACTTAATGCTTAAAGAAATAGGATAATGGGTTTAAAAAATAATTTACATAATTTTAAGGAGAAGAATAAAGACAAGAAGTGGCTTCCTGGATTTAACGCCCTTTTTACGTTTTTATATATGCCAAATGAGACCACTCACAATGGAACTCATATTAAGGCTGCCGACGATTTAAAACGTACCATGAATACCGTAATCATGGCTTTAGTGCCATGTTTAATTTTTGGAATGTTTAACGCCGGATATCAACATTATTTAGCACAAGGTCTTATTGATTCTGCTGATGGATTTTTAGGAGCATCTTTTTGGACTTTAGATAACCTTACTGTTGGACTTTGGAAAGTGTTACCACTAGTCATTGTGTCTTACGGTGTTGGTTTAGCGGTTGAATTTATTTTCGCAATTATCAAAGGACACGAAGTGGAAGAAGGGTACTTAGTAACAGGAATGTTAGTGCCTTTAATTGTACCTGTAGATATTCCATTATGGATGTTGGCAGTTGCTGTTATCTTTGGTGTTGTTATTGGGAAAGAAGTATTTGGTGGAACTGGAATGAATATTTTAAATCCAGCTTTAACCATTAGAGCCTTTTTATTCTTTGCTTACCCAACATGGATGTCTGGTGATAAAGTATGGATACATGGTGCTGTAGAACGTGATCAAATGATTGCTGCAGGTCAGAATATCGATGCTATTTCAGGAGAAACTATTTTAGGATCCCTAGCACAAGGAAAAGAAGTGGCGTATTCTATTTGGGATATGTTCTACGGAATTATTCCTGGTTCAGTAGGAGAAACATCAACACTTTTAATCTTATTAGGAGCCCTCTTCTTAATTTTTGCAAAAATTGGAAGTTGGAGAATTATGCTTTCATCTGTAGTAGGTGCATTAGTTATGGGACTTATCTTTAATGGTTTTGTAGATGCTGGTGTCATTACTGAAGGAAGTAAGTTTTACGGTTTAATGAGTACAGAATTTTGGCATCATTTACTTATTGGAGGTTTTGCTTTCGGTACAGTATTTATGGCTACAGATCCTGTAACAGCTTCTCAAACGAATAAAGGAAAATGGATCTATGGATTCTTAGTAGGATTCCTTTCTATTATGATTCGTGTATTCAACCCAGCGTACCCAGAAGGAGTAATGTTAGCCATTCTATTAATGAATGTGTTTGCACCAACTATTGATCACTATGTGGTACAAGGGAATGT
This sequence comes from Winogradskyella arenosi, assembly GCF_003337305.1. Lineage (GTDB taxonomy): Bacteria > Bacteroidota > Bacteroidia > Flavobacteriales > Flavobacteriaceae > Winogradskyella > Winogradskyella arenosi. Next base: position 104,739 of record NZ_QPJO01000005.1, on the reverse strand, counting down.
TAAGAAAAGAATGAAACGTCTAAAAGCAAAAACTGCATAACGATGGAAAACAGAACAGATAAAAATTCGTACACTATTATTTTTGCCGTAGCCATGGTATTAATTGTAGGGTCATTATTAGCGTTTACAGCATCTTCGTTAAAACCGACGATTACAGAAAACCAACGTATAGAAAAGCAACAGAATATTCTATATGCTATGGGTGTAAATGAAAACGACGAGAGCAGTGCTAACTTCGTTTCTACAGATGTAGCTCCAGAGCTTTTTGAAAAGTATATTCAGAAGCAATTGGTAATAGAAAATGGAAAAATTAGTGAGAATGACGAAGCTTATTTAATTGATGTTAAAAAGCAACAAGCCAACGAAAAGGCCGGTCAACCTCGTAAATTGCCATTATTTATTGGAGAAAAAGATGGTCAGACCTTCTATATTGCCCCTATTAGAGGTAAAGGGTTATGGGATGCAATTTGGGCATATATCTCAATGGATGAGAATATGGTAGTTCAAGGAGCGTTTTTTGATCATGCTGGTGAAACTCCTGGTTTAGGAGCTAATATTAAGCAACGTTTCTTTATGGATGATTTTATTGGGGAGCACCTTTTAAATGACGCTGGAAACTTTGCAGGTATTGATGTTGCTAAAGGAAATGCTGATCCAAAGAATTTAGATAAAACAGATAATGAGGTTGATGCAATTGCAGGAGCTACAATTACAGGTAATGGTGTTGCAGCCATGATCAAAAGTGATTTAAAGCTTTACGAATCTTATTTTAAAAATTTAAAAAACAATTAATTTATGGGACTTTTATCAAAAAAAGATGCCAAGTTAATCACAGATCCATTAGCGGATAATAACCCAATTACCATTCAGGTATTAGGGATATGTTCAGCTTTAGCAATTACGGCAGAGTTAAAAGCCTCAATTGTAATGGCAGTGTCTGTAATGGCTGTTTTAGGGATAGGAAACGTTGTCATTTCTTTAATGAGAAATATCATTCCTTCAAAAATTAGAATTATTGTTCAATTGGTTGTCGTTGCAGCTTTAGTAATTATTGTAGATCAGGTCTTAAAAGCCTTCGCCTATGAACTAAGTAAAACGCTTTCCGTTTTCGTTGGATTAATTATTACAAACTGTATTATCATGGGACGTTTTGAAGCCTTTGCTTTAGCTAACAAACCATGGCAATCCTTTTTAGATGGTATTGGTAACGCCGCAGGTTATGGTCTTATCTTAATCATTGTAGGTTTCTTTAGAGAGCTTTTAGGATCTGGAACTTTATTAGGTTTTAAAGTCTTAGGAGACCCTATTGAAAAAACAGGATTATACGCTATAGGATATGAAAATAACGGATTTATGTTATTATCACCAATGGCCTTAATCGTTGTGGGTATCATCATCTGGATACAACGTAGTAGAAACAAAGCGTTAATAGAAGATTAAATTAGTTTAACGGTAAGTGTATTGAAGATTATTAATTTTCAATAACGCTTAGCAACAACTAAAAACAAAATATATGGAACATATAGAATTATTTTTCAAGTCGATTTTTATAGATAACATGGTATTTGCGACGTTCTTAGGAATGTGTTCTTATCTAGCCGTATCTAAAAAAGTAAGTACTGCAGTAGGTTTAGGTGCCGCAGTAATCTTTGTACTTGCGATTACAGTACCTTTAAACTGGTTGTTAGATCAGTATTTACTACAGCCTGGAGCCTTATCATGGTTAGGTGAAGAGTATGCAAGTTACGATTTAAGTTTCTTATCCTTCATCATGTTTATTGCTACCATTGCAACAATGGTACAATTAGTAGAGATTGTTGTGGAGAAATTTTCACCATCATTATATAACTCACTTGGTATATTCTTACCGTTAATTGCGGTAAACTGTGCCATCTTAGGAGGATCTTTATTTATGCAGTCTCGTGAAATTGCAACCTTAGGTTTAGCAACAACTTACGGGGTAGGTTCAGGAATTGGATGGTTTTTAGCGATTTTAGCTATTGCTGCAATTCGTGAGAAAATTAGATATTCTAACGTACCACCAGCATTACGTGGACTAGGAATTACCTTTATTATTACAGGTTTAATGGCTATTGGCTTTATGAGCTTTGGTGGTATGTTAACCGGTGGTGATGACGAAGCTAAAGAAGAAGTGACTACAGAGACGGTGAAAGCAGAAAAGAACTTAGAGGAAACAAAAGCATTAGCTGATAACACAATTAAAGTAATTGAGTAATATGATTTTATTAGCAGCAAGTACAACAGGAACAATTATAGCAACCGTAGTTGCTTTTCTAATAATTACAATGTTATTAGTAGGGCTTTTACTATTTGTAAAACAAAAATTATCACCATCAGGACCTGTAAAAATTACAATTAATGGTGAACGTGAAATTGAAGTGGGTTCAGGAGGGTCTTTATTAAGTACCTTAGGGAATCAAAAAATATTCTTACCATCGGCATGTGGTGGAGGTGGAACTTGTATTCAGTGTGAATGTCATGTTTTATCTGGAGGAGGAGAAGCGCTTCCTACAGAAACGCCACACTTCAGTAGAAAAGAATTAAAAGAAGGCGCACGTTTATCTTGTCAGGTAAAAGTGAAGCAGGATATGGAAATTACCATTCCTGAAGAAGTTTTCGGAATTAAGAAATGGGAAGCTACTGTTGTAAGAAATTATAACGTTGCCTCATTTATTAAGGAATTTGTAGTAGAAATCCCTGAAGATATGGGATATAAAGCTGGAGGATATATTCAAATTGAAATTCCAGAATGTACCGTTAATTATAAAGATATTGACATTACGGCACACCCTGAAGAGCATGAAACACCAGATAAGTTTCAAGCAGAATGGGATAAGTTTAACTTATGGCCATTAGTGATGAAGAACACGGAAACTGTAGAGCGTGCCTATTCAATGGCCTCCTACCCTGCAGAAGGACGTGAGATTATGTTAAACGTACGTATTGCAACGCCGCCTTGGGATCGTGCTAAAAACGGTTGGATGGATGTAAATCCAGGTGTAGCGTCATCATATATCTTTAACCAAAAGCCAGGAGATAAAGTTGTTATTTCAGGACCTTACGGTGAATTCTTTATCAACGAGTCTGAAAGCGAAATGCTTTACGTTGGTGGTGGTGCAGGTATGGCGCCGATGCGTTCGCACTTATATCACTTATTCAAAACCTTAAAAACAGGTAGAAAAGTAACCTATTGGTATGGTGGTAGATCTAAGCGTGAGTTATTCTATTTAGAGCACTTCCGTGAATTAGAAAGAGATTTCCCTAACTTTAAATTTTACTTAGCCTTATCTGAACCAATGGAAGAAGATAACTGGAAAGTAAAAGAAGATATTGATGCTCCAGGAGATGGTTTCGTAGGCTTTATTCATAATTGTGTAATTGATAATTATTTAAGTAAACACGAAGCACCAGAAGATATTGAATTATACTTCTGTGGACCTCCATTGATGAACCAAGCTGTTCAGAAAATGGGTGAAGATTTCGGGATTCCGGATGAACATATTAGATTTGATGACTTTGGAGGATAATCTAAAGCTTCATATAGAAAAAAGCCAACTCTACGGAGTTGGCTTTTTTTATGGGCTAAAGTGATGGTTAAACGCTTCAGTAAGTCTAGTGTTGAAATTCATAGACTTCGTTTTAAAACCTGCTTTAGGAAGTTATAGTCCTATTGTTGATGTAACTTTTAAACAGGGTTGTCCGTTGCCAATTCATCCGTTTATATAATATTTCGGGTTTTACAATTGATGCTTCATAGTGAAGCGCTAGACTGTGGTTACTTGTTCTGCTTTTGTTGAAGCTGTATAGCTAAAATCAAAGCGTTTTTCGCAATCCATGACGTTGGGTACACCGTCTAACTTGCAAAGTTCTGCGACTACCGCAGTGAGTCCATTAAATAGACTGTTATCATCAATGATTTTAGGCCGTTTTAAGCGTTGATTAGCACTAAAGTGATATCCACAACCTTTTAAAAATGCACGTTCAATATAGAGTAGTTCTTTAGGGTTATAGCCGTTGAAGCGTTTTCCTAGATGTTGGTTCACCAAACCGATATAGTTTAAGGAAGTAGATCCATGAACATCCGTAATATATTGCCAACTCGTTTTACCGTCTAATAGGTTGCCAACCGCGCATTGTTTGTAATCTTCAGGGTTCAGTGCTTGGTTGTGAAATGCGATGTATAATTTATGAAGGGCAGCTTCAAATCGGATAGAATTTTTCATAGCTAAAGGGTTTAAAGCAAAAAAGTTACAAAAAATTGTTGATATTCAATTTTTGTAACTTTATAAAAGTGCTGTTGTAAACCCCTTAAAGCGTTTCTTCTAGGATATTTTTTAAGGTTTGTAATGAAATAGGCTTTATAATGTAATTGGTAATATTATCGTAGCGTTCAGCGCGTTTAATATCTACCGGATCTATAGAGGAACTCACAATATAGATGGTCATTTTCTTATGCGATTCAATTTTAACAAATTCATCTAGAAACTGCCAGCCATCCATAATAGGCATGTTAATATCTAATAAGATAACATCAGGAACATTTTGACCCGCATTCATTATCGGTTTTAGATTATTTATAGCTTCTTGGCCATTTTTAAAGACCATAAATGAATTACAGAAATCTGATAATTCCATCATTCTTTTGGCCCCAAAAATGAAAATAGGATCGTCATCAATGATGCAAGCAACGTCAATTTTATTCATATTTTTTTAGATATATGTAGAAGGTTGTCCCTTCGTTAACTTGACTCTTTACGTCAATTTTACCGCCAAGTGCTTCTATTTGGTTTTTGGTTATAAACAGACCAAGACCTCTTGAATCTTCATGCTTATGAAATGTTTTATACATTCCAAATAACTTTTCGCCATACTTTTTTAAATCGATTCCTTGGCCATAATCTCTTATTTCTAAGATTACATCGTCTTGATCTACACGGGCATTTATTTCTATTTTGGCTGGCTCTTGAGGTTTTTTATATTTAATAGCATTCGTTAAAAAGTTCAGGATAATACTATCTAAATAGGCCGGTACGCCTTTAATAGCAATATCCGGATCTATATCTACAGAAACTGAGGTTTTAGACTCTATAATGAGTGCAGAGATACTGGAGAATGCCCCGTTAAAACACTTTAGTAAATTTAATTTTTCGGTTTTTAAATCCTTTTGAATATTTATAGCCGCCACTTCATTTAAGTTGGCTACAGTTTCACCTAAATGACTCACGGCTTGTTTTACCAAGGGAAAGATTTCATTGTCGGTGGTTTCAGGCAAATCCATTTCAATAATATCCAATAGCATATCTAAATTTCCGTAGTGCGACCTTAAATTATGCGATACAATATGCGCAAAATTAAGTAGGCGCTTATTTTGGTCTTCAGTAGTTCTGAGTAATTGATTCACTTTTTCACTGCTTTTCTTGATCTCTGTATGGTCATTAATTTGGGCTACAAAATGCTGAGGCACACCGTTATCATTTCTTACAATTGAAATAAATAATTGTGCCCATATGGTTTCGCCTTTCTTGTTGATGTAACGTTTCTCTGTTTCAAAATAATCTAAATTCCCACTCATCATACTCAACATGGCCTTATAATCTTTTTTAAGATCATCAGGATGAGTAAGATCCATAAACGAAAGGGATTTTATCTCTTCCTTATTGTACCCAAAAGTTTTACAAAGACTTTTGTTGACGTTAATCCACTGACCTTCCAAATCTATAATGGCCATTCCTACTAAGGCGGTATCAAAGGTGAGTCGTAATTGCTCTTCTTTTAATGCTAAAGCTTTCGCATTCTTGGTTCGGTTATCAATATCTTGAAATAAACCTTGTACAAATACACATTCATTATTTTCAACAATGGGTATACCGATGGCTCTTACCCATTTGTCTTTTCCAGTAGCGGTAACAATCTGAACCTCGGCATCAAAGTCTTTATGTTCTTCTAAACAGTTCGTAAATAATTCATTTATAGTTTCTAAACTATGCCCTTCCTTATAAAATGTTAATCCTATTTCCACATTAGGTTCAAAATCTAAGGCCACTTCGTGGATCTTTTTTGTTTGGTTACTCCAATTCAGTTCCGACGATTTAGGATTGTATTCCCAAGTACCAATTGAGGCCCGTTCTTGTATGAAATTCAATAAGTTAATGTTATTATGAGATGGCGTATTAGGGGTATACAAAATGAAGAATTTTGAGGGGTTTTAAAGAGCAAATATAACTTTTAAATTCTGTTTATAAAATATAAAATACACGATAAGACGATAAACATTAATTTATCTGTAAGTGTTTTCTGCTTTTGATGCGGAATTATTAGATTATTGTTCTAAATGGCTAAAAAATATCAAACCATAAGGGCTGTGTTTTCATTAACGTAGACCGCAAAATTTTGTCTTATAATCAATACGCTTATTATACCATTTTAATCGTCAAGTTTGTATTTTTGTGGCATGAGTAAAGCACTGACACCTCAAGAACTACATAATCTTGCCATGAATCATGTAGGTAAAGATTTAGAAGCACGTGGATTCGAATTTATAGCCATCAATAGTAAACTTAAACGGCATCCACAATTTGTGTGTATCGATAAGAACAATCAATATTATTTTGTAATTGTACGCGCTGTTCTATTGCCAGAAAACCCTAATAATTATGATGTGGTTTGGATGGAAACCTTTAAAAAGCATGCTTTTGACAAGGATGCTAAAGTGTTGTACGCAGGGGTTGGTCTCGGAAATCCTAAAGGGGAAGACCTCCCTATTTACCTCAATGAAGACTATCTTATAGAGTATAATGGTATTCAAGTTTTAGACATGAATCTCAATTAAAATCAATAATTCACCTTAGGCTAATAAGCTATTAACATACGCCCTAATTCCGTTTTTAAAATGAAAAAATTACTTCTATTATTTAGTCTCGCTTTGCTTTTTATGGCTTGCGAAAAAGAACCTAAGAATATAAAGTTATCAGGTCCTGTATTCGGAACCTCATTCAGTGTGCAATACCATTCGCCAAAGGATGTTAATTATAAAAAGCAATTTGATAGCCTTTTTAACGTCATTAACATGTCGATGTCTACTTATATTCCAGAGTCTAAAATCTCTAGAATTAATAAGGGTGAAGTCCTAGAGGTTGATGCCCATTTTAAAAGAGTATTTACGCAGGCCAAGAAAATTTATAGACAAACTGAAGGGGCACTAGATCCTACAATAGGTGCCGTAGTTAACGCTTGGGATTTCGGGCCCGAAGGAAAAATTGCTCATATTGATAGTGCTGCGATTAAAGGTTTAATGAAATATGTTGGTTTTAATAGAATGGGGCTAAAGGCCGATAAAGTCATAAAAAATGAAGGTTCTTTTATTGATTTTAATGCCATAGCAAAAGGGTATTCTGTAGATGTTATTGCTGAGTTTTTAGAGCAGCAGAATGTGACTAATTATTTAGTGGAAATAGGAGGAGAGCTTAGAGCAAAAGGTATTAACCTAGAAAAACAAACGGCTTGGAAAGTTGGTATTGACGATCCTAATTTTGAGGGAGAACAATCCTATTCTAAGGTTATAGAACTTACAGATCAGGCTATGGCGACCTCAGGAACTTACCGTAAGTTTAAAGTTGATGAGAATGGAAACCGCTATGCGCATATCATTGATACTAAAACAGGCTACCCATCAAAAACTCATATATTAAGTGTTTCGGTACTTGCCGAAGATTGCATGACTGCTGATGGTTATGCAACTGCTTTTCAGGCTATGGGAATAGAAAAAGTACGAGCCTTTGCCGAAAAGCACCCGGAGGTCAAAGTATTTATTATTTTTGAGAATGAAGCCAAAGAATTTGAGACTTTAGCCTTGAATAATTTCCCGGAATAAGCTTAAGCTCTTAAGCTTTTATAGAGTAAGTTGGTGTTTTATTGAAGCGTTAAGATGCGTTTCTTAAAACGCATTAATCAATACCAATAACCAACCGATAACTAAAAGTAGACCTCCTAATGGCGTCACAGGGCCTAAAAATCGAAGTTTTTTACCTTTAGCATCAGATAATACCAATCCGTATATACTAAACGAGAAGAGTATAATACCGATTGTAAAACACCAATACGTTGCTGTGGTGACGTTGGTTGCGCTTAGACCTAAAGCGAGTAATACGATGGCGTGATACATTTGATACCTTATACCCACTTCAAAACTGTGTAATTGGTCTGTAGATAAAACTTTCTTTAAAGCATGGGCACCAAAAGCTCCAAAGATTACGGCTAACATTCCAAATAAAGCACCTGTAGCAATTATAATGTGTTGTGTCATTTTAATAAGTTGTATTATTTATAAACTACAGGAATAATTTCACCTTTAGCTAAACAGTATTTTTCAATGTCTTCATCAGAAAGTGACGCTGTATAATTGACCTCTTCAACTTTAAAGCCTATAGAACGCAGCTTATCAAAATAATCACGCCCATAAACCCTAACGTGGTCGTATTGTCCAAAAATCTTAGCACGTTCCGCTTTATCCGTTATTGAATCATCTTCAAATGTTTCTGTTCTGGATAGGTCTTGCGGAATTTGAAACACTCCATAACCACCAGGTTTCATAACGCGATATAGTTCTTGCATGGCTTTAGTATCATCAGGGATGTGTTCTAAAACATGATTACAGAGAATAATATCGTAACTATTAGCTTCGAAGGGTAAATCACATATATCTGCTTTGACATCGGCAATAGGTGATAGCAAATCTGTAGTGGTATAGTTTAAATTTTTTAAAGCTCTAAACCGTTTTAAAAAACATTGTTCTGGAGCAAAATGAAGAACACTTAATGCTGCACTTGATGCCGTATCTCGTGAAAATAAATTAGTTTCATTTTGTAAATACAACCATAACAATCGGTGACGCTCTAAACTTAAAGTTGAAGGCGATAACACATTGTTCCGTTGATTGCCATAACCATAAGGTAAAAAGGTTTTAAACTGTTTACCATCTATAGGATCAGTGAATTTATCTCCTTTTAATAAGACGGTTAAAATTGGGCTTGCCAAATAGCTAAGCCTTATGAGTAAAGGTCTTGGGACTGTATTAAGGATGAGTTTAAAGAGTTTTTTCATACTGTTACTCAGAGATTCATGAAAATGCACAGCGTTTTTCGGAGTACTGACTGTGTGTTATTTATGAATCGTTTTATACCATTTTTTTAATTTAATGTTGCCATTGAGTAACCGTCCAATGGGATAATCACCAAATACCTTATACGCCAATATTTGAACGGTATGTACATCGGTGAATTTTTCTACCCCTCTGCGCTCAATACCTAGGCTTCTATTGGACTAGAAATTAAATTATAAATACCATCCCAAAGTGCAATACGTTGCTGTAAAGAGGCTTTCGCTACTTCTAAAGCTTCGTTCCATTTTTGTTCATCGTCACCACATAATTCCTCAATCATTTTTAAGGAAAGTGGGCCATGCTCATCACCGTCTAATTCAATATGACGTTTTAAATAGTAGGTGAGTTTGCTATAGGTATTGTCGCTGGTTTTAGACTGATTTATGATCTGAAAAAACATATCAGGAATCACATCTTCACGTCCAAATGTAAATGCAGCGGCAATTTTGTGCGAGGCTTGCGTAGCGATAACCTTAAACGTATAGTTTACAAAAGTTGCTGTAGCTTCTGGTAAGGCTGTAATCTGAGAAGCTTGTGCCACAGAATGTCCTTGTTCAATTAACTGTACAAAGCTTTCAATAGGTTGTGTACTAGCTCCAACTTGCTGCATGGCGTCCAAGTACATTTCATAATGACTTTTAGGTTCTCCAAGTTCATTAACATCGCTTTCTTCCCCTAAAACAATCTCATTAATAAAACGTGAGGTCGCCGGATTCGTTACCGGTGTCCATGGAAGTGTGGTGCAGGTTAATTGATTCTGAAGAGCTTTTAAAAGCGACATAAAATCCCAAACAGCATACACGTGCTGTTCCATAAAAACCTTAATATCCTCAATAGAGGCTAAGGCACTATATAATTTATGATGGTTTAAGGCTTCTCTTAAATCGGCTAACTGGCTTTCTAAGTGTTCAATCGTCATAAAAAATAAGGTTTAGAGTACTAAAGCATTTTGTCTAAATGGAGTTTCTTCATCAGAAGTAATCCCTAAAGCTTCATGTACATAAGCAAAAGTTGAAAGTATTTCTGGTTTTCCATCTACAATGGCCACATCATGTTCAAAGTGCACACTTGGTTTTCCATCTTGGGTAACAATCGTCCAACCGTCGCTCAATTGCTTTACTTTGTGGGTTCCTAAATTAATCATAGGTTCTATAGCCACAACCATACCTTCAATAAACTTCTTACCACGACCACGTTTTCCGTAGTTAGGCATTTCAGGATCTTCGTGCATTTTGCGTCCTAAACCATGCCCCACTAACTCTCTGACAACACCGTAGCCTTGAGCTTCAGTATGCTGCTGAATAGCGTAACCAACATCACCAACTCTGTTTCCTAATTTTAATTGTTCAATACCTTTATAAAGGGATTCTTTAGTCACCTGAATTAACTTTTTAGTTTCTTCAGCAACGTTACCAATTTCAAACGTGTAGGCATGGTCGCCATAAAAACCATTCATTATTGAACCACAATCTATAGATACGATATCACCATCTTTTAAAGGGACATCTGTAGGTAAACCATGTACAACGGCATCATTAACACTACATAATAACGTAGAAGGACAATCGTAAAGTCCTTTAAATCCTGGGATAGCTCCCATATCTCTAATAAACTCTTCCGCTATAGCATCTAAATGATTGGTGGTTACCCCTTCTTTAGTTTCTTTAGCGAGCATCCCTAAGGTTTTAGATACGATAAGGGCGCTTTGACGCATTAATTCAATTTCCTCTGCTGTTTTTACTATAATCATGATTCCTATTATTGAGCGGCAAAGATAGGTATTCCCATTTTCTTGGTATAAATTACAGATAAGAAATAACCTTTTTTTATGAAACTGTGAAAAAAAATGGGGTGTCTTTATTTATGAGACCATTTTCTGATGTCTTAAACAAAGTGGTTTTGCTTTTTTCTGAAAGAAAACGGAACGGCCTTTTAATGAATATCTTGACAACTTAATTTGAAATTTAAGGTTTGGTCAATGAAGCGAGTAATGTGATGATTTACTGTGTTTAAGAATTTTAAATTATTTCCAAAACATGATAAATAACAGTTTATAGGTCCTTTTTGTACTCTAAATTTGTCGCATAAAATATAATTATTATGTACAAAACCGTTACCGCAGAAGAAGCCTTAAAAGTTGTTAAGTCTAATGATCGTGTTTATATTCAAGCTGCAGCAGCAGCCCCTCAATCGCTTGTAAAAGCCTTGTCAGCAAGACATGAGGAACTCAGAAATGTAGAAGTATGTCACTTGCATACCGAGGGTGTTGCGCCTTATGCTGATCCCATATATAAAGACAGTTTTCATGTGAATTCCTTTTTCATAGGAAAAAATGTAAGACACACCTTAAAGGCCGGCAATGGCTCTTATACGCCTGTTTTTTTAAGTGAATTGCCCAGATTGTTTCATCAAAATATATTAGATATAGATGTAGTATTAATTCATGTGTCGGTTCCAGACCGTCATGGTTATTGCTCTTTAGGGGTTTCTGTAGAGGCTACTTTAGCAGCTGTAGATAATGCTAAGATCGTCATTGCCCAAGTAAACCCGCAAATGCCAAGAACTCATGGTGCTGGTATATTACATGTTTCTGAAATCGATTATTTTGTAGAAGCTGACGAAGCTATTCCAGAACATCATATGGCTGAACCGAGTGCTATTGAAAGTAAGATTGGGAACTATGTGGCAAGTCTAATTGAAGACCGAAGTACACTACAAATGGGAATTGGTTCTATACCCAATGCTGTTTTAACGCGTTTAACAAACCATAAAGACCTTGGTTTGCATACCGAGATGTTTTCTGATGGTGTTATCGATTTAATTCTAAGTAACGTCATTACAGGAAATTATAAAAAGATTAATCGTGGTCGTGCGTTGTCTACCTTTTTAATTGGTTCTAAACGCTTGTACGATTATGTAGATGATAATCCTTTTGTAGAAATGCGTGCGTCTAACTACACCAATAATACCTCTTATATTAAGCAAAACCCTAAAATGGTCGCTATTAATTCGGCTATAGAAATTGATTTAACAGGGCAAGTTTGTGCCGATTCTATTGGTTCTAATATGTATTCAGGCGTGGGAGGACAAATGGACTTTATTAGAGGGGCGTCTTTAAGTGACGGCGGTAAGGCCATAATTGCACTACCATCAGTAACTAAAAGTGGTATTAGTAGAATTGTTCCTGTATTAAAACCAGGTGCAGGGGTTGTAACTTCTAGAGCTCACGTGCATTATGTCGTAACGGAATACGGAATTGCCAATTTATATGGTAAAACGATTAAGGACAGAACAAAAGCCTTAGTAGATATCGCACATCCAGATCATAGAGAGGCTATTGATAAAGCCTATTTTGATATGATAAAATAAGTGGCAGGAATTAAAATTGCCACCATTTTTTAGGGGGAGTATTGATTTTGGGTTCTTCGTTGGTGATGAGTTGATAAACTTCTCCCCAACCTAGAATTCCCCCTATATTTCTGTCATCAATAAATAAGTCAGCATGAATTTTCCGACTTCTGTTGGGATCAAATTTTTCTTCAGGAAAACTAGCGTTAACGGCATAGAACTCTATGCCGTTTGCTTTACAAAATTCTACCGCTTCATCTAATTTAGAACCACATCTGTAGGTCCATAGTATTAATCGATGGCCATCTTGCTGAAGACGTTTTAAGGTTTCAAAAGCGAAAATACGCGTTTTACCAATCTTCGGATAGGCGTCATCTACTATGGTGCCATCAAAATCAACGGCTATAATTAATCTGTTCTGAAAATTCATGCTTCTTATTCAAGTCAAGGACAAAAATACAATTATCAAGCTGTTATACAAGACTCTTTTGTGTCATTGCCTTGGGTTGAGGAAGTCCAATTAGTTTTAAAATTGTTGGAGCCACATCACCCAAAATACCATCTTCTATTGATTCTAAATCTTTATCAATTAAAATAATTGGGACTGGATTTGTGGTATGTGCCGTATTAGGGCTACCATCAGGGTTAATCATAGTCTCACAGTTTCCATGATCTGCAATTAAGATGGTGGTATAATCGTTGTTTAAAGCAGTTGTTACTACATCTTTTACGCAAGTGTCAACATGTTCACAGGCTTGTATTGCTGCTTCCATAACACCTGTATGACCGACCATATCTCCATTAGCAAAGTTAAGACAGACAAAATCGACCTCGCCTTTTTCTAATTCCGGTACTAAAGCATCACGCAATTCGTAAGCACTCATTTCTGGTTTTAAATCGTAAGTGGCAACTTTTGGCGAATTTCTAAGAATTCTTGTTTCACCTTCAAACGGGTTTTCTTGTCCTCCAGAAAAGAAAAATGTAACATGTGGGTATTTTTCAGTTTCAGCAATACGAATCTGCTTTTTCTGGTGCTTTTCTAAGACCTCTCCAAGTGTTTCTTGTAAATTGTCTTTGTTGAAAACTACATTTATACCTTCGTACTTATCGTCATAGTTGGTTAAAGTCACATAATGTAAGTTTAACTTATGCATATTATACTCATGGAAATCATTCTGTGATAAGGCCTCAGTTAATTGGCGTCCACGGTCTGTTCTAAAGTTAAAGAAGATTACAACATCATCCTCTTTAATGGTGGTAACAGGAGTGTTATTAGCGTCTGTAGCAATAATTGGCTTTATAAATTCATCGGTAACATCGTTAGCGTAATTAGCTTTAATAGCAGCTGCCACATCGTTAGTTTTTTCACCTTCTCCCTGTACAAGAGCATCGTAAGCCAATTTAACACGTTCCCAACGCTTATCTCTATCCATAGCGTAATAACGTCCAGTTACAGTTGCTAATTTGGCTGAGTTATTTTCAAGGTGTTGTTCTAAATCGGCAATAAAACCGGCACCAGATTTAGGGTCTACATCTCTACCATCGGTAAAAGCATGAACAAAAACGTTGTCTAAGCCGTAATCGTTTGTCGCCTCTAATAATCCAAAAAGATGCTTAATATGAGAATGCACTCCACCATCACTTACTAATCCTAAAAGGTGTACGTTTTTGTTATTGGTTTTAGCGTATTCAAAAGCTGTTTTTAAAACAGGTTCTTCACGTAAGGTATTGTTCTCAACAGCAAGATTTATTTTTACCAAATCTTGGTATACGATGCGTCCAGCACCCAAATTCATATGTCCTACTTCACTATTTCCCATTTGGCCTTCAGGTAATCCTACGTGCAGGCCGTCGGTCCTTAAACTTGCGTTAGGATACGTCGTATATAACGAATCTATAAATGGGGTTTGTGCATTGTCAATTGCCGAAACTTTAGGGTCAGGAGATTTTCCCCAACCATCTAAAATCATTAAAATAACCTTCTTATTCATGTGTCTATAATTTGTTCTTCAAAGATAACACTTACAACGCTAACACAAATTCGTAACGTGAAAAAATTTAGCGTGTTAACGCTGTTTTAAGATTTTTTAAAACATTGATAACCTAGGGGTTAAATATTGTGAAAACCTTAACAAATTAAACGTTAGGGTGTTAAAAAATCGTTATCACTTCCTAATTGCTGTAACACTTGTTCTGATAAGTCGTCTATTTGGTATAATCAAAATATAAACAATCAATTCATTAAAATCTTTCATCATGAAAAAATCAGTAATCGTATTCGCTTTAGCCTTTGGGTTTTCAATGTCAAATGTCAATGCTGTTCATGCTGCAATAGCTTTAGAATCTTATCCGGTGGTCACCAATCCTGTAAAGGTGAGTCCGTTGTGTAAAGCTGTAGCAAAAGGCGACCTACAAGAGGTTAATAAACTTATTGAAGCAGGGGCAGACGTCAATGCAAAATCTAATGGTTTAATGCCCATTCATTATGCCGCAAAATATAACCGTGTAGAAATTATAAAAGCGCTTATCACTGCAGGTTCTGAAATTCACCGCTCATGTGATGCCGGATTTACACCTGTGCGCTATGCTGAGAAATCAAACGCCAAAGAAGCGGCGTCATTTCTTAAGCGTTTTAAAAAATAGTTAGGTCTAAGAGTAGACAAATATTTGAGTTAGTTAGTTTGAAAAGCGTCCGTCAGGACGCTTTTTTAGTTTTATATATTTTTTAACAAGAGCGGGGGCGTAGTGTGAACATTAGAAGCTGAAAAAAGATTTACTTTTGCTGTTTTAAGTTTCCCCCTATGGATTATCAGTTTCAAATATTACCCAATGCAGAATTGCAAAATATTGTGCCCCTTGTTTATGAGCTTAATAATGGAAAAATAAGTTTAGACGTGTTGCAATCGCGTTTTAAAGAGATGCAGCAACAGAATTATGAATGTGCGGTAATTAAGCATAACGAGGCACTAATTGGCGTAACAGGGATGTGGTTTTGTACCCGACACTATATCGGTAAATCAGCAGAACTCGATCATGTGTATATTCAATCGGAACACCGTGGAAGTGGCCTAGGAAAACAATTTATGGCTTGGATTGCCAATTATATAAAAGCGAAAGGCTACCAGTCTATAGAACTGAATACTTACGTGCAAAATTACCCTTCACATAAGTTTTATTATAATGAAGGGTTTCAAATACTAGGCTATCACTTTCTTAAAAAAATATAAACTATTTTAAGAAGGTTAAATCGGAATTAGGAGCCACCTCATACGGCGTTTTATTGTACTCAAATATACGCGCCTCTAAAGTGCCCTGTAAACGAAGGGTGTTGCCTTCGACGGCAATCCAACTTCCTTCCCTTAGTCCAATAACAGGTGGGCTATTGTAAATATGGAATTCTTTTATTCGAGTTTCTCTAGTTTCTCCCATATGGGTACTGCCTTCAATAGGATCTAAATAATGCGGATTGATGTTAAAGGGTACTAAGCCCAAAGTTTTAAAACTTGGAGGGTACACAATAGGCATGTCATTAGTGGTGTTCATGGTTAAACCACAAATGTTGCTTCCTGCACTTGTTCCCAAATAAGGAGTCCCCTTAATAACAGCTTCTTTTAGGGCTAATAAGGCGTTGTTCTTATACAACTGGTCTACTAAAACAAAGGTGTTACCACCACCCACAAAAATACCTTCAGCATTTTTAACCGCCGCTTCAGCATCATCAAATTCATGAAGTCCTCGTACCGATTTACCAATTTTGGCAAAGGCTTTAGCCGCCGTACTGGTGTAATCATCATGAGATATACCACCGGGTCTAGCGTAAGGCACAAACAAAATGGTGTCGGCATTTTTAAAATGAATTTTTAGAGGTTCTAGTAAGTATTCTAAATAACCACTTCCATGTATGGTAGAAGTGCTTGCAATTATAATTGATTTCAAATTTTTAGGTTTTAACGCTTTATTACGGCAAAGAAAATTAAACTTTTTTAAAAGGAAGCTTCAATCATTTAACAAATTTTTACTATTCAATTTCTGTGTCAATTCAAGAATAAACCCGATTTTTAATAAAAGAATCAAATTATGAAGAAAACATTACTCTTATTATTCGGGATTTTTACCCTTGTAACTTACGCTCAAAATATAGATCGCGTTACTGTAAAAGGTAGAATTGTGGTCTCCATAGATGAAAAAGAAGGTGTAGCTGTTTTTAATTCTTCAGCTAATAAAGGGACCTATACTGATGCTGATGGAAACTTTGAGCTAGCCGTTGGTTTAAATGATGTTATAGAATTTGGAGCACTTCAGTTTAAAGATTTTACCGTGGTGATTACAGAAAAAGTTATTGCCTCTAAGCGTCTTACCGTTATTTTAGTGGAAGAAGTTAATAAGTTAGATGAGGTGGTCTTGTTACCTTTCGATTTAACGGGGAATTTATATACCGATTTAGAAAACGTGCGGACCTATAATGTAAGTTTAGACGATGTGTATTTTGGCTTAGACCATATTGAAGATTTTGAGTTTTCTGCCGATTATAAAACTAAGGCAGATAACCTTGCTTTTAACGAGTACCATCCGCATATGGAGCATATGTTAGACTTGGTCAATGTGGCCGGATTTTTATTAAAACAGGTGGTTGATTTAGATTTTAAAGGGTCTAAGACTAAAGATGAAAAGTTAAAAGAACTCACTCCTTTTAAACAAGCTTTAGATACGTTTAGCGTCAATTATATTCACAATAATTTTGATATACCTTTAGAACAAGTGGAGGCCTTTACGGATTATGTTGAAGCACAAGGTGTGGATCCTACTTTATTTGAAGAAGGTAAAGAAATGCAGCTTCTAGAGCGTATTTCACAATTAAGTAAAGCTTTCTTAAAGGAGAATAGTGCAAAAGATTAAACGATTTCTTTTTGGTATTGCTTTTCTCAGTTTTGTTTGGGGCCATGCACAGCGGGTTGATCTCAAGGGGCAACTTGTGGCAGAAGCAGAGCTTGAAGGTTTACATATTCAAAATAAAACCGCAGCAGAATACACCATTTCTCAAGACGATGGGCATTTTATAATCCCTGCGAAAGCGTCAGATACCTTAATTATTTCTGGGGTTCAATATAAAAAACAAGAAGTGATAATTACCGCTTCTATGGTAGCGCTTGGACAATTTGAGGTATTCATGGAAAAAAATGTAAGTGAACTTGATGAGGTTGTTGTGGGCAAAATTTTTACAGGAAGTTTGACCTCTGATATTGAAAACTTAAACCTAAAGCCTGAAGTGAATTTTTACGATTTAGGAATTCCAGGGTATACAGGAAAACCGTTAACCCAAAATGAGCGTAAACTTTATGATGCTGATGCCGGCGCAATGGTAAGTCTATTAGGAGGTACCAATGGTTTAGGACCAAGTGTAAACCTCCATAAATTACTAAATAGCATTAGTGGGCGTACCAAAAAATTAAAAGCTATTGTAGAATTAGATAAACGAGAGGGCTGTATCAATCGCTTAAAGCGCGATTATGAAACTTTCCTTTTTGAAAATGTAGACCTCGCTGAGAACCTGCGTACAGAGTATTTTCTTTTTTGCCAAGAAGATGAACGCTTTCTAGAGCTTTGTCAAGAAAATAATGACATTGTCTTAATCGAGTTTTTACAAGAAAAGCTTAAAGTCTACCAAGGGCATAGAAAATCATTTAATAAAGAGTAATTTTGAGCACACTTGTAAACTTTTGAATTCCCTTAAATAAAAATGAAATCCATCCCCGTTTTAATCGCATTTCTCATTTTGCCATTTTTGATGTCTAATGAGGCAGAGCATGAATATTATGTGAGTGTTACCGAAGTAGAGTATGTTCAGAAGGAGCAATCACTTCAAATAATCACTCAAATTTATACCGACGATTTCGAAACCTTAATTCGGAAACGTTATGATGACAGTCTTACTTTAACCTCAGAAGATGAATCTGAATTGGTAGCGGTATATATGGAGCGTTATTTAACCGATAAATTAAGGCTGAAGGTTAATGGAGCTGAAATCAAATTTAATTTCTTAGGAAAAGAATATAAAGAAGGCATTACCTATTGTTATTTAGAAATTGAAAATTTACCCGCTATACAATCTATAGAAGTTACTAATCAAGTTCTTTTTGATGTCTTTGAAGACCAAGAAAATATTGTTCGGTTAAAACTTTTAAACCAAAATAAAAGCTTCCTACTCGTTCCAGAGAAGGATACCTGCATGTTAAACTTTAAGTAAAACACTACCAAAACCGCCATAAATTATTACTTTAGGCATCACTTTTTAATAACACTAACAATAACTATGAAATTACTTAAGTACGTTTTATGCGCTATGCTTTTTACCTCGTTTAGCACATATGCTCAAGATGAGGTAAAACCAGAACGCCAGCAAGGGCATACTAACCAAAACAAATTCAAGCAATTATACGACGAGTTTTCGACTCCAAATGTATTTAGAACAGGATCTGGAGCACCAGGACCAGGGTACTATCAGCAACAAGCCGATTACCAAATGGACATCGAAATCGATGATGATAACGCAAAGTTATACGGTGATGAAACCATTACTTATACCAATAATTCACCAGACGAGCTAAATTACCTTTGGGTACAGTTAGACCAGAATATGCGTGCGGGAGATTCTAAAACGCCATTGATTAATAACTCTGTGATAAGACCTGTTGCAATCTCTTCTAGTGTGGTAAAATCTTACTTAAAAGAATCTTTTGATGGTGGTTTTCATATAGAGCACGTAAAAGACGTTAACGGTAACGATTTAGAGCATACAATTAACCGTACAATGATGCGTGTAGAGTTACCAAAACCAATGAAATCTGGAGATAAATTCTCATTCAAAATCAAATGGTGGTATACCATTAATGATTATATAAAGGATGGTGGACGTTCGGGATACGAGTATTTTGAAGAAAACGATAATCGTTTATACGTTATAGCTCAGTTTTATCCACGTATGGCTGTTTATAATGATGTAGAAGGATGGCAAAATTCTCAATTTTGGGGGCGTGATGAATTTGCGTTACCATTTGGTAATTTTGACGTAAATATCACTGTGCCTGCAGATCATATTTTAGATGGTACAGGGGTTTTAACCAATAGAGAAGAGGTGTTCACTAAAGATATGATGAAACGTTATAAAAAAGCGAAGAAATCATATGATGAACCTGTAATGATAGTAACACAAGATGAAGCTGAGAAAGCAGAGAAGTCTAAAAGTAAAAAGAAAAAGACTTGGAAATTATCTGCTAAAATGGTGCGTGATTTTGGTTTTTCAACCTCTCGTAAGTTTTTATGGGATATGATGGCTGTAAAATTAGGCGATAAAGATGTAATGGCGGTATCCTTATATTCAAAAGAAGGAAACCCTTTATGGGAGCAATGGTCTACTAAAGCAGTTGCGAGTACATTAAAAACGTATTCTAGAATGACTTTTGATTATCCTTACCATAAAGCAATTTCTGTTCATGCTAGACAGCAAGGTATGGAATATCCAATGATTTGTTGGAATTATGGTCGTCCGGATAAAGATGGTAGTTACTCAGATAGAGTAAAATACGGAATGATTAGTGTTATTATTCATGAAGTGGGGCACAATTGGTTTCCAATGATTGTAAATAGTGATGAACGTCAGTGGACATGGATGGATGAAGGTTTAAACACTTTTACGCAATATGTTGCAGAACAAGATTTTGGCGAATGGTATCCTACAGCATTATCTAAAAATGATAAAGTATATCCTTCAAGAAGAGGACCTGCTAAAAATATAGTAAGATATATGGGAGGAAAGCAAGATTATATTGCTCCTATTATGACTAAAGGTTTAAATACTTACCAATTTGGTAATAATGCTTATGGTAAACCAGCTACAGCTTTAAATATTTTAAGAGAAACCATCATGGGGCGTGAGCTTTTTGATTATTCATTTAGTGAGTATGCTAACCGATGGATGTTTAAACACCCAACACCAGAAGACTTTTTCCGTACTATGGAAGATGCCTCTGCTGTTGATTTAGATTGGTTCTGGAGAGGATGGTTCTATACTACAGATTACACTGATATTGGTGTTAAAGAAGTGAAGAAATTTGCCGTAACATCTACTCCTAATGAAAATGGAAAGAAAATAGCTGAACGTAATAATATAGACCCTAAAAGTTTAGTGTATTTTATTGCTGAAGGTGAAGAAGGTTACGAAGCATCAATGAAGCGTAATGAAAGCATAGATGATTTGCCAACTGTAAAAGAATACATTATGGATAACTTTACGCCGGCACAACAGAAGGAAATGAAAACGACGCCTAAATTCTTTTACGAAGTTACTTTTGAAAAGCCAGGCGGGTTAGTAATGCCTTTAATTGTTGAGTATACTTATGCAGACGGAACAACGTCTAGAGAAACGTACCCAGCACAAGTTTGGAGACTTAATGATCAAGAAGTGAGTAAAGCTATTGCCAGTGAAAAAGAAATTGTAAGTATCGTAGTAGATCCTGATTTAGAAACTGCAGATGTTGACACTTCTAATAATTCTTGGCCTAAAGAAGTTAAATCAAGCGACTTCGATAAGTTTAAGCAAAAAGTGAGAAACTAAATATTATAACATAAGTTTAAGCCGACTTTTTTTGAAGTCGGCTTTTTTATTTCTTTATTTGAGGTGCATTATTCACAAACTCACTTTATATTTGCAACGTGATACAACTACAAACATTTTTATTTATTGGAGGTACTGAAATCGTCTTTATACTATTTATAGTTATATTGGTATTTGGTGCAGACAAACTTCCCGAAATCGCACGTGGACTCGGTCAGGCAATGCGTCAAATTAAAGATGCTACCAATGACATTAAGCACGAAGTCACAAAAAGTGCTCAAGACAATAGCCTTATTGATAATGACGTTACTAAAAGCGTTAAAGACGAATTAAATAAGGTAAAAGATGATCTTGAAGATTTTACAGGATCGCTTAAGCGCAATCAATAATTGCTGATTTCTCAGTAAACCTTTCTGTTTTTTGTCGAAAAATTAAATTCGCCTTTAAATTTCAGGTTTATATTTAATATATTTAGAATCAATTCATTATCTAAATATATGTAATATGAAAAGAATTTACGTTATCCTGACATTTATCCTTGCCATTTCAGTGTGGTCTTGTTCTAAAGAGACCCTAACAGAGTCGTCAGACGCTACATTACAATTTCCTGAAGAACCCCTTACTGTTGAAGCGATTAATGCACACATTAGTGAGCACATTGAAAGTACAGGAGACTTTAATTGGAATGATGTGGACGCCCATTTCCTTTGGAGTGCCTTAACCCACGGACAATATGTTTTAACCGTTGGCTATGGTAACGAAGGACAAAGTTTTTCTGAAAAGCCAGATGCCGAACTCATCAGAAAAAAGAACGAACTCATCAACACGATTAGAAATGAAGAAGCCGTAAGTAAAGCGGATTTTAAGATTCGAGAAGATCAAGTCTTAACCGTTTTTGATGCGGAGGTTACCAAAATAGAAACCATTATGGCCTTAAGAGAAAGTACGGATGTGAGGTACTTAGAACCTAATGGCTATAACCAATATACGGCTGAGGTCGTTCAAAAATCCAGTTCGGGATGCGATACGGCTGGAGCTTCTATTAATCCGGCGCATTATGACACGGTTTCACCCAACAATGCTCAAGTGTCTTGGCATTTTAATGAGCATAATATACAACAAGCTTGGACCGAATCTACAGGAGCTGGTATTACCATTGGTTTAATTGATACAGGCGTTTCAAAATCTCAAAACTTATTAAATACTGTAGGGTTTAACGACGGCTATTCTTCTGGACGATCTGTAGAGAAGTATGGGACTTTTATAGACTCTAATTGGTGGTGGTCTAGCAATTATGATGGCGTTCATGATAAATGCGGACATGGAACTGCAATGGGATCTACCATGGCAGCACCAAGAAACGATAACGGCATGCCAGTGGGTGTGGCTTATAATGCCAATTTAGTGGCGTATAGAGCCACAGAAGATGTGTTGTTAAATGATTATCATGAGCGCAAGGGCGTGTCTGATGCTTTAACGCAATTAGGGAATCGTAACGACGTTAAAATTATTTCGATGTCTATTGGGTATGTTTGGTCGATAAGCAATATAGAAGATGCTGTAAAATACGCTTACAGTAAAGGAAAGCTAATCTTTGCTGCAGGCGGAACCTCTACAAGCTTTACCAATGGGTATGGCGTTATTTTTCCGGCTACCATGAGCGAAACCATAGCTGTTACAGGAGTTAATGACGGAAGCAGTTATGAGCGTTGTGAAACCTGCCATAGCGGAAGTAAAATTGACTTTACCATTATTATGGAAGGTGATAATAATACCAGTAAAGCGCCTCCTGTTTTAAGTTTTTATAATGGCGAACGTCGTTATACAGGCGGATCGTCTGTGGCAACGGCAACCACAGCAGGGATTTCGGCATTAATCTGGTCTAAATATCCAACTTGGACTAGAAGCCAAATTATAAATCGTTTAAAGCAGTCTTCAGAATTTTACCCTAATAAGAACAGCAGTTTTGGGTATGGAAATATTGATGCTTTACAAGCAGTGCAGTAAATACAGTAAAATTTCAAGCTAAAAAAAAAGCAAGGTTCATTATGTTGAACCTTGCTTTTTTTATGGCTTAATACTACGGATGTAACACCTGTTGTTCAAAGATGCATTGTAGAGTTTCTTCAGGATTGTCTGTTAATCCGGAATGCGTTTTAGAACTTTGAATCACTGTACTTCTAGAAGCCGCTAACCATCTAAACCGGTCCGACATTTCAAATTCACCAATTTTTCCTGAGGTTGAATCGCCTTTTGCGATGCTATCCCATGCTTGTAAATAAGCATTGACCGTTTCTAAATCTAAAGCATCAGGAAAGGCTTTTAGTTTATGATGGTCTACATGAAATTTAACAGCTAAAAATTTCTTGCGTTTGGAGAATAAGATCACACCAACATTAAAAAATTCTTCGCGTTCTACACGAGGTACAAATCTAATAATTGCGTATTCAAAAGTCACTTTATCTGGCATCATTGGCTTCTTTAACTAATACATCTATTTTAGAAAGTCGAGAATTCAGGTAGGTTATATAGGCTGCTTTTATGGACTCTGGACGCATGGTGTCCGATTCGTTATGCAGCCAATCTTCCGGGATTTTTGAAACAATATCTTCAATAACTTCTGGTGTCAATGCCCCGATAATTCCTTCTGAAGCTTCGGTTAATTTAGTGGCACGCTCTAATAACACATGGTCTTTTATAAGCGGAAAGCTGCGGTTAAGATGTTGCTCCCAAATAGGCCAATTATGATGAAAATAAAAACTAGCCCCGTGGTCTATAACCCACAATTCTTTATGCCAATTTAAGAGGTTGGTGTTTTTTACTGTTCGGTCTATATTACTTATAATACTGTCTAAAAGTACAATTTTAGAAGAGGTTAAAGCATCGGCTTCTGATACTAAAGGGTCATAGGTAATGGCGCTGCTTAGATAGTGTAAGCCAAGATTAAGGCCAACGCTAAATTTTAGTAGATCTTGAATTTCTTCATCCGGTTCAGTTTTACTAAACGAATCGTCTAAATGCATAAATACCAATTCAGGAACTTTTAAACCAATAGCACGTGCTAATTCCCCGCCCATAAATTCAGAGATTAGGGCCTTTTTACCTTGTCCGGCGCCTCTAAACTTCAACACATAGAGAAACCCATCACTAGCTTCTACAATGGCAGGTAATGAGCCACCTTCTCTTAAAGGGGTAATGTACTTTACAACCTCTACAGTTCTTATTTCAATATGAGACATAAGCGCTTATAATTTTCTACTAATAGTTAAGCCATCCCTAATGGGTAGGACTACGGTTTCAACTCGGGGATCTGATTTTAAGAGCGTGTTATAGTCCAAAATAGCCTGGGTAGAGATGTCTTTTTTACCTACAGGTTCTACCACTTTTCCGTGCCATAATACATTGTCGGATAAAATGATTCCACCAGGATTTAATTTATCAATAATTAAGTGAAAATAATTACTGTAATTCGGTTTGTCAGCATCAATAAATACCAAGTCGAAAGTTTCTTTTAGGGTCGGAATAATATCTATAGCACTTCCGGTATGCTGAATAATTTGTGAACCGTATGCGGAGCGATCGAAGTATTTACGTTGAAAGTCGACCAATTCTTCATTAACGTCAATAGTGTGTAAGATTCCTGAAGATGGTAAGCCTTCTGCTAAACATAAGGTAGCATAGCCTGTAAAGGTGCCCAATTCTAAAATACGTTCTGGCCTTATTAGTTTAGCCACCATGCTTAAGACACGTCCTTGATAAGGGCCGCTAAGCATAATGGGTTGTAATATTTTTTGATACGTTTCTCGTGTAAGTTGCTGTAATAATGCAGGCTCTTGCTCCGAGTGTGCAACGACGTACTGATCTAAGGCTTCAGGTAAAAAATACATGGCATGGATTTAAATAAACAGATGAGATATGTGGATTAATTAATCCAAAACGCAAAGTTAATAAACGGTTGAGATAACTTTAGGACATAATACGAGAAAGTAGCTTTTCTTTTGCAGCTTCATCATCACCGCAAAGCCATTGAATCACGTTATCTTCCCAAATCGCATCACGCTCAGTTTCGGTTACAATATTGCGCTCCATAGCCAAATCGATAATTTTACCAGGGTAAGATGATTGTTGTTCACTTTCCATTTCACCTAGTGGGTAAGGGTCATCTAAGCCCATAATAACTTGTTTAGAGCCTTGGTTTTTCAAAAGTAACTCCAAGCCTCCGGTATCGTGAACCAAAGTGTCAAAGAATATGTTTTTGTGTCCTACGGCTTTTCTAGGATGACTTTTACCTTCAAATAAATCTGGGCGTCCGTCAAATCCTTGAATACGCCTCCCTAAGTTAATTTGCGCTAATTGTCCACCATGCGCAAAACAAGTTCTCATATTAGGGTATTTGTCTTGATAGCCGTTTAAGGTTAAGAAATGATAAGCATCAGCACATTGGGCTAACATCCATATAAGGTGGAATCGCCATGAGGTATTTTCAAGCTTAATAAATTTTTCTCCGTCATAAGGATGAATTTCAACAGCGAGATTATACTTATTGGCCAATTCAAAAATAGGTTCATTTTCCTCATCGAAAATACAGCGCCAAGTACCTATGGTATCCATATAATGGGTAGGCAAACAAAGCAATTGCATACCGTGTTCTTCTACGCAACGTTCAATTTCCCAACAAGCACCTCGTACAAAGCCGGGATGTACCACAAATCCACAGGTGAATTTACTCGGGTTCTCACGTTGAATTTTCGCATTAAAATCATTTTGAAAACGTAGGGCCTGCTTCATTTCTTCTACACGAAGACCGTTGCCGTAAAGCTGTGAGAGGTTTAAAACCACGGCATGATCTATGTTAAAACGTTCCATCCAAGCTAATTTCTCATTTAAAAAGAAACTAGAATCGGTAATTGGGCGGTTCCAATCTTTCTGAAGCATAAACTTACGATCTTTATCGACCCAAAAGATTTCTTTCTCTTTCATAAACTGAGGGATTTCCTCAGGATAGGGAAGAAGGTGGGAGTGACCGTTTATTCTAAGTTTTCGTCTTTCTTTCATAAGTTATACTAGGCTGAAATTGCGTGTCTCGTTTAATAGGGTTGATTGCTCTTTAAAGGTAAGCCTTAGGTGTTAAGGAATAAAATCTAAGTGTTATTCTAGAGTTACCTTTTTTGGTGGCTCCATGACTTCGCCGCAATTAGGGCAGCTTCGTTTTGATTTGTCATTGTAATAATGATCAAAAATGATAGGCATGTCGGTTTCTATATTTTTAACCGTAAAATCTTCTTCATAAAGCTTGGTGGTACAGTTTTCGCAAAACCATAATAAGGCATCTTTTACACCTTCTTCTCTAGGGTATTCAATAACAAGTCCTACCGTATTAGCCCCACGTTGTGGCGAATGTGGAACTTTGGGTGGTAAGAGAAAAATTTCTCCTTCTTTAATATGAATATCTTTAGGGAGGCCGTCTTCAATAATTTTTAAGACAATATCGCCTTCAATTTGATGAAAAAATTCAGGCGTCTCATTATAATGGTAGTCTTTTCTATTATTAGGGCCACCAACTACCATAACTATAAAATCACCATCCTTCCAAACCACTTTATTCCCCACAGGTGGTTTTAACAAATGACGGTTTTCTTCAATCCATGCTTTGAAATTAATAGGAGGATATATTTTACTCATGGTTTTATGGTTTTATTCCTGTTGAAAGGAAATGTATTAAAGGGTTTAAGCTTGTTTAGTTTACAGTTTATTTAAATGTCCAAGCGGTATAAAGTTACAAAGATTTTGTTCTTCCACCATCAACCGGAAGGTTAATTCCATTGATATACGCGGCACGTTCGCTGGCTAAAAAGGTAATAGCATCGGCAAGTTCTTCAGGTTTCGCAAATCGTTTTGCAGGGACGGTGCTTTTCATAGCTTGGGCCGATTCTTCTTCTGTTTTCCCCGTTTTGTGAGCTTTGTTTTTAATGATTTCCGCTAATCGGTCCGTGCCTGTAGCACCCGGTAACACATTGTTAACCGTAATACCAAATTGCCCTAATTCATTGGCTAATGTTTTACTCCAACTGGCTACCGCTCCTCTAATGGTATTGCTTACACCTAAACCGTCTAAAGGTTGTTTAACGGAGGTGGAAATGACATTGATAATTCTGCCATAATTTTCTTGTTTCATAAAAGGAACAAGGGTTTGCGCTAACACATGGTTACATTTTAAATGTTGCGTAAAAGCCGATTCAAATTCCTCGACTTCAGCCGAAAAAATAGGTCCACCGGCAGGTCCACCTGTGTTATTCACCAAAATATGAAAGCCGTGATGATTGGATACATATTCTGAAACTTTCGTTTTTAAGTCTTCAGGGTTTGAAAAATCAGCCACAATATAATCGTGTGATTGAGATTGAGGTAATTCTGAAAGTACCGCTTTTAATTTGTCTTCGTTTCTAGCAACAAGGGTGACTTGAACACCTTCGGCGGCTAAGGCCATGGCTGTTGCTTTTCCTATTCCTGCGGTGCTTCCGCATACTAGTGCGTATTTGTTGTTTAGTTGTAGATTCATAATATTTTGATGTAAGAATCAAGAGTCAAGATTCAAGACGGTTAACATCTTGGTTCTTGGCTCTATCATCTTGGTTCTTTTTTTAATACTTTATACAAACGTTCTTAGCTTCCGTAAAAAAGCGCAAGGCTTCAAAACCACCTTCTCTTCCTACACCTGATGCTTTTATACCTCCAAAAGGTGTTCTTAAGTCGCGCATCATCCACGTATTTATCCAAACAATACCTGCTTGAAGTTGGTTACTTAATGTCATGGTACGGTTTAGATTATTGGTCCATAAGGTTGCTGAAAGTCCGTATTTAACTTTGTTGGCCATTTCTAAAACCTCGTCTTCTGAGTTGAAAGGCATTAGGGTTACTACAGGTCCAAAAATCTCTTCTTGGTTTACACGGCAGTCGTCATTGGGTACTTCGATAACGGTTGGTTCTAAATAATAACCGTTTTCAAAACCTTTAACGGTGACCTCATTGCCTCCACATAGTATAGTTCCATTTTCTGTTTTTGCAATGTTGATGTATTCTTTTACTTTTTCAAGATGAGGTTTGGACACTAAAGCTCCTATATTGGTATCTTGGTTTGATGGATGTCCGACTTTAAGTTGCTTTACTTTTTCAACAAAATCAGTCTTGAATTTTTCATATATAGAAGCTTCTACAAAAATGCGACTACCACACAAACAAATTTGCCCTTGATTAGCAAAAGACGAACGTACTGTAGTGTTCAACATATCCTCGTAATCACAGTCTGCAAAAATGATATTCGGATTTTTTCCGCCTAATTCTAAAGATAGCTTTTTGAACATTGGTGCGGCGACTTTAGCAATGTGGGCTCCTGTTGCTGTGCCTCCTGTAAAGGAAATCGCTTTTATGTCTGGGTGTTCAATGATGGCTTGTCCTGTGCTGGTGCCTAATCCGTGAACGATATTTAAGACGCCTTTTGGTAAACCCGCTTCGTTACAAATTTCCCCTAATAGATACGCCGTCATTGGCGTGACTTCACTCGGTTTGGCAACCACACAATTTCCGGCTGCCAATGCTGGTGCGATTTTCCAAGTGAATAAATAGAGGGGAAGGTTCCAAGGTGAAATACAGCCGACTATACCAATAGGTTGTCGCAAGGTATAATTAATCGCGTTTTGACCCACAGACTCATGGCTTTCACTGGCGAATTGCGTTATGGCATTCCCAAAAAATCTAAAGTTACTTGCTGCTCTTGGAATATCTACGGCTTTTGCTAATGAAATAGGTTTGCCATTATCCTTACTTTCCGCTTCGGCAAAACGGTCTAAATTCGCTTCTAATAATTCTGAAATTCTAATGAGGATTCTACTACGCTCTTCTAAAGTACTTTGTGACCAGCTTACAAATGCAGATTTGGCACTTTTGTAAGCCGCTTCAACATCGTCTTTTGTTGAATTAGGAATTT
This sequence comes from Winogradskyella arenosi, assembly GCF_003337305.1. Taxonomy (GTDB): domain Bacteria; phylum Bacteroidota; class Bacteroidia; order Flavobacteriales; family Flavobacteriaceae; genus Winogradskyella; species Winogradskyella arenosi. Next base: position 75,618 of record NZ_QPJO01000005.1, on the reverse strand, counting down.
GTCCGTAAACGTCTCCATCAGAAGGATTGTAGTTGTCTATCCAGTGGTCTTGAATTGGATTTTGGAAATTACCATTTATGTAGTTTTTGATGTTTTCCATTTTATAATGCGCTACAATGATTTATTATTAATATTGAATATTTGGTAAGAAGTTCTTCTTTTTTGAGCGATAAATATTTATGCAATTGATTTTGGGTTGAAGAAAGGTTTTTACTAAATAAAATTAATTCATCTGAAATCTCTTTTTTGTGTTTAGATAAATCAGTTTTTGAGTTCCAACATAACAAAACATAGTTGCAATTTTCAGATATTTTTTGGTTATATATAAATTCAATTTTCGGATTATTACTTCCAATTAATAAGAATTCCTTCTGAGAAAGTTCAACAAGTGGATAGAAAACTTCAAGCTCTGAATAATTAATAATTCTTATTTTTTTTAAACTATTTAAATCTATTTCTATTTTATAATTGCTTGAAGTGAAATCTAGTTGTAATTCACCGAGATTCTCTGTTTGAATAAGAGTGTAAATTGTGATATTATCTTTGTTGAGTAGGTTTTCTAATCTTTCACCATAATCAGTATTTTCATCGTATTTGTCATAAGAATAGTGATAGTAATAACTATTTAGTATCACTCCATTTTTCAATTCTAATTCTAGATTAAAACGATAAATGTTTCCTGCATCCGCATAAGAAAAAAGCGTAGTTAATAACGATATGATAGTTATAAATGGCTGCATTTAAGGTTTCTTAAAAGCCATAACCTTTATCTCAACCACCAAATCTGGATGTGGTAACTGATGTACCGCAACGGTTGTTCGGGTTGGTCCGGTTTCTTTTTCGAAGAATTCTGCGTAGGCTCTGTTGTAATCTGCAAAGTCATTCATGTTGACCAAAAATGAGGTGACATCCACCACATCTTTTAAACTAGCGCCAACTTTTGCTAAGTTTTTTTCTATGTTTTTTAAAACTTCTTGGGTTTGTGTGTAGGCGTTTAGGCGTTTTGTTCCCATCTCGTCAATGATGTCTACACCTGCTATCGTGTTGTCTGCACGTCTAGAGCTCGTGCCTGAAACGAATATAAAATCGCCTACTTGTTTGACGTGTGGGTAGGCGCCTCTTGGTGTTACTCCTGTTCCTTTAGAAACAGGAATCTTATCATTTGTTTTACTCATGTTTTATTTTTTTTATTCTGTTCATTTGCCTTGATGCAAATTGCGAAGCACATCATAAGCTCCATAAAATAAGCATCTGCGAATAAACGAACCAAAAATCACAATCAAAATATAGGAAATTCCTTCGGAACACTCGCTCTCGGAATTTCGTGCTTGAAGCTTCGCTTTGCATCTTCATTCCTTCCCTCATTATTTCAGAATTTTGATGTTCAATTCTCTGAATTGATTTGGGATATTAATTTTTGCTGATTTTTGTTTTCTTTCTGGTTCAGATTTTAATTTTTGCTCATTGCTCATTGCTCATTGCTCATTGCTCATTGCTCATTGCTCATTGCTCATTGCTCATTGCTCATTGCTCAATACAATCCCGCAATCCTATCGTCTTCTAAAATAGCTTCAGTTTCGGCATTTACTTTGTCTAAAATATCTTTTAAATTGTCTTCTGATGAAATCACTTTATCGGTTAACATATTTAAAATCGCCTTGTCTTGTGCTCTTCCTTGTAACATAGCTTGTCTATACCCGATGTTTTCATTAAAGGTAACCAAACTATATTTTGAGGAATACTTATTTTGAAATTCTTTTTCTAAGGCCATTTCAATTTTTCGTTTTTCTTGAAAAATAGGATTGGCTACATGACCTTTCATTTCGTGGAAATTATCGATGGCTAAATCGGCAATAGCATCGGTATCTTTCTTTCTGTTTTTCTCGTAGGTTTCAAAAATGGCTTCCCAACTGTCAAGATTTTGGTCGAGCACCTTATCAAATTCAACAACATCTTCAAAAGAGGCGTTCATCCCTTGTCCGTAAAAAGGGACAATAGCATGGGCAGAATCACCCATTAGTAAGGTATTGCCTTTGTAATGCCAAGGGGAACATTTTACGGTGCCTAAAGCAGCTGTAGGATTTTCGAAAAAATCATCAACCAAATTCGGCATAATGGCTAAGGCATCAGGAAATTCTTTCTGGAAGAATTCTATTACCAATTCTGGTGTGGTTAGATTATTAAAATTGTACTCGCCTTCCGCATAACTTAAAAATAGGGTGACGGTAAAACTGCCATCTAAATTTGGTAAAGCAATAAGCATAAAACTGCTTCTTGGCCAGATGTGTAAGGCATTTTTATAGGTTTTGTAATTGCCAGTTTCTGTAGGTAAAATGCTTAGTTCTTTATAGCCATGATTTAAATACTCTTGAGAGAAACTGAACAAGAACTTCTTTCCTAAATAATAACTTTTTCTGAGGGCTGAACCAGCACCATCTGTGGCGATAATACAATCGGCATCTTCTACAAATTCGTCTTTAGTGTTGTAATCTTGAAATAAAGCGGTGGTGTTTTCAAAATCTACAGACTTACATTTTTTATTGAAATGTATCGTAACGTTTTCATGTTTTTCGGCTTCGGTTAAGAGTAAACTATTCAGCTCTCCTCTAGAAATGGAATTGATGTATTCGTAATCTCTTCCGCTGTAATTAGACATAAAGGTGTTGCCTTCTTTATCGTGAATCATGCGTCCATTCATAGGGATGCATAATTCCTTTACTTTGTCTTCTAACCCTACAAGTTTCATGGCTTTATTGCCGCGATTGGAAAAGGCTAAATTAATAGAGCGCCCCGCAGAAATATCGGTTTTTCTTAGATCCGGACGCATCTCATAAACGGTAACATGGAATCCTCTTTGTCCTAATCTAAGAGCCAATAAGCTTCCGCAAAGCCCGGCACCAATAATAAGGATGTTCTGTTGGTTATTAAGTTTGTTATTGTTTGCCATGGTAAAATTAAAATGGGGTTAGATCTTATCGATTAGGATTTAAGTGTTTTTGATGCCGTAGTTGACGGATGTAATTTTTGCTTTATGATCTGAATCTCCTCATAAGACGGTCTAAACTTATTTAGATTAATGATTTCTGTTTGTCCTTTAAGATTCTTAAAACTTAAGTTGTTGTTATTAGAATTAAATTGAATACTTTCAAAACTTTGATATTCTCCATGTTTTATGAGTTTATCTTTTATTAGATAGACAATCCGTCGGTCTGTTATTATAAAATAGTCATGCCCTTTACTCGTAAAAAAAGATAACAGGCCTAAGATATGATATTCAAAAAAACTGATTTCTGATTTCTTTTTAAGGGATAGCAGCCTGTTTTCATTTTTAATAATAGACCAAACTGTTTTCATAATAAGGCTTTTAATTGCTCAACCATATTATACACATCTTCATAAGAATTATACAACGGTGTTGGTGCGCAACGGATCACGTCGGGTTCTCGCCAATCGCTAATAACACCGGCTTCGGTTAATTTATCGTGTAAAGCTTTATCGGCGTTTAAAACCTGAATAGAGAGTTGACATCCACGTTCCTCAGGGTTTTCTGGGGTGATAATTCTGATGGTATCTTCACCTAAGTCTTTCAGTAGAAACTCAAAATAACCCGTAAGTTTTTTCGACTTTTTAATCAGTTTTTCAAGGCCAACTTCATTAAAAATATCTAAAGACGCTCTAATGGCTGCCATGGACAAAATTGGCGGATTGCTTAACTGCCAACCTTCGGCTCCCGGTAAGACATCAAATTCGTGTCGCATGTTAAAACGCGTGTCTTTATTATGGCTCCACCAACCTGTAAATCGGTTGAGGTCTTTGTTATAGGCATGGCGCTCATGAACAAAGCAACCCGATAAACTTCCAGGTCCTGAATTCATGTATTTATAGGTACACCATACGGCGAAATCGGCTCCTGAGTTATGCAGATCTAAATCGACATTTCCTGCGCCATGAGCACAATCAAAGCCTACTTTACATCCATGTTGATGTCCTAGCATTGTAATGCGTTTAAAGTCTAAAAATTGACCGGTATAATAATTAACGCCACCCACCATAATGAGGGCAATTTCAGAACCATGTTCTTTGAGAATGGCTTCTAAATCTTCATTACGTAATAATTCTTCACCTTCTCTAGGTGACCATAAAATTAAACCGTCTTTATCATTGAAACCATGATGTCTTAATTGCGATTCAACCGCATACTTATCTGACGGAAAGGCATCACTTTCAATAAGGATTTTATAGCGTTCTTTAGTTGGTTTATAAAACGACGCCATCATAAAATGCAAGTTGGCCGTTAAGGAGTTCATGGTAACGACCTCAATAGGTTTAGCTCCGACTAATTTAGCGGTAGCTTCGGTTAAAAATTCATGATAAGGTAACCATGGGTTTTTAGCATCCGTATGGCCTTCAACACCAAGATTTGCCCAATCTTCTAATTCTTGATTGATGTAGGCTTTCGTTGATTTTGGTTGTAAGCCTAAAGAATTTCCGCAGAGGTAAATAAGCGCCTTGCCATTGGCGTCTTTAGGAATGTGGAATTGTTGTTTATATGCAGATAATTCATCTAAGTTGTCTTGTGCTTTTGCATAGTCAAGACCTAATTTATAATCGGACAAAGTTTGTGGGTTTTTCGGTTGTTAACAAAAATAAGATAATTAAATGATATTTTATGAAATTGACAATTTGCTAAAAATTCTTAAGAATATCTCAAAAATAAATAGTTTAAAACAGTTTTTCTGTTTAGTTTAGTAACTACAATTAATTTCTTATGCTAAAGAGGCTTTGGTCTGCATATCACCAATGGTATATTAAATATAGTCGTTTCTCAAAAGAAGATGGGCAGGATGAGTTGGCTTATTTTAGAAATAAATTATTTGTATCAATATTAATATTAATTCTTCCGCTAGGGGTTATTTCTTATATACCTAGCGCTATTACGGCCTTAATTTTAGACAAGCCTTTTGTCTTTTATGTCGATACCATTGCGATTTCATTAATTGCGTTTTTATTTTTTAATAATAAAATGAGTTTGAATACAAAAAAAGTAGTCTTTGCGGCTAATTTGTTTGTATTGTCCTTTGCTCTGGTGCTTTATATTGGGCTTAAAAGTAGTAGCGGTTTGATACTCTTTATGTTGTGTGTATTGGTAACACTTTTTAGTGGTCGAAAATCTGGAGTAAATACGGCCTTAGCCGCAGCATTTGTTTATTTCCTTATCGCGCTGAGCGTCTATTTTAAAATCTTTAACTTTAAAGTGTTTCAAGATGAACAAATACAGGTCATTAGTATTGTATTTATCAATAATATTCTGTTCATCCTTATGGCGGTTTTTTCAGTTTCATTTTTAGTACAGCATTTGCATAATGCCCTTTTAAAAGAGAATTCTTTACAGGAGGCTTTAGTTATAAAACATGAAAATGTTATTAAAGCTAAAGAAAAGGCAGAGCAGTCCGATCAATTAAAAACGGCCTTTTTGGCTAATATGAGTCATGAAATTAGAACACCCATGTATGGTATTCTTGGCTGTGCGGACCTTTTAAAATCTTACAATACCGATGATGAAGAGTTTAAAGAATACGTAAGTATCATTGAAGGTAATGGACAAGAGCTCCTAGATGTAATGACGGATATTTTGAATATCTCTAAAATAGAAACTGGCCTAATGACCTTGAGCATTACAAATTTTAATGTTAATGCGGTTATCGATTCTATTTTTACCTCGTTTTTGGCAGAAGCTAAAGCCAAACAGATTAAGTTAACCTTAAATAATTTTATCGCTAATAAGGATCAGATGATTAATTCTGACCAAGGTAAGTTTACGGACGTTTTAAAACATTTAATGGAAAATGCGATAAAATATACCGAAGAAGGCGGCCATATTATTCTTAATTGCAATGTGAACATCGAAACCTCTCAATTAAATTTTATACTTAATGATACCGGAATTGGTGTTCCTAAAGATAAATTAGAATCCATTTTTAATACCTTTTATCAGGTTGATGTTTTAAACAAAGATGCGCTCCATGGTTCTGGTATAGGCTTATCCATTTCTAAAGCTTTTATTGAAATGTTAGGTGGGCAATTAGAATTAGAAAGTCATTACGGAGAAGGTACCTCTTTTTTGTTTGAAATTGATATGAATTTAAAAGAGAAAGCACCTCAATCTGAATAGAATGAAGTGCTTTTTATATATAGACGCCATTTGGCGGAAAATGTAAGCTATACGCTTTTAGTTATTACTATAGCGTGAAACTTACATTATAGGCCGCAAAAGTAAGCGGTTAATTCTTGTTGTCCAAAGTTATACTGACATCTGTAAAATTAAGATTCCATAAGCCGCCTTCTTGCTTGTGATTTTTAGCAATTTTAATGCCCTCATAATCTTGTAATGTTTCAAAGGTGGTTGATAAGGTCGGTTCCTTGCTATTTCCTTTTCTAAAAGTCCATTCTTTAATGATGTAGTCATCGTTATAATAGATGTCATAGGCATCTCCAGGGGTATATCCGCCCACTTCAGGATAGGTTAGTGTTATCTTGTTTAATTGCGTTTTACTTATCGGTGCAGTGGCTGTTTTTACTTCTGAGAGCTCAGCGGTTGTATCCCACACCAATTGAAATGGTATTAATAACCAAAACTTGTCGTTAATAAAAGCTTGGTCCGCTGCTCTATAGGTACTATCGACCTCCTTACGGACATAATCAACAGTGTCTTGCGCTGTTTTTAAAATAACACGGTTTTCCTTAGGGTACCATGTCCAAGCGCGGCCTTTACCTTTTACGGTATCCTTGTCAACCTGAAAGGTAAATTGAACTTTAGAGACCTTTGGCCAATGTTCAAAACCATGAGCATGAGCAATTTTTTGTGCCGTTGTTAATTCTTGCTTAACTTGTACAGGTTCTGCGGTTTGTTTTTTATCAGACTTGCAGCTCCACAAAAAGCATAAACAAACCATACTGATATAAAATGACTTCATTAAAACGTTGTTTTTTTGATTGTGATATAAAATTAAATAACCATGAGTGATTGGACTAATTATTTTGAAGTTAATAAAGCCACTTGGAATAAAAAGGTGAACATCCATGCGAAAAGTGATTTTTATAATGTTGAAGCCTTTAAAGACGGGGAAACTTCTTTAAAACCTTATGAACTCAAGGCTTTAGGCGATGTAAAAGGAAAGTCCTTATTGCATTTACAATGCCATTTTGGTCAAGATACTTTAAGTTGGAGTCGGATGGGCGCAAAATGTGTTGGAGTGGATCTCAGTGAAACCGGTATTGAATTGGCTAAAAGCTTGAATGCCGGACTTCAGCAAGATGCTCAATTTGTATGTTGTAATGTTTTAGACACCTCAGCACATATTTCCGAGACCTTTGATGTGGTATTTACAAGTTATGGCGTTATTGGTTGGCTGCCCGATTTAAAACCTTGGGCTAAGATGATTTCAGAACGTTTAAAACCAGGTGGTATCTTTTACATGGTAGAATTCCACCCTATAGTTTGGATGTTTGAGGAGGTCAATGGCCGTATGGAAATGAACTATCCTTATAGTCAAGAGCAGGTTATTTACGAAGAATATAAAGGGACGTACGCTGATAAAACTTCGGAAATGATAAGTAAAGAATACGGTTGGAACCACAGTTTAAGTTCTGTAGTGAACGCCTTAATTGAAGCAGGATTAAAAATTGAAAGTTTTAAGGAATATGATGAAACGCCTTATGATATTTTTCCAGATTTAGTACCGAGTGCTTCGGGGATGTATAAAGCGAAATCACCTTTATTTCCGTTTATTTTTGAAATTAAGGCTCGTAAATAAAGCGACCCTAAGTTGAAGAAAAAAAGCCTACAAGAGTTTGAAACGTTGTAGGCTTTTAGGTTAATGTTGCGTCTTATCTTTTAGCAATGCTGGAAATTTAGATTTAAATTTCTGTAGCCTCGGAATCGATACCTTTTGTATGTAAGGATTCTCTGGATGAAGACGCTCATAGTTTTGATGATAATCTTCGGCCAGCCAGAATTTCTGGAAAGGATAAACTTCGGCAGCAATAGGAGCATCAAGCTTCTTTGCTAAGCTTGCTTTCTTTTGCTCAATAATTTGTTTTTGGGCTTCATTTTGATAAAATATTATAGAGCGGTATTGCGATCCATGATCTGGTCCTTGGCCATTAACTTGCGTTGGATTTTGAGAGCCAAAATACACATCAACAAGCTCTGAAAAACTAACAAGTTCTGGATCGTAGATAATCTCTACAGTCTCAGCGTGTCCTGTTTTTCCAGTGTTACTAGCGGCGTAAGTTGGGTTTTCTGTAAAACCTCCAGCATAGCCAGAAATAGATTCATCAACACCTTTTACACTTTCATAGACCGCTTCAACACACCAAAAACAACCACTCGCAAAATAGGCTCTTGCCTTTCCATCTTGGAGGGGAACTTCAACAGGATTTGCATTAATCACGGCTTGTTGTTTTGGGTTCACTTGGGCTTGGTTATGACAGCTAAAAAGTAAGCTGATGGTTAGAATAGAGAGAAATTTGATCATCTTTTAAATTTTAAGGCTTAGTCGTGTGAAATTACAAAACCTTAATATAGATATTTATAAAATTACGTTAAGACCTTTAGGTAACCACAAGGCATAAAAAAAGCCTTTGCGTTGGCAAAGGCTTTTTTATAATATGAAATTGAAAAATTACTTGCTAAGTTTAGCGAATAATTTGTTCATTTTTACTTTTTCTTCTTCTGCTAATTCAGCATCGACTAAGATACGACCACTGTGCTCATCAGTAATAACTTTTTTACGAGATGCAATTTCTACTTGCACTTGTGGAGGGATGGTAAAGAAAGATCCACCAGAAGCACCACGTTCTATCGCTACAACCGCTAAACCATTCTTAACATTATTTCTAATTCTCTGGTAAGCTTTTACTAAACGATCGTCAATTTTCTTTTGATAATCTTCAGACTTTAATTTTAAAGCCTCTTCTTCTTTTTCCGTTTCTTTTAAAATTTCATTAAGCTCGCCTTTTTTGTGCTTTAGGTGAGCCATACGATCTTTTAAACGGTCTTTAGTGGCAGAAATAACTTCTTTTTTCTGTTCTATCTGAACTTTAAATTCTTTAATGTGCTTTTCAGCCAATTGAATCTCTAATTCTTGAAATTCAACTTCTTTAGTCAATGAGTTATATTCTCTGTTATTTCTAACATTCTTTTGTTGCTCACTGTATTTCTTAATTAAAGTTTTAGCTTCTTCAATTAAGTTTTTCTTTCCTTTGATGTCTTCGTCGATAATCGTTAAGCTATCATTTAGCTTTTCCAATCTTAAGTTAAGTCCTTCAACTTCGTCTTCTAAATCTCTAACTTCTAAAGGAAGCTCACCTCTGACATTTCTTATTTCATCTACTCTAGAGTCAATTAATTGTAAATCATATAGTGCTCTCAATCGCTCTTCAACAGAAACTTCAGCTTTTTTTGCCATAATTATAAATACTTTATCGGATTTGTATTTGTCTTTGATAAAATGATTGCAAAATTAGTGATTTTTTTTGATAGATAGTCTACTAAAAATGATTTTGTGAACTGTTCACTTTCATAATGACCAATATCGGCTAAAATAATCTTGTTTTCGGCCCTAAAAAAATCATGATATTTTAAATCTGCAGTAATAAATAGATCGGCCTTAGCAGCCATTGCCGCAGAGATAGCAAAACTACCAGAGCCCCCAAGTACCGCTATGCGTTTTATGGGACGATCTAAAGGGTTTGTATGTCTTATGCAGTCGGTTTGCATTTGTGCTTTAATAAACTTTAAACAGGCTTCAGCAGGCATTTCATGTTCAAGCTCTCCAACCATTCCAATACCAATATGTTGATTTGAATTTTCTAAGGTTGTAATTTCGTAAGCTACTTCCTCATAAGGATGTGCATCAAAAAGTGTGCGTAAAACGGTACTTTCAAGATGTTTTTTGAAAGTTATGGAAATTGCGGTTTCAGATTCGGTATGTAATTTGCCTTTTTTGCCAATTACAGGATTCGCATCATCATTGGCTAAAAACGTGCCTTGGCCTTCCATATTAAAACTACACGATTCATAATGCCCTAGACTTCCTGCACCCGTTTTAAATAAAGCCGTTCTTAGGGCTTCTGCATCTGCTTTGGGTACGTAGGTCTGTAATTTTTTAATAGTGCCGCTTTGGGGGATTAAAACCTTTTTATTTATCAACCCTAATTGGTTACAGATAATGTCGTTAACGCCCTGAAAAGCATTGTCTAATGCGGTATGTATAGAGAAAATGGCAATGTTATGCTGTATAGCTTTTATGACAACGCGTTCTACGTAGGTTTTTCCCGTAAGTTTTTTTAAACCTTTAAAAATAATAGGGTGGAAGCTTACGATAAGATTGCATTGATTTTCAATGGCTTCATCAACGACGGCTTCTAAGGTGTCTAAAGTCACTAAAACTCCCGTGACCTTCTCATTTTTATTCCCCACTAAGAGTCCTACGTTATCAAAATCCTCAGCATAAGCTAATGGGGCTAAGTTGTGCAAGTGATTAATGACGTCTTGTATAATCATAAGTGTATATTTGTTTCAAAAATACTATAATTTAGCTGTTGTGAAATATCAATATTCAAATATCAGTTTAGCCAAGGCTATTGGTTATGGTTCTTCTTTCAGCATAAAACCCGTGATTACAGCGCTATGAAAATTATTCGTTATATATTATTTCCTATTGTTCCGATTTATTATGCCATAACATGGATGCGAAATTGGTTGTATGATGTGGGGATTAAAACGTCTAAGACTTATGATTTTCCGTTGCTATGTGTGGGAAACTTAAGTACTGGAGGAACGGGGAAAACCCCAATGATAGAATATCTTATACGGTTGCTTAAAGATGAAAAATCTATAGCCACCCTAAGTCGTGGCTATAAGCGAAAAACAGAAGGTTTTGTTTTGGCCGATAGCCATGCTAATGCAGATACTATTGGAGATGAGCCCTTTCAGTTTTATAGAAAATTTAAAGCTATTAAAGTGGCGGTAGATGCCAATAGGCAACATGGAATTGCCCAATTAAGAGGTCTTGATGAGGCTCCGGAAGTCATCTTATTGGATGATGCGTACCAACACCGAAAAGTACAAGCTTCTTTTACAATTTTATTAACGGCTTATTCCAATTTATACTATAAGGATATTGTTTTGCCTACCGGAAATTTAAGAGAGCCTAAATCGGGGGCTAAACGTGCCGATGTCGTTGTGGTTACCAAATGTGACCCTTCTATTTCGGCGTCTGAAAAAGAAAAGATTCGTTTAAAGTTGAAATTAAAAGATGAGCAATCGCTCTTTTTTAGTCATGTAGATTATGCCACAGAAGTCTATTCAGAAAAGCGAACTTTAGACTTGGCGACGCTGCTAAAATTTACCCTAGTCACAGGGATTGCAAATGCCGATCCATTAGTACAATTTTTAACGGAAAAAGGTTTGGAATTTGAGCACTTAGAATTTACAGATCATTATAATTTTAAAGCTTCTGATATCTCTAATTTAGCAGGGAAGTCGTTAATTATAACCACTGAAAAAGACTATGTGCGATTAAAAGATTATACTGCTCTAGAAAATAAGCTTTTTTACCTGCCTATAGAAATTAAGTTAGACAAAGCCGCTGAGTTTAATGCAGTGGTTAAGACTAGTGTTAATTAAAGAAACTAGATACTATTTTTTGTCCGGTAAGTGCTGCATGAAGTTTATCTTCAAAGTCTTCTTGTTTAAATGGTTTAGAAATAATATCATCAAAACCAGCTTCTCCAAACTCGTGCATTTTATCCTCTAAAGTAACAGCGGTTAGCGCAAAGATGGTTAATTCCTTATCAAAAGATCTAATAATCTTAGTGGCTTCTAGTCCGCTAATCCCTGGCATATGAATGTCCATAAGAACTACATCGTACTTAACGATTTTAACTTGTTCTACGGCAGCTTCACCATTATCAACAACGTCACAACTTAAGTTCATCTTATTCAGAATCTTTTTCGTGATCATTTGGTTGATCTTGTTGTCTTCTACGATAAGAATTTTAACATTGCTTAAATCCAAATCCTCCATCTTATTCCCTTTTTTAACTTCTATAACTTCTGGCTTATCGGCCGTTTTATCATGCTCTAATGGGATTTCAAAAAAGAAGGTGGTTCCTTTACCTAATTCACTCTTAAGGTAAATTTTTCCTTTCAGAATTTGAATTAATCCTTTTACAATAGATAAACCTAAACCTGTACCACCATATTTTCTATTAATTTGTACCGACCCTTGTGAAAAGCTTTCAAACATGTGCTCTTGCTTCTCTTTGGTAATCCCAATTCCGTTATCTTCAATTTCAAAACGAAGTCTATATGTATCGTCGTTTTGATCTATTTTAGAGGTTCTTACCCAAATATCACCGTCTTGTGTAAACTTAATTGCATTACCAAGAAGGTTAATTAAGATTTGCGAAATCTTGAGTTGATCTCCAATAAAATTTTCTGGGAGGTCTTTAGCGTAGTCGAAATGTATGGTTGTATCTTGATCTTTTGCTGAATTGCTTAAGGCAGAGATGACATTTTCTAATTTCAGTTTTAAATTAAAGTGTTCCGGATCTACTTCTACTTTATTCGCCTCAATTTTATTAATTTGAAGAATATCATTGATAAAGGTTAAGAGGTAATCTCCTGAAAATTTTAAAGATTTTAAATGCTGAATTTGATGCGGTTTAGGGTCTTCATCTAAAAGCATATTGGTTAAACCTGTTACAGCGTATAGTGGTGTTCTTAACTCGTGGGTTACGGTAGATAGGAAGTTGGCCTTTGTTTTAGACGCTAATTCTGCTTTTTCTTTTGCTAATATTAATTCGTCATTCTTCTTATGAAGCATGGTATTCGTATTGAGCCTAATATTATTATTCTTATATAAGGATAAGGTTAATAATGATAAAATGGTAATTAAGGCGATACTCAATATAGTTGTAATTCTACTAAACGCACTTTCTGCATTTACCTCGTCTATTTGGGCCTTAAGTTGTTCGTTTTGGGCGTCTTTATAATCGGTAATTGATTCGTTAGAAATGCCAGTCGCAATATTCTGACGCTTTACATTTAAAAGCGAATCTGATAAGTGGATGTGTTTCTTGATATAGAAATGCGAATTTTTATAGTCCCCATTTTTTTCATGAATATCACTAAGGGTTAAGTAGGCTTCATTTTCATCACTAAAATTATTGAGTTCCTGAGCAATGGCAAGACCTTCCTCGGTTTGCATCTCAGCCATTCTAAGGTTGCCCATGGCACAAAATACTTTTCCGCTGTAGATAAGCGCGCCACTAAGACGGCGTTGTTGGTTGTATTTTTTAGCAATGATAATGGTCTTTTCTAAATCGGCTTTAGCCTCTGCGTAGCGTTTTAAGGCAATATAAACCTTGGCTTCATTAAGGGTAACATCAGACGTGTATTCTTCGATGCCTTCTTGTTCAAATAAGGTTTTTGCTGAATTAAAATAATCTAAAGCTTCCTCATATTCTTCTTGGGTACTATACATTACCCCTTTAATATTATATGCGGCGGCTAAATTACCATAATCACCAATTTCACGTTGGATTTTCATGGCTTTGCTAATGGAAAGATTAGCTTTGTCCTTCTCACCGACTAAGAATTGCACTTTGGCAATTTTCAAATAAATTTTTCCTTGTTGGGATTGATCGCCTATTTTAATTGAGGCATTTAAAGCTTTATCTAGATTATCTAAAGCGTTATAATATTTACCACGATTACTGTCTAATTTGGCCTGATTGAGGTGTTCTAGAAGTCTTATGGAGAGCATACCGTCATCATCAGCTCCTATTTGTTGTGCAAACAAAAGACTGCAAAAGCAGGCTAAAATTACAAATATGATGTGTTTAATCGGTGACATTCAGCGCATTTAAATTTGAACAAATATAATTATTTATTCGATTAAAGTGCTTTTTTGTCCGATATATTGCAAATTAAATTTAAAATTCTAGAACTGTAACCCGTTTCATTGTCGTACCATCCAACTATTTTAACCATATTTCCAATCACAGAGGTCATCTGGGCATCAAAGATGCAAGAGTGCGGATTTCCAACAATATCGATTGATACTATTGGGTCTTCAGTGTATTCTAAAATGCCTTTAAGTTCATTTTCTGAAGCATTTTTAAAAATAGAATTAACTGCAGCAATTGATGTCGGTTTTTCAACATTAATCGTAATGTCGGTCAAAGAACCATTGGCAACCGGAACTCTAATACCACAGCCTCCAATGACCTCGGAAAGGTCTGGAAAAATTTTGGTTAAGGCTTTGGCGGCACCAGTGGTTGTTGGAACTATAGATTGTCCGGCAGCACGAGCCCGTCTTAAGTCTTTATGAGGCTGGTCGTGTAAGCTTTGGTCGGTAGTGTACGAATGAATCGTTGTAATATAGGCTTGTTTAATCCCTAAATGCGCTTTTATTAGCGCAATCATAGGGGCGGCATTATTGGTGGTACACGAGGCGTTAGATAAAATTGTTTCGCTACCATCAATACTTTGGTCATTAATACCTAAAACGATGGTTTTAATTTCATCATCTACAGCCGGAACTGATAATATAACGCGTTTTGCACCATTGGTTATATGGTGTTGTAGTTCTGTTTTAGTTTTAAACTTCCCAGTAGATTCTACAACAAAATCAGGTGCTACAGCAGACCATTTAATATCATGTGGATGCGTATAGTTGTATAAAGGAATAGCCACTTCATTGATGATAATATGTTGGTCATCAAAGGAAACCTTATCTTTTAAAACGCCGTGAATACTGTCGTATTTTAGTAAATGGCTTAGTGTTTTACTATCCGCTAAATCATTAATAGCAACAATTTCTATATCCGGATGCGCTAAAGCTAATCTAAAAACGCGTCGACCTATTCTACCAAAACCATTGATGGCTACTCTGATCATTAATTGATGTGTTTTTGTGCTTTGTAAGACGATCGTACTAAGGCACTACTTTCTACATGTCTAAAGCCTAACTCTAAACCAATGTCTTCGTATTCTTTAAATTGATCTGGGTTGATAAACGATTTTACAGGTAAGTGTTTTTTACTAGGTTGTAAGTATTGCCCAATAGTCACTACATCTACATCATTAGCTCTTAAATCGTGAAGGGTTTGAATCACCTCTTCGCGTTCTTCACCTAAACCAAGCATAATTCCTGATTTTGTACGACGTTGACCTTGCGATTTTAAATATTTTAATACACCAAGACTACGATCGTATTTCGCTTGTATTCTTACATCACGCGTTAAACGTCTTACAGTTTCAATATTATGCGAAACAACTTCCGGAGCTACATCAATAATACGGTCAATGTGTTTTTCAATACCTTGAAAATCTGGAATAAGAGTTTCTAAGGTGGTCTCAGGATTCATGCGTCTAACCGCCTTAACAGTCTCTGCCCACATAATGCTTCCCATGTCTTTTAAATCGTCACGGTCAACACTCGTTAAAACGGCATGTTTAATTTGCATTAATTTTATGGAACGTGCTACTTTTTCTGGCTCATCCCAATCTACCGTTTCTGGACGTCCGGTTTTAACACCACAGAATCCACATGATCGGGTACAAACATTTCCTAAAATCATAAAGGTTGCAGTACCTTCTCCCCAACATTCTCCCATATTAGGACAGCTTCCAGAGGTACAAATAGTATTTAATTTATACTTGTCCACTAAAGATCTGAGTTCCGTGTATTTTTTGCCCGTAGGTAATTTTACTCTTAACCATTTCGGTTTTCTTTCTGGTAAAATATTTGAAGCAACTGTGGTTTCCATGCAATTATCAATTTCTTGCTGCAAAGATACAAAGTAAATAATTAAATAATCTATAGTATGGCCACGTACCACAGACTAAATGCAATTAGAAAAATAATACCTAACCACGCTAAAAGATGTAATAGGCGTTTAGGTCGCCAAGTTTCAGGTGTATGCTTGCTACAGATTAATCTATAATTTACAAAGGCATAAAATGGCGCGGTAAGAAAAGAGAGTACGGTAGCCGTTTTTATTAGAATCCCCATTTCTGAAGCAAAGGCAAAAAAGATAATTAAAGTTCCAAGAGTCAGTAAAACAATCCAGAAGAGATAACCGTTTTTAAAAGTTTTGTGGGTGAGTACTTCCATACTTTTGTTCATGGCTCTTGGTGAGGCATCTAAGGTGGTTAAAGTGGTGCTAAACATGGTGGTGAGCACGGCTATACCAATAACAATATAGGCCCATTGCCCTAAATTGGAAGTGTACATCTCTATCAGTTGACTTGCAAATAGTGTGGCCTTTGGACTAAAGGGAGTATCAGAACCATACATGACAAAATAACCTAAACTAAGGAAGCCAATACCTAAGAGCATGGCCCCAAAGTACCCCATATTAAAATCTAATAGAATGGATTTTGGTGATACGTCATGGTTTTCTTTTTGTTTTTCAATGGCCCAAATGGAATGCCAAATGGAAACATCTAATGGTGCGGGCATCCAGCCCATAAAAGCGACTAAAAATGCCATTTCTACTGAAGTCTTAGGTGTTATTTGAGTAAAGTTCAAGGGCTCGGAGAAATCGTGGTAAGCGAAAAACAAGGCGATAAGAGTACTTAAGGTCAGTAAAAAGATGATCAGCTTTATGATTTTGTCTAAGGCCTTATAGTTGCCCAAAAATAAAATAAGTAAGGAGATCGCTAAGATGATCACGGTCCAAATTTCAATACTAGAAATCTGAGTATACCCAAAGTTCAGAAAACTAATATCGCCAAAAAGCGTGTCTGCAATCCCAGCGGTAACGATAGTTACTGCGGTTTGTATGGTGAAAATTGTGGCAATATTTAGTATGAAATACGTCAGTAATACACCTTTACCTAAGCGGTAATACCCATAAATAAGACTTTCGCCGGTAGCCGCAGCATACTTTGCGCCAAATAAAAAGAAAGGGTATTTACAAAGATGTACCAGCAGTAAGGCCCATAGTAATCCTAAACCGAAATCGGCACCAGCTCTTGTAGACATAACAATGTGAGAGACTCCAATCGCTGCACCTGCAAATAAAATGCCCGGACCTAATTTTTTTAATAAAGCAAACACTAACTTTTGGTAATAATAGCCGCTAATAATTTTTTTGCGCGCAGTAGTTTCACTTTAACGTTATTAATAGGCTCGTTCAGATGCTCTGAGATTTCCTTATAACTCAACTCTTGGAAATACCTGAGATTAATAATTTCTTGATAATGGGGTTTTAGCTTTTTTATATCCCTTAAGAGTTTAGCGAGATTTTGTTCTGTAATAATTTTATCTTCAGGAGTAGGGGAGTTATCAACAATATCAAAATAACGTTCATCATTATCTTTAGAAGTGTCGCCTATAGCGTGCTTTTGTTTTCTAATAAGATCAATATGAATATTTTTGGAAATCGTAATCAACCAAGTTTTAAACTTATAGTTTTCGTTATAGCTACTTATTTTGTCAAAGGCTCTAGAAAATGTTTGTATGGTAATATCTTCAGCATCATTTTCATTTAGGGTACGTTTGAGTTGAAAGGCATATACATCACTCCAATAGGTATCTAAAAGAAAATTGAATGCAATTTGATTGTTATTTTTAGCTTTGTTTATGGCGTCTTTTATTTCCAATGTGTTGGCTTAGATATCAAATTAGCTATAAAGATACTTAATTGTGAGGTAATAAGTGAAATTTCTAGTAAAGGTAAAAGTAGGATGAGGTCTGTTTCTTCCAATTTTTTAGCGGTAAAGCCAAAGCAAACCCACTGTATAAGAAAGCGGAGTGCTATAAGTGCTGCGATCCATAGGACCAAGACACCTAGATAAATAAATATCCCTCCTAAAATCCAAAAGCTTAATTGTGTGAGATAGAATAAGCCTAGTAATAGTTTGTGTTTTGCTTTGTAATATTTCGCTGTACTCACATGTCTTCGTTTTTGAAGAATCCAAGATTTAAACGAGTGCTTAGGCTCTGAAATGGTAAAACTTTCTTTTGAAAAACACAATGCTGTATTTGTGGCATTGGCTACTTCGTTGATAAATAAATCATCATCGCCAGATTTTAAAGCCATATGGCTGTTAAAACCA
Source organism: Winogradskyella arenosi (assembly GCF_003337305.1). GTDB lineage: Bacteria > Bacteroidota > Bacteroidia > Flavobacteriales > Flavobacteriaceae > Winogradskyella > Winogradskyella arenosi. The sequence continues at coordinate 57,479 of NZ_QPJO01000005.1, read as the reverse complement.
CAGTTGTTAAAGAACACCTCTTTCTTATAGGCTAAGTTTCGCCCTACACCCATATACGGGATTTCCATTTTAGCATAAGAGAAATACTGAAGTGCCGTCATTACGGTTTCAAAACGGATCAGTTTATTGAGTAGGGAGAATTTCTTTTTAGCATAACCTCCATAGCCCAAGACTACTGATTTTTCATTTGAAAATTGACTACTTATATGCGCCAACCATTGGTTTGAAGCCGGAGTACAATCGGCATCGGTAAACACTAAGGTGTCGTAAGAAGAAGCTTTAATACCTAAAGTAAGGGCGTACTTTTTATTACCCCAAAACGCTTCACTCACTTTAACATCTACAACTTTTACCTGACTGTTGTTAGCAGCAAAGTCTTCCATGATTTCTAAAGTGTCATCAAACGAGCTATCGTTAACAAGGACAATTTCGAAATTAGAATAGTCTTGATTTAATAGGGAAGGGATATTTTTTTTTAAATTCTCTGCTTCATTTTTGGCGCAGACAATTATAGATATCGGAATCTGTTTTTTTAACCGAGTTTCGGGAGATTTTAATCCGAAGGAAAAAAGAAAACTTAAATAATAAATAATTTGAACACTAACTACTGCAATAAATGCATAAAATAAAACTAAAGTAAGCGTCATTGAAACTTAAGAGTGTTGTGGTTCGCTACAGTCTTTATATTCGTCTGGCGTTTTTCCACAAAAACCACAAGCTTCTCCTTCTTTATTAAGCATAGGATTTTGGCTGGCACAGGTACCTGCAAATTTTCCATCTTTTTTAGCCCAAATCTTTATAGCGATACCGCCAACGGCAAGGGCTAATAATCCTAAAGTAATGAATAGTAATTTCATAATAAGAATTTGTGTAATTTGATGCAAAGATAAGGCTTTTACATTTATTCTAAAGCCCATTTATAAGCTGTTTTTCTATAGCGTTATTGAAAGCTTTATTTATGTTGTAATTATAGGTTTTTAAGACATTTAATACGATTCCGTAAAAAAAGGAGCCGTTTTCGGGCTCCTTTTTTAGTATAGTAATGAAGGGAATTATTTATCCTTTAATGAAATTTCTGCAACTTCAGTGTCATTCTCGTTGGCATTAACACCTTTGGTCCCTATTTTAATACTTAAAGCTAAGGCGTCTTCCATATAAGGAATCTGTTTTAACTTACGGTCAGACTCGTCTAAAATTCCTAAGTTAACCATGCGATCCTGTAGCTCAGCCCAAATTTGGTATTGTTGTTCTTCAGGTAATTGTGGCAGTGTAATGACATCGATCATAGAGGTTTTTTCCACTGGGTTAATATACGCGACAGTTTTTAAATTCTTAGCGCGGTCATTACCATTAATAACGTATTTCTTAGAATCAGGATTATTAAGTTTTAATAATTCTCTAGATAATTCGTCTAACTTGTAATTGTTACTTTCAATATCGCTACGTAAATCAAAAAGTTCATCAACGACCACATTGTTTTCGTTTTTCAGATCTTGATTTTTCTGATAGAACATAAAAGAGGTTACGGCAAAGATGACTGCAGCTGCACTTGCGGCAAAACTGTACCAAGGTGTTTTACGGTCTTGGGTTAAATGAATCACCTTAGGAGCCTCTTGCTCTTCTAATACCTCCAAAACATCTCCAAGAATATCTTTTGGTATATCTGTAGCGCCTGCTTTGGTAATGATTTCTAAATTATCTTGTAACGTTTCGTAAGCTTGCGCTACTTCAGGATAATTAGAAATAAAATGTTCCGCTTCTCGAGTTTCCTCTGAAGTGGTTTCTCCAATAACATACTTCTGTAAGAGATCAGAGTTTAAAAAGGTTTGTACTTGCTTTTCCATGATCAAATAATTTATGGATTATAAACTTTTTTCAGTTCTCTTAATCCTATTTTTAATCTAGATTTAATAGTGCCGAGTGGGATGTTTAATTCTTCACTCGCTTCTTGTTGTGTCATACCTTGAAAAAACAAAGCATCTAACACAATTTGATATTTTTTTTCTAGTGTACCAACGTGTCTTTTAATGTCCATGACGTCTTCATTAAAATTTGTTGTTGGTAGAATATATACGTTAGAAGTTTCAATTTGGACTTCCTTGTGATAACGATTATTAAAACTTCTTAGTTTATCAATGGCTGTATTTCTCGCAATTCTGAAGAGCCAAGTAAAGAGTTTTGCTTTTTTAGGATCGTATTTAGAAGCATTTTTCCATACTTTAATAAACGTTTCTTGTAAAGCGTCTTGTGCAACTTCTTCATTAACGGTGATTTTTAAGATTACACCATATAAACTGTTGGAATAGTTTTCATAGAGTAAATTCAAAGCCCGCTTATCTTTTTTTTGAAGGTAAGCTATGATTTTCTGTTCTGTTGGAGTAATACTCAAAATGCTAATATCTTGTTTTTGTGTCTTTTAAAACGTCCAAATTGAATTTGTAACCGTAAATATACTTAAATACACCTTAATAAAGGTGATTAATCCAGTGCAATAGAATGGTTTTTTCTTGTTAAGAAATTGATTAATAGCGTTTTCAAAATGAAATCATTCTGTAATTAAAAGTCACAATTTTTATTGTGACTTTTATATTTATATGATATTGACTTCAGTTTCAATGCTGATATTAAATAAACGTTTGATTGTTTTTTGTATTAACTGTGCCAATTCAAAAATATCTTTCCCTTTGGCACCTCCGTAATTCACTAAGACTAAAGCTTGCTTGTCGTGCACGCCATAATTCTTAAAACGTTTGCCTTTAAAACCTGCTTTTTCAATGAGCCAGCCAGCTGGAATTTTGACTTCATGATCTGAAATCTCATAAAATGGCATTTCAGGAAAATTAGCTTGTAAGGCTTTAAAATCTGCCGTGGCTACAATGGGGTTTTTAAAGAAACTTCCGCTGTTACCAATCTCTTTAGGATCTGGTAATTTACTTTCTCTAATGGCAATAACCGCTTTAGAAATATCTTGAATCGTGGGCTGGGTTATTTGTAAGTGTTCTAATTCTTTAGTTATAGCGCCATAACCAATATGCAATGTATGCGCACGCTTTGTCAATTTAATATTTACACTAGTTATAATGTATTGCCCTTTTAAGTCTTGCTTAAAAACAGATTCTCTATATCCAAATTGACATGCTGTTTTAGAAAAAGTGGTCAGTGATTGGCTCGCTATTTCTAAAGCCTCGCAACTTACAAATACATCTTTTAGCTCTACCCCGTAAGCTCCAATGTTTTGGATTGGAGCTGTACCAATGTTGCCGGGGATTAAAGAAAGATTTTCTATGCCGCCATAATTGTGTTGCAAACACCAAAGCACAAAGTTATGCCAGTTTTCACCTGCCATAGCTTTTACAATAACAGTATCTTCAGTTTCTTCTACAACTTCAATACCTTTTAAGTTCATGTGCAAAACTAAGGCTTCAATATCTTTAGTTAAGAGCATATTGCTTCCTCCTCCCAAAATAAAGAGAGACTTACTGTGCTGCGCTTTTAGAATCGTTTTTAAGTCTTCTATAGTGCGAATGTTACAATACTCTTGTGCCGTAGCCTCAATACCAAACGTATTATAAGGTTGTAAGGAAGCGTTCTTAATTATAGTCATTAGTCTTTATAAACTTTTAGAGCTTCCTCTAATATTTTTACGGCCTTAATAAGGCTGTCTTCATTTAAGACGTAAGCAATTCTAATTTGGTTTAAGCCTACACCAGAAGTCGAGTAAAAACCTGCTGCTGGGGCGACCATTACAGTATCGTTGTTATAGTCAAACGACTCTAATAACCATTTTGCAAAGTGATCTGCGTTTTTAACAGGAAGTTCTGCAATACAATAAAACGCACCGTTAGGCTTAGCAACCTTAACACCTTCAATTTTCTCTAAAGCATTAATTAAGATGTTTCTACGCTTTACGTATTCTTCTTTTACATCATCGAAATAACTTTGAGGCGTATCTAGTGCCGCTTCACTTGCAATTTGAGCTAAGGTTGGCGGACTTAGTCGGGCTTGAGCAAACTTTAAGCCGGTCGTAATAAATTCAGTGTTTTTAGACACTAAATAACCAATACGCGCGCCACACATGCTGTAACGTTTAGATACAGAATCGATAACAATAGCATGGTCTTCTAAGCCTGGCTCTTGTAAAATAGAATAGTGTTCTATACCATCATAAACAAACTCTCTATAAACTTCATCAGCAATTAAAAACAAATCGTGTTTTTTAACAATGGCTGCAAGTTGTTTAATTTCTTCTTTTGAGTATAAATACCCTGTTGGGTTTCCAGGATTACAAATTAAAATCGCTTTCGTTTTTGGAGTAATTAGTTTCTCAAATTCCTCAATAGGAGGGAGAGCAAAATTATCTTCAATTTTAGAAATAACAGGCACAACATTAACGCCAGATGCAATAGAGAAACCGTTGTAATTGGCATAGAAAGGCTCTGGAATAATAATTTCATCACCTTTATCCATAATACTACCAAAAGCAAAAAGCAAGGCTTCACTACCACCTGTGGTCACTATAATATCATTATGCGAAACGTTAATGTCATTACGCTTGTAGTATTCGGCTATTTTCATTCTATAGCTTTCAGCACCTTCAGATCGGCTATAAGCTATGGTTTCTATATTTTGATTTTTTATAGCATCTAAAGCTACTTGTGGGGTCTTTATATCGGGTTGACCTATATTAAGGTAATAAACATTTTTACCTTGTTTATTAGCGGCTTCAGCATATGGTACCAATTTTCTAATTGGTGATTCTGGCATGTTGATGCCTTTTTGAGATATAACGGGCATATAATAGTGGTTTTATTTTAAAGTGCTAAGTTCTGAAATTTATTATAGCTTATCAGGGAAAAATGGATAAAAAAAATGAGTTCTCAATTTGAGAACTCATTGTTATGGTATAAAATGAAGTCTAGATTATTGCTCTAGCATGCTTTTACTTTTTTTCTCTAAAACGCTCGTTTTTGCAGAATCTACAACTAAACCTTTAATTTTTAAGGCTACCGTTGGGGTTTCAGCATTAGAATAAACGGTAATGGTTTTTCGTATTGGGTTAACACGCTTTGTGTCGTATTTTACTTCAATCTCTCCGGTTTCTCCTGGCATAATAGGATCTTTCGGTTTTTTAGGAACGGTACAACCACAAGTTGATTTTACATTAGAAATCACTAAAGGCGCGTTTCCTGTATTTGTAAACTCAAAGACTCTAACACCATCCGAACCTTTTTCTATGGTACCATAGTCAATCACGTCGGTTTTAAATTCGATTTTTGCTACTTTTTCTTGAGCGAAAGAACCAAAACTGATCAGTCCTACAAACAAAATTGCTAATAAATTTTTCATCATTTTAATTTTAAAATTGATTATTCAAAACTAGTTACTTTTTCCTTTCAATCAAAATTAATTAGTTGTAATACCCTTCATTTAACAGATTTTATGCTTTGAAGCGATATATTATTAACGTAATAATTTTTCGAAATAGGAATTATAAGTATTTTTGACAGCTATATTACAAAAACAATACCAAAACATGGAAATCCCATCAAAATATAATGCATTGTCCGTAGAAAATAAGTGGTACGACTACTGGATGCAAAACAAATACTTTCACTCTGTACCAGACGATAGAGAGCCGTATACCATTGTAATTCCACCGCCTAATGTTACCGGAGTTTTACACATGGGGCATATGTTGAATAATACCATTCAAGATGTCTTAATTCGTCGTGCACGTTTAATGGGGAAAAATGCATGTTGGGTTCCAGGTACGGATCACGCTTCTATTGCTACAGAAGCTAAGGTAGTAGCCAAACTAAAAGAACAAGGTATTGATAAGAACGATTTGTCTCGCGAAGAGTTTTTAAAACACGCTTGGGAATGGACGGAAGAATATGGCGGTGTTATCTTAGAGCAACTTAAAAAATTAGGCTGTTCTTGTGATTGGGATCGTACAAAGTTCACCATGGATGATGATATGTCTGAAGCCGTGATTAAAGTCTTTGTAGATTTATACAATAAAGGCCTTATTTATAGAGGTTACCGAATGGTAAACTGGGATCCGGAAGCAAAAACGACCCTGTCTGACGAGGAAGTTAATCATGTTGAAAAACAAGGTTTACTGTACTATTTAGAGTATCAAGTAGAGGGAAGCGATGAAAAATTAACCATTGCGACAACTAGACCAGAAACTATTTTTGGAGATACGGCCATTTGTATTAACCCTAACGATGAGCGTTTTACACATCTTAAAGGAAAGAAAGCTATTGTGCCTATCTGTGGTCGCGTTATTCCTATCATTGAAGATGACTACGTGGATGTAGAGTTTGGTACGGGTTGTTTAAAAGTGACGCCTGCTCATGATGAAAACGATAAAGTTTTAGGTGATAAACATCAACTAGAGGTAGTAGATATTTTTAATGATGATGCGAGTTTAAATAGCTTTGGAATGCATTACGAAGGTCAAGATCGTTTTGTAGTAAGAAAAGCTATTTCTAAGGAATTAGAAGATGCTGGTATTTTGGTTAAGACCGAAAACCATATTAATAAAGTAGGGACTTCAGAGCGAACAAAGGCTGTTATTGAGCCTCGATTAAGTGATCAGTGGTTCTTAAAAATGGAAGATTTAGCACAGCCTGCTATTGATGCCGTTTTAAAAAATGGCGATATTAAACTATTTCCGAAGAAATTTGAAAACACCTATAGACATTGGATGGAGAATATCCGTGATTGGAATATCTCACGTCAATTACTTTGGGGACAGCAAATTCCTGCCTTTTATTATGGCGACGGAAAAGAAGATTTCGTTGTTGCAGAAACCCTTGATGATGCTTTAAAATTAGCACAAGAGAAAACCAATGATGCCAACTTAAAAGCTGAAGATCTAAGACAAGAAACAGATGCTTTAGATACATGGTTTAGCTCTTGGTTATGGCCAATGAGTGTTTTTGATGGTATCCGTAATCCTGAAAACGAAGAAATAAAATACTATTACCCAACTAATGATTTAGTAACAGGGCCAGATATTTTATTCTTTTGGGTTGCTAGAATGATCATTTCGGGTTACGAGTATAAAGATGAAAAGCCATTTAAGAATGTTTACCTTACAGGTTTAGTGCGTGACAAGCAACGACGTAAAATGTCTAAATCTCTTGGGAACTCGCCAGATGCTTTAAAACTTATTGAAGAATATACTGCAGATGGTGTTAGAGTAGGCTTATTATTAAGTTCTGCAGCAGGAAATGACCTTATGTTTGATGAAGCCTTATGCCAACAAGGAAAAGGATTTGGAAATAAGATTTGGAATGCCTTTCAATTAACCAATCTTTGGGAGGTTGCAGATATTGCTCAACCCGAATCTAGTAAAATTGCTTTACAATGGTATGAGTCGAAGTTTCAATCTGTTTTATTAGAAATTGAAGATCATTTTAGCAAGTACCGTTTAAGTGATGCTTTAATGGCAATTTACAAGTTAATTTATGATGATTTCTGTGGCTGGATGCTAGAGATGGTTAAACCCGCTTATCAGCAACCTATAGATAGAGTAACGTATGATAAAGTGATGTCTATTTTTGAGGATAACTTAAAAATTGTTCACCCTTTTATGCCTTTCTTAACGGAAGATATTTGGCAATATATTAAAGAGCGCTCTCCAGAAGAGGCTTTAATCATTGCAAAATGGCCTGAAGCGAAACCTATTAATACAACTTTAATTTCTGAATTTGATTTTGCTTCTGAAGTGATTTCTGGAATTAGAAACATTAGAAAACAAAAGAATATTGCCTTTAAAGATGCGATTAAGTTTTCTGTGGTGAACAATGAAAAATCATCCAGGACTTTTGATGCTGTCATTTCAAAATTAGGAAATTTAGAGCAATTTGAATACGTAAATGAGCCTGTTGAAGGTGCTTTAACCTTTAGAGTAAAGTCTAATGAATACTTTATTCCCATGGAAGGAAGTATTGATGTGGAGGCAGAAATTAAGAAGCTGACAGAAGAGTTAAACTACACTGAAGGTTTTCTTAAATCGGTTCAAAAGAAGTTATCTAACGAGCGCTTTGTAGCCGGAGCTCCGGAGCAAGTTGTTGCAGCAGAAAAGAAAAAAGAAGCTGATGCTTTAGCTAAGATTGAAACCATTACGGCGAGCTTATCAAGTTTAAAATAATAAAATAATAACCTGCAGTGTATTTACGTTGCAGGTTTTTTTATGCCTTGATGTGAAGGAAAAAACGACTCTCTATAAGGCTTCTTATTAAACTTTTAAACAAGGGGGGAAGACCTCTAATCTGAGAGGCTGTCTCTTTTGCGTTTAACAATTATAGCCTTAAAAGCGAAGAATTATTTCTTAAAAGCCCTAAGGGATTCTAACAGACAAACGTTTTAAATTTGGTAAGGCTATAAAAGCTGTACTGCCTACCATTCATTAATCTTGTTACTGTCTAATTTTACAAAAATAAAAAGTAGAATAGTAAAGCCCCAAAGTCCAGACCCCCCATAACTAAAAAAGGGAAGAGGAATACCAACGGTTGGGATAAGCCCCATAACCATACCGATATTTATGGTAAAGTGGATAAATAATATGGAGGCGACACTATATCCGTAAACCCGACTAAATTGAGATTTTTGAGATTCGGCTAAATATAAAATCCGAATAATTAGCAATACAAATAAAAGGACTACCCCGCTAGAGCCTAAAAAGCCCCATTCTTCACCAACGGTACTAAAGATATAATCGGTATGTTGTTCTGGTACAAATTTACCAGTGGTGCGTGTACCTTGTAAAAAACCTTTACCCGAAAGTCCTCCAGAACTAATGGCATGTTCCGATTGAATAAGGTTATAGGCCTCTTCCTTCTTCATACGCTGTAGTTTTACAGGGTCGTTTTCTAGTCGTAACCACAGACTAATTCTATTTTGTTGATGCGGTTTTAGCACGTGATTATAAAATAATCGTACCCCATAAGAGAAGCTAACGCATAAGGCAAGGACGGTTATATATTGAAGAATAGAGCCTCGTTTCTTCCTTCTAAGAAAATAAACGCTAAAGATAATAATAGCTGCAATCGCTGCCGTAATTAAAACGCCAAATTTTAAACCTATAACAGCGAGTGCAATTAAGCTTAAGGCAATGGCTAAATAAATTTGCTGTAAGCCTTCGCGATAAAACACAAAAAAGAAAGCTAGATATACAATGGTACTTCCGGCATCGTTTTGCAATAAGATTAAGAGGGCTGGAATAAATATAATGGCAGCCACTCTAATTTGGTCTTTTAAGGTTTGCATATTGGTTTGTAAGTCGCTCATAAAACGCGCTACGGCTAAGGCGGTTGCAAATTTAGCAAACTCACTAGGCTGTATCGTCATGCTGCCAATTCCGTACCAGGAACGTGCCCCATTCACTTCTTTTCCAAATATGAAGAGACCTACTAAGGCGAGCATAGCCACCAAATAAATGATACTGGCAAACTTTTCATAAAACTTGGCTTCTAGAGAGAGGATAAGTATGATAAGAATAAGGGTTAAGCCTATAAACATCATATGCTTTCCATACAATTGGCTCGTGTCAAAATAACTCGTAATCTCTCCAATATGTGAGGCCGATAAAATGTTGAGGTACCCAAAGCCCACTAATAATAAGAATAATATTATAGTAATCCAATCGAACTTAAAGTGTCTTTGGTTTTCTCTTAGCATGAAAAGTTATAGTTTTAATCCGCCTGAGGTATCAGGTAATTCTGTTGCGTAATTATCAATGACTTGAAGTTTGGCGCCTCTATTTATTTCAAAAGGCTCGCCAGAATACGGTTTTTTGTATTCGTCCTCAAGACTATGCGTAAGAATCCAATCTTCTAAATCTGTTCTGGTAATGGTTCCTTTAATGTATTTTTCAATCATTAAACTGGCCATTTTTCCTGCAAAACGACTTCCCCAATATCCGTTTTCAACAAATATAGCAAGTGCAATTTTAGGGTTGTCTTTAGGGGCAAAAGCCACAAAAATAGAATGGTCGGTAAGCTGTGTTTTTACACTGTCTATCTTAATAAAATTTTCTGCTGTTCCTGTTTTTCCACAGATGTCTATTCCAGGGACTTTTAAAGATTGCGCGGTTCCTTTATTATAAACATCAAACATACCTTGAATCACCGGTTCAAAATGTTGCTTATCTATGGTGGTGTATTTTGGTGTTGTATAAGCTTTAGGTATTGTGTCGTCCTGAATCTTTTTTATAATATGCGGTGTGTAATAAAACCCTCGATTAGCAATGGCAGCCGTCATATTTGCCAACTGAATAGGAGTGGTCTCTACCTCACCTTGGCCAATAGCGTTAGACACAATATAGGTAGAGCCCCAACGATTATCGCCATAGGCTCTATCATAATAATCGCCATCTGGTATGCGACCTTTTCGGCCTACAGATAAATCATTGTGTAAAAAGTCGCCTAAGCCGAAACTTCTAGCATGTTTGGCCCAGACGTTCATGCCTTCCCCAGCATCACTATATTTATCAATAATTTTACGATACACATGAACAAAATAACCATTACATGATTGTGAAATCCCGTGATTCATATCAGTCGGATTGCTATGGTGGTGACAGCCTGTTAATTTTCTACTACCATAATAGTACCCCAATCGACAGGTGTAAGTGTCATTGACGTCAATAACATTTTCTTGTAAACCTATAAGCGCATTCATAACTTTAAACGGAGATCCCGGCGGGTATTGCGCTAATAAACCACGGTCAAATAACGGTTTTGCAATGGTATCGTAATGAAGTTTTGTATAATTTTTAGAACGATTTCTACCCACTAAATCATTAGGGTTGTAACTTGGACCTGTGACCATAGCAAGTATTTCACCACTGCTTGGATCTAAGGCAACAATTCCGCCACGTTTGTGCTTCATTAATAACTCGCCATAAGCTTGCAGTTCAGAATCTATAGTGATCGTAATATCTTTTCCAGGAACCGGTAAGGTGTCGTAAATACCATCTTTATAAGGACCTATGTTTTTATTAAAACGATCTTTCTGGATAAATTTAATCCCTTTAACGCCTCTTAAAACTTCTTCATAAGTTTTTTCAACCCCTTGGTTTCCTATTAAATCTCCCAATCTATAGTAAGGTTTCTTGGCAATGGTTGCTCTATTGGCTTCTCCAATATCACCTAAAACATTAGCCCCAATGGTTGTTTGATAGGAGCGAAGGGATCGTTTTTGAATATAGAACCCTTCATATTTTCTCATTTTTTCCTGAAGTACAGCATAATCTCGCTTTGAGAGTTGCGGCACAAAAGGAGAAGGAAGTCTCGGGGAATAGGAGGTTGCTCGTTTTAATTTTTTATCGTAATCTTCTCTTGTGATTTTTAAAAGCCTACAAAATTCATCGATTTCTAAAGAGTCTAACGGGGCAACTTCCCTAGGGATAACCATAACGTCATAAGATGGTTGGTTGGCCACAAGCAGTTCTCCGTTTCGGTCATAAACATAGCCACGTTTAGGGTAGTTATATTCTTTTTTGATGGCAATATCTTCAAAAATATTATAGGCAGAATTATCATAAACCTGGAGATAAAATAATCGCGCAATAAAAACAAGGCCAACAAGAACAACAGTTGTTAATAATAACAGTTTTCTCATTTTCGGTTTCGACTAAATAAAATTATAAGTAATACACTAAGGATAATAGTGAAAATACTAGAGAATAACGTCTTCTTCAAGATTAAAATTATATTAGAAATGTTAAATATTTCTAATGAAAAAAGAACAAAATGATGTAAGATTGTCCCCAGTGTGACATAGCTGATTAGACTTCCTAATTCGGTAGAATTAAACTTTATGGATTGGTGTTCATAAAGCATTCCGAAGGAGTTTTTAAGCAGTATAGGTCTTGCATAAGCTAAGAAGACGGCAGCCGCAGCATGGACGCCGCCAGAGTCTGAAAATAAATCGACCATAAGCCCCAAGAGGAAACTTACAAAAAGCAATAAGAGGCGTTCTTCTCTAATAGGAAAAAGAAAGATAAAGATGATATAAATGTACGGATTAATGTAGCCTAAAAAATTAATATGATTGCAGATCACCACCTGAATTAATAGGAGGAGCACAAACCGAACAATATTTAAACCAGTAACATTAGTCATTTATTTTATTTTCTAAGGAACGAATTTCTTCTCTGTCTAAATTTTCTAAAATATAAACCTTACCAATACTGGTCATGTCATTAAACAATTTGACTTGAATGGTGTAGGTATCTCCACTTATATCGGTATCAAAACTAGCAATGGTACCAATACCAATGCCTTTTGGGAAAATTGAAGATTCACCACCGGTAAGAATGGTATCACCAACTTTTATATTTGCAAATTGTGAGACATCATCTAATTGTACAAATTCTGGAGATACGCCATCCCAAGTTAATGAGCCTATATGGTTAGAAGCTTTAAGTTTAGCGTTAATACGACTTTTTTTATTTAAAATCGATAGCGTAGTGGCGTAGTTTTTAGAGGTATTATCTATAATCCCTACAATACCATTAGAGGTAATAACCCCAAAATCTTGAGCGATTCCGTCGTTAGTTCCTTTATTTAAAGTCAGGTAATTATTAACCGAGGCATAACTATTTTTATAGACTTCAGCAGTCGTAACTCGGTATTTAGATTTGGCATAAGAACTGTCTATAAAGGTGGTGTCCTTATTTGTAGATAGATTGAGTAGTTGCTCTCTTAACCGCCTGTTTTCTTCAGCAAGAATGTCATTTTCTGTATTAAGATGAAAATACTGGTCTACAGAATTCATGGTACCGTAAACACCCCCTGTTAAGACATTAGCAGAGTTAATAAATTTACTCTTGTGGTAAGAATGCGATTGAATCGTAAGCGCTAACCCCGTACTGAAAAGCAATAAAAACAACAGAAAAGTTTTGTTTCTAATAACAAAATTGAAAATTTGTTGCATTATTTACTTCTTATTTTATCAATATACTTTTGTATTTAGGTAAGCTTTTAAGAACAATTCCTGTTCCTCTAACCACAGCTCTTAAAGGATCTTCAGCAATATAAACTGGTAAATCTGTTTTTTGAGAAAGACGCTTGTCTAAGCCTCGTAACATTGATCCTCCACCGGCTAAATAAATTCCTGTATTATAGATGTCAGCCGCTAATTCTGGCGGCGTTTGCGATAAGGTTTCCATTACAGAATCTTCAATTCGTAAAATAGATTTATCTAAAGCTTTAGCAATTTCGCGGAATGAAATTTGAACTTGTTTTGGTTTTCCTGTTAATAAATCACGTCCTTGAACGCTCATGTCTTCAGGTGGTAATTCTAAGTCTTCAGTGGCAGCACCAATCTGAATTTTAATTTTTTCAGCCGTTCTATCTCCAACATATAAGTTATGCTGTGTTCTCATGTAATAGATAATATCATTGGTAAAAACATCACCGGCTACTTTTACAGATTTGTCACAAACAATACCGCCAAGGGCAATAACTGCAATTTCAGTGGTTCCCCCTCCGATATCTACAATCATATTTCCTTTAGGCTGCATAATATCTACACCAATACCAATAGCAGCGGCCATCGGCTCATGGATTAAGTAAACTTCTTTCCCATTAACACGTTCACAAGATTCTTTTACCGCACGCATTTCTACTTCAGTAATCCCAGAAGGAATACATACGACCATACGTAGCGCAGGATTGAAAAATTTCTTTTTCAAAGCCGGGATGTTTTTTATAAACATACTAATCATTTGCTCAGAAGCATCAAAATCAGCAATAACTCCATCTTTTAAAGGACGAATGGTTTTAATGTTTTCGTGTGTCTTTCCTTGCATCATGTTGGCTTCCTTACCAACAGCAATAATTTTACCACTAATGCGGTCTCTTGCGACTATTGATGGATTATCAACAACAACTTTATCGTTGTGAATGATTAATGTATTTGCGGTTCCTAAATCTATGGCTATTTCTTCCGTAAGGAAATCAAAAAATCCCATGTGCTATTCTAAATTATTTGGGTTGTTTGTGTCTTAATAATGAGACTATCTGTAAATGTAATAAATTATACGATATTTATATGATAATAGACGTTTAATGCTGTGCTTTTTTTGCTTTTATGAGAATAAAAAATAAAAAGCACGTCCTGTAGGCTAGATTGAACAGTTTAATCTAAAAAGAACCTAGAGTAAATCTGCTTAACTCTAGGTTCTCATTGTCTTGTAATTACAAGGTAAAATATTAATGCTTAAAGTGACGGGTACCTGTAAATACCATAGCCAATTTGTTGTCGTTACAATAGTCAATACTCAATTGGTCTTTGATAGAACCTCCAGGTTGAATGACAGCTGTGATTCCTGCCTTATCAGCAATTTCTACACAGTCAGGGAACGGGAAAAAGGCATCACTTGCCATCACTGCTCCATTTAAATCAAAGTTAAAACTTTTTGCTTTATGAATGGCTTGGTTTAAGGCATCTACACGACTTGTTTGTCCTGTTCCACTAGCACATAATTGTTTGTTTTTAGCTAAAACAATAGTGTTTGATTTGGTGTGCTTACAAATTTTTGAAGCAAAAATTAAATCGTCTAATTCTGCAGTACTAGCCGTAGTATTGGTAACGGCTTTTAAACCTTCAAGCGTATCAGTAACATTATTTCTATCTTGAACTAAAACTCCATTTAAACAACTTCTCACGTTGGTTTGTGGCATTTCAATATCATTCAAAATTAAAAGAATTCTATTTTTCTTTCCTTTTAAAATGGCTAAAGCGTCTTCAGAAAAAGAAGGGGCAATAACAACTTCGCAGAATAATTTGTGAATTTCTTCAGCAGTTGCCAAATCAATTTCAGAGTTGCTAATTAAAACACCTCCAAAGGCTGATACAGGATCTCCAGCTAAAGCATCTACATAAGCTTGGTGTAAAGTATCGCGTTGTGCTAAACCACAGGCATTGTTATGTTTTAAAACGGCAAATGTAGGCGCGTCATTTTTAAACTCTAACATTAAGTTTACAGCCGCATCAACATCTAAAAGATTGTTATAGCTTAATTCTTTACCATGTAATTTTGTAAAGATTTCATCAAAATCACCGAAGAAAAATCCTTTTTGATGTGGGTTTTCACCATATCTTAAGACTTTACCATTGTTTTCTGAAATTTTTAGTGATGGAATTTCTTGGTTTTTGTTGAAGTAATTAAAGATCGCAGAATCGTAATGCGAAGAAACGTTAAAGGCTTTAGCAGCAAACTGCTTTCTATCTTCTTCTGAAGTCTCTCCGTTTTTTGTTTCTAATAACTCTAAGAATTCCGCATAATCATCAACTGAAGATACACAGGTAACATCAGCGTAATTTTTAGCTGCGGCTCTAATTAAAGAAATCCCTCCAATATCAATCTTCTCTATAATATCTTGGTTGCTTGCTCCTGAAGCGACCGTTTTTTCAAAAGGATATAAATCTACAATGACCACATCGATTTGAGGAATGTCAAATTCTTTTAATTCGGCAACATCTCCTTCATGATCCTGACGGTTTAAAATTCCACCGAAAACTTTAGGGTGAAGTGTTTTAACGCGTCCACCAAGAATTGAAGGGTAAGAGGTTACATCCTCAACGGGAACGACATCAATGCCTAAATCTTTGATAAATTTTTCGGTTCCACCTGTAGAATAAATAGTGACGTTAAGGTCATTTAATTTTTTAACGATAGGTGCTAATCCATCTTTACTAAATACTGAAATAAGTGCCGATGAAATGGTTTTGTTACTCATAATTTTGTGTTGTATGTTGTGTTGTAAATTTAATGGCGCAAAAATACGTATATTCAGAGTTATAGTTTTGCCCAAAATAGAGTTTCTTTTAGATTTTTGTAACAATAAATTGTTGAAAACGTCCTATATTTAAAATGATCAATAATGAAGTTCAATTATTTTGTAAGAAATAGATGAATTTATATTGAATATATTCTAAAATCAACCCTGCATGCTGGTCTATTTACGATTACTAAAAGAGAGTTTTTCATTTGCTTTAAATGCGTTGCGAACTAATAAACTGAGGACCTTTCTATCGCTTTTAGGCGTAACCGTGGGGATCTTTTCTATTATTGCTGTTTTGGCCGCTGTAGATTCTTTAGACCGTACTATTAAGTCACAACTA
Source organism: Winogradskyella arenosi (assembly GCF_003337305.1). Classification (GTDB taxonomy): domain Bacteria; phylum Bacteroidota; class Bacteroidia; order Flavobacteriales; family Flavobacteriaceae; genus Winogradskyella; species Winogradskyella arenosi. The sequence continues at coordinate 41,330 of NZ_QPJO01000005.1, read as the reverse complement.
AGCTCATTAGATAGTAATACCATGTATTTGGCCAATTTTTCTTTTGGTCCTACGGAAGTGCCACGTTGGCAGCGCGAAACCTTTGATGAGATTTCTTATAATGAATTTAAAAGTATTAAATCGGCCATAAATGATGTCGAATATGCCGCTTTACAATTGTTTGTAAAACGTGAAAATATTCGGTACGAGTCGGAATTGGTGAGTAGCGTGAATACCGTTGTGGTATCGCACGAGTTTATTGATATCCAGGTGATGGAGTTTGAAAAAGGACGTTTCTATAACGAATCGGAATCTAATTCTGGACGTCCCGTTGTGGTGATTGGTTCTGAAATTGCCGAATCCTTATTTGGTGAGCTTGATCCTATTGGTAAAAAAGTACGCCTTTATGGACAGAAATTTACCGTTATCGGTGTGGTTAAAAAGGAAGGCTCTGGATTGTTTGGAGACAGTAACGATGTCTCTATTTTTATTCCTGCCAATTATGTTAGAAACCGTTATGGGGATAATAACCCGTATATGAAATATATCGTGGTCTTAAGACCAAAGCAAGATGCCGATATCGAAGGATTGAAAGCAGAACTCACACAATTTATGCGAACTAAAAGAGGGTTAAAGCCCGATGAAATAGATACTTTTTTTATCAGTACGATTTCTGGATTTCAAGATGTTATTGATACGATTATTGGAAGTTTAAATTTAATCGGTTGGGTAATCAGTGGGTTTTCACTCTTAGTTGGCGGCTTCGGAATTGCTAATATTATGTTTGTGAGTGTTAAGGAACGTACTAACCTTATAGGAATTCAGAAATCTTTAGGGGCTAAGAATAAATTTATTCTCTTTCAGTTTTTGTTTGAAGCCGTAATTCTTGCCGTAGTTGGTGGCCTTGTGGGCTTATTTCTCGTCTGGATTGGTACTTTAATAGGAAGTAATCTTACCGAAGATTTTGAGTTTGTATTGTCGCCTCAAAATATGTTTTTAGGATTCTTTATTTCCTCTATAATCGGATTGATTTCAGGGGTAATTCCTGCACTAAGAGCTTCACGATTAGATCCTGTGGAAGCTATTAGAACAGGAATGTAAGATAACTTTATAGATTGGCTTAGGCCATTATACCAGCAACCTCTTTACATATAAATTCTAAGAAACGTTCATCTGCTTCCGTAAAAGGATCTGGAGTTCCTGAGTCAATATCAATTTGACCAACGTTCTCTCCGTTTACAAAAATAGGAATCACAATTTCTGCTTTTACAGAAATGCTACAAGCAATATAATTGTCTTGAGCTGCAACATCAGGTACCACAAAGTTTTCATTGCTTACGGCTACCTGCCCACAAATGCCCTTTCCAAAAGGAATTATTACATGGTCAGTAGGTTCGCCAACGTAAGGTCCTAACTTTAATTCGTTCTTATCACCATTCTTAAAGTAAAACCCAACCCAATTGTAGTAGCTGATGTTTTCTTCTAGGATTTCGCAAATTTTTAATAAACGGTCATCTACACTTTGTTCCGTTTGAGCAATTATTGCTTTTATTTCAGGTTTTAATTCTTCTAAATTCATCGTCTTAAAAACTTTTTGTAAAAGTATTTAAAATACACTATTTTAAATGTCTGTTTTTATAATTTTAACACCAAACTAATAACGCGGTAATTTTGAAAGCATTGTTTAAAAAATATAAATCTGTCATTCGCTTTATCATTACCTTTCTATCGGTATATGGCGTTTTAATTTTTGCATACAGTTTGTATCTCAAATTTTCTGATGGTACGCAATATTACCCCGATTACTTTACCCACTTGGTGGCCCATCAGACAGATGCTATGGTTAACAGTTTAGGTTATAATGCACAGGCTATACCACATCCTAATGAGGCGTCTGTAAAAGTGATTATCAACGGAAAGTATGTGGCCCGTATTATTGAAGGTTGTAATAGTCTAAGTATTATTATTTTGTTTTTATCTTTTATCGCTGCTTTTTCCGGCCCCTTAAAAACGACATTATGGTATAGTTTGGCCGGTAGTGTAATCATTTATGCGTTTAATTTAATACGCATTGTAATTTTAGATCTGGCGCTTTATCATTATCCATGGCGACAAGAATTTTTACATGAAATTATTTTCCCATTACTTATTTATGGGACTGTTTTTATACTTTGGATGGTTTGGGTTAATCAGTTTGCAAAACTTAAAAAATAGAAATGCGTAAGGTTATTAAGTTCCTTTTGTTTTCGGCGTTGGTCCTCTTACTCGTATTAATACGAGCGTTTGAAGACGTCTTATTTTACGATCCGTATTTAACGTTTTTTGAAAATGACTATCTATATGTAGACAGTCCTAGACGTGAAATTGCTAAACTAGTTTTCTATACCTCTTTAAGGTATGTTCTAAATACGGCCATTTCATTAGGTATTTTATATGTAGTCTTTAAAGATAAAAGTGTTATTAAGTTTTCTAGCCTTATATATGGTATTGCTTATGTCTTACTGCTTATTCCGTTTTTATATTTTGTAATTAATCCACGACAAGAAGATTATTATTTGTTTTTTAATGTTCGTCGTTTTCTTATTCAGCCTATAGGAATCTTACTGTTGTTGCCGGCATTTTATTATTATAAGCTAAACCGTTAAAAAGCACTATTTAGACCCTTGTTTTTTTTTATTTTGTAACTTTGCATCGTGAAATTAAATTGGACACATAAAACATTTTCTTTTTTACTATCGTTTTTGGTATTGTTTTCAACCTTATCATTAACTATAGAAAAGCATTTTTGTGGGGACACTTTAATAGATGTTGCTGTATTTACCAAGGCTGATATGTGTGGTTCTCAAAGCCCAGACGAAGACCATGGTAATCGTATTAAAAACTCTTGTTGTAAAAACGAGAAAGAAGTCGTTAGTGGTATTGATCAATTGGTCACCAATTCGTTTGATGATTTAGACGACTTGCAGCAGTTGGTGTTATTGACCTACAGCTATACTTATCAACAGCTTTTTAACGAACTCTCGCAAGCTGTAGTTCCACACCGAAATTATTCTCCACCTCTCATTACCCAAGATATTCATGTTTTGCATGAATCTTACCTTATTTGATAGAATTATAACGCCTCGTTTATAAAAAGCACGCTTTTGTTGCTTAACGTTATACATTCAAATCAAATACAATGAAGCAAATATATTTTTTAATAAGTTTTGCCCTACTATCTTATGTGGTGGTAGCGCAAGAAGAATTAACCGGTACCATACTAGAGACTAGTAGTACCAAAGAATTACCTTTACCCGGAGCCAATGTGTATTGGTTAGGGTCCTCCATTGGGGCCATTACCTCTGCAGATGGGACATTTAGTATACCTTATAAGTTTTCTTACAATCAATTGGTTATTAGTTATGTGGGTTTTAAAACAGATACTTTAACCGTAAATGAAAATAAACCCATAAGGCATATTCTTCAAGCAAGTGAAGAGTTAGATGCGGTAGAGATTTCTACCCGTAAACAAGCCACACAAAAATCTTATCTTAAAGCCTCTAATACGTTTACAGTAACGAGTGATGAGTTGTTAAAAGCGGCGTGTTGTAATCTGGCCGAAAGCTTTGAAACCAATCCTTCTATCGATGTCAATTTTGCAGATGCGGTTTCAGGGACACGACAGATTAAAATGTTGGGGCTCACATCGCCATATATCTTAATTGCTACAGAAAACATTCCAGCCATACGTGGTGCTTCGCAAGCCTATGGGTTAAGTTTTATTCCAGGAACTTGGGTAGAAAGTATTCAAATTACTAAAGGTACTGGAAGTGTGGTTAACGGGTTTGAAAGTATTGCAGGGCAAATTAATACCGAGTTGGTAAAACCGACCACTGATGATAAGTTGTTTGTCAATCTTTATGGCGCATCTAATGAGCGTTTAGAGTTAAATACCCACTTTAATACTGCGGTATCTGACAAATGGAGCACTGGCGTATATATTCACGGTAATACACACCAAGAGAAGCACGATACCAATGATGATGGCTTTTTAGATATGCCACTTTATAATCAAATAAACCTTATGAACCGTTGGCAATATACCAATCCCGAGAAAGGCGTGGTTAGCTTCATTAATTTAAAATATTTAAATGATGAAAAGCAAGGGGGGCAGGTTAATTTTGATCCGGAGCGGGATCAAGGAACAACCAATTATTGGGGAAGTGATATTGAGACAGAACGTTTTGAAGTTACCACAAAATTAGGTTATGTTAACCCTGAAATTCCTTACCAGAGTCTAGGATTTCAAACCGCTTTTAGTCATCATGAACAAGATTCCTATTTCGGCTTAAATTTATACGATATAAAGCATAGTAGTTTTTATTCTAATCTGGTGTATAATACCATCATTTCAGATTCTAGACATAAAGTAAAAACAGGTTTAAGTTTTACCTATGATCATTACGACGAATTGGTGAATAATACGACTTACGAGCGTACAGAAAATTCTGTGGGTGGTTTCTTTGAGTATGCTTATGATAATTTAGATAAGCTTACCATGACGGCTGGTTTAAGAGTAGACCAACACAACCGATTAGGCTTTTTTGTAACACCACGTTTTCATGTGCGTTACACACCTTGGGAGAAATCTGCTTTACGCGCCTCAATTGGTAGAGGGAAACGTAGCGCTAATATTTTTGCAGAAAATCAAAACATGTTTTCTAGTGCGCGGCAAATTAATATCCTTAATTCCGGTGGAAAAGTTTACGGTTTAGATCCTGAAATAGCATGGAATTATGGGGTGAGTTATTTACAAGGTTTTAATCTCTTTGCAAGAAAAGCTGATGTAACGTTCGATTTTTATAGAACCGATTTTCAAAATCAAGTGGTTGTAGATTGGGAGAATCCTTTTGAAGTTAATTTTTATAATCTAGAAGGAGATAGCTATGCCAATAGTTTCCAGTTTGAATTTAATTACAATGCCTTTGAACATTTTGATATGCGTTTGGCTTATAAGTACTACGATATTAAAACCGATTATAATTCTGGCAGCTTAGAAAAACCATTAGTGCCTAAACACCGTTTATTTGCTAATGCGTCTTATGAAACCGCAGTGAAAGACAACGGTGCGCAATGGAAGTTTGATGCCACTTATAACTGGTTAAGTTCTCAACGTCTTCCTAGCACGGATTTAAGTGCGGCAGAATATCAGTTGTCCGATAGATCGCCGACTGTAGGTACTTTAAACTTACAAATGACGAAGGTGTTTTCTCCACAATTTGAATTATATTTAGGAGGAGAAAACGTTACCAATGTACGGCAAGACCGTCCTGTAATTAGTGCGGATAATCCCTTTGGTTCAAATTTTGATAGTAACTTTGTGTACGGACCTATTTATGGCAGTTTATATTACGCCGGATTGCGTTTCCGAATGAAATAGAATAAATACAACTAACGCTGGCCATAGAGCAGCATAAAACATGAAATAGATATGAAACAAATTATTTTTTTAGTAACCGTATTAATAACAAGTCTTACATGGGCACAAGATAAAAACGCTAAAGCGAGTATTGAAGTTGATGGCGTATGTGTAATGTGTAAAGAACGTATTGAAAAAGCAGCCATTAGAACTAAAGGTGTAAAATCTGCAGTTTGGGCGGTAGATACACATGAGTTAAAACTGATCTACGACGCGCGTAAAACAGATGTCTCAGCAATTTCTAAAAAAGTTGCTGCCGTAGGACATGATACCAAAGGGATTAAAGCTACGGAAGCCCAGTATAATAGTGTGCATCCTTGTTGTAGGTATCGTGATGAAGCGGTACAGAAAGATCATGAGGTAGAAAATAAAGGTCAAGACAACCGTTAGTAAATAAAAGCCCGCATCTTAATGCGGGTTTTTTTATAGGATGAAATGAAAAGTAATAGCTTTGTTGCTTAGTATATTGAGCTCATGAAAACCAAGTTACATATCTTTAAAATTGTTGCCAAACATCTTAGTTTTACGAAGGCGGCGGAACAGTTGTTTATCTCTCAACCTGCCGTTTCTAAATCTATTAAAACTTTAGAAGAAGACTATAAAACCACGCTTTTTGTAAGAAAACGAAATTCTATAGAACTCACTGAAGACGGGAAGTCCTTTTTGCTCTATGTCAATAGAATTTTGGCCATTTATACGGAAATGGAAGAACAATTTCTACATAAAAAAGAAAGGTTTCCAGAGTTGATTCGGTTTGGGGTTAGTACCACATTATCCAATTATATTATACCTAAGAGTATTGCTAAATTTAGAGCTCAATTTCCGCAAACTAAATTTGAAATTATTAGTGATAATTCTTCAAGTATAGAGGATTTAATTCTGAATGAAGAGATTGATTTCGGGATTACTGAAGGCCGTATTAACAATTCGAAATTACATTTTGAAAAGTTTATTAAAGATGAAATTGTCTTGGTGACCAACGTTAATAATAACAGCTTTAAAAAGGGAAGTATCGATCTACAGACCTTAAAAACTATTCCTATGATTGAGCGTGAAAAGGGCTCAGGGACCAAAGCTATTATTGATCAATTTTTAAAAGAAAACGGTATTAAAGCACTCCATACAGTGGTCTCTTTAAGTAGTACCGAAGCGATAAAAAATTATTTATACCATTCTGATCATTATGCTTTACTGTCTGTACATGCAATTCATAACGATTTATTGACGAATAAATTAAAGATTATTGATATCACCGATTTAAGTATAGAACGCTGGTTTTATTTTGTGAAACGTACAGGGTTTCAGTCTCAGAATCTTGAATTTTTTGAAAACTTCATTAGAACTAATTATAACTTTTAGTTATTATAGATAATAAAATGATTTGCTGTTAAGTTATGCTTGAGGTTTACTTTTGTGTAAAATATAAAGGACATGAAAGTTATTTTAGCGTTAATAAGTTATTCGCTCTGTATTGTTTTAGCGCTTTTGGGGTTTATAAATAGTCCAACCGCCTTAGTATTGGGATTTATTTGTACGCTGATTTTTAATCCTCCTTTTATGGGGTATAGCCACAAGGCTATTCCTTATTTTTTAAAAATTTCTGTGGTAGGCTTGGGTTTTGGAATGTTAGTAGAAGAAACCCTTCAAACCAGTCAAGAAGGCTTAGGCCTAACGGCGTTTACTATTGGTTTAACGCTAGGCTTAGGTTTATTATTGGTGCGCCTATTAAAATTAGATTTAAAATTAGGCTACCTCATAGCCTCCGGAACAGCAATTTGTGGAGGAAGTGCCATTGCGGCTATAGCACCAGTTATTAAAGCTAAAAGTGGGGTTATAAGTATGGCGTTAGGGATTGTTTTTCTTCTTAATTCTATAGCCTTATTTGTTTTCCCTGTCATAGGGCATGGGCTTCATTTAAGTCAAGAAGAATTTGGTTTATGGTGTGCGGTCGCTATACATGACACCAGTTCTGTGGTAGGGGCGAGTATTGGTTATGGTGATGAAGCCTTGCGAATTGCAACTACGGTAAAATTATCGCGGACCTTATGGATTATTCCATTGTCAATTTTCTCAATGTTTTTATTTAAAACTAAAGGCGAAAAACTTAAGATTCCTTATTTTATCTTATTATTTATCGGGGCTATTGTTTTAAATAGTACTCAGGTGCTTCCTGAAGTTTTAACAAGTGGTATCGTCTCCTTGTCAAAACGTTTATTAATTGTTACCCTATTTTTAGTAGGGTCTACGATTTCGGTAAAAGAATTAAAATCTTTTGGGATTCGACCTTTGGTGCTCGCCTCAGTACTTTGGATTTTTATTTCTATTTTTTCCTTGGTTTACATCCTCAATTAAATAAGGAGGTAGTATAGAGGGTAAGCTTATTATATTCTAAGTGTTTTCATAGAAGGTCTAAAACGTCCCTACTACACCTACGGTTCCTACACCAGCACTTACACGCCAACTGATAGTTTTGGGTTTAGCGTCTGCGTAGAATTTGTTCTTATTCATAAAGTTTTCAATGCCATCTACCACCACGACGCTTAAGGCCATACCTAAACCAACATCACTTAACCAGTGAGCCTCTTCCCATAAACGTGAAATAGGGGCAATGGAACCCACGGCGTAAATTCCTGCTTTAGCCCAGAAACTCGTAAATTGTTTGGCAATAGCATGTGCCATGGTAAAGGATAAAACACTGTGCCCTGAAGGAAAAGAGTGGAAGCCTGGTTTGTTGCTAAACGGTTCAAATTCGTTATAGTCTCCGCTATTAGGTCTCGCCCTTCCGACTACGGTTTTTGAAATGGATTGAATGAGTCCTGTGGTAATGGCTGAAGAAAAAATTAAGATTCCGGTATGTCGTACTTTTTCATTATCGGTTAATAATCCAAAACCATAGATACCTGTAGAGACCATAAAGAAGTTTTGTGGACTTCCAAAATACCAACCAAAATCTTTTAGAATTTGTGGGGCGCCAACGGCTTGTTTAGCAAAGATACGGTTAGCCTCATTATCGCTGAGGTATAATAAGGTGGTTCCGGCTAAGATACCTCCGGCGGTTGCAAAATCATCACCTTTCCAACGTAAAGGTTGGGTGAAAGAATTCCCTACACTGCGTAAGGTTACTCTAGTATCATATTTAAAATTATCCCAAATCTTACTCGGTTTAGAAATGGTTGTAGAGTCGGTTTGAGAAAAAAGAGACACTGAGACTAATGAAAGTAAACAGAGAATTGTAATTTTTTTCATTGCTGCTGTCATCATAAAGGCTAGGGGTTTAATAGGTGCAAATATAATAAAAGCCTTTGATTTGCATCAAAGGCTTTTAAGGTTTGCTTTATTATACAAAAGCATGTTATTCTGTAAGTGATGCTTACATCATGCCAGGCATTCCGCCTCCGCCGCCCATAGGCATTGCAGGAGCATCCTCTTTAATATCTACTAATGCACATTCTGTGGTTAAGATCATTCCAGCAACTGAAGCCGCATTTTCTAATGCAATACGTGTTACTTTCTTAGGATCAATAATACCAACTTTTAGCATATCTACGTAAGTTTCTGACTTGGCATCGTATCCGAAGTCTTTCTTACCTTCTAAAACTTTGTTGATTACGACAGAACCTTCTCCACCAGCATTTTCAACAATAGTACGTAAAGGAGCTTCAATCGCTCTATTTACAATTTGTACTCCTGTTGTTTCGTCTAAGTTCTCTGTTGTAATTTTTTCTAAGACTTTTTTAGCGCGCACTAAAGCAACACCACCACCGGCAACAATACCTTCTTCAACCGCAGCACGTGTGGCATGTAAAGCATCGTCAACACGATCTTTCTTTTCTTTCATTTCTACTTCAGAAGCAGCACCCACATAAAGTACCGCAACTCCACCAGCTAATTTCGCTAGACGTTCTTGAAGTTTTTCTTTGTCGTAATCAGAAGTTGTAGTTTCAATCTGAGCTTTAATTTGGTTTACTCTAGCTTTGATATCTTCAGCATTACCTTCACCATTTACAATGGTTGTATTGTCTTTGTCAATTGTTACAGTTTCTGCAGTTCCTAACATAGAAAGGTCAGCGTTCTCTAAAGAGAATCCTCTTTCTTCTGAGATTACAACACCTCCTGTTAAGATTGCAATATCTTCTAACATTGCTTTACGTCTGTCACCAAATCCTGGTGCTTTAACGGCTGCAATTTTTAATCCACCACGTAATTTGTTTACCACTAATGTTGCAAGAGCTTGTCCTTCTACATCTTCAGCAATAATTAATAATGGACGTCCAGACTGTGCTACAGGCTCTAAAATTGGAAGAATTTCTTGTAAGTTAGAGATCTTCTTGTCAAATAATAAAATGTATGGATTTTCTAAATCAGCAATCATTTTATCAGAGTCTGTTACAAAATAAGGTGATAAATAACCTCTGTCAAACTGCATTCCTTCAACAACGTCAACATAAGTTTCCATTCCTTTAGCTTCCTCAACAGTGATTACACCTTCTTTTCCAACTTTACCGAAAGCTTTAGCGATTAATTCACCAATAGTGTCATCGTTATTTGCAGAAATAGCGGCAACCTGCTTAATTTTGTCAGAGTCGCTTCCTACTTTTTCAGTTTGTTGTTCTAAGTCTTTAATAATTTCTTCTACAGCCTTGTCAATACCACGCTTTAAATCCATTGGGTTTGCACCAGCGGCAACATTTTTAAGACCTTCTTTTACGATAGCTTGTGCTAAAACGGTCGCTGTTGTCGTACCATCACCTGCTAAATCGTTGGTTTTAGAAGCAACTTCTTTAACCATTTGAGCTCCCATGTTTTCAAGCTCATCTTCTAATTCAATCTCTTTTGCTACAGAAACTCCATCTTTAGTGACTTGTGGAGCACCAAATGATTTTCCGATGATCACGTTACGACCTTTTGGTCCTAAAGTTACTTTTACTGCATTAGCTAAAGCATCTACACCGCGTTTTAAACCGTCGCGTGCTTCTATATCAAATTTAATATCTTTTGCCATTTTGTTATGTTTTTGTTTGTCCTGCTACAGCAGGCGTCTAATTAGTTTATTTTACATTTTCGATTCCACATAAAAGGGCGGAATGACAGAAATTACATTAAAAACAATTATATGATCGCTAAAATATCGCTCTCACGCATCATTAAGTAGTCTTTGCCTTCTAATTTAAGATCCGTTCCACCATATTTTCCGTAAAGTACAGTATCACCAACTTTTACAGTTAAAGGCTCATCTTTAGTTCCATTTCCAACGGCAACAACAGTTCCCTTTTGTGGCTTTTCTTTGGCGTTATCAGGAATAATAATTCCTGAAGCTGTCTTAGTTTCAGCTTGCATAGGTTCTACAAGAACGCGGTCTGCTAAAGGTTTAATGTTTAAACTCATTACTTATATGTTTTTTGTTAATTATTAGTTTGATAATCGGGTATGTTCGAAAATTATGCCAATAGAGAATAGCTGACAAAGTTTCAGATTTTAAATCTGGTTTATGGGTATAAAAAAAGCCAACTCTTAAAAGTTGGCTTTTTGTTATGATAATGTGTAATCTTTATTAGTCTGCAGTATTGGTATCTGTAGTAGGAGCTGCAGGTGTTGCAGGCATCTCTGTAGTTTCATTAGTATCTAAAGCTTTAGATTCAGAACCACCACCAGAACCAATGGTTAAGTTTGATGCTAAGATTAAAACAATTAATGCAGTTGCTAGGAACCAAGTACTCTTGTCTAAAAAGTCTCCTGTTTTTTTAACGCCTCCTAATTGTTGGGTACCTCCGCCACCAAATGACGACGATAATCCTCCGCCTTTAGGGTTTTGTACCATAATTACTACGACAAGTAAAAAAGCAACGATTACGATCAGGACTAAAAATATTGTAAATGCACTCATTGTTATATTGTATTATTATCTTTTAATTCTTTTACCAATTTTATTTGGTGTGCAAAGAAACTACTTTTTTCTGGATATTTCAAACTTAAAATTTTGTAAGATTGAATTGCTTTATCATAGTTTTTTTGCTCGAGATAAATTCGTGCTAAAGTTTCCGTCATTAAGCGGTCCGAAATGTCACTATCATTATCTACAAGCTTCGGTTTTGGGGCTGTTTTAGACACGGGTTTAATCTTAGGATTATCGCTAATAAACTTATCAATAATGGCTAATTTACTTTGTAATGGTGTCTTAATTTCTGCTTTTTTAGCTTCGGATTTAGCTATTTCTTCTGGAGCCTCTGTTGCTTCTTCGCGCTCAATAGGTTTAAAACTGGTAATTTTTAACCACTGTGTAAACGAATGATTTTCGGACTTATCAAAGGTTAAAGGGCTTCCTATTTTAAGCTGTTTTTCAGGTGTAATCTGGTCTACATCTATAGCAATGATTGGGCCTTCTGTTGTTTTCGGAGCCTTATGTTCTACTTTTGGAGTTTGCGGTTCTAAAGCTTTAGCTTCAAAAAGATCAGGGTCTAAGACGCCTTCGGTGGCTTTAATTTGTGTTTTTAGGGCATCATCTAGAGTCACACTTTTCTGAACCGTAATGTCATCAATGGCATTGACTTCAATAGCATTTATCGCTTCCAAATTTTGTTTAATATGTTCTGAAATCGCGTTCTGATTAAAAACATCAGAGGTGATAAAGTCAAACAAAACACTACGATCTGTAGTATAGGCCGCAGTGGTCTTTAAGGTGTTGTTGTATTTGTAGCTTTCCTTTTGCTTCAAGACTTTTAAATAGAGCGCTCTTAAGGGTTGAAAGTACGGATACTGCTTAATGGCCGCAGCAAGGGTATCCACTTCAAAAGTACTAACCGCCTGAGGTTCTTTTAATAAATATGTTAATTCTTGAAGTTGCATAAGGCTACCAATCCGCTAAAGATGCATTAAGAATATCTTGGGTAAGACGTTCTAAAATTTCGTCAAAGGCCGTAGCTTTAATGCTCCCTGTAAGTTGATCTTCCGCAGGATAATCATAGTAAAATGAAAAACGACGTTCAAAATCTTTTTCAGAATCTTTGGTGTTGATATAACGAACATTCACACTGATAGTCAGTCTGTTTTGTGCTGCGGTATTTTCTGAAGTTGCGGTCATTGGAGAAATACGATATTCTACAATTTCGCCTTCGTAAATAACTTCGGCACCTGAGGTTACTAACTCTGCACTGGTTTGATTAACGATAAGATCTTGAAGCGTGTTGGTAAAGAGTTGGTCTAAACCAGGCTCAATAATATCGGCTGTATTTTGAAAGAAATTAACCTGAAACGATTCTGGCATATCTGTAATTCCGGTAAAGGAATAATTGACTTTACAGCCATAACAAACAAAACAAATGGCCAGGATTAAGGTATATTTAAATGTTTTCATTAACACATTAATTAGTGGTTATAGGGCGTTACAATAATACACATTCTTTAGAGGGTGCAAAATTTAAAACAAGATATTAAAGATCGAATTGTTTTATTTTACGGTACAGTGTACGTTCGCTAATTCCCAATTCTGCAGCGGCTAATTTACGTTTTCCACCATGACGTTCTAAAGATTTCTTAATTAATTCAAGTTCTTTATCGTGGAGCGATAAGGTTTCTTCTTCCTCAATTTCTTCAGCAAAATCATACTTGTCGGTAAGATGCGATAAGGTTTCTTCGGAAGTTTCTTTGGTGTGTTCTGGTATAGAAAGCACCTCTAAATCTTCAACAGCGGCTTCAAAGGCTTCGTCTTTCTCGTCGCCATAAATTTTTTGAATTAAATGCGCGTTGTCTTTTTGTATATCAGTATCGCTATCTTTTTTCATCAGTTCCATGGTGAGCTTTTTTAGATCATTAAGATCACTCTTCATATCAAATAGAACTTTATACAAAATTTCACGTTCGCTGCTAAAATCACCTTCAGACTTAGAGTTATTAACAACTGCAGGTAAGTTGCTGCCTGTATTAGGCAAATAATTCTGAAGTGTATTTGCATTTATAGTACGGTTCTGTTCTAAAACGGAGACTTGTTCTGCAACGTTACGCAACTGACGGATGTTACCATTCCAACGGTATTTTAATAATAATACGACAGCTTCATCGGTAAGTTTTACCGTGGGCATTTTATATTTTAACGCAAAGTCACTCGCAAATTTTCTAAATAATAGGTGGATGTCTTCTTTACGATCTCTAAGTGGTGGTAAATTAATTTCTACCGTACTTAATCTGTAGTAAAGATCTTCTCTGAATTTTTCCTTTTTTATGGCCTCAAACATATTGACGTTTGTAGCGGCTACAATTCTAACATTGGTTTTTTGAACCTTGCTAGATCCTACTTTTATAAATTCGCCATTTTCTAAAACACGAAGTAAACGCACTTGGGTTGTTAAAGGTAATTCCCCAACTTCATCTAAAAAAATGGTGCCTTCATTAGCGACTTCAAAATACCCCGATCGGGTGGAGGTAGCGCCTGTAAAAGCTCCTTTTTCGTGTCCAAATAATTCACTGTCAATAGTTCCTTCTGGGATAGCACCACAGTTTACGGCAATATACTTTCCGTGCTTTCTGTGTGATAATTGGTGTATAATTTTAGGAATACTTTCTTTCCCCACACCACTTTCTCCAGTGACCAATACAGAAATATCCGTAGGGGAAACCTGAATCGCTTTTTCTATGGAGCGATTAAGTTTAGGGTCGTTTCCTATAATCCCGAAACGTTGTTTTATGGCTTGAATAGATTCCATTGCTTAGTTAACGTAATTAAATCTTTCATTAAATTCAAAGGCAAATTCTGGCCCAAAATCATAGGCAATAACACGGCTTGAAATACGGCCAGCGGTATTATAATCTAAATCGAAGGTAAAAGTACTACCGTTAAAATTAGCGGCATTCCAATTGTTAGTGGATAAAAATTGTGCGATTTGTGGCCCTAACTCTTCGCTGTAATCGTCTTCTAAAAATTGTAATAAGTAATTGTCTTCAAAAACGACTTTCAACGGATTTTCTTGATCATCAAACTGATAAGTAGTATTGCTTTCAATCTCGCCTGTAGTTGTACTACTGCTAATGTTACCATTGGCGGTATAGGCAATGGTTTCTGTTTGTAATACAAAATCCCCATCAAAAGACTCCTTTTTAATGATACGGTCTGCACTATCTACGGTAAAAACAGTAGAGATGGTCGTGTTTTCTTCTGTTCTGGTGATCGTATTTCCGTCGTAGGTGAAGTTGTAAACATAATCGTCCTCGTCGTTTTCGTAATAATCATAAGAAATCTGAGAAATTACACCATTGGTATAAGTGACCAACGTTTCATTTGTGGTCGTTCCTTGTGCGTTTACAGAGCTGAAGCTTATTATTTGCCCTGAACTGTTTCGGGTAATGCTTTGGTTTTCCGTTTCAAAAGGGCCTTGGTTTGCCGAGATTTGATTGGTGCCTCCAACAACGATATTATTACTGATGTTAAATAGCGAGTTGGTCGTGGTCTCTATAGGGAGGCCTAAAAAGCTCACAAATAAATCGGTATCCAATTCGTAAGAAGAAAGCATTAAGTCGGCACTTTCACTTCCGCTACCACCACCAGTATCTCCGCCTCCAGAGGTTAATTCTGGATCTAAAGGTTCTGTGTTACAAGCTGTGACTAGACTAAGTGCAAATGCGATTAAAACTAATTTTTTCATATATATTGTTGATTAATTGTTTTTTGAATATCCAACGGCTTTTCCTATCAGCGTAGCGCTGGTGCAGTCGGTAATGAGGACATCTACTAAATCGCCCACTTTATAATGTTCTTTTGGGAACACGGCTACGGTATTATCAGAGGTTCTCCCTGACCATTGTTCATCTGATTTTTTCGAAGCCTTTTCAATTAAAATTTCAACCGTTTTATTAAGGTGCGCACGGGTATTCATGGCACTATGTTCACGCTCTAATTTAATAATTTCACTAAGGCGTCGTTTCTTAACTTTTTCAGGAACATCATCTTCCATTTTACGACCAGCAAGTGTTCCTGGGCGTTCTGAATAGGTAAACATATAACCAAAATTATATTTTACATACTGCATTAACGATAAGGTGTCTTGATGGTCTTCTTCGGTTTCTGTTGGGAATCCAGCGATTAAATCGACACTAATAGAGCAATCAGGGATAATACGTTTAATATTATCAATAAGCTCAAAATACTCTTCGCGGGTATGTAGTCGATTCATCTCTTTTAATATTCGGTTACTTCCACTTTGTACTGGAAGGTGAATATGCTTACAGATGTTATCGTATTTTGCCATGGTTTCAATCACGTCTAAAGTGAAATCTTGCGGATTAGACGTTGAAAAACGAATACGCATCTTCGGTTGTGCTTTTGCACAAAGTTCTAAGAGTTTGGCAAAATTAACAGCGGTCGCTTTTTGTAGGTCAGAGGCATTTGCAAAATCTTTTTTCAGGCCGCCACCATACCATAAATAACTATCTACATTCTGTCCTAAGAGTGTAATTTCTCTAAACCCTTTGTTCCATAGGTCGTTTACTTCTTCAATAATACTTTGCGGATCTCTACTACGCTCTCTTCCTCTTGTAAAAGGAACCACACAGAAGGTACACATATTATCACAACCACGGGTAATAGAAACAAAAGCGGTAATACCATTACTATTTAATCTTACAGGAGAAACATCGCCGTAAGTTTCTTCTTTAGATAAGATAACGTTTATGGCGTCTCGTCCTTCATCTACTTCAGAAAGAAGATTTGGTAAGTCTTTATAAGCATCAGGCCCAACCACTAAATCAACAATCTTTTCTTCGTCTAAAAACTTTGTCTTTAAACGTTCTGCCATACAGCCTAAAACCCCCACTTTCATTTTTGGGTTAATACGTTTAACAGCATTGTATTCTTGTAAACGTTTTCTAACGGTTTGTTCTGCTTTATCTCTAATAGAGCAGGTATTTACTAAAACAAGATCAGCTTCTTCTAAGGTTTGTGTGGTGTTAAAACCTTGCTCAGATAAGATTGAAGCCACAATTTCACTATCGCTAAAATTCATTGCACAGCCGTAGCTTTCAATAAATAATTTACGTTGATTTCCTTCTTTATTGTCTAATATTAAGGATTCACCTTGCTTATTTTCGTCTATAATTTTCTCCATCTTTAGTGTTCCGTAAAACCGGAATAGCTCCTTTTTTAATTCGTATTTAAGGTTACAAAGATAATACTATTTTATAGATTGTGACAAAGTGGCAGTTATAATTTATGAAGGTCGTTTTATAGTCCGTAGGGTTTAAGGCTTGGACTTGCTTTTATAGGGAATAGGTTTAGGGCGGTCTTAAGTTTTAAAAGGTCTATATAATAAGGACAGATTTAATTTTTTAACACGCATAGCCTTGTCCTGTCCTTGTTCATAAAACGAAGTTGGAGTAGTAGACGCGAAAGGCATGCGTTTATGTTGGTCTTATTATAAAGGAAGGGGTAGTTTTTAGACAAAATCTTCAAACTTATTAATTTTTATTAACCTAATAAGTCGGCTCTTGGTATAGCTTAAATGCTCTTGCATCGTTTATTTATTATCGATAAAATGCATTCTATTTATTATCAAATTAGGATTGTATCTTAAAATTCATATACATTTGTAAACGTAAAATGTTAAGAATGTCGAAGAATCTTGTTATCGTTGAGTCCCCTGCAAAGGCAAAAACCATTGAGAAATTTTTAGGAAAAGATTATAAGGTGGAGTCCAGTTTTGGACACATTGCAGATCTGCCTTCCAAAGAATTAGGCGTTGATGTAGAAGGCGATTTTATGCCGAAATATCAAGTGTCTAAAGATAAAAAGGATGTCGTTAAAAAGCTAAAGGATTTAGCAAAGAAAGCAGATGTTGTATGGCTCGCTAGTGATGAGGATCGCGAGGGAGAGGCGATAGCATGGCATTTAGCGGAAACGTTAAAGCTCGATAAAGAAAAGACGAAACGTATTGTTTTCCACGAGATTACTAAGACCGCTATTAACAAGGCTATTGAAAACCCACGCAGTATTGATTATAACTTAGTCGATGCGCAACAAGCAAGACGTGTCTTAGACCGTATTGTTGGTTATGAACTTTCTCCGGTATTATGGCGAAAAGTAAAAGGCGGGTTATCTGCAGGTCGTGTACAATCGGTATCGGTACGTTTAATTGTAGAACGTGAGCGCGATGTACAAGCGTTTAAAGCGAAGGCATCTTACCGTATTGATGCAGAATTTACAAACGAGAATGGCAATTCATTTAAAGCCAAACTTCCTAAGAATTTTAATTCTGAAAAAGAAGCTTTAGCCTTTTTAGAACATAATATAGGAGCCTCTTATGAGGTAGCAGATTTACAAAAGAAACCTGCTAAAAAATCACCAGCGGCACCGTTTACCACGTCAACATTACAACAAGAAGCTTCACGTAAGTTAGGCTACTCCGTGAGTAGAACTATGACCAATGCACAACGTTTGTATGAAGCCGGTCTTATTACCTATATGAGAACAGATAGTGTTAACTTATCTGACGAAGCAAAAAAAGGTGCTGAGAAAGAAATTGTTTCAGCTTATGGGGCCGAATTTAGCAATCCTAAAAATTACAAAGGAAAAACAAAAGGGGCACAAGAAGCTCACGAAGCAATACGACCAACAGACTTTGCAAACCATACGGTAAATGCAGAACGCGATCAGGCCCGATTATATGATTTAATTTGGAAACGTGCTATTGCGTCTCAAATGAGTGATGCCAAATTAGAGCGTACCAATCTTAAGATTCAAATTAATTCTGAACATCAAATTAGCGATCAATTTACAGCTAATGGAGAAATCATCACGTTTGAAGGCTTTTTAAAAGTTTATTTAGAAGGAACGGATGACGAAGATGCAGAGCAAGAAGGTATTTTACCAGATTTAAAAGTTGGTGAAGCCCTTCAGAATAAATACATCACTGCAACGGAACGTTTTACACGTCCGCCAGCAAGATTTACGGAAGCTTCTTTAGTGAAGCAATTAGAAGAACTTGGAATTGGACGTCCGTCTACTTATGCGCCAACAATATCTACCATTCAGAATAGAAATTATGTAGAAAAAGGAACGCATGAAGGGGATGAAAGAAGCTATAAGCAATTGGTTTTTGAAGGACAGAAAATCAAAGAAAATAGCCTCACCGAACAAACCGGTTCTAATAAAGGGAAACTAGTTCCTACAGATATTGGGATGATTGTTACTGATTTCTTGGTCAATCATTTTGAAAGCATTTTAGACTACAATTTTACAGCTAAGGTAGAAGATCGATTTGATGATATTGCAGAAGGTAAAGAAGACTGGAGAGCAATGATGAAAGATTTCTATACCGGGTTTCATCCGCATGTTAAAGACGTGCAAGAAAATGCAGATCGCGAATCTGGAGAGCGTGTTTTAGGGACAGATCCTAAAACCGGACGTCAGGTTAGTGTACGTTTAGGGAAGTTTGGGCCTATGGTGCAAATAGGAACAATGGATGATGAGGATAAACCTAAGTTTGCAAGTTTATCGCCAGACCAACAATTAAATTCTATTACATTTGAAGAAGCTATGGATCTGTTTAAGCTGCCTAAAGCTTTAGGAACTTATAAGGATGAAGATGTAGAGGTTAATAATGGACGTTTTGGACCATATGTAAGATTTGGGGATAAATTTGTGTCGCTTCCAAAAGGTGTGGATCCTTTAAGTGTAGAGATGGATGAAGCCTTAGTGTATATTAAGGAAAAAGAATTAGCAGACGCTCCTATTTACGAATACAAAGGCATGGATGTTATTAAAGGGAAAGGCCGTTTCGGACCCTTTATTAAGTGGAACAACATGTTTATTAATGTAAATAAAAAATACGATTGGGACAATTTATCTGATGAAGATATTGTAACCCTTATTGAAGATAAGATTCAAAAAGAAATTGATAAGGTTATCCATAACTGGGAAGAAGAAGGTGTTCGTGTAGAAAAAGCACGTTGGGGTAGGCATAATATTATCAAAGGCAAACAAAAAGTAGAGTTAGCCAAGACGGTCGATGTAAGTAAGATGACATTGAAGAAGGCCATGGAATTACTTGAAAAGAATGCGCCTAAAAAGAAAACGACCAAAAAGAAGGCCGTTAAAAAGACCGCTACTAAGAAGACTACGACGAAGAAGACCGCGGCTAAAAAGAAAACAACGACAAAAAAGAAGTAATTGAATATGAATTTTACTTTTCTTACGCCAGTATCAGACGCCGTTATCGCTCATAATGCTTTAACCGCACAACAAGCGCTAGGAAAAAAAATAAAGATCCATTCTCGCCAAGATGGGATGCCTGACTTAGAAGGCGTGCAAATGGCAATCATAGGGGTGCTCGAAAACAGAAACGACGTCAACTATGTGGGCGCTCCTGTAAATTTTGATGCGGTTAGAAAAACCATTTATACCCTATTTCCTGGAAATTGGCACACTACTGTGGCCGATTTAGGGGATATACAACCCGGGGAAACGGTTGATGATACCTATTTTGCAATCCGTACCGCAATTACCGGACTTGTAGAAAAACAAATCATTCCAATTATCTTAGGCGGAAGCCAAGATTTAACCTATGCTAATTATCGCGCTTACGATGGGCTACTGCCTATGGTAAATGTTGTGAGTGTGGATACTAATTTTGATTTAGGCGACGCTAACTTACCGATAAGAAACAATAGTTATGTAGGGAAGGTTATTGTTGAAGAGCCTTACAATCTTTTTAACTACACCACCATTGGTTATCAGACTTACTTCAATTCTCAAGAAGAAATAGACCTTTTAGAAAAACTGTATTTTGAAGCGTATCGTTTAGGAGAGATTTCAGGAAACGTCAGTAGAGTAGAACCTTTAATGCGCGATGCCCATATTGTTTCTATAGATTTAAAATCCGTACGCGCTTCCGAAGTGAGCGAAAGTCAGAAATATTCGCCAAATGGATTTTCAGGAAAAGAAATCTGTGCTATTAGTCGTTATGCGGGGATTAGTAATAAGGTCTCTTCATTTGGGATCTACGAATACAATGCCTCTACAAATGATAGCGCAACCTCCATGTTAATTGCACAAATGGTGTGGTATTTTATAGAAGGTGTTAATTGCCGTGTTAAGGATGACGATTTTCATAACGAAAACCATTACCAAAAATTTAACGTTTTAGTGGAAGAAGATGAATTGATATTTTTCAAAAGCCTAAAAACAGGGCGTTGGTGGATAGAGATTCCATTTTTACCAAATGTTAATAATAAATTAAAAAAGCATACGTTATTACCATGCATGCATTCCGATTATATTGACGCCACTCGCGGAGAAATCCCAGAACGTTGGTATAAAGCTTACAGGAAGAATAGCTTTTAAATTTAGCCGTTTATCCGATTTTAACACTTTTTTAATCGATGAAATGCTAATTTTTAGGGTGAAGTGTAAAAAAAAATTAAAAAAAGTTGTTTATTCGGAAATATATAAATATGTTTACGACCTCAAAAATAATAAGGACTAATTTAACCTAGAGTTACTATGAATATTAAGAAGTTTATTTTACTAACCGCAGTACTAGCAATGGTAGCCAGTTGTAATTCTGGAGACCGAGGACAACTGGTAGGTGTACAAGGTAAGCAGTGGCACCCGGAGAAGCCCTATGGAATGACATTGGTGCCAGGAGGAGCATTTATTATGGGTAAATCAGATGATGATTTAGCAGGCGTACAAGATGCCCCAACCAAAACCGCAACCGTTCGTGCATTTTACATGGATGAGACAGAAATCACCAACAGTGAGTACCGTCAGTTTGTAGAATGGGTAAGAGATTCTACGCTTAGATTAAAATTAGCTGAGATGGCAGACTTAGAAGGTAAAACTCCTGGAAATGGAGATATCGGAGAGTTCGCTTATGTAGATTCTGATCCTGAGAATCTTAATGCTTACGAAAGCTACATGTTAAATACTTATGGTAACGAGCAAAGAAAAATTAACCGTGATGTTGAATTAATTTTCGATACTAGCGAATATCCAGACGAGCTTTATGCTGAGGTTATGGATGGTATGTACTTGCCTTTAGAGGAATCTTACAACGGGCAACGTACTTGGGATGTAAAGCAATTTAAATTTCAATATACCTATATGGATATTCAAAAAGCGGCAAAAAATAGAGGGTTAAAGCGTTCTGAAGTTGTAGTGCAACAAGAAGTTGAGATTTATCCAGATACAACAGCTTGGATTAGAGATTTCGCATACTCTTATAACGAACCAATGCACAACGATTATTTTTGGCATGATGCTTACGGTGATTACCCAGTAGTTGGTGTGTCTTGGAAACAAGCACAAGCGTTCTGTCAGTGGAGAACTTTATACCACAATTCAGATAGAAAGAAAAGAGGAAGACAACCTGTTAACTCTTACAGATTACCTTCTGAAGCAGAATGGGAATATGCTGCAAGAGGTGGTTTACAAGGGGCAACATACCCTTGGGGTGGACCTTACACGAAAAATGATAGAGGATGTTTTATGGCAAACTTTAAGCCTTTAAGAGGTGATTATGCTGCCGATCAAGCTTTATATACAGTAGAAGCAGATTCTTACGATCCTAACGATTTTAACTTATACAATATGGCTGGTAACGTTTCAGAATGGGTAAACGGTTCTTATGACCCAGCTTCATATGAGTACGCTTCGTCAATTAATCCTAACGTAAATGATCCAGATAACGCACGTAAAGTCGTTAGAGGTGGGTCTTGGAAAGATGTTGCTTATTATTTACAAGTAAGTTCTAGAGATTACGAATATGCAGATTCAGCAAGAAGTTACATTGGGTTCAGAACAGTACAAGATTATATGGGTACTGAGGTAACTAAAAATGCTGCTACAAATTAAATTAATTAACTTAAACTTAAATATTAATCCTAAAATGAGTGTTAACTAACCAAGCTCATTTAAACTAAAAAACTTAAAATCATGGCAAAAAAGAAATTATCAACAATGAATATGGTCTATGGACTAGGAGCTGCAATTGTAATTGTTGGAGCATTATTCAAGATCCAACACTGGCCTTATGGATCTGCTATCCTTACTTTAGGAATGGTTGTTGAAGCACTCGTATTTACAATCTCTGCTTTTGAAAAGCAAGGTGATGACTTAGATTGGTCTTTAGTCTACCCAGAATTAGCAGGAGGACAATCTGTAGGAACTAAAAAATCAGCAAAAGCTATTGAAGAGCCTAAAGATGCTGAAGGTATGTTATCTAAGAAATTAGACAACTTATTAAAAGAAGCTAAAATTGATGGTGCACTTATGGCAAGCTTAGGTGATAGCATCAAAAACTTTGAAGGAGCAGCAAAAGGAATTTCTCCAACTGTAGATTCTATGGCATCTCAAAAGAAATATAGCGAAGAAATGTCTTTAGCAGCAGCACAAATGGAGTCTTTAAATAGCCTTTACAAAATCCAAGTAGAGTCTGCTAACCGTCAAGCAGCAATCAACGAAGAAGCTGTTGAAAACGCAACTAAGTTAAAAGAACAAATGCAATCATTAGCATCTAACTTATCATCTTTAAACGGTGTTTACGGAGGTATGTTATCTGCAATGAACAAGAACTAATTAGTTTTTTTTATAATCACTATTAATTAATAAATAAAAACGAATTAGAATGGCAGGAGGAAAACAGTCCGCAAGGCAAAAAATGATTAACCTGATGTATTTGGTATTCATTGCTATGATTGCAATGACAGCAAGTAAAGAAATATTATCAGCGTTTAGTCTATTTGATAAGAAATTTGAAAATGCAAATGAATTAGCGGTAAATTCAAATACAACTTTATTAAAAGGATTAGAAAAGCAAGCAGAAGAGAAACCAAATGAATTTGGTACAACTTATAGCAATGCTAAAAAAATCAGTTCATTATCAGATGAGTTCTATGCATTTTTAGAGACTCAAAAGAAAATGATCCTTGATAAAGGAGGATACGCAGAAGAGTACAAAGAAAATGGACTTTTACCAGCTGAAAAGATGGATAAAGGTACTGTATTAGACGAAGCTTGGTTTACAGGTGATCGTTTAACAAAAACAGGAGAAGCATTTGTAGCAAGAATTGAAAAATACAAGTCTGATATTAGAGACGTATTAGGTGAAGATGTTGCTTTTAACCCAGCTAAAGAAACTTTGGAGAACCGTTTTACAACGGCTGAAATGAAAAACAAAGAAGGTAAAAGTCAGAGCTGGTTAGAATATAACTTTAAAGGTTTTCCAGCTGTAGCATCATATACTAAGCTTACGGCTATGCAAAATGATATTAAAGCTACTGAGGCCAACCTTTACAATGTGTTTTTAGGGAATACAGTTGATGAAGTAACTTCATTGAAAAACTATACTGCGATCGTTATTCCAGACAAAAATGCATTTTTCGCAGGAGAAACGTTTACAGGTAGAGTTGTACTTGGTAAGTATGCTAACGTTACCCCTACAAAATTAAAAGTAGGCGATAATGAATTAGATTTAAATAGAGAAGGAGCAATTGATTCTACAGGTGCTGCTCGTATTGAATTTAAAGTTGGTAATGTTGGTGAGCATGATATTAATGGTCAATTTACGTTCTCTGAGAAGGGTCAAGATTTGCCAATCGATTTTAATGGACAATACGTTGTTGTACCAAGACCAAAATCTGCAACCATTTCTGCAGACAAGATGAATGTTGTTTATCGTGGTGTTGCTAACCCAATGACTATTTCTTTTGCTGGTGTTCCAGATAATAAAGTAAATGCTTCAGGAGCTGGTTTATCTAAAGCTTCAGGTATTGGTAAATACACAATGAATCCTGGTTCTGGTAGAGAAGTAACTATTAGTGTTACTGCAACATTAGATGACGGTTCAAAAGTTGGCGATAAGCAAACTTTTAGAATTAAAGATATTCCAAAGCCTACAGGAACAATTGCAGGTAAAGATGGTTTAGTAAAATTACCTAAACGTAACTTATCAATTGGTACTGTTGGTGCTAAGTTAGATGACTTTGTTTTTGATTTACCAATCAACGTAACGTCATTTAAAGTAAAAGTACCTGGGCAGCCTACAGTAGTTGTAGCTGGAACTAAAATGAATAGTCAAGCAAAATCAGCAATCGGCAGAGCACGTTCTGGTGATGTTATAACAATCTTTGATATTCAAGCGAAAATTCAAGGCAATAGCTCTTACCGTTTAAAAGGTGTGAACCCTGTAACGGTTGAGGTAACAAACTAAGAATTAAATTAGCTATTGTCCTTAAAACAAAATCCCAAATTATAATAAAAGATAAGATGAATTTAAAAAGCTTTTTATGTGTAGGAATAGGTGTATTGGCCGCAAACACTATGTTTGCTCAAGCTAATATCCTTAATGCCAAAATACCAGAAGAAATTGGTATGAAAACTGAAGCACAGTTACTTCTAGATAACGACAAGCCTTTAGAATATGGATATGTTGGTGATAGAGATATCTTATTTTCTAAAATGACTTGGGAAAAGATTGTTTTAGATGAGCGTGCAAACTTCCCATTATATTTCCCTATCGAAGATAACTTAGGTGAAGACAGAAAGTCTTTATATATGGTTATTATGGAAAACGTTAATAACGGAAATATTCCAAAAGTATATGCAGATTCTTATTTTACAGAAGAGCGTACTATGGAGGACTTATTACCGACGTTAAGAAAAGAGGAAATTATGGATGAAGGGATTGACTGGATGAACGCCGAAGGGGTTTCTGACACGTCTTTAATTCCTGAAGAGTACGTAATCCGTAGAGAAATTGGACCAGCTGATATCAACTCTTATTTAGTTAAAGGACTTTGGTATTTTGATAAGCGTCAAGGGGAATTAAAGTATCGTATTTTAGGAATTGCACCTGCAGCTCCAGATGTGAACTTTATTGATTCTGAAGACGAAGCTAATAAAGAACCTATCGGATTATTCTGGATCTTTTTTCCAGAAATAAGAGATATTCTTCATGATGCTAAGGCGTTTAATAATAAGAATAGCGCAGTGCCATTATCTTTTGATCACTTGTTAAACAGCAGACGTTTTAGCTCTGTTATTTATAAAGAAGCTAACGTTTACGGTGATAGAGAAGTTAAAGATTACGTTGCTGAAAACTCTCTAATGCAATTATTAGAGTCAGAACAAATCAAAGACAAAATTAGAAACTTTGAACAAGATATGTGGAGCTACTAATTAGCTAAGACATAAATGATATAAACGCTCACTTTTTAAGTGGGCGTTTTTTTTGGTCTTATTTTAAAAGAGATGGTCCTTATAATTCTAAAGATTAGGGCGCCTATCACAAGAATCTTGGCAAACATTTATTTACATTTGTAAGCATGAAAAACGTCGATTATATTGTTGTAGGTTGTGGCTTAGCAAGCATTTCGTTTTGCGAAATGTTAAAGGCTAATGATAAAAGTTTTGTGGTATTTGATGATGAATCCCAAAGGTCTTCTAAGGTGGCAGCCGGACTCTATAATCCGGTAATCTTAAAACGATTTTCAGCCGTTTGGAAAGCCAAGGAACAACTTGCTTTGGCCGCTCCGCTTTATGAGAAGATTGAAGCAGAGACCCAAAGTCACTTCGATTATAAACTTCCTATTTTAAGACGCTTTACGTCTATTGAAGAACAGAACAAATGGTTTACGGCTTCAGATAAGCCACTTTTAGAGCCTTATCTATCGACTTCATTAGTTAAGAACAACAACCCTTCTGTAGACGCTCCTTTTGGATTTGGGGAAGTACTCCACGCTGGTCGAATTGATACCGAAACGCTTATATCAAATTACAAGGCTTCATTGAAACAGCAAGATCGGCTTATAGAAGCGACTTTCAAGCATGATCTTATTCAATTTGAAGGTGAGACAGTGGGCTATAAAGCTATAAACACAAAACAGATTATTTTTGCTGAAGGCTTTGGCGTGAAGCATAATCCTTATTTTAAAACCATTCCTTTAGCCGGATCTAAAGGCGAAATTCTTACCATAAAAGCGCCAGAATTAAAGTTAGACAAAGCACTGAAATCGTCCGTGTTTGTCATTCCATTAGGCGACGACTTGTATCATGTGGGGGCGACTTATAATAACGAGGATAAAACCAATACCCCTACAGAAGAGGCTAAAGCGGAATTAATTTCAAAATTAAAAAGCTTTGTCACCTGTGATTTTGAGGTTGTAGACCATGTGGCAGGTGTAAGACCTACGGTAAAAGATCGTAGACCTTTAGTTGGGCAGCATGAGACACAACAACAACTCTATGTGTTAAATGGTTTAGGGACCCGTGGGGTTATGATTGCACCGTATGTGGCACAACAATTATTCAGATATATTGAATTTGGAGAGGCTTTAAATCCTGAAATTGATATTAAGCGCTTTTCTTAGCGAGGTCTTTTTCGGTTTTACTTTTCGTCACCAAATCTTTGTTGTAACTCATAAAGAAGTTAATCCAAATATTACGAGATAAACGCATAATAATAGGCATAAAACCGATTAAGGTGAGCACAATGGCCACAAAAGCAACGGTCAAAGAAAAGTTTAAAATCACAAAAGTAATGATGAAAGCAGCAACCGCAAATGCAACCGCTACCGCATAGCTCACGTACATTGAACCATAGAAAAAAGAAGGTTCAATCTCATATTTGGTATGACAATGTGAACATTTTTCTTTCATTTTAATCACATCAGAAAGGACATAAGGGTTCTTGGTGACGTACATGGATTCTTGATGACATTTTGGGCAAACACCAAAAAGAATACTATAAAGTTTCATTCTTTTTCTAATCATAACTAAAACCTTTATTTTTACGTTTTTTAAGACGCAGTAAAGATAAAACTTTATTGCCGATCCATTGTAACAATTGTCACCTAAAGACCTTTGTCATATTTATTATATCTATGTTAAACATCCACAATCTTTCTATATCCTTTCAAGGCGAATACCTCTTTGAAGAAATCACATTTAAACTAGGTCCTGGCGATCGTATTGGTTTAATTGGTAAAAATGGCGCGGGGAAATCCACCATGTTAAGAATTCTTTCTAAAGAGCAAGAACCCGATACGGGTCAGATTGCTGCGGATAAGAGTTTAAAAATTGGATTCTTAAAGCAGGATATTGATTTTGACTTCGGAAAAACGGTCTTAGAAGAATCTTACGAAGCTTTTAAAGAAATTAAGGCTTGTGAAGCGCAACTAGAAGATATCAACATTCAGTTAGCAGAACGTACCGATTACGAAAGTGACACCTACCATCAACTTATGGTAGACTTAAATGATGTACAACATCAATACGAAATATTAGGGGGGTATAATTATCAAGGTGAAACCGAAAAGATTTTACAAGGTCTAGGGTTTAGACGCGAAGATTTTAATAAACTAACCGATACCTTTTCCGGCGGATGGCGTATGCGTATAGAATTGGCGAAATTATTATTGCAGAATAATGATTTGTTACTTTTAGATGAGCCCACCAACCACTTAGATATCGAATCTATTATTTGGTTAGAAAACTTTTTAAAAGGGTATAGCGGTGCTGTGGTTATTGTATCTCACGATAAAATGTTTTTAGATAATGTGACCAACCGTACCATTGAAATTTCCTTAGGGCGTATTTACGACTATAATAAACCCTATTCGCAATTTTTGGTATTGCGTAAGGAGATGAAAACCCAACAACTGGCGGCACAGAAAAACCAAGAAAAGCAAATTCAGCAAACCGAAAAGCTTATTGAAAAGTTTAGAGCTAAAGCTTCTAAAGCTACCATGGCGCAATCGCTGATTAAAAAGTTAGACAAGATTGATCGTATTGAAGTAGATGAAGATGATAATAGTGTTATGACTTTAAATTTTCCGGTTTCTATTACACCAGGAAAGGTCGTAGTAGAAATGGAAAATGTGTCTAAAAAATATGGTGATCTTCAAGTTTTACATAATGTAAATCTATCTGTAGCCCGCGATGTAAAAACCGCTTTTGTAGGACAGAATGGTCAAGGAAAATCGACGTTGGCAAAAATTATAGTAGGCGATTTAGAGCATGAAGGTCAATTAACTCTTGGTCATAATGTTCAAATTGGGTATTTCGCACAAAATCAGGCGGAGTATTTAGACGGTAATAAAACCGTATTAGATACGATGATTGATGCGGCCAATGAAACCAATAGAAGTAAAGTACGTGATATTTTAGGGTCGTTTTTATTCCGAGGAGAAGAAGTAGAGAAGTATGTTAAAGTGCTTTCTGGAGGGGAGCGTAACCGTTTAGCCTTGGCAAAACTATTATTACAGCCCTTAAACGTTCTAATAATGGATGAGCCTACCAATCACCTAGATATTAAATCTAAGAACGTTTTAAAAGAGGCTTTAATTAAATTTGAAGGCACTCTAATTTTAGTCTCGCATGATAGAGATTTCCTTCAAGGGCTTACTGATACGGTTTACGAATTTAAAGATCAGAACATTAAACAATACTTAGGGGATATCGACTTTTATTTAGAACAGCGTAATCTAGAAAATCTTAGAGAAGCAGAAAAGCGTACAGTGGTTGCAGATAAACCTAAGGAGAGCAATAAGCAGAGTTATGAAGACCAAAAGAAATTAAAGTCTTTAAATAATAAACTCAGTAATATAGAGTCTAAAATTAATCAGTTAGAAAAAGAGCTTAAAGCTGATGATGTTAAGCTGGCAACGGACTACGATAAGACGGCCTCAGACCCTAAGTTTTTTGATGAGTACCAAGGGAAGAAGAAGAGATTAGAACAGCTTATGAGCGACTGGGAAGTGGTACAAGAAGATTTAGACCGGCTTTCTTAGTTGATATTAAGATTTTTTTAACGCATTCACTTCGCTATAAGGTTAGTTTTGTAAATTACTTACGATTAACTGCCTTATGTTGAGAAAAATAATTTTATCCGTTTTAGGAGTTGCCCTAATTTTAGGGGCATTTTTAGTAGCTAATTATTTAATTGCTAATAAGCATAAACCAAAGCCTGTAGTGCCCAAAGTGGTAAAAACAGTGTTGGTACAAAATGTGCAAAATACCACCGTTCCTTTGGTCATTGCGGCTAATGGTAATTTGGTAGCAAAGGAACGTGTAGAGTTGTACTCTGAAGTTCAAGGTATTTTTCAAAGGGGTTCAAAATTATTTAAACCAGGGCAAAAATTTAATAGAGGCGAAACCTTAATTCGTTTAGATGCTTCAGAATACTATGCCAGTGTACAATCTGCCAAAAGTGATTTGTACAATAGCATTGCGGCTATTATGCCTGACCTGCGTTTAGACTTTCCGGAAGTCTATCAGAAATGGCAAACCTACCTTAATAGTTTCGATTTAAATAAAACCACCCCGAAACTTCCTGAAATTTCAGCAGAAAAAGAAAACTATTTTATTACCGGTCGTGGTATTGTTAGTGCCTATTATAACGTAAAGAATTTAGAACAACGTTTAGGGAAATATAGAATTTCTGCACCCTTTAACGGTATTCTTACCGAAGCTTTAGTTACCGAAGGATCTTTAGTAAGAAGTGGTCAGAAACTAGGCGAGTTTATTAATCCTTCTGTGTATGAAATGGAAGTGGCTATAAGTAAATCTTTTGCAGATGTATTAAAGGAAGGAGAAGCGGTTCGTTTAACCAGTTTAGATAATTTAAAAGACTACCAAGGGAAAGTTTCCCGTATTAACGGAAGTATAGATGCCACAACACAGACCATTACGGTTTATATTGAAGTGGAACATGAAGATCTTAAAGAAGGTATGTATCTTGAAGCTCAACTCGATGCTGAAAAGGTTGAAAATGCCATTGAAGTGGATAGAAACTTATTATTAGATAGCGAGGAAATATATGTTATTAAAGACAGCTTACTCGATGTTATTAGCGTGAAGCCCGTGCATTTTTCTGATGAAAAGGTGGTTTTAAAAGACGTCCCTAACGGTACTTTGATTTTAAAAAAGCCCGTACCAGGAGCTTATGCCGGAATGCATGTAAAAGCTGCGAATACTTCTGAAATCCCTGAAGCCGTGCAATAATGAGGAAATTAATTGAGTATTTTATTAGGTATCATGTTGCGGTAAACGTTCTTATTGTTGCATTTGTAATTTTTGGTTTTATAGGGCTTTTTTCATTGAAGTCTTCGTTTTTTCCCTTAACCGAAACCAAAATTATTAATATTTCTATTGCTTATCCTGGGGCATCACCACAAGAAATAGAAGAAGGGATTGTGCTTCAAATTGAAGATAATTTAAAAGGTCTTAAAGGGGTAGACCGTGTTACTTCCACATCACAAGAAAATAGCGGTTCTATTACAGTAGAAATAGAAAAAGGAGAAAATATTGATTTCATGCTTCTTGAAGTTAAAAATGCTGTAGATCGGGTGCCTACTTTCCCAACAGGGATGGAGCCTTTGGTGGTTTCTAAAGAAGAAATAGTACGAGAAACTATTTCGTTCGCCATCAGTGGAAAGGACATTCCTTTAGTTACTTTAAAACAATTAGCACGACAAGTTGAAACCGATTTAAGAGCTATTGACGGGATTTCTCAAATTGAATTATCCGGATTTCCCGATGAAGAAATAGAGATTGCTGTTCATGAAATTGATTTGTTGGCTTATAATATCACCTTTAGTGAGGTAGCAGCTGCCGTGAGCCGCGCTAATATTTTAGTTACAGGTGGAAATGTGAAAACCGAGGCTGAAGAATATTTAATCCGTGCCAATAACAAACAATATTATGGTAGTGAATTATCTAATATTGTGGTCAGAGCATCTTCAGACGGAAAAGTGGTAAGGCTTAAAGATGTGGCCACCATTAGAGATCGTTTTTCAGAAACACCAAATGCTACTTATTTTAATCAAGAATTAGCGGTTAATATAGCCATTACAAGTACGAATAATGAAGATCTAATTAGTTCAGCAGATAAGGTAAATGACTATTTAACCTCTTACAATGAAAAACACGCTAATATTCGTTTAGATGTGGTTCGTGATTTGTCTGTAACCTTAAAACAACGGACTCAATTATTAACCGAGAATGCTATTGTAGGAATGCTATTGGTTTTAATATTTTTGTCCATCTTTCTTAACACCCGCTTAGCGGTATGGGTGGCTTTTGGCTTACCAATTTCATTTTTAGGAATGTTTATGTTTGCGGCGCAGTTTGATGTTACGATAAACGTATTATCGCTGTTTGGAATGATTATCGTAATCGGAATTCTTGTTGATGACGGTATTGTAATTGCTGAAAACATTTATCAACACTACGAAAAAGGGAAAAGTCCAATACGTGCTGCTATTGATGGTACCATTGAAGTGATTCCGCCGGTAGTGTCTGCCATTATTACAACCCTTTTAGCGTTTTCGTTATTCTTTTTTTTAGATAGTAGAATCGGGGAATTCTTTAGTGAAGTGGCGGTGATTGTTATTTTAACCTTAATCGTATCCTTAATAGAAGCCCTTATTATTTTACCAGCGCATTTAGCCCATTCTAAAGCCTTACGCGTTCAGAAGAAAGATGAAAACCCTTCTAAAATAAAACGATTCTTCTCCTTTATGAGGTTTATTAATAAAGGAGGCGATAAGCTAATGTCTTTTTTAAGAGACAAAGTGTATACGCCACTTTTAGATCTGGTTTTAAGATTTAAAATATTTTCATTAGGGGTATTTGTGGCCTTGTTGGTTTTAACCTTTGGTTCTTTATTAGGAGGAATTATTGGTATTACCATTTTTCCTAGAATTGCTAGTGATGCCGCTAATATTGAACTCGTAATGCCAGCAGGGACTAATGTACAGATTACAGATTCTATCATTTCTATGATTGAAGAGAAGTCCTTTATTGTTAATAAAGAGCTTACGGAAAAATACCTTAAAGGCACAGGAAAAGAATTGTTTGAAAACACGATTGTAGAGATCAACAGTAGTTCTAGTGCACGATTACGAATTAATTTACTACCCGGAGAAGAGCGTCCAGATGAAATTAAAGCCAATTTAATTACAGACCGTTTAGAAGAATTAGTAGGGCCGGTGATTGGTACAGAACGTCTTATTTATGGATCAGGAGGAAATTTTGGGGGAAGTCCGGTGTCCGTATCCTTATTGAGTAATAATATTGAAGAATTAAAAGCATCAAAATTAGAGCTTAAAAAATATATGGAAACCAATCCTTTATTAAAGGATATTGGAGATAATGATCCGGCGGGGATTAAAGAAATTCGTTTAGAACTAAAAGAAAGTGCGTATTTACTAGGTTTAGATTTACAAACCGTAATGGCTCAGATACGTTCAGGATTTTTTGGAGCTCAAGCCCAACGTTTTCAAAGAGGACAAGACGAAATTAAAGTTTGGGTCCGTTACGATAAAAATAATCGTAGTTCTATTAACGATTTAGATGCCATGCGTATTGTAACGCCAACAGGAGAGCGCGTGACCTTAAACGACATAGCCCAGTATTCAATCGTTAGGGGAGATGTGGCTATTAATCATTTAGAAGGAAAACGTGAAATTCAGGTGTATGCCGATTTAAAAGATCCTAGTTCTAGTGCAACAGATATCATTGA
Source organism: Winogradskyella arenosi (assembly GCF_003337305.1). Lineage (GTDB taxonomy): Bacteria > Bacteroidota > Bacteroidia > Flavobacteriales > Flavobacteriaceae > Winogradskyella > Winogradskyella arenosi. The sequence goes on along the minus strand of NZ_QPJO01000005.1, from coordinate 8,390 downwards.
AGATATTAAAACAGATTTTATTCCCCAATTGCAATCCAAATATCCGACTGTAAATACTTCGTACGAAGGCCAGAATAGGGAGGCTACTAAGCTTACAAGTTCGCTGAGTGTGGCCGGGCCAATTATACTAATCTTAATTTATATTACTATTGCCTTTACGTTTAGAAGTTATTCACAACCCTTCTTATTATTACTGCTTATTCCGTTTAGTATGACGGCTGTGGCTTGGGGACATTGGTTATTAGATTTTCAGGTTAATGTGTTGAGTCTATTAGGTATAATTGCTTTAATTGGGATTATGGTTAATGACGGTTTAGTTTTAATTGGTAAATTCAACAGTAATCTAAAAGAAGGTATGGCGTTTGATTTGGCTATATCTGAAGCAGGGAAATCGAGATTTAGAGCAATCTTTTTAACATCGTTAACCACAATAGCAGGATTAGCACCCTTATTATTAGAAAAAAGTAGACAAGCCCAATTTTTAAAACCGATGGCGATTTCTATTTCCTTCGGAATTGCTTACGCCACCATACTAACCCTATTAGTTTTACCATTATTTCTCTCTTTTAGTAACACAATAAAAAAGAATGTAAAATGGTTAGCTACAGGAAATTCGGTGACTAAAGAAGAGGTAGAGCGTGCAATAAAAGAACAACAAGAAGAAAATGAGCACTAAATTTAAATTTATTACGCTATGTCTGTGCTATGGTTTTAGTATCCATGCACAAGAGGTTTTAACAAAAGACGAGGCTGTAGCTTTAGCTTTAGAGCACAATTATGGGGTTAAAATTGCCAAAAATGCCGTAACAGTTGCTGAGAATAATACCAGTATTTTAAATACGGGGTTTTTACCTACCGTTACAGGTAATGCAGGGGCCACCTATAATATTAATAATACTGAGGCCGAATTTTCCGATGGGACCAGTACGATTTTAGATGGCGCCGAGAGTTCTAATTACAACGCTAGTATTAATGTTAACTACACTTTGTTTGATGGTTTAGGCAGACATTATAACTATAAGCGATTAAAGGAAGCCTATAAATTATCGGAACTTCAAGCCCGAGAAACTATTGAGAATACCATATTACAACTCTTTTCGGTTTATTATAATGTGGCACAACTTACAGATAACTTAAACACTTTAAAGGAGACGTTAAGGATTACTAAAGATAGGTTGGTACGTGCGGAATATCAGTTTGAGTACGGTCAAAACACCAAGTTGGAGGTTTTAAATGCTGAAGTTGATATCAATAACGATAGTATTAACATCATTAATATTAAGCAAGATATTAAAAATGCAAAGCGCGACTTAAAACTGGTTCTAGGTGCTAACTATACCTTGGATTACGACGTTGAAACCGAGGTAGACTTTTTAATACAATTACAAAAAGATAGTTTGTTTGAAAAAGCAAAGGCACGCAATACGGCCTTATTGCAAACCGAAACCAATATTGCCATTAGCGAGTTAGATATTCGTTCAGGCAAATCGGGTTATTTGCCTACCATTGGATTGACGGGGACTTACGGCTGGAATAAGAGTAACAATAACGCCGCGTCCTTTGTGGGGGTGTCCACCAATACAGGGCTTTCTGGAGGTTTAAATTTAAGTTGGGATTTGTTTGATGGCGGTTCTACAATGATAGCGGTTAGAAATGCTAAGGTGAATTTAGAAACTCAGAAATTAGAAAAGGAAAGCATTCTTTTAAGTATTGAGCGCGATTTCAATAATGCTTGGGATAATTATATGAACAAATTAGAAATTTATAATATTCAGGAGAAGAATATTATAACGGCTGAAAATAATTTTAAACGTACCGAAGAGAAATTTAAAATCGGGCAAGTTAATTCTATTGAGTTCAGACAAGCCCAACTTAATTTATTAAGTGTAGAGTTGAGTAGAAATGCGGCAAAATTTGAAGCCAAATTATCCGAGTTAGAAGTCCTCAAGCTTAGTGGAGAGCTCTTAAACATTCAATTTTAAAATACCGCAATGCACGAACATTTTTTTCAATGTCCGTATTGTTGGGAAACCATCTCCATGCTTATTGATGTGTCCCAAACAACGCAGCAGTATATTGAAGACTGTGAAATCTGTTGTAATCCCATTCAAATTTCGGTTCATACCGAAAATCAAAATATCTTAAGTTTTCAAGCCGATAATATAGAGCAGTAAATGCGCTTATGACTTTGTACAAACGCGTAAAATATTATTAAACAGATTACCGTTCGTCGAAAAAATTTGCCGTTTAAAGTATTTGCGTCTATATTCGTTGTGTATTTGTGTCCCTCCACGCAAAAAATCAACACTTATGAAAACATTAAAGATCACGCTGTTATTCTGTTTAATGTCAGTATTTTGCTTCGCAGAGGTCAGTCCAAGTCAAAAATCAGCACTGATAGATTTATACAAAGCAACGCAAGGTGAGGCTTGGAACCAATCGTGGGACTTAGATCAGCCGGTAAGCACTTGGCATGGCATTACTTTAGAGCGAGATGCTGTAGTGGCCATTAATTTAAGTTTTAATAACTTAAAAGGAGAGTTGCCAGAATCCATTTCAAATTTAAACAGCCTAAGAATTTTAAATTTAGCCTTTAATCAATTAGAAGGCGAATTGCCAAAGTCCTTATCAAGTATGACGACGTTAGAGGAAATCAAATTATTTTCGAATCGTTTTAGTGGTGAAATTCCAGAAGACTTAGGACGTTTATTGCAGTTGAAATCTCTAGAGTTGTACAATAATGATTTCAATGGGGAGATTCCTGAAAGTTTAGGGAACCTTACTCAACTTGAAAATTTATTATTGAGCAGTAATCAATTACAAGGAAAATTACCAGCGAGCCTTTCGGGTTTAAAATCGCTTAAGGTTTTAAGTGTTTTTGACAATCGCTTACTAGGAACTATTCCTTCATCAATAGGTGGTTTAGCCGCTTTAGAAGAATTAGTACTTTCTAATAATGCCTTTTATGGTGAAATACCAAATGAATTGGCACAGCTTACGAACTTAAAAACCTTGCTATTAGGTCAAAATCAATTTAAAGGAAACTTTGCCGCATTGAAGTCGCAACTTCCTAATATTGTACACTTTGATCTAGATGAAATAAACAGTAAAGGGGCATTAGCCACCTTAGATACTGAAGACGACGAAGATTAATTATTCGCCATGATAACTATCTTTAAAAATGCTCAATAAAAATAATTGAGCATTTTTTTTGATTTATGCTTTGGTAATTGAAAATAAGTGTTATCTTTGCATTCGCTAAACGATATGTCGGCATTATGAACCGAAAGTTAAAAGCTAAGAATATAGTTTTTTGATTAACATCGCGGGATAGAGCAGTAGGTAGCTCGTCGGGCTCATAACCCGAAGGTCACTGGTTCGAGTCCAGTTCCCGCTACAAGGCGAAAGCCATTAAAATCAACGGATTGTGTCTCACAATCCGTTTTTTTATGTCTTCGTTTTCCGTATTTTTGCGTGCAGTACACGATACAGTACACGATTACCCGATGAAATTAACCTACACAGAACCTAAAATATACACAGGTGGTGTTGACGTCTCTAAATGGTCTTCACTAAAAAAGTCTGAACAAAAAGCAGCGCTTTCTAAAGCTTGGTATGTGTATTATTCTTATCGTGATCCTCAAACTCAAAAATTAAAAAGACAACCTAATATTAAGGCTGGAGCCAACCTTCTTACTACGAAAAAAGAACGTCTTTTAATTCTCAAACAAATAAAAAAAGCATTAGTCTTCGTTTTAGATCGTGGGTATAACCCGTATGCAGACAATAAAGACCTAAAGGATGACCTTTTAATTCTTTTAGAGCGCGGAGATAAGCTTTCTTTTAAGTCCAATGAAATAAATCATAGAGAAACTAAGGTTGATCAAGGGGTTGTAAAAGAAGTGACGAAAGAGGTTCATGTTAATGATGTGGTTATACACTCTATCCAAGAGGCATTTGATAAAGCGATGTCGATTAAAGTACAAACTTTAAAGGCTAATTCGTATTCACGTTATAAGAGCCGTATCAATCAATTTAGAAAATGGTTGAAGGCAAATAATATTAAGGAAACTCAAGATATTAAAGTGATCACTAAAAAAGTGGTTGTTGAATATTTAAACGAGGTTCTTATTAAAACAAGTGCGAGAAATAGAAATAATTCCAGGACTGATATTTCATCTCTATTTCAGGTTTTATTTGATAATGATCTTATTGATGTCAATTTTGTCAAGCAGATCAATGTTTTAAAATCAAATCCAGAACGAAATAAAACCTATAAATCTAGTGAACTGGATAAGATATTGAATTACTTGGAAGAAAAGGATCAAATTTTACTCACCTTTGTCCACTTTATTGCTTATGGTTTTCTGCGCCCTATAGAGATATGTAGGCTGAAAGTAGGAGATATAGATGTAAAGGATTCTAAAATGTATATTCGGGCAAAGAATAAACCAGTTAAAATCAAAATTATTCCTAATATACTCATAGAAAGTCTCCCTGATTTATCATTTAAAGATCCTTCATTGAGTTTGTTTACGCCTCAAGGCATTGGAGGAGTGTGGGATATTTCAGATGACTATAAGAGGGATCACTTTTCTAAGAGATATAAAAAAATTAAGGATCATTTCAATCTTGGGTCTGATTATGGTTTATATAGCTTTAGGCATACATTTGTGACTAAACTGTATCGTTCTTTAAGAGAGGAAAAAACGCCTTACGAAGCAAAAAGTGCATTAATGCAAATTACTGGTCATAATACCATGGAGGCTCTTGAAAAGTATTTAAGAGATATTGATGCAGAACTACCTGAAGATTTTTCAAAATATTTTAATAATTAACTAGTTTTTTATTAACCATCTATTCCTAATTCAACCTTAGCTTCCAGCTAAGGTTTTCTCTTTTTTATCCATTTTATTTTGAAATTGGCTCACTTATCTAAAAAAAAAACAGACTAAATCCGACTAAATTCGTCGGAAACCGTCGGAAACCGTCGGGAACCGTAGAGAACCGTCAACCGTTAAAAATAAGAGTTATATGTTTGTTTTATAATCAATTATAAAAGATTTAAAAATTTAATAATATGAATAAAAAAAGTAAAACAATTACGCTTCGAATTTCCGAGGTAGATTATTTAGAATTAGAAGCTGCTGCTCAAAAATTAGAGCTGTCAATTTCAGAATACATTAGAGAAAAATCAATTCCAAAATTTATTTTATTGTAATGCGAGATTTTTATAACAAAATAGAAGAATTTTCAACTTCTTGTAAAGCAACCGAAAAACAATTTGTCGAACGTGAGGAAGTTACTGGCTGTCTCATAGTAAAACCTGCAAATACTTGGGTGGATGAAGCAAAATCCAGACCTATTCCTAAAATGCTGTTTTCAGAGTTTATTTATGAAGGTGAAGTATCTGTACTCTTTGCAGATACTAATGTAGGAAAATCTATTCTAGCCGTTCAAATAGCTGACAGTATTAGTTCAGGAATTTCTATTGAAGGATTTGAAATAGAGACTGCTCCTAAAAAAGTAGCTTACTTAGACTTTGAGTTGTCTGATAAACAATTTGAAAAACGTTATTCACAAAATTATCAGAATCATTATATGTTTCATAATAACTTTTTGAGAGCGGAAATTGATCCAGATTTGGAACTACCTAAGAATTTTGATTGTATAGAAGATTATTTAAACCATTCGTTTTCTACCGTAGTTGAAAAGCATCAAGCAGAAGTGTTGATTATAGACAATATCACATTCCTAAAGAGTGATAATGAACGTGCTAAGGACGCTCTTTTGATTATGAAGCATCTTAAAAAGCTAAACCGTAATTACGGTATTACAATTATCGTTCTAGCGCATACTCCAAAGCGTAATGCTATCAACCCAATAACAAAAAATGATCTTGCGGGTAGTAAAATGCTTATGAATTTTTGTGATAGTGCGTTTGCTATTGGTGAAAGTGCTACTGAGCCTGATATTCGTTATGTTAAGCAAATAAAACAGCGCAATACGGAAAAAATATATCATGAGAATAACGTAGTAATGTGTCGAATATCTCAACCTTATAATTTTTTAAAATTTGAGTTTCTTGGTTATTCTACAGAACAGGAGCATTTAAGAACATTTGAGGCTAATACTTTTAAGGAAAGAGACTCTCAAATTTTGGAATTAAAAAATGAAGGACTTACAAATACAAAAATAGCCATGGAGCTGGGTGTAAGTGAGGGAACCATTAGAAATCGTTTAAAGAAAATAGCATAACGATTTTTAATGAATGCTGAAACAGTATATACCGTTAGTCAATCACTTACCGTTGAGGAAAGGACGAGACTGTATAATATGTTGAAGCAAGATTTTGAAATTAAAATCCCTGACTCATCTTCTGAAGGTCATGTGATGTTTTCAGATAAAGATGCATTGGAGTTCCTAATGCAGAACCTTTTTTAACCTAAATCATAGATTCCCAATTCGTAATAATCGTAGCCTCGTAGGGAACATAAGTATTACGAATATTACGAATTACGAATATTACGAATTACGATAATTAGTAGAGTATGAATAAATTTAAATTTTCTTTAGATCGTTCAAGTAAAAAATTTCTATGCCCTAGTTGCTCTAAAAGGACTTTTGTGAAATATATAGATAATATGTCTAATAACTATTTAGATTCACACATTGGAAGATGTGACAGAGAGTCTAAATGCGGTTACCACAAAGGTCCTAAAGGCAACTTAACTTTAGTTGATGTATCTGAGCTATCAAAACCGATTATAACGCCTAGTTTCCATGACGACAGCGTTATAAAAACATATTGTAACAATTATGAAAACAACAATTTTGTAAAATATTTAAAAACAAGGTTTTCAAAAGTTCAAATAGAAAAGTTGATAAAACGATACCGTTTGGGGTCTTCAAATTATTGGGAGGGTGGAACTGTATTTTGGCAGATTGATGAATTTATGAGAATAAAGGCAGGAAAAATTATGCTTTATAATGGTGTTACAGGAAGCAGAGTAAAAAAGCCTTATTCCCATATTACATGGATGCACAAAATACTAGAAAAGAAGGATTTTGACAGTGATTGTAGTCAAATATTAACGTCAAATTCAAAATGTAATACAAATGTAATACAAAATTCGTCATTTGTGTTACAGCAATGTTTGTTTGGTTTACACCTTTTACATGAAGATGAGGATAAGATCATTGCGGTGGTAGAGGCTGAAAAAACAGCACTTGTAATGGATATTTTATCTCCAAATTATATATGGATGGCAACAGGTTCTAAGGCCGGATTTAAAGAAAAGATGCTCAAACCATTAAAGAATAGAAAAGTAATTGCATTTCCTGATAAGTCATGTTTTGAAGATTGGGAGCATAAATCTAAAATATTAAATAAAGAAGGCTTTAATATAATCTCTAGTGACTTCTTAGAGCGTGTAGATTTATGTGATGGAGATGATTTGGTAGATTTTATTTACAAAGATTATTAATCAGTTAGATAATGATTTTACTTCATTGAATAGTACCTGTTATGTATGAATAAAAAAGACCTCTCTGAAAATGGTAGTTGTACTAAGCTTATAAACCCGGTCAATCCGTAGGCAGTTTGTAGATAGTGATAATTTTTAATTTTAAAATACAGCTAATTAATTGTGCCAAGCTTAAAATAGGGTTTTAATAAGTACCTTTTCCTTCTACACAATGTCTTATTCCTCCTTTAGGGTTTTTCATATTTCCTTGATATCTTGGAATAATATGGCAGTGAAAATGCATTACTGATTGTCCTGCTACTTTACCACAATTCATCCCGATATTATATCCATCAGGAGTAAATTCTTTTTCTATCGTGTGCTAGAAGAATATCTTATATAATTTGTTACGTATTTCAGCAACTAATTTAGCAAATACATATCAAATAGAGAACCCGAGAGTGATTTTGTAAGTAGACGAGAAGGCAGTAATAAAATATACACGTCTTAAGTTAGCATTTTAATAAAAACACTAAATTAAGATCTATAAATTAGAAAGAACAAAAGAGAGGAATAAGGTTATTATATACGCAGAGACTACAGATCTCGTCAACATTGAAAATCCCCTCTCTTTTACTACACAGATTTCGTACAGTTCTATGAGGCTTTTAGACCTCGATTTTAAGTCATTGAAACTTGGGTAGTCGTCCTTTCAAAAATCATTTTCTTATGAATAAAGATATTAAATATTTTGAACTGCGAAGCACATCATGAATACCTAATTAATAAAATAATAAAATATGAATAAATAGACATTAGCCATTTGGTTTTTGATGTCACCGATTCTGAAGGTAATTATTACCAGTTTAAAAACACGATATCAGGCTTTAAAAACTTCGCTAAACTTCTATCAGCAAATAGTCA
>NZ_QPJO01000004.1 GCF_003337305.1 Winogradskyella arenosi | reverse complement strand
TGCGCCGATGGTACTACTTTACTGTGGAAGAGTAGGTCGCCGCCTTTTTTAAGAACCCTTACTAGATAACTAGTAAGGGTTTTTTGTTTTTTACATCTTTTTAAAAAACCGAAATAACCACGCCTTCATATATTGCTCGCAATCCTACCCATACTCCCAACTTCACGGGAAGAAGACCAAGACCGAACTGGAAGCTTAAATCTTGGTTCTATAAAAAACTAAAATTTAGATACAATATTATTTAGTAATTAGCTTTAGAAATAAGGGCAATGAATCACACTCCATATATATTCAGCTGGACTAAAACTTAATTTTATATGGTTTGTTGAATCTTTAAATAAAGAAGAACACTATAAGGAGACTTGTAGGATATAAACGTCTGCTTAAGGTCTTATACTTATATTTATTAAGAGCTTAGTAAGGAAGGGCTTTATGCTAAGACTTAGAGAGGGTTTTTAGGTAAAAGCGGTTTCTCTATCGATAAAGCTAAAAAGGTAGTGTGAATGCCCCTATAGACTTACGTTTATGCTATAAGAGTAATGTAAAGTGAAACCACTGATCTGAAAGAAAAAAATTGAAGTCGTTGGAATTATTTTTTCTTTTTAAACATGCTGTCTAAAATGGTATTGATGCCCAAAAATAACATAACAACGGCGCCAATACATAATAGAAAGCCTAATATAAGTAAAGGTATATAAAGTGATTTATCGCTATTATCTAAAGCTAAATGAACGATTGTAGGTCCTAAAAACATAAGCCCTAAACAAAGTCCTAAACGTTTAACTCCTTTTACTAAAACGTCTTTATCTGTGTGATTATTGTCTTCCATGAGTGATACTGTCTCTTACATTTTTATGCGTTTCTAATAGGGATGCGGCTTCGGTTTCAGAAATATTTAATTCTTCCATAATCATAGTAATGGCGCGCTTAACGAGTTTATCATTACTGAGCTGCATATCGACCATTTTGTTACCCTTGACTTTGCCTAATTGAATCATGGTCGTTGTTGTGATCATATTAAGAACTAATTTCTGGGCAGTCCCTGCTTTCATTCTAGAACTCCCGGTTAAGAATTCTGGCCCAACGATAACTTCTACAGGAAATTGTGCGGTATGGGCTAACGGACTATTGTTATTGCAGGTAATACAACCTGTAATGATGTTATGTTTGTTACATTGCTCGAGGGCACTTATAACATAAGGTGTAGTCCCAGATGCCGCGATACCAATAACAACATCTTTTTCTGTAATATGATAAGCTTCTAAATCTAACCAGCCTTGGGTTGTAGAATCTTCAGCATTTTCTACCGCTTTTCTTATTGCATGATCGCCTCCTGCGATGATGCCAATAACGACGTCATGGGAAACACCAAATGTTGGTGGACATTCTGAAGCATCCAATATACCTAATCGACCACTGGTGCCAGCTCCCATGTAAAACAAACGGCCTCCTTCTTTTAGTTTTGTGACCACATTAGTAAGTAAGAGTTCTATTTGTGGTAAGGCTTTTTCTACGGCTAAGGGTACGGTTTGATCTTCTTTATTGATAGCGTGTACGATCTCGTTAACACTCATCTTTTCGAGATTATTATAATTTGAGGCTTGCTCTGTAGTTTTTATAAAAGTCATGGTTTATGGGTAAGCAATAAGGTTAGCGGATAAAGCGCATTAGCGGTAGTAACGGCATCCTTTTTACAAATTTAATTAATTGCGTGATGGTGCCCTTGTTAATTTGAGTTTTTCTCTGTGGTTCTTTAAATTTCCTTAGGTTGTAAAAAGATATAGTGGATGACGCGACCCACCTTAAGTGGGGAATGCCCAAAACCTATTATTCTACGGTATAAATAACTTCATCGACTTCTGAGAGTCTGAAATACCCGTAAGGAAAATTATCGGGATTGGTGGTATTGATACAATTGCCTCTAATGGTGGCGGGTTGAGTTTCAAATGGTCCACCGCCAGCGTCTCCACCTTGTTGTAAAAGAATAAACATAAAATCATAGAATTGACTAGAAATGCCATAGTTTCTTATGATAACCACATCTCCCGCTTCTAAATCTTCTTCGGTATAAAAACCAAATATTTCGTTGCCATCTGTAAAGGTGTCGTCGTAGACTGCTAGAGTTGGAACTACGGGAATATCACTTATAAATTCGAAAAAATAATAGTTATCTATTCCGGTAGGGTCGGTGTAAAACGCTTTGAGTTCTATGTCTTCACCTGAGAAGCCACCTTCGTTATTCTGTTCTATAGAATTGATGGGAACCACGGACGTTAGGGTTTCAGTGGCCGTATAGATCTCACCTTCATAGTTTATAACGAGCGTATAGTCTTCATTAATGACCGGGATAAAATAGGTGTTGTAGTAAATTCCCGTATCTCCATCTTCTATAAAATTAAAGGTATTCCCTGAGCTGTCTGATACTTGAATGCTTGCGCCGTTGGCAGGTGGAATGGTGTCATTAAAAAATGGTGCAGTTAAGGATAACTTTATACTTTGCTCATTTCCGGTTGTATTTTTGAAATAATTAATAGACGCTTCAATAACTAATTTAGGTTCAGCGGTATTGAGATCTACGTCTATGACATCTTCGCAATTGGTGCATAGTAGGAAGAAAAAGGCTATATAGAAAAGTTTTTTCATGATTTTAAAATTTAAAATTATAAGAGAAAGAAGGGACAATACCGAAAATAGATAAGCGTGTGGCTTCATTGTCTCCGGTATTTCGGTTTTCGCCAAAGGAAATACTGGCGACATTTTTTCTGTTATAAAGATTATAGAGTCCGAAAACCCATTCGCCTTTAAATGCTTTTGTGGTATTGGGTTTTGGCCTATAATTAACGGCGACATCTAAACGGTGGTAAGCGGGAAGACGACTTGAATTTCTGGCTTCGTAATTAGGAATGATGATATCGTTATATTGATACTGCCCGTTTGGAAAAGTGGAAGGCTGGCCAGTTTGAAAAATAAAGTTAGAACTAAAGGACCACTTTTTGCTGAGCTGGTAACTTGCCGTTACTGAAATATCATGTGTTTTATCATGTGCGGTATTGTACCAATTACCATGATTAATTCCGGTTTCTACAGGCGTTCTTCCGGGAGTTCGCTGTTCTGATTTTGAAAGCGTATAGGCCAACCAACCTGTAAATTTTCCTTCATTTTTTTTAAAAAGGAATTCTAGACCATAGGCTCTTGCTTCTCCGTTAAGAATAACTTGCTCAATGGCATTATTGGCAATAAGATCTGCCCCATCTATATAATCGATACGATTTTGAATGGTTTTATAGAATGTTTCAATTTCTAAGGAATAATGGTTATTGTTATAGGTTTTAAAATAGCCTAAGGCGATTTGATCTAATAACTGAGGTTTAATATATTTTCCACTTGGCGTCCAAACGTCTAATGGCGTAGGCGAACTGGTATTGGAGAGCAAGTGTAAATATTGACTCATACGATTATAGCTCGCTTTTAGCGATGACGATTGATTTAATTGGTAGGCCATGGCCAAACGAGGTTCTAAATTTGCGAAGGCGCTGATAACATCACTTCTGTTATAGGTTTCAGTTCCGATGGGTTCTGCTTTTTGGTAAATACCAATGGCTTCATTAAAAATAACTGGATTGTCATTTTCATATTGGTTTAATTCATCTTGTCCCATTCTATGAAATACACTAAATCGGGCGCCATAACTTATTGAGAATTTATCACTTAATTTATGTTCTGCGTCTAAATAAATGGCATTTTCAAAGGCATATTTATCGATGAGTTTAAACGAATTTATACCAGACGCTTCGTTTATAGGTTCGATATCGCCGGGATTAAATTTGTAATACATACTGTTTAAGCCATATTCTAGCTTAAAGTTGTTATTGATATAATGTTTAAAATCGTATTTAAGATTAAAATTTCGGATGCCCGATACCCAATCGAAACCAACGAAACCTAATTGTAGTCCGTAATAATAGTCCGAATAGATAAGGGATAGGTTAGAAAACAATTTTTTTGAATAGAGGTGGTTCCATCTAAAATTTAAGACTGCGTTTCCGAATGAATTTTCAAAACTATCTGATATTTTAAAAACATCACGGCCAAAATACCCCGATAAGTACACACTGTTGTTATTGTTAATATTGTAACTCAATTTGGTATTTAAGTCGTAGAAGTAGGCAATATTATCTAAATCAAAAAGCGGTAAGAACAAGTGTGCATAACTGCTTCGACCACCGATTAAGAAGGAGCCTTTGTCTTTTTTAAGCGGGCCTTCTGCAAGGAGTCGACTTGAAATTAATCCAATCCCGCCATTCATATGAAAAGATTTACTATTACCTTCTTTCTGGTAGATATCTAAAACCGAAGATACACGTCCGCCATACTTTGCCGGGATTCCACCTTTGTAGAGTTTAATATCTTTTATAGCATCAGGATTAAACACGGAAAAGAAACCAAACAAATGCGACGAATTAAAAATGGTGGCTTCATCTAAAAGAATAAGGTTTTGATCTGCTGCGCCACCTCTAACATTGAATCCGGATGCGCCTTCACCCGCATTGGTTACTCCAGGCAATAGGGTTATGGATTTTATAACATCAACTTCGCCCAGGACAACCGGCATACTCTTTATCGTTTTTATGGATAAGGAATTAACGCTCATCTGTGGTTTTTTGATATTCAATTTTTCAATATCTTGAGTGACCACGACTTCTTCTAAACTTTCTGTAGCTTCATTGAGTTTAAAGTTTTGAGTCAAATTCTGATTAAGAACGATGGTTTCTGTCAGCGTTTGAAATCCGAGGTAACTGATTTGAATCTTATACGTGCCGGCCGGCAGGGTAATGGAGTAGAAGCCGTATTCATTGGTTACGGTTCCGGTTTGTTGTGATGGAATAATAACATTAACACCAATGAGCGTTTCATTGCTTAAATTATCTACTATGCTTCCGCTCAGGGTATAATTTTCTTGCGCAACAATAAACAAAGGACAGATTAAGATAAGATATCGTAGTCGTTTAAGAACTTGAATCATAAGATGTGATTGATGACATTTATTGAGGCGCTTCTATTTAGAAATGTCTCAAAATTAAGTGATTGTAATGATGTCTTAAAAATAACTTAAAAGCACAAAAAAAGCTTCCCGGAGGAAGCATTTTAACATAACATTAAAGTGTTATTAATTATGCGTTTATGATGGTATTTAAGACCTTACTTGGACGCATTGCATTAGAAACTAATTCTTCATTAGGATAATAATACCCTTCAATATCATTAGGTTCTCCTTGGCATTCAATAAGTTCTTTTACAATAGCTTCTTCGTTAGAAGATAAAGCTTCATAAAGCTTAGTAAATTCAGCTTTTAATTCTGCATCTTTATCTTGGTTTGCTAAAGCTTCTGCCCAATATAAGGCTAGGTAGAAGTGACTTCCTCGGTTATCTAATTCATTAACTTTTCTAGAAGGGCCTTTTCTATTTTCTAATAATTTATCTGAAGCATCATCTAAAGCTTCTCCTAAAATTTTAGCTTTTTCATTAGAATTAACTTGAGAAAAATGTTCAAGTGAAACGGCTAAGGCTAAAAATTCTCCTAAAGAATCCCAACGTAAGTGATCTTCTGATAAGAACTGTTGTACGTGTTTTGGAGCCGATCCACCAGCACCAGTTTCAAATAAACCACCACCATTCATTAACGGTACAATAGAAAGCATTTTTGCACTTGTACCTACTTCTAAAATAGGGAATAAATCGGTTAAGTAATCTCTAAGTACATTTCCGGTTACCGATATGGTATCTTTTCCTTCTTTAATACGTTTTAGTGTAAAGTTTGTCGCTTCCACTAAAGACAAGATTCTAATATCTAAACCTTCTGTATCGTGATCTTTTAAATAAAGATTTACTTTTTTGATTAACTCAGCATCATGTGCTCTTTTCTTATTTAACCAGAATACCGCTGGAGTTTTAGAGGCTCTAGCTCTTGTTACAGCAAGCTTTACCCAATCTTGGATTGGTGCATCTTTAACTTGACACATTCTCCAGATATCACCTTCTTCAACTTTATGTGTTAATAATACGGTTCCTTCAGCATCAATAACTTCTACTTTTCCTTTAGAAGATATTTCAAAAGTTTTGTCGTGAGATCCATATTCTTCAGCTTTTTGAGCCATAAGTCCAACATTAGGAACCGTTCCCATAGTGGTAGGGTCAAAAGCACCATGCTTTTTACAGAAATCTATAGTTGCACTGTAAACACCGGCATAACTACTATCTGGAATTACAGCTTTAGTATCTTGTTGTTTTCCTTCAGCATTCCACATTTGTCCAGAGGTTCTAATCATTGCTGGCATAGACGCATCAATAATTACATCACTAGGAACATGAAGATTGGTGATACCTCTATCAGAGTTTACCATTGCTAAGTCTGCACCGTGGTCTAGCGCAAAACGAATATCTTCTCTAATAACATCTCTTTTATCTTCTGGAAGTTCGCTTAATTTTTCAAGTAAGTTTCCAAATCCATTATTAACGTTCACACCAATTTTTTCGAACGTTTTTCCGTGTTTCTTAAATAAGTCATCAAAGAATACACGAACGGCATGACCAAAAATAATAGGGTCTGAAACCTTCATCATCGTTGCTTTCATATGTAAAGAAAACAATACGCTTTTATCTAAAGCATCTTCAACTTGCTCTTCTAAAAACTCTAATAAAGCTTTTTTACTCATTATTGTAGCGTCAATTATTTCGCCTTTTAATAATGCTAAATCACTTTTTAATGCGGTTTTATTCCCTTTAGCATCGGTATGAATAATGTTTACCGAAGTCGCTTCTTCTAAAGTAACGGATTTCTCATTATGAGCGAAATCACCTTTAGACATGGTTGCCACGTGAGTTTTTGAGTCTGCAGACCAAGCTCCCATGCTATGTGGATTTTTCTTAGCGTAGTTTTTAACGGCTTTAGGAGCACGTCTATCCGAGTTTCCTTCTCTAAGTACTGGGTTTACCGCACTACCTTTAATTTTATCGTAACGCGATTTAATTTCTTTCTCGGTGTCGTTTGAAGGCTCACTAGGGTAATCAGGTATTTTAAAACCTTTAGCTTGAAGTTCTTCAATGGCAGCAACAAGTTGTGGTACTGATGCACTAATATTTGGTAATTTAATAATATTAGCTTCTGGTTTCTTAGCTAAGGCTCCAAGTTCTGCTAATGCATCTGCTACTTTTTGATCATCAGTTAAAAAATCTGGAAAAGTGGCTAAAATTCTAGCCGCTAAGGATATATCTTTTGTCTCTATAACAATCCCCGAAGACTTGGTAAATGCTTCCACAATCGGTAAAAATGAACGTGTTGCTAAAGCTGGTGCTTCATCCGTTTTTGTATAAACAATCTTTGCTGTTTTTGTCATAAGTCTTTAAAATAAAATGAATATAATTGCGCTCGAAATTGAGCTGAGCAAATATACGAAAAGGATATAGTTTTGTAGGTATAAGTTTGTCAGTAAACTCCTTTATATTTTATGAAAATGATAATTTGAGTCTTAAATATTTGTATTTAATCTAATATCTTGATATTGAAGGCATTTAGGAGTCCTGAAATATTTTCTTTTGAAAATGTCGCATTTTTGAGGATATTTTCTGACGGATTAATGGAAAAATTTACGGCTGTTGAAAAATCAGCATGCTGTAATTGGGTGTTATAAAAGCTAGATTGATATAAATAGCAGGACTTAAAAATGACATGTTTGGCTTCAGATTTTGTGAAATCTACATTTTTCATAAGGCACTTCTCAAATACCGTATAATTAATTTTCAATTGATTAAAAGCACAAAAGTTTAAGGTACAATCGCTAAATTGAAAGGCTAGGAGAAAGGGATTACAATATTGAAAGTTGACCCCTAAAATTTTACAACGTGTAAAGACAACGTCGTTAAATGCCGTATTTTGAACCTGTACATTACTCAGGTTACAATCTTGAAACTCACATTCTATAAAAATGATATTCGCTAAACTACTATTTTCAAAATTACAATTGGTAAAGGTGCAGCAACTATATTCGGCAAGCGCTAAGGGATTTTTACTATAATCCTTAGCACTAAAATCTTTTTGATAGACAGAATGTTTCATACTACAAGTATACAAAAGAAAACAGAGATTGGATGAGAACTGGGGTGGGCCATTGTGTTTGTAATGAGAATGGCATACAAGAGCGAGGGGACAGGACTTTAAGATTAATTGGAGAGAAGTTGAGTGGTGATGCAACAAATAAAAAGCCATATCACTCAGAAATCTGTGTTGATATGGCTTTCATAGAAGTAGTTCTTACGTGACCAATAGAGTTAATTCAAACTCCGTTGAATGATTATTTAATGTCATCAACATTTATGGTTCAAGAGACCTAGCTTCAAAATTGAAACAATTCATAACTTTCAAAATGTATTGATCTGCTATGCTTTTGTTTCATAGGTTTGTTTTTTTTGATGTCTTACTTATAAATATCCTATAAATGAGTATTAGATGTAAAACATTGCTCATAATTTTCGAATACAATTTTCATGATACAGTACTAATTTTGAACTTTTCACTTTAAGTCGTAATAGAAATCATTCACTTTAAGTGTCATGGTTGACTAACAAAAATCTATTCAAAAAAAGAATACATTATTCTGCAACCTCAAAAAACAATCCCAATACATAAAGAACGAATCTTTAGTAAGCAATTAACATAAATCTCAAATAATATTGAGAGCCAAGTATATCTTGTTATTAATTGTTATGTAAATATACGTAATTATATGTGAATTCTATAATTATTTAACATATTTAGTGTCAACAGTTTATAAACAGCACTTATTAACAAAAGTTCATAAATGAAAAAAACCTTCTAAATAGAAGGCTTTTTGATCATTGTATATAAGTTGGAAACTATCTTCTAACTTCTTTAATTCTTGCTTTTTTACCAGTAAGACCTCTGAAGTAGAAAATTCTAGCTCTACGTACTTTACCACGTTTGTTAACTTCTACTTTTTGTAAAGCAGGTAAGTTTACTGGGAAGATACGCTCTACACCAACGGTACCAGACATTTTACGGATTGTAAACGTTTCAGAAGATCCGCTTCCTTTACGTTGTAATACAACACCTCTAAAGAACTGTGTACGAACTTTTTCACCTTCTCTAATTTCATAGTATACTGTGATTGTATCACCAGCACTAAATTCAGGAAAGTCTTTACGGGTTACAAATTCGTCTTGTACAAATTTTATTAAAGAACTCATTTTATTTTATTTATAATTGTTTGATCTAAAGCAACATTCACGATTCTCGCCAGAGGTTGGTCCAAATTGGTTTGCAAAAGTAATACTTTTTTAAATATACACAATACTCTTGGGTAAAAAATAGAAAAATTAGCGCTAAGCTTGTTGTTTAAAGCTCACCTTCTAATAAGTCTGGTCGTCTTTCTTTGGTGCGTTTGTAGGCCTGTTCTTCTCTCCATTTCTCTATTTTAGGAAAGTTGCCACTAAAGAGGACCTCAGGGACTTTCATACCATCGTATTCTCTAGGTTTGGTGTAGATAGGCGGTGCCAATAAATTATCTTGAAAAGAATCTGTTAATGCAGAGGTTTCGTTTCCAAGAACCCCAGGAATTAAGCGGATTACAGCATCGCATAAGACGGCTGCACCAAGTTCGCCACCAGATAAGACGTAGTCGCCTATAGAAATTTCTCTAGTGATAAAGCGATCGCGTACACGCTGATCTACACCTTTATAATGACCACAAAGAATAATGATGTTTTCTTTTAGTGAGGTTTGGTTGGCAATACTTTGGTTTAAAGTCTCTCCATCGGGGGTCATATAAATAAGCTCATCATAATGCCTTTCACTTTGTAATTTGGTAATACATTTCGCAATAGGCTCAATCGTCATAACCATACCAGCACCACCACCAAATTGGGTGTCATCTACAGATTTATAGCCGCCTGTAGCATAATCTCTTAAATTGTGAAAATGAACCTCTACTAAACCTGCTTCAATAGCTCGTTTTAAGATGGAAGCTTCAAAAGGACTTTTTAAAAGTTCTGGTAATACCGTGATAATATCTATGCGCATGACTTCATTTTATAAGGCTGCGAAGATATGTATAATTGATGTGATTTTTTAGCTATTGCAGCACTGAGGTGTAATTTTATGTTGGAAAAAAGGAATTTTAACCTTGGTGTATTAAGATTTAAGGAGTTGCTCTTTAATTCTCAATCCGAAATTTTTTACTTTATTCCAGTCGGTATAATCAATGGCAGTCTCAGATTTTGTGGGGCCATGGGTTAATTTCATGATGAATTGAATCATGATACGATCTAAAAAGGAATAGGACTTATAATCAAGTTGCCCTGCAAACACTTCAACACTATTGGGTACCCATTGGGTTTGTTTTAAAAAATTGATAAGGTAAGGGTTGGTCTCAGGACTGTTTTTGTCTTGATTACGTGCGACTAAATTCACGGAAAAAAAAGCTGTTTTAATTTGGTTTAAAGCGGTACGGTTTTGGGCTATAAATTTTAGAACCTTTTTATGGTGTTTGCCATAGCGGATACTCGCTCCAATAATCAAGGTATGAAAATCTGAAACCTGGGCATCAAAGTTATCTATGGAATAGAGGGCTGTGGGTATGTTTTCTTGGCTTAAAATGCGCTGTAAATGTTCACAAATCTTCTTCGTATGTCCATCTACTGAAGCATAAATAATTCCGATGTTAGGGGCTTCCATTTTTAAATACGGTATTTGTGAAAATCGTATTTAAAGTTAATCAATTTTGGGAATTTTAATGTGGGAAACCTTGAAAAAAAGTGATGTTATTTATCGCGGGAATCCATATGATAAATCGCCATAGTTTTAAAGTGTACAAGGCTAGAGAAAACAGGCTATACTAGCGCAGTCGTTCTAAGGGGAAACCATTTAGTACGCTTAAAAACAAAAAATCCGTAATGCAAGATTACGGATTTTAATGTGTAGTTAGTGTTATTAAGACTTATGCTTATTAAGCTCATCTTGTAATTGACGTCTTACTTTTTGTTCACGTTCTAGGGCGTTGCGTCGATGTTCTTCAAATTCAGTTTCTACCTCTCCAAGTTTAAATTTGGCTTCACGTGTTGCAGAATTACTGCCTTTAAACTTATAAATAAAGAAGAGGAGTAAAGCTAATAGGGCTCCAATGATACTCCACATTAAGGCTTTGTAACTTCCTTTATCGGTTTGAATACCAAATAGGGAGATGTTATCTTTTTCATCGTTTGTAGCATTCAATGTGGCTTCAGTACTTGATAAATTACTTTTTAAAGTTTCAATTTCTTCAGCTTGTCGGCTAACCACCGCTTGTGTATCAGTAAGATCTTTATGCACCGCTTTTAAAGAATCTAAGGTGTGTGCTTTTAAAGCATAAAGCCAAGTTTTTTTAACCGTTTTATATTCTTGCCAGCTATTAGAGCGTCGGATTACAAATTCAAATTGATTGTCGATACTACCCTCATTTAGAGATAGTTTATCTTCTTTATCGACATCTGTTTGGGCGCTTACAAATTGCAAACTTAATGTAACTGCAAGAACCACAGTGACTTTAGTTAAGAATTTCATCTTAGGTGTAATTTAGAGTTGTGTTAGATTTAAAAGTATGCCAAGATAATAATTTTATGAAGACTTCATAAAATTATTAGTAAACAAATAGCCTTACGGTGAGGTAAGGCTATTTATATACGAGACAAAATTTAGTTTAGATCTTAAAAGCTTTTAGAAGCCTAAATTTTTTGTTCGAAAACCCGCTAAGGGCTTCAGTCTCAGTTTCTTTTTTTGTTGAATAAAATTAATAATAGGTATAGCGTCTCACTTTAGAAACATACTTGGCTAACCGAATGACTTGCTGACTATAGCCATATTCATTGTCATACCATATATATAGGATGGCATTTTTTCCATCTTTTCTTACAATGGTTGCTTTACTATCGTATATAGAAGGGGCAGAGCTTCCAACAATATCGCTAGATACCAACTCATCACTCATTTCATATTTAATCTGTTCTACAAGATCTCCTTCTAGTGCATACTTTTTCATTACGGTATTGATATGCGTTACAGAAGCTTCATTCTCTAATTCCAAATTAAGTATTGCTAAAGATCCATTAGGAACAGGAACCCGTATAGCATTAGAGGTCAGTTTACCTTCTAAGGAAGGAAGTGCTTTGCTAACGGCTTTACCAGCTCCGGTCTCGGTAATAACCATATTTAAACTAGCAGCTCTTCCACGGCGGTACTTAGAATGAAAATTATCGACTAAGTTCTGATCATTGGTGTAAGCATGTATGGTTTCTAAATGTCCCGTTTTAATGCCGAAAGAATTTTCAATAGCTTTTAACACAGGGGTTATGGCATTTGTGGTACAAGATGCTGCAGAGAAGATTTTTACCTTATCAGGATTATGCTCTAAATGATTAACACCATGAACAATATTAGGGATGCCTCTACCTGGGGCTGTTAAAAGAACTTTATCTACACCTTTTGATTTTAAATGGCGACTTAAGGCTTCTTTATCTCTAAAGGCTCCAGTATTATCTATAATTAAAGCTTTATTTATACCATAAGCGGTGTAATCTATACTTTCAGGAGCATTGGCTGATATCATTTTTACCGTAGTTCCATTAATAATTAAGGCTGAATTTTCGGTATCTAAATTTACAATTCCAGAGAAATCCCCATGTACCGAATCGTTTCTTAATAAGGACGCTCGTTTTTCTAATACCGTTTCATTAATCTCTCCTCGCGTTACAATTGCTCTTAGTCTTAATTGGTTGCCTTTACCCGTTCTTGTCATTAATTCACGGGCCACTAAACGTCCAATTCTACCAAAACCATAGAGTACAACATCTTTAGGTTCTATATTTTTATTGTCTTTAGCGTTACCTAATTTTGAAGCTACAAATGCGGTCGCATTGGCGTATTTCTGATCTTCTAAATGAAATTCATAGGTAAGTTTACCAATATCTAACTTGGCAGGAGGTAAGTTTAAGGTACTAATGGCCTGAGCTATTTCTACAGAATCAAAAATAGAAATTGGCTTTTGAACAAATTTACCGGCGTACTCATGTAAGTTTAAAATTTCACTGACGTTTCTATCTATTAATTGGTTTCTAAACAATACCAATTCTATGGATTTATCATACCATAAATCGCTAACAATTCTAATAAATTCTACGGTGGCTTTTCGTCGATCAGCTTGAAATGCTAATTCTTTTTCATAAGTGGTATTAAATCCCATGTTTTCGTGGTTTAAGTGATTTAGATTTTGCGCAAAAATAACATATTTCAAACGTTTTCGTAGCCTGTTTGATGTAAAAATAAAACCCCTTCAGAAACGTAAATTCTGAAGGGGTTTTAGGTCGATATTTCTTCGCGTTTTATCTGAAATTATAAACGACTTTCTCTCCGTTTTTATTGATGACTTCAATTTGAAGCGGTTCGTTATAACGACGGGTTTTAATCGCGCTCTGTGCATCTTCAACCGTGTATAGTTTTTTACCGTTTATTTTGGTAATAATACTTCCCTCTTCCACACCACTTTTTATCCAGTTGGCTCTGTAGTTTTCATCTAATTCTGAAATTTTAACTCCATAATCCGATTTAAAACGCTTTAATTCCTTCTCTGTAGGATTCTTAATCAAACCAATAGTCGGGAGGGTATAACTCGTTGGCTTTAATAAGGTCACCGGTACTTCCTCTAAGTCGCCATCTCGCAATAATGTAACATTAACAACATCATCAGGGCTCTTGGTTTTTAAATATCCTGTTAAGTCTGAAAACTTATGAATCTCCACTTTATCAATTTTCTTAATAATATCACCAGATTTTATACCTGCTTTAGAAGCTCCGGTATCTTCTTGTACCTCACTAACATAAAAACCTTCGGTAATATCGGTCCCTAATTCTTCTGCAGCAGCACTATTTAGGGCACCACCCACAACGCCTAAAATTCCATTTTGTACATTACCATATTCCATAATATCATTCACAATCTTACGTGCAATATTACTAGGTACGGCAAAAGAATACCCTATATATGAACCTGTTTGCGATGAAATTGCGGTGTTGATCCCAATTAAATCTCCGTTGGTGTTCACTAAAGCACCTCCAGAGTTTCCAGGGTTTACAGCCGCATCGGTTTGAATGAATGATTGCATATGCTGTCCTGATAAATCTCTAGATTTCGCACTGATAATTCCCGCAGTTACGGTTGAGTTTAAATTAAAAGGATTACCAACGGCAAGAACCCATTCGCCAACCTTAGCATTATCAGAATCTCCAAAAGCCATAAAAGGTAAGTCTTCATCAGTCTCAATTTTTAATAAAGCGATATCCGTGGTTTCATCGGTTCCAATTAATTCAGCATTATAGACTTTATTATTATTTAAGGTGATGCTAATTTCATTGGCATTTTTAATCACATGGTTATTGGTCACAATATAACCTGTTGGCGAAATAACCACGCCGCTACCAGTACCAACTTGAGCACGTTGCGACTGACGTCCGAAAAACAAATCTTGCATAGTAGTCGGAGCAGAAACTACAGAGGTGTTTTTAACATGTACAACCGCATCTAAAGATTTTTCGGCCGCGTTTACGAAATTTGGGGCGCTACTAGCATTTGTATTTAAAGTATTCGTTGTATTGGTCGGGACAAATACAGGGAAATCGGAGCGCTGCTCAACCAAAAGATCTTGCCCGTTTTCTTCCACAAAAAGTTTGTATCCTCCTAATGTTAATAGACCACCTAATGCAGAAACAAACACCAATGTTATAATCTTCTTCATAATTTTTCAGATTTAAGTTTAACTATTTAATTATATTTCTAACGATTAAAATTAGAAATTTATTGATTTTGATTTTCATTTTAACGACTATTTAACGCCAAATTTAACGCCCTATTAACAGCTATTTTTACGGTCTAATATGCTTATATTTGTCACTTATTTTTACATATGACATTTTACAAATACCAAGGAACAGGAAACGATTTTGTAATCGTAGATAATCGCTTACAAATCATAGACAAAAATAATACCAAACAGATTGCACAGCTTTGTGATCGACGATTTGGCATTGGAGCAGACGGCTTTATTCTCTTAGAAAATGATGAGAATGTAGACTTTAAAATGGTTTATTATAATGCGGATGGTAATGAAAGCAGTATGTGTGGTAATGGCGGGCGTTGCATTGTGGCCTTTGCAAAATTCTTAGGCCTTATTGACAATGAAACAGAATTTATAGCTATTGACGGCCTACATAAAGCTAAGATTGAAAACGGTTTAGTGCATCTTCAAATGCAAGATGTTTCAGACGTTGAAACCTACGATACACATTTATTTTTAGATACAGGATCGCCACATCATGTAACCTTAGTGCCAGAATTAAAGGCGTTAGAAGTTAAAGCTACGGGAGCAGAAATTAGATATGGTGCCCCTTATTATGACGCCGGAACCAACGTTAATTTTGTAGATCAAATAGGTGATGATCATTTTACGGTAAGAACCTACGAGCGCGGTGTGGAAGATGAAACACTTTCTTGTGGTACGGGTGTCACAGCAGTGGCTTTAGCCATGCATCATAGTGGTAAAACCAAGGCACAAGAGGTGCGTTTAGAAACAGAAGGAGGACCTTTAAAAGTATCTTTTAAGGCAGATGCTGAAGGCTATAATGATATTTGGTTGGTTGGCCCTGCGCAACAAGTTTTTAAAGGCGAATTTCCATGGTAAGTCTTCAAGGAGAACGCATTTATTTAAGAGCTCTAGAGCCCGAAGATCTCGAGTTTGTGTATGCTATTGAAAATAATACAGAGCTATGGGCTTTAAGTGACACCCAAACGCCGTATTCTAGATTTTTAATTAAGCAATATTTAGAGCATGCTCAACAAGATATTTTTGAAGCCAAACAACTTCGTTTAGCCATATGTAATCTTAATGATGCTACAATTGGCTTAATTGATCTTTTTGATTTCGATATAAAAAATAAGCGTGCTGGGATTGGCATTTTAATTCAAGATGAAGACCAACGTCAGCAAGGCTATGGTAAGGAAGCCTTAAGTATGCTGGTTAACTATAGTTTTAAAACCTTACATCTGCATCAAGTTTATGCTAATATTTCAGAACATAATAAAGCCAGTCTAAAATTGTTTGAAAGCAACGGTTTTAAAATCATCGGACTAAAGAAAGACTGGAGTTTTGACGGCACAAAATACACAAACGAATACCTTTTACAACGCATTAACGATTAACTATGTATATTAAAAAAATTTTATGGGCTGTTGCTCTTATTGGTTTAGCCATTTTTGGTGCCTTTGCCTATTATATTTACAGCACCATGTTTTCTCCAAATACAAATTTTGAAAACAAAACAGCTTACATTTATGTGCCTACCAACGCTAAGTATTCTGAGGTAAGATCGCAGTTAGAACCTTTGCTTAAGGATATCGAGGCTTTTGATGCTTTAGCAAAACAGAAGAAATACATTTCTAATATTAAGGCAGGTCGTTTTGCAATTACCAAAGGAATGAATAATAATGATATTATAAATTCTATACGAAGTAGAAATCTTCCGGTGAAAGTAGCCTTTAACAATCAGCACCGTTTAAAAGATTTAGCAGGGCGTATAAGCATGCAGATTGAAGCGGATAGTTTAGCCTTGTATGCAGCGATGACGGATTCCACATTCTTATCTAAAAACGGATTTACTAAGGCTACGGCTTTAGGGATGTACTTGCCAAATAGTTATGAGTTTTTCTGGAATACCTCTGCTGAAACGTTTAGAGAGCGTATGCTTAAGGAATACTACCGTTTTTGGACGGAAGCCAGATTGGCTAAAGCTAAAAAGTTGAAGTTATCACCTAGTGAAGTGATCACTTTAGCCTCTATTGTTCATGAAGAATCAAAACAAGCTGATGAGCAACCTCGAGTTGCTGGGGTTTATTTAAACAGACTGCGTATTGGTATGCCTCTACAGGCCGATCCGACTTTAAAATTTGCAGCTTATCAATTGCCCGAATATGAAGATACAATTATTAGACGAGTATTAAATGTGCATAAAACCATTGACTCACCTTATAATACTTATAAAAACTTAGGTTTACCTCCAGGACTTATTGCTATGCCCGATTTGTCGGCTATAAAAGCGGTTTTAAATCCGGAATCTCATAATTACCTTTATTTTGTAGCGGATGCTCAGCGTTTAGGCTATCATAAATTTGCAAAATCTTTAGCACAGCACAATAGTTATGCAAGAGCATATCACCGTTATTTATCATCTCAAGGGATTAATAAATAAGGTGAAACGGTTTTTATGCTATAGCGTTTGCTTTTTAGGCTTTAGTGTTGGGCTTTATGCACAATCGAAATTCGATGCTTTTTTAACGCCTAGTGATTCCTTAAACATTTCTAGAAGGAATACCGTACTTATTACGGAATCTATAATGGCCACAAGTACGTTATTGGCGTTAAATGAATTGTGGTATGCTGATTATGAGCAATCCAATTTTAAAACCTTAGACGATAGTGGCGAGTGGTTGCAATTAGATAAAATGGGCCATATGTACTCGTCTTACCATATAGGTAGGTTAGGGGCACAGGCCTTAAAGTGGTCTGGTGTGTCAAAGCAAGAGCAACTTATGTATGGGGCAACTTTAGGTTTAGGTTTTCTTACCGCCGTTGAATTTATGGATGGTTTTTCGGAAGAATGGGGCTTTTCTTGGACAGATATGGCTGCCAATGCTGCCGGAACAGGTTTATATATAGGACAAGATTTACTGTGGAACGAGCAACGTTTGCTCTTAAAATATTCTTTTCATCAAACAAAATTTGCGGCACAGCGTCCAGATCAATTGGGAAATGGCGTAACGGAAGAATTTTTAAAAGACTATAATGGACAAACCTATTGGTTAAGTGCCAATATTAATTCGTTCATAAAAACAGAAGGGATTCCTAATTGGTTAAATGTGGCATTTGGTTACGGAGCCGATGGTATGTTAACGGGAGAAGCTCAAGATCCCTTATTTTTAAATCAGAATAGGCAACGACAATATTACCTTAGTTTGGATGTTGATTTAAGCCGAATTAAGACAAATTCTCACTTGCTCAAAACACTATTTGACGTTTTCAACCTTATTAAGATCCCGTTTCCTACCCTTCAATTAAATGGCGATGGTCGGATAAAGTGGCACTATATCTACTTTTAAGTTAAAAAATTAACACTTAAAGCATTGGTTTTCAGTATTTGAAAAAATGTTGTATATTTGCACGCGAATTTTGTGAAATGGTTCAAACAACCGTTTTACTATAATAATTTAGCTGTTATGATTAAAAATAGCGTAAAGAATATAGTATTACCATTTTCAATTTGTTTACTTATGGCTTTGGCCTTGTATCCAGATTCAGCTCTTAATCCAGACGTGTATTCCACAGAAGGATTGGAATTAGATTTTACAGTTTCTGAAGATTTAGCGATGGCAACGCCAGATCATAGCGTTAAATCTAATGTATTTACACCTTACTTAGGAAAATCCTTTGAAGGGTTTAAAGAAGCCTTAGCCTTTAAAGAATCTAGAGGTGATTATTTTACCGTAAATACTTTAGGGTACTTAGGTAAATATCAGTTTGGGGCAGAAACCTTAAAAGTATTAGGAATCTATAACCCTAATCAGTTTCTCTATAATCCAGAATTACAAGAAAAAGCATTTATTGCGAATGCGGAACGTAATAAGTGGGTTTTAAGAAACGATATTAAGCGTTTTGAAGGTAAAAATATTGCAGGTGTAAAAGTTACCGAGTCTGGTATTTTGGCAGCAGCACATTTAGCCGGACCAGGAAGTGTAAAGAAATTTTTACGCAGTTATGGCGGACAAAATTTCTCTGATGCTTATGGGGCTTCTGTAAAGTATTATATGAAGAAATTTTCAGGCTATGATACCTCAATGATTAAGCCCGATAAAAAAGCTAGAGTTACCCTTTAGACTTTAGAATCAAAATTAGAAAATGCTCTAAATTTTAAACGATGGTTTAAGGTTTAGAGCATTTTTATGTTGTAATGCATTGAGGTCTACTGTGTTTTTAGAGGCCGTCAAATATGCCTCCAATAAATTCGCCAATTCCTTCAAATAGTTCGTCAAAACTACTCCCGAAATCTAACCACGAAGCGTCAATATCGATATCAGAAATGGCTAACCAATCATCGGAGGTGGAAATGGCCAGTCCGCTTAACATTTCGGTTTTCATTTCAACATAATTGCAAACTTCTCCTGTAATTTTGTGATAAGCGTCAAAGTCCGTATGAGATGAGAAGGTGCACATAGCCCAACAATGCCAATCAATCCCATTTTTAGAATCATAATATTTAGATTTTTTTGAGGCTTTTTTGACGTCTTCTGGCTTATAATAGTTATGCTTTCCGTGTTCAGCGACTAGTAGCTTTCCAATAGTGGTGATATATTCCTTTTTATTGGGCGGTGCTGCAGGACATTGGGTGTTACTCTTTTTATTTTTCATTTAGTTGGTCAAAATATTTTTTCCGATAGAAGTCATTTACATCTCTTTTTATAGTGTCTCCTTTTGCTTTAAGGATATAATATTCAAAATCTGAATCCATTTCCTTATAAAGGGAGTCTCCAATAGTCAGTTTTTTGTATAAGGAAAAAGGTATTTTTTTTTCAAATTTATCATCAATGAGAATTGCTCTTGTACGTCCGTTATTATTATCAGGCAATAGGTTTGTTACTGTTCCTGCATAGGCGTTATTTCGGATTTTTTTATATTGTTTTTCAAGATAGCTTTTTGAATTATTTTGAAAAATAGATAACAAGATCAGTATAAGAAAAATTGGAATAAATACCATTGCAAGACTTTTTCGGATGGTCTTGTCTTGTTGTTCCAATTCATCTTTATTTTCCGTACTCATTCGTTGTTTTATTGATGATGTATGGGAAATAATTAGTTGCGTGGTTAAGCAACTAATTTAGCAAACAAATCACAGAGAGACAATGCTATTGAAATTTTCGTAGGTCGGTAATGAACTAAGCAATTAATTGTATATGGTGTTGTAGCCAGATTTCTACTTATATAAATTTATTCTAATGACGTTATCCTTGATGTCAAAAAATCCTATTTCTTTACCATATCCAATCTGAAAATTATTGACATAGTGATCTTTATCTGTAATTTTAATTCCAGTTTCGTAAGTATAAACTTTGTCGTCTAGTAGTTTCTTTATTTTAATAAATTTTGAATCTATTTGTTGCGTTAGATAAGTTCCGTCTTTGTTAGATGTTATAAAATAAAGTTTATCTTGATACGGAAAACTCACAAGTATTGTACCTCCTATATTTCTATATAATTCTTTAAGTCCGCTATCGGATTTCTTTTTAAAGAATTTGTCCTTTTCAGAATCATTTACTTTTAATTCAGTCAGTTCTTTTGGGTCATTAATTTCATATATCCCTGAAGACCCTGATAAATGAGCCAACGAAGTCGTTAAGTAAAATTTACTATTCGTTTTTATTAAAGAAGAAGGGCAAGTAGCTTTCGCAACAAAAACTCTATCAGTGTCTTTGTTTCTAAATTCAATTACACCACCAAATTCACCTCTGCAAGAATCTTTTACAATGTAGGTTTCATCTTCATAAAAATGTTCAGACTTTCGTTTGAAAGAACTATAATCAGTTTCAAAGTCCGACTTTTCATTTGTTGTAAATTCAAGTTTAAATAGATCCTTTTCTTGAGACGAGACAGGTTGAAAACAGAAAATTAAAATGAATATTAAACTTAATCTCATAGTGTTCCCAAATTCGCTACAACCTTTGTTGTTTACTTAGTTGCGTGGTTAAGTACGTAATTTAGCAAATAAAAACCGAATAGAACTGAGCGTAGCGCATTAGAAAAGTAAAATCTTTAGGATTTTGTAAGAAGAGGAGAACTAGCCATAAATTATTTATTGTGTTATGTGCTGGCTTTTAATCGTGCTTTTGTAGGCTTCCTTAAAAAGGGGAAGCCTACAATTCCAAATATCAGCTATTGACTCAAGTTTGTATGTTACTTCTGAATTTTAGAATTACACATAACAAAATACCATACACCACAATCAACGGAGTAAAAAACAGTATATATAGTCATTTGGGTTTTAAAGCGCCACGGACTTAGTCTTTTTGAATGATAAAGATGGCTGGGCGCTTATGGAAATCTTCCTTATTGTGTTTCCAATCCTTGGCGGCTTTGGTTTTTATAAACTCGGTAGGTAAGGTTAAATCGCAAGCCACACAAACCCGTGTATTAGGGTGTAGTATAGACACCAAATCCTCTAACATCTTCATGTTTCTATACGGTGTTTCAATAAATATTTGCGACTGGTTGTGTTCCGAAGATAAGCGCTCTAAGGTTTTTAATTTCGACTTACGTTCGCTTTTATCTATAGGGAGGTAGCCATTAAAGGTAAAGCTTTGGCCATTCATTCCAGATCCCATTAAGGCGAGTAGAATAGAGGAAGGGCCTACTAAGGGCATCACTCTTATATCCATTTCGTGCGCTAAACCAGCAATGTCTGCTCCCGGATCTGCAATAGCTGGACAGCCCGCTTCAGATAATAAGCCTATTGAAATACCTTCTAAACAAGGATTTAAAAACGTATTGCGTTCTTCTTCAGTGGTATATTTATTTAAGACTTGAAGCTTTAGATTGGGTTGCGATTTGCTCGGGGAAATACGCTTTATAAAACGACGTGCTGTTTTTTCGTTTTCAACAATATAATAATCGAGTTCCTCAACTATTTTTTTTATGGAAATAGGTAAGACCTCTAGAGGAGGGTTGTCTCCTAATCGCGTTGGAATAAGGTATAGGTTGCCTTTAGAATTGCTCATTAATATTTAATTAATTGGTGTAGGTTTTCTTGTCCGTTTTTAGTGCTAATTTTAATAATATAGATACCATTCGCTAAGAAAGAGATATCAATACTATTAGCGTTTAACTGCGGCACAGAAATGCTTTTTAAGTTTTGCCCTTGTAAATCATAAATCTGGATAACACTTAAAGCATTTAAAGACGCATGTGAGCCAAAGTTAATATTTATATTGTTTTGTGCAGGATTTGGATACACAGAAGTTTCAAAATAAGATAAATCGGAAAGGCCAAGCGCAGGATCTTTAAGTTTATAGATTAATCCGCCGTTAAGATCAGCAATATAAAGTTCGCCATTGAAGTCTTCTCCAAAAGCAGACCAGTTTCCAGAAAAGGCTTCTAAATGTCTTATCCATGTTTCGGTATTGTTGTCGTAAACAAGAGAACCAATTTCTTCACTGCAATAATCGGCAAAAAAATAAGCCCCTTGAAAATTTGGATAATTAGTACCTCGATAGACATAGCCTCCTGTGATAGAACATTTGGAAAGTCCGTCGTTAAAATGATTATAACCCCCAACAGGAAACGTGTAAGTTTCACTTTCACTGCAAGTCGTTGAGCTAAATAGGGTATTACCTTCATAACATTTCCAACCATAGTTAAGACCTAATGTCGCTTCGATTTCAGTGGCATAGTTTATTTCTTCATAATTACTTTGTCCCACATCGGCAATCCAAAGATCACCATTAAGACGGTCAAATGAAAATTTCCAAGGGTTCCTTAAGCCATAGGCCCAAATTTCAGGGCGTGCTTCTGAACTATTCACAAAAGGATTAGACGATGGAATACTGTAATTTTCGGAGGCGGTAAAGGTATCTACATCAATGCGCAACATTTTTCCTAATAAGCTTAATTTATTTTGCGCGTAATTTTGTGGATCGCCAGCAGAACCCCCATCTCCGGTAGAGATGTATAAATAGTTATCAGCACCAAAAGCCATTTCTCCGCCGTTGTGGTTGCTATAAGGCTGGGTTATAGTAAGGATTATTAATTCTGAATTTGGATCGGCTTGAAGCTCATTCTCTAAGCTTCGTGTGTAGCGCGCTATAACAGTGTTGCCGCTATTATTAATATAGTTGACGTAGATATAACCGTTGTTGGTGTAATTAGGATGAAAAGCCAAACCTAAAAGTCCTCTTTCGTTTCCTGAGTCAGAAACCTTAGCGTCTATATTTAAAAAGGGGGTGGCTTCTACAGTGCCATCGGTTTGCAGGACTTTAATATAACCATCGCGTTCGGCCACATAGAGACTTTCAGAGCCGTCCTGTTTTATATTAACAGGATTATTAAGCCCAGAGGCGAAGAGTTCTAATTCTAGGGTTTGTCCATAGAACGTTGTCCAGGTAAGCATTAAAAAGCAGAGCAATAAATTAGAAGTTTTCATCTTAATGGAATTAAGGTTCTCTACTAATTTACAAAAAAGTGAGGTAAAAACTGCTTATCTATAAGGAAATCAATTCTTTAGAAAGTATTTTAGAGGTGTCGTTAATTAAATTGAACACATATTCAAAATCCGTTTCATCACCGTAATACGGGTCTGGAACATTTTTATTTTGAATGCTGCTATTGGCCTCTAAAAATAGTTTTACTTTATGTTGGTCGGTGGTATTACGAGCTAATTTTAGGATGTCGTGGTAATTAGCATCATCCATAGCATAGATGATATCAAAGGTATCGAAATCCGAAACTTGAAACTGACGGGCACGTTGTCCACTAATATCAATATGGTGTTTACGAGCTACAGCAATAGAGCGTTTGTCTGGAGATTTACCAATATGGTAAGCTGCAGTACCTGAATAATCTACATAAAATAGATCTTCAGGTAATTGCGCTTGCATTATGCCATGTGCTAACGGTGAACGGCAAATATTACCTAAGCACACCATTAAGATACGTGTCATAATAATTAGGTTTAAAGGGCTAGTTTTTTAGACAAGTCCTCTACGTATTTTCTAAATTGTTTGTCTGTAGAAGAGAGGTTGTCAACAGTTTTACAGGCGTGTAATACTGTGGCATGATCACGTTGTCCTATTTGAGAACCAATACTTGCTAAGGACGCTTTAGTATATTTTTTTGCAAAAAACATAGCTAATTGACGTGCCTGAACAATATGACGTTTTCTTGTTTTAGACTGTAGCGTATTAACATCCATTTGGAAGTAATCTGAAACTACTTTCTGAATGTAATCGATAGAGACTTCACGTTTAGTATTTTTAACAAACTTCTCTACGATATCTTTCGCTAAGTTTATTGTAATCTCTTTTCTGTTGAAAGATGATTGCGCTATTAACGAAATTATAGCACCTTCAAGTTCTCTAACATTACTTTTTATATGTTTTGCAACATAATCAATAATGTCATCTGGCATTTCAACACCATCTCTATAAAGTTTGTTCTTTAATATAGAGACTCTAGTTTCAAAGTCTGGTGTTTGCAATTCAGCAGAAAGTCCCCACTTAAAACGCGATAATAAACGTTGTTCAATATCTTGCATATCTACAGGAGCCTTGTCACTTGTTAAAATAACTTGCTTCCCGTTTTGATGCAGGTGATTAAAAATATGAAAGAATACATCTTGAGTACCTGTTTTACCAGATAAGAATTGCACATCATCAATGATCAGTACATCGATAATTTGATAGAAATGAATAAAGTCATTTCTATTGTTTTTCTTAACAGAGTCTATATACTGTTGCGTAAATTTTTCAGCAGAAATATAGAGTACTGTTTTCTCAGGATATTTGTCTTTAATGTCTACCCCAATGGCATGCGCTAAGTGTGTTTTTCCTAGACCAACACCTCCAAAAATAAGAAGCGGGTTAAAAGAGGTTCCACCAGGTTTATTGGCTACAGCAATTCCTGCATTTCTAGCCAATCGGTTAGAGTCTCCTTCTAAGAAATTTTCAAAACTATAGCTCGGGTTAAGCTGCGATTCAATCTTAACATTTCTAATTCCAGGAATTATAAATGGATTTTTAAGCTCAGGGCTTTTGTTATTGAATGGCACATCTACATCTTGAGATTTTAAGGCTGATCTATTAGCACTTGGTATCTTCTCTGTAAATGGTTGTTTATTCCCGTAGGTATTCTCCATTTTGATCACATAGACCAATTTGGCATCTTCGCCTAGCTCTTTATGTAATGATACTTTTAAAATCTTTACATAATGTTCTTCTAACCACTCGTAGAAGAATTTACTTGGGACTTGAATACTCAATGCATTACCAGAAAGTTTGACAGCATCTATAGGTTCAAACCAAGTTTTATAGGCTTGCGGTTGTATATTATCTTTTATAAAAGCGAGACAATTACTCCATACAGATTGCGCTGTGATCCCCATTCGTTAACTTAAGTTTTTTATTGATAAATTAGATTAGTAAAAAAAAAGAGAAATGATTTCTCTTGTAGTTTTCAACAGGGCAAATATGTGAACAAAATTCTTAAAAAAAAAATCTAATTTCGTCGAATCTTTAGAATTTTTTTCCCATGTTTAAAAAACATTTTAAATGTACAAAATTATACTTATTAAAGCTAAAATATATGGATTATAATGAAACTAAATTAAAAGTACGTTACGGCGAAACAGATCAAATGGGAGTGGTCTATCATGCCAATTATGCGGCCTATTTTGAAGTGGGAAGAACCGAGTGGTTACGCGAGTTTGGCCTTAGTTATAAAGGTATGGAGGATGATGGAATTATGCTGCCTGTTGTTTCATTATCTATAAATTACAAGAATTCTGCACGCTATGATGATGTTCTTACGGTGAAGACCATGCTTAAAAAAATGCCCACTGCATCGATAGAATTTTTCTACGAAATCTATAACGAATCTGACGTCTTATTAGTCACCGGAAACACCGTTTTGGCTTTTGTAGATATGGAACGAAATCGACCAACACGATGTCCAAAATATCTCTTAGAAAAACTTGAAAATTACACCTTATAAAGTCTTAATTTCAACACCAAAAAAATGTGAAAAAAGTTCAAATATTTTTTCACTGTGATTTTTTCTAACTGATATTTCTAATAAACAATCAAGTTCTAAAATTTGATTGGTGATTTGCACGTCATTTTCTTTTAAAATACGCATCACTTTGCTCATGTTTTTATACTCAAATTGGAGTTGATAAGAGGAGTTAATGGTGCGTTCTACAATTTCGCACGCTTCTAAAGTTAATTGCGCACTTGTTCTATAAGCATTAATTAAACCGCCAACACCAAGTTTTACACCGCCATAATACCGCACAACGATAATTAGTGTATTGGTGACTTCAAAGGATTGGAGTTGCCCATAAATTGGCATTCCAGCAGAATTGTTGGGTTCGCCATCGTCATTAGCTCTATAATGAAGGGTTTCTATGCCGATTTGGTAGGCGTAGCACCAATGCCTAGCCGCATAGTGTTCCTTTTTTATGGCTTCTAAATGCGTTTTAACATGGTCTTCATGAGTAACAGGAAAAGCAAAGCCATAAAACTTACTGTTTTTATCCTTAAATAATTCACCTTGAGCCGGTGCTTTTATGGTTTTGTATAAATCGTTTTCCATTATGCTAAAGTAACTAATAAGATGGCTATTAAGGCTAGGACTATACCTATCCAGTTTTTTATTGAAATTTGTTCTTTAAAGAAAAGGAGCCCTATTATAGTAGAGAGTGCTAATATCGCAATATGGTTTACTGTAAATAGGGTAGAGCTTTCTGTGTTTTCTACGCGTAAGGCCATTAACAAAAAGTGAATGGAGCCATAATTTACAATCCCTAAGGTAACCCCAAAAGGGATAGCTTTAAGTGTAAGGCTATTTTTTGGTTTTAAGGCTCTAAAACTTAGAAGCAAAACGCCGATTAGGGCTGCCATGGCGAATATCGTTGCTGAAAACAGCGGGATTTGATCATCTGGCGCAAAATAATTGATTGAGGTATCTATAGTTCCAGATCCAAAAAACAAAATCAAGGGCAAATAGATAGACTGTTTTAAGACGACGTTTCCTTTTTCTTTAAGGGAAGTGAGAAAGACCGCGACTAAAGCGATAAGAATCCCTATAATTTTTTGCGCTCCAATACTTTCATTAAAAACAATTATACCAAAAATAATAGGGATAATCACACTCATTTTACTCGACACTGAGGCTACAGATAATCCATTTTTTTGAGCCGTTAACGCCATAACATTAAAGATGGCTATAAACAAGAACCCGAGCATTATAGCCGCGATAAACCAACTAGATTGTACAATCTCAGATGGATTTACCTCGCCATCATAATATAGCACCCCACAAAAGAAAGCTATAAAATAATTTACAACGATAACTTGAAGTGTATCTATATTAAATTTCTTTAAGAGCTTAAAAAGCACAAAAATGGCTGTAGAGGATAGGATGCTTATAAGTAAGTAAATCAAAAGAGGTCCTTTTTAGTTTCAAAAAGTGTGACAACATCTTCTTGGGTTTCATCAATATTCCAGGTATGAAAACCGAGGCGTTCCGCCGTATCTGTATTCGCTTTAGTATCGTCTATAAAAAGACATTCTTCGGCTATCAGATTGTTTTCCTTTAGAACAAATTCAAAAATATCGGCATTAGGTTTTCTAAATTGAATTTCTTGCGATAAATAAAAGACATCAAAGCAATTTTTAAAGGCTTTAAAAAATGGTACACTAGCTTTTACAGCATCAATATGTAAGTGATTGGTATTGCTTAACAAAATCAGCTTATATTGCTTTTGTTGTGCTAAATTCTGAATAAACTCTAAACGATGTTCCGGAAAATCTTTAAGGATAGAATTCCATACCTCTACAAGTTTTTGTTCATCTAAATGCGGAAACCTTGTTTTATAAAACTGTATAAATGCTTCGGTAGACATTTTTCCCATTTCATAGCATTCATTGGTTGCGTTTATTTCTGCATCTAAGGCTTTAAGTTGAAAAACGTTTAAAGCATTTTGTAAAGCGCCTTGTTTATCTAGGTTGATAAAGACATCGCCAAAATCGAAAATTAGTGTTTTAATCATAAGTAGTTTCCCTTTAATATACGGGGTGTTAATTGTGTTAATTGGTTATTTAGATTTTGGTTTGAAAATCTTTAGCGTATCGTCTAAAATAGACTGTTCTGAAACTAAAAGCCCGTTGAGCTTAGGCGCTTTTACACCTTCATTAAATTGCGACGGTCCTATAAAGACTCTGGCTTTGTCCCAAAGGTTTTCGTCTATAAAGGTTTGTAGCGTTTGAGCGCCACCTTCAATAATGACAGAATTTATATTACGCTGGTATAAAACCGCACAGATTTGTTTCGCAATGTCCTGTTTTAAGCTCCAATCTATAGAGACGTTAGACGGTAATGCATCTTCAAGCTCATGGTTTGCACCTCCAATAACAAGGGTTTCTGCGTCGGTATTAAAAATGTTAGCTTCAGGAGCTAATTTAAAATCTTTATCTAAAACAATTCTAATGGGGTTGGCTCCGGACCAATCTCTAACGGTTAAGCTAGGATTGTCTTCTATCACGGTTTGTGTCCCTACTAAAATGGCTTGCTCTTCGGCACGCCATTTATGCACAAGCTGACGAGAGTACTTATTTGTAATCCAAACTGGTTTCTGTTCGTTTCGTGATTTAGGCGCTATAAAGCCATCCTGTGTTTCGGCCCATTTTAAAATAATATAAGGCCGTTGTTTTTGATGGATGCTAAAAAAACGCTTGTGGTGTTCCTTGCATTCCGCTTCTAAAACACCCACGGTGACATGGCAACCTGCAGCTTTTAGGCTTGCAATGCCTTTTCCGGCCACTTCCGGATTATCATCCACACAACCAATAACGACATTTGGAATTTTACGGGCTATAATTAAATCGCTACAAGGTGGTGTTTTTCCAAAATGGCTACAAGGTTCTAAGGTGACGTAAATCGTACTTTTTTCTAAAAGTGAAGGGTCTTTTACGGCGTTAATTGCGTTTACTTCGGCATGGTTGCCTCCATAAGCACTGGTAAATCCTTCACTAATAATCTGGTCTTTGTAAACAATAACAGCACCTACCATAGGGTTGGGCCTCGTACTGCCTAAGCCATTTTTAGCAATTTGTAAGCAACGTTTAATGTAAGTGTCGTGAGAAGTCAATCTTAAAATTTTATTTTTACATCTTGAATTTCATCTAACGTATAGGTAGAGGAGTAACCCAAAATTTTATATTTAATAGCGCCTTTATAATGCAGTTGTAAGCTTTGAGTGAGTAGGCTTCCAAGGAGACTGCCCAAATTTTTATCGTTCATTATGCTTTCGGTGGCCACCTTTACGGTTAGCGGAATGGTGAATTTTTCTTTTCTTGGCACATCAAATTCATCAGAAATAACCGAAGCTAATTCTAAATCATTAAGGTAGACTTTTAGGTCGTCCGTTTTTAAGGTGCCACCAACATCATTCTTATTTAAAAATAGGGCTTCCGCTCTAATGGTGATCTGTTTAGAATTAGAGTCAATGACTTCAATGTTCTCTAACCTAACAAATTCGGGCTTTTTAGTGAAAGAACAACTGACCAATAGTGTAAAAAATAGGGAAAACATTAAGACTCTTTTCAGCATAAAATTCTTTTTATATGTATCTTTCTCGCCGAAAATAATTCAGCCTTAAAAATTAAAGTTTAGTGCGTAAAGATACTATTGTTATTCGAGAAATTGAAGCGAAGGATAATCCTAAGATTGCCAAAGCCATTCGGAGTGTTTTAATAGAAATGGGCGTGCCTAAAGTAGGGACAGCTTATGAAGATGCGGCTTTAGATTGTATGACGGAAACTTATAATGAGGCCAATAAAGCTTATTTTGTGGTGGCACATAACGATGAGATTATTGGTGGAGCCGGAATAGCACCTTTAGAAAACTATGAAGGAAAGGTATGCGAATTACAAAAAATGTATTTTATGCCTGAGGCGAGAGGCAAAGGACTAGGGAGCCAAATGATGGAAACATGTCTCAATTTTGCAAAACAAGCAGGGTTTGAGCAGTGTTACTTAGAAACCTTACCTTATATGGAGGACGCGAGGAAACTTTATAAGAAAGTCGGTTTTAAACCGTTAGAAAAACCAATGGGGAACACCGGACATTATTCATGTACCGTATGGATGTTAAAAGCGTTGTAAAGATGAAATTATTAGAGCTTAAAGGTATTTTTCATAACGAATTAGATGCCATTTATGGGACGCAAGAAGTGGGCAGTTTTTTCTATATGTGCACAGAACATTATTTAAACGTGCCAAGAATTCAACTCAGCTTAGAACCAGAATTTACCATTACCAAAGATGAAATGACGCTTTTTATAACGGCCTTAGAGCATTTAAAGCAACAGAAGCCTATACAGTACCTGCTAGGGGAAACCGAATTTTACGGCCTTAACTTCAAGGTGAATGAAAATGTATTAATTCCACGACCAGAAACTGAAGAGTTGGTAGATTTAATAATAAAGGCTCATGCTTCAGATGCTAAAAACCTAAAAATATTAGACATCGGAACAGGCTCGGGCTGTATCGCCATTTCATTAGCTAAAAATTTGCCCAATGCTCAAGTTTACGCTTTGGATGTAAGTTCAAACGCTTTAGCGGTGGCCAAACAAAACGCAGAACAGCATAAGGTAGAGATCACTTGGGTAGAAGCAAGTATTTTAGATGATGCTACCAACGCGGCTTGGGCCTCAGAAATCAGTTTTGATGTCATTGTGTCTAATCCGCCCTATGTAAGAGTTTTAGAGAAAGTAGAAATTCAGCCTAACGTCTTAGAAAATGAACCTCATTTAGCGTTGTTTGTAGAAGATGATAATCCTTTGGTGTTTTACAAAGCTATTACTAATTTCGCCCTTCAGAAATTAAAATCTAAAGGCGCGCTGTATTTTGAAATTAACCAATATCTAGGCGAAGAAACTAAAGCCTTATTAAAAGAAACTGAATTTGAAAATGTAGTTTTACTGAAAGATTTTAGTGGAAACGATAGAATGCTTAAAGGACTAAAAGTATAATATGAAAAGTATAGCTGTTTTTTGTGGAAGTAGTGATGGTAATGATCCCCAAATTATAAATGAAGCCGTTCAATTAGGTCAAACTATAGCTCAAAAAGGAATGGCCTTGGTGTATGGTGCTGCCAAAATTGGACTTATGGGAAAGGTGGCCGAAGGCGCTTTAAATGCAAAAGGTGACGTTATAGGTATTATTCCTAATTTCTTAAAAACAAAGGAGATTGTGCATACAGGCCTTTCAGAATTAATTATCACCGATAATATGCATGACCGTAAGGTTATTATGTACGACAAAAGTGATGGGTTTATCATTATTCCAGGAGGATTTGGGACTATGGATGAGTTTTTTGAAATTACCACCTGGGGACAATTAGGCTTGCATACAAAGCCAATAGGTATTTTAAATAGCAATGGCTATTATGATGCGCTTATTGCTCAAAGTAAAATGATGGTGGAGCGTGGCTTTCTAAAACAAGAAAATTTAGATGCGGTCGTTATCGATAGTACAATTGAAGGCCTATTAGAAAAAATGAATAATTACCAACCTTTACCTGCACCTCAGTGGTTAAATAAAGAAGGTCTTTAATCTGAAGCCATCCAAAGTTTAAAGCATGCAAAAATTAGCACTCTTATGTATAGTCCTGTGTTGTTTCTCCTTATATGGTGAAACAAACAAAGCGCCATTAAGGCTTGAGCAGGCGCGTATTGCTCAGTATTTTAATGTTGAGAAAAGGCAGCGTATTGCGAAGAGGGAAAATACTTTTGTATGTGCTGAAAATGGCTTGAATGTAAGAGACCAAAACAATCAAATAATTGGCAAGTTAGCTAATGCTGCTCAAGTTGAAATTTTAGGGTATACCGATGAGGTCTTTGAGGTTTACGATCAGGGGCAAGTTTTAACAGGGCGAAAAGCCATTATAAACTATTATTTAGAAACGACTAACTCTAGTCGTCATGTAGAAGCCTATATTTTTGAAGGGTATTTATGCAGCGCTAAAGTAGTGAAAATTTACGATTCAGAATTGTGTCAATATTATTTACTTACTGATGATTATAATGCACCAACAAAATGTCTAAAGGAGCTCTTAAAATTAGAATTGGTGGCAGATAACACTGTACCTAAGGCAGTTCTAAAACGGGGAACTGAATTTACAAACCCAGAGGCCTATAAGAAAGAAGCCGGAGTTTTAGAATTGCCAACAGCAAATGGCACCTTGCGTATTGAAGATATTAATGATGAAAATGCCGAAGATAGCCAGCAAATTTATCAGTACTTAGGAGACCTAGAGGTTTTAAATAGCTATGTGGTTTCAGGACAATATTGGGAGAGTGGTGATGTTAGCTTGTACGATAAAACAACAGGGGAAGAGGTGGCACTTTTTGAAGTTGCCCCACAAATTTCACCGGATCAGAAGCATATTATTTCCCTTAATTTTGAGCCTTATGAAGGCGGAGGAATTGTACAATGGGGAACTATTGAAAACGGAAAGTTAAGCGCAATGCACAATTTAAATTTTTTAAATTGGACCATTGCAGATCAACCAGATTGGGTTTGGTTGTCTAACAATTCGTTTTTAAGTAACGTAGTACACATTAATGCTTATTGGCAGAAAAATGGTGCTTACAATGAAAATTACCAACGCTTAAAGATTACGATTTTATAACACCTATGAATATACAAGATAAAATACATACGCTTCGCGAAGAGTTACGTCAGCATAACTACAATTATTATATTTTAGACGAAGCTACTATTAGCGATTACGATTTTGATATTAAATTAAAAGAACTTCAAGCATTAGAAGCGGCGCATCCTGAGTTTTTTGATGCCAATTCCCCTAGCCAAAGAGTGGGTGGTGCGGTGACTAAAAATTTTAAAACCATAGTACACGACTCAAGAATGTATTCTTTAGATAATTCGTATTCTAAAGAAGATTTACAGGATTGGGAAGCGCGTGTTAAAAAAATGGTAGATGGCGATGTAAGTTATACTTGCGAGCTAAAATATGATGGAGCTTCTATAAGTCTTACGTATGAGAAAGGTAAATTGCTACGTGCGGTAACACGTGGTGATGGTGTTCAAGGCGATGAGGTTACGAGTAATATAAAAACTATAAATACGGTGCCTTTACAGTTAACGGGCGATTTTCCGGAACGTTTTGATATTAGAGGAGAGATTGTATTACCAATTACAGGCTTCTTAAAGATGAATGAGGAACGTATAGAAAATGGTGAAGATCCTTATAAAAACCCTCGTAATACGGCCTCTGGAAGTTTAAAATTACAAGACAGTGCTGAAGTTGCAAAGCGTCCTTTAGAATGTTTACTATATAGTATTGTAGGCAATAACCTTAATATTGAATCGCAATTTGATGGTTTAGAAAAAGCGAGGTCATGGGGTTTTAAAGTGCCTCAAGAAGCCAAATTAGTCCATTCTATAGATGAGGTTTTAGATTATATTAATTATTGGGACACCCACCGATTTGATTTACCTTTTGAAATTGACGGGGTCGTGGTTAAAGTTAATAATCTTCACCAGCAAGATGAGTTAGGCTTTACCTCAAAAGCGCCACGTTGGGCTATGGCTTATAAGTTTAAAGCCGAACAAGTCTCAACCCGATTAAATAAAATAACCTATCAAGTGGGGCGTACAGGGGCTATTACGCCTGTAGCGAATTTAGAACCGGTACAATTGGCGGGAACGATTGTAAAACGTGCCTCATTACATAATGCCGATCAGATTGAAAAATTAGACATTCGTGAAGGCGATGAGGTATTTGTTGAAAAAGGCGGTGAAATTATACCAAAGATTATCGCAGTAGATCTTACAAAACGACCAGAAGATTCTGTGCCTACAGAATATATAAGCCATTGCCCGGAGTGTCATACAGAACTGATTCGTTTAGAAGGTGAAGCCAAGCATTACTGCCCTAATTACAATGGCTGTCCTACTCAAGTGGCAGGCCGTATTCAGCATTTTATCTCAAGGAAAGCTATGGATATTGATGGTTTAGGCGGTGAAACTGTAACACTATTGGTAAAAGAAGGTTTAATTTCTAATTACTCTGATTTATATGACCTAACCGTAGAGCAAGTGATTCCATTAGAGCGAATGGCTCAAAAAAGTGCGGTTAATTTAGTAAATGGTATTGAAGCGTCTAAACAAATTCCTTTTGAGCGTGTGCTATTCGCTTTAGGAATTCGTTATGTGGGCGAAACTGTGGCAAAGAAACTCGCTAAGCATTATAAGTCTGTAGAGGCTTTAATGCAGGCGTCGCTTACAGATTTAGTTACCGTAGATGAAATAGGGGAGCGTATTGCTCAAAGTGTCGTGGAGTTTTTTAATGCTGAAGAAAATAAAGCCATTATTGAGCGTTTAAAAAGTTTTGGTGTACAATTAGAAATTTCTGCAGATCAACTTGCCAACCAAACTGAGAAATTAAAAGGACAGACTTTTGTAGTTTCAGGAGTTTTTGAAACGATTTCTAGAAACGAATTAAAAAAACTTATTGAAGATAACGGCGGAAAAGTATCGTCGTCCATTTCATCAAAAACGAGTTTCTTAATTGCTGGAGATAAAATGGGGCCTAGTAAACGTGAAAAAGCAGAGCGTTTGAATATCAATATTTTAACGGAAATGTCTTTTTTGAATAAAATGAAGTAAATTCTTACATAAAAATAACATTTATTCGGTGAATTACATAGTTTTATCGTTTAAAAGTTAGATATTTGTTTATATTTGCTAACGTTAATAAGGGATAATTAATGTTAGTAAAGAGAATTTTAAAAATAGTATTACTGCTATTGGCGGTAACCTATGTTTTTTTTCAAACGATGTCGTTGGAGTTTGAGGGGGCTTTGACAAGTGCTGTCATCATGGTGCTATTGACCATTTTGTATGTGGGTTGGACCCCTAATGTTTCCAAATTATTTTTATCGTTTTTGGTGTTATACGCCTTAGCTGAGGTTATTAATGTCTCGGCTTGGTCAAAACCTGAGGTCGCGATAGAGAATATAGATTGTATTTATTTTAGTATCAATACACTATATCTTATCGCTTACACGTTACTTATTGTTGAGATAATTAGGCAACTCGATTTTAAAACAGTCTTTAAAGAACTCACAATACCTATCATCATTTTATTGGTTTTAGACGTGTTCAGTGTTACGCTTATTTCTAATACAACAGAAGGCTTTTTCAATTTTTATGAGTACGCTTTAGAGTATACATATAATGCTGTTGTGATGCTGTTGTTGTCCTTAGCCTTAATTAACTATATGTATCGCAACACTAATAAATCGATGCTCTTTTTAATAGGGTCTATCTTTATCGTGTTTTCAGAAATTATTCAGCTGAGCTATTATTATATTTTAAAAGATGATAATTTAGGCTTTATCTATTCGCTATTCTTTATGATTGCGCTGACCTTCTTTTACTTGCAATCTCAGCAAGAGTTTTCAGGTCCAATACAAGATTATACCGATGAAAATTACAGTATAGATTAAGTCATTGGGGTATTTCATTTTAAAAATCTCATGAGAACAAAGCCGTAAACACGATTAAAGCTATTCAGTCTCAGATTTAAACGATAATAGAAGCGCCATCAGATTTTACTTTTCTTCCAGGTTCAAAATAAAAATCAACGCGTCCTAAGTATAAACCAAAACAGCCCACTTGGTTAACTAAAACACTTTTGCCAACACTATTGGTTTCTACGGTTGGTTTAGGTAAAAAGGTATGCGTGTGGCCTCCTATAATAAGATCGATGTCTTTAGTCGCTTTTGCTAGAGAAATATCGCTAACTTTCTGTGGTGCATTCTTATATTCGTAACCGAGGTGCGATAGGCAAATGACCAAATCACAGCCTTCGTCTTCACGTAAAATACGAGACATATCCTGAGCTTTTTCAATAGGGTCAAGGTATACCGTTTCTTTATACATGTCTTTACCGACTAAGCCTTCTAACTCAACGCCTAATCCAAAAATTCCAATTTTAATACCGTCCTTAACAAGGATTTTATACGGTTTTACATGCGTGTCCATCACGGTGTTTGTAAAATCGTAATTGGCGGAAACAAATTCAAAATCAGCATGTGGAATTTGAGCGTACAACCCATCAATTCCATTGTCAAAATCATGATTACCAATGGTAGCAACATCATACTTTAACATACTCATGAGTTTAAATTCTAACTCACCCCCGTAATAGTTAAAATAAGGGGTTCCTTGAAAAATATCTCCGGCATCTAATAATAAGGTATT
Source organism: Winogradskyella arenosi (assembly GCF_003337305.1). Lineage (GTDB taxonomy): Bacteria > Bacteroidota > Bacteroidia > Flavobacteriales > Flavobacteriaceae > Winogradskyella > Winogradskyella arenosi. Next base: position 342,249 of record NZ_QPJO01000004.1, on the reverse strand, counting down.
CGGATTTTCAGCTCTAATAGATTCTACTAAACTGGCACGCCTAGCAACACCACCTTTATTGGCGTTTCTACCATCTTCTGGACCAAAAGGGTCAATATGGCTATGGACATCGTTAGTATGTAGTATGGTTATTTTTTTTGTTTTGGTAGAACTAAAAGATTGTAAGCTGAGACCACCAACACTTGCTAATACAGTTGCTGCTGTTGATTTTTGTATAAATTGTCTTCTTTTCATGGGTCTTTTATTTACGGTATATTATAAGGATGACTTCGTAAAATAGGTTTAGATATAAATGAATGCGTTTTATAATTTAATAAAACGTTGGTCTCTTTTAGGATTAATGGTGTCGTATTTTTTAAAGTGGTCAATAAGAATGTTTCTTATTTTATAGTTTAAAACATAAAGACCTTCATTAGGATGGAAAAACGTCATGCCATCACCGCCATCATAAAGATAATCATTTGTAGCCACATAGTAGGTCTTGTTCTCATCAATAGGAGCGCCATGAATGGTAGCGGACTTTACTTTTCCGTTTTCATCTAAGGTTAACTGTAATTGTTTTGATATAGGATGCGCTCGTTTTCCGCGAGAAAGGTATTCCGTCATTTCCATAATTTGAGTGCCTTTTAAACCAGCGACAACAACAGAGTTTTCAAACGGCATAACACCATAGGCAGTTCGGGTTGTAATATTTCCTTTAGAAATTATAGATCGGATCCCACCATAATTTAATAACACAAAATCAAGATCTTTTTGAGTCTGTTTTTTAAATACGGGATTTCCTTCAGCATAAACAGCATCGGCCATAAAGTTTCCTATAGCCGTATTAAATTTACCATCGGTTTTAGAATAGGTTTCTGGCGCGTAAGAAATAACGCTATCCATGTCTTTATTAATATGAAGACGGTAAGGTTTTATAAAATCGTCAATGGCCTGATCGGTCTTTAAAGTGGCATCAATATCTAAGCGTTTGCCTTCAATTTTAGAAATTTCTGACGAGGCACAAGAGAAGATAAGCAGTAGTACACAGAGGTTTAAAAGATGTTTTATAGACATTAGAATAACTTATAAGAAGTTTGTAATAAAGTTGAAGTGCTTTTACTAAATTTGCACAAAGGCTAAAGGTAAATGATTTTAAAAGCATTTAAAGAAAAATCGAATCGAAAATATGTTAACAATTTATTGGCTGCACGTAAATCTAGAGTTAACCAAACTAAAATTAAAACGGTTGCTGTCCTTTTAAATGCTAACGAATTTCATGAATTTGAAGTCTTTAGAGTCTTTTTCAAATCTTTAGGTTTGGAGTCTCCGAAGCACAAAATTATAGCTTTTACTTTAGATGACAAATTAGAGCATAACGAATGGAATACTCATGTAAGTCCAAAAGACTTCGGTTGGAAAGGAAAAATTAATAATGCCGACTTAGAGACTTTTATTAAGGAGCCTTACGATTTGTTAATTAGCTTTTATAAAAATCCAGTGTTACAGCTCGATTTAATTACGGCAGCCTCCAAGGCCCAATTTAAAGTAGGCATTACAAGAACCGATGAGCGGTTATACGATTTAATTATAGATGTCGATTTAAAAGACATCAACATTTTTAAACAAGAATTAAAAAAGTACTTAAATATCTTAAATAAATTATAATGACTGAATTTATAGGAACAGGTGTGGCATTAATTACACCTTTTAACGCTGACTTAAGCATTGATTTTGATGCCTTAGAGCGTTTAGTAGAATATAATATAGAAAATGGAACGGACTATTTAGTAATAAGTGGGACCACAGGAGAGAGCGTAACAGTAACGCCAGAAGAGAAAAAAGAACTCATTGCATTTATATCTAAAGTTAATAAGGGGAGACTTCCTATAGTATTAGGAATAGGAGGGAACAACACCTTAACAGTACTTGAAGAAATTAGAACCACAGATTTTACAGGGATTGATGGAATCTTATCCGTAACACCGTATTATAGTAAGCCAACACAAGAGGGAATTTATCAGCATTTTAAAGCCATTGCTGAGGTATCTCCAAAACCAATCATCTTATATAATGTTCCAGGACGAACGGCATCTAACATGACTCCTGAAACCACTTTACGTTTGGCTAAGGATTTTGAGAATATCGTAGCTGTAAAAGAAGCCGGAAATAATGTTCACCAGTATTTAGAATTATTAAGATCTAAACCAAAAGGCTTTTTAGTGTTATCTGGAGATGACGATTTAGCATTAGGCGTAGCCTTAGCAGGTGGATCGGGTGTGATTTCGGTCATCGGACAAGCCTTACCAAAAGAGTTTTCTGAAATGATCCGTTTAGGAATTGCACGCAAAGCTAAAGAAGCGTACGATATTCATTTTAAATTAATGCCAATTACCGGATTAATCTTTTCTGAAAATAACCCTTCAGGAATTAAAGCTGTATTAAGTGCGCTAAATATTTCTAAGCCTGCAGTACGTTTACCGTTAGTAGAAGCAACAGATAACTTAAAAACTAAGATTGCTGCAGAACTTAAAGTTTTAGGTAAAAGTTAAACTTAGCATAAATTGATTTTTTGCGCTGAGGCAAGGTTTATTTTAGCGTATAATAAATTTTTTTTAAATCCGTTTATAATGTTTACTTTTGCACACTGTTTATTATTTATGAAGAGAGGAATATACATATTACTAGTCAGTATCTTATTTATTTCATGTAGTGATTTTCAAAAGACGTTAAAGTCCGATGATACCGCTGCAAAATATGAAATGGCTACTGATTTATACGAGGCTGAGAAGTGGAATAAATCTTACAGGTTGTTAGATCAAATTCTTCAACAATTTAGAGGAAAACCACAAGCAGAGAAGATTACTTTTATGCATGCGATGTGCTCGTATCAATTAGGGGACTACTATATTTCTAGTTTTCATTTTGATAAATTTACTGATGTGTATCCGCAAAGTGAAAAAGCTGAAGAAGCCGCTTTTTTAGCTGCGAAAGGGTATTATTACAACTCACCGGTATATTCTAAAGAGCAAAAAGAAACGGTTGAAGCGATTGAAAAGTTACAATTGTTCTTAAATCGTTATCCAAATTCTGAATACTTAGGTGAAGCCAATACTTTAGTAAAGGAGTTAGATTTTAAATTAGAGAAGAAAGCTTTTGAAATTGCAAAGCAATACAATACCATTGGTGAGTATAAAGCTTCTATTAAATCGTTTAATAACTTTTTATTAGAGTTTCCAGGGACATCCTTAAGAGGGGACGCCTTTTATTACCGCTTTAATTCTGCTTATAATTTAGCGGTATTAAGTGTGGAGCATTTAAAAGAAGAACGTCTAAAAGATGCTATAAATTACTACAATGCCCTTAAAAAAGGCTATCCTAATTCAACCTATTCGGAGATTGCGGATATGATGAATGCTGATTTACAAAAAGAATTAAATACGTTTACTACAAAAAGTTGAACATTATAATGATGGATTTAAAAAAGACAGATGCACCCGTAAGTACAATTACTTACAACCGAAATGAAATTGATGCTCCTACAGATAATATCTATGAAGCAATTTCTGTAATTGCTAGACGTGCCGAACAGATTAATACAGATATTAGACGTGAGTTAATAGACAAGCTTGAAGAGTTTGCAACTTACAATGATAGTCTTGAGGAAATTTTTGAAAACAAAGAGCAAATTGAAGTTTCTAAGTTTTACGAAAAATTACCTAAGCCACATGCTTTAGCAGTAAAAGAGTGGATTGATAACAAAATTTATCATAGAAACACTGAGGATCCTCAGCCATAATTTAATAACCTTAGATGTCTATTCTAAAGGATAAGAATATTTTATTGGGCATTACTGCTGGTATTGCCGCATATAAATCTGCGAACTTAGTCAGATTATTTATTAAAGCAGGCGCTAACGTTAAAGTCGTTATGACGCCTGCTTCTAAAGATTTTATAACACCGCTTACACTTTCTACCTTATCTAAAAATCCGGTGTGTTCTTCATTTGTTGCTGAAGATGAGCAAAATGAAGATAATCAAGTTTGGAACAACCATGTTGATTTAGGACTTTGGGCCGATCTTTTTATTATTGCGCCCGCAACGGCAAATACTATGGCTAAAATGGCTAATGGTGTATGCGATAACATTCTTTTAGCCACCTATCTTTCTGCTAAATGTCCGGTGTATTTTGCACCTGCTATGGACTTAGATATGTATCAGCATGCGTCTACAAAAGCGTCTTTTGCAAAACTTCAATCTTATGGTAATACCATGATTCCGGCAGGAACAGGTGAGCTTGCTAGTGGTTTAATTGGTGAAGGTCGTATGGCAGAGCCAGAAGCCATTATTGGTTTTATTGAAAAGGATATCTTAGATCAATTACCATTAAGAGGGCAACACGTTTTAGTTACAGCAGGGCCTACTTACGAAGCTATAGATCCTGTTCGGTTTATTGGAAATCATTCCAGTGGTAAAATGGGCTTTGAAATTGCCAAAGCCGCTGCCAATCTAGGCGCTGAGGTAACTCTAGTCAGTGGTCCTACCCACCAAACAATAGATCATTATTTAGTCACCTTGAAGCCTGTGGTTAGTGCTGAAGAGATGTATAACGAAGTGCATAAGCACTTTTCAACAGCTCATATTGCTATTCTTTCTGCTGCGGTTGCAGATTACAGACCTAAAGAAGTGGCCAGTCAGAAAATAAAAAAGCAATCAGCAACGTTTACTATAGGATTAGAGAAAACTAAAGACATTTTAAAATCATTAGGAGCGCTTAAAACCAGTCAGTTTTTAGTTGGTTTTGCTTTAGAAACGAATAACGAATTAGAGCATGCTAAAGGTAAACTAAAAGCTAAAAACTTAGACCTTATTGTCCTTAATTCGTTACAAGATAAAGGCGCTGGTTTTGGAGTGTCAACAAATAAAGTTACATTTATAACGTCAGCAAATGACATTATAGAACAGGAATTAAAATCTAAAGCCGATGTCGCTAAAGATTTAATGCAATTGATCTTAAAACAAACCCATGCGTAATCTTTTATTGATTTTTACTTTCTTCCTTACTTTAACAAGTGTTGCACAAGAACTCAACTGTACGGTGAACGTCATTGCGCAGCAAACCGGGAATGAAAACGATATTATTTTTAAAACCTTAGGGACACAACTTACAGAGTTTATTAATAATACCAAGTGGACCTCACAAACCTTTGGGCCCCAAGAGCGCATTAATTGCAGTATGGTTATAAATGTAAAAGAGCAAAATAATAATGCCTTTTCAGCCACGCTTCAGGTGTCTTCATCACGTCCTGTTTTTAATTCAACCTATAGCACTCCGGTGTATAATTATAACGATAGAACTTTTAATTTTGAATATGTAGAATTTCAGAATTTGGTGTTTAATGAAACACAGTTCGAGTCTAATCTCATCTCAGTATTATCATTCCATGTATATATGATTTTAGGAATGGATGCCGATACGTTTCAGCTTAATGGTGGCGACGACTATTTTACACAAGCACGGACCATTGCTAATTATTCACAACAACTCAGTGGTCAAGGTTGGAAGTTAGAAGACGGATTACAATCGCGATTTGCACTCATTAATAATTTAACCTCGCCAATGTATAAAGGCATTAGAGCGACGTTATATAAGTATCACATTCAAGGATTAGACATCATGAATGAAGATGCTAAAGAAGGAAAATCAGAAATTATTTTAGCCTTAAATGAGCTTCAAACCGTACATAGTGTAAGACCCAACTCTTACGTTATGCGTGTGTTTTTCGATGCTAAAGCCGATGAGATTGCCGATATTTTTTCGGGAGGACCTAGTGTTAATATTAGAGACACCGTAGATCTTTTGGCAAAAATTGCACCTATGCACTCACAGAAATGGAGAAGTATTAAGTACTAAATCGCCTGCTTATAGTTAAAAAACTCGAGTGGCTTGCTTGTTGTGTTTTAAGCCTACCGAGAGTGTAAGAACGCTTTTAATGGCGAGCAAAACACTTAAAAATTAGAGTTATTTTTTAATTTTATATTCTTAAATCTATAGACGCTTGTTAACATCACTTCACATAAAAAATTACGCCCTTATAGATGAACTTAAAGTTTCATTTCATAATGGTTTTACAATTATTACAGGAGAAACCGGTGCGGGTAAGTCCATATTATTAGGAGGTTTATCGCTTGTTTTAGGAAAACGTGCCGATTTAAGTCAGGTTAAAAATAGCAAAGAAAAATGTGTTATTGAGGCCGTTTTCGACATTGCCAATTATAATTTAACGGCATTATTTAAAACCTTAGATTTAGATTATGATGTACAAACCATCATTAGGCGAGAAATTTTACCTTCCGGAAAATCTAGAGCATTCATTAATGATACACCCGTAACGTTAGAAAATTTAGGGGCTTTAAGTGGTTCTCTTATAGATATCCACTCGCAACAGCAAACACAACAAGTTACGCAAGATGATTATCAATTTAAAGTCATCGATGCCTTAGCCGAAAACCAATTGAATATAGAGGCGTTTTCAAAACAATTAAAGCAATATAAAAGTTTAGAAAAGACGTTAGAGCAGTTAAAGCAGTCTAAAGCCGAATTGATTAAGGAATATGATTACAATCTCTTTTTAACAAAGGAATTAACCGAAATCAATTTAGAAACCGTTGATCTAGAGACCTTAGAAGCAGAATATGAAGCGCTCAATAATGTAGAAATTATTGGCGAAAAACTAGCAAGTGCTAAGGCCATTTTAAATGCTGAACAATTGGGGGTTTTAGATCAGATTAACGCTTCTAAACAAGAGTTAACTAAAATTGCTTCTTTTGGTGCAGCCTATGAAAACTTAAAAGAACGCATTGTAAGTATTGGTATAGAGCTCGATGATATTTTGGTTGAAATTGATGACCTAGAGGAAAAGCTTTCTACAGATCCTGAGGCCTTAGAGGGGATTAATACCAAACTTCAAATTATAAATAATTTGTTTCAAAAGCACGCCGTCTTAGATGTTAAAGCTTTAATTGAAATTCGAGATACCTTACAATTAAAATTAAACGATACAGAAAGTTTAGACGATGCCATTGCAGATAAAGAGCAAGAACTTGTTAAAGCCCAAGAAAAGCTTAAGCAAATGGCGCTTAAAATTCACAAGAATCGAAAAAAGGTCATTCCTGTATTCGTTTCAAAATTAGAAGCAATTCTTTCAGAATTAGGCATGCCAAATGCGAAATTTAAAGTAGAGTTAGAAGCTTTAACGCACTTTGTTAAAAACGGAAATGATAATTTACAGTTTCTGTTTATGGCCAATAAAGGGTCTAGTTTTAATGAGCTTAAAAAATCTGCTTCCGGAGGAGAGTTGTCGCGTATTATGTTAGCCATTAAATCTATTTTAGCAGATTACATACAGCTGCCTTCCATTATGTTTGATGAGATTGATACAGGAGTTTCTGGAGAAATTTCTAATAAAATGGGAGATATCATGAAACAAATGAGTCTAAAAATGCAAGTATTTAGTATTACCCATTTACCTCAAATTGCAGCAAAAGGAAGTGCGCACTTTAAAGTGTTTAAAACCGATATTGATGATGTTACGCATACCAACCTTAAAAAACTATCAGAAGAAGAGCGTATTGTAGAGATTGCTCAGATGCTAGGAGGTGTAGCCATTACAGATTCTGCCATGGCACATGCTAAACAATTATTAAATTAATAAACAACAGATCAAGTCTTAATCAACGCGTCTTAGGTTAACATTGCTTATAGGCTTTAAAATCAATATATAAGCGAGGGAAGGACTCTAGAGTGAATTTTAAAGTTTCCTTTCGTAGAATGGAGCTTAAACCGCTGTAAAGAGATCCGTTGTAATAACATTTATAGACATAGAGGTTAGAAGATGGGAAGGCTAAAGGGCCTACCGTGGTCTAATTACAGATTTAGGAATTAAAACCGACTAATAACTTTAAAGTTTTATTAACTTTGAACTCTTAATATAGCTTATCAATAAATAAAAAATAACATGTCTTATAATTTATTAAAAGGAAAACGAGGAATCATATTTGGTGCCTTAGATGAAAACTCTATCGCTTGGAAAACAGCAGAACGTGTACATGAAGAAGGCGGAACATTTGTTTTAACAAATGCACCAGTTGCGATGCGTATGGGGCAAATAAATGAGCTTGCAGAAAAAACAGGTTCTCAAATCATTCCTGCAGATGCGACTTCTGAAGAAGATTTAAAAAACTTAGTAGAGCAATCTATGGAGATTTTAGGAGGTAAAATTGATTTTGTATTACACTCTATAGGGATGTCTATTAATGTACGAAAAGGAAAACATTATACAGATCAAAATTATGCATGGACTCAAAAGGGAACGGATGTTTCAGCCATGTCTTTTCATAAAGTAATGCAAACCTTATACAAAGCAGATGCTATGAATGAGTGGGGAAGTATTGTTGCTTTAACCTATATGGCTGCACAACGCGTATTTCCAGATTATAACGATATGGCAGATAATAAGGCCTTTTTAGAAAGTGTTGCTCGTAGTTTTGGTTATTTCTTCGGAAAAGATAAAAAGGTGCGTGTTAATACCATTTCACAATCGCCAACACCGACAACTGCAGGTAGCGGGGTTAAAGGGTTTGACGGTTTTATTTCCTATGCTGAAAAAATGTCGCCTTTAGGAAATGCTACGGCATTAGACTGTGCAAATTACACCGTTTCCCTATTTAGTGATTTAACAAAACGTGTAACATTACAAAACCTTTACAATGATGGAGGTTTTAGTAATATGGGAGTTAGTGATGCTGTTATGGAAGCTTTTGTAGATCAGCAACAGTAGAAGAATAGAATTAATAATAAGCGATAAGCCATTATGTTTGAACATAATGGCTTTTTTATGTTCACAAATTCATGAATTTTAAAACAGAACCAAAATGTGGTGTTAAATATTTAACACTTTTGGGTGTTTATGTTTTTTGTCGACATTTTCTTCATTTAAACGAATTGAAAGTTAAAGCTAATTATGTTACAAGGAATTAACATATTTTTAGAGAATAACTAACTTAAAATATTTTTTATGAAGAAAATTACTTTATTAACCTTATTGTTATTCGCTTTTCTATGGCAGGGTAATACACAAATTTTTATACAAGAAGATTTCGATTCTGGGGTTCCTTCTGATTGGACCAAAGTAAGATATTCCAATTCTACTACTCCTGCGTATCAATGCGGTGATGGAACAGGTAGTGTTTTTAATAATATGTATGGTTCATCGTCTAATGACGGTACGTTAATTTCACCTAATTATGTAGGAGTTTCTAATGGTACAGATACGACCGTTCAGTTCGATTGGTTAGCTAGGCCTTATTCGGTTAATGCAGTAGATTATATTATGTATATTGATTACTCTACAAATGATGGGGCTGATTGGATTTCAATATCTTCTTTTGCAGTTACTGAAACTACACCTTGTACTGCATTTACAGAAGTTATTCCAGCGGCGGACTTAGCAACTGGTTCTGATTTTAAATTTAGAATTAGAGGGGAGTGGCAAAGTGGAGATAGCTATTTTTACTTAGATAATCTTAATATATCTCAAGTAATTTCCTGTCCTTCACCATCAGATTTATTAGGAGCGGATATTACAGCGACGACTGCAGCTCTTAGTTGGACGGAAAATGGTTCTGCCACATCCTGGAATATTGAAGTTGTTGATATTACAGCAGGGGCTACTTTTACTGGTACGCCAACGACATCAAATGTTACTAATCCGTATACAGTTACAGGACTAGCATCGGATAATGACTATGAATATTATGTACAAGCAGATTGTACAGGAGGTGATTTAAGTTCTTGGGTAGGTCCTTTTACTTTTTCTACAATACCAACTTGTTTATCACCAACGGATTTGGAAGTAAGTAATATTACTACAAGTTCAGCAGAACTTTCTTGGTCAGCAGGAGATGCAGAAGTGTTATGGAATATTGAAGTGGTTAATATTACTTCGGGTGGTTCTGTTTCAGGGACGCCATCAAATATGGGAGTAACTAACCCTTTTGTTGCTACAGGATTACTAACTTCTAGTGAATATGAATTTTACGTTCAAGCAGATTGTGGAAATAACGATACAAGTGAATGGGTAGGACCATTTACGTTTAGTACATTATGTGAGCCTATAGCGTCATTTCCTTGGACAGAAGATTTTGAAGCTGTCACAACACCTAATTTACCTATATGTTGGGATATAAATAACAACAATGACGATACTGATTTTTGGAAGACTTATGGAACATATGGTACTTCTGGTGGTACAGCAGTTGGTTTATATACTGACTACAATTATGGTTCAAACGATGATTATCTAATTTTACCACAATTTACATTAACAGGAAATGAGCGTTTAATTTTTAATGTTAGAGCAAGAAGTACTGGTGAGCCAAATGATTATAAGGTCGTATTATCAACGACAGGTACTGCTCCAGAAGATTTTACTACAGATTTGTCAGATTTAACTCAAGTTTCATCGACTAGTTACGAGGAGAAAATCATCAATCTGAACGCTTATTCTGGTGATGTTTATATTGCTATTCATGTTCCAGAAGATGGATTAGATGGATATTACATATATTTTGATGATTTTAGTATCGTCGAATTACCATCATGTATTGAGCCTACAAATTTAACGGCTTCTGCTATTTCTTCTGATCAAGCTAATTTATCATGGACCGAGGAAGGAACGGCATCTCTATATAATGTTGAAGTTTTAATTGCCGGTGAGACACCAACAGGGGTTGCTACCGATACTGGGGTTTCTAATTCCTTTACTAAAACAGGTTTATCACCAATAACTAGTTATGAGTTTTATGTACAAGCAGATTGTACAGGTGGTGATTTAAGTGCATGGGTAGGTCCTTACTCATTTACTACGAGCTGTGTCCCTTATGCCGCACCATTTATGGAAAATTTTGATGGCGTGGGGTCTTCAGAAGTACCATCATGCTGGTCTACCATTGAAAATTCTAGTTCATCTTATGCATCTGTACTAACAAATACGTCCTATGATATTTCTGAACCAAATTCAATGCGATTCTATAATGGCTCTGACACTGATGCAGAGTTAATTCTAATATCACCAAATTTTAATGATGACTTTACTTTAAATAGAGTACGTTTCTCTGGTAGAGATGGAGCCGAAAATGATTTTATTGTTGGTACAATTACAGATCCAACTGATGCGAGTTCATTTACGCCTTTTCAGACTATTACATTAACAAGTACACAAACAGAGTATTCTGTAAATTTTGATACCTATACGGGAACTGATAGCTATATAGCCTTGAAAATGGTGCCTAGTTCAACTTATAATTACACTTATATTGATAATTTTTATTGGGAGGCTATTCCTAATTGTACACAAGCTGTTGTAGAATCATCTGCAATATTTGAAGATTGTGAAAATACTCAATATTATGTTGATGTAAATATAACTACTCTAGGTGATGCTACAGAAGTTAGTGATGGTACTAATACATTTGCCATTTCTGGAACAGGAATTGCACATATAGGTCCATTTGCTTCTGGTGATTCTACAACGTTGACAATTACGCATTCTGATTCAGCTTGTGATTTAAATTTAGGAACTTTTCATTTTGCTTGTCCACCAACTAATGATGAATGTTCAGCGGCTCAATCTATAACACAAGAAACTGGAATAGCAAATGCAAGTAGTGCGACTGCAACTCCAGGAACTATTGATGGTGCAACAGATTCTGGTCTAGCAGCAGAAGAATGTGGTATTTTTACTGGTAACGCTAATGATGATGTTTGGTACTCATTTGTAGCACTAACAGAAGATGTTAATATAACATATGAGCTTAGTACTGGTTTTGATGGGGTAGCGGAATTATTTTCTGGTACTTGTGGAGCTTTGACAATTATTGGATGTTCAGATAATAGTACAACTGAAGAAGTGAATGCGACAGGTTTAACTGTAGGTGAAACTTACTATACAAGAATTTTTCAGTATAGTGGTTCAGTTTCTACAATAGGTAAAACTTTTGATCTAAAAATTTGGTCTCAAGATGAGCCTTTAGGTGTAAGTGATTTTGAAACTGAAGCAGCATTTACTTATTATCCAAACCCAGTAAAAAACACATTATCTTTAAATGCTCAAAACACCATAGAGCAAGTGGCAATGTACAACATGCTAGGTCAAGAAGTATTAAGAGCAACGCCTAATACTGTTGATAGTGATTTAGATATGTCTCAGTTACAAACGGGTACTTACTTTGTTAAAGTAACTATTGCAAATGTGACTAAAACGATTCGAGTAATGAAGCAGTAGAAACCGTCATGCATGATAAATGCATAACTTAAATACGCTTTTTTATTATTATAAATGAGTTAAAACCAGAGAAGTGATCTTCTCTGGTTTTTTTTTGTTTAAGGTTATAGGTAAGTGAACTTCATTATTATTAAAATCATTAAAATCAAAAAAGTCTTAGGCTAACGGGACTCAATTTTTATAAGTTTTACGCGTCTAATAAGCTCATAATCTTGAAAGAATAAAATTACAGTTTTTAGATCTGTTAATTTCATCGAATTTATAGGTTGTTTGACGATTGAGGGATTTGTGATGACATATTTTTAGTGTTTTAACATATTTTTAGAGAATAATCTTACTTAAAACACATTTATTATGAAAAAAATTACTTTATCACTTATGGCTTTGTGTCTCGGATCTGTAGCTTGGGCACAATGTACAAGCGGAATTCCATATGAAGGCGCTGCTTTGGAAAATAATGGAACCATAGAACAGCAATCCATTTGTAATTTTTCTGGCGAGTATAGCGAAACTACAGGAATTATAGATGGTGACACCTATACGTTTTTCTCAGATATAGAAACTGATTTCTTAACCATAACGAGCTCTGATGGTAGCGTAATCTATGGTTATGGAATAACCCCGGTGACTCTAACAATTAATACCATACCCGATGTTAATGATCAAGCTGTAAATGTATATTATCATATTAATGAATATTGTTCTACGGATATCTATACTTGTCGTCGTACAAGTGTAAGGAATGATACTGTTGCTGAAGGTGCGTGTTTATCTCCTCTTGAGGTTGAACTCAGTAATATAGAAGATGTTTCTGCTGAACTTTCCTGGGAGCCCAATGGTATTAGCGTTATTAATTATACAGTAGAAGTGTATTTGGTAGGAGAAAGCGCGTCCAATTCAAATACGCCGGTGTTTGCTAATGCCAACGTTGAAGGTGAGAGTCTTCTACTAACTGGGCTTTCTGCATTAACAGAATACGATGTTTATATTAATGCCAACTGTGGAGGGGCTACTACAATGAGTGGGTTAACAAGTTTAAACTTTACCACTACAGCGTCTTGTGAGTCAACTTCAAACCTTGCTTTAGAAAACGTTATGTCTAATTCAGTTGTGGTATCTTATACGCCAGGTACAGGAAATAGTACTTTTTTGGTTGAGATTTATCTTGAAGGGGAGAGCGCTGCCCTAGGAAACACCCCCGTTTATTCTAATGCTTCGGTGACAGAAACTTCGGAGTATGTGGCTAATTTAGTTGAAGAAACAGCTTATGATGCTTTTGTTACAGGATTTTGTGACGGTGTCGCTACAGATTTGGTAGGCCCTGAGTCTTTTACAACACTAATAACTCCACCAACAAACAATGATTGTTACAATGCCGAAATAATTGTTCAAGAAACGGAAATTAGTGATGAGGACGCTGCGACACCAACATTAAGTACTATAGAAAATGCGTTACCATCTGGTGTTCCGGCAGAAGTATGTCAAGGTTTTGAAGGTGACGCTAATGATGATGTTTGGTTTTCTTTTGTGGCCTTAACAGAAAATGTAACTATTAATTACGACCTTACTTTTGATGGGGTTGCTGTACTATACACTGGTACTTGTGATAACTTAACCTATGTAACTTGTGCTGATGATTACGGAAATTCGGAAACAATTAATGCGACGGACTTAACGGTAGGTGAGACGTATTATACGCGTGTATATCAGTATAATACAGCTTCTACAGTAGGTAAAACTTTTGAAATAAAAATTTGGTCATCAGATGAGAACTTATCTACAACTGATTTTGAAAATGAGACCGCATTTACTTACTATCCTAATCCTGTTGCGCAAAGCTTAACTTTAGATGCTAAGCATACTATAGAACAGGTAGTTATGTATAATATGTTAGGCCAAGAGGTTTTAAGTCGTACACCTCAGACTTTAATGAGTCGTATAGATATGGATCAATTACCGTCAGGGACCTATTTTGTGAAAGTTACAATTGCTAATACTACTGAAACCATTAGAGTGATTAAAAAATAAAAGTAATCAACTTATGTATATATAAAAGCCGCTTTTAAAGCGGCTTTTTTTTGGGCGTATATCGTACATGGTTTAGTCCCATAAAAAATATAAAAAATGAAGCTATTTAAAGTGATTTTAGCTTTAATTGTCACCTTAGTATTATTTACCTTTGTAAGATATGGCAACAATATATTTTTCTTTTATTATACCCGTTTATAACAGACCACATGAGGTTAAAGAACTTTTGCAAAGTTTTTTAAGTTTAGAAGGGGAGCATCAGTATGAGATCGTTATTGTAGAAGATGGCTCTACAGAAAGTTCAGAGCAGGTTGTAGATACGTTTAAAAAACAGTTAGAAATTTCTTACTTTAAAAAAACAAATTCAGGACCCGGCGATTCTAGAAACTATGGAATGCGAAACGCCAAGGGAAATTATTTTATCATTTTAGACTCAGATGTTTTATTACCACCACAATATTTAAATACAATTTCATCATTTTTAAGGGAGACCTATTACGATTGTTTTGGCGGACCAGATGCAGCACATCCGTCTTTTACATCGCGACAAAAAGCAATTAATTTTGCTATGACTTCCTTTATTACGACTGGTGGAATTAGAGGAGGAGCGAAGAATATTGAAGATTTTCAACCCCGAAGTTTTAATATGGGCTTATCTAAAGCAGCGTTTTTAGCAACCGGCGGCTTTGGGAAAATTCATCCAGGTGAAGATCCCGATTTATCACTTCGTCTAAAACAATTAGGTTACAATACAGTTTTAATCGCTAAAGCTTTTGTTTACCATAAGCGACGGATCTCTTGGTCTAAGTTTTATAAACAAGTCCATAAGTTTGGACAAGTAAGGCCCATTTTAAATCAATGGCATCCAAGTTCTAAAAGTGTGGTGTATTGGTTACCGACCGTATTTAGCTTAGGAATGGTTATCGCAGTCCTTTTAGCTTTGTGGTCCTCTTATTTCCTCTTATATTTATATGGTTTTTATTTTGTGTTGGCTTGGATCTTAGCTCTAATTTCAAATAAAAATATTAAAGTGGCTTGTATGGCACTATGCGCTATAAGTATTCAATTTTTTGGCTATGGTTATGGCTTTTTAAAATCGACAATTGCACTCGTTATATTAAGAAAGACGCCAGAAACGGCATTTCCTCATTTATTTTTTAACTAAACAATGAATTCAAAAAAAAAGACTAACATTATAGATTACCTGAAAAAGAAAAATTTTAAAAGGTTCAGTCTCTTTTTTCTTGTTGCCTTTGTGTTTTTAATTTTCTCTAAACTCTCTAATGATTATAAACAGACCATACGTTTAAAGGTGAAATTGATTCATGTAGATGATGAAATTTTAATTAAAAAAGATTCCTCTAATAGTATTGAAGCTTATGTAGAGGCCAAAGGGTTTTCGTTAATGCCTTTTATTTTTGATAATACTAAAGCCTTAATTGTTGATGCTAAAACAGATGTTACGGTCCGCGCTGATTATTTTGTTTTTGATGTTACAAAGCACAAATATCTTATAGAGCGACAATTTGGGGATGCTTACCATTTAATTTCGGTAATTCCAGATACGTTGGTCATAGCCTATTCTAAACGCGCTTCAAAAAAACTACCTATTACATTTAAAAAGGAAATAGCATATAGTGTGGGCTATGATTTAAAAGGTGGCTTTGCCTTAGAAATGGATAGTGCCAAAGTGGTTGGGCCTGTAGAGGAGATTTCAAAAATGAAAACCATTACAACAGAAACCTTAAAGCTTAACGAGGTGAAAACGGATATTAATAGCAGTGTAGGTTTAGACATATCGGCTTTTAAGAATGTAGAAGTCTTTCCTAAGACCATAAATGTTAAAGGAAAGGTAGCGCGTTTTACTGAAGGGGTAATAGAGGTTCCTATTACTATTATTAACCAACCCGAGGATGTGGTTATTAATTATTTTCCTAAAACCGTTACATTGAGTTATTATGTAGATTTAGATCAGTATAACCATATTAAGGCTTCAGATTTTAAAGTGGCATGTGATTATTTGGACCGAGAAGAAAATCAAAGATTTTTAGTTCCAAAGGTGGTGCAGTCTTCAGAATTTGTGAAATATGTAAACATTAAGCAGAAACAAATTGATTTTATAGAATTATAATATGGTTGTAGGATTAACAGGAGGCATAGGAAGTGGTAAAACCACCATTTTAAACTATTTTAAATCCTTAGGCGTACCGGTCTATATTGCAGACCAAGAAGCTAAGGCCTTAATGAATTCATCAACGGAGATTAAGCAACAGTTAATCTGTTTGTTTGGTGACGAGGCCTACAAAGAGGGCGTGTTAAATAGAGCGTTTTTATCGGCAAAAATTTTTAACGATAAAGTCTTACTCCAAAAAATGAATGCCATAGTACACCCTAAAGTGGCGGCGCACTTTAAAACTTGGTTGCAGCAACAAGAGGCACCTTATGTCATTAAGGAAGCAGCTATTATTTTTGAAAATAACCATCAAGATCAGTACGATTATATTATTACCGTTATAGCAGATGAGGATTTGCGTATACAACGTGTTATGGCTAGGAATGGGGCTACCGAAGACAACGTAAAGTCTATTATTAAAAATCAATGGTCAGACGCAGACAAGGTAAAAGCTTCAGACTTTGTTATCGTTAACAACAGCTTAAAAGAGGCCAAGGATAAAGCCTTTCAAATTCATAATTCCTTACTAAAAAAGTTAAATCCCTAATTATACACTTTCATTTGTTAACATTAGGTTAAACCTAATTTGCACTAAATGTTAAAATGTTAAATTTGGGAAATGAACAAAAAACTATTCGTGTTATTAATAGTCCTAATGAGTTTATCGCTCATAGGGATTATTTTTGTACAAGCATTTTTCATAAACAACAGTTTAGAAAATGAGAATAAAAATTTTACGTTTAGTGTAAGACGATCATTAAGTTTGGTGTCTCAGGCTATTGAAGACTATGAGTACCGCGATTACTTTATGAAGCTTCAGCCTTACTTAAGTCAAGACAATAAGGCCGATTCCTCAATCATTAAACAATTATTTATTGCTACGGAAGATGATGTTAACGATAAAACCATTATTCACCGTAACACCGTTTTAGAAGAACGCTTTAAAGTGCCTTCTTTGTTCTTTGAAATTGATGCCGATAGTTTTAACGTTAGTAAATTATCTAGTGAACGGGTTACCGAAACGTATAACAATACCAGTATTGATGGTAATAGAAGAATAGACCCACAAACACAATTAAGAGAATATTCTTCTTTAAGTGCTTTAGATAAGCAGGTGTACGAAGATACCTTTAAGACCTTGTTAAAAGACACTCCTGTTTACAAACGTGTTTCTGCTGCTCAAGTAGAAACCTTTTTAAAGCGCGAGTTAAGAGCAGAAGGAATTGATTTAGATTTTGAGTTTGCCATTTATGATGATGATTTAGCGACTAAAGTAAGATCTGAAAATTTTGAGTTAATCGATGGCGAAGCCTATGGAGTGCCTGTTTTTTTAGACGGTAATAATGAAAGTAGTTACAATCTTTGGGTTGACTTTACAGGACGAAAAAAATACCTGTTGTCTTCAATTTTATGGATGATTGTATTGTCTATTGTTTTTACAGGAATTATTATTTTAGCTTATTCTAGCGCTATTTATCAATTGATAAGACAGCGACAGATTTCTCAGATTAAGACCGATTTTATAAATAATATGACGCATGAGTTTAAAACACCTATTGCGACCATAAATTTAGCTTTAGACTCTATAAAAAATCCTAAAATTATTTGCGATCAAGAAAAGGTAAGACGTTACTTAGGCATGATTAAAGAAGAGAATAAGCGGATGCATGCCCAGGTAGAAAATGTGTTGCGTATTTCTAAGCTTGATAAAAATGAGCTGAATATTAGTAAGGAACGCTTAGATATGCACGACTTAGTAGAGGATGCCATTACCCATGTGGAGTTAATCGTAGAAGATAGACAAGGTTATGTAAAAAGCCATTTAGACGCAGAACATACTTCTATATTGGCTAATGACACGCATTTTACTAATGTGGTGGTGAATATATTAGACAATGCTATAAAATACTCAGATAATGCGCCAATGATTGATGTTTATACTGAAAATGTAGGGAATAGCATTATTCTAAAAGTGGTAGATCAGGGTAACGGAATGTCTAAAGCGGTAGCAAAACGTGTGTTCGAAAAATTTTATAGAGAACATACCGGAAACGTACATAATGTAAAGGGACATGGCTTAGGATTAGCCTATGTTAAAAAAATAGTAGATGACCATCATGGTCATATTTCAGTAGAAAGTGAAAAAGGAAAAGGCAGTACTTTTATAATAAAGATGCCGTTAATATCATAAAAACGAATTATGGAAGAGCAAAATAAAAAAATTCTTTTGGTAGAAGACGATCCAAATTTTGGAACTGTTTTAAAAGATTATTTAATGATGAATGATTACGAAGTAATCCATGCCAAAAACGGAATGGAAGGCTTTGAAAAATTCAAAAAAGATGATTATGATCTTTGTATCCTAGATGTCATGATGCCTTATAAGGATGGCTTTACTTTGGCTAAGGAAATTAGAGAGAAGAATGAAGATGTGCCTATTATTTTCTTAACCGCTAAAGCCATGAAAGAAGACGTTCTTAAAGGTTATAAAGTGGGGGCAGATGATTACCTTAATAAACCTTTTGATAGTGAAGTTTTATTGATGAAAATTAAGGCCATTATGCAACGTAAAGCTAAAGACACCGTTGCAGATAGTAAACAATTTGAATTTAAAATTGGGCGCTTTGATCTTAACTCTAAATTGCGTTTTCTTAAATTTGATGGTGGCGAACCGTCTAAATTATCTCCTAAAGAGAATGAATTATTACGCCTTTTAGCTTTACATGAAAATGATTTAATGCCTAGAGAATTAGCATTGACAAAAATTTGGCGCGATGATAACTACTTTACATCACGAAGTATGGATGTTTATATTGCGAAATTACGTAAATATTTAAAACCAGATCCAAGTGTAGAAATCTTAAATATACATGGTGAAGGATTTAGATTGGTGGTAAACAAATAAGTCCAAATAAATTAGATTTATAAAAAAAAATCCAGTGGTTAGTTCCACTGGATTTTTTGTGTTTTTTAAGGCGAATTTCATCCTTTTAAAATTAAAATTGAGCTTCAATATAACTTATAATTTGCGAGATATCGGTTTTGTAATCAAACCATTCTATATAAGGATCTTTTCTAAACCAGGTAAGTTGGCGTTTAGCAAATCGTCGTGTGTTCTTTTTTATTTCAGAAAGAGCAAAATCTAAACTATGATGGCCATTAAAATATTGAAACAGCTCTTTGTAACCTACCGTATTTAAGGCATTGAGATCTTTATAAGGGAGTAATTCTTTTACTTCATCTAACAAGCCATTCTCAACCATAAGATCCACACGTTGGTTAATACGATTGTAGATTATAGAGCGCTCGGCATTAAGTCCAATACTTATAGTTTTAAAGGCACGCTCTTTTTCAGGATCGGTTAAAAAGGAGGTATAAGGTTGTCCTGTGCCAATACAAATTTCTAAAGCTCTAATAACCCGTTTAGGATTATCAATAGCAATGGTACTGTAAGCCTTAGGATCTAAAGTTTTTAATTGTTCTTGAAGGACTTCTAGGCCATCTTTTTTTAATTTGGCATTAAGATCTGTTCTTATCTGCGCATCGACCTCGGGAAAATAATCTAAACCATCCCTAACAGCTTTTACATACAAGCCTGAACCGCCTACCATGACCACAACGTTGTGTTTTTGGTGTAACTTTTGAAGTTTTAAAATGGCTTCACGCTCAAAGTCTCCAACATTATAAGTGGTCTGTATCGATTTATTTTGAATAAAATGATGTGGGGCAGCCTGCAATTCTTCAGGAGAGGGTACCGCTGTACCAATATTCATTTCTTTAAAGAACTGTCGCGAGTCGGCCGAAATAATTTCGGTATTAAAATGCTGCGCTAATTTTATACTTAAAGCCGTTTTGCCAATAGCCGTTGGGCCTACAATAGAAATAAGAAATTTAGGGGATGGGTGTGCCATTGGTATCTTAAAAGTTTAATGGTGCAGTTGGTTACCACAATTGTAACAAAAGTCGGCATTATCTCTATGATTAGAGACATGACAGTTAGAGCAATGTTGCGAGTTCAGATGAATGGTTACATGTTGTGTAGGGTCATTTTCCTGATCGTAGTTGTTAGATTCTAAAGACTTTTTTTTATCATCACTCTGTTTCCCAGATCTAATATATTCAGCAGAAACAATTCCGGTAGGTACAGCAATAATTCCGTAACCCAGAATCATAATAAAAGTTGTGATAAGTTGTCCTAGGGCCGTTTGTGGTGCAATGTCTCCAAAACCTACAGTGGTTAAGGTGACCACACACCAATAGATACTTTTGGGTATGTTGTCAAAACCATTAGCTTCTCCTTCCACTAAATACATAATAGTTCCGAAAATAACTGACGTAATCATAACCGCAAATAAGAATACCATAATTTTTACGCGGCTAGCAATAAGTGAAGCTTTTAAATGATTAGAAGCACCGAGGTAACGCGCTAATTTTAGAATTCTGAAGACTCTTAAGAGACGAAGCGCACGTAAGGTGACTAAAGCTTGTGAGCCAACAAAAACAAAGGATAAGTACATAGGGATGGTAGAGAGAAAATCTACAATACCGAAAAAACTAAAGACATATTTTAAGGGTTTCTTTACGGAAATGATGCGTAAAATATATTCAATAGAAAACAAAATAGTCACCACCCATTCACCAATATATAAGAGTTGGTGGTATTCTTCATCAATACTTGCGATACTTTCTAACATCACCAATATGATACTAAAGATGATGAGTACCAATAAAATAATATCAAAGAGTTTACCAGAGGGTGTGTCGGCCTCATAAATCACTTCGTGAATTTTATGTTTCCATTTTTGTTTTTGTTGAGAATCCATAGGCATTAAAAGTCTAAAAAAGTATCACTATTGATTTTCTAAAACAATTACTGTATTGTTTTGAAGTTTTACAACCTTATCCATAAATTGTTTTAGATAAGGATAATATTCTGGTAAATAAATGGGTCTATTAAATTGAATTTTAAAATAAAGCGTTAGTACTTCATCTTTCATATTGGTATTAAATAGTATTCGTCCGCCATTATTAGGTAATGCATAATTTACGGAAGAAGGCATTTCTACTATTTTTAAATTATCATTAAGATCTATTTTTACTTTATACATAAAAATGCTTTTGTAGCCAAAATCTATAGGGTATGTTCTTTCTTGTAATTGAAAAGGGTTCTTATTAAAAAATTTTAAAATAAAGGGGTTTAAGTAAATTTTGTTACCTATAATTTCAGGTTCTAAAGAAAAATTTAAAGTTTCATTAAATTCCGACTTTGTTTTATCGTAATCATTAACGTTATGATCAATGATTTTAATATCAGTGTAATTATTAATGCTGTTCTCTTTATAAGTTATGGAATTTTCCTCAAACTGTTTTTTTTTACTATATGAATAATACCCTTGAGAATTACTGTTTATTCTTCCTGTAAAATGATCATCTTGATATGAAAATAACTCTATACTGTGTGATTTTATAGAGTTATCATTAACAATGATATCTTCCCAATAACTTCCATTATCAAAATCTATAAGTCTTCCATATTGATTTAAAGTTCTAAAAGGTAATTCTCCAAAAACGAGATAAGGATCAGTAGCATCTAAATAATAGCTTTTTTCATCTATTGTAATTTTTAGTATTACATAGTTAAAGTCACTAAGTACAGGATAGATTTTAGTTATTAAACCATTTTGTCTCGTAGATATTAAGATAGGGTAGGCTTTGATACCTTCAATATTTAATAAATTTTCTAAGAGTAAATTAATTTCAAATGTACTTCCTACTTTCTCTTTATTTAATGTTTTTATTGAAACATCATACCTTTCAGATTTACCGTTCCATTTATAATTATCAAGAACAAATTGATAAATAGCTTTCGCTTTAGTTAGCTTATCAGAAATTAGAGAAATAGACTCTGGTAATACACTTTTTACGAGACTCTTTTTACTAATCTGTCTTCCAAAATCTTCATCGGTCTCTAATTCTTTATCCGCATTTTTCCATGTTTTGGCTATTTTCTTAACAACACCATCAAACCCACGGAAAACACTTAGTTCATATTCTATTCTAGAAATATAATTTAACTCTGTAGTTGTATAATCTTCCAATTTGTAGGCGGGTATATTTTTCATCACATACTTAGAAATCCCACAGTCTGAATAACCATTACGCCCCACTTCTAAACAACTTTTTTCTAAACTAACATCATTAGTGTCTAAAGGAATACCACCAACTAATTTTACATGATATTCGTAATTACCAGGAATACTAGTGTTGTATTCGCTATACATCACAGGGTCTTGTCCTTGGAAATACCACGGCTGATATTTAGACATAAATTTAGATTGTGTTTCATATCTAACCGTTAAAACACTTCCTACTTTTACTTGTGGCAAAGCAAACTTTACTAAAGTATAGTTTTCATTTTCCTCTTTAAAAATAGCATCCTTAGATAAATGACTTTTAACAATTTTACCATTAACTAAATTGTAGGTCGTAGCACTAATGTTTTCAATTTTTTCTTCAGAAGATTTTCCTTTATAGAGTTTAACTTCAAATTGGCCTCGTTCTATTCCTTCTGGTCTTAAAATTTTTATTTTTCTTTGATTTTGTACTCTAAGCCAAAATGTATTTCTATCCACAAAACTGTTACCATAATCGTAAATAACAAGAGCATTTGCAGTAGAGTCTTTACTGTAAGAGGTGAGTTCTAAATCACTTTTAGAAACAAACATAGCCGTATTGTATTCTTGAGAAAAACCAATAATGCTGATAAAAAATACAACGATAAACAACCTTAATTTCATCAAAAATCTACTTTAAATCTACTATTTTTAATCGCTTATTACGCCTCATATAATTCTGAATGATATGCTGAGTATCTCTATTGTTTTCCATCGGCGTAATGATTGACGATAGAATAGCTCTATTATTGATTTGATGATTTAAATCAAAGTATCCCATTCCTTTAAAAATACCGTTCTCAATTAAAAACACGGTTTTTTCTTCAATGGTACGTCCTCGATCTATAATCAGCATATCCTTGTTTTGGTAGCTATACTTGTTAATAAGCTGCTTTACACGTTGGTTGTATGCTGCCACAGGTTCCTCATTAATGCATGCTCCTTCGCATTCTTTAACATCGTATTTAAAACAACTGCTTTTAGTAGTATATAAACCGGTTAATTTCTGACAAAGCTCAAATTGATCCACCGCTTTAAACAAAAAGTTTTTAGCACTTAAGCGTGTACTAAAAGTGATTATAGGCGTTTCTTGACGATTAGATTTGTCTATTTCTAAATTAATATAGCCGTTGCTGTCTGTATATTGGTATAAGGCATGTGTAAAAATGGTACGTCTTAATGCTCTATTAAAGATAGGCTTATGCGTTTTTATTTCAGCACTTTCTTTTAATAACGCGGCGAGTTCACTACCCGTTTTTTCATAGGTTACGGTATTGACTAAGCGTTGTATTTTTTTTGATTTTGAATTGGTACCCGTAAAATGCTGAACAATCCGTTTTCTTATATTATTACTCTTACCTATATAGATAATTTCGCCATCCGCATTATGGATGTAATACACGCCTGTATCTGAAGGTAAGTTGTCAATGATATCTTTTAAATTAGGCGCTATGCTCGATTTTTTTTCCACCTTAATAGCGTCCTTAACAATAGCTTTATCTAAATCTTTATGAAGCAACATCTTAAACAACTTCACCGTAGCCATAGCATCACCATTAGCACGGTGTCTATCGCTCATAGGTATGCCTAAAGAACGAGTGAGTTTACCCAAACTGTAAGAGGGCATATCTGGAATAAGTTGTTGAGAGAGCTCAACAGTACAAAGCGTCTTGCGTTTAAAAGGAAAGCCTAAACGTTTAAATTCGGTCTTTAGAATTCTATAATCAAAAGAAGAATTATGGGCCACGATGATGCAGTCTTCCGTAATTTCAACAATGCGCTTGGCAACTTCGTAAAACTTAGGCGCATTTTTAAGCATATTAGAATTTATGCCTGTTAAATTAACGACAAAAGGTTGAATTTCGCGTTCCGGATTAACCAAAGAAATAAATTGATCTACAATGGCGTGACCATCAAATTTATAAATTGCTATCTCAGTTATGCCTTCTTCATTGAACTTACCACCGGTGGTTTCTATGTCTAATATTGCGTAAATAACGTTATAAATTTTAAGGTTTAATCGTAGGCAGAAAACTGCTACAGCGTTGAGAACTAGTTATTGTAATTCCGAGATCCAAAGATACGACT
Source organism: Winogradskyella arenosi (assembly GCF_003337305.1). Taxonomy (GTDB): domain Bacteria; phylum Bacteroidota; class Bacteroidia; order Flavobacteriales; family Flavobacteriaceae; genus Winogradskyella; species Winogradskyella arenosi. Next base: position 317,464 of record NZ_QPJO01000004.1, on the reverse strand, counting down.
TCCTACACGAACCATAGTGCTTCCATTTTTAATGGCCAGCTCATAATCACCACTCATTCCCATACTTACAATTTGAAGTTCTGAATGCTCGGCTTTAAGCGTAGTAAAAGTGCGTTTTAGGTATTGAAACTCATTTTCAACCTGTTCAAGGTCTTCTGTAAATGTAGCCATTCCCATGAGACCAACAATACGAATATGTTTTAATTCTGAAAATTCTTCCGATGCTAACAGTTGTGAAGCCTCATCGGCAGACATTCCGAACTTGCTATCTTCTTCGGCGATTTTAATTTGAAATAAGCAGTCGATAATGCGGTCGTGCTTTTGGGCTTGTTTATTAATTTCTTTTAAGAGTTTGAAGCTATCTACACCATGGATTAAGCTCACAAATTCGGCCATATATTTAACCTTATTACGCTGAACGTGTCCAATCATATGCCATTCAATATCTTTTGGCATTTCGGCATGTTTCTCAGCCATTTCTTGGATTTTGTTCTCTCCAAAAATACGCTGACCAGCATTGTAAGCTTCCATTAAATCTGAAACAGGTTTTGTTTTAGACACCGCAACCAATGTAACAGTTTCCGGTAGGCTTGCTTTTATTTCTTTTAAATGTTTTGTAATGCTCATGAGTTTGTAAATGAATTATAAAATGCGTTAGCTTTAATAATTTGTAGTCTTTTAATATTCATAAATGGTAATGCCGCTCCTTAATTTTGGTAAAATATAGGTGCTTTTTGGCGGCATGGTTAAACCTTCGTCGGCAATTTGTTTCATTTGGTGTACGTTAGATGGACATAAACCAAAACCCACTTTAAACGCACCGCTATCTACACTGCTTTTTATAGTTACCATTTCGTGTTGACCATTAACATACGAAATTCTGTCGTTATGCCTTAAATCGTCAATACCTAATAAAGGCTGAAGAATGGTTATATATAAAATCTGAGCATCTAAGGCATCTAATGCCGTATGAAACTCATAAGCCGTTTTTCTTAAAAATAAAGAATAAAATTCACCATCTAAATACATACTAAAATGATGCGCCTCTTTAGGCTGATAAGGCATAATACCTCTATTTTCTATTCTGAAAGTGGTATCGAGCTGAATTAAAAATTCTTCCTTAGTAAATCCGTTGAGGTCTTTTACCAAGCGGTTAAATTCTTGAATAACCAATTCCGATTCCGGAATTAAATAAGACATAAAATAATTGTAAGACTCATTGCCTTGATGCTTCGGGTTTTTAGCTTTTTCATCATTATATAAAAGATAGGAGGATGCTGAGCGGTGATGCCCATCGGCAATGTAAACCGTTTTCATCTTTTTAAATTCCTCTTGTATAATACCAATAGTTTTAGGGTCTTCTACTTTCCAGAGATAATGCGTATCTCTATAGGTCATAGTAAACTCAAACTCGGCGTAGCCTTTTTGCGTGTCTTTTATAATCGCTGCAATGACGGCATTGTCAGGATATGTCAGTAATACAGGCTCAGCGTTAAAGCCTACGGTTTGAAGGTAAGATTTAAAGGTTTCCTCACGTTGGGCAATGGTGTCTTCGTGCTTTTTTATCAGATCCTTTTCATAATCTTCAGCACTGGCTGCCGCTATAATACCATTAAACTCATGTCCATGTCTATTTACAATTTTATAGACGTAAAACGATGGGTTTTCATCTTGAACAAAAATACCGTCTTCTTTAAATTCTAAATAACGATTTTGAACCATTCGGTAGCGTTCTTTACCAGTAACTTCTTGGTCATATTTATAACCTGGATTGACGATATGAAGAAAACTAAAAGGATTATAGGCCATTCTGGACTCGCGCTCATCTAAAGTATAACTTTGATAAGGGCGTGCCGCAACGAGGCCTACAATGGCTCTTGTGGGTTTTACAGCTTTAAATGGAATGATATTCGGCATGGGTCATTTAAAAGTATAAGTCTTTAAGTATGGAATTTGAACTAAAATAACGAGGCTATTGGTTGTAGACCCTACCTGGGTTGAAACCTTATAATTTGCTGTTGTGCCTTTCACTTTCTACTAATGATTACCTACATTAAAAAATGCATCTTTTTCTATAGAATCGTGTGACTTCAATACCGCCGCCGAGGCCTAAGCTTTACAGCTCTAAAAAAAAACTGTAAAGCTTAAAATAGGGCTTTAATGTTTAGCAAACTGTTCAGACACTTTTTCTGCTTTTCTACTTTCAGCATAATCATAAAATCCTTCTCCAGATTTAACGCCTAATTTTCCGGCCATTACCATATTGACTAACAGTGGGCAAGGGGCGTACTTTGGGTTTTTAAATCCGTCATACATAACGTTTAGTATCGATAGGCAAACATCTAAACCAATAAAATCAGCCAATTGTAATGGTCCCATTGGGTGTGCCATACCAAGCTTCATTACGGTATCTATTTCTTCAACTCCAGCAACACCATTATAAAGGGTTTCTATAGATTCGTTAATCATTGGCATTAAAATACGATTCGCTACAAAACCAGGGTAATCATTGACTTCTGTTGGAACTTTACCAAGTGTTTTTGAGAGTTCCATAATGCTTGTGGTCACTGCATCACTCGTGTTATAACCTCTTATAATTTCAACCAATTTCATTATTGGCACCGGATTCATAAAGTGCATACCAATAACTTGTTCTGGTCTTGAGGTTGCCGCAGCAATCTGAGTGATTGATATTGATGAGGTGTTGGTTGCCAAAATGGTGTGTGCTTCACAAACCTCGTCTAGTTGTTTAAAAATTTTAAGCTTTAAGTCTAGGTTTTCCGTAGCAGCTTCTACAACTAAATCTACATTTTTAACCCCTTTTTGGGTGTCGGTAAATGTAGTAATGTTGCCTAAGGTCTCTTCCTTATCAGCAGCACTTATTTTTTCTTTAGCAACCATACGGTCTAAATTACGAGCAATGGTATCCATTCCACGTTTTAAAGAGGTGTCGTTAAGATCAATAAGTTGTACTTTAAATCCAGATTGTGCAAAGGTATGGGCAATACCATTCCCCATAGTTCCTGCACCTATAACAGCGATGTTTTTCATAAATAAAAAAGCCCAAATTAGCCTTCCTAGAGCGAAGGAATTCTTACGTGGGCGAAATAAGAATTTTGTTAATGCTTTATCTCCCTTATATAAAGTAAAGTGTTTATTTAGTTATACTATAAAGCGTTTAGCTTCCGGGTTTTATTTTGTGTGGAAATAAAACCCGAAGGCCTAAACGTTGTAAGTTTTAAAATTGATTGATGATCATATTGGCAACACGTAAAGCTTCTGTACCATCATGAAGGGTTACTACAGGCTTTGTGTTGGTATTTATAGCTTCTGCAAACGTTTCAAGTTCATCTAAAATTGCGTTGTTATTAGCAATATCAGGATTATCGAAATAAATTTGTTTTTTAACGCCTTCTGCGTTTTGTAAAATCATATCAAAATCGCCAGGAGTTTCTGGAGCATCTTTCATTTTTACAACCTCACATTTCTTTTCTAAAAAGTCTACCGAGATATAAGCGTCTTTTTGAAAGAAACGTGTTTTTCTCATATTTTTAAGTGAAATTCTACTCGCGGTTAAATTAGCGACACAGCCATTTTTAAACTCGATACGCGCATTAGCAATATCGGGCGTTTCACTTACCACAGATACACCACTTGCAGAAATGTGGGTAACTGTAGATTGTACAACACTTAAAATAATATCAATATCGTGAATCATAAGGTCTAATACCACCGGAACGTCCGTTCCACGCGGATTAAATTCAGCCAAACGATGACACTCTATAAACATAGGATTTTTAATCTGATCTTTTACTCCGGTAAAAGCAGGATTAAAACGTTCTACGTGACCTACTTGTCCTTTAACACCGTGTTCAGCAACCAAAGCTCTAATGGTTTCAGCTTCTTCAACAGTGTTGGTTATAGGTTTTTCTATAAATATATGTTTTCCTTGTTTTATGGCTTGTTTTGCACACTCGTAATGAGAGAGTGTCGGTGTAACGATATCAACCACATCAACGGCTTTAATTAAAGCGTCTATAGAATCATAATAGGTATAACCAAATTCTTCAACAACGCGTTTTGCGTTTTCAGGATCGGCATCGTAAAAACCAACAAGATCGTATTTATCCGATTGGTTGAGTAATCTTAAATGAATTTTACCAAGGTGACCAGCACCAAGAACACCAGCTTTCAGCATGTTTTTCTGTTTTTAACAAAAATAGTCGTTTTCACTTAGAAATTGAAATAAGAACCTACAAAATCTCAGGGTCTAAAACGGGGTGAAATAGTGCAAATTTTAAGGTAATTTTTAAGACTCTGCAAGCTCATTAACAGCATAATTTGTCAATTTAGCGTTGCGAGATATTCTGAGTTTTTACTTATGACATGGGGATTTTAGGATGATAAAATGCGTTTATTGGGGTTGGAAATTGCTTTTCTTTGGTTTATTTTAGCAGAAACTAAACTACGCTTTGAAAGATACATTTAAGCATCAAGGGATGCGTCAGCAACTTGTTGAGGTCCTTGTTAATAAAGGAATTAAAGACCATAGAGTATTAAAAGCTATAGGGAAAATTCCTAGGCATTTATTTATGGATTCAGGATTTATAGACCATGCTTATCAGGATAAAGCGTTTCCTATTGCGGCAGATCAAACCATTTCACAGCCGTATACCGTGGCTTTTCAATCGGAGTTGTTACGAGTGAGTCCGGATGATAAAGTTTTAGAAATAGGAACGGGAAGTGGTTACCAAACCGCGGTACTCTTAGAGCTCGGAGCAAAAGTCTATAGTATAGAGCGCCAAAAAGAGCTTTATAAAAAGACTTCTAATTTTTTACCTAAAATTGGGTATCGGGCAAAACAGTTAATTTTTGGTGACGGTTATAAGGGCTTACCAGAAGAAGCGCCATTTCAAAGTATAATTGTTACGGCAGGGGCGCCTTATGTTCCTAATCCGCTTTTAAGCCAATTGGCTATTGGTGGCCGTTTGGTTATTCCTGTTGGAGAAAATGTACAGGTCATGACCTTATTTATTAGAAAAGGCCCTAAGGAATTTGAAAAACATGAGTTTGGAGATTTCCGATTTGTACCTATGTTAGAAGATAAGAACTAAAGCTAAGGCCTAAAGTCATATTATAAAAATAGAACGCCTAAAATTGTCAATTCAACCATACAATTTTAGGCGTTTCTTTATTTAAAGTTTAGGGATCTTGTGCTCCCAATGGAGTCCACTAATATCGGTTATTTTTAAAGTATATGTCCCTTTGGCTAAAGTTTTGAGTGTCTCATTTCTAAAATGTAAACGGGCCTTGGCCCCTAAAGGCACAATTAAACTGTGTTTTCCAGGTTGTATCTGTGCGACATAATAATTATCAATAACACCTTCGTTTAAATGGGCTAATTGAGACTGATCTAAAGACCATATCACATCACCATTGGCATCACTTAAGTCCATTTTAATAATCCACGCCCCATAAACATCTACACCTTCGGTTCTAAAGAGGTCGAAAGAAAGATGATCTTGTTGGAGCTGCGCTTTTGTAATTTCTAATTTAGGTTTAACAGATTTATTATGTAAAGTTCCCCAAAGTCCTCCGTGAAATACCTGATTGGTGTATAAGGTAAGTCCTAAGATGAAAAACGAACCGATAAGCACTATTTTTGAAAATAGACTATTCTTTAGAGGAATAAGGCCAGAGCCCAACCAAGCAAATCCTTTTGTTTTTGTGATTGCGGCTTGCTTTTTCAAAAGGTAATAGTCTATGGAATAGCGGCCGCTTCCGGTTAGGAATAGGACGAATCCTGTTGCAATTCCAAGGACGCCAATTTGCCATTCATCTAGGCAGGTGGTTCCAATCCAACCCGAGCCTAAAAGAATGCCCATGGCAAGTCCGAATACGCCAATACTCATTAAGCGTGTAAACAATCCGAAAATGATAAAAAGTCCTACAAGGCCTTCTATAATGGTGAAGGCAACCATATGATACCATAAAATATCAGGATTTTCAACCAGGTAGAGAATCATGGGTTTAATGCCTAAGGCATTAGGGAGGAAATGGTTAAATTTTTCGCCAATATAGCCTGCGGTTTCAGGATCTAATTTGTCGGCTAAAATGGTGCGTCTAAAAAAGGCTGAAAAGTAGGTCCAACCGACCACCATACGTAAGGAAAGGGTTAAAAAACCCGAGTCATTTTTAAGAGGTAATTTCATTGTATATATCTTTAAATATGTAAACTAATTTTCTGCTAGCGAAGTGGCTAGGATGCTGTTAAGAAAACAAATTATAGATAAGCCTTACAATGTTTATAGAGAATATAATAAGGCGCTAAGGGAGGGATTTCGCCTCTAGCGCGATAGGTTAGTGCCAGCAAAGGCTTTAAGACAAGACCACGATAGAAGCTAAAGTCTTTTAAATTGGGCGTTGCGGCAACTGAAAATTGAAGTTTCTTATAAGCTGTTATGTGGCTATTGTAGGCTTCTACAGAAGACTTACAGAGGGTATTTGTTAATGAAGAAATACTTTTATTAGAAACTTTGGTAATTGGAATTTCTAAAGAGTTTTGAATTGTATTTCTGACTTTGCAAGGTGAAAATACCAACAAAACCATGAGCCCTAAAAGGGCTAGGGCACCGCTGATTTTTTTTATGTGTATTGGTAATTTCAAGGGACAAATATGAAATGATAATATTGAAATACTGCAAAATTTAAGTTAATTCTGCATTAGTCTTCCTGTGGTAAATAGGTTTCAGGGATTGGTGTGTCTTCGGTTTCTTGAGTCCATAATAAATTGATAATCCACCAACGTGTACCGTCATTGAAGAGTTGTATACTATTGATGCCTTTTAGAAAAGGAACCTCGTCTGTCTTTGTTTTATAGGCTTCATAAGTACTAAAAACTTGGGTGATGGCCCCAAAAGATTCAACCGTTCTATGCACTTCTCTTTCATGAAATCCATTGGTTTCTAACCATTCTCCAGAGGTTGAAATATAATCATCTACGCTCAAATATCGGACTTTTATTTCACCTTTTATCGATTTTCCTGTAGGAATAAGTTTAGCATTCTTATGAAACAAATGCTTAAATAAATCCCAATCGCGTTTAAAACCTTTATCACCAGAAATTACGGTGTATAGCGATTCAATAATGCTGTTTAAAGTGGCAACATTGGTTGTGTAATCTTTTTCTTCAACATCGTCTTGGGCAAAAGCTCCAAAAGACAGCGTGAGTAGGAGGGCTGTTAAAACAATTTTTTTCATGGGGTAAATTTAAAAGAATTTCAAACCAAATACAACGGCATCACTTTGAAATCCGCTTTGGTAAGAGCGCAAATAGTCAACGCGTAGAAATTTCCACTTTCCCCACCCAATATTGTCTACACCTACAGAGTATTCTTGGTAAGGACTGAAATTAGGTTGTGCTAAAACATGCATTCCTAAAACCAAATTAAAATTTAAATTGTTCAGTAGCGGGAGTTTTCCAAGGATATAACCATTAAAGTCGTGTTCAATATGGCCTTCAAAATAAGCGTCATTGGTGCTAGCGGTGTAGTAGTCTACATTGTTAAACACATTGGTGTAATTTCCAGAAGTGCTTACATGAGTTTGGTTGCCGTTAAAGTGTTGGTAATCCATAAACGCAATGTTATCGGCATTAAAAAACTTTCCTGCTTTTAGGTTATAATGGAAACGGCCTTTGTCTTTAATGTTGAAGGCTTGTCTAAGGCTTGCTTTAATTTGATGGTAATTATAGTCCTGATCTGATGACGCAAAACTGGTCTCGTAGCCTAAGTATAAGGTTGGATAATCTTCATTATTCACATTGTATTTAGCATCGGGATAGCTTAGGTATTTTTGTCCAAAATTAATACGAGCATCAAGATTCCCTTTGAGGGTATGGTGGGTGTTAAAAGGCGCAGTCCCCAAAGCGAGGGCATCTAAGGGATTGTTGCTGGTGTAAACATCGTCGTCATCATTAAATAAGGTTTGGTCTGTGGTGTTAAAAATAGCTTTTCGTCGTTCGTAACTTAAACCAGCATAAATTCTGAAGCCGTTAAAAAGTTCTTCAGCATAATTAATGGCTAGGTAGCTTTTGTCGTATAGCTTCATGTAATTGTCTTCAAAAAATAAGGTGCTTACCGTATTAATCAGTGGAGTTATGGGGGTGGAGGGACTAAATTGTTCTGCGCTAACACCACCCGATAGCACTAAAAAAGAATTTGTAATACTATTAAATTTATAAATCATAGATGCTGAAGCCCGAAATCGCTTATCTGAAAATCCATATTGCAGGGAACCATCGATATTGAAATACCGATTATAGGCATCGTATTTTTTTGTGTAAAAAACATCGGCATTAGCGGTATAACCTTGTACGGTGTTAAATTGTACGGCTTTTAAGGTCGGAATGTTAAAACCTAAGCGGTAATCTTTAATGGAGTTTTGATAGGTGTAGCCTAAAATGTTACTTACTTTAAATTTGTTTTTAACGCGGTCTACAGAATCTAAATAAGGTTGCGATTCGCGCAGTACCTGAAGACTATCTTTTTTTGTGTAATCGGTGCGTTCTTCAGCTGTTAGTGGGACCGGTCTAATGCTGTTCCAAAAAATAGAATCTTTGGTATTGGCTTCTTTTTCATACGTTACAATTTCACGTGTAAAGTCTTTATTGCTGAGTCCAATATTAAATTCATAATTGCTATAAACGGCAGTGAATCGGCCTTCACCTTTAATGCCAAAAAGAGCATATTTTAAATCGATACTCTGAGAAATTAATGCCCAAAGCTCATGATTTTCTGAATACGAAAAACTTTGTTGTAACGATAGTTGATCTACAATAGGAATTTTAGCTTGAGTTCCGGTAAGGCTTAATTCTATCGCGAAAAGCGTCCATTGCTCTTCAACAATATAGATAAACCCAGAAAAAACCGGATCATTTTTTCGCTTAGGAATTACCTTTATTTTATTAATGAGCTGTCCTCGCTCGTTATAAAACATCCCTTCAAGTTTATAATTGTAATAAGAAAAAGCATTATTGGCAATAGGAGAGATGATTTCATTTCCTAAAGAAATTGTATTGTTATAAAAGTTGTAGTCAACGTCTAGTGCACTATTAAAACTAAATCCATTACTATCACCGCTAACTTTTGAAGCAGTAATTTTTTCTTTCAGCTTATTGGGATTTAGAAATTGAATTTTAGAAATGGTTTCAGACAAATAAACAATACCACTGCGGGTAGAGTCTAAGCCACCACCCAAATCTCCTAGCTCTTGGCCCATTATTTTTTCTGGCGCGTCTACAATTTTAAGTAATCCGCGCGAATAGAAATCGGCTTTAAAGGATTCTATTTTAGCAAGGTTGGCTTCTCTTTGGGCAATGGTTTGGCGTATTATGGCATTAGCCGGATCCGTTTCAGAATCGATAAGCACCTCGTTTAAAGACACGGATTCTTCTATAAGAACCATATCTAACTCATAAGGAAACTGGCTAATCTGTACCTCTTTTTTTACCGTCTTATAGCCTAAATAGCTAAAGACAAGCGTATAAGTTTTTGGAGTGGTTATGTTTAGTTCATAAAATCCATCGTCATTACTCGTTGTGCCTTTGTAGGTATTCTCAATTAAAATATTTACAAAAGGAAGTGGTTGATTGTTTTGGTCGGTGACTTTTCCTTTAATTTGGGCTGAAACGAGTGTGGTGGCGATGAGGCACAACAAACCGAAGAATTGCTTTTGCATAGACGATGAGATTGATGAATTAATGTACGACCCTTTGAGTCCATTAAACCACAGGTAAAGTGATCTAAAAGTTAGGCGTCATAAAAGTCGCAACTAAAAATGAACGGTTAGACCTTAATTTAAGGCCACATAAATATAGACGAAAGTTTAAAGTAAACGCGAGTCCGCCCTAAATTTAACGCAAAAAAATAAAATGACGTCGATGCAGAGAAAGCGCTTAGCGGAAGTTCTTCTTAATACGGTCTAGGTTTCGCTTGTTATCACGATCCTTAATGGTATCGCGCTTATCGTAAAGTTTTTTACCTTTTCCTAAGCCTATAACAAGTTTAGCCAAACCACGGTCGTTAATAAACAAGCGTAACGGAACAATAGCATTCCCTTTAATATTCACTTCTTTTTCTAACTTTTTTAGCTCTTTTTTATTCAGTAATAGCTTGCGTTCAGCCTTAGGTCTGTGGTTGTAATAGGTGCCGTATTTGTATTCTTCAACCGTCATGTTAATTACAAAAAGTTCACCTTTGTCATTAAATTCACAAAATCCTTCAGCGATAGACGCTTGTCCAGATCGTATCGATTTAATCTCCGTACCAGAAAGCACTATTCCAGCGGTGTATTTATCCAAAATTTCATAATGAAACTTGGCTTTTCTATTGAGTATGTTGACGGTTTTTTGCATGGTGGGCAAAGATAAGAAAGTATGTGTGAAGTTTGAAGTCTTATAGATATAAAAAATGAAAGTGATTTCTGCTTGGGTTTTAGAACGTCTTTAGCGTCCTGCTTTCTGGTTTTTTTGTAAACCTTTTGACGCAAGCTTTATCATGAATTTAGGATAATTCTGTAATCTAAGCCATACATTCGCGACTGCAGTATTGTAAAACCAATGATATGAAAAATTACTTCTTCCTCGCAGCCTTAGTCTTTATTTTAGGATGTAAAAATGACAACGCAGAGACAAATACCGTAACACCTACTGAAACGGTTGTAAGCGCATTAACTGCAAACCAAATTATTGATAAAGCTATTGATGTAGCGGGAGGTGAGCGATTTCAAAAATCGAGTTTGAAGTTTGAATTTAGAGATGTGTATTACCAAGCGCTTCGTAAAAATCATGAGTTTTTATTGGTAAGACTTAAAGTGGAAGGGACAGATTCTATTTTTGATATGTTAAGCAATGTGGGGTATGAGCGTTATAAGAATGATGCTTTTGTACAGCTTGAAGATTCAATTGCTAAAAATTATGAAGCTTCTGTAAATTCTGTCCATTATTTCTCTGTGCTGCCTTATGGCTTAAATGATAAGGCCGTAAACAAAACGCTTTTAGGAACAGAAACCATTAAGGATAAGGCCTATTTTAAAATTAAAGTCACCTTTGATCAAGACGGTGGAGGAGAAGATTTTGAAGACGAATTTATATATTGGATCCATACCGATAGCTTTAAGGTAGATTACCTTGCTTATTCTTATGAAGAGGAAAGTGGAAGAGGGCAGCGCTTTAGAGAGGCTTATAACGAACGTTACCGCGGCGGACTTCGATTTGTGGATTATAATAATTTTAAAACCGACGATGCCGCTTTAAAACTAGAAGATTTAGCAAAAGCCTTTGAGGCCAACACATTAAAATTATTGTCTAAAATTGAATTGGAGAACGTTACTGTAGAATTAGTCAACGACTAAGAGCTCCGATTTTTTTTGATCTTCAGAGCGTGTCACAATATACAAGTTGGCATTATTATCATCAGCAATAGCCTCATATTTCTCTTCACCCAATAAAGCATTAACAAATTTTGGAGTGGTGTTGCTATGTCCAACGATTAATACGGTTTTGCCTTGGGTTTTGGAAATAAACTTGTTGATCTCAAGGTCTGAAGGATTATAATATTGAACCGCTAATTTCTTGGCTTCAGCTGTAGGTTGTGCCGTTTGTTCCGTACGCTTATAGGCGGTGGTATATATGGCATCAAAAGGGATTGACTTAAAATAGTCTGCCCAATGTTGTGCGCGTTTCAGTCCTTTTTCGTTTAAATCAGGATTTTTGTTAGAAGCATCAGACCGATCTTTTTCAGCATGCCTAATGAGGTAATAGGTGCTTGTACTCGCAGTATTAGATTGCACTTGGTCTTTGCAAGAGACTAGGCCTATTGCAGCAATTAGTAAAATTATAATCTGTTTTCTCATTACTGTTGAAATTGAATAACTTGTGCGTATTCTAAATTTAAGCCAATTCTAATGCGACTTCAATCATATGTTTAAAGGTGGTTTCGCGCTCTTTACTAGTTGTTGATTCCCCTGAAACCAAAGAATCTGAAATAGTTAGAATGGCAAGGGCATTTACCCTGTGTTTAGCGGCAATGGTATATAAGCCGGCGGCTTCCATTTCTACACATAAGACACCGAATTTAGACCATTTTTTAAAGGACTCTTTATCATCTTCATAAAATTCATCTGAAGATAGAACATTTCCGGCTTTGATAGGAATATTTTTAGAACGGGCTGCTTCTACGGCTTTAATAAATAAACCGAAATTTGCAGTTGGCGCATAGTCCGCACCGCCAAAACGTAATTCATTAACCCCAGAGGTTGATGAAGCTGACATGGCCAAAACCACATCTCTAATTTTAACGTCGGCTTGGTAGGAGCCAGCGCTTCCTACTCTAATAAGGTTTTTTACGCCATACTCGGTAATAAGTTCATTGGCGTAGATAGAAATACTTGGGACGCCCATACCTGTTCCCATTACGGAAACACGTTTTCCGTTATAAGTGCCTGTATAGCCATACATACCTCTAATTTCATTGAAACAAAATGGATTGTCAAAATAAGTTTCAGCAATCCATTTTGCTCTTAATGGGTCTCCTGGTAATAGGATGGTCTCTGCGATGTCGCCTTTTTTTGCTCCGATGTGTACACTCATAGTACAAAGTTAAGCAAAGTAGTGCAATTAATAAGCAGCTTTTGAGGCTAACTCATTCATCATGGCAACACCCGCCGAAGCTCCGATGCGGTCAACACCAATGTCAATATATTTCTGAGCAGTTTCAGCATCTCTAATACCTCCAGAGGCTTTAATTTTAACTTGGTCACGAACGGTTTTACGCATAATTTTTACCGCTGTTAGGGTTGCGCCACTTTTAGAAAATCCGGTTGAGGTTTTTATAAAATCGGCTTTAGCATCCATACAGATTTCACAAGCTTTTACGATTTCATTTTTAGAGAGTTCGCTAATTTCTAGGATAACTTTAAGGGTTGTAAAGCCAATAGCGCGCTTTACGTCACTGATATCCTTAAGAACTGCGAGGTAGTTTTTACTTTTTAAACGACCGATATTTAAAACCATATCGATTTCAGTAGCGCCTTGCTCTATGGCACTTTTAGCTTCAAAAATTTTAGCTTCAGTAGACATCGCTCCAAGAGGGAATCCTACGACGGTACAGATTTTAACATCAGAATGTCCTAAGGCTTGTTTCGCGAGTATTACATTGCTACTATTCACGCATACGGAATAGAAATTGTATTTCAATGCTTCTTCGCATAGTTGTAAAATGTCTGCTTCGGTGGCAGAGGCACTTAATAAAGTGTGGTCTAGGTATCGATTTAAATTCATCTATTATATAAGTAGGGTTATACTATAAATTGAATGATGTCGTCATCTCATTAATGATTTCAGTACATCGGTAATAAACTTAAAGGGAAGGATTAAATAGCTCGACAAAACTAAGTATTTATCCGATAAAAAGCATAATAAATAAGGTAAAATTATAGTGCATTTGGTCGAAAAGTTAGAAATACGAATTTAAACCCTTTGATTTTAGGGGTGTATGAGATTTAATTTGAAAAATGTTTTTTAACTATTTAGGGGGTGTTTTACCTAAAATAAAGTCAATACCTGCATTGTTTCTCTTAGATGTCTTTTTTGATTTCTGAATTGAAGCCTGAATTAATACAACTTATTTTCGTGGTCTGTAAAGGATTTTATGCTCCTAAATCAGTCTTCGTTTTAATGTATTTTGAAGTTAAAATTGAATTGGTTTTCCTAAGTTTTGAACGTTTATTTGACATATGAAAAGTCCGCAGTCTGATACTAGAATGTCAAAATTTTAATATAGGCAACCGCTTGTAGTCGTACTTTTATTTATAAGTTTTTAGCGTAAAAAAAGGGCATGAAAAAAGCAACACTCTTGGCTTCCTATCGAAAACTAGAATGTTGCTTTTAAAGGTATTTAAAAATATAATTTAATGCCTTAAAGTTTTAATTTAAAACTCTTCAGTGATTAAATCCCCTTGATTTCTAAAGACCAATTGCTTATCAAACTCATCAAGTAGAATAATACTATCCGTAGTGACTTTTCCTGATAAAATCTCTTTACTCAATGCATTAAGTACTTCTTTTTGAATCACACGTTTTACAGGTCGTGCACCATATTCTGGGTGATAGCCTTTATCAGCTAAATAACGTGCAGCTTCCGGAGTGGCGTCAAAAGTGATTCCTTGTTGCGCAATCATTTTGGTGATGCCTTTAAGTTGGAGTCCTACAATATCTAAGATGTTTTCTTTAGTCAGTGGCGTAAACATTATGGTATCATCAATACGATTTAAAAACTCTGGTCTTACCGTTTGCTTTAATAAAGCCAAGACATCAATTTTAGCTAATTCCATAGCCGAGGCAATATCTTTTGTGGCTTCAAAACGTTCTTGTATAATATGGCTTCCCATATTAGAGGTCATGATAATGATGGTATTTTTAAAATCGGCCACACGCCCTTTATTATCTGTCAATCGGCCTTCATCTAAGACCTGTAAAAGAATATTAAAGGTGTCGGGATGGGCTTTTTCAATTTCATCTAACAAGACCACAGAGTAAGGTTTTCTTCTCACGGCTTCTGTGAGTTGTCCGCCTTCATCATAACCCACGTATCCTGGAGGTGCCCCCACTAAACGACTTACGGCATGGCGTTCTTGGTATTCACTCATATCAATCCGAGTCATCGCATTTTCATCATTAAACAAATATTCTGCTAATGCTTTTGCTAATTCGGTTTTTCCCACACCTGTAGTTCCTAAAAATAGGAAGGTACCCACCGGTTTATTCGGATTTTGTAATCCAGCGCGAGAACGGCGTACCGCATCACTAACAGCTTCAATGGCTTCTTCTTGTCCTACTACACGCTTGTGCAGTTCATCTTCAAGTTTTAGTAATTTTTCACGATCACTCTGTAGCATTTTGGTCACCGGAATTCCAGTCCATTTTGCAATAACATCAGCGATATCTTCATAAGTAACTTCTTCTTTTATTAAAGAGGTTTCTTGTTGTGCGGCAAGTTGTTTTTGGTAGTTTTCAAGTTGCTCTGTAGCTTCTTTGATCTTCCCGTAGCGAATTTCAGCAACTTTACCGTAATCGCCTTCACGCTCGGCACGTTCCGCTTCAATTTTAAAGGTTTCGATATCTTGCTTAATATTCTGAACGTTTTCTACAACTTCCTTCTCTGATTTCCATTTCGCATTAAGCTCATTACGTTCTTCTTTAAGGTTAGCAAGATCCGCTTTTAAACTTTTAAGTTTTGTTTCATCTTTTTCACGTTTAATGGCTTCATGCTCAATTTCAAGTTGCATAATCTTACGGTCTAGGACGTCTAACTCTTCAGGTTTAGAATTGATTTCCATACGTAATTTAGAAGCTGCCTCATCCATTAAGTCAATGGCTTTATCCGGTAAAAATCGGTTGGTAATATAACGCTCAGAGAGTTCTACGGCACCAATAATAGCTTCATCTTTGATTCGCACTTTATGGTGCGTTTCATACTTTTCTTTAATTCCTCTTAAAATAGAAATCGCACTTTCGGTATCTGGCTCATCAACAGTTACTTTTTGAAAACGACGCTCTAAAGCTTTGTCTTGCTCAAAGTATTTTTGATATTCGTCTAATGTTGTGGCTCCGATAGCTCTTAACTCACCGCGGGCTAGGGCAGGCTTTAAGATATTAGCGGCATCCATGGCACCTTGTCCGCCACCAGCGCCTACAAGCGTATGGATTTCATCTATAAATAGAACGATGTCTCCATCACTTTCCGTAACTTCTTTTATTACAGATTTAAGACGTTCTTCAAACTCGCCTTTATATTTAGCACCAGCAATTAGTGCCCCCATATCTAAGGCGAAAATTTGTTTATCCTTAAGGTTTTCAGGAATATCTCCATCAATAATTCTATGGGCAAGCCCTTCAGCAATCGCCGTTTTACCGGTTCCTGGTTCCCCAACTAAGATGGGGTTGTTTTTAGTACGACGCGATAAAATTTGAAGAATACGTCTAATTTCTTCATCGCGACCAATAACCGGATCTAATTTGCCATCGCTAGCTAATTGATTTAAATTCTTAGCGTATTTTGATAAGGAGTTGTACGTGTCTTCTTGACTTTGAGAGGTAACTCTATCGCCTTTTCGAAGTTCTTCAATAGCCGCATTTAATCCTTTTTCTGTAACGCTTTGATCTTTTAAAATCTGAGCTATTTTGCTTTTAGATTTGAAAATAGCGACGATAAGATGTTCAATAGAAACAAAATCATCGTTCATTTTTTTTGCAATGATTGACGCTTCATTTAAACTTTTACTTGCTTCACGCGAAAGCATCAGGTCACCACCCGAAACTTTAGGGAAACTCTCCAATTCTTTATCTAAGACTTGTTGAAGCATTGAAACGTTGACGTTCAACTTCTTTAAGATAAAAGGGAGGACGTTTTCATCAACATTAAAGAGGGCTTTAAAAATGTGTTCGTTCTCTATTTGCTGATGACCAAAGCCTTGAGCCAGCTGCTGCGCTTGCTGTATGGCTTCTTGCGATTTAATGGTGTAATTATTAAAATTCATCTTTTTTTATGCCTGTTCTAAAAAACAGGTGTCTTTTTTAGTTTAACTTTTGATTTCGTCATTCAAAAGACATCTAGAAGTTAGACCGCTTTTGAAAGACCTTAACATCGCCTCAGATGGCGTTGTTTTGATAAGCTATAGTCAATTATCTTACCATTATTTAAAAGTAGGTAAAGCGCGACAAAATGTCTTATTTAGAATGGTTTATAATGACGTTTTGTCTTTTTGTAAGAATACTACTTTATTTCGACTTAAAGTATGACTAGCGTCAGTTTAGAGCTTTTAATGTTTTTGAAAGTAAAAATTAAATTGTATTATAGTGTAGAATGTGCGACCTATATTTTAGGGTTAACACGATTAAAAGATAAAGTATGTTTAAGAAAATATTCGGCAGTTCAGAGCCAAAAGAAGAAAAGGTGTTACCATGGCAATCTTTAGAAGAGGTGACGCAATTAGATGTTATTGCTGAAAAATCTATGGTTAAACCGCAACTCCTATTTAAGCATTCTACGCGTTGTGGAATTAGTAGAATGGTATTGAAACAGTTTGTTTCGGATTATAATTTAGATCTTAATATAGACTTACATTTTTTAGATCTATTAAGTTACAGAGCGGTGTCTGATGCTATTGGGACAAAATTTGAAGTCGTACACCAATCTCCGCAAATGTTAATTATAAAAAATGGTGTTGTGGTGGCTCACAGCTCTCATGGGGCTATAAATGAGATGAATTTAGAAAAATTTGTTTAAACCTTAAAAATAAACACCCCTTAATGTAGTGTTAGATTAAGGGGTGTTCATTTAAGTTACTATAGCTTTAATGGGTTGTCACTATAATCTTCTTATGAATAGTCTTGTTTTTTGTTTCTACCTTAAGAATGTGAGTGCCTTGAGCGATATGCTTTACAGGAATCCGTACTTGGTTAAGACTATTTGAAGTTGGGTTTGTCCAAGTTGCGAGGGTTTGGTCGGCAATATTAACAAGTTGAATCGTTTTAATGCTATCCTCTAACGGAGCTTGTACAAAAATCGCTTTGGATTGGTTTAAATACCGAATTGTAACGGCGTTAAAAGTCGCGTCTGAAATCCCTAAAGTTTCCTGATCTTGAAAGGCTAAATAGAATCGGTCCGTATAGGTGCCGGCTTCCAAGTACTGCTGGTAACTAACAGTATTGAATCTTGTATAGGTTTCTAATAGCGCATCGTAAATATACACATCAATAGGAGTTTCAAAATTTTCTAGAGTGTGAAGACTTATTTCTACATTTCCCGAGAGTCCTAAAATCATATCTAAAGGATACACTTTAGTGGCTTCAAATTCGCCCACACCTTGAATAATATAGCGTTCTCCTTCAATATTGAAAGATAAGTCACTAGGGAAGGTGTCTGCATTTAAGGCGTCGTAACCATAGTCTACACCGTCTGTAGCCGCATTGTCTGATGTAAATCCGAGTAAAAGCTGTCTTACGGCACCTTCTGGTGTGGTAAAGTTGAAATAAATACGTCGGATAACGCTTTCTTCGGAGTTTGTTTGGTTCAGGTCTTCCGTATTAAGCGTTCCATTTGAAGGTCGGAAGAACAACGATGCTCCTGAAGCTTCTGTTTTAAAACAACGTTGATTGTTGTTGAATGTAATTAAGCCTCCCGTTTCATTCCCTGAGACAAAGAAACCTTGTCCTATTGGGATATAGCGTTCTGGGATTTTACTCGCATTTCCAGCGCCGTAAATTTCGGATGGTGCGGTGACCGCTGGAGCACCTCCTGTATAGTTGTAATACGAATAGCGCCCTTCATAGTCAGCCAACATATGCGAATTATTGCTCGGTGCTTGTTCCCAAAAGGTAATTGTTCCGTCATCCAAAACGTTTTCGTTATCGGCTATAAATTGATCTGCATCTAGGGCCGATGGATAAGGATTTCCTAATAAGGTATAATTAAAACCTCCTCCCAAAGAAAGATTAATTTCTCCGTTGTTTGGTTGGCCTTTAAAGGTGTAATTCTGAGGGTCTTCACTAGAGCCACTGCCTTTCATGGTGTAGCCCAATCCAATAGCTACTGCGGTGTTTTGAGAAATAGAAGACCAGTTGGAATAATCGGATTCAGCATCATTAAAAACATATAACCATCGCGAACTTATGGTTAATGGAGAAGGACTTCCGTTGTAATTAGTGGTCCAATTTAACGGGGTGTTACCATCAAACAGAATGCTGCTCAGTTGGTAGGTTCCCGCGGCATTGCTTACAGGGCTTCCCCAATAGTTGTAATTAAATTTATTACTTGTGCCTTGTTGATCTCGTTCTAAAATTCCTGTTCCATTAGTGTCTACAATACTGCCTTCGTGCTGTATCAATTGCGACTCACCAACCAAATCTAAAGTACCGTCGATTTTTAAATATTTACGGACAACAAGAGGTTGGTTGTTAGAAACCGTTAACGTATGATTAGTGTCTACAATTAGCCCCAAGAGTTCCATAGGTCTATCTATTGTGACATTGTGAGTCGTTTTTACAATATTCCAATACACATCGTTGGTGTTAGGCGCCATGAGATGTGTACCACCTTGCCAGGTGTTCGCCACATCCCAACTCCCATTGGTTTCGGTAACATAGGGGAGTGGAGCTTTAGCAGATTGTAAAGCGCTCATATTATTTAATTGTCCAGACGCTCCGGTATTAGCGTTTAGAAAGCCATTTGTAATATCCGTCGTTCCTTGATTCATCTTGTAATAGCCTTCTAAATTATTCCATAATAAACCGGTTGTCACTTCAGGACCTGTAATACTTCCAATAACACCATTGTTATTTTCAATTTCTTGATTCATCATAATTCTAATTTGCTCTGTTGATAGCGCAGTATTCCATATACGGATTTCATCTAGCCATGCATCTAAATGATGGGTAGGCATGTTGTCTTCACGGGCCATTGCTCCGATAAGCATGTCGTAATCGTTAAGTAATGGGGCAGAGCCTGATAGTGTTGCCTTTTCTATACCATCAAGATACATGGTATAGCTGCCGTTGTAAGTAATGGCAATATGGTACCAACGGGCAGTACTAATATTTCTTACGGAGATACTTGTATTGTTATTAGCGTTAAAGGAAATTGTACCGTTGGTAAGGCTTAAATCGTAACCCGTATTGAGTTGTTCTGCGTTACGTTTAGATAAAATGGTTTGTTTGGAATTACTTTGGGTATTAGGTTTTAGCCAGAGTTCAATACTAAAGTTTTGAAGTAGATTATAATGATCTCCAAAATCGATATACTCTTCATTTCCAGCGAAAATTAAATTACTTCCACAGTTAGGAATTGTAAAGGTTAGGCTATCCGTATCGTTATCGCATACGGAAGCCGTATTAATAGCATTCCATGTTAACTGATACGTGGTGCCGCTTTCACCAGTAAATTGAGAATTTGGGGAAGTAGGATCGGAGAAATATCCGGTTTGAGGTGTGGCAGACCAAAAGCCTGAGACCTCATTGTTTGCTGCTAATGTAATTGTGGTATTCTCACAACTTAATGCAGTTTGGTCAGGACCAGCATGGGCCACATTATAAGGTATGATTTCAATATCTAATGTTTCGGTAACCGCATTACATGGTCCGTTAGGGGTGTTGCTTGTAAATGTAAAAGTCTTAGTTCCGCTAGAACTAATGAGGTAGGTTGCCGTGGCGCTATTTCCAGTAACAGTGGTCGCTAATGGGGTTCCCGAAATACTCCATGTTCCACTTGTGGCAGTACCACCTAAAATTGCTTCTAAATTTATAGCGTCTTCTGAAGCACATATAATAGGGGAGGCTGTGCTTAAGGTTGCAGTAGGGATCGGGTTAATGTTTAGGGTTCCTGATAATGTTTTTTGGCCACAGCTTAAGTTTGAAGTTATGGTATAATTAAAGACTCTTGTTTCTGTAGGTGTACCACTTATTGTAAATGTTGTGCCATTATAATTAGTACTTAATCCAGAAGGAAGTCCTGTTAAAGTTGGGGTGCTAAGTCCATCGCCAACATAGACAGAGATCGTTTCAATTGCCGCGTTTTCACAAAGGGTCTGATGTTGTGTCTCTGGTGCTGAGGTGAGATGAAGAAAGGGTAATTTTGACATAAAAGAAATATCATCTAAACCAAAATCATTTCCTGCTAAAGCCGATTGTAAATTACGAATTTCAATATCGACTACAGTCTCCGAAGGTCCCGTGGTATAAGTACCGTAAAACTGGGTCCAATTATCAGCGTTTAAATTATTGTTGTTGGGATGCGCAGCTAGGACAGGGGAGGTTCCAATATTAGTACCGTTAATATTAAAAGTAAGTTGCGCATAAGGTCCATGGCTATTTAAGCTCATGGCCCAAGCCGAAAAGTAATATTCTGTGTTCGGTTCTACAGTTACATCATTTTGAGCCCACACAATTAGTGAAGTGCCTTTACCATTAACGGCCATAAAATAACCCTGACTATCTCCTGTATGATCATAACCCCAAAAACTGTTATGTACATTTTGGCCGTTTTGGGTTATAGAGTAACCGCGGTTGTCTTGGTCATTTTGTAATTCGTTATTCGTGTTGTTTTGGTCTTCAATATAAAGGTAGTCTGAAACAAAATGAGCGTTGCCTAAGTTAAAATCTCCATTAATTATAAGATCTTGAGACATGTTATATAAGGTGCTATTGGTACATCCATGACTTGTTGTAGCAGTGACATTGCAAGCTCCAGATTGACTAATATATATTGTTGAACTTGTCTCGCCTGTGCTCCATAGCCAACTTGTAATATTTTGATTCGATGTAGCGGTTAACTGCACCATATTGCTTTCGTTTTGTGATGTACTTGGAAGATCTACCGGACAGTAGTTTGCGCTGATGCTTATTTCTGGTATGGCATATATTGAAATTGGATTAGCGCTATTTGTAGTACCTATTGGGGTGGTTATCGTGATTAATCCTGTAGAGGTATTAGGTGTCACGGCTGTAATTTCAGTATCGCTATTAACGGTAAAAGAAAGGGCTTAAGTGCCATTAAATTTAACGGAGGTGGCATTGGTGAAATTCCGACCCGTTAATGTTACTGTTTCGCCAACACATACGGCAGATGGAGAAAAATTATTAATAACTGGACGGAGAATAATCTCGTATGTAATGATAACCTTACCGTTGGCTCCTGCCCCTCCATCTCTAAAGCTTGAGTTTCCTAATCCAAGTCCTGAATGGTAAGCACCGCCGCCGCCGCCTCCGGGAATATGACCGGGGCTTCCGTGAGTAAGAATGCCACCGTTACCGCCAGTGTTAATCGTATTTCCAGAATCTCCACCTTGTCCACCTATTCCAAATCCGTTAGAACCACCAGGGGATCCTGGTATGTTGGTAGCACCTCCAGTTGCAGTTCCTCCGGCACCTCCAGCGTTATCAAAACTATTACTTTGGGTTCCTCCTTCACCGCCACCTACGGTTATCGATGTTTCGCTAATGGTGTGGTTTAGTGTAGATTCGCCTCCGGTATTACCAGATCCGGAATTAGTAGCGATAGCACCTCCAGCACCGATTTCATAGGTTATCGTTTCGCCAGCTGTAACTGTAAAAGTTTGCGTAGCATAAGCACCACCTCCGCCACCGCCACCGCCGCGACCTGTTTTTTTGGAGCCTCCACCAGAGCCACCAGCGCCCCATATTTCTACGGTAGCAGAAACGGCGTCAAGTGGAACGGTACTACTGTAAGTACCAGGTGTAGTTGAGTCTACATTTTGAGAAAAAGTCTTTGTAAAGAATAGTGAGAAAAAACAAAGGCTTAAAACTTTTACGAAATGAATTTTCATGTTTTATATAATTATACCTTAAGAAAAAGAGACTTAAACGTGTTGTGGGGAAGGGGTAATTTCTAACAACGTAACGACCTGATTTCCTTAAAAAAAATTTATAAAAAAGGACTATTCAAATTAGTTATAAGGGTATCCCAATATAAGACGTTAAATGTTAAAATCAAACAAAAAGCATCGATAAAATGTAATTTACATCGTTAAAATGTATTTTTTTGTGCGTTTTATGGTTAAATTGTTAAAAGCACGATTATGTTAAAATACGAGGAAAATCAAGGGATACGAGCAATTAATAGGGTAGAGAATTACCCTTGTCTAAGGATGGTAAAATTTTTAAAAAAAAATAAAAAAACACTATAAAATTGCATTTATTATAGTGTTAAGACTCTGATTTTGAGTTATTTTTAATGCTTAAAAGCAGTGAAAAAGCTAAATATAACTAAAAAGGGTAAAAAAAAACGCTCATATAGATTTATATGAGCGTGCTATTAAAAATTAAATTTGTTTCACATTGTATAGGATGTTATAATGCGTTTTAATTGTCGCTTTAAATCTTCACCTGTATCATATACCATATCTTCATCAGATGGAAACTGAAGTTCTCTTTGGTTTAGTATGCTGCGGTCATCGGCGTGCAGAGCACGACTGTCGCCTTGGTATCTTCCAAAAACATTTTCGAATATAAATTCACTAGCTATAGGAAAAGCATCAAGGACTTTGTTCTGTTTTAAGTCTGAATAAACCACATTGGCTACAACTTGTGCTGATTTGGTTTGTAAAACTTCATAAAACCTAGCCGTTACCGTTACAATTTTATCAATTTTAATATCATTACCAAGACTGTCTTTTTTTACATTTCCAGCACGATCTAATTCGTATTCCCAACCATCAACTATGTCTCGTTCTCTTATAATCTGACGTTCGCTCATGCGTTCTGGAGAAATTGAAATTTGCTTTAATTGCAGCTCCATGGCATAATCGTAATTCAGATCGCGCTCTTGAAACGAATGGTAAGTGGTCCAAAACTGATCTAAACCATAGGTGTTAAAATCTAAGAGCTCAGACTCTAAGCGTTCCGGAATAATCTGTTGAGTTTGATTCTGAATAGAAACATGTACAAAATCCATTCCTTTCTGGTGCGCCTCAGTCATTAGACTTCTCGTATTCTCAAAATTAGGATTAATCTGTTCTATATAATTAAAGATTTCATAGGCTTCCCTTACGTTATATTTATCATTAGAATTTAATAGGTTAAGTCCTTGACTCTTTAAGTAATTAGAAGTTTTATAGCGGTAAGAAACTAAATCACTACTATAATCCTTAAATTTAAATTCTATAGTCTGACCGTCAATTTGTAAGGGCAAAACTCTTTTAATTGCCGTTTGCCTTGCGTCTAAATTAGAATAGAGGCTATAGATGGTTTTGTATTGTTCCGGATTTCCGTCTTTCTTTAAATGTTTTATGGTTTCTAAATCTTCTCCAAGGGCCTTGTAAAACGCTTCTTCTAATAAAGCAATGTATTCTTGTTTGCTTTTTTTGTCTTTATTCGTTTCTAATTTTTCTAAAGCATCATCTATGGCTTGGTCAAAATTTCCATCACTAATTGCGCTTTTAATTTGTTTTTTAGCGCTACAAGATCCAAGTGCTAAAAAAAGAATAGATAAGAGTAAAAAATTTTTCATAATCTTGTGGGTTTAGGTTCGTGATTTAGCGAATCCAATTATGATGCCAAAATAAATAAAATATATGAGTTCCGTGAATTTAGATAGGTAAAGCGATCATTTTATTAAAATGTTTTATAGGCGTATTAAACGCCCTATTTTGAAGCGATGATTTTTAAGGTTAGGCCTTATAGCCTTATATTATTTCGTTTCTTTGCACGGCAATACGAATAAATGATGTTTAAACCGGAAGACAATTATTTTCACCCTTTAAAGTTGAAAGACGAAGTAAATTTACCTCAAGAATTTACGTATCCATTCTTATATGTGCCACATCCTTATTGTGTGGAAGCTGCTGATGAGGTTAAGGCGTATTTAAGTGCTCAACAGGATTTTGATCATAATTTTGGTTTAGATCCGGCTCTTAAAGGTTTACAAATCGGAAAGATGTTTGGGGTTATGCTAGTATTAAATGCTGAAGGACAATTAGGCTATATTAGTGCGTTTTCGGGGAAATTAGCAGAAAGCAATCATATCTCGGGTTTTGTGCCGCCAGTCTACGACACTTTAGATCCAAAAGGATTTTATAAAGAAGGAGAGACCTACTTAAACCAATTAACGGAGAAAATTTCGCAATTAGAGCAGCATCCCGATTTAGAAGCGGCTAAACGTAACCTTATAGCGGCGCAGGACTCCCAGATTCAGAAAATTACAGAGTTTAAACGCCAAGCCAAGGTAAGTAAAAAGTTGCGTCAACAACGGAGAACGCATGAGGCTCAAAATTTATCTGAAGCGGAGAAGTCTTTATTGTTTGAAGAATTAAAACAACAGAGTATTCAGAGTAATTTAGATCTTAAATATTTAAAATTAGCCTGCGATTCTGAGTTGGAACAAGCACAAGAACTATTAGACCGTCTTTTAAAGCCTATTGAAAAATTAAAGCAAGAACGTAAAGCCTTATCAGGTGAATTGCAGAAACAGATTCATCAAGAATATCGGTTTTTAAATGCTCATAAAGAGACTGAAGATTTATTATCCATTTTTCAACGTACGGATTTAGGATATCCTCCTGTGGCGGCGGGGGAATGTGCAGCACCAAAGCTGTTTCAATTTGCGTATCAAAATCAATTACAACCTTTAGCGATGGCTGAATTTTGGTGGGGGGTGGCGCCTAATAGCGAAGTGCGACGCCATGGGCAATTCTATCCGTCATGCCGTAGCCGTTGCGAACCTATTTTAGGGCATATGATGAAGGGCTTAAATGTAGAACCTAATCCTATTGCCTCTGCCGGACACTTTGATGGCACTTTAGAGATTATATATGAAGATGAGGCTATAGTTTTGGTAAACAAACCTCATGAATTCTTATCCGTTCCGGGAAAAACCATAAAAGATTCTGTGCTTATAAGGATGCAAGAGTATTTGCCTGAGGCTACTGGAGCATTATTGCTTCACCGGTTAGATATGTCTACCTCAGGGCTGTTACTTGTGGCCAAGACGGAAAGAGCACATAAGCATCTTCAGCGCCAATTTATTAATAGGAAAATTAAAAAACGTTACGTGGCGGTGTTAGATGGTGTATTGTCGTCTTTAAAAGGGACGATTGATTTGCCACTTCGGGTAGATTTAAACAACAGACCCCGTCAGTTGGTGTGCTATGAGCATGGCAAATTAGCAACCACAAACTATGAGGTGATAAACGTTAAAGATCATAAAACTAGAATTTATTTTTATCCGGTTTCCGGACGTACCCATCAACTTCGGGTGCATGCCGCCCATGTAAAAGGATTAAATACCCCGATAGTAGGGGATGATTTATACGGACAGCCTTCTAACCGCTTGCATCTTCATGCTGAAACCTTAAGTTTTGAACATCCCATAACTAAAGCTTGGATGAGCTTTAGTTGCACCCCCAATTTTTAAAAGATGTTTGTTATTGAACTATTTCAAGACAAAAGTTTCTGTACATAACAAGGATATCAATGTTTCTGGCATCAATGACGTTGAAACTTAAATGTGAATTAATATCAATTGTCCATTTCCTGATATTTATATAAAGTTATAAAACAAAAAAGAAGATTAAAGTACGGTACTCAAATCTTCTTTTTATAATGGTATAAGTCTAAAATTTATTTCTTTTTCTTCGGATTAAATATAGGAAGTAACTGTGTTTTTACGGTTCCAAATCCAATACGTGTACCATCGTTTTCACAATGCCCTCTCATAATTACAGAGTCGTAGTCATTGATAAACTTTCGTTCGGTACCATCTTTCATGGTTAAAGGTTTGGTTCCTTTCCAACTTAATTCTAACATAGAACCATAAGAGTCTGGAGTAGGACCAGAGATGGTTCCACTTCCCATAACATCTCCAGAGTTTACTGGACATCCGTTTACGGTGTGGTGTGCTAATTGCTGAGCCATATTCCAATACATATATTTGAAATTTGATTTGCTTACAATAGTTTCTTTAGCACCTTTTGGCTGAATAGCAACTTCTAAATTAATATCGAAACTTTTCTTTCCTTTACTTCTTAAATACTCTAAAGGCTTAGGGTTTTGTTTTGGGCTTTCAGTTCTAAAAGGCTCTAAAGCGTCCAAAGTAACAATCCATGGCGACATTGATGAGGCGAAACTTTTTCCTAAAAAAGGACCTAATGGAACGTACTCCCATTTTTGAATATCTCTAGCTGACCAATCGTTAAATAAAACCAATCCGAAGATGTATTCTTCAGCCTCTTCAATAGGAATTGGTTCTCCTAAATCATTAGCATCGGTGGTGATAAACGCCATTTCAAGTTCAAAATCTACAAGTTTTGACGGTCCAAAAACAGGAGTGTCAGCATCTGGAGGTAAGGTTTGACCTTGAGGTCTATGTACTGGAATTCCTGAAGGGATAATAGAAGAACTACGGCCGTGGTAACCAACAGGCATATGCACCCAGTTTGGCATTAAGGCATTATCAGGATCTCTAAACATGGTCCCCACGTTGGTAGCATGCTCTTTACTTGCGTAAAAATCCGTATAATCACCGACTTGTATAGGCAGTTGCATTTCTATTTCGTCTAAACGGAATAAAATAGTTTCTTTATGTGGAATATTATTTTTTAAGGTGTCGTTTTCAGCATCAAAAATCTCAGCGATTCTATTTCTTACCAGACGCCATGTTTTTCTTCCATCAGCAATGAAATCATTTAAGGTATCTTGAAGAAAAATATCATCGGTAAGGGGTATGCCTTCAAAATAACCCAATTGGTGTAAAGCTCCAAGATCAATAGCCGTATCTCCAATTCTAGTTCCTATGGTAATGATGTCATCTCTAGTAAGAAAAACTCCAAAAGGAATGTTTTGAATCGGGAAATCTGAGTTTTTACCAACATGTAACCATGAGGTACGATCTGGATTGTTAGCGGATAATGGCATATATTATTGTTGATTAATTGTTCATTAAATTCAGTCAAACCTACATAATTTTTGATATTTAAACTAATGTATTCACTATTTTTGTATTGATTTAACAAACACTTTATTTATGCAACGCGACGAACAAATATTTGAACTCATTCAAGCTGAAAAGGAACGCCAAATTGATGGTATAGAATTAATAGCTTCAGAGAATTTTGTAAGCGACCAGGTTATGGAAGCTGCAGGATCTGTATTAACTAATAAGTATGCTGAGGGGTATCCTGGTAAACGTTACTACGGGGGCTGCGAGGTTGTCGATGAGGTAGAGAATATTGCTATAGAGCGTGCCAAGACCTTATTTGGGGCTGCTTATGCTAATGTACAACCACACTCTGGGAGTCAGGCTAACACTGCAGTATACCACGCATGTTTAAAACCTGGAGATACAATTTTAGGTTTCGATTTATCTCATGGTGGTCATTTAACACACGGATCTTCAGTAAATTTTTCAGGTAAATTATATAAGCCAACCTTCTACGGGGTAAAGAAAGATACGGGGTATATTGATTACGATATGCTTGCGGATCAAGCTCAAAAAGAAAAGCCAAAATTAATTATTGCTGGGGCTTCAGCCTATTCTCGTGATATTGATTTCGCTAAGTTTAGAGAAGTTGCTGATAGTGTAGGAGCTGTATTATTAGCTGATATCTCTCACCCGGCCGGATTAATTGCAAAAGGAATTTTAAATGATCCCATGCCGCACTGTCATGTTGTAACGACTACAACTCATAAAACCTTACGTGGACCAAGAGGGGGAATGATCATGATGGGGGAAAATATAGACAATCCTTTCGGAATTACTCTAAAAAATGGAAATCTACGTAAAATGTCTAGCTTATTAGATTCTGGTGTTTTTCCAGGAAATCAAGGTGGACCTTTAGAGCATATTATTGCTGCTAAAGCGATTGCTTTTGGTGAAGCGCTTACTGACGATTTTATGCATTATATGTTACAGGTGAAGCACAATGCTAACGCTATGGCTAAAGCTTTTGTGGCTAAAGATTATAACTTAATTTCTGGAGGTACGGATAACCATATGATGTTAATTGACCTTAGAAATAAAAATATTACAGGTAAAGATGCTGAAAACGCTTTAGTAAAAGCAGATATTACTGTGAATAAGAATATGGTACCGTTTGATACGGAATCTCCATTTGTAACTTCTGGTATTAGAATTGGTACTGCAGCGGTAACAACAAGAGGTTTAAAAGAAAGCGATATGCCTTACGTTGTAGATTTAATTGATGAAGTTCTTGCTAACCATGATAACGATACCGTTTTAGAAGGTGTGGCTAAGAAAGTAAATGAATTAATGAGCGGACGTGCTTTATTTAATGCTTAAAACCTAGTCCTGTAGATTTTTGAGATACAGGAGCCTTAACAAACAAAAAGCCTTTCAATTTATTTTGAAAGGCTTTTTGTTTGTTAGTGTTGTTACTATTCTAGCTACTCGTTAAAAGTGGTATGGATGTAAGCGCCAGCGTCTATAGCACCTGAACGTGGATTGCCAAGTAAATCTGTTGCAACGGTGAATTCAGAACTGCCAATACCTATAGCTTCTGAATCGGCACCAATACGCATCTTATTATCATAAGGCGCTTCAAAATCGGGATCTTCATTAAAAACGTTATTCGCATAGAATGTGCTGTCTTCAAAATCGTAAATTCCATTACCTGAAAGATTCAAGTTATTAAAACGTAGAAGAGAATTTGAAAATTTAAATTGAAAGACGTCGCCTTGTTGCTCTAATAAAAATTCAGGATTATCATTACCATATATAATACAGTTGTTAAAATTCGCTTCGGTTAAGTCATTCACATAAACCGTATTATTTTCATCAACAATATAATCGTTTAAAAGTAGGGCAGGGTATTCTCTAAAGCTGCTGTTCCAGTAATTAGCAATGGTACAATGTGTAAAATTGTATTTTCCACCATAAGTTCCCGCAAAAGATGATTGTCCGGAGTTATTAAGGACTACATTTTCAGCGCTAATAGAGGTGGCTCTTCCTAAGATACCAAAGCTGCTGGTGTTGTAGATTTGAGAATTGGTAATCGTTAATTTGTCTGTAGTTGTATTCGGATTTCCTTCAACTAATAGTCCAACCGTAGCATTCTTTATAGTGGCGTGATTAATATGGTTATTCGTACTTCCGTTATAGAGCCAAATAGTACCCCATTGTCCGGGAATATCCTCGTATAAAGGTTCTAAACGATCCCCTTCAATAATAACTTCGTTTTCTAAGAGGTCAGGATTGCTACTAAGCGCACCATCAATGTGTAGTGAGGCGCCATCGGTTATGATAATTCCAGAATCGGCATGAAAATGAACCCGTGCTCCGGCTTCCATGGTTAGGGTTTTTCCGGTATTTACGGCAGCGTAACCATAGATTACATAAGGTTTTTCATTGGTGAAGGTTAATTCTTCATCAGTTAAAAACCGACCTTGAGTAGTCGTATCATCAATAACGCCATCGCCATCAATATCAAAACTTAAGGTTTCTATAGTTCCTGTAATTTCGTCTTTACTTGGATAGATAAAAACAGCATCCTTAACTAAAGTCACCACATCAATATCTTGTTGGTGATTCCCCGCGTCAAAAAGAATTCTGTCGGTGTATAAAAACTGATTCTCTAAAGCTCCAAGAGTATTGATATCTATAGTGGTTTCAATAAAAATATAAAGGCTATCGTTGGCCAATAATTCTACGTCTTCAAAGAATTTTCCTTCTTGGGCGCCTTCTAAACCGGTTTCGCCATCAACATTCATTCGGTATCGCGAGTCAGTTCCGTTTTCAAATTGAATGGTAGGGATCACAATATCCTCATCGCTACGGTTATAAACTTTAAGGTTATACGTGCTCGACCCAATATTAGAAAACACCGTATCTAAATAAATAGTGTCTTTGGCAAATTCTAATTGACCTTGACTCGGTGAGAATTCAAAATCGTTACGACAAGAACTCCAAAAGATTAAAATTCCAAAACAAAACATAAAGGATAGCAATCGCTTCATAAAAGAGAAATATAATTAAGGCTTAAAAATATAACTTTTGAAATTAGATTTTAGTATTGTAGCCTATAAATTACAAGACCTTTAGATTAAAGGCGTCGGGGAGGCTGTGTATTTATGATTATAAGGTTCGTGGTTTCTGGGGTTGGCATTTGTGCTTATAACAGGAAATGTTTTAAAGGCTACCTTTTGAGAACCACTAGAAAGCGCTTACTCTTGTTTTAAACTTTCTTCTCCGTACTCTTCTAAAAGAATTAAGAATAGTTGACTGTTTACAACCAATGCTTCTAATAATTGCATTTTGTTTTCTTCTTTGAGTAATTCCGAACTGAGTTGTTTAGACGCGCAATAATCTAAAAAGAGATAATTATAGGCTTCAGGAATTTTAAGGCTTTGGGTTAATAACTCCTGATTAAAAAATGAGCTTGTTTCAATGAGGGAGGTGAAATTCTTGTATGTAATGACTGTGGGGGTTTCTGTCTTTGGTTTTTTAGATTTTATTAAGTTGTAGAGTTTTTTAGCGAGGTAAACAAAATCTATACCTTGGTTATTACCTAAAGGCGCATATTTTTCAGGATGATTTTTAATATCTTCTTGAATAATACTTTTAAGCTCAATATTGTAGGTTTCTTCGGAAAAGACAGGTTGTTCGGGTTCTGCTTTTACTTCAACTTCATCGAGTTCATTCAGAATTTCTTTGAGCTCAAAGACGGCCATACTTCCAAAGTGAGAGGGTTTTAAAACTACGGTTTTTTGGTGATAGAAAAGGGACTGAAAAATAATACTATCTTGAACTTTAGCTTCAATTTTAAAATCACCATCAGCATTGGTAATGGTCATTCGGTTTTGCGTTTTATTAATCACCTTAATATTCTTCAGTACACTTTTGGTGTCGTAGACTTTACCGTTTAAGGTTTGAGAGAAGTGAATAAAAGGAAGGAGACAGAATAAAAGGCTAACCGTAATGTTACGCATAATAGGATGGATTGATGCGTTAAAGAAAAGGGTTTAAGCCCTAAATGTTGCGCTTATTAGTTAAACTTTAACCTAAAGAATTGTTAATTAAATAATTCTGAAATTTCTGGGATAATACGTGTTGGCCGTAATGTTTTATTGTCAATGAGACACCATTTGGCCTTAGAAGCGACTACGAGTTGGTCCGTTTTGGCATTGATAATTTCTACATGCCGTGTTGTAGATACGCCTTCTACCACCGGAACAAAGGTTTTTAAGATTAAAACATCACCAAGTAAAGCTTGATTTTTATATTCAATAAAATGATTGACTAAAAACCAAGAGTAGGTGTCTGTTATTGTTTTAGGGGCATAGGTGAGCCAATGTTCTTTGGCAATATCTTGTACCCATTGCACATAACGCACATTGTTAACGTGGTTGAGGTCGTCAATATCGTCCTCACAAACGGTAATGGTTTTTTGAAATACTTGCACGGATGTCTATTTTTTTTGAAGTTTCACTTCAAATAATTTATCCCAATTTTTTCCGGTTACAAAAATGGTGTTACGTTCTGGGTGGTAGGCAATACCATTTAAGACATCGAGTTCTGGGTGTTGCGTTACTAATTTTCGTAACGGTTTAAAATCGATCACCCCTTCAACACCTCCTGTTTTAGGATTGATGATAACCACACCATTACGTTGGTAAATATTCGCATAAATTTTTCCATTAATCCATTCCATTTCATTAAGGTTCGGAATTTTCCCTTTTTCCGTATAAACCTCAATATGACCTTTTTCATTTAAGTTGTCTGGGTTAAGCAGGTAAATTTTTTCAGTCCCGTCTGATTTATATAAAGTATTTCCGTCATTACAAATACCCCAGCCTTCTTTACTTGTGCCATAATTAAAAGTACTGAGTCGTTCAAAGGTATTAACGTCGTAAACAAATCCGCGTCTAGCTTGCCATGTTAATTGATAGATTTTGTCGTTTAAAATGGTTAATCCTTCACCAAAATAGGAATCATCTAGGTTAATGTTTTTTAAAACTTCACCGGTTTCAAAATTTACTTTTCTCAATTTAGATTCGGTACGTTGTCCTGTACTCTCATACAATTCGCCCTTATAAAATTCTAAGCCCTGCGTATAAGAGGTCATATCATGTGGGTAAACATTTACCACTTCATAAGTATAATACGATGGAATAATATTATTAAAAATCTGAATGGATTGTGATAAGGTTTCTTTTTTATCGCCAACCATAAGTTCAGCTGTAATATTTTTTTCGCCTAAAGTCACAGCATTTAAAATAGCATTCTCCTTTATAGGTTTCCCGTTTAATTGATAATTTACACTTGAAATCTCTAAATTTTTAGGATTGTTAATAGAGAGGTTAAGGGTATCGCCAAGCATTAAAGATTGAGCACCTACATTAATTGATAATCCTGATTGTTTTGAAGCGTTAGTATCTCCACATTGGAATAAAAGGAAGCTGAAGGCTAAGAGAAAAAGATAATTATAGTGGCGCATGGCGAATATTGGATTTTTTTTGGCAAGTTATTAAATAAAATTCAGTTTGAATATGCTTTTTAGCGTCTAAATTCAATGTGTTTTTAGCATTTTTCTAGAGGAAGAAGAAGATAAATTGGGATGAAATTTCAACTTAGAATTTCAAAATAATAGATTTTATCGAGTAATTTCTGTCTAAGATTCTCTTAATTAGCGGGTTAAAAATTTTAAAGATTTTATGGGATTTCTTTTGGCAAATACTCTGAAAAGATTGTATCTTTGCACCTGGCAAGTCCTACACAACCAGCTCCTGTTGAATCCTCCAGGGCGGGAACGCAGCAAAGGTAAATGGTCGTAGCGGTGTGATGTAGGTAGCTTGCCTTTTTTTGTACCCAAAACTCAAATCTTGAATGCTATAGCTCTTCGAGATTTTTTTAGTTTAAAACCTTACTATTCTTCAATTAGTTAAGGAATAAAAGGTCTACTAATTTCAGAATTTGTAATTTTCAAAATTATAATTTATATCATCATATGTCTAAAGTTGTATTAATAACAGGGGGCTCCTCTGGAATCGGAAAATCTGTTGGTGAATTTCTTCAAACTAAAGGTTTCAAAGTATATGGCACGAGTAGAAACCCTAATAATTATCCGCAAAGTAAGTTTCCTATCGTGGCTTTAGATGTAACGAAACCTGAAACCATTACGGCTTGTATCCATCAGGTTTTAACTGCTGAAACTAAAATTGATGTCCTTATTAATAATGCGGGTGCCGGAATCACAGGACCTATAGAGGAAATCCCTGATGCGGAAATCAAGCGAAATTTTGAAACCAATTTATTCGGTCCTATAAATGTGATTAAAGCTGTTTTACCAAGCATGCGTCAACAACAATCGGGTTTAATAATAAATATAACGTCTATTGCGGGCTATATGGGATTGCCATATCGCGGTATTTATAGTGCGAGTAAAGGGGCTTTAGAGTTAATAACTGAAGCTTTTAGAATGGAAATAAAAGGCTTTAATATTAAGATGACTAATGTGGCGCCTGGCGATTTTGCAACCAATATTGCTGCTGGGCGCTACCATGCACCGGCTTTAGAAAATTCGCCTTACAAAGAAACCTACGGAAAAACCTTAAGCCTTATGGATGAGCATGTTGATAGCGGTGGAGACCCTAAGGAGATGGCAGAGGCTATTTACAAAATTATACAAACGAAATCGCCTAAAATTCATTATAAGGTTGGGGCTTTTTTACAGAAATTTTCTATTGTTTTAAAACGAATTCTTCCAGATGCTATCTACGAGAAGATGTTAATGGATCATTATAAATTATAACCAACGCATTGTTTTGATGGGGTTAAAACCGTAAATTTGCGGCAACTAAAAACACAACAACTTAAATAAAGTTTTATGAAATTTTTTATTGATACTGCAAATTTAGAGCAGATTAAAGATGCTCAAGATATGGGTATTTTAGATGGGGTAACTACAAATCCATCGTTAATGGCTAAAGAAGGCATTACAGGAACTGATAATATTATGAAGCACTATGTGGCTATTTGTAATATTGTAGAAGGTGATGTTTCTGCAGAAGTTATTTCTACAGATTTTGAAGGCATGGTAAGAGAAGGAGAGGCCTTAGCAGAATTACACGAGCAAATCGTTATTAAATTACCAATGGTAAAAGATGGGATTAAAGCGTGTAAATATTTTTCAGATCGTGGTATCAGAACAAATGTAACCTTAGTGTTTTCTCCAGGACAAGCCTTATTAGCAGCTAAAGCTGGTGCAACTTATGTATCTCCATTTATAGGACGTTTAGATGATATTTCTACAGATGGTTTAAACCTTATTGCAGAAATCCGTCATATCTATGATAACTATGCTTTTGATACGCAAATTTTAGCCGCTTCTGTACGTCATACGATGCATGTTATTGACTGTGCAAAATTAGGAGCAGATGTTATGACAGGACCATTAAGTTCTATTACTGGTTTGTTAAGACACCCTTTAACAGATAGTGGATTAGAGAAATTCTTAGCAGATTATAATAAAGGAAACTAAGAGAATTTCAACTTATATAATTTTAAAGAGCATCTTGTTTAGCGATAAGATGCTTTTTTTGTAGTAATTCTTCAAGAGTATCGTGAAATTCTGAGCTAAAAATGTTAGCGTTAGGGTGTAAGATGATACCATCTTGGTCTACAACAATACATTTATTCAGATAGTTTACCGCTAGCGTTTTACGCGCTTCTTTAGAGTTTTTAAACTTAAACTCGTTAATGGTAGGGAACTTATAATTATCAATAATGTTCT
The DNA here is from genome assembly GCF_003337305.1 of Winogradskyella arenosi. Lineage (GTDB taxonomy): Bacteria > Bacteroidota > Bacteroidia > Flavobacteriales > Flavobacteriaceae > Winogradskyella > Winogradskyella arenosi. Next base: position 282,151 of record NZ_QPJO01000004.1, on the reverse strand, counting down.
TCCAAAATTTATCGTTGTTGTCATTTACATTAATAGAGATAAAATCGGTTTGTGGAAATTGAGACTTTAATTGGTCTACCATAAAATGACTGTTGCGGTATTGTGACTTAGAGTTAGAGGACCAGAAATAAATAATCGTCGGTTTGGTAATGATAGAGTTTATACGGTGTTCCGTGTTGTTATAATTAACGATGGTAATATTAGGCAACGGATTTCCTTGACGTAATAATTTTAAAGAAGACACTAAATCTTTCATGTACAATTTGTCTTCTTCATTGGTGCTCTTTGATAAATAATGCTCTAAAATTTCATTAGCTTCATCTTCTGTGTGGTTATAGCTAATATATTCTCTTGCCTTATATTTAAGTAAGTTATTTTTTATTACCGGATCGGTAATAATACTATCAATTAAATCGAGTTTAGATTTGTTATAGCCCATAGCGTGTCGGTTAAATTTACTATGATAGGCATTATCTTTATAATAGTCATGAATGGCCAAATTATCAATGTGCGAAAATAAGAAGCGGTTATAGGCAAAAAAGCGGCTTAAATGCGTGGCATTATAATCTATATGCTTTCTATGGGCGAAAAAATCTTCAGGAAGATCTTTAATATGAATCAGTTTGTTGTTCCCAAAATAGGCAAAAGGATAAATTTCCTTATCTGCATAGTTGTTGTAGTTAATATTAGCTTCAACAATAGACTTAAAAAATTCAGATTCTTCGGTCTTACTTAAAAAGGTATGAAAATCACGCAATTGTTTTAATCGACGTTTTTCAACAAAATCATTAAAAGCCTCAGGTTCCATTTTAGAATAACGCACTAACTGTTTCGCTTCTTTTTCATTAGATAAATACGTTTTAAGAAGGTAGTTGTTTTTTCTAGCGCCATGACCGGTAAACACAAGCGATTCATCAAAATCATAAGTATTAATACGGAACATAATACTGTCACTAGGCTCTAACAACAACATTTGGTATTCACCACCATGGGTAATAGAGTGGAGGCCAGGGATTAAATTATCTATTTTGTAAATAAATCGGTGGTTATCATCTAAGGTAATGGAGTCTAAAATCTGACCTTTAGTATTGTAAATGACAACACTGTTGTTTTTTGGGTTTATGATTTCACCTCCAATATATGCGTAATCTGTTGTTTTACTACCTTTAAATTGGCATCCAAAGATGGTAGACATTATAGTTAAAGCAAAAACGAAACGTAGACTTAGCATGTATATTTCATAAAAGTTAGGCTAACAAAAATAGAAGAAGCTTTGCAAATCCGTTGTTAATACCTCGTTAAATGTTAGCGAACTCCCACAATATTAGGATAAAAAGAGCGTATCATCGGTATAAAAGTCAGAGAATTTAAAAGAATATTTTCCGGCTTAGGATATTTTCTGAAGGACATTTTAAGTCCTCATAGGCGTTTTAGTTTTAAGATTAAGCCTTTAGTATATTTTTTCTAATTGAAGAGGGCCTATTGTAAGAGTTTCTGCTTTTAATTTTCTACTTTTGCAATCTTAAAAATTCACCTTTATTATATAAGGTTAACAGAATAAAATTATACAACATGTTATCAGTTTCTAATCTTTCGGTTCAATTTGGAAAACGCGTACTTTTTGATGAAGTAAGCACCACTTTTAATAATGGTAATTGCTACGGAATTATCGGTGCTAACGGGGCCGGGAAATCAACGTTTTTAAAAATTATAGCAGGAAAAATGGATCCTACTTCAGGGAGTGTACATTTAGAACCTGGGAAGCGTATGTCTGTTTTGGAGCAAAACCACAACAAGCACGACGATGATACCGTTTTAGAAACCATATTAAAAGGCAATAAACCGTTATACAATCTCAAAACTCAGATCGATGCGCTTTATGCAGACTATACCGATGCTAATGCTGAAAAAATTGGAGAGCTTCAGGTACAGTTTGAAGAAATGAATGGTTGGAATGCCGATAGTGATGCTGCGGCCATGTTATCAAATCTAGGGATTAAGGAAGAGTACCATTATACCTTAATGAAAGATTTAGATGGAAAGCAGAAAGTCCGTGTGTTATTAGCGCAGGCTTTATTCGGGAATCCAGATTTACTAATTATGGATGAGCCTACCAATGATTTGGATTACGAAACCATCTCTTGGTTAGAAAATTTCTTAGCAAACTATGAAAACTGTGTTATTGTGGTATCTCACGATAGACACTTTTTAGATTCTGTTTGTACCCATATTTCTGATATTGACTTCGGAAAAATTAATCACTTCTCAGGAAACTATACCTTCTGGTATGAGTCTTCGCAATTAGCGGCCAGACAACATGCACAGCAAAATAAGAAGGCTGAAGAGAAGAAGAAAGAATTAGAAGACTTTATCCGTCGTTTTTCTGCCAATGTTGCAAAATCTAAGCAAGCAACGAGTAGAAAGAAGATGATTGATAAATTAAATATTTCTGAAATAAAACGTTCTAGTCGTCGTTACCCAGCTATTATTTTTGAACGCGACCGTGAAGCCGGAGATCAGATTTTAAATGTTCAAGGTTTAGGAGCAAGTCTTGAAGGCGAAGTTTTATTTAAAAACGTAGACATCAATTTAAATAAAGGCGATAAAGTGGTGGTTTACTCTAAAGATTCTAGAGCAACGACCGCATTCTACCAAATACTTAATGGAAAAGAACAAGCCGAAGAAGGGAAATTTGATTGGGGTGTTACCACAACACAATCGTATTTACCTTTAGATAACAGTGAGTTTTTTGATAATAAACTAACCTTAGTAGATTGGTTACGTCAATGGGCTACAACAGAAGAGGAGCGCGAAGAAGTTCATATTAGAGGCTTCCTTGGGAAAATGATTTTTAGTGGTGAAGAAGCCCTTAAAACTTCAGATGTGCTATCAGGAGGAGAAAAAGTACGTTGTATGCTAAGCCGAATGATGATGATGAGAGCTAACGTTTTAATGTTAGATGAGCCTACAAACCACTTAGACTTAGAAAGTATTACGGCGTTTAACAATTCCCTTACTAATTTTAAAGGAACGGTTTTATTAACCACACATGATCATGAGTTTGCACAAACTGTGGGTAATAGAATTATAGAATTAACCCCTAGTGGTGTTATTGACCGTTACATGACCTTTGATGAGTACATGGGAGATAAGAAGATAAAAGAACAACGCGAAAAAATGTATGGTGTAGCTTTATAATAAGCACTCTATAATAAGTCGCTATAGATTTATAGTATAAAAAAAAGCTGGTATGAAGATACCAGCTTTTTTTTGCTTTAAAGTGACGGTATTAAGGCCTAAAAAAACATTAGAACCATTTCCTTTATTATAGCGACAAGATTAAGAGGCTTCCATTTCAGCCTTCAGCCGATTTATAATGCCCATGGCTTTAGTTAATTCGTCATTATGTACAAAAACTTCTTGGTATCCCTGATTTAAGGAAGCGTAACCTGCCAAACGTTGCGATTCCCCTTCATCTTTAATAATAGGAACGATGCCAGAGGCTTCTAATTCATTCTTTATTCTCGTAACTAAAATAAAATTTCCGTAATAAACTTTGGTATATTCTGTAGTGCTCATAGCTATAGGTATTGATTTACACTTAAAAGTTACGAAATTTTCTTGAGATTTCAGCCTATAAAACGCTTTATTTATTCGTGTTAACTATCGGTTTTTAATTTACAATAGTTTTTGTCTATTAAAAAATAAATTAAAAAAATTACGTATCTTAAGCCTAAGGTGCATAATAGCATAATTTTATCAAAAATTAAATCAAAAAATCATATAGGATATGGAAAGTAATTCGCATTCAACCGATGCTCCCCAAGGTAAAAATTTCGACATTAATGAAAGTGCAGCTAAATGCCCGTACTTAAGTGGTACTGTAAAACAAACCGGTGGTGGGGGTGTAAAAAACCGTGACTGGTGGCCCAATGAATTAAAACTAAATATTTTGCGTCAACACGCTGCAAAATCGAACCCAATGGGTGAAGATTTCGATTATGCTGAGGCGTTTAAAAGTTTAGATTATGACGCTTTAAAAAAAGAGCTTACAGATTTTATGACCGATTCTCAAGATTGGTGGCCAGCAGATTATGGTCATTATGGAGGATTAATGATCCGTATGGCGTGGCACAGTGCAGGAACCTACAGAGTAGGAGACGGACGTGGTGGAGCAGGAGCAGGGAATCAGCGTTTTGCACCAATTAACAGTTGGCCAGATAATGGTAACTTAGATAAGGCACGTTTATTATTATGGCCTATTAAACAGAAATATGGCAATAAGATCTCTTGGGCCGATTTAATGATTTTAGCCGGGAACTGCGCCTTAGAATCTATGGGATTCCCAACAGTTGGGTTTGCCGGAGGACGTGTAGATGTATGGGAACCAGAACAAGATGTGTATTGGGGAAGTGAAACTGAATGGGGTGCGAACGAAGACCGTTATAAGGATGGAGATTTAGAAGATCCATTAGCCGCTGTAATGATGGGGTGGATTTATGTAAATCCTGAAGGACCAAACGGAAATCCTGATCCTATGGGCTCTGCACACGATGTTAGAGAAACCTTCGGTAGAATGGCGATGAATGATGAAGAAACTGTGGCTCTTGTTGCGGGTGGACATACCTTCGGAAAAGCCCATGGTGCTGCAGATCCTAATAAATACGTTGGGAAAGAACCGCATGGAGCTTCCATAGAAGAAATGAGTACAGGATGGAAAAACTCTTACGGTACAGGAGTTTTAGATGATACTATTACAAGTGGTATTGAAGGCGCATGGACTCCAAACCCAACACAATGGGATGCTGATTATTTTGATGTCTTATTAAACTACGATTGGGAATTAACACAAAGTCCTGCGGGCGCACACCAATGGAAACCTACAGCCGCTTCTAATGCTAAAATGGCTCCTATGGCTGGTGATGCTAATGCAAGACAAGATCTTATGATGACCACTGCAGATATCGCGCTTAAAGTAGATCCTAAATACTTAGAGATTTCTAAACGTTTTCATGCCGACCATAAAGCTTTTGAAAAAGCCTTTGCAAGTGCTTGGTATAAATTAACGCATCGTGATTTAGGACCAACATCACGTTACTTAGGTCCTGAGGTACCACAAGAAGAATTGTTATGGCAAGATCCAATCCCTATTGTAGATTATACTTTAACTGATACGGATATTGAGACTTTAAAAGGGTTGATTTCAGATTCAGGTTTAACCACGTCACAATTAGTGACTACAGCTTGGGCTTCTGCATCTACATTTAGAGGTTCAGATAATAGAGGTGGTGCTAATGGCGCACGTATTCGTTTAGAGCCGCAACGTAGCTGGGAGGTTAATAATCCTTCGGAATTAAATAAGGTATTAACCGTATTAGAGGACATTCAAAATAAGTTTGAAGGTGATGTATCTATGGCCGATTTAATTGTTTTAGCCGGAAATGTTGGTGTAGAACAAGGACTTAAAAATGCCGGATACGATCAGAAAGTCGAATTTTATCAAGGTCGTGGTGATGCCACTCAAGCACAAACCGATATTGAACAATTTAGCTATTTAGAGCCTTTAGCCGATGGTTTTAGAAACTATATTAAAAGCGATATAAAAATTGCTGCTGAAGATTTATTAGTAGATAAAGCTAACTTACTAACGCTTTCTGTACCAGAATTAACTGTTTTAGTAGGAGGATTACGTGTGTTAGGTGCTAATTATGATGGTTCTGATTACGGTGTGTTTACCGATAATGTAGGGCATTTAACTAATGATTTCTTTAGAAATATTTTAGACTTTACGTATACCTGGAAAGCGACTTCAGATGATGATCGTTATTTTGAAGGACGTCACCGTAATACAGGAGATTTGAAATTTAAAGGAACACGTGCTGATTTAATTTTTGGTTCTAATACCGAGTTAAGAGCAATTGCAGAAGTGTATGGAGCTAACGACGGACAAGATCGTTTTGTAAAAGATTTTGTAGCCGCTTGGACCAAGGTGATGAACTTAGATCGCTTCGATTTAAAATAAACCGTAGAATAATTAAATATGAAGAAGGAGTGAGTGTAAAATCTCATTCCTTTTTTGATTAACACATACATTATGAAAGATATTGATATTTTTTTCGAAGCCATTAGAGTTGGTGATCAAGACCGCATTGAAGCCTTATTAAATATAAATCCTAAGCTTATTAATGAAAAAGATGCTCGTGGCTTTACACCTTTAATTTTGGCAACCTATTTCGATAATGAAATAATTACGGATGTCTTATTAAAGCATCAAGCCGATATAAATGCTAAGGATGGTTCTGGGAATACTGCTTTAATTGGCGTAAGCTTTAAAGGAAATGAGGTTTTAGCGCGAAAATTGATTAACCATGGTGCCGAGGTTAATGCAGTTAATACTACTGGAGTTTCAGCCCTAATTTTTGCCACCATGTACAATCGCAGCGCTATTGTTAGTCTTTTATTAGAGCATGATGCCGATAAAAGCCTCACTGATGAGCACGGAAAATCAGCTTTAGATTACGCTAAAGAAAAAGAATTTGATGCTCTTGTTGCTTTATTGCAATAATGCATTAATAGCACAATGGTATACAGCCACTTCGATTGAAGTGGCTTTTTTGTTTGAAGTTTTTTATGCAAGCTTTGGGGCTTAGGTTTTGCGTGGTTGTTTATGGTTGGTTACGAGTGTTTTTGTAAGTCGGCCAGCACTAGCACTGAATTAAATATGGTTTTGGACACAGTATTTCTAATATTTAATTTTTAATGTCTTCCCTTCCAAGAACTTTCCTTTTGATTGGGAAATTCTTAGTTTTTGTTCAGCTGAAATTCCAGTTGTTTCTCCGTCTTTTAGCGTAACGTCATGAGCGATAACATAATGAGATAAATTAAATATCATTTCATTTAATTCTTCTATTGCCTTTTCAAACTCAACAATTTCCATTTCCATTTTACCAAAGTCAGCAAGTCCGTAGGTATATACAGATTGTTTTCCGTTTTCTTTTCTTAAACCAAAATAAATCCAATTGTATAAAGGAAGATCTTCTTTGCTCATCATTTCCACATTCGCTTGATAGAAGTCTTTTTTCAGAACTAAAGTTCTACCTCCAATATAAATTCCGATTGCTTTGCTGTTATTCATAACTGCAGAAGCAATTTTACTATATAGTAAATTTTCCTGAACTGTATTTTTTCCAATGTTTATAATTGATAAAACAATATGTCCTTTGTGTTTGGATGTTTCTTTAATTCCGTTTTCCCAGAAATAATTGTATTCAGCTGCTTTTCAACTTCTTCTTTTGGTATTGGAGCTGGAATATTTGCTACAGCAACACTGTAATCTCCAATGGCTAATACAGCAGCTTTGTCATTAGGGTTATTATCATTGACTTTTAGTTTCCATTTTGTTTTCAATTCATTTACAGTCCCTGTTAAGTCAAATGAATTTGGGGCTTCCAAAAGAACCATTCCTAAAATTGTTGAATTTGTGTTTGATTCAGTCTTTTTGTCTTTCTTTAAAAAGCTAAATAATCCCATGGATAGCGTATAGGTTAATATTATGGTAAGTGATTTTCGCAAGTAAGCTCATAAAAAACAATTTATGACGCACGGTGTTCGCATATACTATTATTGCGTTTTATTCACCCAATTTAGAAAATCTTGAAAAACATCATTCCAATGGTCTTCAAATTCGCCATTTTCTAATTCCATTTCAAATCCATGGTCAAGATTCGGGTAAGCTTTAAAAGTTAAATTGTCTTTTTTATTTCGTATAAATTCGATTGGTATCAAGTAAGCAGATTCAAGTGCTACAGCTTGGTCTTTTGTTCCGATGGCAACAAATAATGGTTTATTAATTTGCAATAGATTCTCAATAGGCGGGTCCGAAAAATGACTCCATCGCTTGTAGCTATTATCATCTCCTTGCCAAAATTTGTCCGTCGCATTGGGATGAGACATAATATCTCTTAAGTCGTTAAATAGCGAATCTATTTTTATTTTTGCTTGTGCTTCCGTTAAAGTCCCTTTTTCAACATCTTTTCTTATAAACGTTACAAAGTCTATAAATTGGGTGTTCCCGCCACCTGACCAGTATCCAAAATGTGTTACTCTTTTATTTATAGTTCCAAGTTTTGCAACAACATCACTACCCTCAGAATGTCCGAGTACTATTATTTTGTCTAATTGTTTGTTGTATGTTTTATGTAGGTCGTTTATGACCAAATTTGCTTGATTTGCTCGATATTCGAGCGTTTGATTCTCAAAAAATGATTCAGGAATGGGAAATGGCTTATCTAATTCAGTAGAAAATGGAAATCCTTTACGTGATATTACAACGAATAAAAAATGATCTGGAATTGTGGCTAAATCAAAAGGCACGGTTGTTCCAATAACAATACTGCCTTTTTCTTTTTTGACTTGGTATAAAGATATCGCACTTGAGCCTTGAATGTATAAGAGAATGGTACTTAGAGAATCTGTTTTTACTTTAGCGTAAGTATGATAGTTTATGGTATCATTTTTAGTAATGACGGAGTGATGTTTGTAATTCTGTAATTCACTATATTTCTGTGCAAATACTGTAAAATTGCTGGTCAAAAATATAATCGTTATAACTAATATCTGTTTCATTCTCAAAGGTATGTCAACATAAACACATAAACAACAAAAAGCTCTAAACCTGTATACACTGAGAAGGAAAACCATAATGATGTCCACTCTAAAAAAAACGTTAACACCTTCAGGTTTACATTAGAACAAGTTAGAGTAGCGATAGAACCACGATTTAAATAGCATAAGGCATAAAAAAAACCCTTCGATGGAAGGGCTCTTATTTTAGCGGAAATTTTTCTTTTTTTATTTATCTATAGAACCAAGAACACGAGACATAAAAGTATTCAGTGCTTCTTTTTTAGGCGTTCCATCCTTTATCATTTTTTGGACCTCTACAGCGCCATACATATTAGAGATTAATTCTCCAATAACATCGAGTTCTTCATCTTTAAGAGAAGGGACTTCTGTAAGTTGTTCTAGGGTTTCAATAGTTTCTAAAATATAATCTTCATCATTCTCTTCAATGAATTGTGTTAAATGCTTAATTACAGGTAATTTCATAATTAAATAGCTTCTTCAACAAGTTCTTTAAGAACATCGAACTTATTAGTTTGTACTTGATTTTTAAACGCTCCTTTTTTAAAGGTGGCAAAGGTTGGTAAATTATCAACCGTCGCTAATTTTCTACTTTCAGGAAATTTTTCAGCATCAGCAATCACAAAGGCCGTACCTTCATTTTCTGTTGCTAATTTCTTGAATTTTGGTTTCATAATTCTGCAATTACCGCACCAAGTTGCAGAATACTGTACCACTACAGTATCGTTATTATTTATAATATCTTGTAGGTTGTCTTGTTCTAATTCTTGAATCATAACGTTTTGTATTTTTTTTAAAACCTGAGCTATTCTTACAAATAACCCAGGTTTATATAGCATTTTGGATTAGTGAGCAGCTAAATAAGCAGCAGTGTCTTTAGCGTTAGCTTGCATTGCTTCTTTTCCTTCTTCCCAGTTTGCAGGACAAACTTCACCTTTTTCTTGTACGTGTGTTAAAGCATCAATGATTCTGATGTATTCATTAACGTTTCTACCTAATGGCATGTTGTTCACACTTTCATGCTGAATAGTTCCTTCTTCATCAATGATGTAAGTTGCTCTAAAAGTAACATTGTCACCTTCTACAGTTACTAATCCTGTTTCTTCATCATATTGCTCATTAAAAATATCTAAAATTCCTAATGCAGAAGCAAGGTTACGGTTAGAATCTGCAAGGATTGGGTAAGTTACACCTTCAATTCCTCCGTTATCTTTAGATGTGCTTAACCATGCAAAGTGCACTTCAGCAGTATCACAAGAAGCACCAATTACAATGGTATTTCTTTTTTCAAATTCTCCTAATGCGGCCTGGAAGGCGTGTAATTCTGTTGGGCAAACAAAAGTAAAATCTTTTGGGTACCAGAATAATACTACTTTTTTATTATTGTTCTTAGCTTCTTCTAGAACGTTCACTTTAAAAGTGTCACCCAATTCATTCATTGCGTTTACGTCTAAATCTGGAAATTGTTTTCCTACTAATGCCATGTTTTTATAGTTTTAAAATTATTAATTATTTTACACTACAAATATACTTCGCATCAAGGAAAATAAACGTTAATCGAATTTTAATTTTTTATAAGGAAATAGGCATTGGCTATGATAAAGTTTTGGGTATTATAAACGCATTTTATTACGCTTTAATCATCTTGATTTTCAACTTTAAAGCCGCAAAAATTAAGGTGGTCACCGGACTTAACCAATTAAATATCGCATAGATAAAAAATTCTCCGACGCCTACACCTAGTACGCCACTATGATAGGCTCCACACGTGTTCCAAGGGATTAATACTGAAGTTACTGTCCCCGAATCTTCTAAAGTACGACTTAAGTTTTCTGGGGCTAAACCACGATCTTCATAAGCTTGTTTAAACATTTTACCAGGAATAACTATGGCTAAGTATTGATCTGAAGCGACAATGTTTAAACCAAGACAACTCGCCACAGTACTCGCAAATAATCCAAAGACAGATGTTGCAATAGATAGTAAGGCTTTCGTAATTCTAGATAGGGCACCGATACCATCCATAATCCCTCCAAAAATCATGGCACAAAAGATTAAATAGATGGTCCAAAGCATACCATTCATTCCTCCAGAACTAAATAGTTTTTTTAGTCTTTTGATGGTGATGAGTTTATCTAAATTTTCAACTTTAGATTCAATAACTTCGGGATCACTATATTCAGTCGCAAAAAAGTTTTTTAAATTTTCTGTGGTATAGATTCCTTTTAAATCATTATCGCTAAATAAATTGGCTAAACGGCCTTCATCATTATTTATATTTTCAATATCAGTTGCGGTAAAAGCATCCTTATAGGCTTCATCTGAAATCGTGACATTAATATCCGTTAAAACCGAAGTGGTAATGGTATCTATTGAAGAGTCTGAAATGCTATTGATTAGTTTCGGTTGAAAAACAAAAGCAAAAATAATGGCTAAGACTACCCCTGAAACCAAGGCTAATAAAGGTTTTGTCTTTAATAAAATAAGGCCTACAACCGCTACAGGAACCAAGAATAACCAAGGCGTTATATTAAAGTAACGACGGATGGTTTCTAAAATAAAACCAGTATCAGAACTTCCTGTGGTATCAATATTAGCGCTTATAATAGCAAAGACCACTAGGGTAATGATAACGGTAGGTACGGTAGTAATACCCATATATTTAATATGTGTAAATAAATCGGTACCGGCCATAGCGGGTGCTAAATTAGTGGTATCACTAAGCGGAGACATTTTATCTCCAAAATAGGCTCCAGAGATCACGGCTCCTGCAATCATTCCAGGATCAATCCCTAAAGCGGTTCCGATACCTACTAAGGCAATACCTACTGTTGCTGATGTGGTCCATGAGCTTCCCGTAGCGATAGAAATTATGGCTGCAATAACTACAGAGGCAGGTAAAAATATAGCTGGACTTAACACTTGCAGGCCATAATACACCATAGCGGGGATTACACCACTAACGAGCCAGGTCCCGGCAAGAGCTCCTACTAATAAAAGGATCAATACCGGAACAAAAATGGTTTTAAGGTTTTCCCAAACTTCGGTAATCATTGTTTTTAAGCTGGTTTTATTAAAAAAACCAACACCTGCGGCAATAGCACCTCCTATAAGAAGTATAATTTGATTGGTATAGGCGCCGAACCATTCTTGACTTTCAACGAAAAAAATATTGTACGCTAATAGCCCCATTAAAATAACAACTGGGATAAGGGCTTCAAGTAGATTTAATTCTTTATTGTCTATGATATTTTGATTGTCAAAATCTAATTGAGAGGGCTTATCTGGCATTTTATCTGAGTTTAGTGTCGTAATGTTACGATTTTGTTAACTCATTTGCAAATGAAGAAGCGTGAGGCAAGGCTTATACCTGAAAAAAAGGTTAGATTTTCATTTCTGAAAATACTAACCTTCAATTATATTACCTCTTTTTATAAATTTTATAAAATATTTAATTGGGTCATACACGCTTTCATTTTTGTGAAGGTTCGTTCAATATCGGCATCCAATCCAATTGAAAAACGTATTAAACCGTCGCTTAGTCCCATAGATTTCTGTTCTTCCTCAGGAATTTCTGAAGATGTAGAACTCCCCGGCGCGCTAAATAAGGTTTTGTAAAAGCCTAAACTTACGGCGAGATAGCCTAAATTTTCTTTTTGCATCAATTCCATTAAGGCATTGGCTTTTTCTAAAGTGCCTATATCAATGGTGAGCATCCCTCCAAATCCGTATTTTTCATTCATCATAGCTTTAAATAATCCATAAGAAGGATGAGATCTTAATCCAGGATATACGGTTTTTAAGCCTTCACGTTCAAATTTTTCGGCTAAATAAGCCGCATTAGAACTGTGTTGTTGCATCCTTATATGTAGAGTTCTCAGGTTTTTTAATACTGAAGCAGCGCGCAAGCTGTCCATAGTAGCGCCTAAAAGCATGGCTGCACCGTCATTTACATTACGCAGGTCATTGATTAATTCTGTAGTTCCGCAAACCACGCCACCAACGGTATCTGACGAGCCATTGATAAATTTTGTTAAACTGTGAATTACCACATCGGCACCTAAATGATAAGGCGAAATAGATAGAGGAGAAAACGTATTATCAACAACCAATTTTAGCTTGTAGGTCTTGGCCAATTGTGCTAACCCCTTAATGTCGGCGACTTCGAGTAGTGGATTGCTTACCGATTCGCAATACAACACTTTAGTCTTTGGGGTAATGGCCGCTTCCACGCGTTCCAAATTGGTTATGTCTACAAAGCTGGTGTTTATACCCAAACGTGGCGTAAAATTTTTTAAAAAAGCATACGTCCCACCGTAAATTGTTCTACTACTGACCACATGGTCTTCAGCGCCACAGAGCTGTAATAATACGGCGGTGATGGCGCCCATGCCTGAAGCGGTTACCGTAGCGGTTTCAGTCCCTTCCATAGCGGCCAAAGCTTCAGCTAAATATAAATTAGAGGGGGACGAGTGGCGCGAATAGAGATAACAGCCATCAGCATTGCCTTCAAAAGTATCAAACATGGTTTTTGCGGATAGAAAGGTATAGGTGGAAGAGTCTGAAATGGAAGGGTTTACGCCTCCAAACTCTCCAAAATATTGTAAATCTTGAATCTGATTTGCGGGTTTAAATGCCATGATTATAAAATTTTAGTTAGTACATCAAAAGTCTGCTATATTAGAATATTAGTCAAGCAATGTGGTATATTTTAGAAAAATCATAAGCAATTAGAGTTTTTTTTAGATTTTTTATCTTAAATTACTCAACGATAACCCTTCGTTTAGAAAAAAGATAAGTATGATTTTTGATGCTACCGACAGAAAATTACTTCACTTACTGCAAAAAGATAGTAAACAAACTACAAAAGCTCTAGCGCTACAGTTAAATTTATCTGTAACTGCCGTCTATGAGCGTATTAAAAAATTAGAACAAAGCGGAATTATTAAACAATATGTCGCCTTGGTAGATAAAAGCAAGGTGGAGAAAGATTTTGTGGCCTTTTGCCATGTGAAATTGGTACAACACTCTCAAGATTATGTGGTGCGGTTTGAGCGGGAAGTTACGCAGTTAGAGGAGGTCTTAGAGTGTTACCATCTCAGTGGAGATTATGATTATTTACTTAAAGTACTTGTAAAAGATATGAAAGCCTTTCGGGTATTTATGGTAGAGAAATTAACTAAAATTAATCACATTGGTAGTACTCACAGTATGTTTATGATTAATGAAGTGAAGTACACTACGGCTATCTCGGTTTAAATAAAAAAAGTGTATTTTTATTAGAGTTTTCTTTACTATAATGTTGCTATTTAGATAATTGGGTGAATGTTTTTTTGAATAGATACCCATAGTGAAATGATAATTTTTTAAATTTCTCTTATGAAATATGATGAAATTAAAGAGGTATACGAGTTTATTTTTAAATCCTATAATAAACCGTTTTTAGAAAAGCATATTAAGAAATTTATTGAGCTTGATGAATATCTACCTTATAGTTCAACGTTTTTTTGTGTAACGAATACGCAGTCTCTTACCTTTGAATATGTCAGTAAAAATTACAAGAGTTGTTTAGGTCTGGATCCTGAGGAATTAAAAAAACGTGGTATGCGCTATTTTTGGAGTAGAATTCATCCAGACGATGTAGAGCCATGGATTCAAAGCCTAAATGGCTTAATGGAATTTACGCTTGAAAAAATTCCTATAAGCAAAAGAGGAGACACTAATTATACATGGAATTTCAGACTTAAAAATAGTGAGGGGAATTATGTGAATGTGGTTCAAAATACCACGCCTTTAATTTTTGGTAGCGAAGGCAAACCTATTATTGGCCTAGCCCATTACACGGTTTTAGATGCAGGACTTAAAATGGACATCTCTGCCTCGGCTAAGATCTTAAATGCAAATAATGAATACGAAACCCAATATTTCAATAATTTTTCTCAAAAATTACTTCAGGGACGTATCAGTAATCGCGAGCGTGATGTTATTAGATTGTTAGTTCTTAATCAATCGAGTAAAGCCATTTCAGATAAACTTAATATTAGTTCGCATACCGTAGATACACATCGTAGAAATATTTTAAAAAAGTTGAACATTTCGTCTACAGGAGAATTAGTAGGACTATTAAAAAGCAATAAACATTGGTTGTAAGCATAAATACTCAAATTGAGTATTGTGGGTATCATTAATATATTGCAACTTTGAGAAGCTATTAAATTTAGGGTAAAACAGGTCCATTCTAAGAGTTATTTAGGGGTAACTTAAAGTTTGGGCCATTTTTTTAGGCCAAATTAAAAAGGAGGTCTGTTCAGAATTTGTTATATAAAATACCTTCGCGTAATAGTTCTCACTTCAAAGTATTTTATTTTTAAAAAACGACATATAATATATGTTCTGCGACAGTAGCTATTAGCTTAAGATTGCTAGTATCGATTGGGGTGTATGGGTTTAAGCAATTTCTAAACCGAGCTATTTTAAAAATCCAAAGAATTTTTTGCACTATAATTAGGTCTAAAAATAAGGTAGAGGCAATGGAAATAAAAAAATAAGATAAGGTGCATTTAATATTGTTTTAAAATTCGTAATATATTAATCTAAATTGTACATTTGTTATCGTTTTTTAATCAACGAAAAAAAAATCATATGAAATCGTACGATGTAGCAATAATAGGTTCAGGACCTGGTGGATATGTAGCAGCAATCCGTTGCGCACAATTAGGCATGAAAACTGCAATTATTGAAAAATATTCTACTCTCGGTGGAACTTGCTTAAACGTAGGTTGTATTCCAAGTAAAGCTTTATTAAGTTCTTCTCATCATTATGAAGAAGCAACAAAACACTTTGAAGATCATGGTATTGAGATTCCAGGAGATATTAAAGTGAATTTAGAAAAAATGATTGGTCGCAAGCAAGCTGTAGTAGACCAAACAACGGGAGGTATTGATTTCTTAATGAAGAAAAACAATATTGATGTTTTTGAAGGGTTAGGATCTTTTATAGATGCTACTCACATTAAGATTGAAGGAAAAGATGCTCAAGAGATTGAAGCTAAAAAAGTAATTATAGCAACAGGGTCTAAGCCTTCTAACTTACCATTTATCTCTTTAGATAAAGAACGTATTATTACGTCTACAGAAGCCTTAAAATTAAAAGAAGTGCCTAAGCACCTAATCATTATTGGTGGTGGGGTTATTGGTTTAGAGCTTGGACAGGTTTACCGTCGTTTAGGAGCAGAAGTGACTGTTATTGAATATATGGACAGAATTATCCCTACAATGGATGCTGGTTTGTCTAAAGAATTAAATAAAGTCTTTAAGAAAGCAAAATGTAAAATGATGCTTTCTCATAAAGTACAGTCTGTGGAACGTAAAGGAGACGAAGTTGTAGTAAAAGCAGAGAATAAAAAAGGTGAAGTGGTTGAGTTTAAAGGAGACTATTGTTTAGTGTCTGTAGGACGTAAGCCTTACACGGAAGGATTAAACTTAGAGGCTGCTGGTGTTAAGATGAATGACAGAGGACAAGTAGAAGTTAACGAACATTTACAGACGTCTACCTCTAATATCTATGCCATCGGTGATGTTATTAAAGGGGCTATGTTAGCGCATAAAGCTGAAGAAGAAGGTACGTTTGTGGCAGAAACTATTGCCGGACAAAAACCTCATATTGATTATAATTTAATTCCAGGTGTGGTTTACACATGGCCAGAAGTTGCGGCTGTTGGTAAAACGGAAGAAGAATTAAAAGCTGATAACGTAGCTTATAAAGTAGGACAATTTCCTTTTAGAGCCCTTGGTCGTGCTAGAGCAAGTGGAGATATTGAAGGATTTGTAAAAATCTTAGCAGATAAAACTACAGATGAAGTATTAGGCGTACATATGATTGGTGCACGTTGTGCCGATTTAATTGCTGAAGCCGTTGTGTCTATGGAATATAGAGCGTCTGCTGAAGATATTTCGCGTATGTCTCATGCGCATCCAACTTTTGCTGAAGCGGTAAAAGAAGCAGCATTAGCAGCAACGGATAACCGTGCGTTACACGTATAAATATATTTTGAAGTCTTAAGATTTCAATACCATAGTAATAGAAAAGCGAACTTTAGGGTTCGCTTTTTTTATGACATTATCTATATTATACTATGATCAGGTGTTAGTCGAGTTCGTTTATTAAATCAAAAATACGTAAGCGCTCACTGTAATCGTAAGCATTAATATCTCGGACAAAACAATAGCCGCTTATTTCTCCGTCACGGACTTTTTGGGCTAATTCTTCAACTTTACAAGGACCAAATTCTTCAGATTTTTCGATATAATAAAATTCATGATCGTAAATGGTAGTACTGACCTTTTTCTGATATTTATACTTTAAAAAAGCTTGTATGTCTTCAATGGAATTTAATTCGTCTTTATATTTTGTGGTATTTATATAAAGTGCAAATTCATCGTTATCCTGGTTGTTAAGCACAAGGATATCATCATCTTTAAAAAACGCACTCACGGTGATTTGGCCGTCTTCGGTTTCTATAGTGAGTATATTCTGAAGCGAAATGGTCCACGATGTTTTAATAACATTGTCTTTACGCGAGATTTCAAGAATATTATTGGCTTTAAAAGTGTAAACTGATTTTTTATTAGAAATCCCATTAACCAAAACCCATTGTTGATTTATAAAATGCGCATCATGATGACGTTCATAATTAAATGGTTTTAAATTCGGAATGGTTTTATGCAAAAAATCGTTCATTCAATAGATTTGTGGTACCCTGCTGAGATGATAAAACGTTTGTTTGATGTGGTTTATTTCTTAAAGTTAAGGATTTTCTAAACATTTCAAAATTTCTAGTTGAGAACTTTTAGGGGCATTGGCTACTCTTTAGGGCTAGAGAAGGTTTTTTTTGACTTCTACAACGTATTATTAGTGAGAAAAGTAATAATGAAGCCATATAAATTATGTAATTTTGTCAAAGCGCCTTACAGTCTATGTTTTTAGAACATAAACTGAAGTGCTAAACTTTTAAATTGATCTTTTTAATACTCCTGTATCAGAATATTTATAGTGTCTTCAGAAATAACAAAACGTATAAGTGACTTTATCTTAAAATAAGTGTCTTATAGCTAACAACCATATAATTACAGAGTAAAATTTCCCTTGACAGTAGACGCTATTCATACCCTAAACGATGAAGCGCTTGTAGAAGCTATCGTAAAAACAAACGACACTATGTTGTTTGAGGTACTCTATGACAGGCATGCCGCTATGGTTTATAATAAATGCTATGGATTTGCCAATAGTGTTGATGAAGCCAAAGATTTAACTCAAGATGTTTTCTTAAAGGTTTTTATTAAATTAAAAAGTTTTAAGGGGAAATCTAAATTTTCAACTTGGTTATATGCGTTTACGTATAACCACTGTGTTAATTATGTGACTCGTAATACCGCTAAGAAAATTGAAAAGCAATCTATTAGCAGCGAATCTATAGATATTGAAAATATAGGCGAGGATATAGATTCTACTTATGAGTTTGAAAACATGAGAGTTGAGCAATTAAAATCAGTCATGGAGCTTATATCGCCAGATGAAAAAATGATTTTATTACTAAAGTATCAAGATAATTTATCGATTAGAGAATTAGCAGATGCTTTAGATATTGGAGAAAGCGCCGTTAAGATGCGTTTAAAAAGAGCAAAAGAAAAATTAGTACAGAAGTACTCAAATTACACGAAAGATGGAGAATCCATTTAAGCAATTAGATCAGCCTCTTAAGGAAGTTCCTTCTGAGCTTAAAGCAAAAGTGATGCACGATGTGGCTATGGCTAAGCTTTTTATGGAATTAGCTGAGCTATTTTCTTATAATATAGGTCATATTATAGAAAGTGTACAGAGTAAACGACAAAAGCATAATTAATTAAAACAATCCCTCACCTAAACGTATTACCATGGAAAATATAATGACATTTAAGAACAGTGCAATACAATCGTTGTACGCTTTATGGCCAGAATTTTCAACTCTTGCTCTAAAAATATTAGGGACTCTTGTCCTTTTAATCGTTGGATGGCTTGTAACCAAGCTTGTGGTAAAAGCGATACAAAAACTTTTAAAATTTGCTAAGGTAGAGAAGCTAGACGCTAAACTAAAGGAGATTGAAATTGTAGAGGGAAAGTCAATCAATTTTGACACCGTTAAAGTGATTTCTAAGGTTGTAAAATGGGTGATGTATATCATTTTATTAGTGGTGATTTCTGAAAGCTTAGGGCTAGAAATCATATCTAATCAGGTGAATAATTTATTAGGGTATTTACCACAGTTATTTGCAGCTTTAGTTATTTTTATTTTAGGATTATTATTTGCCAATTTTGTAAAAAATGGACTCAAATCACTTTTTGCTTCTATGGATTTATCGGGAGGAAAGATGATCAGTCAAGTGGTATTTTTCCTTATTCTTACCTTTATATCTATTACAGCCTTAAACCAAGCGGGTATTGATACGGTAATTATAACCAATAATATAACCATGATTATGGCGGCCTTTTTATTGGCCTTTGCTATTGCCTTTGGTTTTGGAGCTAAAGAAGTGGTGGGAAAATTATTGAACACCTTTTATGCCAGAAAGACTTTTGAAGTAGGACAAAAGATTATATTCAATGATCAATTGTATACAATTGAAGCTGTTCAAAGTATTTCTGTGGTCTTAAAAAATGCACAAGAAAAACTTATCGTTCCCGTAAAAGACATTATTGATACACAAATTGTGGTGAAGGATGAGGCTTAATTTTAAGGCCTCACCCTTTATCTGTTAAGTTGTGTTTAGGGAGTAATAGGGTATTGAGATGCTTTACCTTTTATAACCTCTCGTAAAATCTTTTATATCTATCTCAGTCTTACAAATTGCAAGCGTTTTTAGCACGAATAAAATCGGTGATAAGATAGGTAATTAATTTTCCAACCTGGGTTTCATTAGATGGAGTAGGTGCTGCTTCACAAATATGGAGATAGGCCGCGTTTTTATGCGAGCCAAAATAATGTATAAATTGTCTTGCTTTTTCACTGTTAAAACCACTAGGAGTCATTGCGCTACTTGGCACGTGCCTTATGGCATCACAATCCATTTCAATTCCAAATGGTCTGTCATTAATATGATCTGCTGCCGATTTTAATTCTGAACTGTAGTCCAGTTCTTGTCTTACGGCAATGGCTTCATAAGTGTTATATTTTATAGATTTCACTTTTTTAAGCCTACTCAGTAAATTTTGAGAGGTATAATTTTCATGCAATCCAAAGATGAAATAATACTTTAAAAACCCTTCAGCATAGGCATAACTAAAACCATTACCACTATGTCTGCCTTCATCGGATCTAAAGTCGGAATGCGCATCAAAATTAATCACATTCATACGTTGTTTATAAGCTAATGCGGCGCCTTTAATATTACCATAAGCGTTATTATGGCCGCCACCAATAATAATTGGGATTTTGCCGGCTTCTAGTATGGCAGTAACCAAATGTGTTACATCACGATCTATAGTTTCTACAAAATGGCGCACTTTGGCAAGTTGTTTTTTTTTGCTTAAATCTAGATTTAATAACGCTTTACGTTCTTCAGGGTATTCTAATTGGCCTAAGACTAAAACCCGGTTAGGGTTGGTAAAGGTATTACTCTGAATATTTAATAAAACTTTTAATGTAGCATCCCAAGCCTTATAAGTTCCTGTTTTACCGTGGTTTGCCGCAACACCTATATCTTCGCTAATACCAAAAATAACATAGTCAACATCTAAACGCGCAATATCATCGTATATCTTTGTGAGGTTGGGTATTAACTGAATCTGTTCACCAAATTTTGTTTCCCCTTTTCGTTTATTTAAAAGCTGTTCTTTTTCTTTTTCAGTAAATAAAGTTAGCTGCTGCATTTAAATGAAATATTATTTTAATTTAGTTAAATGTACATTTTTATTTAATTACTTTGACCTTAAATATCATTAAAAACAACAATTAAAGAATACTCAAAAACTAAACAAATTATGGAAGGATCTCAAAAATCGAATTCAGGATTAAAGGTAGGATTAGTAATACTCTTGGTATTATTCTTAGTCACTGCGTTTTACACCTCAAAACTGTATAGCGAAAAACAAGAAAATGAGAAATTACTGATGAGCGAAAAGCAACAAGTAATGAATGATCTTAATAATATGGCTAAGGATTATGATGAAGCCATTGCTGAGAGTGAATTAAAAAATCAAGATTTAGTAGCAGCCAGAGATCGTATTCAAGGATTAATGGATTCGCTAAAAGTGTCTCAGAATAGTGTGGGAAGCTTATGGAACTACAAAAAGAAGTACTTAGCCTTACAAGAAGAAATGGACGTCTTACTGGTTGAAAACGACCGTTTAAAAGGTGAAAATCAATATTTAGCATCATCATTAGACAGTACGCAAACACAATTGGCAGAACGTACCATGTTTACCGATTCTTTATTGGTGCAAAACACTCAGTTATCTACGGTAGTTAAAGATGCAGCAGCTTTACAGACTGTTGGTTTGGTAGGAATGGGCGTTATAGAACGTAATAATGGAAAGCAGATTCCAACAGAACGTGCAAGACGAAGTGATAAACTTAAAATTTGTTTTACCGTTGCTAAGAATACCTTAACGGAAAGCGGTGACAAGGAATTATATGTACAGGTTATTGATCCTAGTAATAATGTATTAGGAAGCAACGCACAAGTAGAATTTGACGAACAGGTTTTAAACTACAGTTTAATTAGCCGTTTTAATTACGAGAATAGAAACTTAAATATCTGTGAATATATAGATGAATTAGAAGATTCTAAATTTGAAGAAGGACGTTACACGGTGAATGTCTTTAACGATAAAGCGTTAATTTCAAGTTCAGAATTTGAATTAAGATAAGCCTGAATAAAAGCTAAAAAGAAAAAATCCAGAAGTTTAAGACTTCTGGATTTTTTTATTTTAACAATTGCCCATTAATAATAACATGCGCAATAGGATCGTGAGCAAAAGCATATGGAATTTCACTGTAGTGTTTCATGGGTTTGGTAATAATAATATTAGCCTTTTTTCCTCGTGTAATACTTCCGTACATACTGCTAATTCCCATAGCATAAGCCCCATTAATGGTAGCTGCATTGATGGCTTCTTCTGGAGTCATTTTTAGTTTGACGCAAGCCGCACTAACAATAAAGTTCATATTTCCACTTGGTGAAGACCCCGGATTATAATCTGTAGCAATAGCTAAGGGTAAACCTGCATCGATAATATCTCTTGCTTTGGTATAATTCATACTTAAAAAGTAAGAGCAGCCTGGTAGGGCAACCGGAATGGTATCTCCTGTTTTTAAGGCTTCAATATCTTCAGAGCTGAGTTCTTCAAGGTGGTCTACCGATAAGGCATTGTGTTTTACTCCTAAAGCAATTCCGCCGAGAATATTAAACTGATTTACATGAATTTTTGGCCTAAGGTTATACGCTTGGCCAGCCTTTAAAATGGTTTCTGTATCCTCAATATCAAAATAGCCCTTTTCACAAAACACATCAATAAAGTGTGTGATATTTAAAGCCGCCGCTTGCGGAATCAGTTCTTCCGTGATAAGCTTAATGTAGGCTTCTTTATTGGTTTTATAGTCTTTAGGAATGGCATGAGCCGCTAAGAGTGTAGGGATGATGGTGGCTAAACTCTCTTGTTTAAGTCGTTTTATTACCCGTAGCATTTTAAGTTCGGCCTCTACCGTAAGCCCGTAGCCTGTTTTAACTTCAACCGCACCAGTTCCCATAGCGATAAGTTCATTCAATCGTTTTAAAGATTGCTCAAACAATTCTTCTTCCGACGTTTCCTGAAGTTTTTTGGCTGAATTTAAAATTCCACCACCTTTATTAGAGATTTCTTCATAAGAAAGGCCATTGATTCGATCGACAAATTCCGAAGTTCTATCCCCAGCATAAACCAGATGGGTGTGAGAGTCGCACCAAGAAGGTAAAACAATCTGCCCCGTGGCATCTATAATTTTTTCAGCATGGATTCCTTCACAATCTTCCATAACACCATATTCTATAATGGTATCATCTACAATGTAGAGATACGCATTTTCTAAGACAGGAAGGGTTTTCATATCGCTTCCTTTAACGATCGTGGTGTTATGTTCATGTACCTGAACGAGTTGTTGAATGTTTTTTATTAATATAGACATGCTTATTAGTATTTGGTAAACGTATTAGTTTGAATAAAAAAACGCTAGGTATAGAGGTCTAGCGTTTTTTTTGATTTATTTGAACATTGTAATTTTACTTTTTTATAAACTTTAAAAGGCCTTTGTTATTAGGGCTTAACACTTTAAAAGACTTAGACGATGAACACGGAACACATGCTGTAGGCCTAAGCTTCAAACTTTAAGTACAGCTTCTGTAAAAGTATTGTTGTAAAAGAACATAGGGTAGAGGAGGATTCCTCTTGTTACTATGTGGTTTACATTTTCAATATCTAAAAAAACTGTGCCCTCCACGCGTTATTTTAAAGCTTATAAAACTGCTATTCCAAAAGTACAAGGTATAAGATGTCTACGAATATAGTCATAAATTATAATTGTAGCCTTGAGGTCTTATGGAAAGCGCCTTACAAGTTACTTTAAGCTACCCACCATATTTTCTGGCTTCACCCATTCGTCATAATCTTCAGCAGAAACATAACCTAAATTCACTGCTTCTTCTTTTAAAGTGGTGCCGTTTTTATGGGCTGTATTTGCAATTTCAGCCGCTTTGTAATAACCAATTTTAGTATTTAAAGCCGTTACAAGCATTAAAGAATTGTTTAATAATTCTTTTATAACTTGGTGATTAGGCTCAATACCACTTGCACAGTGCTCTTCAAAGCTTACACAAGCATCACCAATTAATTGTGCTGATTGTAGAAAGTTAGCTGCCATTACAGGTTTAAAGACATTCAATTCATAGTGTCCTTGTGTCCCTCCAACAGAAATAGCCACATCATTACCTAAAACCTGTGCACAAACCATAGTTAAGGCTTCACACTGCGTAGGGTTTACTTTTCCTGGCATAATAGAACTTCCTGGTTCATTCGCTGGGATAATAATTTCACCAATACCAGAACGTGGTCCTGAGGCCATCATTCTAATATCATTAGCAATTTTATTTAAAGATACCGCCAATTGCTTTAAAGCGCCATGGGTTTCTACTATAGCATCGTGTGCCGCTAAGGCTTCAAATTTATTTTCAGCAGTAACAAAAGGTAAGTTTGTAAATTGAGCAATGTATTTAGCCACAAGAACGTCATAACCTTCTGGAGTGTTTAATCCGGTTCCTACAGCGGTTCCTCCTAAAGCTAATTCGCTTAAGTGTGGTAAGGTATTTTCTAAAGCTTTTAAGCCGTGATCTAATTGCGATACATACCCTGAAAACTCTTGTCCTAAGGTAAGCGGTGTCGCATCCATAAGGTGCGTACGTCCAATTTTAACGACTGCCTTAAATTCTTGAGATTTTTTATGAAGTGTATTACGTAACTGAATAACCCCTGGAATGGTGGTTTCTACAATTTTCTTGTAAGCCGCAATATGCATTCCTGTTGGAAACGTATCGTTAGACGATTGCGATTTATTAACGTCGTCATTAGGTTGAATAGTTTTTTCGCCCTCACCAATAGTTTTACCAGCAATTTGGTGCGCTCTGTTGGCCACAACTTCATTCACATTCATGTTACTCTGGGTTCCAGAACCGGTTTGCCAAATGACTAATGGAAATTGATCATCGTGCTGTCCTTCTAAGATTTCATCACAAACCTTTGCGATTAAATCACGTTTTTCTTTAGACATCACTTCCAATTCACAATTGGTATACGCTGCTGCTTTTTTTAAATATGCAAAACCATAAACAATTTCTAAAGGCATTGAGGCTGTTGCACCAATTTTAAAGTTATTACGAGAACGTTCAGTTTGTGCTCCCCAAAGTTTATCGGCAGGTACTTTTACCTCCCCCATGGTGTCTTTTTCTATTCGGTAATTCATGTTGATATATGTATTTATTGCTTTACAAATTTAAATATTTTAAGGGTCTAAACGGGTATTCTATAGGTTTTATTTAAACAGTTTTTAGATAAAATGGTTAAAAAGTTTTACGCCACATTCTCCTAAAACTAAAGCCGTAATTAAAGCTGATAAATATCATTTTTCTTTAAATATTTTATTTTAAAGTTAAGACGGCGCTTAATCTTATGTCTTCTGAAAAAGTAAGTATTTAATTACATTTTTTTTGAATAGGCGTCAGTCTAAAACTCTAGTTCAAAATATATATGCTATTTTAGCTTGGTCTAGTACTTTTTACTAATCGCGAAATTATAGTTATATGTCAGACCGTCAAGAACTCATTAATAAGCTTATAGAGAAGTTAGAACTTTTGTTTGAAAGGCAAGCCGAGTTTACTTCAGAAATAAACAATTTAAAGGAAGAATTGTATCGCTTACAATCTGAATTTCCTGAGGCTAATGCTGAAGATGATGGACTGAAGGTTGAAACTCCAGTGGTTGAAAAAGTTGAAACTATTGAAAAGGTTGAAATTACTGCGGAAGAACCCGTATTGCAAAATTTAACGCCGGTAGAAGCTTCAACGCCTCCGGTTAGTTCTGAGCATGAAACGCCTCAAGACCGGTCTGAAGATTTAGAATCAAAGCGTAAAAGCAGACCTAACAAATTTCGTTTAGAATCCTTTATCGGGGAAAATCTCCTAAATAAAATAGGGATACTTATTACCGTAATAGGGGTGGCTATTGGAGCAAAATATTCTATTGAAAACAATCTTATAAGTCCTAGTACACGTATTATTTTGGGTTATCTTATGGCCATTGGACTTTTAGGGTTTGGTATAAAACTGAAAGCAAAATTTGCAGCGTTTAGTGCCGTTTTAGTCAGTGGCGCTATGGTTATTTTGTATTTTATAACCTTTTTTGCCTATAGTTTTTACGACCTAATTTCACAAGGTGTCACGTTTGCGCTGATGGTCATATTTACGCTCTTTACCGTCGTTGCTGCCATTAATTACAACAAGCAAATTATTGCTCATTTGGGCTTGGTAGGAGCTTATGCAGTACCTTTTTTACTCAGTGATGGTTCAGGACGCATAAGTGCGCTGTTGAGTTATATGGTGATTATCAACTTGGGCATCGTAGTGCTTTCCTTTAAAAAGTATTGGAAATCCTTATACTTATCGGCCTTTGTATGTACTTGGTTAATTTATGCGGCTTGCTATTTTGTAGAAATGCCTTTTGAAGACCAATTGCTTTTGGGGCTCAGTTTTCCGACCATATTTTTTCTCATCTTTTATGTAACGTTCTTAGCTTTTAAAATGCTTAAAACAGAAGTTTTACACAGCAGTGATGTGGTGTTATTATTGCTTAACTCGTTTTTATTCTATGGCTTTGGGTATATGATTTTAGAAGCGGATCCGGTAGGACAAGAGTTATTAGGTGTTTTTAGTCTTGTTAATGCCTTAATTCATTTTATAGTGAGTTATATTTTATTCAAGAAAAACTTAGGTTCTAAGAATCTATTCTATTTAGCCTCTGCTATGGTATTGGTGTTTATAACCATCACCATTCCTGTACAATTAAATGGAAATTGGGTCACCTTGCTATGGGTTACAGAAGCGGCCTTATTATTTTGGTTGGGGAGAACCAAAAGCATTCCCGTTTACGAGAAACTCGCATTCCCATTAATCTTATTAGCCTTTTTAAGTTTAATTGAAGATTGGTCTGTGGGGTATAGTGGTTTGGGAGAACATGCTGTTCTACCTTTTATATTTAATCTTTATTTTTTAACCTCGGTATTATTTATAGCCGCTTTTGGGAGTATGGTTTGGCTATCTAGAAATCCGGCATATCCTTCAACGTTAAAAACCGATTCAATTTGGATAGTTGTCTTTAAATATGGCTTGTCTTGTCTGTTGTTGTTTACCATTTACTATGCCTTTAGATTAGAAATTGCCTCGTATTGGAATCAGTTATTAGATCGTACAAAATTAACGTTGGATGCTGAAAATATCTATAGCACTACTTTTTATAATTACGATTTAATGACCTTTAAGACCCTATGGGTGCTAAATTATTCCTTAGGTTTTGTGGCCGTGTTAGCCTTAGTAAACCTTAAAGTCATAAAAAATGAAATGCTTCAAAAAGTGGTCATTGGCTTGTCTGTCATTAGCATTTTTACCTTTTTAACGCAAGGATTATACGCCCTAAGTGAGTTAAGAACAAGTTATTTAGAGCCTTCAGAATATTTTATAAGTACAACCTTTAATTTATGGCTGCGTTATATCTGTTATTTATTTTTAGCTATAGTGTTATGGACTGGTACTAAAAGTGTAAAGGGCTATAGATCAGATAAAATTGTCAATATGATTTACGATTTGGTGTTGCATATCGCCCTTTTATGGTGTCTAAGCAGTGAGCTTATTCATTGGATGGATGTCATGGAATCAGAACAATCCTATAAATTAGGACTTAGTATTTTGTGGGGCTTATATTCCTTTGTGTTAATTGTCTTCGGACTTTGGAAAGATAAAGTTTACTTAAGAATAGGAGGTATAGGCCTGTTTGCCCTTACCTTATTAAAGTTGTTTTTCTACGATATTTCACATCTCAATACCATTTCTAAAACGATTGTGTTTGTCTCCTTAGGGCTACTATTGCTTATCGTCTCATTTTTGTATAATAAATATAAAAGCCGCATTTCTCATGACAATAAAGACCAATTATCTATTTAGTATTCTGCTGATGTTCAGCCTGGGTTGTTTTGCGCAAATGGATACCTATCAGTATGAACGAGCACTTACAGGTATAGAAGATGAGTGGCATAACATTATCATTCCGTCTAAGGTTTTTGAGAATTTACAACCAGACCTGTCAGATTTAAGAATTTATGGACTAACCTCTACTAATGATACTATTGTAGCACCGTACCTCTTAGAAACTCTTTCGGACCAAGTGGTACAGCACAAGATTCCGTTTAAAATTATTAATCGTAGTAAAGGCGCGGAAGGGTTTTATTACACCTTTCAGGTTCCAACGGAGACTTCAATTAATGCGATTGATCTTGATTTTAAAGTCGCTAATTTCGATTGGAATGTAAGTCTACAAGGGAGCCAAGATCAACAAGAATGGTTTACGATTTTAGTGGATTACCGTATTCTTTCAATCCAAAATAATATTACAAATTATAGCTTTAGTCAATTGCGATTTCCAGAGGCTAATTACACCTATCTAAGGCTTTTGGTAAAAACGAAGGAAACTCCGCAATTAAAAGGGGCACACCTTAATAAGGTTGAAGTTAATAAAGGTACGATTTTAAATTTTCCTATTCGTTCTATGTTTCAAAACACGGATCGCGGTACCAAAATCACGGAAGTTGATGTTGTTTTAGAAGAAACCGTACCGGTCTCTGAGCTTCATATAGAAGTTGAAAATACTTATGATTTTTACCGTGCGCTTAAAATTGAATACCGCAGCGATAGTTTAAACACTGAAAAGGGGTGGACCTACCAATATTCAACCTTAACAAAAGGGGTTCTACATTCTTTAGAACCGCAAAGATTTAGTTTTAAAAGCACGCTAGCAAAGCACCTAAAAGTAACACTGTATAATAAGGACAATGAACCTTTGAGTTTAGGGAAAATTAAAGTTTATGGACCGCAACATCAATTATTAGCACGTTTTTCTCAGCCAGCAGCATATCGTTTAGTCTATGGGAAAGCTTCAGCAAAGCTGCCGAGCTATGATATTGCGAGGTTTAAATCTAAGGTGCCTAAAGATTTAAAAGCACTACATGTTGGAGATGAAGTAAGCTTACAAAAACAAAAATCACCTGAAGCAAGGCCTTTATTTCAAAATAAATATTGGCTATGGGGTATTATTGGAGTCATTATCTTAATTCTTGGCGGATTTACGCTAAGTATGATGAAGAAGCGTTAAAGCAGCACGATCTTAATTGACAATTTTACCATCTACCATGGTGAGTTTACGATCGGCCATTTCAGCTAACTCTTGATTATGAGTTACCAAAACAAAGGTTTGGTTAAACTCATCACGGAGCTTAAAAAATAAATTATGAAGTTGTTCTGCGGATTCACTATCTAGATTTCCAGAAGGCTCATCGGCAAAAATAATATTAGGATTATTAATTAGGGCTCTGGCAACCGCCACACGTTGTTGTTCCCCTCCAGACATGCTATTAGGTTTGTGGTGAATACGTGCACTGAGGCCTAAATACTCTAACAATTCCTTAGCGCGCTTTTCAGCTTCTGCTTTTGGAGTATTGTGAATAAAGGCGGGAATACAAACATTCTCTAAGGCCGTAAATTCAGGTAATAACTGATGAAACTGAAAAATAAAACCTATATTTTTATTTCTAAACTTAGCCAAAGCTTTATCGTTTAGGGTTTTTATAGATTGGTTGTTAATTATGAGTTCTGTATCGGCTTGATAGTCGGGTTTATCTAAGGTGCCTAATATTTGAAGCAGGGTCGTTTTACCAGCTCCTGAAGCGCCAACAATAGAAATAACTTCGCCTTCTAAAATGGTTAAATCAACACCTTTTAAAACCTGAAGTGTTTTATAGGCTTTTTTAATTTGTTTTGCGGAAATAACGGTTTTGCTCATACGATGTGAAAGTACTACTAAATGTCAGAATCTACAATAGTAGCTTATAGTTTTATCGTAGTCAAGAAAAAATTAAGATATTTAAAGAGACAAAATTTCTAAAGATTTTTGGAACAGTTTTTGAAGTTCTTAATACGAATAAATAATACAGATGAATAAATACAAAAAATTACTAATGGGTATCGTCTTAGATGCTATAGGCTTAGTCTCTTTCATCATTCCTGGAGTAGGGGAGTTTTCAGATATTGTTTGGGCGCCCATTTCTGCTTGGATAATGACCCGCATGTATCAAGGAAAAGCTGGGAAGATTGCAGGTTTCGTAGCCTTAGTAGAAGAAGCTTTACCGGGGCTTGATGTGATACCAAGTTTTACCTTAATGTGGTTTTATAGCTATGTTATAAAAAAACAAACCCCAGAAATTAAAGCCTAAAAAAAAGCACTCCTCGGAGTGCTTTTTTTATAAAGGAACGGCGTTATTAGTTAACATCATAGGTAAATGTAACTTCGGCATCTGTAGCTCCACCAGCATTAGTAATGTCACCAGCACTAACACCATCAGCACTTTTACTTGGCTCATGTCTTAGAGTTACGACTAAGGTATTTCCTGTAGAAGCTGCTCCTGAGTTAAATAAGGTAGAAACTCCAATTGGGTTTCCGTCGCTATCTACATCGTTGTAAGTAAAGCTACTGTCGGTGGCAGAAGTAAACGTATAGAATACTTGGTGGTCATCACCTTCTTCTAAAACTTCTAAAGTAATATCTTCAGCAGGGTTTTCAAGTTCATTTAAAAACTGAACAGCGCCAATATAATCCGTATTAGCAACAAGATCACCTTCCATAGTGTAAATTGGAGCATCAGGGCCATCACCGTCTAAATCTTGACTTTGAAGCACAACTACTTCTCCTGTTGCAGGTGTAAGTTCTAAACGAACTGTTGTGATTAATTCTTCTTCGTTTACAACTTCAGGGGTATCATCATCAGATGAACAAGATACAAGTGCAGATAAACTTAATACAGATAAAAATAGATACTTAATGGTTTTCATGTTTTAATTTTTTTTAATAGTTAAATTGTAGTTGCAACATTACATTTCTTCCTAAGTCATCAGCAAAATAACGAAGGCGGTTTAGGTAAGCTCTATACTTGGTGTCTAATAAATTATTAACGCTAAGGGCAATGTTTAAATTGGTTTTAGCGGACGTCTTTAAAGTCACTTCAGAATAAAGATTTAATAACTGATAAGCACTAGGAGGCGTACTCACATCAACAAGAACGGTTTCTTCTGTTGCTGCAATATAGGTCTCAAAATTATTATCAGGGTATCGGGTTTGTTCAAAATTCCAATCGCTACTTAAGGATGCTGAAAATTGTTTCCAATTTGCGTTGGTATAGGTTATCGTATTTAAGGTTTTAAAACCAGGGATATTAATAAGTGGTTTATCATCTTCAATATTAGTTCCTACGGTGTAAGACGATTTGTTTGAAAACTTAAAATGCTCATTAATATGGTAGTCTGCACTTAAATCTATCCCATATAACTCCGCATCGGTCTGTAAATAACTCCATACTGGAAAAGCACCTCTTATGGTTTGCTCAATTCCTGTGGGTTCTATATACATAAAATTAGCAATTCGGTTGTAAAAGACTTCTGTGGTCAGCTTGAAGGGGGGGCTTGTGTAATTATAACTCGCCGAAACTCTATTAGACGTTTCTTTGGTTAGTCTTAAATCACCCAATTCAATTCTTGCCGCAGAGTGGTGTAAGCCATCACTAAATAATTCTGAAGCGTTAGGAGGTCTGCTTGATAAGCTATAGTTTCCTATAAAACCGTGGTGCTCATTAAGCAGATACTGGAATCCTGCTGAAGCTGAAAAATTATGATAATTAAACACGGGGTTGGCTAACAATTGCGTACCCGAATCGATATAATCAATAATAATATCAGAGAAATCCTCATCATACCCGCGTTCTTCCCAACGTGAGGTGATGTAGTATTTCTTAGCATCAATACGATTGTAGTCGTAGCGAAATCCTAAATCTACAGTTAAATTAGTGTTTAAGCGCTGCTCTGCTGTGGTGTAAATACCAAAATCATATTTATCGTAATCCGGAATTAGGCGTCGTATGCCAGTATCGGGATCTGGAAAATTATTTTGGTAGCGGCCCATCAGTCCAAACTTTACTTTTGTCTTAGAAAACGCATCTAAAATCACGTCTGTCATTACGGTATGTGTATTCAATTCTAAATCTAAAGCGGGCTTATACTTGTCGTCACCCACACGAATATCGTACTCATAGCGTTGATTGTTTTGATAATCGTATTGTACATTAACTTTACCAAAATTTGTAAAACGTTTGTAATACATAGCTTTAAAAAGCTGATGGGTTACATCTTGTTTTGGTGCGTTAATGTCGTAACTAAAATCTTCAATCACTAAAGGTTCTCTACTATTAATAGCGGTTACCAAATCTTGGATACTACCAATATGAGAGGCTTTTAAGATTCCTATTTCATTATTTAAATAGCTGTAAAAGATTTCAAAACCCGATTCAAAATTATGTTTTCCGCCACGGAAAGAAAAACCTTTAGACTTAGCGCCCGTGTTGGTTAAATTATAATCAGGAGTTTCAAAATCACCGTTTTGCTTAAGGGAGCCTTGCACAGCGGCAAACCAACCTTTAGCGGTGTATTTATTTAATTTGGTACTTAAGGAATAGCCTCTTCCATTGCTTTGTCCGGTTACTGTTGTTTTTCCGAATAAAGTATCTTCTAAAAATACCCGCTCTGGATTAACAACCACCACACCACCAATAGCATCGCCGCCATAAGCCAAAGCTCCGGCGCCTTTAATAACAGAAATTTGAGACGCTACATTAACATCGATATTAGGAGCGTGTTCAATTCCCCAATCTTGGTCTTGTAGCCTAACATTATTATTTAGCATAATAAGTCGGCTACTATGCAATCCGTTAATCATAGGTTTAACAATTGCACTTCCTGTAGAAATTGAAGAGACACCAGCCACTTCTTTTAACGCATCTCCAATACTCAAAGCGGCATACTTTTTTAGGGTTTGCTCTTTTAATACGGTTTCTTGCGCTGTAGTGGTTTCCTTTTTATCCACATGAGCAACCACTGAAACTTCCTTGAGTTCTTCAATATGATGTTCAATTAAAATAGTTTTAAAAGTATCACTATTGATGTTAAAACTCACGGTTTTAGTTTCGCAATTGGCATGCGATATGGTTAATGTTAATGGACCTGCACAAAGATTTTTAATTTTGAATTTCCCGTCTAAGTCAGAGAACGCATACTTATCATTTTCTTTTTGATAAATAGTGGCTGACTCTATAGGGGATCCGTCATGAAAATCTTTTAACTCTCCTAAGAAAATATAACTGCAGTTTTGACTATAACTAAAGCTAGATATAGCGATAACTAGGCCAATAATTAATCGTGTCATTCAAATAGATTTATTAGTGTAATAGAAATTTTACAAATTCTAAATCACTGCGGGTGGCCCCCGATCAAACCTTGATAAATGCTGATAATCTTCAAAAGAAATATAATGTGAAAAATAAGTTTTCTCTGTTATAGCTTCTTCTAATAAGTCATAATTAGAGCTAACAAAGAATTGGATGTTATTAAGTTGAAACTTGTAAAAATCGCAATTGAGGTCCGACTCATGAAAATGGGTTTTTTCATTGCCATCGACCTTACAAACCTTGTGTGAGCGGTGCGAAAACACATGGGTTAATTTTATAGCAGAAGGAAACAATACCGCCAGCACTAGCACAACGGCTAATGGCTTTAATAAGGGCGTAAATATTGTTTTTAAATTCAATCTATAAATCTTTTTAATCCGAATCTACGAAGCATTTTCTTTTCAAATTCCCAGAAGAATTTAAACTGACCAAAGAGCCAACCATAAGAAACTAAAAGGATTTGGTAGAAAATAAGCCCAATGATAAGGAATAAAAACCAATAGAGTATAGGGTTTAAGTTTTCTTTAGTAATTCCCATGGCATAAATAAGGGGACGTCCTACAAATAAGGAAGAACTCCCTGTAATGGCAAAAACCATAAAAACGCGAATCATTTCCCATTTATAATCTAAAATCCATTTTTTTTCTAATTTTTTAAAGATGAATAAAATGAATTTCAGTAAAACGAAGAAAATAGCAATAGCCGCTACAATGCTTATGATAAGGCCATAAGTTTTTAATATACCATTCGCTATTTTGAAGGCCGAATACCCTAAAATAACTAGACCTAAAAAGGGAAATAACAACTGCCAATTGTGTTGTATTTCCCAGTGTTTTTTAAATTTTTCCATATGCATCACTCTCGTGCTGCAAAACTAATAAATAAAGATGTATTTAAAGCTTAAATTCTAGGACTAAACGCAGAGGTCAGTCTTTGCTTATATTTTATTTGAAAGTATAAAAAGTAGTTGTACAATTTATAATTAACCTCGTAGCCGTAGTCTGAATTAACATCGTAATCAATACGAACTTCGTATAAACTCGGATCGTAGTTTTGGGGTTGCATATTTCTTTGGTTCCAACTTTGTACTAAGATAGCGTTTCTAGACTCTAACCATTCTTGAGAGTGGTAGCCCTCTGGTCTTGCGGTTGATAATAACCAAGAATTAAAACCAGGTTCTATAATAATAATCTCATAGTCGTTTTCATCACTACTAATAGACACTGTATCATTGCCAATAAGGCTGTGCTCATTTTCATTATTTATAACGGGGCTCGTGGTATAAGACTTACAACTTGCCACCAAAATAACAACAACAATAAAGGGAAGTAATTTTTTCATAGATAATAAAGGTATTAATTTTTTTTTTGAAGTCCTCGTGTTTTACTTCAGTTTAACACCGTAAAGTAAATGTATTTAAGAGCGCGAAACTAGAGGCAATGCGTAAACTTAGAGTTTAACGAAGGGAGGAAGGCTTATGACTACGTAAAGCGGCATAAAAAAAGCAGCTCTAAGACTAGAACTGCTTTACTTATTTTTTTTGGTCTAATTTTTATTTACCAAACATTCCTCCTAAAAGGCTTCCAATACCTCCAGAACTTTTATCGCTTCCTAAAACCATACCAGCTACATCGTCTACAACGCTACCATCACCATCGGCATCTAATATTTTTTCGAAGAAACTTTGTTCGTTACTCGCGCTACTTCCTCCAAGTAAACCTCCTAAAAGCCCACTGATATCAGATTGAGAACTTACGTTATTCTGATTGGCTTGTTTTCCTAAAATACCCATTAATATAGGTGCTGCCACCTTAAGGATGTTAGAGACCGTATCGGTATCTAAGCCCGATTTAATACCAATCACTTGTTCTACACCTTGTTGTTTACTTCCTAAAACATGGCTAAGAATTTTAGAACCGTCATTTTTAACGCTATCATCTACACCGCCACCAAATAAACCACTAAGGTTATCTAAGATACCACCGTTATGTTGCCCATTTAAAGCACCCATTAGGCTTTCTGCACCTTCTGGAGTAGAGGCATTACGCTCCATCGCCTTCATTAATACGGGTAGCGCCATTGTTAATACGCTGCTTGTTTTATCTTGGTCTGCGCCTGTTGAGCCTGCCACACCACTGATAATATTTTTTCCTAAATCGCTGTTTAATAAGTCTAAAATTCCTGCCATTTTATTTCTGTTTTTTAAGGTTCGTTAAATATGGTTCTTCAAGATACAAAAAAAGTCCCACGTTATGTAGGACTCATTTTATTTGTATTGGTCACATTTTCTAGTGTTTTTTTAAACCTTAGAAGCTGTGTGCCGTCATTTTAAGACAATCAATTAACCAAGAATAGCAATAATTTGTTCTGCTAATTCCGTTCCAATTCTATCTTGAGCTTCATTTGTAGCCGCCCCGGTATGTGGGGTTAAAGATAGCGCTGGGTTCATTAACAATTGAATTTCTGGTTTAGGTTCTTTTTCAAAAACATCTAAAGCTGCTCTTGAAACTTTACCACTCTGAATCGCTTCAACTAAAGCGACTTCATTAACAACACCACCACGGGCAGCATTAGCGATAATGACACCGTCTTTCATTTGTTCAAATTCTTTCTTGTCTATAACGTATTCCTTCTGAGCCGGTACATGTAAGGTTAAGAAATCTGCTTGTTTTAAAACCTCTTCTTTAGAAATGGTTTCAATTTCAAAATTCACTTTTTGACCATCAAAGAAATCCAATTCAAGATTTGCTTTTTCTAAGAAAGGATCAAAAGCAACGACTTTCATACCTGCTCCGATAGCTACTTTAGCGGTAGCTTGACCAATACGTCCAAAGCCCAAAACGCCTAAAGTTTTACCTTTTAATTCTGTTCCTTTAGCGTAAGATTTCTTTAACCCTTTAAAGTTGGCATCACCTTCTAAAGGCATATCGCGGTTAGAGTTATGTAAGTAACGTGCAAGTCCGTAGAAATGTCCGAAAACTAACTCGGCCACAGAGTGCGACGATGCAGCAGGGGTATTAATAACTTTAAGACCTTTGCTACGTGCGTAGTCTACATCAATATTATCCATACCAACACCACCACGACCAATAACTTTTAGGCTAGGGCAGTTGTCAATTAAATCTTTTCTTACCGTTGTAGCACTTCTTACTAATAAAACTGAAATTTCATTTTTATTAATGTAGTTTTCTAATTGTTCTTGTGCAACAGTTGTTGTTATTACTTCATAACCTGCAGCTTCTAAAGCGTTAATTCCACTTTGAGAGACTCCATCGTTTGCTAATACTTTCATGATTTTCTTATTGGTCATTGTTTACAGTAAGCCTGGTTATTTTTAATCTTTTTAGGCGTGTAAAAAAAATGACAGTTATTATTTAATGGCGTTAGGTTAGCCCTTGAATAGCAAGGCGCCCTAAACGATTTTTTTTATTAAGCTTTGCTTTCTAATTCGCTCATAACTTCAACTAAAGCTTTTACGCTATCTAAAGTTAAGGCATTATACATAGAAGCTCTGTATCCTCCAACACTACGGTGTCCGTTAATACCGTTGATTCCTGCTTCTCTTACCATAGCATCAAACGTTTCTTTTAAGTTTTCGTTTTCTAGAGTAAAGGTCGCATTCATAAGAGAACGATCTTCTTTGGCTGCAAATCCTTTAAATAATGGATTTAAGTCAATTTCAGAATAAATAAGACGTGCTTTCTTTTCGTTTTCTTCTTCAATAGCTTTGATTCCTCCTAAGTTCTTTAACCATTCTAAAGTTAACATAGAGACATAAACGGCAAATACAGGAGGCGTATTAAACATACTGCCTTTGCTGATGTGCGTTTTATAGTCCATCATTGATGGAATTTGACGCGATACTTTACCTAAGATCTCTTCTTTAACAACGACCAAAGTTGTTCCTGCAGGTCCCATATTTTTTTGAGCGCCGGCATAGATTAAATCAAATTTA
Organism: Winogradskyella arenosi; assembly: GCF_003337305.1. GTDB lineage: Bacteria > Bacteroidota > Bacteroidia > Flavobacteriales > Flavobacteriaceae > Winogradskyella > Winogradskyella arenosi. The sequence continues at coordinate 245,401 of NZ_QPJO01000004.1, read as the reverse complement.
GAAAAGTCTAACTGACGTGAAAAGATATCACTACTCATATCACAGACCAATGGGACTGGTGAGTTAGGGAAGCTTTTCATCTGCGTTCCAAAAATGGTATTGTTAGAGGTGCAGTGAAAATAATCATAGTCTTCAGGAATATCATATCCTTTAGGAATATAATTATAGTTGGCACTTTTAGAAGAAGCAACCTCATAAATATCATCATAAATTTTAGCCTCCTTAATGGCTTTATCTGCCCAGGTTCCGGAGTTTAAATATCCAGCTCTTTTTTCAAGTAGATTTAAAGCTACCATTAAAAATTGTGTGCTTGCGCCACCTTGAAGAAATAAGGCTTTATATCCTTTACCTTCTAGGCCTAACAATTCTAAAGCTAAGGACCTCGCATTCTCCATGACGTCTACAAAAGGTTTGCTACGATGCGAGATTTCTAATAACGATAAACCATCATCAAAGTTTAATACAGCAGCTGCTGCTTGCTCCATTACAGATTTTGGTAATACACATGGTCCTGCGCTAAAATTATGTTTTTTCATGAAAATTATGATTTCATTCCCGATGCTTCGGAAATATGATTTTACTTATTATAGAGTAACAAAGGTGCTAATTAATTGGTTATTTAGTGTTATAGATTTGATAATTTTTACTCTATATTTTTAATAAAAATTCAATAGTGTCTTCGCCGTCCGCATAATCCCAAAGCTGCGGATTTTGTGTTTCTCCGAAGTCTACTATGTTTTCAGTAAAAGAACGCGAAACAACACATTGTATTTTATCGGCGTCGGCCTTTAATTTTTCTTGTAAGGTATTACGGTCTTCATAATATTCATAAAAGAGGGTAGCGATCGGCGAGGCGTAACTTTGGTCTTCTTTTATCATAAGGAAACCGTTCTCTAGCATATCAAACTCACTCATTAAATAAACCGCTTTATTATAATCATAATTATTAGCGTATTTAGATTCGTTAATAATAGGATTCCATTTATAAACGGCCTTAAAAAAGTATTGAAAGTCATAATCTTTAGGTACAAATAACTTAGATACATTTCTGCAACCTAGGCCGTAGTATCTAAAAATATCGTCGGCTAAAGCTTCTAATTCTTCCTGTGTTTCAGTTCCATTTATTACGGCTACAGAATTTCTATTCTTTCTAATAATAGAAGGTTTATCTTTAAAATAGTACTCAAAATAGCGGGCTGTATTATCACTTCCTGTGGCAATAACGGCGTCAAAGTTTTCTAATTTGGCTTCTGTAAAGGTGATGTTACCTTTAAATTCAGGCGCAACGATTTCTAAGTATTTGGCTAAAAAGGGAAGGAGCTGTTTGTCATTTGAAGACTGCTTCACAAGAACCTGATGCCCTGTGATTAGTACGCTCAAAAAATCATGAAAGCCTACTAAAGGAATGTTCCCGGCCATAATAATAGCAACCTTCTGCGGGTTTACACTCTTAAAATCATAGTTTATTAACCATTGTTTCAGGTTGTCTTGGGTTAAGGCCTGAGCCCAATTTTTTAACGTAAAGGCGATATTTGCCTTAGTAAACCAGCCGTTATGCTCTTGGGCGAGTTTTAATTGATGCTTAAAGCCGTCAAAGAATAAATCGTTGGCTTCAACAGTATCCTTTTTTACGCTGTTAATATCTTGAAATTGACTTAAAAATTCGCCTAATTTTACAAAAGCGTTAATTCTATCTTGTAAATCCATAAAGAGTTTGGTTATACGATGTTTTGGCTTTATTTTTGCAAGTGCAAATTTAAGCAAACAATACTAAAAAAATTACTATGGCAATTATTATCACAGACGAATGTATAAATTGTGGTGCGTGTGAGCCAGAATGTCCTAATACAGCTATTTACGAAGGTGCAGATGATTGGCGTTATGCTGATGGCACAAGTTTAGAAGGCAAAGTTGTGTTACCTGACGGTAAAGAAGTGGACGCTGAAGAAACGCAAGAACCTATAAGTGATGAAGTTTATTACATTGCGCCCGATAAATGTACAGAGTGTATGGGATTCCATGAGGAGCCACAATGTGCTGCAGTTTGTCCTGTAGATTGTTGTGTGCCTGATGAAGACCACGTAGAAACAGAAGAAGAATTGTTAGGTAAGCAACGTTTTATGCACCCTGATGGGCATTAAAACGGTCAACCTAATTCTATTTATAAAAAATCCTAGGTCATTTGGCTTAGGATTTTTTGTGTTTTAGGAGCAGATGACTACTGTTTTGCAGGTTTAATTTTGAACTTAAAAAATGGCTTAATTTAGAATGGTCTATCGCTAATGGCTCAATATTTAATTTTATGAGGTTATTTTTTAATTGAGACTGAGCTGTTTTCCGAAAAAGATATTTAAAGTCCTCGAGGTTTACCTGTCCTTTTTGGTTTAAAACTAGAAGGAGATTGTTTTTTTCTTTTTTAATCTCTGCTTTTGAAATAGCGCTCCATAAAATCATTTGTTTAGTGATTTTTTTATGTTCAATACCTAAGTCAGATACAATTAATTGAGGTTTATGATTTAATAAATGATATAAATTGATGACGAGGCTTACAGCACCAAGAATTAAATTTAAATATCCTAATATTATGATGATCAGTAAATCGGAATCTAAACATGAAATTCCGATGATTATGATCATTGAAGAAAAAAGGATGGATTTCATCAACTTTCGTTTAGAACTATAAAATTCTAATTTATTTTCCATTTCGTTTCAAGCGTTATGCAACCGATCCGTTTACTTTAGGTTTAAATTCTAAATTTAGGAAATAAAAGGGAAATATAAAACCTACTATAATTTTTTAAGAGTAGGCGAGAGGGAGTGTTAAATGAGCTTTGTTTTTGGTAAGTGTGTTTTATTCGGCTATTGCTATTTTCCCTGAATTTAAATAATTTTTCCCAAAAAGACCTTTCTGGAACTCTATAGTGATGTGATCTCCTTTCTTTATGTTAGGTAGATCAAATGTTGTAAACTTATTTTCTGTGCGTTCGAAATAGTCGCTTTCTTATAAACGTCTGCATTATTCTAATTGATGTCGACTTTTCGAGCGATAACAAACGAAAAAACAGAACTAAGGAAATGAAAAATATAATTCCGGTTATAATTAGAGTTTCTTTTAGAGTGAAGTTGATGAAATCTCGTTCTAAATAGAAGTTATATTGGTAGGGAACGGGAAACCAATAAATGAAAAGGGAAACACCTGTTCCTACAAGTCATTTCTAATGTCGTTTTAGTTGCTCCATGTTTTTTGGGCTGGTTATGAGTAGTTTTGTGGTTTAAGATCTAATTTAGTAAAGAAATCACAGATAGAAAGTCTTATGGGTTATTAGTAAGCAGGCTGGATTCTCTCATCAGTTATATAATGTTAGCTTTACAGCTTTTATTTACTTACAAATAGCTTTAATTATTCGTTCCTCATTTATAACAATATCTCTAAATAATACGTGTGGAAATTTTGTGTATTTAGATGTTTTAAAAGCCTCTAAAATATTCGACAGAGTTGAGGCGGTTATAAGTGATAAATTCATTTCTGTATCCATTTCGCAATCGGTAACAAAATCATCACTAAATTCTGGTGCAATAAGTAATATTTTAACGATTCGTAAATCATTTTTTAGGGCTAAATTTTGATAGGATTTCAATTGTCTTGAAACTGCACTAAATTTGTTATACCCTCTTTCTTTACTTGTTTTACACTCTACAATTATTACTTCACTATTATCTAAATTTAAAAGAATATCAATCATATCCTTTTTAGTGTTCAATTTATTTTTAAACTCATCATCAATGTTGAATCCTAAACCTGTAAATATAACTTTTGTTAATTCCTCAAATTTACTTCCGAGCTCACTTTCTTTAATGGTAATTCCATTTTCTTTTAGTGCGTTGAGATTCCTGTAAGCAACGTTTTCAAAGTTTTCTAAGTATAAATTTTCTACGTCTTTATAATGTTCTAGAATGTTTAAAATATTATCCCCACGTTGCTTAATCCCATTGTCTTTTATGAATTTTGTTAAATCTGACTTAGTAATTAAATCCAAAATATCTCTGGGTTTTATATTGTAATCAAGAAGAAAATCAGCTTTTAAAACAAATTCATCTTGCAACTCAAATTGAGCTTTAATGTTTTTATTTAGTTTAGGAAGAGATTCATTTAATTCAGTAAGTAATTTGTCGAATCCATCAATTGAAATCCCAACTTTTTCATCACGCTCAACATTCTCAAAGTGTTCAATTAAACTATTAATCTTATCTTCTAAAATGCTACCTTTTAAATTTGAGATATTTAGACCTTTTTCACATAGTTCATTTAAGGTCTTTTTCTTTTCTGTTAGTGTACTTCCTGGTTTGTAAATATCTTCTAAAAGTAAACTTGTAAATGAAATGCCTTCTTTTATTATTTCCTCAATTTTCTGAGAATGAGATAATTTTCTGTCGATATTATGCTCTCTACAGATTTGATTAATAATAGGTTCTCTTAAGATTTTTAAAGTCCTACGATAGAATTTTTCAGCAACTTCTTTCTGTCTTACTTTACGCAACATTCTAACCATTTCGTCAGCTACATAAATTGTGTTTTCTTTATTTGAGAAGAAAATTATACCAATATTTTTAAGACCTTTAATAACTTCTTGAATATCAAGTTTTTTAATTGGTAAAATTGAGTAATTGATCAGTTTAACTTCTTCTTGTGAAAGACCTAATTGTTTTGAGAGGGTTAGGATTATTGACAATTCATCAGAAGTGATTTTTGTATCTCTATTATTTACAATATCATTATGATAAGCCGTACTTAAACAAGCTTTGTAAATTTTGTAATCTCTTTTTCGGTTTGCGCTTAATTCCGATTTATCATTATCAAAATCAGCATTAAGCATTTTAGTTTTATTTTTTAAGCTTTTAATTTCAGCTTCATACAATCTCGAAAACCAATCTTGTTTCATTATACAATTTCCATCTCGAATTATGATGTCAATTAATATGTCTAATTGCGATGCTATTTCCTGAAATTCACATTTAATGTGTTCTTGGAATTCGCTAGCAGTTAAATTAAATATTTTAGAAATATTTTGATTGTCAACAGATTTTAGCCCCTTATCTGATGAGCTCAAAATTTTGTCAATTTGTTTAGTGTTCTTGGGGTTTTTAGATATTATGTTGTCAATAATTTTAATAAATGAGTTCTTTTCAATTGAGCCGAGTTTATCTAAAATTTTCTCTAATTTCATGTTTTTTAAGGTTTGGTACTGATGTTTATTGAGCTTTTGTCTATCAGATATATACAAACCCTAAATGTAGCAAATAAAAACAAAATAGAAAATTTTAATGGATTTTTACAAGGAGTTGAATAGAATCTAAAATTTATCGTTTTGCTAAATCTATTTTTTAATAAATAAATGGGGGGTGTTAATTTAAAAAAAGGAGGAGATAAAAAATCCTGAAACCACAACCTGAAATACCGACACGGCTTATTCTACTAAAGTTGCTTTTCAAAACAGGGCACTTTACGCAGTAAAACCACTAGTTTACGTATTTTAAGGAGAGAAAAAGCATTAAAAATCATAGCTTTGTTATCAATGTATACAACCCATATAAAAAGAAATATTATGAAAAAACTAGGAATGTTATTCACTTTAAGCCTGCTCGCTTTACAGAGTTATGGGCAACAAAAAAACTTTATCGATCAAGCCTATTTAGAAACAACAGCCGTTGTAGATACATTGGTGGTGCCCGACCAAATTTATTTAGACCTATTAATTAGCGAAAAAGATACCAAAGGAAGAACCTCGGTTGAAGAATTAGAAAACCAGATGTATACCAAACTCGAGGCGCTAGGGATAGACACCAAGACACAGTTAGCGCTTTCAGACGTGGCGAGTAACTTCAAAAACTATTTTTTAAGAGGTAAAGAAGTCTTAAAGAATAAAGCCTACACCTTAGAGGTTTATGATGCTGAAATGGCAGGAAAAGTTATTGTTGCTTTAGAGGCCATCGAGATTGCTAACGTTTCCATACGTAAAATGGAATATTCTAAAATAGAAGCGCTTAAAATCAATTTAAAACAGAAAGCTATTCTTAAGGCTAAAACACAAGCGGAGGCTTTATTAAAGCCCTTAAATCAGAACTTAGGGAAGGCGCTTTATATTTCGGACGTTAATTTTAGTTCCATGAATTATCTACAAGGAAAGACCTCAGGGATTCAGATTCGAGGATATGCCTCATTAGATGCTACCTCAAATTATCAGCCTATAGATATTGAATTTGAAAAGATAAAAATAGAAAGTACGGTAACCGTAAAGTTTGCTATTGAATAAAGGCTAATCAAGGTGTTCCTAAAGCATAAAAACCAAGCTCTGTTTTCATTTATAATAACAGCTGAAACAAGTTTCAAAAACGAAAGGATATGGTATTAGAATCTAAAGCCCTTTTACAAATTCAAAAGCCCATTGCAACGGTTTTTGAAGGTATTGTCAATCCAGAGATCATGACCCAGTATTTTATTTCTGAAAGTAGTGGGCGACTTGAAACCGGAAAAACGTTAATTTGGAAGTTTCCAGAATTTCCAGACCAGTTTCCTATAACCAACGTCCGCGTAGAGAAGGAGCATCTTATCACCTTTGTTTGGGATCCTGAAACGGTAGTAAACATTACATTAGAAGCCTTACCTAATCAAAGTACCCTTGTAAAAGTCAGTGAAAAAGGAAAAGCATTAAATGACGCCAATATAGAGTGGGCGCTACAAAATACAGGAGGCTGGGCTAATTTTTTAGCCTGCATGAAAGCCTATCTAGAATACGGGGTTCACCTTAGGAAAGGTGCTTTTGATTTTATGCGCACTAAGGTGTAAAAATCGGGTCTTGGTTTAAAGCTTACACGCTAGAGCATAAAAAAAATAAAGACGAAAACTTAAGGGTTCTCGTCTTCAGGTTTTATAAGTGTTGAGCTTTCTGGGGCTAAAAATGCTTTATGCCGTTCTAACAGTTGCTGTTTAATTTTTTCCAAGTCCATCATGTTTGTTCCCATAGCTTGTTCAAAAAAATCATCTAAAAACAAAGGCGATTGTAATAAAGAATCTTCAGGAAATCCTTGATGCAATAACGACCTATGGCCTCCAGAAAATTGAGAAAAGAAACGGGAACGCATAGCGCTCAATAGACTGTCTTGCTCAACTTGCGGTAAATCTTGTGCCCCATTGTGGGACGACCAAGAATAAACACTATCAAAACGTATAAGATTACCCTGTTCATCGTAGGTTTTGTTAACGCGCCAAGAACCTTCAGGAGGACTTACTTGTGATTTTGGGCTGGCTTGTTGTGCTAAACTTTTATCCGTTTCAGTTTGTCCGTTGCAGCTTAAAAACAGCAAGCAAAGCCCTGTAAATAAAAGTTGTTTTTTCATAATATTGAAATTTAAGTTAAACGTAAGGTGTTAGGCGAATTGTAAGTTTTAAATAAACCGCCAGCGTCCCTATGGTGGATCAATGCATTTTGATGAAAAGTCTCTACATAACGTTTTCCATTGCTATACCACACACATTCTAAAAACGTATCTTGATCTTTTACACCAAGAAGTGGCGCTTTATGAACCGTATATTTTAAAACTTGCATTTTAGGAGCGGTAAGTTTTCCTTTAATCCTTACCCAGTCTCCGGGTTTAAATTTTTTAGGCATAACTTTAAATTTTAAAATTGAATACATAACCAATAGGAGGCCCTATTAAAGCCTCCTTCTTAAATAACAAATCCTTTTATAAGCCTTAAGATATCTCTATGTTTCTTACGGGCTTTTGTTTAGCTTCTTCTTTTTTAGGAAGCAAAATACTTAAAATACCATCTTCGTAACGGGCGTTAATCGCATCTTCGTCAACACTTTCAGGTAAATTAAAACTACGTTTAAAGGATGCATATCCAAATTCACGACGTGTGTAATTGGCGTCTTTATGCTCATTTTCCTCTTTAGTTTCCGTAGAGATAGACAACAGGTCGTTATCTAAATCGATATGAAAATCCGATTTTTTTAATCCCGGCACCGCCATATCTACAATAAAAGCATCTGCCGTTTCTTTTATGTTCACCTGTGGTAAGGTCATTCCTGTATTAAAATTAGACGTTAATACAGAAGGGAAATCTCTGTTGAAAATATCATCTAACCAATGTGATAACGTGGAGAAGTTAGAATTTGAATTGCTGTTTGATAAAGTTCCGTTTTTAGGAACACTAATTAAATTGCTCATAATTACAAAAATTTAAATTAAACATTATTTCAAAATATGAAATCTATAGTGCTAGACTTCGTAAACTAAGTAGACAAAAAAAATGCCAAACCTCTAAAAGGGCTATTTGAAGTCGTTTTAGCTGTTTTTTATGATATTTTGTCTTGAAAATGAGTGTTTCCGTATTATATTGTAGTAAAAATGTCAAATTGACATTTTTAAGAGTCGCAAAAAACAGATCTTTTAAAGACGAAGCGGTTGAAAAAATGGCAGCCTTCAAAGGCTTGTCACCTTGAGTTTTAGGTCTTGTTTTAGGGCGATTTAAACAGAAGCCGTTAACCTTTTAAAAAATAATAAGATGAACAATACAACTCTCAATAGGCCTTTATGGTTTGCAATAGTTGCAATCGTACTTTTAATATGGAATGCGCTAGGTATATTCTCATTTTTTGCCCATACCTTTATTTCTGACGAAGCTTTAGCAGCATTGCCCGCCGAAGAAAGTGCTTTATACGGGGCTTACCCTTTTTGGACCACTGTAATTTTTGCTATTGCTGTTGTTACAGGGTTTATAGGTGCGCTCGGTTTAGTTTTAAAGAAGGCTTGGTCTAAAAAAGCATTTATCATATCATTATTAGCCATTATTCCGCAAATGATTCATAATGTCTTTTTTACGGATGCTATTGCGGTTTACGGCACGGCAGAAGCAGTCACTATGCCAATTCTTGTGGTGCTTCTTGCAGTATTTGCGTTATGGTTTTCTTCATATGGGATTAAAAAAGGCTGGCTTGCATAGTGGATGCCTAACATATATAATAGATATTTGTAGTGATAGAATGAGAACGGCAAGGCGTCAGATTTAAATAAGACAGAATTCGTTTTATAACTGCGTAACCCTGCATTAGTTAATTAAAGACCATGACATACGAAGACGATTTTAATGAATTTTGGAAAACGGTAGAGCAGAGTATTGAAGCCCAAGCTTTTGCTAAGCTAACAATGGCAAAAACTATAGGGAAACCTGAACTGAAAAATATTTTTCTGAGACCATTATACGGAAAGGCGGATTTTAAAGTACTGCTGAAATATAGTTTTAGACCTCGAGAAACTGAAGATATTGAGGAGGAAATGACTTTAGAGGCCGCTTTACCAATTATTAAAGCACATTTAAAAAGTGCATTCTTATCAGTGTTGTTATTTACAACGGAAAAGGATGTTACGTTTAAAATCAGCAAAAAAGGAGTAGGGAGCATTACAGAAGGCTATCCGACCTTTAAAAATATAATTCCAGCAGAATAATCCACAAGTGAAGAGGAGGGGATCCATTTTGTGATCTCTAGCCATCCCAAAACCATAAAAATTTATACAATGCAAAAGCACAAACCTAGTCGACCTAAAGTAGTATTCTTTGATGTAAACGAAACATTACTAGATCTTGCTCCGATGAAAACAGAAATCGCGACCGTATTAGGAGAGGAGAAAGAAGTTTTAGCCTTGTGGTTTACAACCATGTTGCAGTATGCCTTAGTGACTTCTGCTAGCGGACAGTATAAATCCTTTGGAGAAATTGGTGCGGCCGCATTACAAATGGTTGTGGCCAATCAGAATAGTTTTATTTCTGAAGCTGATGCGCTAAAAATTGTTAGCGAATCCATGCAAAACTTACCACCGCATCCCGAGGTCAAAGCGGCTTTAGCTTTGTTGAAAGAGGAAGATTATACCTTAGTGGCTTTAACAAATTCTTCTGTAGAAAGTTTAAAAAATAAGTTTGAAAATGTAGGCTTAACCTCGTATTTCGATACCTTACTCAGCGTTGAAAGCGTCGGAAAATTTAAACCTTTTTCTGAGACCTATCATTGGGCTGCCCAGGAAATGAAGGTTAAGAACGAAGACTGTATGTTAGTTGCAGCTCATGGTTGGGATGTGGCAGGAGCACTTTGGGCAGGTTGGCGTGCCGCTTTTGTGAGTCGTCCGGGGCAGCAAAAGTTTCCTTTAGCACCAGATACTGAAATTACAGGTTCTGACTTATCTAAAATTGCACAGGCTTTAATTCAATATTAATTCGCGCTAATTACACCTAAACGTATCAACTAAAAAAGCTTCTAGAACTCAATATATGTCAACGCTTCACATTAAAAATATGGTTTGTAACCGCTGTATTGTTGCCGTGAAAAGCGCTTTAGAAGCTTACGACCTAGACATTACGTCTATAAACTTAGGGGAAGTAGTGTTGTCTAAAGTGTTGCCCAACCCTCAAAAAGTTCAACTGGCTAAGGACTTAGAAGAACTCGGTTTTGAGTTAATCGCAACGAAAGAGCTTCAGGTGGTAGAAAAGATAAAGAATGCCATTGTACACCTCGTTCATTATCAAAATAACCAACTTAACGTTAAGCTGTCTGAATATTTACAGAATCAGTTGCATCAAGATTACAGCGCACTTTCCAATTTGTTTTCTCAAGTAGAAGGGATCACCATTGAAAAATACCTTATCGCTCAAAAAATTGAAAAGGTCAAAGAACTCTTAATTTACGATGAGTTAAGTTTAAGCGAAATTGCTTTTCAACTGCGTTATTCTAGCGTGGCTTATTTAAGCAGTCAGTTTAAAAAAGTCACCGGACTCACCCCGAGTCAGTTTAAGAAAAATGGGATTTACGAACGTAAGCCCTTAGATAAACTTTAAATCTCATAAATCTTTTCCATAATACTATAAGGTCTCGGTTATAGAGATTTCCGAATTTTGTGTTTTAATCCTAAATACAAATAAGAGATGTCTAACCCTCAACTTATAAAAGCTCGCTTTCCTGTTTTAGGGATGACTTGTGCTTCTTGTGCGGTAAGTGCAGAAACAAGTGCTGCCGCTGTAGATGGCGTGGTAGAGGCTTCGGTTAATTATGCGTCGGAATCGCTTGCGGTAAGCTATAATGCTGAAGTAACCAATGCAAAAGCCATACAAAAAGCCGTACAATCTATAGGCTACGATTTACTCATAGAAGAGGAGCATCAAGACCAAGATGTAGAGGAAATCAATAAGAAAAACTACCAAAACTTAAAGCAAAAAACCATTTGGGCGGTTGTATTGGCATTCCCTGTCGCAGTGATTGGAATGTTTTTTATGAATATGCCTTACGCTAATGTAGTCATGTTTATACTAACCACGCCTGTGGTATTGTGGTTTGGACGTGGGTTTTACAAGAGAGCATGGAAACAAGCCAAACATGGCACGGCTAATATGGATACGCTTGTGGCCTTAAGTACCGGAATTGCTTATAGTTTCAGTGTTTTTAATATGGTCTATCCTCAATTTTGGAAAACTCGTGGCTTAGAAGCACATGTGTATTTTGAAGCGGCCGCCGTTATTATCGCTTTTATATTAATAGGGAAACTAATGGAGGAGAAGGCTAAAGGAAATGCCTCTTCGGCTATTAAAAAGTTAATGGGATTACAGCCTAAAATGGTCACATTAATAACTGCGGAAGGCGAAGAACGAAAAACGGCTATAGAACAACTTCAGGTCAACGATCTTATTTTAGTAAAACCTGGCGAAAAAATTGCCGTAGACGGTGTATTGGTTTCAGGGACGTCTTATGTGGATGAAAGTATGTTAAGCGGTGAGCCTATTCCGGTTTTAAAGGAAAAAGAGCAGATGGTTTATGCGGGTACCATAAACCAAAAGGGGAGTTTTAAGTTTAAAGCCAGCAAAGTAGGGAAACATACCTTATTATCTCAAATTATTGCGACCGTACAAGAAGCGCAAGGGAGTAAAGCGCCGGTGCAAAAATTAGTCGATAAAATTGCGGCCATTTTTGTGCCTACAGTAATCGCTATTGCGATACTCACCTTTATAGTATGGTTGGTTTTTGGAGGTGATAATGGCGGAGTTCAAGGGCTTTTGGCTGCAATAACAGTATTGGTTATCGCTTGTCCTTGTGCGCTTGGCTTAGCGACGCCAACAGCAATTTTAGTTGGTATGGGCAAAGGCGCCGAACAGGGAATTCTTATTAAAGATGCCGAAAGTTTAGAGTTGGCCAAAAAAGTCAACGCTATGGTTTTAGATAAAACGGGAACCATAACAGAAGGACAACCGAAAGTCACGGAAGTATTAGGTTTAGAAGATCATGAGGCTTTTATTGGAATTTTACTTGGTTTAGAACAGCAATCAGAGCACCCACTAGCAGACGCTGTGGGGCATCATTTTAAGGAGCACAAAGCAAATGAAATTGTAGATTTTGAAAGTCTAACCGGTAAAGGTGTTACGGGTAAGTTTGAAGAAACCACGTATTATGTGGGGAATGCGGCACTTCTAAAAACTCACAATATTGCTATAGCACCACGTTTATTGGACAAGGCTGAGGCTTGGAGCGCAGACGCTAAAACGGTGATTTGGTTTGCGAATGAAGAGAAAGCTTTAATGGTTCTAGCGATTTCAGATGCCATTAAGCCCAGTTCTAAAGCGGCAATTGCAGCGCTTAAGCAGATGAATATTGAAGTGTATATGTTAACTGGAGATAATCCGTCTACAGCTAAAGCCATTGCTAAACAATCAGGGATAACACATTTTAAAGCCGAAATGTTGCCGCAGGATAAGGCCGACTTTATAAAAACGCTTCAAGCAGAAAATAAAGTGGTGGCTATGGTTGGAGATGGTATTAATGATAGTACCGCATTGGCAACGGCTAATGTGAGTATTGCGATGGGAAAAGGTAGTGATATCGCAATGGATGTGGCGAAGATGACACTTATTTCGTCCGATTTGCTTAAAATCCCTCAAGCAATCACTTTGTCTAAATATACCGTGGCTACGATTCGGCAGAACTTATTTTGGGCTTTTATTTATAACCTTGTAGGGATTCCTATTGCTGCCGGAATTTTGTATCCGATTAATGGATTTTTACTCAATCCTATGCTTGCCGGAGCTGCAATGGCTTTAAGTAGTGTGAGTGTGGTGAGTAACAGTTTGCGATTAAAAGGGCGCTCTTTGGGGAATAGTTTGTCAGAAAAACTAAAACAGCCTGAGGCACTTAACGAAGCGGCGACTATGCCACCAACACCTTCAGAAAAACAAACAAAAACAACAAATAAAATGAAAACTCAAGTTTTAAAATTTAAGACCAATATTAATTGTGGACATTGTATTTCAACAGTAACCCCATCTTTAGATAAGCTTGTTAAGGAACAATGGGAGGTAGATACAGACCACCCTGATAAAATCTTAACAATAACCTCAGACTCGGCTAATGCTGATGAAATTAAGTCCGCTATAAAAGAGGCAGGGTATCAGATTGAAACGGTATAGGGCGTTCGTTTTGTTGGATTACGTCAATTTAAAGCTAAACTAAACTGGTTTTAATTAAAAAATAGTAGTGGAGATGGCTTACAATACAATAAAGAAGCTAACTTTGCCCGAACCTTTAAAAACAGGAATTGCTTTTATGTATAAGACATAAAGAACAGATTTTTTTAGGTTGAAGTGAAATACAGTACAATGGATAAAAACGAATTTTTAGAAGCATATATTTTTAATGGCTTAGAGCCAATTGAGGTCGCCAAAGCCACAGAAGGCATAACTTATTTCTCAGAATCAGATTTTGGGATAATTTTAGAGCGTGCGGAGCATTATGGTTTAAGTGTTTATACCATTGAAGCGCGTTTAGAGGCTGAGGTTTTTGATACCTTAAGTCATGACAAAGCAAAAAAGAAAGCAACAGATCCTAAATGGTACACCCAAGCGTTGGTTCATTTTAAAAAGCGCCAATCGGGCTTGGTTTACGGGGCAACCTATAAAGTGTCTCAAAAACTATTAGATCGTAATAACGGCGATGCAGAAGCGCTATAATTAGAACCACTAATTGTAAATTTAAAAGAAATTCTGAGCGTTGAGCTTGGGATTTTTTTTTGTGTTTTAATGGCAGGGAGAAGATGAAGCGTTTTTGATAGGAATGAAGGCTTTACATCGTGTTTTATTTCCGCTGCCAAGCCGGTGAAAAAATAGGGTTTTAGCGGGGTTGAGGATTTCAAAAAATATAATTCAAACTATTCTCTGAATTAACTACATTTGCATTCGCAAAAATCTGTGTCGGCTATTCTTTTAAAATCGAAAGAAAACGCAGGTACAGAAGTGATAATTTTATTAATAAAGTTCCCGCAGCAATGGGAATGAAAATATATTTTCGATGAAAGCAGGAATCGTAGGATTACCAAACGTAGGAAAATCAACCTTATTTAACTGTTTATCTAATGCTAAAGCGCAGAGTGCCAACTTTCCGTTTTGTACGATTGAACCTAATATTGGAGTGGTGAATGTACCAGACCCAAGGTTAGAGAAATTAGAAGAATTAGTAAAACCAGAGCGTGTTTTACCAGCAACTGTAGAGATTGTAGATATCGCAGGTCTGGTAAAAGGGGCGTCTAAAGGTGAAGGTTTAGGAAATCAGTTCTTAGCGAACATCCGAGAAACTGATGCTATTTTACATGTATTACGTTGTTTTAATGATGATAATATTGTGCATGTTGATGGTTCTGTAGATCCTATTAGAGATAAGGAAACCATTGATATGGAATTACAGTTGAAAGATTTAGATACTGTAGAAAAGAAATTAGATAAAGTAAAGCGTGCTGCCAAAACTGGGAATAAAGAAGCCCAAAAAGAGGAAGCTATACTGCTTAAGATTAAAGAAAATTTAGAAGCAGGTGTTTCTGTGAGAGCTTTAGAATTTACAGAAGAAGATTACGAAGAATTTGTAAAACCATCACAGTTTATTACCGATAAGCCTGTAATGTATGTTTGTAATGTTGATGAAAGTGCTGCAAATACAGGTAACGCTTATGTAGAGCAAGTGCGTGAGGCGGTTAAGGACGAAAATGCAGAGGTTTTAGTCTTGGCTGTTGGTACAGAAGCTGATATTAATGAATTAGATGACTACGAAGAGCGTCAAATGTTTTTGGCAGATATTGGTCTTGATGAGCCAGGTTCGGCAAAATTAATTCGTTCAGCCTACAAGTTACTTAATCAGCAAACCTATTTTACGGCTGGTGTTAAAGAAGTACGCGCATGGACGGTAAATGTTGGTGCTACAGGCCCACAAGCTGCTGGCGTTATTCATACGGATTTTGAAAAAGGATTTATTAGAGCTGAGGTTATCGCTTACGAAGATTACGTAACTTATGGTAGTGAAGCCAAAGTAAAGGAAGCTGGCAAAATGCGTGTAGAAGGAAAAAATTATATTGTTAAGGATGGTGATGTGATGCATTTCTTATTTAATGTATAATCGTCGTAAATCATAGTAATTTTTACGATATTAATAAAAAGCCAGTGTTCTCAACAACATTGGCTTTTTTGTTAATTATTTTAGCATTTGATTATTTCATTTTTTAAGGTATAATCTTATATTAGCCTTTCATCTTAATACTTACCTCACTTTATGTCAGAACAGACGAATTATACTGAAGATAACATACGCTCACTCGATTGGAAAGAACACATCCGAATGCGACCTGGTATGTATATCGGAAAGTTGGGTGATGGCTCATCTCCCGATGACGGAATTTATATTCTTCTTAAAGAAGTTTTAGACAACTCTATTGACGAGTATGTTATGGGCGCTGGTAAAACCATTGAAATCTCTATTCATGGCGAGCGCGTTATTGTACGCGATTACGGTCGTGGGATTCCTTTAGGGAAAGTGGTAGACGTGGTGTCTAAGATGAATACAGGTGGAAAATACGATTCTAAAGCCTTTAAAAAATCGGTTGGACTAAATGGTGTAGGTACAAAAGCCGTTAATGCCCTGTCCTCTTACTTTAGAGTAGAGTCTACCCGAGATAGTAAATCGGCTTCTGCCGAATTTGAGCAAGGGAATCTTATCAATCAAGAATTGTTAGAAGACACCTCGCGCAGAAAAGGAACTAAAGTCTCTTTTATTCCTGATGATCTTATTTTCAAAAATTACAAATACCGTAATGAGTATGTGGTTAAGATGCTTAAAAACTATGTGTACCTCAATCCAGGGTTAACCATAGTCTTTAACGGTGAAAAATTCTACAGTGAAAACGGATTAAAAGATTTACTTGCTGAAAATATTAAAGCAGACGATATGCTGTATCCTATCATTCACCTAAAAGGGGATGATATTGAAATAGCCATGACGCATAGTAAAACCCAATACAGCGAGGAGTACCATTCTTTTGTTAATGGGCAGAATACCACACAAGGAGGAACGCATTTAGCAGCCTTTAGAGAAGCCATCGTTAAAACCGTACGTGAGTTTTACGGTAAAAACTACGAGGCTTCAGATATTAGAAAATCGGTGGTGACCGCTATTGCCATTAAGGTTATGGAACCGGTCTTTGAGAGTCAGACCAAAACAAAATTAGGATCTACAGATATGGGGGGCGAATTGCCAACCGTACGTACCTATATTAATGATTTTGTTAAACGCTATTTTGATAATTACCTACATAAGAATCCTGATACAGCCGAAAAACTGCAACGTAAAATTCTTCAAGCAGAACGCGAGCGTAAAGAATTATCAGGCATTAGAAAATTAGCCAAAGACAGAGCGAAGAAAGCCAGTCTTCATAATAAAAAATTACGCGATTGCCGTGTACACTTTGGGGATACTAAAAACGATCGTAATCTAGAAACCACTCTGTTTATTACCGAGGGAGATTCAGCATCAGGTAGTATTACCAAATCACGTGATGTAAATACCCAAGCGGTATTCAGTCTAAAGGGGAAACCGTTAAACTGCTATGGTTTAAGTAAAAAGATCGTTTACGAGAACGAAGAGTTCAACCTGCTTCAAGCCGCCCTAAACATAGAAGAGTCCTTAGAAGATTTAAGATATAACAATGTGGTGATTGCTACCGATGCCGATGTCGATGGGATGCACATTCGTTTACTGCTGATCACATTTTTTCTTCAGTTTTTTCCGGAGGTCATCAAAGAAGGGCATTTGTATATTTTACAAACCCCGCTTTTTAGAGTTCGAAATAAAAAAGAAACCATTTACTGTTATTCCGAAGACGAAAGACGTGACGCTATTGAGAAATTAAAACCTAAGCCAGAAATTACCCGATTTAAGGGGTTAGGGGAGATCTCTCCAGATGAATTTGTACACTTTATTGGTGAAGATATTCGTCTAGACCCTGTGATGTTAGATAAAGAAATGCCTATTGAAGATTTATTGGCGTTCTACATGGGGAAAAATACACCAACCCGTCAAGAATTTATTATAGATAATCTGAAAGTTGAATTGGATGTTGTTGAAGATACGTTATGAGAACAGATAATAGGGAAATAAAAAATACCATAATTTCTATCTACTTTATTATTGTTGTTTTGGCCGTGCTTTTGGCCACTGTATTTAGGTCGTTTCGTCTGGTAGAAGGCAGTTCGCTTTATGTCTTGTTAGGCTTATTGCTTGCTGTAGTTATCGTTCATTTTGTCGCCCGCTTTTTTGAATATGATAGCGATGGTGCCAATGTGATTATTACCAATAGCGGCTTAATTTTAACCGATTATTTTAATTATAGAGAAAATAAAGTTGAGGTTGCTAGAAACCAACTGACCGGCTATAGGATTGTAAACTATTATTTTTATAAGAGCTTAATTGTCTATGTAACAAGTAGTAGTGGTAAGGTTTCAAAAGAACGCTTTAATATCACGCTTCTTAAACGTAAGAAGGTACGCTATGTAAGGCAATCTCTAAAAAAGATTATTAAGGAAAATAAAATGCATAAATTAGACTAGTGAGATGGTAGAAGAACATGACGAATTTATAAATGAGGATAACGGTAGTCAAGAAACCATTACCAAGGTTACCGGAATGTATAAAGAGTGGTTTTTAGACTATGCTTCCTACGTAATTTTAGAACGAGCGGTCCCGGCAATTGAAGATGGGTTTAAACCTGTGCAACGCCGTATTATGCATTCTATGAAAGACTTAGATGATGGGCGTTACAATAAAGTCGCTAATATCGTTGGTCATACCATGCAATATCACCCCCATGGTGATGCCAGTATTGCAGATGCCATGGTGCAAATCGGTCAAAAAGATTTATTAATTGACACTCAAGGAAACTGGGGAAATATCCTGACCGGAGATCGTGCTGCAGCGTCTCGTTATATTGAAGCCCGCCTTTCTAAGTTTGCTTTAGATGTGGTGTACAATCCAAAAATCACAGAATGGCAAGCCTCTTATGATGGTCGTCGTAAAGAGCCTATCAATTTGCCAGTTATGTTCCCATTATTGTTAGCGCAAGGTGGAGAAGGGATTGCTGTAGGTTTGTCTACCAAAATTTTGCCGCATAACTTTATAGAGCTTATAGACGCTTCTGTAAAGCATTTAAAAGGAAAACGTTTTACAATTCTTCCAGATTTTCCAACGGCCGGAATTGCAGATTTCTCAAATTATAATGATGGAATGCGTGGCGGTAAGGTGAGAGTCCGTGCTTTAATCTCGCAACGTGATAAAAATACCTTAGTAATTACCGAAATTCCTTACGGAACCACCACATCATCGTTGATAGACTCTATTCTTAAAGCTAATGATAAAGGGAAAATAAAAATTAAGAAAATTGAAGATAATACCGCTGCAAAGGTTGAGATTTTAATTCACCTTCCTGCTGGTTTGTCTCCAGACAAAACTATCGATGCGCTTTATGCCTTTACAAGTTGCGAAACGTCTATTTCGCCTTTAGGTTGTGTAATTGAAGACAACAAGCCTTACTTTGTTGGGGTGACAGAAATGCTACGTAGATCTACGGATAATACGGTTCAGCTTTTAAAAAGTGAGTTAGAAATAAAGCTTGGTGAGTTTCAAGAGCAATGGCATTTTGCGTCTTTAGAACGTATTTTTATCGATAAGCGTATTTACCGTGATATTGAAGAGGAAGAAACTTGGAATGGCGTTATTGAAGCTATTGATAGAGGATTACAACCTCATATAAAGCACCTAAAGCGTGCTATTACGGTTGAAGATATTACCCGTTTAACAGAAATACGAATTAAGCGTATTTCTAAGTTCGATATTGATAAAGCCCAACAAAAAATTGATGCTTTAGAAGCGCAAATCGCTGAAGTAAAACATCATTTAGCCCATTTAACCGATTATGCTATAGCCTATTTTGAACGTTTAAAAAAGGAATACGGCGAAGGCAAAGAGCGTAAAACAGAAATCAGAATTTTTGATGATGTTGATGCGACTAAAGTGGTTATCAGAAACACAAAACTCTATGTCAATAGAGCAGAAGGCTTTGTAGGAACCGCACTAAAACGCGACGAGTATGTTTGCGATTGTAGTGATATTGATGATATCATTGTCTTCACCCAACAGGGTACGATGATGGTCACCAAGGTGGATTCAAAGACCTTTATTGGTAAAAATATCATTCATGTCGCGGTCTTTAAGAAAAAAGACAAGCGCACCATTTATAATATGATTTATCGTGATGGAAAAACAGGCCCATCGTATGTAAAACGTTTTGCTGTTACTAGTATGACGAGAGATCGTGAGTACGATTTAACGAACGGCTCTAAAGGATCGGCCTTATGGTATTTCTCAGCCAATCCTAATGGTGAAGCCGAAGTGGTGACTATTATGTTGCGCCAGGTGGGAAGTATTAAAAAGTTGAAGTGGGATTTAGATTTTGCAGATGTGCTTATAAAAGGGCGTGCGTCTAAAGGAAACACGGTTACTAAATACGCTATTAAGCGCGTAGAACTTAAAGAGAAAGGCGTTTCTACACTAAAACCACGTAAAATTTGGTTTGATGATACGGTAAGACGTCTTAATGTTGATGGACGTGGCGATTTAATTGGAGAATTTAGAGGTGAAGATCGTTTGTTAATTATCAATCAGTCGGGGGTAGTAAAAACGATTGTTCCAGAATTAACGGCGCATTTTGATAATGATATGATTGTGATGGAGAAGTGGATCCCTGAAAAACCAATTTCTGCCATTTATTTTGAAGGCGAAAAAGAGCGCTATTACGTTAAGCGTTTTGTGGTGGAGCACGAAGGCCGAGAAGAGTCTTTTATTTCAGACCATCCCAACTCTCAATTAGAGATTATTTCTACAGATTGGCGTCCGGTGGTAGATGTAGAATTCACCAAAGAACGCGGAAAAGAGCGTAAGCCTAATATGGAAGTTGATCTTGAAGAATTTATTGCGGTAAAAGGGATTACAGCCTTAGGAAATCAGCTAAGTAGAGATAAAATAAATCAAATTAGTTTGTTAGACCCTTTACCTCATGAGGCCTCAGAAGCGGAAGCTGAAACGGAAGCCCACGAGGGGGACGGTGAAGTGTCTAAAGCTTCTCAAGAGGAAGGAGCTGATGCACATTCGGATGAGGATGATAAAGACCAGCCGACCTTATTTTAATACTGAAAAGAGATAAGCATCGTGTTTTGATTTTGCCTTAGGAAATGTTATTTTTAAAACAATCCTAGTCCTAAAAGCGAAATTCAAAACACGTTTTTTTTTATGTTGATTTATGGTTTGACCAAAGACGTTAAACCCAATCAGAATCTTCTAAAGTAAAGATGGCGCTAATTTCAACATCAAAGATCTGCGCCCATCTTAAAGCTAAAACTGTTGACGGTTAGGTATGCTTCTCGCTTTTGCTTAATCATTTTATAGACATGGTTTTCTCTAAATCTACTCTAGAGAAAACTTAATAGCGCACTTTTAAAAGCTGGTGATGTCTTCTTTCGGCTACTTGAAACGTATAGATTTGGTCCTATTAGTTTTAAACGTTTAGAGGGTCTTGTTAAAGCGAAATTTAGATTTAATTATCTTTATTGCAACTTAATTGCAATAAAAATAAAAAGCCTAACTTTGTTTGGTATGAAAAAGAACAGTTAAACTAGGCGTAATTTTATAAAAAGCACATCGTTGGAGATTTCGGCTATGGCTTTTCCAAGCGCATTAAGGGCTTTTAAATCATTAAAAGATATGGAGGAAAATCAACAATTCGACGTCGTAATCATTGGAGGTAGTTATGCAGGCTTATCGGCCGCAATGACCTTAGGGCGGTCATTAAGGACGGTGCTTATTATTGATAGTGGGAATCCATGTAATAAACAAACTCCACATTCACATAACTTTCTAACGCAAGATGGGGCAACCCCAAAAGAGATTGCAGAAATAGCAAAGGCACAGGTTTTAAACTACCCAAGTGTTAACTTTCTGAACGATTTGGTGGTTTCAGTTCGTAAAATGGATTCTGGTTTTGAGGTTTCAACACATGCTTTAAAGTCTATAAAGGCGAAAAAGTTACTCTTTGCGACAGGGATTAAAGATATAATGCCCAATTTAAAAGGATTTTCAGAATGTTGGGGGATTAGTGTTTTACATTGTCCGTATTGCCATGGTTATGAAGTTGCTCATAAAAATTTAGGAATAATTGCTAAAGGCGAGACTGCTTTTGATCTGTGTATGCTTATTCAGCATTGGGCTGGCGATTTAACCTTATTTACTAATGGCCCTTCAGAATTGACTCCAGAACAATTGAATAGCATTGAAAAACTCCATATCAAGGTTGTAGAAGAAAAAATAGCAGCACTTCATCACACTCACGGGAAAATACACAGCATAACTTTTAAGGATGACTCTAAGAAAGGTATTGAGGCTGTGTTTTCAAGAGTTCCTTTTGAGCAACATTGTAAACTGCCCATAGAATTAGGTTGTGACATAACCGATACGGGCCATATCCAAGTCGATTTTTTTCAAAAAACAAATATAAATGGCCTGTTTTGCGCTGGTGATAATACAACACCATTCAGAACGGTGGCTTCAGCGACATCTGCTGGCACCAAAGCGGGAGCTTTTATTAATATGGAGTTATTGCAAGAAGCCCTTCCGAAGTAAACAGATATCTTTATATACTACAGTATTTAACTGTTTTATAGCGGTTAAATAGAAAATTTATTCGGAATTCCCTCACATTCGACCGCTTTTTTGCTAAATTAGGAGCTTAACGTCTTAATTAACGGCACCGCAATACTTGTAGTCCATTAAAAAAATGAAATGTCAATAACAAAACCATCAGAATTAAGCGGAATGAAAAAGATTAGCGAAGTTGTAGGAACCACGCTAAAACTAATGCGAGATCATGCAGCAGTAGGAATGTCCACAAAAGAACTAGACAACTATGGTGCTGAGATTCTAAAACGTTATGGCGCTAAATCGGCACCCTATGAAACTTACGACTTCCCTGGTTTTACGTGTATTAGTGTTAATGAGGAAATTGCTCACGGTATTCCAAGCAATAACAAAATTCTTAAAGAAGGGGATCTAATTAATATTGATGTATCGGCTGAATTAAATGGGTTTTGGTCTGATAACGGTGGTTCTTTCGTTCTTGGAAAAGACATTAATAATCATCAACCGCTTGTAGAGGCTTCTAAACATATCTTGAAAAGGGCTATTGAACGTATTAAAGGCGGGGTTAAAATAGCTGATATTGGACAGCTCATAGAAACAGAAGCTAGAAAATCAGGTTTTAAAGTCATTAAAAACTTAGCTGGTCATGGTGTGGGAAGAAGTTTGCATGAAGCACCTGAAAATATCTTAAACTATAGCGTTAGGACCAACCGAGAACGCTTTAAAAAAAATACAACCGTAGCGATAGAAACTTTTATCACAACAAAATCTACGGTGGCTGTGGAACGCAGTGATGGTTGGACTCTAGTGGGTAATAGAGGTGGTTTTTGTACGCAACACGAACACACAATTTTAATTACAGACAAAGCAGCAATAATTTTAACCGATGCTAATGGTATTTGGGACTAAAACAGGTGAGGGTAAGGTGGGTACTAAATAGTTGTTGTTTTATGACTATGAAAATTCTACCGAAATTTGTTTTCATATCATTCATTTTTTAAATGGAGTGACAAGTATACTATTCATTATAGGTTAAAGGTAGGTGGTTGATAAAGGAAAATGGTAAAATACAGTTCATCATCAAAATACTCAAATTATACAGCGGCAATAGCGGCTCTAATGGTTTTAGGGATAGGAATTACAATCGCTAATTCATTAAAAATGCTATGGGCAAAAGTTTATAGTATTGTTGTCGCAATCGCATTAATGGCTTTA
This sequence comes from Winogradskyella arenosi, assembly GCF_003337305.1. Taxonomy (GTDB): domain Bacteria; phylum Bacteroidota; class Bacteroidia; order Flavobacteriales; family Flavobacteriaceae; genus Winogradskyella; species Winogradskyella arenosi. The sequence continues at coordinate 222,095 of NZ_QPJO01000004.1, read as the reverse complement.
ATGCTAGTTTATCAAAGAAGAAAGACTTTTGAGATTAAGTTTCTTGAAACCGAAATTTTAATTGAATATCCATATTTAAAGACAAGCCTCCAAATTCCTTATGCAGATTTACTAGAAATTCACTTTGTATCCGTCTATAGAGAGCCGGATAGAAATAGAATAAAATTCAGAATGGGAAACAAAATAAAATCTTTAAGGTTTTTAACCGTTGCGCACTCTGATTCTTATATTGAATTTATTAAGTGGCTAAAATCTAAAAATGGCAACGTAGAATTAAAGGTGATTCCTTCTGATCATATCATGAACCATAAAATTCAAGACGTTTTTGGATTTAAATACCGAAAAATGGTGAAGAAAACGCTTTAAAAATGTCTAATCCTGTGCTTTAAGAAAGGGAATATTCCTTGGGAATTTCTTCATTTACAATTCTTTTCCCTAAATTACTCCCTTAAGCAACACAACGTATCATAAACCAAGCGTTGTAGATCATTAAAACCCATCTATGAAAAAGACAATTTTACTCGTCACTTGCCTATTATCAATCTTCAGCGTTTACTCACAAGTCAATATTGGACGAAAAAGAGGTCTGGGAAATTTATATGTTGTAGAGCATAAGGATAAGTTGTACGATATTATAGGGAAAACTACAACTTACTTTGTGGTGCCAGAAACTCTAGATTTTGACGAGACCAAAAAGACCATCGAAGAGATTTGGACCTTCAACACCATTAAATTTATCTCTGAAAAAGATTATGAAAACGGAGATTTCATTGCTACAGACAATTCTATCATCAAATTTCAGGACAAGAATTATATCAAAACAAAAGAAACCATGGGTTTAAACGATAAACGAATGGTTGGTGTTGTTGATCTGTATAAATTTCAAATGTTTTATTTCAAAGAAGTCACCAAAAAAACTAATGGGAAAATTAAAAAAGATATAGGGCAGATTGCAGAAATCATATTTACGCCAAACAACTATTATAGGTTTTTAGCCAACAAGGTAGAGGATACCGGCGACTTTAAAGTAGGGTATGTAAGGAAGTCAACCCCATTTGGAACTTCGCTAGAAGACGTTAAGATGGAAACTACAGATGATGGTAATAGCTATAGGTTGCTTAGAGCTCCAGAATCGTACAATTTTAATCTCGGTTATATTAAAAATTATTTTCAAATTTTGAATAACAAATTAAAAGCGCGTCAAAGTTTAAAAATAAGAGATGATATTAAAGATAAAGACAAGTTAAAAGTGCTTAAATCGAAAACACTTTATGCGCCACATTGGTTGTTAAAAAAATATAGCACCATAAAATTAAAAGTAACTGGAATTTTAAAACCTGAAGAATTATTTGAGGATTACAAGCACAAATTTCAAATTCTTTCTAATGAGGAATTAAATTCAAAAATTTTAAACAAAGAAGATTTTTACTATTTGATGCACACCACTTATAATGGAGAGAAAGTGGTTTCTATTATTAATAGTCTGTCAGGAGAAATAATATACTCCACAGTGGATAATTCTAGTGATCTTATTGAAGCATCAGATTTAAAAACGATAAGTAAATTAATTAAATAATACTGATTTGTAATATCTTGTAAAAATAATTGCAAATTAAAGCATGTTGCGGGTTTGTAGCGTTTGGTTTTTCTCGGAAAATCCTACTGTGCAAACCCGTATTACGTCTTAAACAAAGCTGTTGCTTGTCATTTAAATAAATAACTGTGAGATGAATTTTACAACCCTTATTCTGAATGTTTTATGTCTTAGTGTCGCTATAAGTACATCTCCTAAGCTTCAGACGACCAATGATAGTCTTGATCTAAAATTTAAAAATTCACATTATGTTAAACAGGCTACGGACAGCGTAAAGCTTAATAAAAGTAAGTTTCATGTCGTGATTAAAGGGGCTGAAGATTACGATATTGTTCTAACTAAGGTGCGAAAAGAGACTTATGAGGCGGCAAAACAAATTAAAACCACTCAAGTATTAGATAAAACGATAAAGCCTTCTCAAATAAATTTTACTGAAGACTGTTATACCGTTTCAACTGGTGTTAAGACTGTACAAAACTGCTTATCGGATGATGAGCAACTCCATGGTCTATCTTATCTCGGATTCATTAAAAAATTAAATAGCGTTGTTGTTACTGAAGATTGGTTTGAATCAACCACTTCAAATTTATTGATTAATTTAGGTGATGGAGCAAGGTCTTACATCTCGGGCGATACGCTTATTTTTTCTCCAAATCTAAAATTCATTTATAGTTATGCGCATGACGGTATTGATTTCGATGGCATGTCATTACATTATATAAAAGATAAAAAAGCAGAGCTTATTCTTGTAACCGATTACGATATGCAAGATAAATATAAAGTTGATTTTAGCGCTTTGGGTGATGTCTATTGGGATTCGGACACCAGTTTCCTCGCTAACACGGACAATGACTATTACAGATTTAAGATTCAAGATAAACGTGTAACTTATCGTAATGAGCGAAAAGCAACCATCATTCATTCTGAAAATAAAAAGTTTATCATTAAAGTGGATCAATTAAAAGACGGCACGCTAAGGTATATGTCTTGGAATAAACCGAACAGCACTAAGGATAAGCCTGATTTAGTTTTGTATAACGGTGAGAAGTATGAACAACATAAATACGGTTCCGGATTTGATTATAGATTTGAAAACGGGCCGTATCTTTATATTATAGAAGATAACGAAGAAACAACAAGTGCTAAACGTTTAATGCTGAGGCTTTATAAAGCTAATGAAGAAATACTTTATACGAGTTTATTAAATTTGAAGGAATTGAATAAGGCAAAGTAAATGGAGCTGTAGAGCGTCACGTAAGTTGTTTTTTTTGGGTTTCTTACTTGGTTTTTATTTTCAATTTACGCCTAATCTACAAGGGCTAATCCTATCACAATCCTTGTATGTAATTATAAAAAAAGATGAGAATACCAATACTATTAATTCTATTTTCTTACGAGCTTTTTAAGTGCTCAAAGAAATTCTGAAAAAGCAAAAGAATTTCTAACCGTACTAAATTCAGATCAGGTAATCGACGACTATTATGGAGAATACAAGCATAAAATATTAGAGGCTACAAATTTAGTTTTTAAAGAGCATGATTTAGATATTTCAGATAGCACTCTACTGAAAGCGTATAATAAATCCTTAGAGAAAAACTTTGAATCCTATTGTAAAGAGGCAAAAGAAACAACCTTACGTATAGCAGTATGATTTTTTTAAAAATCATTTTGTTAATCTGCCAAAAGAATTAAGAGCAATTTTAAGTGATGAAGATAAAGAATTGCACAATCCGATTTCGCAGTATTGTTTTGAAAAACTCTTGTTTTGGGAAAAAGTCATAGATAATGATCCTAAAAATAATTCCGATTACGTAATGATAAAAAGAAGTGGGGATTTCACCAAGGGGTTAATTAGTTTTAAAACGCGGGTTACCTCTATTGGAAGGTTAAAATAATAGGATATGATAAGAATGCAGAAAAATGTAGAGTTCAAAGTATGGCTTTTTAATTCCTTCAACAGATAATCATATAAAATTAAACATGGGAATATTTGATAAATTATTTGTTAAAAAAGATCCAAATTTTCAAACAGAAGGGCTTTCGCAAAATTCTGAACAATTGATGGATTCTGAAATGTTTTGGGAAATGATATCAATATCAAAGGCGAATAGTTCTGGGGATTATGAGCAACAACAATTAGAACTGAAAAAAGAATTACTAAAACGAAGTGCAACCGATATTCTTGAATTCGACAATAAATTCAGAACATTAAGAGGGGAGATTTATGATTGGAATTTTTGGGCTGCAGCTTACATCATAAATGGAGGTTGCTCAGATGATTGTTTTTCCGATTTTAGAGGTTGGTTAATTGGACAAGGAAAAGCGGTTTTTGAAGGTGCCATTCAAAATGTTGAAAATTTAGCGGAACTAAAGGACACTAATGATGGCGATTGGGAAGGTTTAAGTTATGTCCCGTCTGAAGCTTATGAGCAAAAAACCAGAAAAGATCTTCCGGCAGGGATTCGTGAAAATTTTGAAATAACAGGAGAAGAGTGGAGCGAGGATGGTGATGATTTAAAAAACAAATTTCCTAAGCTGTGGGAGAAATTTGGTTTAGAGTAAGTTGTAGCAATTCCGGGATGTAATGATCCTTTTGGTTCTGATTTAAACTTATATTCCTGTAAAACGTTGATGCATTTGATTCCTTTATGCTAAATTAGTTTATTAGCAACATCGCTAAGGGTTTAATGAATGTTGCAATCAAAAATTTAAAAACCGTAAACCAACCGTCTTATGAATAAAGCACTAAAAACAATGATTGATAATATGCCTGAAAAAACAGGTAAATCCTTAGCGGAATGGAAAATCCTCCTAAAAGAAAAGGCTTTCGCTAAACATTCAGAAGCGGTTAATTATCTAAAAACGGAGTATCAGGTGACACACGGATTTGCAAATACCATTGTAACACTTTCTAAAGACGAACAGCATACATCAGAAGACCTTGTTGAAAATCAGTACAAGGGAAAAGAAAATCTGATTCCTATTTATAACTCACTCATAAGTTTTGTAAAGTCTTTAGGTGAAGACATTAGCATTACGCCTAAAAAAGGCAGTGTAAGTATTATAAGATAACGACAATTTATTTTAATTAAGCCAGCCACTAAAACAAGAATTGATTTAGGGTTTAAATTAAAAGATAAGCCCCCCACAGAACGACTTGAAAATTCTGGACCTTTTGGTGCTATGTTTACGCATAGAGTACGCTTATCAAATCCGGAAGAGGTGAATGAGGAATTAAAAAGCTGGATCAGCGAAGCGTATGAGAAATCTATTTAAACTTGTAACAACAAAAAAAGTGCTATAATGTCAAAGAGGCATAACCAGAGCGCGTTATGGCTTTAGAAACTAAATAAAAATTGAAATACATTTTAATCTATTTAATCTGAATAGCCGTTTCTTGTTCAGATAAGATTAAAATTTATAAGGTGAAAAGCGGAGCTATTTTATCTTAAATCTCTTATTTTGAATGAAAATTAAAATCAACAATTTTTAATGTCCATATTCACCTATCATCTTGTTAGGCTACCATATCACTTGGCGCTAAAAGGCTTATTTGCTTCTCCAATACACAAAAAGACCAAAGGCCTTATTCATTCAGAATATATGACAGCGATGACTTTAGGTTCTTCAATAATCTCAAGGTCACGATTTCTTATACAGCAAGTTGCTATTTTTGCGCAATGGGAAAACGAGGCTGCTTTTGAAACTTATCTAGAAACCGAAAAATTTGGTCAAACCCTAGCTAAAGGTTGGCATGTGTGTTTAGTCTTTATGCGCGAATGGGGAAAAATAAGCGGCTATAAAATTCCGGTGCAAAAGGCAGAATTAGACAATGAATCGTCTCCAGTGGTTGCGGTTACTATAGCGAGAATGAAACCTTTAGCGATTCCAAGATTTTTGCGCTGGGGAAGACCTGTAGAAAAATTAGTGAGAGACCATTCCGGAACATTATTGTCGCTCGCTTCAATTCGTTGGCCAAATACCGTATCGACGTTTTCAATATGGAAGACTGAAAAAGAAATGACCAATATGGTTCATGGACACAGTGCGATGCCAAAAGCGAAAAGACATGCAAACGCCATGAAAGAACGAGCACGCAAAGATTTTCATTTTGAATTTACAACTTTGCGTTTTAAGCCTATTTCTGAATTTGGATTTTGGAACGGAAAAGAAAATTACATCCCAAATCTTAAAAGCAAATAAATTAACCAATGGAAATTCCTGCTTTCAAACAAAACCTTCAAGATTGGATTACGCAACAGTGGGTCATTCTATTCGGAAAGAGAATCCAACCAAAAGATAAGCTTTGGTTATTGGGACCTTTTGGAGACACCAACGGAATAGGTCTAAAGTTTATTAAGCAGTTAGCACAGCACGAGGGCTTAATTATAGATAAGAAACAAATTGATAAAGGTTTACTGAATTCCATTGATCAACTCCATTTAACGGAGTCAGCGTTAAACCACTTATCTAAAGATGTTATTGACTTTTACGAAAATACCAGTAATTATAAATTTGATTTAAAAGTAAAATGGAATCCGCTCTTTAAAGTATTTGGATATGCTTTAAAATTTTTATTCAGTAATAGAATTGAGCAGTTAAACATTCCGATGAATAACACCAAAGCTTCAGGCGTTTTAAGTAGTGAGATCATTCATTTGTTAGACAAAAACAGCAAGACCGTAAAACGAACCATTTGGTTAAGAACATTTAAGGCTTCCAATCAAGTGGTGTATTCTGGCATTTATGAAGTTTGTACAATTCCCAACGGACAGCCGTGTATAAAAGCTATTTTCCCTTTGCCTAACGGAAGTGCCACGGTAATCTTAGAACCCAAGGTTGGTAAAAACGGTGAACTTATTTTAAATTCCTCAGGACAAACCATTGGAGATTCTGGTTTTTATTTTCTATTGAAAGACGCCAAGGGAAATTTATGGACAAAATTCATTAAATCGTTTAAAGATAAACTAGTGGTCAGTTCTGAAAATGAAAATGTAAAGGCGGTACAAACCTTAACACTTTGGAATTTAAAAGTGTTAGAATTTCAATACGCTATAAAGAAAATAAATTGCGATCAAGCGTAAATTAAAGCGGGTGGCTTAAGAATTAAAAACGCAGTGATTTTTCTTAGCTTGTTTTAAAAATGAAATCGGTTTCCTTCTACAGAAAAAGCAAACATTCCAAAAGCGCTCAAAAAATCTAAATTTTACTTAGTCCACTTTCTTGGCTACACCTTTCTCAACGCGTGTCGGTCGATTAGGGCGCTTTACAGCGCGTTTATATTCAAAAACGTATGAATCCTTAGTTGTAGACAAAATCTTCATGTGTATCGCTTCTTTTTCGGCATTTGTTGTTGGGTGTAGTTTTTTTAAGATAAACTCACAATCGTTAATCCAACGTACGGACGAGGAATCCGCATGGCCTTCATGGTAATCAATATTTAAAGTGTCTGTCCTTTTAAATTGACTGGTGTGTTCAGTGCCGTCGATGGTGTACGTAAATTCAAAAGTTCCAGTTTTAAAATCTGTGCAATCGCGCTGATTAGAATAACAACTCGTTAGGAGGGCAAGGCTAAGAAGAACTAAAATTTGTTTCATGATAAACTTTTGCCAAAGGTAATCAATCCTTCAATGAAAATTAAGGCTTGTAACTTTTAAAAGTACCGTTCTTGTAAAAGATCACAATTTTTTCAATCTCGGAATCTGAAGGCGGAGGTGTAATTTGATTTTCCTTTTCTGCTTCGGTCGGAATTGAAATTTGATTGCCATTTTCAGAAGGCAATTTTTTTTGAGCTTCTGAAATTTTTGGTGGCGGTGTTTGGTTGTCAAGAGGGTGGTGAGGAAAATTTCCTTTCCCGTTAAGAAGCCAATATAATTCTACCTCAGGATAACTGTTTAGTACCTTCATCACAAAGTCTAAACTCGGCTTGTTTCGTCCTGATAAAATGTGTGAAATACTAGAGCGTTGCACACCAATTTTTTCGGCAAAGCTAGAGGCTGATTCGTTGTAATAATCGATGACTTTTTGCAGTCGACCTGTAAATTCCGCAGAGTTTATCATTGTATACAATTGTAAAGTAAAACTTATAATACAAATGTAAACAAAACGGATAATATGACCTAGATAAACTTTAAAACCTTAAAAACACACATAAAGTAATACTTCGGTAAATTAATTTAAATCACTGAATAATAGTATTTTAAATTATAATTTAAAAATGAAATGTTTTTAGCCTTATCTCTAGGCTTGTTTTTCGTTTTAAAGTAGAAAAAGCTGTTTACCATTGTAACAAAAGAATAGCATTTCGTTGTTTACAATTGTAAAATATCAAATGATTACATTTGTAACCAATAAAATTTACATATGACATTAGATAATTTCAATAGCTTATACCATCAAGTAAAAAACAGTAATTTACACGGGCGTTTCATTACCAATTCTCATATCAAATCGAGTCTCGATTCCTTAGTAAAACCAGCCGTTTCTGTGCTTGGGTATTCTGTCGAAAACCGACCAATTTATAGTGTGAAATATGGACAAGGTCCGATCAAAATTTTGCTATGGTCCCAAATGCATGGGAACGAATCTACCTCTACAAAAGCTCTTTTTGATTGCTTTAATTTATTTGAAAACGACCATGCTTTGGCGACTGAAATTTTAGAACAATGTACCTTAGTAGTGATCCCTATTTTAAATCCAGATGGTGCCGAGCGCTTTACAAGAGTTAATGCAAATACGGTCGATTTGAACAGAGATGCCCAAGAGCTAACACAGCCAGAAAGTCAAATTTTACGTCAATTATATAACCAAGAACAGCCCGATTATTGTTTTAATCTGCATGGTCAGCGTACAATTTTTAGTGCAGGAGAAACTAATAAAATAGCGACGTTGTCATTTTTATCGCCAGCGCAAGACCCGGAACGCCACTTAACCTCCAATAGAAAAGCAGCTATGGCTATTATAGCGGAGATTAATAGCGTGTTGCAAGAAGGGATTCCAGAAGGTGTAGGACGTTATGATGATGGTTTTAATTTGAATTGCGTCGGTGATACGTTTCAGAATTTTGGTGTGCCGACCTTATTATATGAAGCCGGACATTACCCTAATGATTATGAAAGGGAAGAGGTGAGGCGCTTAATGTTTACGGCTATTTTAAAAGGTATAGCGGTTGTTGCGCGAGGTGTGGATGTGGAATCGTATAAGGCGTATTTTAATATTCCAGAGAACGGTAAGTGCTTTAATGATGTGATTATTCGTGATGTAAAGCGTGCCGATGAGGAGGCTTTAGTCGATGTGGCTATACAATATAAGGAAGTTCTTATCGATCGCGTGTTGCATTTTATTCCAGTGGTGGTGAGTATAGCGACTTTAGAAGGGCAATTTGGACATCGCGAAATAGACGCTCAGGGTGGTTTTATTAAGGATTTAGATAATTCTGAGATAACTATAGGTTCCGAAATCGATTTCGTAATGTTAAATAATGAAAGAATATCATTAAAACCTTAAAATTATTCATTTAAAATGCACAATCGTTAACTTAAATGTCTTAATTTTGCATTTACTTTAAATATTATATGATTATGGCAAAATTTAAATTAGATGAGGTTGATCACCAAATTCTAGATATGTTGATTGATAATACCCGAATTCCATTTACAGATATAGCAAAGAAACTGTTAATTTCAGCAGGTACCGTACATGTACGTGTTAAGAAAATGGAAGAGGCTGGGATTATAATGGGGTCATCCTTAACCTTAAACTATCAAAAATTAGATTATTCATTTATTGCTTATGTTGGCGTTTTTCTTCAGAATACCTCGCAAACTAAATTCGTTTTAGAGCGTATCCATGAGATTCCTTATGTAACTGTAGCGCATATTACAACGGGCAAATTCAATATTTTCTGTAAAATTAGAGCTAAAGATACCATGCATGCAAAGGATATTATCTTTATGTTAGATGATATTGAAGGCGTATACCGTACAGAAACAATGATTTCTCTTGAAGAAAGTCTTAATGACAAGAAAAGATTGATGCATACAATATTTAATGAGTTGTAATCTATCAAAATAATAAATACCTTAAGCCCTTTGTAATTTTACTTAGGGCTTTTTTATAACTATAATCTTATGATGCGTACCACATTATCACCTTCAGAATACCATAACTTTTACCAAATTTATATTGACCAAGTGGATCCCGCTTTGGGGATTGTAGAAGGTTTAAAAACCCAACACTTAGCCATCTTAAACTTTTATAAGCAGCTTCCTGAAGACAAGCATAATTATGCGTATGCTAAAGATAAGTGGACGATTAAAGATGTTTTATTGCATATTATAGATACCGAACGGATTTTAGCCTACCGTGCACTGCGTATTTCTAGAGGCGATAAAACAGCATTAGCTGGCTTTGAACAAGATGATTTTGTGGTTCATGGGAAAGCCAATGAGCGTTCAATGGAGAGTTTACGCACTGAGTATTCAGCGGTACGACAAGCTAGTATTGCCTTGTTTTCTTCCTTTGATGACGCTGCAAAGCTCCGCGTTGGTGAGGCGTCAGGCTTTCCAATTTCAGTACGAGCTTTAGGGTTTATTATCTTAGGGCACGAAAATCACCACAACAGAATCATAGAGGAACGTTACCTCTAGCGGTTGTAATATTCAAAAGCTTCTAGGATTAACTCATTGCTCACAACGCAGTCTATTTTAGGCTGACCAATAGCTTCCAATAATACAAATTTAACAACGCCATGGCTGTTTTTCTTATCGTGTATAAGGAGTTCTATGATGTGTTCTTGGTCTTGTTTTGTGATCTCTACCTTAGTAAAAGTCTTTAAAATGCCTTCATTAATTTCGTCTAATTCGGAAGGGCTTAAATCGCAAACTTTAGTCGATAAGTAGGATTCTAAGATCATTCCCAGCGCAATAGCTTCGCCGTGAAGTAAAGCTGTTTTTTCAGGATGCTCTAAGAAGTAGCTTTCAATAGCGTGGCCTAAAGTATGCCCAAAATTTAAGATCTTTCTTAAGCCTTGTTCTGTAGGGTCAGAGGTGACTACCTCGTTTTTAATCACCACAGATTCATGTATTAATCGGTCTAAATCTGAAAGGTCTAAGTTTTCTAAATGAGTTAGGGTATGCCAGTAACTTTGACTGTAAATTAAGCCGTGTTTAAGCATTTCGGCAAAGCCAGAAACCATTTCTTTTTGAGGTAAAGTATCTAAAAAAGAGGTGTCAATTCCTACCATTTCACCTTCATTAATAACGCCAACTTGGTTTTTAAGTGCGCCTAAGTCCACTCCGGTTTTTCCACCAACGGATGCATCAACCATCGCGAGTAAGGACGTTGGGATGTTAATATAGCTTATACCACGCATGTAGGTACTTGCAACAAATCCGCCTAAATCAGTAACCACACCACCGCCTAAATTAATTAAAAGGCTTTTTCGGTCCGCATGATATTCAGATAAAGCGCCCCAAACTCCAGAGCAGATGTCTATGGTTTTGTGTTCTTCGCCATCTGGCATTTCCATAACCTCAACTGTTATATCGCCATTTTCTAAGCGTTCTAGAAATTTTGGCAAACAATAATCGTGTGTGTTGCTGTCTACTAACACAAAGATAATTGAAGGTTGAGTGTCTTTTATATAGCCATTTAATGCTGAATAAACATCAGAATTAAAATGAACAATGGCGTTTTGAGTGGTAATTGAATCCATGTTAAAAATTATAATCAGAAATAGGATGTGAAAATACTTCCTTTTTAGAAAAAAAAGTAAAACTATAATAAATATATTTGCAGCAACATAATTTAAGCTAATGATAGATCGTTCACTTTTTGAGAACACAGGGACAGCTTTTACTCTAAAATCAGATTCTGAATTAGAGCGTGCCTACTTTTTATTTAAAATGATTTCTTCTGAGCCTTTGGTTCGTATTGGCACTGTAGCCACAAATTTTGCTTTAAAGGCGCACCTGCCGGTAGAGAAGCTTATAAGAGCAACTGTTTTCGATCATTTTTGCGGTGGCGTGAGTGAGGAAGATTGTTTGCCGGTTATAGATCGCTTGTATACGAAAGGCGTAAGTTCGGTATTGGATTATTCTGTAGAAGGAAAAGCGGAAGAAAATCAGTTTGATAATGCTTTAGAGAAAATTCTAAAAATTATCAATTTCTGTGATGAACGTGAAGCCATGCCTATTGTGGTTTTTAAACCGACTGGATTTGGGCGTTTCTTTCTGTATCAGAAAAAGACAGAAGGTGTAGCGTTTACTGCTGAAGAACAAGCGGAATGGGAGCGTATTGTAGACCGTTTTGATCAGGTTTGTAAATTAGCAAAAGCTAAGGATGTCGAGGTTTTAATTGATGGTGAGGAAAGCTGGATGCAAGATGCTGCAGACGACCTTGTGGAAGAAATGATGCGTCGTTATAATAAAGATGTAACTATCGTTTATAATACACTACAGTTGTATCGTTGGGATCGCTTTGATTATCTTAAAGGATTGCATGAACGTGCAAAGAAAGAAGGTTTCAAAATTGGAATGAAGGTGGTACGTGGTGCTTATATGGAAAAGGAGCGTGAACGTGCGCTTGAAAAAGGCTACGATTCCCCGATCTGTGAAAACAAAAAGGTCACCGATGATAATTTTAACGGTACTCTTAATTATATTTTTAACCACCTCAATGATATCTCAGTCTTTATTGGAACTCATAATGAAGCGAGTTGCTATTTGGCGATGGAGCTTATGGAGAGTTTAAAGATCTCTAAGCAAGATAATAATGTTTGGTTTGGGCAACTGTATGGTATGAGTGATCATATCAGTTTTAATCTTGCTGCTCAGGGTTATAATGTGGCGAAGTATATTCCATTTGGTCCTGTAAAAGATGTGATGCCTTATTTAATACGTCGTGCAGAGGAAAATACCTCCGTTTCAGGACAAACGAGCAGAGAACTGAATTTATTAAAAACAGAAAAGCGAAGACGAAAAGCGACTCAGAACTAAGATTAAAGTTAAATTATAATAATAAAAAGCCACTAGTATATGAGTGGCTTTTTTAGTTTTTAGTATTGGTTTTTAAGAACTAAGCCTTACCAAATTGATACCATTTTTTATTTTTATGCGGGTTGTTTCCGTAGCCATAACCGTAACCGTAGCCTTTCTTATGAAAATTAGTACCGTTTAAAAGCATGGTCATTTTAGGGAGCCTCTTGTCTTCATAGAGTGGTTTAGCCACAGCAACAAGTTGGCGTTTGTCTACATTATCGGCACCAACTACATAGATAAACAGATCGGCATAATTAGAGATAAGTAAGGTGTCGCTCACTAAGCCTACGGCCGAAGTATCTACAAGGATATAATCGTATTTATCGTCAAAATAATCGAACAGGTCTTTAACACGTTCGCTCATTAAAAGTTCCGAAGGGTTGGGAGGGATGGTTCCTGAAGGAATCACATCTAAGTACGAATTATCTTTTATAGGGTTTATAATTTGTGTGGGCTTAATGGCAGGATCTGCAATATAGTCTGACAATCCAATTTTTGAAGTTGGTTCTTCATTGAGATACTGCATAATTTTAGGTTCTCTGATGTCCATTTCTATGAGCAGCACGCGTTTGTCTGAAAAAGAAATAGATTTCGCTAAGTTAGTACTGGTGTGCGACTTCCCTTCTTGAGCCTTGGTCGAGGTAATGAATATTTTTTTAGCGCCGGTTTTAGATTCGCTCAGTAAGAAATCAATATTCGAACGAATAATTCTAAAGGCCTCTGCTTTGGGAGAGTAATCGACTTTAGAGATTAATTTACGTTTTTTACTTGTTTTCGGAATGTCGCCAAGATACGGAACGTCTAAGATGTTGGTAAGATCATCTTTATCATAGATTTTGGTGTCTAATAAATCCCTAACATAAATAAACCCAACAGGAATAATGAGTCCAATGATAAACGCTGCCAAATAGGTAAACATTTTATTTGGATATACTGGGATGTACGTGGAGTAAGCGGTATCTACAATTTTGGCACTTGGAGTGAACATACCAAGGGTTATGGCAGACTCTTCTCTTTTTTCTAGTAGATATAAGTAAAGGGATTCTTTAATGCTTTGTTGGCGCTCAATGTCTCTAAGTTGTCGTTGTTTTGTTGGCGTGGAGTACAACTGACCACGTATTCTGGCATCTTCGCGATTTAGATTGGCAAGAGTAATTTCATTAGAGCGTTTCATGTTCTCTAATGAATTCGATAAATTTTCCTTTAAGGTATTAATCTGATTGTTCAAATTAATCACTACTGGATTGCTTTCCGAAGAATTTTTTAAAAGTTTATCGCGCTCAGCCACCAATTCATTATGGCTTCGCGTCACTTGATTTATATTGCCATCAGACAAGCCGATATTAGAAGGTAAAAGATCAGAGTTTTTGTTCTTCTCTTCAAGCTCCTGTTGCATATAATCAATGAGTTGTATGTTGTTGGTGGTGTTATTAATTTGAGATTCATTTTGTCTCTCACTTTGTAAATAGATGTCTGCTTGAGAGCCTAAAGCCGTTAAATTATTGCGTTTCTGAAGTTGTTCTGCAGAGAAATCTACCTCCTCGAGTTCTTTAAAAACAATTTCTAAACGGTTATTAATAAAGTCTGAAGTGACTTGAACCACCTCTTCTTTATCCGTAATGACATTACGGTTATATTCTTTTACCATTTGATTAAGAATGTCCATGGCTCTTTTAGGAATATTGTCTTCTAAGGTTAGCTTTACAACGCTAGATTCATCACTGGTGCTAACGGTTAAGTTAGATTGGTATTTGCTTAATAGTGACGATACTGATTTAATAGAGATTCGGAGGTTACTCCCTATTTTAGGTTGGTGTTTCCCAGTATTCGGAATAATAACCATGCCGCCAAAACCTGTTTTTATACGGTCTCCAAAAGCGTAAGATTTACCTAAACTTTCATCACGGTCAATTAAAGAATTGCCGTCGTCTTCAAATATTAAAAATTTAGAAGCCGATTTTATTTTTATATAGAGTGTGGTGTCTACTTGCTGTATAACAGAATCATGTGCGAAAAAATTTAACTTAACAGGAGGGTTGTTGTAGATCTCTTGCTCTTTAATTTTTCCTTGTTCAAAATAAGTGATGTTAAGGTCTAAGTTCTTAACGATGTTAGCAATTAAGGTTCTTGATGTTAAAACTTCAATCTCATCCTTAAGTTGATTAGAACTCCCGGAGAGTAAGCTGCTACCGCTAAGTTCTGCAAGACTAGGGAGTTTTTGAGATTCTTTATCGCCCTTTATCTTAATGGTTGCCGTGGCTTTGTATTTAGATGTGGTATATCTTAAGTGCGTGTATGCTAACGCCAAAGCGATAATAACGAAAAAAGAAATAAATTTCCATTTACTGAGGTAGAGGTTCAGTATTTTTTTTAATTCTTTTATAGAGGTTATACTGTTTGATTGCATAGCACTTAAAATTTGTAAACAGATTTTATTTAATTAAGAATACGGCGATCACCGTGGTTAAGGTTCCTATGGCGGAGATTAACACACTGTTGTTTTGGTTGTAAGTAGACGATCGAATACGGGCATTGTTAGGTTCTACATAAATAACATCATTTTGTTGGAGGTAGTAATGTGGCGCATTAACCGCGTTACTCGAGGTTAAATCGATAGTAGAGAACTTCTTTATACCATTAACTTCTCGTATCAATTTTACGTTTTTACGCTTTCCAAATATCGTAAGGTCATTGGCAAAACCTAGAGCTTCTAAAAGCGTGACTCTTTCATCTTGCATGGTAAACGTTCCAGGGGAGGCAACCTCACCAAGTACGGTAATGGTGAAATTGGCGAGTCGGACATTAACAATAGGGTCATTGGCCATTTTCTTAATTTCGTCAACCAATAAATTTGTTAATTCGGTTCGGGTTAAACCCTCTACTTTTAAAGTTCCTAATACCGGGAACTCAATATTGCCATTGTAATCCACTAAATACGATTGCTGTTGCAGGGCGCCTTGAGCGGTGGTCACGTCTAAAGTGTTGTTAGATACTACTGGTAAATTAAAAGGACGCACGGTGTTTGGGTCTAAGGCCGAAACGTTAATGGTTAAAATGTCATCGGGCTTATAGGTGAGCTCTACAGGCTCTGAAGGCATTTTGAATTCAGTATAAGACTCATCTTGAAAATAGATTAACTTTTTACGCGACCCACAAGAGGAGAGTATAAAGCAAGATAGGATGGTGAGCGTGAGAAAACGTGTTTTCATATTTAGATTTGGTATTAATTAGTAGCGTGATCACTGGTTGCTATGCGGATCTAAAATTTCATAGGCCGAATTATTAGATATATATTCAGGAATAAGTTGCTTTATCGAAGATACGATATCTAGAGGCTGGGTACATGTTTTAATCGCTGAAAGTTGATTAATTTTCGTTTCAATGCATTCGATATCAAATTGTTTCGTTTTTGCAATCATTATTTTATGATGGTAAGTTTTCTTAGTGTTCTCTCCATCGGCTAATAGCTCTTCGTAGATTTTTTCTCCTGGTCTTAAGCCTGTAATTTTAATGTCAATATCTTCAGGATAACGCAGGCCGGATAGGGTAATCATATTTGTAGCGAGATTGAAAATCTTGATTGGAGTTCCCATATCAAAAACAAAAATTTCTCCTCCGTCTCCCATTGCTGCAGCTTCTAAAACCAATTGGCAGGCTTCAGGAATGGTCATAAAATAACGCGTAATATCTTTGTGGGTTACCGTTAAAGGGCCTCCTTTCTCAATTTGCTTTTTAAATAAAGGGATTACAGAACCGTTAGAGCCTAAAACATTTCCAAATCGGGTGGTAATAAAACGGGTTTGTTCCTTGTCTTTTAAGCAACTCACATAGAGTTCGGCAATACGTTTAGTTGCGCCCATAACGTTTGTTGGGTTTACAGCCTTGTCTGTGGAGATTAAAACAAATTTTTCAACTTTATGTTTCACAGCAATATCAGCTACATTTTTAGTACCGCCAATATTGACGCTCACGGCTTCAAAAGGCGTGCTTTCCATTAAAGGAACATGTTTGTAAGCGGCCGCATGGAAAATGATATTGGGCTTGTATTCTAAAAAGATCTGATCAATACGGTTGCGGTTTCTTACATCGGCAACTATGGCTTTTATGTTTTTTAGTCCCTGCAGTTTAAATTCTTGTTGAATGTCATAAAGTGCAGATTCTGCGTTATCTATTAGTATTAAGGTGTTGTAATTGTATAAGCTTATTTTACGGCATATTTCACTTCCTATGGAGCCTGCTGCTCCGGTAATTAGGATGACTTTATTATTGTATTGCGATTCTAGATCTGGATTTTTTATGTTGATAGGATCACGGCCCAATAAGTCTTCAATTTTAACCTCCTTGATTTGTCCTACACTTAAATCGCCATTAATCCAACTCTGAACAGGAGGGACGATCTTTACTTTTAGATCTAAAGCGAAAAGCTTCTCGGTGATTTGAAGCAGGTGTGTAGAGTCTATGTTCTGCATGGAGATAATCACATCTTCAACATCTAATCTAGCAATTAGTTTAGGATTTAAAGACTCTAAGTCGTAGACGTTAAGGAGATTAATTTTTTTTCCAACTTTACGTTCGTCATCATCAATAAATCCTACAACATTAAGGCGACTTTTGGTATCATTTTCTATAGCATCATAGGTAATCATTCCTGAATTTCCAGCGCCATAGATTAAAACGTTAGAGCTGGAACGAATATCTTGTGTAATGTTGATGTAAATCGACTTTATAAAGAGTTTAGCGCCCATAAGACAGAGCATATTCAGCAACAAATGAATGTAGATGATGGATCCGGAAATGTTAAAGATACTATCCGAACCAAGTGTTTTTCGACTTAAAAACGTGAAACATATTAATAGTGTTGCTAAGATATTGGTACCAATAATAATGTTTAAAATATCTTTGAAGCCTGTAAAACGGACCACGCCTTTGTAAGAGCCCACGGACAAAAAGCTAATAGCTGCAATAACAGCGACATATGGAATTTGACTCAACAGGGTGATGACGTCAAAATCGATTTGAAAATTAAAACGTATTAAATAAGCAATGAAAAACGACCCCATGACAATGCAAATGTCAAAAATGAGCACTAACCATTTAGAGGCGTATTTTTTCGAAATTTTATTTAATAACTTGTATATCATGTTTTAAAGTAAGCATGTACCGTTCTTGTAACGCGGTTAAGTTCTTCTTCCGTTAAGTTAGAACCACTTGGTAGGCAAAGGCCACGCTGGAATAAAGCATCAGAAACGCCATTCAAATAATGGGGGTAAGCTTTAAAAACAGGTTGTTGATGCATCGGTTTCCATAAAGGTCTCGATTCTATGTTTTCATGTTCTAAGGCTTGTCTCAAACCTTCTCTTGTGGTTTCGCTATCTAAAAGGATACAGGTTAACCAACGGTTAGAAGTCATTCCTTCAGGTTCTTTTAAGAATGTTATTTGAGTGTTTGCTTTAAAAGCTTCGCGGTAATGATTGTAATTAGCACGTCGTTGTTTTACATGCTGGTCTAAAACGGTCATTTGTCCGCGACCAATTCCTGCTACGATATTAGACATTCTGTAATTATAGCCGATTTCAGAATGCAAATAATAAGGCGCCTGATCTCTGGCTTGCGTCGCTAAGAAAATAGCTTTTTCTTTTAATTCTGAAGTAGAGATCACTAATGCACCACCTCCAGAAGTGGTTATAATCTTGTTGCCGTTAAAGGATAACACTGAGAAATCTCCTAAAGTACCACAATGTTGTCCTTTATATAGGCTTCCTAAAGCTTCAGCGCTGTCTTCAATAACGGGGATGTTGTATTTTGAGGCTATGGCATTAATCTCATCAACGCTATAAGGCATACCATATAAATGGACTGCAATGATGGCTTTTGGAGTCTTGTCTTTAGAAATTCTATCGCGTATAGCGCGTTCTAGCTGTTCTGGACACATATTCCATGTCTCTTCCTCGCTATCCACAAAAACGGGTGTTGCTCCTTGATATATAATGGGATTCGCAGAGGCCGAGAAGGTTTTACTTTGGCAAATGACCTCATCACCTTGTCCAATACCTAAAAGAATTAAGCTAAGGTGTAGGGCGGCAGTGCCAGAAGCTAATGCAGCAACATGGCGTTCTTCCTGTAAATATGTGGTTAAATCATTTTCGAAACCATTTACATTTGGACCTAAAGGTGCTACCCAATTCGCATCAAAAGCGTCTTGGATGTAGCTAAGTTCGTTACCGCTCATATGTGGGGAAGACAACCAAATTTTAGGTTTCATAAATGTAAAAAGTTGTAAGGTTTGTGTTTAATCTACTGTTTTGGCCTCTTAAGCCAAATACCGTTAATAAGGTATGTTAAATATGCGCTTTTAACTCGAATTTCACCAAATAAAACGATGAAGGGTATAAAATTACGTTCTTATTAATTTATGAATGGATTATGTTGAATTTATAAAAAATTATGGCTTAAATTATCAAATTAATAATATTTTTAGAGATTAGTTTCATAAAGATCTCTGATGTTCGTGTTTTAAAGACGGATTATATTACTTATATTTATGCTGAATAAAATCTTGAAAACGCAAACTTAAATGGAGAATGTCAATGTCTTAATCACTTCAGCCGGACGGAGAGTTTCTTTAGTAAGGTCGTTTCAAAAGGAATTAAAAAGAATAGTGCCTACAGCTAAAGTATTTGCGGCAGATGTAAAACCTATGATGTCAGCGGCCTGTCATATAGCCGATGGTCACTTTGATGTCCCTAAACTAGATGCTCCAGACTATATTTCCGTTATTCTTTATTTATGTAAAAAAAACAATATAGGTTTAATTATTCCGACCATTGATACCGAATTACTTGCTCTTGCTCAAAACAAAGCCATGTTTAAAGCGGAAGGGATTGAAGTGGTAATTTCTTCAATAAAATTTGTGAATGCATGCCGAAACAAGCGCGTCATTCACGATTTCTTTGGTTCTCATGATATAAAAGTCGCCAATGAATACACCAAAGATAATTATGTTTTACCTTTATTTATCAAACCTATTGATGGAAGCAGAAGTGTAGATACCTATGTTATAAAAACGGAAGACGACCTTACGGATTATCATTTTCAGAATGATAAACTTATGTTTTTAGAATATATAGATCATGATAAATTTGAAGAATTCACTTGCGACTTGTATTATTCAAAAGACCATCAGCTCAGATGTATAGTTCCAAGAAAACGCTTATCGGTTAGGGATGGTGAAGTTTATAAAGCATTGACTGTTAGTAATGAATTGGTGCCTTACTTAAAGAAACACTTGAAGTTTGTTAAGGGGGCTGTGGGGTGTTTAACGGCACAGTTTTTTCTTCATAAAACCGATGCGTCACAAATATATGCCATTGAAATCAACCCGCGATTTGGAGGCGGATACCCCTTGTCTTACCTCTCTGGGGCCAACTATACTAAATGGCTTATTGATGAATATTTGCTTGAAAAAACTATAGAAGATAAGTTTGATGTTTGGGAGCGTGATTTGTTAATGATACGGTACGATGACGAAATTTTAGTCCATGGATTTAAAGGTTAGTAAAAATACTGCGGTTGTATTTGATCTGGATGATACTTTATATAATGAATTAGAGTATCTGAAATCGGCCTATAGGGCTATTGCACAAACTTTAGATCCCCAAAAATGGGAAATGCTTTATTCTAAGATGTTTTCGCTCTACCGTTCTCAGCATAATGTTTTTGAATTCTTATCGGAATGCTATGCTATTGAGACTACTGAACTAATTGATAGGTATCGGAATCATATTCCGGATATTCAGTTGTTTGATGGCGTGTTGGACGTCTTTAAAGCCATAAAACAGAATCAAGGAAAAATAGGTGTAATTACAGACGGAAGATCCCTAACGCAGCGAGTAAAATTAGAACGTTTGGGCATTTATAATGATATTGATAAAATTGTTATCTCTGAAGAGATTGGTACTGAAAAACCCTGTCTAGCTAACTTTAAAGCTTTAGAGTCTGCTTTACCGCATTGTAGCTACTGCTATATTGCTGATAATTTGAAAAAAGATTTTATTGTGCCCAATGTCTTAGGGTGGAAAACCATAGCTTTAGTAGATAATGGTAAAAACATCCATTATGAATCGCATCAATGTATGGAAGCCAAATACCAACCCGATCATTATATTATCGATTTCAAGCAATTAACGGTAGTTTAATCCTGAAACCTTAAGTGTCACTGCCTCTAAATTCTGGCATATTTAGGTTTTCAGAACTGTTGATGTCCTTTCTATTGATGACTTTATCAATCGTTTTTAAAAGAATTTTAAAATCTAATTTAAAACTTTGATGCTCTACATAGTAAACATCGTAGTCAAACTTTTGCTCCCAGCTTATGGTGTTTCGGCCGTTGACTTGTGCCCAACCTGTTATGCCTGGTAAAACCTCATGTCTTCGGTTTTGCTCTTCATTATAGTACTGTAAATACTGTGGTAGGAGGGGGCGTGGGCCAATAAGACTCATGTCTCTTTTTATAATGTTGATAAGTTGTGGCAATTCATCTAAGGATAATTTTCGACAAAAATTCCCCACTTTAGTGACGCGTTCCATGGCAGGAAGTAAGTCGCCGTTGGCATCGGTTTTATCTGTCATGGTTTTAAACTTAATGATGGTAAAAATTTGTCCATTTTTTCCTGTGCGAGCTTGATAAAAAAACGGTTTACCATTATTAAGGATAAATAAACTAATCATCAAAATAAGAAAAATAGGCGCTATGAGTAAAAGGCCTAAGGTAGCGGCTAAAACATCGCCACAGGGTTTAATAAAAGATCTGTATATATTCATAATATTACACGTTTAAGACCGCTTTTATAAGTTGAACGAGGTCTTTATTTATAATGTTGACATCAAATCGTTCTTCGGCATAGATTCTACTTTCTCTTCCCATAGCCTTTAATTCCTCGGGGTGGGTAATGCAGTATTCCATAGCTTCTACTAAAGCCTCTAAATTTTGAGGAGGAATAAGGAATCCGTTTTTACCGGGTTTTACAGCCTCTCTACAGCCCACGGAATCTGTAGTGATTATAGGGGTGCCTGTAGCACAGGCTTCTAATGTGGTTCTTGGTAAACCTTCACGGTAATAACTCGGTAAAACAAAGATATTGGTATTATGAAGGTGGGTTGCTACATTAGATTGTGGACCATGAAAAATAATTATTCCTTCTTGGTGCAATCTATTCAGTTCCTCTTCATTGATGGCAGAAGGGGAGGTTTCTACCACACCAATAAGATGAAACTCGGCCCTTGGGTAATTCTTTTTTAATTGTTTGGCAGCTTCCATATATAAAGCGATGCCTTTTTCTTCAATAAGACGGGCAACCAATAGAAAACGAATAGGGTTTAAAGTTTCTTTCTCCTTAAACGTAAAGGTATTCAGGTTAACGCCAGAGCCGCTGACAAAAGCAACGGTTTGCTTTTTTGAAATGACATGCCGATCTAAAAACAGTTGATGGTCATCTTTATTTTGAAAAATTATTATTTTGTTTTTTCGGATGGAGAGCCTATACAGCATTTCGTTAAAACGCTGTAAGATTTTAGCTTTAAGGCTAAGTCCGGTAAAGGCATACCCTAAACCGGTAATGAGTGAGGTTACCGGAACATTGCAACTGTTAGCGGCAAAAGAACCGTAAATGACAGGCTTAACAGTGTAAGGAAACACCAAATCTATGTTGTTGTTTTTAATAATGGTCCTTAATGCTTTAATGGACTTAAAGTCGTTTATAGGGTTAAGGCCAGTACGTTGCAGATTAAACTCTACCGGCGTTGCACCTAAATCGCTAAGCATTTCAATATCCTCCTCGGTATAATTAGGGGCGGCAGTAAACACCTTAAATTGGTTAGCAATAAGACTTTTTATAAAATCACCTCTAAACCAAATTAAGGAGCCTGCATAAGACGCAATAAGTAAGATGTTTTTCTTTTTCATATCGGCTTAGTTTTGATTGAGGTAATTGTAGTGGTACCATTTTTGAAAACAGTAATACGACCAAACTCTAAAAGTGCTGTCTTTTTTACTGCTTAAATGGTCTTTTACAAGCTTGGTGATAACGGCGATATTGAAAAAACCTTGTTTTTTTAGAAGTTTAGGTTCAATATAGTGTTCCAGTTCTACTCTTAGACTTTGTCTTAGCCAGTCGCCAGTTGGAGATCCAAATCCGCTTTTACTTTTTTCTAAAAACCCTTCAGGAAACTGATCTTTAAAGGCTTCTTTTAAAATATGTTTTTTATTCCAACCTTTCATTAAATAAGCTTCTGGCAGTGTGTTGGTAAACTCCCAAAGTTCTCGGTTAAGAAAAGGAGCTCTACATTCTAAAGAGGTTAACATACTGGTACGGTCTACCTTAGCTAACATACCACCTTCTAAGCTTAAAATTTTATCTACAGCTCTAAAATCGGTCAGACTTTCAATTTTTTGTTTTCCTAAGGTGGTTTTATAGGCTTTAAAAATATCAGCATCGAAATACTCTGGGGTAAATAGCTCTGCGAGTTGCGTTTTGGTATTGGCTAAAGAGATAATATCCCAGTAGAATTCGCCATCGTAATGGATGGCATTCAATAATTTATTGATTTGAAATTTTCTTCCTCTGGTATCGTCTTTATCGATAAGGTATTTCCCGCTTAAGTGCTTAATTTTTTCATGTAAGGTTTTAGGAACAATAGTGGTATATTTTTTATTCATTTTACCGATGTAATATTTGTTGTAGCCTCCAAAAACCTCATCGCCACCATCGCCCGTTAAAGCCACCGTAACATGGGCTCTTGTTTTTTCTGAAAGTAGATGTGTGGGTAGGGCTGCTGTATCGGAAAAAGGTTCATCAAAATTGATTAAAATTTGATGAATGTTATTCTTTAGATCATCTTCGTCAATGATAAATTCGTGGTGCTTACTATTTAATTGTTCAGCGACAACTCTAGATTTATCCGTTTCATCATAAGACGCTTTTTTAAAACCTATAGAAAAGGTATCAATTTTTTTTGTTGTGGTTTGTGCCAAGCATAAGGAAATAATTGAGGAATCTACGCCGCCCGATAGAAAGGTGCCTAAGCCTACATCTGCAATAGATCGGCTTTCTACACTAGCGTATACCAATGCTTTTGTTTTAAGTTTTGCTTGTTCAAAGGTTAAAGGAGCTGTTTCAGCCTTTGGCCCTTTATGGATTTCGTGTATGGATGTCCTTTGATTGGCAATATCATAAGTGATATAATGGTTAGCTTCTAGCTTAAAGATAGTCTCATAAATAGTATGAGGAGCAGGAATATAGGTTAGTCTGAAATATAAGTTTAAGCCTTTCTTTGAAATTTGAGGTGTAAAATCAATAGTTTTTATGATCGATTTTAATTCTGAAGCCCAAATAAAAGCCTTGTCGGTTTGGGTGTAATACAGCGGCTTTTCTCCGAAAAAGTCTCTTGCGATATAGAGTTTGTTTTTTCTTTTATCATGAATACTGAAGGCATACATACCATCGAGCCACTGAAAAGCTTCGACACCAAACCGCTCATAAGCTCTTAAGATCACCTCAGTATCACTTGTGGTTTTAAACTGAAGTCCTTCCGATTCTAATCTCAATTTTAGGGCTTTATAATTATATATTTCACCATTAAACACAATAGTGATTTGCTTATCATCTGAATACATAGGTTGTTTTCCAGTAGATAAATCTATAATGGCTAAGCGTCTCATGCCCATGCCCACAGAATGCGTAGCATTTTCATCGGCATAAACGCCATCGTCATCTGGACCTCTATGAATAATAAGGGTATTCATCGTGTTAAGAATAGACCTGATGTCTTCTTTACTTTTTTGAGATGTGGTGATAATACCGTTAATTCCGCACATTTTAATTGCTTTAGGGTTGGGTTACTTGGTGTTAATGATAAGGTCTAAATATTTTTTTAAAATATTATTTTTTTCAAATGCTAGGATGCGATGCTTCCCGTGGGTTTTACACGATTCAGCATAAGTTTTATGGTCTAAAAAGTATTGAATGCCTTTTGCCATTAGATCCTTATTTTTTATAGGAACCAAAATGCCGTAATCTGTAATCATAAGGTCGTTTTTTATGATTTTGAGTTCCATAATTTCATTAGGACCAGATTCACAATTTGTGGTAAGAATAGGAAGTTGGCATGCCATGGCTTCTAGTAAGACATTTGGAAAACCTTCATGATTAGAGCCAAACATAAAAAGGTCTGCTGCTTTTAGATACTGGTACGGATTAGGGTCAAACCCCATGAGAAATACTTGTTGGTCGACATCTAATTTTTTAATAAGATCTTCTAGAGGCTCCTGCATATCGCCCACGCCAAAAATATAAAGTCGTACGCGTGGATGGTTTAACTGTGCAATAGCTTCAATAAGCATTTTATGGTTTTTACCAACATCTAACCTCCCTAAAGTAATGATATTAAAATTTTGTGGCTCAAAAATATCAGACACTGGTGCGATCGCATTTATTTTTTTTAAATCTATAGGGTTATGCACCACACTTACAATGCGACTTGGAACTTCAAAATTGTCAATAAGATCTTTAGCATTACCTTCAGAATTACTGATAATTAAGTCGGCATTTTTAAAGAGGTTTTTAATCAAGGTTTTGTTGAATTTCGATTGAAAACCAGGATAACTGTACTGCAAAGACGGAAACGCCAATTCATTCACGATGACCTTAAACGGATGTCGTGTTAACTTTTGGGCTATTAGGTTGATGTAATTAGGCCGTGTTAAAAGGCTAACACTATGTGTAATTTGAAGTTTTTTTAATAGTCTTGAATATTTATAGGCCAAATACGGAATTTTTAAAGCTTTTATGGTTCCGTTTTCATCTGATTCTGATTGCTCTAAATAATGAATAGGAATTTCCTTCGGAATCTCATATTTAATCAGCGTATTCATTAAAATCAAATGGGCATCGATATTGTGGTTGTGGCAATAAGACAGGATGTATGAGGTCTGTCTTTCGGCACCACCGCCAGATAATGAATATATGAATATCGCTAATTTCATAGGGGCTTTAGGCATTTATAAGATCATTAAATAGGGTTTCGTATTGTTGTATAATTTTAGTTCTATTAAACTTGCTGTATACCGATTTTCTCACCGCTTCAGGGTTCCATGATTTGGAGTGGTTTAGGGCTTCTAAAAAATCGGCTTCATTAGCCATCAAATAACCGTTTACACCATCCTCAATAATTTCTTTAGTGCCTCCTGGTACGTCAAAGGCAATCACCGGAGTCCCTACAGAACAGGATTCTATGAGGCAGTTGGGAAAGCCTTCGTAATAAGAACCTTGCAAGAAAAAATCGCTCTTGGCTAAATATTTTGAAACCTCTTTAGTAAAATGAATATGCGTAATCTTGTCTGTTAAGTTGTATTCATCTACTAGTGACAATACGGCTTCTTTTTGGTTGCCATTTCCTATAATGGTATAATGAAATGGAAATTCTACTTTAGAAAGAATTTTTAATAAGCGTTCGTATCCCTTTTCTTTACTGAGTCTTCCCACGGTAATAAACTGAACAACGCCTTCTGAAGGGGGTTCGGGTTTAAGTTGAAAATGGTCTGTAATGGGATTGTTGATTACCACAATCTTTTCAGGTTTAATGGTGTAGTTTTTTATAATATCGTCTTGCATGTCTTGAGACTGACAGATGATTTTGTCAAAAAAATGAAATCTTTTTTTTATAATTAGGCTCCATGGATCGAAGCTATTCGTTTTAAAAAAATCAACATCAACGCTGAGTACAGTAACTTCTCGGGCTATAAATTTTGTCTTAGGGAAAAACAGCGACATATAAGCCATTATAGTATTTAGGTGACCAACGGCACTTAGTACAATATCGGGCTTATGTTTTAAAAGAAATTTAAATAGGGGAATCGTACCATTTAGAACACGTGATTTTTCTAAAAACACGAGGTTTATACCTTCCACATCGTAAGAAGCATCTTTGGAGAACCCTATAATTAAGAGCGTAGCATTAAATTGTGTTTTATCTATATTTTGAGCTATAAAAGAAAACACACGCTCAGCGCCACCAGGCAGGAGGTTGGGTAATATAAAAACGATATCAGTTTTGGTCTTGGTCTCCATATTATGTGCTTAAAATATTATTGATATATCCGTCTGTAGGATTGTCTTTACTTACTATTTTGGCAGGATTTCCTATAACCAACGAGTTTGCAGGAACATCAAAATTGACAAAAGAGTTAGGGGCAATGAGGACATTGTCTCCAATTGTTATTTTCCCTGTAATGACACAACCTGTACCAATCCATACAAAATTTCCTATAGTAGGACTTCCTTCAAGTCGACCTCTATTTGTTTGCCCTATGGTTGTGCAATGGGCAATATTGCAATAGTCTCCTATAATACTGTCTTTATTAATTACTATTGTCCCGAAATGACCGATGTAAAATCCTTTTCCAATGGTTGTAGTCACCGGAATTTGAAAGCCGTATTTATATCCAAGACGTTTTATGATAAGATAGTAGTAGATTCCTAAAAGCGACCTTTTTTGATGTTGTGAGGCTTTCCGGAGGTAATACATATAATGAAAACCGGGGTTGCGTTTTCCTTTAAAAATTCGCGTTAGGCCACCATATCGATATAAATCAGTCTTTATAATTTTATCTATATGTTTCATTTGCCTATTCGGTTTTACAATCTACGCTTGGAACGTTTTATGGTCTCTAACAAATATGAAAATTAAATCTGTTTTTTGTAGTATTAATTGACAGATCAGCAATAAATTGGGTTAAAATGCAAGATTCGTTATTGTTGTGGTGTGATTTTTTTATTTAATTGATAAAAAGTGGCTTTTTTAAAGGGTGCAAATTCTTTTTTATTCGAGATTTTCTTGCTGTCGTTTATAGATGAGGCTATCAAAAAAGGCTAAGCTTATTAAAAGCGCTCTTTCTTGATAAATGGAATGGGAGATTAGGCCTTCAAAAATAAGCAGGCTTAAGAAAATTAAATAGTAAAATTGATCTGATTGTATGGCAATTTTAATTCCAAAACCTAAATAAATCAGATAAATAATTAAGGCTAGGATACCGTAATTAACGGCTAAAAAGAGGTAGTAGTTATGCGTATTTAAAGCGTTAAAGCGTTTTTCAGAAGTGTACCCTGTACCATAACCAAAAGGCTGCGCTTTAAATTTTCTGAAATATTCAAACATTAGGTCGCCACGACCTCCGCCAGACCCAACATCTTCAGAAATAGCGCCTTTTTCACTTTTACCAATAATAAGATCAATACGGTCTCCTGCAGCACCGCGCGTAAAGGCAGGGAAGTTGTCCTTAATAACCCCAGCTAATAAGACCAAACCTAGATATAAGGTCGAAAAAAGAAGGGCCATTTTAAAGAGGCTTTTAAAAAGGATCGGAACGGTAATTGTAAAATTGGTGTTCCAGTTATTAGCGATCCCAAAAACTAAAATTAGGATTACAGAAACAATACCGCTACGAGAAAAGGTTAGGAACACAGCAATAACCATGGCGGCAATAAGAATCATGCGTTTGGTTTTAAAACGATTTAAAAACACCAATGTTGCTAAGGCTAGAAACTTAATACCAGAAGCTGCTTGGTTGGGGTTTTCGCCAAAACCACCTTTTCTAACTGCTTCAGATAGTTTAACGCTGTACTTGGGCAATCCGATAATAAAATCATACACCACACTACCGGCAAGAGTGACAAAGGCGAAAAAGATGGCCGCAAAAACTAAAGGCTTTTTTTCGGTTCTAAAAAAATGTACGGCAAATACATAAATTAATAAGGTAATTATATCTAAAGTAACATTAGTGGTTATTGTTGCGGTACTCACTTTAGTGATTGCGGCATAAACAATAGAGAAAATTAAAATACTTAAGAAAAATTTAAAGGAATGCGATTTTAAAATGTCTAAATAATCTAAGAGCGGGTATTTAATTAAACAAACACTTAAAAAAAGCGGAATAACAAAATACGACGGTTGCAACGGAATAATACCTATTCTAAATAAAAAGATATCAGCATAAGACGCCAATAAGATGAGTAAAACAGCAATGAGGTATTTCATAGTTAGATTACTTAATTTTCTTTTTAATGAGTATAAATAGTCTAGAGATTAAATCTTTAAAGCCTTTGCTTAATAGGCTTAAGATAGAGAAATAAATTAAGAAAAAGAGGATTCCAAATTTCATTAGAGTTCCTAATAAGGAGAATAGGTTTAGATTCTCTTGAATTTCAAAAAATGAAGCACAATACTTATAGATCATCAAAGCCATGACCACATAGAGAAGATGCAAGCTAATGCCTTTCCAATACATGAAGTGGTTAATTTTAAATCCGTATTTAAAAACATAATAAGGTCTCCATAGCATAACAATGATAAACTGGCTAATTAAAGTCCCTAAAAACACGCCTAAAACTCCATATTTAATAACAAAAATTATAGATAAAGTTAAATTGATAAGACTTTGTATAACAGGAGACCAAATATCATCATAAAGTCCGTAAGCTTGTTTAAAACTGTCTACGGGTTGTCTTATTTGTAGCATAAAAAATATCAGAATTAACACCGTAAGAATAGTGTTAGAAAGCAGGTATTTTTCACCGAGCCAAATGGTGATTAAATCATTAAAACCGGTATAGAGTAAAACGGTAGAGCATCCTGCAATAAAAAATCTCAGCGCCATGAACTCCCAAAACACTTTCAGCATATTGGTTTTATTGTTTTCAGCCACCAAATTGCCAACACCAGCATCTGTTCCTTCAAATAATTTACTGACCAAGAGGTTGATGTTGTTCATGATCATCTGGTAATTGCCTACAAAGGCCACCATAGCGGGAGAAACCAGTGAGAAAATAATTATGTTATCCGTACTGTTACTTACAAAACTGCCTAGTTTATGAAAGCTTATCTGTTTTATTTTTCTCAGTAAGCCTTTCTGGTTTTTCCGAATGACCTTGGTGATTTTTAAATTAAAAATAAGCCATGGATAGGTTTGTCTGACTTTCTTTCTAAGGATATAGATATAAATAAATGGCGTTAAGAGTTCTAGGGCAATCCAGAGGATTATATCATTAAGATAGAGTAGGACTACACACTGTAGAAATAACCGTAATATAAATACAGATTGACCAATGGTGGTGTTAATGTAACCTTTCTGATCGGCATGAAAAAGAAACATGTAATAGGCAAAGAAATAACTTAATAAATTGCTGACGAGCAAGGCAATGAATAAGAAAATAATAATAGGGAGTTCTATCGTGGTGTTTTTAAAGACCAAGGGAAAGAAGGCTATAAGTAATAGCGATACGCTAAGAATAAAAAGGCCTATTCTTTTATAGAGAAAGCCCAAATACCCGATAATTTCATTTATTTTGGCTCTATTCTTATCAAACAAAGGCTTGTATAAGGCAAATCCTACCGCAGTACCAATGCCTAGTTCAGAAAGATTTAAAAATTGCAAAATACTTTTAAGAGTTTCAACTGTACCAATAAATTCATCGCCTAAATTTTCAAGAAAAATAGTCCTCGAAAAAAATTGGATGATGATATATAAAACTTGAAACACTAAGGCGATCCAAGCATTCTTAAGGGTGAAAGCGACTCTAGACATATGCCATTATCTTGAGGTTAACTTATTATAACTCGTTGAAACCAGTTCCATAACTTTTGAAGGAAATAGAATAACCATTAAAGATCTTAAATTCATAGTTTTAAACGTGAATGAATCCATGATAGCTTTTCTTAATTTTTTTCTAAAGGCTTTATCACCATCTATTTCGGTATGCCTAGACAGCGAAAAATAATGATCGGTATAATAATAGGTAACATAATTCTTTAATGTGTTTTTTAAGGCTGAATGTTGCGCTAGATTCTGGGTTAAGTATTCCGTTGCTCTAATACCTGCTGTAATTTTTCTTAAGGAATAGGTGCTTCTAATAATACTTTCGTTATCGGAATTGTAGTAGTATAAGGGAAGGTTAAAAAATCCAATCTTGTCAATTCTATTGAGCACATCGATGGTGAAGAACACATCTTGATGAATTATTTTGGGGATAAAACGTAAGTCTTCAATTAGTGTTTTTCTATACAAGCGGCACCAAACATTGAAGGTGGTTTGTTCTATAATTCGCTGTAGTGCGACGACGTGATCTTGAATTTCAAAATCATCGAGATGAGGAACTTCTGACCTTTTGTAATTAGGCCTTATCTCTACAATATCTAATTGATGTTCTAAAAGATGGGTTAACATAACATCGAACATAGCATGATGAATATAATCATCACTATCTACAAACGCAATAAAATCTCCCTTAGCGCTATCTAAGCCTACATTTCTTGCACAACTCGATCCTTCATTCTCTTTATGAATTACAACAATACGTTGGTCTTTAGCGGCATAGCTGTCACAAATTTGTCCGGAGTTATCCTGCGAGCCATCATTAACCAAAATGATTTCTAAATCCTTATAGCTTTGGTTAATGACACTATCCAAACAACGTGGTAAGTAGGTCTCAACGTTATAGACGGGTATTATGACGCTAATCTTATGTTTCATAGGTTAGGGGAATTGTAGGTACTAAAGGTTCATTTATGTCATGTGGTTAAATAAAGCGTTGCTTTGGTTATTGGGTTCAATGCGAGTTAAAATTCAAATTCGTCATACCATTTGCTTAAAACAAAAAGTTTCCAAATGTAGGTGCGGTGATTTTCCTTTCCACTCATATGAGCTTCAAATAATTGTTTGAATTTCTTAATATTAAGATTCGGAACTTTCTCTAAAAAATCATCATTTAAGGCTTGTGTAAATTCGTCCCGTAATTCATGACGCATCCAATGTTCTATAGGGGCGGCGAAACCCTGTTTGGGTTGATTAAAAACGGTTTCGGGAATGTAGTCTTTCAGAATATCTCTTAAGATTTTTTTCTGCCTTCCTTTTTCATATTTAAAATGCATCGGTAAAGTGCGCGCATACTCTATAATTCTATAATCTAAAAATGGACTTCTAACCTCAACAGAGTAGGCCATACTTGCTCTATCAACCTTTACATTGCTATCATTTTCTAACCACAGTTTTATATTTAAATCGGCAGCTTTCTGTAAAAATAATGACGACCAAGATTTATAGCCTTGGTAATGTTTCATCCAATCTTGACGGGGTTTGTTTAATAGGAATCCTTTTCTTGAGAAAATATTTTCTATAAAATCATTTCTCGTTTTTGTGTTTAAGGCATTGTGAATTCGGTGCGTATTCATACCAAAAAGCTTCAAAATACCTGATTTTGAGACCAGTTTTCTAATCGGATAAGGGATATCCATGATGCTTTTGTTTCTTATTAAGGAATCAAAATGTTCATAGCCTATAAAGCTTTCATCTCCACCATCACCCGAGAGAGCTACGGTGACGTATTGTCGCGTTATTTTATTTAATAACAGTGAGGGTAATGCGGAACTATCAGCAAAAGGTTCGTCATAAACTTGGGTGAGTTTAGGAATCAACTCCATAATATCACTGGCGCGACAGATAGTTGTGGTATGCTTACTTTTTATGATTTTAGCATACTGTTCTGCAATTTTACTTTCATCGTATTTAGGATCTTCAAACCCAATAGAAAAAGTGTTTATAGTCGTTGGTGAAACTTTGGCGGCAATACTAGAAACTAAAGACGAGTCAATTCCGCCTGATAAAAAGGAACCAATAGGAACATCAGATTGTAACCTGATTTTTACAGCGTCTTTTAGTAAATCATGAAGTTCGTTTTTGGCCGCTTCATAACTTATGGTTTTAATCGTGGCAGGTTTTAAGTTCCAATAGGTGTGAATGGTTTTTGTTTGACGCGAAAAGTCAATTTCCATATAGTGACCCGGCGGTAGTTTGTACACATGTTCTGCAATGGTGTAGGGGCTAGGAATGTAGTCCGTATCTAAGAATATGGAAATGGCTTCTTCATTAATCGTCTTCCCTTTTAATAAGGGTCGTATCTGACTGCAAATTTCTAAGGCACCTTCATGCCAATAATAATAAAAAGGCTTGACTCCAAGGCGATCTCTAGCTGAAAATAAGGTATTGGTTTCTGCATTGTAAATGCTGAACGCAAACATGCCGTTCATTTTATCGAGGACGTTTTTACCCCAGTGTTTAAAGCCTATGAGCAGCACTTCGGTGTCACTTTCTGTATGGAAAGAATAACCTAAAGTTTCTAATTCACTTCGGATGGTTTTATAGTTGTAAATCTCACCGTTATAAACCAAGGTTAAATGGTCGTGCACCATGGGTTGATGAGACCTGGGATCTAAATCTAAAATTGACAGCCTAAGATGCCCAAAAGTAAGTTGATCTACGGTTGTAATTCCCGTATAATCAGGGCCTCTAAAAGAAATAGATTTGAGCTTCTTTTCTATGATAGGCTTTTCATAAGCTATGTTAGTCACATATATCCCACACATTAAAATTGAATTTATAACACTGTACCAAAGTGTAGATTGTTCTACTCTAAAAATACGGAAATAAATGTAACTAAGAATTAAATGTTTCTTGTAAATATTTTCTCTAATAGGTTAAATGTCAATTTATAACGTCTAAATATGTTCGTTCGTCGTATTTATGTAGAGTGAGAATTATTTTATTGTAAAATTCTTACAGATTGGTGCAGTTTATCGAAAATTTAAACCCTTAGTCTGGGTTTATTTTTTTTGGTTTATACATTGCCCCTTCATTTAAAAAACAGATAAAATTTAGTCCCTAATTCAAGTTAAAAATCCCCTTTTAAAAATGAAACAAATTATTTATCTCATCTTTATTATTCCTTTTTTATGTCTATCCCAACAAAAAGCTTTCCCTACAGCTTATGGTGGTGGTGCTTATGCAAGTGGCGGTCGTGGTGGTTACGTTTATCATGTAACTTCTTTAGCAGATGATGGTTCCGAAGGAACATTTCGTTGGGCTTTATCACAGCCTAGACCAGCAACTATTGTTTTTGATGTTTCTGGTGTCATTAATATGGAAAACTACATTGTTATTTCTGGTGAAGATTTAACTATTGCAGGTCAGACCTCTCCAGAAGGAGGGATTACTTTCACAGCTAACAACACCCAATATGTTTTTAGGCTATGGGATGTTCAAAATATGATCTTACGTTATTTGAGGTTTAGATTTCAGCGTGATAACAATAACATCGGTATTGATGTTTACGGAAACCACGGAAATGCTAGTGATCTTATGTTTGACCATTTGTCTATTTCCTATTCTGGGTGGACGGGTTTCGGGTGTCGTGGGAGTAATAACTATAATGTTACGGTTCAAAACACCATTTTTGCCGAGTGTAAAACGGGAGCTATTTTTGGTGATCCGGATACTTTTGAGTTTAGTTACGACAATTCTTTTTTAAACAATTTCTTTTATAATGTATCGCATAGATTTCCAAATCCTAGTGCGGTAGGTAGAGTGGATGTTATAAATAATGTCTCTCAGAATCATTACTATAGATTAAGTCGACCTCAAGGGAGTGTTCAACTTAATCATATTAATAATTATTATGCAGCAGGGGCTCATAATAATTTACCACTAAGTGATATGAATCAAGTGAATTCAGCTCAAGATAATACCATTTATACCAGTGGAAATATTATGGATAAAGGCTTGTTTTCTGATGCTGATAATAGTCTTATTTGGGCAGAGTTTGATTCGGGGAATTCACCAAACTTCGCGCCAGCCACTGAGTTTGTGTCTACACCATATCCTTTAATTGACGATACTTTTACGATTAAAACAGCAGTAGAGGCTTATAATGCTATCATTAATAATCCTACTGTCGGAAATAGTAAATCCTTAACGGCCGCTGGGGGAACCATTGAGAATTACGATGTTAATGATGCTGAATATCTTGCCAAAACAGCAGAGGGGGAAGGGGCTTATGAAGCTTACACGGCAGGACAATATGGTGTAGATAGAAGTTTCTTTTATGAAGACCGCTATTATAACTTTTTAGCGACGATTACTGGAGTTCCGGTAAATACTAGACCTGATAATTTCTACGTTTCTAATCCTCATATCCCAGAAGTTTGGTTTCAAGCCCATGTTCCTGAAGGCGAAGATCACAATGATATTGCGCCTAGTGGGTATACGTGGTTAGAAGAATATTTAAATCAGGTCGATGCTGAGGCTGCAATCCCATCACTTCCCGTGGAAAGTGTTACAGTATCTCCTGAATCTGCAGAATTAAATAGCGATGATACCCTTCAGCTAGAGGTGGTATATACACCTGAGAACGCTACAGACCAAACAGGAACGTGGACCACTAATGACGAGACTGTTGCAACTGTTGATGATAATGGCCTTGTTACTGCAATTGCTCCAGGAGATGCTATAATAACGTATACCGCTACGGATGGTAATTATACAGATACATCTCAGATAACGGTTTTTCCTGAAGCGCTACAAGCTAGCGCAGGTGATGACCAACAGATTTGTCCAGGCGAAAGCGCCACGCTTACCGCAAGTGGAGGGACAACTTATGTTTGGAGCACCGGTGAAACAACGGCAAGTATTACGGTAACACCTGAGGAAACTACGACGTATAATGTAACGGTTTCTGATGATTACGGGCAATCGGCAGATGTTGAAGTGAGCGTTGAACTTAACGCAGTTCCTGAGGCAGATGCAGGAGACGAGCAGACCTTATGTTTAGGAAGCAGTACTACTTTAACGGCTTCAGGAGGAACGTCATATTTATGGAGTACAGGTCAAACTACGGCGTCTATTGAAGTGAGTCCAACAGAAGATACAATCTATAGTGTGGAAGTAAGTAACGGAAACTGTTCAAGCACAGCGGAAGTGAATGTTACTGTTAATCCAGCACCTGAACTAATCTTAACTGAGGATCAGCTGATTTCAGAAGGCACGTCTGTCACGTTAAACGTAGGTGGTGGAGAAACTTACCTATGGAGTACGGGTGAAACGTCTAATACAATTACAGTAACGCCAAATACGACGACAACGTATACCGTCAATGCTACAGGACCTAATGGTTGTACAAGTTCTGCACAGGTAACCATTTCAGTAGCACCTGCTATAAATGCGAGTGCGGGAAGTGACTTGTCTATTTGTAATGGAGAAACCGTAACCTTAACGGCTAGTGGTGGAACCTCTTATTTTTGGAGTACGGGTGATGAAGGTGCGGAAATCAATGTGAATCCTACGGTGACCACGACCTATACGGTAACTGTTGAAGATACTTATGGTTTTTCTGAAACTGATGAGGTTGTCGTTTTTGTAAATGATGCTCCAAATATTACGGTGAGCGAGAATACGACTATTATGCAAGGGGATTCCGTAACACTATCTGCAAACGGAGCTTTGTCTTATGTATGGAGTACCGGAGATAATACAGCTGAAATTAATGTAACACCAGAAGATACTACGACCTATACAGTTACAGGGCAATCTGAAGAAGGCTGTTCGACAACTGCGGAAGTTACGGTTACAGTTGTCGCAGAATTAAGTGCTAATGCTGGAGACGATGAAACCATATGCTTAGGAGAGAGTGTAACGCTTAATGCTTCAGGAGGAATAGATTATCTGTGGAGTACGGGTAACACGGGACCTACTTTAACAGTGACCCCTTCAGAAACGACAACTTACACCGTAACGGTGATGGATGAATTTGGAAATTCAGATTCTGATAGCGTTATCGTGACGGTTAATGAGGTTCCAAATGCTAATGCAGGTGCCGATCAGACCATATGTATGAATAGTGAAACGGTGTTAACTGCGGAAGGAGGAGAATCTTATTTATGGAGTACAGGTGAAACGACAGCAAGTATAACTGTGAGTCCTATTGAAAACACCACTTATACGGTTGAAGTTTTTGAAGGATTTTGTTCTAGTAATGATCAAGTAACCGTATGGGTTGATGCCTTGCCTGAATTGGTACTAAGTAATGATGTAACAATAATTGATGGATCTTCTACGGTTCTTGAAGTTTCAGGTGCAGAAAGCTATACTTGGAGTACAGGTGCTACAACAGCTACAATTAGTGTAAGTCCAACGGAAACGACCACTTATAGTGTTACAGGAATTTCTGAAGCCGGATGTGAAGCCATAGCAGAAGTGACCGTAACGGTAATTCCAGAACTTAATGCTAATGCAGGGAATGATGTTAGTATGTGTTCAGGAGAAAGTGTCACACTTACTGCAACAGGAGGAGAAACATATGCTTGGGATAACGGTGAAACAACTGCTTCAATTACGGTATCTCCATTAGATACTACAACTTATGCGGTTACGGTATTTGATGCTTATGGAAATTCAGATTCGGATACGGTAACAGTAACGGTAGGTCCTTTACCAAGCTTAAGTCTTTCAGAAGATCTAATGATAATGGCGGGTGAGACTGCGGAATTAACGGTTTCAGGAACAGATAGCTATACTTGGAGTACAGGTGCTACAACAGCTACAATTAGTGTAAGTCCAACGGAAACGACCACTTATAGTGTTATCGGGACTTCTGAAGCAGGATGTGAAGCTACCGCGGAAGTGACCGTAACGGTAATTCCAGAACTTAATGCTAATGCAGGAAACGATGTTAGTATTTGTTCAGGAGAAAGTGTCACACTTACCGCAACAGGAGGTGAAACATACACTTGGGATAATGGTGAAGCAACCGCTTCAATTACAGTATTTCCAGAAGAAACCACAACTTACATGGTAACGGTATTTGATTCTTATGGAAATTCAGATTCGGATGCGGTAACAGTTACGGTAGGTGCTTTACCAACCTTAAGTCTTTCAGAAGATCTAACAATTATGGCCGGTGAAACTACGGAATTAACAGTTTCAGGTGCAGATGGCTATACTTGGAGTACCGGCGAAACAATAGCTACAATTAACGTAAGTCCAACCTCAACGACGACTTATAATGTCACAGGGATTTCAGAATCAGGATGCGAAGCCACAGCAGAAGTGACCGTAACGGTAATCCCGGCCCTTAATGCTAATGCAGGGAATGATGTTAGTATTTGTTCAGGAGAAAGTGTCACACTTACCGCAACAGGAGGTGAAATATATGCTTGGGATAATGGGGTAACAACCGCTTCAATTACGGTAGCTCCACAAGAAACCACAACTTACATGGTAACGGTATTTGATACATTTGGAAATTCAAATTCCGATGAGGTAACGGTGACGGTTCATGAATTACCGGTTTTATCTGTAAGTGAAAATGTAACGCTTATTGAGGGTGAAAGTGTAACGTTATTCGCCAATGGCGCAAATAGTTATTCGTGGAATACAGGAGCTACTTCAAGCGCTATAGAGGTAAGTCCGACTGAAACAACAACTTATACGGTCATTGGAATGTCTAATTCTTGTTCTAGTGAATTAGCCGAAATAACCGTAACAGTAATACCACTTTTTCATGCCTCAGCAGGAAGTGATGTCTCGGTTTGTGAAAACGATGATTATGAAGTGGAATTAATAGCTTCTGAAGGTGAGAGCTATTTATGGAGTACCGGCGAAACCACGCAAAGTATTGTTGTGAGTCCTTTGTCTACAACAACCTATTCGGTAACGGTTACTGAGGGAGTGCAAGAAGATTCGGATGAAGTTACAGTCTTTGTAGGTCCTAGTCCAGAGGTTACCATTACCAATGGCGCAACGGTTGAAATTTTAAGTGGTGATTTCGTTACCTTATCAGCTCAAGGGGCGAATACCTATGAATGGGATAACGGCGCTACGCAGCCTAATATTGCGGTGAGTCCATCTACGACAACAACTTATCACGTAAGGGGATTTATAGGAAATTGTTATGATGATCAAGAAGTTACTGTCAATGTTATTGAACCTGTTGTTGCTGATGCAGGAGAAGATGTCTTAATATGTTTAGATGAATGGGTAACTTTAGAAGCGACTGGCGGCGATGACTATGTATGGAGTACAGGAGAAACAACATCGAGTATTACCGTGTCTCCTGAAGAAACGACGGATTATACTGTGACAGTTTTTAATGCTTTAGATTTTGATGAGGCTACAGTGCAAGTTGAGGTTAATTTAAATTGTACTTCAGGTTTACCAGAGGATGAGGAAGATGAACAAGTAGAACTTACTTTTGAGATGTATCCGAATCCTGCTTCAGATTACGTTAATGTGAAAATATCGGGCTTATTGAATGTTTCTGTAATCAATATTTATGAAGTGACGGGTAAATTAGTGCAGCAGGTGAGGGTGACCAACGAGCCTTTATCGCTAACGGTAACAAAACAAATTGAAGTCAGCGGATTACAATCTGGGGTCTATTTTATAAAGCTTGTAGATCAAGAAAGAAGTATGACTAAAAAACTTATTGTGGATTAAAACCTCAATATATGGTATAAAAAAAGCACTGAATTTCAACATTCAGTGCTTTTTTTTATGACTTATAATTTAATTATTTTCCAATTGAAGAATATTCAAATCCAATAGCTTCCATTTCAGATTTATCTAAGATGTTTCTACCATCAAAAATAAAGGCTGGCTTTTTCATTTGATCGTAAACTTTCTGCCAATCGTAAGTTTTAAACTCATCCCATTCCGTCATAATCGCTACGGCATGAGCATCTTTAGTCGCTTCATAGGGGTTGTTAAAAGAGGTAACTAAATCTTTGTTTTCGTCTTCCGAACGTGTATTTAAGTAGTTTAAATCATTTAAGACCTTTTGTTCATTCACTTTAGGGTCATAAACAGCAATGTTGGCTTGTTCATTTAATAAATGATCCGCCACGTAAATGGCAGCTGATTCTCTTGTGTCGTTTGTATCCTTTTTAAAGGCCCAACCTAACATTGCAATCTTTTTTCCAGATACGGTATTGTATAGCGTGCTAATTAAATTGTCAGAAAAACGACGCTTTTGGTGATCGTTAAGAATAATAACTTGTTCCCAATAATCAGCAACTTCTGTGAGTCCGTAGCTACGCGCAATATAAACAAGGTTTAAAATGTCTTTTTGAAAACAAGACCCTCCAAAACCAATTGAAGCATTAAGGAATTTAGAACCTATACGAGAATCCATACCGATAGCTTTTGCAACTTCATTTACATTAGCTTCAGTGTGTTCACATAATTCAGAAATCGCATTTATAGAAGAAATACGTTGTGCTAAAAAGGCGTTAGCAGTAAGCTTTGATAATTCAGAAGACCAAACATTAGTTCTTAAAATGCGATCTTGAGGAACCCAACTTCCGTAAACATTAGCAAGACTTTCAATAGCAGCTTCAGATTCTCCACCAATTAACACACGGTCTGGATTTAATAAATCTTCAATAGCTGTTCCTTCCGCTAAAAATTCTGGGTTAGATAAGATACTAAAGTTAACATCACTTCCTGTATTGTGTAGAATACTCTTAATTGCTTGAGCTGTTCTAACAGGTAACGTTGATTTTTCAACCACAATTTTATCTGTTGTAGCAACTTCAGCAATATTTCTAGCACAAAGTTCTACGTATTTTAAATCTGCAGCCATACCTTTTCCTTTTCCATAGGTTTTGGTAGGGGTATTAACAGAAATGAAAATCATTTCAGATTCCTTAATAGCTTCGTCAATTGCAGTTGTGAAAAATAAGTTTTTCCCTCTTGTTTCTTTTACTATTTCAGCTAAACCAGGCTCATAAATAGGTAAGTTAGAAACATCTTCGTCGTTCCATGCAGCAATACGTGCTTCATTGATATCTACGATAGTTACTTTAATATTAGGATTTTTCTTTGCAATTACTGCCATTGTTGGTCCACCTACATAACCCGCGCCAATGCAACAAATTTTTGTGATTTTCATGCTTTTAAGTTTATCTTATATTGTACTCAAGTATTATATATTGAGTTATTTACATTTAATGTTTAAGGCAGATGTCCTAATTAAGGAACCTGCCTTTTATATGAAGGTCAAAAATAATTTTTTTTTTTATTGTAGGGCCTTATTTGTAATATTCTTTGTACCAATCTATAAACATTTTTACACCCGCTTTAATGGATGTGTTAGGTTGGTAATCATAATCTTTAATTAGTTCGTCTACGTCGGCCCAAGTACGTTCAACATCTCCAGGTTGAATGTCCATCATATTTTTCTCAGCAATCTTATCTAAATTCAATTCAATTTCTTGAATAAAGTCTAATAATTTTACGGAACTATTATTACCAATATTATAGAGTTTATAATACTCTTGATTGTCGATTCTAGTTTTTGGTGATTTCTCTATGACACGCACTACACCTTCCACAATATCATCCACATAAGTAAAATCGCGTTCCATTTTCCCGTGGTTAAAGACTTTAATAGGTCGGTTATTTACGATAGCATCGGTAAATAAAAACATGGCCATATCTGGTCGTCCCCA
Source organism: Winogradskyella arenosi (assembly GCF_003337305.1). GTDB lineage: Bacteria > Bacteroidota > Bacteroidia > Flavobacteriales > Flavobacteriaceae > Winogradskyella > Winogradskyella arenosi. Next base: position 181,079 of record NZ_QPJO01000004.1, on the reverse strand, counting down.
AGGTCCATAAACGGTAAAAAATCTTAAACCTGTAGTAGGGATTTTAAACAAATGACTGTAAGTATGCGCCATTAATTCATTAGATTTTTTTGTGGCTGCATAAAGGCTAATAGGATGGTCTACGTTATCTGATGTAGAAAAAGGAACTTTTTTGTTTGTACCATAAACACTAGAACTACTCGCGTAAACTAAATGTTTTATGTGGTAATCTCTACAGCATTCTAAGATATTTAGAAAACCAACAACGTTAGAATCTACATAAGCTTCAGGGTTCTCTAAACTATAACGAACACCGGCTTGCGCTGCAAGATTACATACAATGTCAAATTCTTCATTTTTGAATAACTTTGGTAATTCCTGTCGATCTTCAAGATTCATTCGGATGAACTTAAAATCGCTAGTTTTACTATGGCAAGTATTATGAAACTTTAAGGCGTCTTCCTTAGCAATGCCCAATTCTGTTAATCGAGAAAGCTTAAGGTTAACGTCATAATAATCATTTAAATTATCTAAACCAAAAACATCATAACCTTTAGATATTAATAGTTTTGAGGTATGATACCCAACAAAACCCGCTGCTCCTGTAACTAGAACTTTCATAATGAAATTGTATATTGTTAAGCCACTGTATTGTTTAAGACCTTAGAAAGATCTATATATCAGTAATGCTTATGAGTTTGTTTTATATAAAATATTGAGAACTGTGGACACAGAGTCGCAATTTTTAATCATTAATTCTAAATCACGTTGCTTATAACTGTTTTCTATACGGTACACTTTGCAAGAATCAACGTTTGTTTGGCTATGTGAAAAATCTACATCTCCAAACTTTACTAAATTTACAACAGTTGTAGAATCTAAAGCTTCTTTTTCAATAAAAAAAGCGGCTTTTTCAGAATATTGAAAAGGCTTAGAGCTGATGTTTTTAACGGTCCGCGCATTCGGACCATAATCACAAGAGGCATCTTTTCCATTCAAAAAAAATAACAAAAGAATTAAACCTAATGCAAAACCACCAAGATAGTAGCCTAATCGATGTATAAATTTCATAGTAAATAAAATGACTTGTCCTTAAATTAAGACCGTTTAGAAAATTAATAAATTAGCATCGCTATATTCTAAGCCAAACCATTCTGCAACGGATTTATTAGTTAAAATGCCGTGGTAAAAATACAACCCATTTTTTAAACCTCTGTCAAAACGCAAGGCATTTTCTATACCACCATACTCACCAATCTCTAAGAGGTAAGGTGTAAAAATATTACTTATTGAAACTGAGGCTGTTCTCGAATATCGTGCCGGAATATTAGGAACACAATAATGGATGACTCCATTGTGGTCAAACGTAGGATAATCATGAGAAGTGACTTCACTGGTTTCAAAACAGCCGCCCATGTCTATACTTACATCGATAACTACGGAACCGGTTTTCATATGAGAAACCATACTTTCTGTGACCACAATCGGGGCTCTGTTGGTGCCACGGACAGCACCTATCGCGACATCGCAACGCTTTAAGGCTTTTAAAATATTTTTAGGTTGCATGGTTGAGGTATAGATAGAGCGCCCTAGTTTGTTTTGCAGTCGACGTAATTTTGTAATAGAGCTATCAAATACCTTTACATTAACACCTAGACCAATAGCTGAACGTGCGGCGAATTCACCAACGGTTCCTGCGCCTAAAATAACGACTTCTGCTGGCGGAACACCGTTAATATTACCCATCATTAAACCATTACCACCGTTAACATTAGAGAGTAATTCCGAAGCAATTAATATGGATGCGGTTCCAGCGATTTCACTTAAAGAACTAACGGCAGGATATTGGCCGTCGTCATCTTTAATATATTCAAAAGCTAAAGCGGTAATACGTTTTTTGGCTAGAGCTTCGAAATACGATTTACTTTGTGTTTTAATTTGTAATGCAGAAATTAAAAGCGTTTGTGGATTAATCAGTTTAATTTCTTCTAAAGATGGCGGTTCAACCTTAAGAACAATAGGGCAGGAGTAGACTTTTGCGGTGTCTTTTGTAACTTCTGCGCCAGCGTCACTATAACTTTTGTCTTTAAAATTAGCACCTTCTCCTGCGCCAGATTCAAACAATACACGGTGTCCATTAGCGGTTAATGCTGATACCGCGTCTGGAGTTAAGCAAACCCGACGTTCTTGGAATTCAGCTTCTTTAGGAATTCCGATAAAGAGTTCGCCTTTCTTTTTTAAGATTTCTAAGGTTTCTTCCTGGGGTAATAATTGGGCTTTTGTAAATGGAGATAATGACATACTCATTTGAAGTGACTGACTTTGGTTTGCTATTGCAATATAGCAAATACCATGAGATATTGATGGATTTAAATCAATTCAAATAAAAAATGAAGTGTACTTAAGCGGTTATTAAATTATAGCTGTGCCAGGAAATATTAGACTTACCGTAATGTTATTAGTGTAAACGTTATAAAATTTATAGCGATCTGAGACCTTGTCTAAAAATACTGTTTTATTCTACTCCAAACCCCTTTAGGTCTAATCATAAATTCCTCTTCCATTTCAGTCAGAGTTTTGTCGGCGTTGTTAATCTTATTAAACATTTTGGCCCGTATTAAATAAATAGACGGAAAAACGATAGCCATAAATGGAAGTAACCAAACAATATGTAGTTCGTCCATAAAAAGCACTTCATCATTAAAAGCACTAATGGTCTGAAACGAAAACATCACAATAGGAATTAATAAGGCATGGTACCACCAATGACGACAAGTTAGAAACCAAAGTAAGGATAACAATAACGGAACAAACTTCATCATTAGAACCCAGATCCCAACATTAGCACTTTTATAGTAATTGCTGTGGTAAGTCCCTACAAAGGTATCCCAAGTTTTTGTATCTGGTACGTACTCGTAGATATAAAATAAAAAGGGAGTAGCGGCAACTAAAGTTGCAACTATACTCCCCATAATAATTTTTCTTGTGTTGGATTTTTTATCCCCACGTTGGAATTTTAAGTTTTCTTTTGTCAACTTGCTGTGTAGTTTGTCCATCTAAGTCAATAATGTTAGTAGCTTGAGCAGTAAATAACATGCCTCCAAAGATTGCAATTGCTAAAACGAGATTTTTTTTGTTTTTCATAATTTAAAGGGATTTAATTAATTAATATACTTCAAATGTAAGAGGCTTATACAGCTCTTACAAATGCGTGATTGTTAAAATCCAAGAAATCATGTGCTTGTACTTACGGTTTTTCCGTAATTGGTCTTTGTTTTTGTAGGAATTTTACTAATAATTTTTTTTGCTTCAGCTTTTTTTGTTCGTTAAATGTGCGTTTATATAGTTAGTTTTATAGTTCTTTTACCCTCTTGTAAATCAGTAATAGTAAGGGTTTGGTGAGCTTCTGGAACTAAATCTTCAATGCGTTCTGACCATTCCATAAATAACCAGTGATCAGAATTTAAATAATCTTCAATTCCAAAGTTGTAAGCTTCTTCTATAGATTCAATACGATAAAAATCGAAATGATACACTTTATCGTCTGCTAAACGGTATTCATTAACTATTGAAAATGTAGGACTGCTTGCCTCATCATTACTATTCATCGCTTTTAAGAGCGCATTTATAAATGTGGTTTTTCCTGCTCCCATATCACCATTAAATAATACGGTCTTAGTGTGCAAGTGAGATAATACTGCTTCTGCAACTTTTTGAATGTCTTTAATATGGTAGGTGAATTCTAGTGTTTTCACAGTTTTTTTTATGCATTTATAGAATACAATAGTAAGGATAAATTTCTTGTAAAACAAAGAGTGATTTGTATTTTGTCGGATATATTTGCGTTTTGAGGATTAATTTTGCGTTTTATTCCGTTTTTGAGCCTAAAAAAGTACGATAATTCAACGCCCTAAATCTTAGGGAAATAAAAATGCTTTGTCATTGAAAGACAAAGCATTTAAAATATAGTTGTGTAAGTTCTCTTACAGTGTTTATTTTGGATCTAAGACCACAAATGGGATAATCATCTCCTCTAAAGAAACCCCGCCGTGTTGGTACGTATTTCTGTAATAACTTACGTAATGATTAAAGTTATTTGGGTAGGCCAGAAATAAATCGCCCTTAGCAAAGATAAATGAACTGCTCATGGTTAGGGCGGGGAGGTGAACCGACTTCGGGTTTTTTATGGCAAGGACATCTTTATCTTGGTACGTAAGACTTCGACCTGTTTTGTAACGTAAATTTAAACTAGTGTCTCTATCGCCAATCACTTTTGTAGGAGCTTTTACATTAATAGTTCCATGGTCTGTGGTTAATATAAGCTTAAACCCTAATTGTTGTGAAAGCTGAATCATTTCTAATAAAGGTGAGTTTTTAAACCAACTCACAGTTAAAGAACGGTAAGCTTTATCATTAGAAGCGAGCTCTTTTACAACTTCCATCTCTGTTTTAGAATGTGAAAGCATATCTACAAAGTTGTAAACAATAACACTTAAATCGTTTTCCTTTAAAGATTTGAAGTTTTCCACTAGTTTTTTTCCAGATTTTAGATTTGTAATCTTATGGTACTCATGCTTAATATGGCCCAGTCCTAAACGCTTCAGTTGTTCTCTTAGAAAATCGCCTTCGTGTAAGTTTTTTCCACCATCATCGGTATCGTTTTTCCAATATTGCGGAAATAAACTCTCCATATCAGAAGGCATTAAACCTGAAAAAATAGCGTTTCGCGCATATTGTGTAGCCGTAGGTAAGATGCTATAAAAGGCAAGTTCTGATGCTTTTTTATAATAATTATTGACTATTGGCTCAAAGGCTTTCCATTGGTCGTAGCGTAAATTGTCTATAACGACTAACACAGTGGGTTGCTTGTCGCTTAACTCAGGCACCACTTTGTCTTTAAATAAGGTGTGCGACATAATTGGGGCGTCTTCATTGGGCTGAAACCAATCTTCATAATTTTTTTCAATAAACTTCCCAAATTGCATGTTAGCTTCTGTTTTCTGTGACTCTAGAATAGCCGTCATGCCCACGTCTTCAATGTTTTCAAGCTCTAGCTCCCAATAAATAAGCTTTTGGTATAGGTCTATCCATTCTTCGTAAGAATTCACCATAGATAAATCCATAGCAATCTTTCTAAATTCCTGCTGGTAATTAGAACTGGTTTTTTCAGAGATTAAACGCGAATGATCTAAGTTCTTCTTTAAACTCAATAATATTTGATTCGGATTAACGGGCTTAATAAGGTAGTCTGCTATTTTATTTCCAATGGCTTCTTCCATTATATATTCTTCCTCACTTTTGGTAATCATAACAATAGGTAAGTTCGCACGACGTTCCTTAATTTCGTTTAGCGTTTCTAAACCGGTGAGTCCAGGCATATTTTCGTCTAGAAACACAATATCAAAATTTGTATCGTTAATAATTTCAAGAGCTTCTGTACCACTTTGACACTTGGTCACTTGATAGCCTTTTTGCTCTAAAAAGATAATATGAGGCTTTAATAAATCTATTTCATCGTCAACCCAAAGAATATTTATCATGTTGTGGTATATTTGTTATCTAATTAGTGAATTTTTACATTTTGCCTACAAATAATAAGCTTAAAATATTTAACGATCCAATTTACGGATTTATTACCATTCCGAATACTTTAATATTCGACATCATTCAGCATAAATATTTTCAACGATTACGTCGTATTAGTCAAATGGGATTATCTTATTTGGTTTATCCTGGCGCTCACCACACCCGTTTTCATCATGCTCTAGGTTGTATGCATTTAATGCAGAAAGCCGTTAATGTGCTTCGTTTTAAGGGGGTTGTGATTTCTGAAGAGGAAGAAAATGGCTTGTTAATTGCAATTCTTTTACATGATATTGGACATGGACCGTTTTCACATGCCATGGAACATAGCCTTGTTGATGATATCTCTCACGAAGAAATTTCGCTGCGTTTTATGCAAGAACTCAATAGTGAGTTTAACGGAAGTTTAACTTTAGCCATCTCTATTTTTAAGAAAGAATATCCGCGGCAATTTATGTGCGAACTTATTTCGAGTCAATTAGACATGGATCGTGCGGACTATTTAAAACGAGATAGTTTTTATACGGGCGTGGCCGAAGGAAACATTAATAGCGAGCGTTTAATTACCATGCTTAATGTAAAAGAAGATCAGCTGGTCTTGGAGGAAAAAGGAATCTTAAGTGTTGAGAAATTTTTAATAGCACGCGGATTTATGTATTGGCAAGTTTACCTGCACAAAACAAGTGTGGTGGCAGAGCAGCTATTAGTACGTATTTTAAAACGTGCAAAAGAGCTGGTATCTCAAGGGGTGAACTTAAGATGTAGTGAGGCATTATTTTACTTTTTAAGTTCTGAAATTAACGCCGATAGTTTTGATGCACATACCTTAAAGGTGTTTTCAAAATTAGACGATTATGATATTGTGGCGGCGATGAAAGATTGGCAAAGTCATGACGATTTTGTGCTCAGTAATCTTTGTCAAATGATTTTAGATCGAAATCTTTTAAAAATTAAGGTAAAAAATAAACCGATTGCAGAGGTAAATCTCGAATCACATTCTAAAGCCTTAATTAAAAAGTATAATATTTCTGAAGCTGAAGCCGCCTATTTTGTTTTTAAAGGACGTTTAGTAAATCAGGCGTATGAGAATAAATTTCAGAAGATTAAGATCTTATTTAAGACCGGAAAAATTAAAGATATCGTGAAGGCTTCCGATCAATTAAACCTAAAAGCACTCAGTAAACCTATTACAAAATATTATATGTGCTATCCTAAAAAGAAAATGTGATCCTTTTTTTCTATTTTTGCGGAAACAAACCGTGCCATTAAAATCAATTTTTTGAAATTTACAGCAGAACAAATCGCAGGTATTTTAGAAGGAACCGTTGTTGGTGATCCTCAAATTGAAGTTTTTAAACTCTCTAAGATTGAAGAGGGAACAGAAGGATCCTTAACATTTTTATCCAACTTAAAATACACACCATATATATATAAGACTGAAGCCTCCATTACGATTGTTAATGCAGATTTTCAGCCAGAGAAACCAATTACAACAACCCTTATTAAGGTAGAAGATGCCTATGCAGGCTTCACCAAGTTGTTAGAATATTATGATCGTATTAAGTCTTTAAAAACAGGTATTGAACAACCGAGTTTTATTGATGCGTCTGTAACCATACCAGAGACCGCTTATGTTGGGGCCTTTGCTTACGTAGGAAATAATGTAAGTGTTGGTGAAAATGTAAAAATTTACCCTAATGCATTTGTAGGTGATAATGTGGTACTTGGAGAAAACACTACAATTTATCCAGGAGGTAAAGTTTATTCAGACTGTGTCTTAGGTAAAAATTGTGTCATTAACTCAGGTGTCATTATTGGTGCCGATGGTTTCGGTTTCGCACCAGCTAAAGACGGAAGCTATTCTAAAGTGCCGCAGACAGGTAATGTTATTTTAGAAGATGATGTAGATGTAGGCGCAGGGACCACTATAGATCGTGCCACCTTAGGATCTACAATTTTAAGACAAGGTGTAAAGTTAGACAACCAAATTCAAATTGCGCATAACGTAGAAATTGGTAAAAATACAGTTATTGCAGCCCAAACTGGAGTTGCAGGGTCTACCAAAATCGGAGAACATTGCCAAATTGGAGGACAAGTGGGGATTGCAGGACACCTCACTATTGGGAATAACGTAAAAATACAAGCGCAATCTGGTATTGCGAGAAATATAAAGGATAACGAAGTATTACAAGGATCACCAGCCTATGGTTATGGGGATTTTAATAAGTCTTATGTATATTTTAAAAATTTACCTAAACTTGCTAAAACTATTAACGAATTAGAAAAAAAAGTAGATGGCCATCATTAAAACGGAAACGAAGCAAAAAACCATTGAAAAAGAAGTAACACTAACAGGTGTAGGACTTCATACTGGTGCAAATGTAAAATTAGTATTTAAGCCTGGCGTTGAGAATTCAGGATTTGTATTTCAACGTGTAGATTTAGAGGGAGAGCCTAAGATTGAAGCTGATGCTAACTATGTTACAAGTACACAGCGTGGTACATGTATGGAGAAAAATGGCGTAACCATTCAAACTTGTGAGCACGTACTTGCTGCTTTAGTGGGGATGGATATTGACAACGCTATTATTGAGTTAGATGCTTCAGAACCGCCAATTATGGATGGGTCTTCTAAATTTTTTGTTGAAGCTATAGAAGCTGCTGGTCTTGTAGAACAAGAAGCTTTTAGAGAAGAATATGAAATTACACAAGTAGTTTCTTATACAGATGAAGAGTCTGGAAGTGAAATTATCTTAATGCCTTCAAGTTCTTACCAAATTACAACTATGGTAGATTTCGGGACTAAGGTTTTAGGAACACAGAATGCGACACTCAATACGTTGTCGGACTTTAAGTCTGATATCGCAAACGCAAGAACCTTCAGCTTTTTACATGAAATTGAAATGCTTTTAGAGCATGGCTTAATTAAAGGTGGAGACTTAAACAACGCTATTGTCTATGTAGATAAAGAGTTGTCACCAGGGACAATGGACAAACTTAGAGTAGCCTTTAATAAGGATAACATCGCGGTGAAACCAAACGGTATTTTAGATAACTTAACCTTACACTACCCTAATGAAGCGGCTCGCCATAAACTATTAGATGTTTTAGGAGATTTGGCGCTTATTGGGACACGTATAAGAGGTAAGGTTATTGCTAATAAACCAGGGCATTTTGTGAACACACAGTTTGCAAAGAAAATGTCTAAATTGATTAAAAACGAAAGACGAAACAATGTACCTCAAATTGATTTGAATGCAACACCTATTATGGATGTTAATCAAATCATGGACATGTTACCACATAGACAACCTTTTTTATTACTTGATAAGGTTTTTGAATTGTCAGACAGTCACGTTATCGGGATGAAAAATGTTACCATGAACGAGGAGTTCTTTAAAGGTCATTTCCCAGGAGCTCCAGTTATGCCTGGTGTTCTTATTGTTGAAGCTATGGCTCAGACTGGTGGAATTTTAGTCTTGAGTACTGTTCCAGATCCAGAAAACTACTTAACCTTTTTCATGAAAATGGATAAAGTTAAATTTAAACAAAAAGTAGTTCCTGGCGATACCTTAATTTTCAAATGTTCTTTAATTACACCAATTAGACGTGGTATTTGTCATATGCAAGGCTATGCTTACGCCAACGGAAAATTATGTGCAGAAGCGGAGTTAATGGCTCAGATTTCAAAAGTAAAATAAAAACTAAACCGCCGTATCGCGGCTTAGTAATTCATATAAAAAACGAACGTTTAGGGCTTATCCCATTGATAAGTTACGTTCTATAAAGTGATGCTATTTATAGCCCTTTATTAAAATAAAAATTAGAATAATGAATCAACCTTTAGCATACGTACATCCGGGAGCAAAGATTGCGAAGAATGTAGTAATAGAGCCTTTTACAACTATACATAATAATGTAAAAATTGGTGAAGGCACTTGGATAGGAAGTAACGTAACGATAATGGAAGGGGCGCGTATTGGAAAAAACTGTAATATCTTTCCTGGTGCCGTGATTTCTGCTGTACCTCAAGATTTAAAATACAACGACGAAGATACAACCGTAGAAATTGGTGATAATGTTACCATTAGAGAGTGTGTAACCATTAACCGTGGAACGACTGATAAAATGAAAACGGTTATTGGAGATAATTGTTTAATTATGGCTTACTGTCATATTGCTCACGATTGTATTGTAGGGAATAACTGTATTTTTTCTAACAACAGTACCTTAGCAGGACATATTAACGTTGGAGATTACGTGGTTTTAGCAGGGATGACAGCTGTACACCAATTCTGTTCTATTGGTAACCACGCCTTTGTAACAGGTGGGTCTTTAGTAAGAAAAGATGTGCCACCTTATGTTAAAGCAGCAAGAGAGCCATTATCTTACGTCGGTATTAACTCTGTAGGTTTAAGACGTAGAGGTTATAGCACGGAGAAAATCAGAGAGATTCAGAATATTTATAGAATATTATATCAAAAGAATTATAATAATACACAAGCTTCAGATTTAATTGAAGCTGAAATGGAGGCCACTCCAGAACGCGATGAAATTTTACAGTTTATTAAAAACTCGCATCGTGGAATTATGAAAGGTTATTTCAAATCAAACTAAAGCATAGAAATAAACTTTCATTAGTAAAGAATAACAAATAAACATTTAAATCATTTTATGGCAACGACATCAGATATTAGAAACGGATTATGTATCAGATACAACAACGATATTTATAAAATTGTAGAATTCTTACATGTAAAACCAGGAAAAGGTCCTGCTTTTGTAAGAACGAAAATGAAAAGTGTAACGACAGGAAAAGTTTTAGATAATACGTTTTCAGCAGGTCATAAAATTGAAGATGTACGTGTAGAAACACATAAGTTTCAGTATTTATATAATGACGGTGAGTTCTATCATTTTATGAATGAAGCGGATTATACGCAGATTAGATTATTAGAGTCTGCTATAGATAGAACTGACCTTATGAAAGAAGGGGAAGTGGTAACCATTCAAATTAATACTGAAGATAATATGCCACTTTCTGTAGAATTACCAGCATCGGTAATTTTAGAAGTTACAGCTACAGAACCGGGGGTAAAAGGAAATACAGCAACAAATGCCACTAAGCCTGCAACGGTAGAGTCTGGTGCAGAAGTTAATGTACCACTTTTTATCAACGAAGGGGATAAAATTAAAGTTGAAACGGAAAAAGGAACGTATAAAGAACGTATTAAAGAATAAGGAATTTTTAATATTGCAAGTTGCTTAACCTTAGGGAACTTGCAATAATTCCTTTATAAATTCAAAACATGAAGTTTCCAAAACCTTATACTTTAAAAGAAATTTCCGCACTAATTGACTGTGATTTTAAAGGCGACGAGAATTTTGAAATTCTTGGCATTAATGAAATTCATGTTGTAGAACCTGGCGATATTGTTTTTGTAGATCACCCAAAGTATTACGATAAAGCTCTGCAATCTGCGGCTACTATCGTTTTAATTAACAAAGAGGTTGACTGCCCTGAGGGCAAAGCCCTTATAATTTCAGAAGATCCTTTTAGAGATTTTAATAAAATCACTGAACATTTTAAACCGTTTAAAGCATCTCAAAGTGCAATAGCTGCAGATGCCGTTATTGGTGAAGGAACGGTGATTCAACCCAATTGTTTTATTGGTTACAATGTTACCATTGGTAAAAACTGTGTCATTCATGCTAATGTTTGTATTTATGATGATGCCGTAATTGGTGATGGCGTAACCATTCATGCCGGAACAATTTTAGGAGCAAGTGCCTTTTATTACAAAAATAGACCTGAAGGGTACGATCAATTAAAATCTGGTGGTCGTGTTGTAATTAAAGACCATGTAGATATTGGTGCTCTTTGTACTATAGATCGTGGTGTTACTGGAGATACGACTATTGGTGAAGGTTCAAAATTAGATAATCAAATCCAAATAGGGCATGATACGCTGATAGGAAAAAAATGTTTAATTGCATCGCAAACCGGTATTGCAGGTTGTGTTGTGGTTGAAGATAATGTTACCATCTGGGGTCAAGTAGGAGTGAAAAGTGGAATTACCATTAAGAAAGGTTCCGTGTTATACGCGCAATCTGGAGTAGGAAATACAACCGAAGAAGGAAAAACTTATTTTGGAAGTCCGGCGCAAGAAGCCCGACTGTCGTTTAAAGAAATGGCCTACATTAAAAAGATTCCTGAAATACTTCAAAAATTAAAAAACCTATAATGCGGTAATGTTACTGTTTTGCTCTAAAGAGCAGAGTATAAGGTGATAGAAAAATAAAAATTGAAGTCAAAAATTTAGACAAAAATTGAAAATTGAGATCTAAATAAGAAGGGAAGCTTTAAAGGCTGTACCTTTATAAGGTCTCACATCGAAATAAAATTAAAAAAGAGGTCGCTTTTGCGTTAGAAATCTCTTATTTTTGCACAACAAAAATTATAAAACTTTAAATACACAATAGCAAATGAGCGTTTTAGTTAATAAGAATTCTAAGATTATAGTTCAAGGGTTTACTGGTAGTGAAGGAACATTTCACGCGGAGCAAATGATTGAATACGGTACTAACGTCGTTGGAGGTGTAACTCCAGGTAAAGGTGGTCAAACACACTTAGACAAACCTGTTTTTAACACAGTTTCAGAAGCTGTTGAGAAAGTTGGTGCAGACACAACCATTATTTTTGTACCACCAGCATTTGCTGCTGATGCTATTATGGAAGCTGCTGACGCAGGTATTAAAGTGATTATTACAATTACAGAAGGAATTCCTGTTGCTGATATGATTAAAGCATCAGATTATATAAAAGGAAAAGATTGTCGTTTAGTAGGACCTAACTGTCCTGGGGTAATTACACCAGGTGAAGCTAAAGTTGGTATTATGCCAGGTTTTGTTTTCAAAAAAGGAAATGTAGGTATTGTTTCTAAATCAGGAACATTAACATATGAAGCTGCTGACCAAGTTGTAAAACAAGGTTTAGGAATTACAACTGCAATCGGTATTGGTGGTGATCCAATTATCGGAACAACAACGAAAGAAGCGGTGGAGTTATTAATCAATGACCCAGAAACAGAAGCTGTTGTTATGATCGGTGAAATTGGAGGTCAATTAGAAGCTGATGCTGCACAATGGTATAAAGCAAGTGGAAGCAATAAGCCTGTAGTAGGTTTTATTGCTGGTGAAACCGCTCCTGCTGGTCGTACAATGGGACATGCTGGTGCTATTGTAGGTGGTAGTGATGATACCGCTCAAGCTAAAAAGAAAATTATGGCAGAATGTGGAATCCACGTTGTAGATTCTCCTGCTGAAATTGGGAAAAAAGTAGCAGAAGTTTTAGGCTAATTTTACCCACATAAAACTGTTAAAAACCTTACAAAATCTTGTGAGGTTTTTTTAATTCATGCAATTTGTATTGATTATCTTTGATTACAACAACTATAAGAACTAACGATTAACATATTATGAAATTATTAGAAGGAAAAACGGCTATCATTACCGGAGCAAGTCGTGGTATCGGTAAAGGAATTGCCGAAGTTTTTGCACAACACGGTGCTAATGTTGCATTTACATACAGTTCTTCTGTAGAAGCAGCTAATGCCCTTGAAAAAGAATTGAATACCTTAGGAGTAAAAGCAAAAGGTTACCAAAGTAATGCCGCTAATTTTGAGGAGTCTCAAAAATTAGCAGAAGCGGTATTAGAAGAATTTGGTGCTATAGATATATTAGTAAACAATGCAGGGATCACTAAAGATAACTTACTTATGCGAATGGGTGAGGAGGATTTTGATAAAGTGATTGAAGTGAATTTAAAATCGGTATTTAACATGACTAAAGCGGTACAGCGTACCATGTTAAAACAACGTAAAGGCTCAATTATTAATATGAGTTCTGTTGTTGGTGTTAAAGGAAATGCCGGACAAACTAACTATGCCGCTTCAAAAGCAGGGATTATAGGATTCTCTAAATCTGTAGCGTTAGAATTAGGTTCTCGTAATATTAGATCTAATGTTATCGCTCCTGGTTTTATTGAAACCGAAATGACCGCTAAACTTGATGAAGAAACTGTGAAAGGCTGGAGAAGTGCTATTCCTTTAAAACGTGGTGGTTCACCTGAAGATATTGCAAATGCTTGTGTCTTTTTAGCAAGTGACTTAAGTGCTTATGTTACAGGACAAACACTTAATGTAGATGGTGGAATGTTAACCTAATAAACCATAGTTTTATTCCATAACTATTATTTAAATTGATTTTAATGAGTTCTTTAACTCTATTATACATAACAATTGCTGCTATAACAGCGCTAGTATTAGCGCTGTTTCAGTATATATATAAATCGAAATTAAAGTCCAAATTAAAATATGTACTTACGGGTTTAAGAGCCCTTGTTATTTTTGGAATTCTTTTAGTGCTCATCAATCCAACCTTTAAGTCGTTTACCTATTTTCATGAAAAACCCACCTTGGTTCTTGCTGTAGATGACTCAGAATCTATTGCTTATCTTAATCAAGAAGAAAATGCGCAATCCACTTTAAAGTTTATAGAACAACACAAAGGTTTACAAGAGCGTTTTAATCTTCAAACCTATCGCTTTGGTAAAGAAGTCAACACTTTAGACAGTCTTAATTTTAAATCGTCACAAACAAATATAAGTGCGGCCTTAAAGCATTTTAATGAAATTTATAGGCAACAAACAGCTCCAGTAGTACTTTTAACCGATGGCAATCAGACTTTTGGTTCCGACTATATCTACCAATCAAAGCACAATACCCAAGCTATATACCCTGTAATTCTTGGGGATTCTATGGTGTATTCAGACGTAAGCTTAAAGCAAGTGAATACCAATCGGTATGTCTATTTAAAAAATAAATTTCCGGTTGAAATTATTGCTAATTATAACGGAAATGACGCTGTAGAAACGGAACTTAAAATTTGGGCTGGAAATGCAGTAGTCTTTAAAAAAACATTAAAATTAAATCCTTTAAAATCTTCAGAAATTGTCTCTGCTATTTTACCCGCCAATAGTATAGGGGTTAAGACTTATAAAGTGGAGTTAATAGCTTTAAAGGATGAAAAAAATACGGTTAATAACAGTAAGAATTTTGCTGTAGAAGTAATTGACCAAAAAACAAATGTGGCCATCATTTACGAGCGCTTACATCCTGATATAGGGGCGCTTAAAAAGGCCATTGAAAGTAATGAGCAGCGTAGCGCTAGCATTTTACGCCCTCAAGAGGTGTTAAATAAATTAGAAGACTATCAATTATTTATCTTGTATCAACCTGATGCTAAATTCAGTACGCTATTAAAAGCACTGCAAGAGCAGAACAGTAATACCTTTACGATTGCTGGGGAAACTACGGATTGGAATTTTTTAAATAACAATCAAAAGTTTTTAGAACAAAAAGTCACCAATCAAACCGAGAACTTTTTAGCAACGTTAAACCTAAACTATAGCACCTTTATTGTTGAAAATTTAGACTTTGAAAGTTTTCCGCCTTTACGCTCCGAGTTTGGGGCCTTCACGATTAAAGTCCCTTTTGAAACTCTATTATATAAAAATGTAAATGGGATTACCACTAAATCTGTTCTATTAGCAACCTTTGAAGCTGAAAACACCAAGCATGCCATCTTAAACGGAGAAGGCTTATGGCGTTGGCGAGCTCAGTCTTTTTTAAATAGAAATAGCTTCAATAATTTTGATGAATTTATAAGCAAGTTGGTGCAGTATCTCAGTTCTAATAAAAAGAGAAGGCGTTTAAATGTGGATTACAAATCATTTTATAACGGGAATGATGATCTGGTCATTTCAGCACAATATTTTAATAAGAATTTTGAATTTGATGCTGAAGCGTCATTAAGTATTGTTTTAGAACATAAGGAAGATGGTACGATAAAAGAAATTCCGATGTTATTACATAACGGCAATTATACGGTAGACTTAAGTGGTACCAAGGCGGGCTCTTATGATTTTAAGATTAAGCATAATTCTGAAAATGTATCGGCCACTGGTTCGTTTAAAATCTTAGATTATAATGTAGAGCAGCAATTTTTAAATGCAGATTTAGAGAAGCTAAATACCTTGGCAGATAAGAGCAGCGGAAAAGCTTACTTTGCGACACAAACAGAGGCTTTAATAACACAATTATTAAATGATAATCGTTATCAAACCATTCAGAAAAGCACCAAAAAAATCGTACCTTTGATAGAATGGGAATATCTACTCCTTATAATTGCATTATGCTTAATTATAGAGTGGTTTATTAGGAAATATAACGGATTAATATAAAAATATAAGATGGAAAAATTACCAAAAATTGGATTACCGATTTTAATAGGCGTTGTGCTTTTAATTATTGTTTTAGCAAAATCAGCAGTAACTCTAGACTCTGGTCATGCAGGAGTATTATATGAAACCCTAAGAGGCGGTGTAGATTCTAATAAAGAACCTTTAGGCCCAGGATTTCATGTTATCGCCCCATGGAACCGAGTTATTGATTATGAAACACGTCAGCAAGAAGTACCAGAAAAAATGTCTGTGCTATCTTCGAACGGTTTAGATATTAAATTAGACGCTTCAGTGTTGTACCAACCGGATTATAAAAATTTAGGACGTTTACATAACGAAAAAGGGGAAGATTATTTAAGTCGCGTGCTTCAACCAGCGATTCGAAGCGCCGCGAGAAGTGTGGTTGGACGTTATACACCAGAGCAACTTTATTCTAGTAAAAGAGATGCGATTCAGGAAGAGATTTTTGAAGAGACAAAGAAAATTGTAGAGCCTCAATTTATTCAGTTAAATGATATTTTAATTAGAGATGTCACCTTGCCACCAACAATTAAACAAGCTATTGAAAGAAAGTTAAAGCAAGAGCAAGAGTCTTTAGAATATGAGTTTAGACTTGTAACTGCACAGAAAGAAGCTGAAAAAGTTATTATTGAAGCACAAGGTAAAGCGGATGCAAACCGAATCTTAAGTGCTTCTTTAACAGACAAAATTCTTCAGGATAAAGGTATTGAAGCGACTGTAAAACTTTCAGAATCACCAAATAGTAAAGTGGTTATTATAGGCTCTGGCGAGAGTGGAATGCCTATTATATTAGGAAATCAGTAATAAAATACAGGCTACAATAATATTTTGTTAAAAATTAAAACTTTATGGCCTTTCATTAGGATTTATAAATTTTAATTGAAGATATTTGTAGTATCAAATAAAAGACATGACATTTATTCAATTACATCATCATTTTCATACTAGCAATCAAGCGAGGTGAATCTGTATTGAATAAATTCAACATATATTATAAAAACCCGTTTGAGAAATCAGATGGGTTTTTTGTTTTTAAAATACGCACTGAAATCTTAGACATAACAACAACAAACCATGAGTAAATTAAAAATTGCAGTTCAAAAATCGGGTCGTCTTAATGAAGACTCAATGAAAATTTTAAAAGAGATTGGTATTTCTGTCGATAATGGAAAAGATCAGTTAAAAGCCTCAGCACGTAATTTCCCTTTAGAGGTTTTTTACCTTAGAAATGGCGATATTCCACAATATCTAAGAGACGGCGTGGTTGATGCTGCTATTATTGGAGAGAATGTTTTAATAGAAAAAGGAAACGATCTAAAAATTGTAGAGCGTTTAGGATTTTCAAAATGTAAAGTGTCTATTGCGGTACCAAAATCTTCTGAATTAAAAAGCCTTAAGGATTTAGATGGAAAGCGTATAGCGACGTCTTATCCTAATACTGTGAATCAGTTTTTGGAAAAAGCAGGCGTAAATGCCAATTTGCACATTATTAATGGTTCTGTTGAAATTGCTCCGAATATTGGATTGGCAGATGGGATTTGTGATATCGTTTCAAGCGGAAGTACACTGTTTAAAAATGGACTTAAAGAAGTGGAAGTGCTGTTAAAATCTGAAGCGGTTTTAGCGACCTCACCTAAAATTTCAGATGAAAATCAAGCCTTAATTGATAAATTGCAATTCCGCTTAAAGTCCGTTTTAAAAGGACGTGAGAGTAAGTATATCTTATTAAATGCTCCAAACGATAAATTAGATGATATTATTGGAATTTTACCAGGTATGAATAGTCCATCTATTTTACCTTTAGCTAGAGAAGGGTGGAGCTCTATGCACTCCGTGATTGATAAAAATGATTTTTGGAATGTTATTGATGAATTAAAAGCGAATGGTGCTGAAGGGATTTTAGTTTGTCCTATTGAAAACATGGTACTCTAAGCTAGCGCTGCACGAGTAAATGCCTTAACCTAGATTTTAGAAAGAAGATGAAATTATATAGCAATCCAGACCGATCAGATTGGTCAGAAATATTAAAAAGACCCACTCAAACCGTTGGAGATATTGAAGCGACGGTAAACGAGGTATTCAATGCGGTGGCGAAAAACGGCGACCAAGCCATTGCAGACTATACCTCTAAATTTGATGGTGTGTGTTTAGAAAACCCCATAGTTTCAGCACAAGAAATTGAAGCGGCTAAAACGGAAGTGTCTGAGTCTTTAAAAAATGCTATTGCTTTAGCAAAACGTAATATTGAAGCTTTTCACAGTGCTCAAAAAACGGATAAAGTTACGGTAGATACCATGCCTGGTGTAACGTGTTGGCAAGAGAAACGCCCTATACAAAAGGTTGGTCTTTATATTCCTGGCGGAACAGCACCTTTATTTTCAACGGTATTAATGTTAGCCGTTCCGGCGCAAATTGCAAGATGTAAAGAGATTGTATTGTGCTCGCCACCGAATAAAGAGGGTCATATTGCTCCTGAAATTTTATATGCGGCTAATCTGTGTGGCGTTACTAAAATTATAAAAGTTGGAGGCATACAAGCCATCGCTGGTTTAACCTTTGGAACCAAAAGTATTCCTCAGGTTTATAAAATTTTTGGTCCAGGAAATCAGTTTGTCACGGTGGCAAAGCAAATTGCGACTAAATATGGTGTAGCTATAGATATGCCAGCAGGACCAAGTGAGTTATTAGTCATGGCCGATACGACGGCTAATGTAGCTTTTGTGGCATCAGACCTTTTAAGTCAAGCGGAACACGGTAGTGATAGTCAAGTTATTTTAGTAACGACCTGTCAAGAATTTGCTAAAGCTGTATCTGAAGAAGTTCAAGAGCAATTAGCAGTCTTACCAAGAAAAGAAATGGCAGAACAAGCTATTGCTAACTCAAAAACAATTGTGGTAGATGCGAATACTACAGCTATAGATTTAATTAATGCTTATGGTCCAGAACATTTTATCGTGGCCACAGCAGATAATGATTTTTTCGTCAACGAAATTAGTAATGCAGGGTCTGTATTTATTGGCGATTATACGCCTGAAAGTGCTGGAGATTATGCTTCAGGGACCAACCATACGCTGCCTACTAATGGGTTTTCAAAAGCCTACTCCGGAGTCAATTTAGATAGTTTTCAAAAGAGTATGACATTTCAGAACATCTCGAAAGAAGGAATTCAGAATATAGGAAAAACCATAGAGCTAATGGCGGAAGCCGAAGGTTTACAAGCCCATAAAAATGCGGTAACTTTAAGATTAAAGGAATTAGAAAAATAATTTAACAGCACTTCGAGTGATTTCGAGGTAGGAGGCGTTGTATCGAGAAGCAATAAAAATGAAAAATTTCAACTTAAATAATCTCATTAGAGATAATATTAAATCTATAAAACCGTATTCTTCAGCACGAGATGAATACCAGGATGTTACTACGGATATGGTTTTTATTGATGCCAATGAGAACCCATTTACTACAACGGTAAATCGTTATCCCGATCCGCAGCAAACAACGGTTAAGGAACGTTTGGCAACTATTAAAGGTGTGGGGACACCTCATATTTTATTAGGAAATGGAAGTGACGAAGTTTTAGACTTAATTTTTAGGGCTTTTTGTGAACCTAAAACAGATAAAATCATCACGTTGCCACCTACATACGGAATGTATAATGTGTTGGCGAACCTCAATGCGGTTGAAAATATAGAAGTTGCATTAGATGCTGATTTTCAGCCTAAAGTTCAAGATATTTTGGAGTTGAGTACAGCACGAACAAAGTTATTATTTTTATGCTCGCCTAATAATCCAACTGCCAATAGTTTTGAAGCCGAACGTATAGAAAAATTAATTCAGAATTTTCCAGGTTTAGTGGTTATAGACGAAGCTTATATTGATTTTTCAACGGAAGAAAGTTGGTTAAGTCGGTTACACGAATTTCCAAATTTGATTGTAACTCAAACCTTGTCTAAAGCCTATGGATTAGCAGGAATTCGACTTGGCATCTGTTACGCTTCACAAGATATAATTTCAGTTTTAAATACAATAAAACCACCGTATAACATCAACCAGCTCAGTCAGAATAAGGCCTTAAAACGCTTAAATACTTTAGAGGACGTTGATAATGAGGTAAAAAGTATTATTTTGGAACGTGGAGTTTTAAATCAAGCCTTACAGACTATTGATTTTGTTTCAGCGGTTTATCCATCGGATGCTAATTTTATTTTAGCGAAAGTTGATGATGCTAACAAACGCTATCAGCAACTCGTAAGCCAAGGTATCGTGGTTCGCAACAGAACCAATCAGCCCTTATGTAAAAATTGTTTACGCTTTTCAGTGGGCACCAAAGAAGAGAATGAAAAACTAATACAAACATTAAAAACATTGTAAGTCCTCGTTAGGATAAAGCTTGTTTTAAGATTAAAATAGCATTCCTTAGGGCATCACTTTTTTATGTGCCGCAAGGAGCAAAACCAACCTAAAAGATATTAATAGAAACAGATGAAGCCAGTACTATTCATAGACCGCGACGGAACTTTAATAAAAGAGCCTGCAGACGAACAAATTGATGGGTTTGAAAAATTAGAGTTTTACCCAAAAGTGTTTCAATATTTAAGTAAAATTGCTAAAGAGCTTAATTTTGAAATTGTTATGATTACCAATCAAGATGGTTTAGGGACCGAGGTGTATCCTGAAGATACGTTTTGGCCAGTCCATAATTTTGTCCTTAAAACTTTTGAAGGTGAAGGTGTTGTTTTTAAAGAACAATTCATTGACCGTACTTTTGCGAAGGATAATGCGCCTACGCGTAAACCTAATACAGGCTTGCTCACTAAGTATTTTTCGGAGGATTACGATTTAAAAAACTCCTTTGTTATTGGCGATCGTCTTACAGACGTAGAATTGGCTAAAAATCTTGGTGCCAAAGGTATTTTTATCAATGATAATACCAATTTAGGAACCGATGAAGTGACCGTGAGTCATACGGCATTAGAAGCTTTCATTGCCTTAGAAACGAATGATTGGGAAACTATTTATAAGTTCTTAAAAACAACAGAACGCGTTGGTAGTATTGAAAGAAATACCAATGAAACAAAAATTAAAATCGATTTAAACCTCGATGGGACGGGTAAGAGCAACATTGATACAGGCATTGCGTTTTTTGATCATATGCTCGATCAAATAGCACGTCATGGTCAACTTGATTTAGATATTAAAGTGATTGGCGATCTTGAAGTTGATGAGCACCACACCATTGAAGATACGGCCATTGCATTAGGAGAGGTGTTTGCTAGCACTTTAGGAAATAAACTAGGCATAGAACGTTATGGCTTTTCGTTACCTATGGACGATTGTTTAGCTCAAGTAGGAATTGATTTTGGAGGTCGTAATTGGTTAGTTTGGAAGGCGGAATTTAAACGCGAAATGATAGGTAAAATGCCTACTGAAATGTTTTTTCACTTCTTTAAGTCCTTCACCGATGGCGCCAAGTGTAATTTAAATATTAAAGTGGAAGGTGATAACGAACACCATAAAATTGAGGCCATTTTTAAAGCCTTTGCAAAAGCGATTAAAATGGCTGTAAAACAAGACGTAGAAAAAATGATTTTACCGTCTACTAAAGGGATGTTATAACATTTTAAGTAAGACGCCAAACCAAAAATAGAGGTTATAAAAAATGAAATTATCAATTGTCAATTACGGAGCGGGAAATATTAAAAGTATTCAGTTTGCTTTTCAGCGTTTGGGATATAATGCCGTCTTAACAGAATGTCCTGAAGAAATTATAGCATCAGATAAAGTAATTTTTCCAGGGGTTGGAGAAGCGAGTTCCGCTATGGAAAAATTAAAACAAAGTGGTTTAGATCGTTTAATCCCTACGTTAAAGCAGCCCGTACTAGGCATATGCTTAGGGATGCAATTAATGTGTCAGCATAGCGAAGAAGGGGACACTAAAGGGCTTGGGATTTTTGATGTGAGTGTAAAACGTTTC
Organism: Winogradskyella arenosi; assembly: GCF_003337305.1. GTDB lineage: Bacteria > Bacteroidota > Bacteroidia > Flavobacteriales > Flavobacteriaceae > Winogradskyella > Winogradskyella arenosi. Next base: position 159,222 of record NZ_QPJO01000004.1, on the reverse strand, counting down.
TCAAATAAAGTAAAAGTTCCACAGATGGGATGGAATATCATTTCAAATTTAAAATCAGGTCTGTTTAAAGACATCAAGGAAAAAGAATACATGTACCTAGTACATAGTTACTATGCTGAACCTTGTGCTGAAGCGATAGCGACCTCTGATTATGAGTTGGAATATGCTTCTGCCCTAGAAAATGATAATTTTTATGGTGTACAATTTCACCCTGAGAAAAGCAGTAAAGCCGGTGCGCAATTGCTAAAAAACTTTATAGAACTTTAAGGATTTAAGTCGGTTAAACACTTGTTATGGGTGAAGAAAAATTTAATTTAAAAAGCGATCCAAATAGAGGATAAATATTATGAGAATCATTCCAGCTATCGATATAATTGAAGGAAAATGTGTACGTCTTACCAAAGGCGATTATGACACAAAAAAAATATATAATGAAAACCCTTTAGAAGTGGCTAAGGCTTTTGAAGATGCCGGAATTCAATATTTACATGTTGTAGACCTCGATGGGGCAAAAGCACAACATATTGTAAATTATAAGGTGCTTGAAACTATAGCGACGAAAACTAATTTGAAAATTGATTTTGGTGGCGGATTAAAGTCTGATGACGATTTAAAGATTGCTTTTGAGTCAGGGGCGCATCAAATTACAGGAGGAAGTATTGCAGTTAAGAATCCTGAAGTATTTGAAGGTTGGATTTCAAAATTCGGATCCGATAAAATTATTCTTGGGGCCGATTGTAATAACGAAAAAATAGCAATTAGTGGTTGGCAAGAAGAAAGTGATTTAGAGGTGATTCCTTTTATAAAAGACTATCAGTCTAAAGGTATTACCAACGTTATTTGTACCGATATTTCTAAAGATGGCATGTTAGAAGGCCCTTCTTTTGAGCTGTATAAAAGAATTTTAGAAGATGCTGAGGGTGTAAAGTTAATTGCTTCAGGTGGAATTTCTCAGTTTGATGAGTTGCCAAAGCTTTTAGACTTAGGTTGTGATGGCGTTATTATAGGAAAAGCCATTTATGAGAATAGAATAAGTCTTAAAGAATTAGAGGCTTTTTTATAAACGTCAAAAAGGGGTAATTCATTTAAACACCATGGAATAATCTCAATGAAATCAGTAAGTTTTATAAGAATAAGTTGATAAACGCTTAAATGTTAAGCGATAACCTAAAAAGATGTCTGCCTTGGTAGATCAAATAAAAAGAACAAATGTTAACGAAACGTATAGTCCCTTGTTTAGATATTAAAAACGGAAGAACCGTAAAAGGGGTCAATTTTGTAGATCTTAGAGATGCGGGAGACCCTGTGGTTTTAGCCAAGCAATATGCAGACTTAGGGGCTGATGAATTGGTGTTTTTAGATATCGCGGCGACTTTAGAAAATAGAAAAACCATGCACGATATGGTTTTAAAAGTTGCAGAACAAGTCAATATTCCTTTTACCGTTGGAGGTGGGATTTCTTCTGTGGAAGATGTTGATGATTTACTGCACTGTGGCGCCGATAAAGTGTCTATTAATTCTTCAGCCGTTAAACGTCCTGATCTAATCAGCGAGCTTTCAGATAAATTTGGAAGTCAGTGTGTCGTTGTGGCCATTGATGCAAAAGAAGTTGAAGGGGAGTGGTTGGTGCATTTAGCAGGCGGAACAATCCCTACAGATTTAAATTTATTTGAATGGGCCAAAGAAGTGGAGCAGCGTGGTGCTGGTGAAATTTTGTTCACCTCCATGAACCATGATGGTACCAAAGCCGGATTTGCCAATAAGGCACTGGCTAAATTATCAAGCCTAGTTAATATTCCTATTATTGCCTCGGGTGGTGCAGGAAGTATAGAACATTTTGTAGCGGTTTTTAAAGAAGGAAAAGCCGATGCAGCCTTGGCAGCCAGTGTATTTCATTTTGGAGAAATCCCTATTGCTGAGCTTAAGGAAGCCTTAAGGACTGAGAATATTGAGGTGAGACTTTAAACACATACTAAAAATTAAATTGTGGCTAACAACAGATGCTTAGCCTTACAATAAGAACATAAAATTATGAATGTAGATTTCAATAAAAACGAAGACGGATTAGTACCGGCGATTATTCAGGATAATACGACTCAGCAAGTGTTAATGCAGGGGTATATGAATGCTGAAGCGCTGCAAAAAACCCAAGACACCAAATTAGTGACCTTTTATAGTCGAAGCAAACAACGCCTCTGGACCAAAGGAGAAGAAAGTGGTAATGTTTTAAAGTTAGTGTCTATAAAATTAGATTGCGATAAGGATTCGCTTTTAATCAAGGTTAATCCCCAGGGGCCAACCTGCCATAAAGGAACTGATACCTGTTGGGATGAAACCAATACAAGTACTTATGGATTTCTTTCTAATTTAGAAGCCACAATTGAGTCGCGCATTAAAGCAGCGGATTCCGAAAAATCTTATGTCGCTTCTTTATTTGCAAAAGGCATTAATAAAGTAGCTCAAAAAGTTGGAGAAGAGGCTGTTGAAGTGGTTATTGAAGCTAAAGATGATAATGATGAATTGTTTTTAGAGGAAAGTGCCGACTTACTTTTTCACTACCTTATGTTATTACAAGCAAAAGGATTTAAGTTAGACGATGTGGTATCGGTACTACGTTCTCGCGATAAAAAGTAAGGATTGCTTTTGGAAATATTAATAATTTGGCGTTCTTGTTGGCATGTTTGATAAACGCTTTTATTACCTCATAAAAATTCAATATTTAGGCTATCGTTTTCACGGTTGGCAAAAACAACCCGATGTGAAAACGGTACATCTAATGATTGATCGTACGTTAAAATATATTCTACCTGAAACTCGGTTTAAAACTTTGGGCGCGGGTCGTACAGATGCTATGGTGTCTGCAAATGAAGCCGCATTAGAGTTGTTTATATATAATGAACCGCTTCAGGATTTTGATGAATTTTTGGCCCTCTTTAATCATAATTTACCCCAAGATATTAGAGCCTTGTCGATTAAAGAAGTCGATAAAAAATTTAATGTTATTCAAGATTCAAAACTAAAGGAATACCATTATGTGTTTTCAGAAGGGCAGAAGAATCATCCTTTTTGCGCTCCGATTTTAACCACCATCCTAGAACCTTTAGATGTAGACTTAATGAAACGCGGTGCTAAATTATTTGAAGGCACTCACAATTTTAAAACTTATTGTTACCGTGCTACGGATAAAGGGGAGTATGTAAGAACCATCAATACATGTGAGTTGGTTGATAATACTATTTACACGGCTAATTTCTTCCCTGAAAAATCCTATGTTTTAAAAGTTGTAGGGAAAGGGTTTATGCGAAATCAGATTCGATTGATGTTTGGTTGTTTAATAAAACTAGGTCGCGGAGATTTAACCTTAGATTATATTGAAGCAAGTCTGAAAGCAGAGAGTACCGAGGTTATGGATTATATCGCCCCAGCATCGGGTTTAATTTTACATGCTGTAAATTTCGAATAAATAAAAAGGTATGAGCTAATTAGCTCATACCTTTTTATTTTAAATACACTTTAGGATTTATCTTATACATTCAAAAATAAATCACTGTACTTATTTTCTATCTTAAATTTCTAATGTTTAGAAAGAAAATTACTCTGCAACATGTAATTTTGGTTCTTTATCTACAAATTTTCCATTTACAGATTCACCTAAAATAATTACTTCTTTAGAGCGCTCGTACATTTTAATAGCACGGTGCATTTGTAATTTGGTGCCACTGTAAAGTTTTACACCTGATTTTGAGCCCTTGTTTCTAATTTCAATATAGAAACCGTCTTTTAGTGCGGTTGGTCTTGTTGCTGGTCTACCCATAAATTTAATGTCTGTTTTTAAAAAGTGGTGCATAATAACAAAAAAAATAAAAACCCACAAGTTAATTTAAGAACAATTAACAATTTATAGTTGATTTCTTACAAAAACCTCAAGAAAAAGCGAGAATTGATAGAATTTGGAATAAAATCAGCATCAAATTATATAATTTTTAATTTCAACCTTAAATAATGAAGTTTTCGTAATCATAAATACCGCTTTAGGATTAAAATTTAGTGCAAAAGAGCCAAGTTTATTGGGGATTGGGTAGCAATTTTGTAAATAAAAATTTAGATGCATGAAAGATCAATTTAATACCGCTTTAGGAAATTTAATAGATAAACTTGGAGGTTGGTTTAATGCTATTATTGAAAATATACCCAATTTCATTCTTGCCATTTTAGTAATGATTTGCTCTTATTTTGGAGCGAAATACGTCAGTCGACTAGTTCGGAAATTGGTGGAAAATCGTATTGAACAAGATTCTATTAAAAATGCCTTATCACGGGTGATTGCAGTATTGGTTGTAGCTCTCGGACTTTTTATAGCTTTAGGTGTTTTAAATTTAGGGAAAGCCCTTACGTCTTTATTAGCAGGTGCTGGAGTTGTTGGTTTGGCCATTGGTTTAGCCTTGCAAGGAACGATAGCCAATACCTTTGCTGGTTTGGTGTTGTCTTTTAGAAAAAAGATTCAAATCGGGAATTGGGTAGAAACCACAGGGTATTCTGGAGAGGTGATGGATATTAACCTAAAAGACTTTACTTTAAAGGAAGCTGATAATAATATTGTGATCATTCCGAATAAAACCATTTTAGAAAATCCGTTGAAAAATTACTCTTTAACCACAAAAATGAGAATATTCTTAGAGTGTGGGGTGGGCTATGAGTCCGATTTAGAGGAAGTACAACGTATTACTCAAGAGACGATAGCAAAAACTTTTGATCAGGTTAAATCACCTGAAGATGTAGAGTTCTACTACACGGAATTCGGCGATAGCTCTATTAATTACCTTTGCCGTTTCTGGATTGATGCCGAAAGTATGTTAGAAAAATTAAGGGCTAAAACCAAAGCGATTATTGAAATCAAAAAGGCTTACGATGCTGCTGGTATTAACATTCCATTCCCAATCCGAACCTTAGAATTCAACAACAAATTAGATATTAAAGATTCAAAGTCTGTAGATTCAGGTGATAAGCAATAAACGAATATGGTTTATTGAATAGAGTTAAAACTCTTGTTATAAGAGCAAATTCTATCGCACCGTCTTAACGATATTTGTATTAACATTAACCAATAAAAACAATCAAGATGAAAAAATTTAGTTATTTATTTATAGCCCTTTTTAGTTTAAGTCTTTTAACCACTAGTTGTAGAGAAGAAAAATCTACCGGAGATCAAATAGAAGAAGCTGTTGATGATACAGGAGATGCTATTGAAGATGCTGCAGAGGATACTGGAGAAGCTATGGAGGATGCAGCTGATGATGCTGAAGACGCTGTAGAGTAATATTTATAGTTCTTAATATAAAACATAGTAAAGATAAAAGCCATCGTTAAGATGGCTTTTTATATTTTTATCAAAATTTAGAATTTATGAGCCCTAGCATACCCCAAGAGGTCTTTTCGTTTTTAGAAAAGCTTGAAAAAAATAACAATCGCGATTGGTTTAATGAGCATAAGCTAGAATTTAAAGCTATTGAAACACAAATGAAAGCGGTGTTTCAGCATTTGGGTGAATTGATGAGTACCCATGATCTGATTGAAAAAATTAAGGTTTTCCGGATTTATAGAGATGTTCGTTTTTCAAAAAATAAATTGCCTTATAAAACGCATTTTGGAGGATCTTTTGCACGTCATAAACCCGAATTACGAGGTGGCTATTACGTCCAGATTCAACCCAGAAATCAATCGTTTATTGCGGTAGGTTTTTGGGATCCCAATAAAGAAGACTTACTGCGTATCCGTAAGGAGTTTGAAATGGATGATAGCGAGATTAGAGCCCTTATAGAAGCAAAACCATTTAAAGAAATTTGGGGTAATTTAACAGGAGATAGCTTAAAAACAGCACCCAAAGGTTTTGATAAATCCCATCCGGCTATTGATCTCATTAGACGTAAGCAATTTGTCTTCGTTAAATCTTTTACCGATAAAGAGGTCTTGTCAGATCAATTTATTAACGAAGTCAATGAGGCTTTTATAGCTGTACGTCCGTTTTTTGATTTTATGAGCGATGTATTAACCACCGACTTAAATGGAGAATCGCTATTATAATCTTTTTAAAATGGATGATGTAAACAGCTCCACCTGAATTATAAAAATTAAAAAAACCTTACAACACCAATTGGTACTGTAAGGTTTTTTGCGTTTATAAGCTTATACGGCTTTTAGAATATCCGGTTCTGCTAAAACCTGAACGCTATCGATAAGGCGTTCTTTAACAATGGTCATCATGCGTTTATTTAAGGCTGAAGAATTCTGAATGTAAATCTCATATTCTTCTACCGTAAATTGACCTATAAGCATACCTTTTACCGAATTTCTGAATTTGGTGTCTTTATGAATCGCATTATCGATATAGCCTAATTGCTTTTCTAAGCTAAGGTCGTAAAAGACATTTTTATGTTTGCGGATGTAGTTTTTAAACACGGCAATTAAAAGGGGGTGTTGTAATTTAATCACGGGTCGCATGGTGGTATTCTGAAAGCGCTCATCCGAACCCATATTATCATAGATTTTAGCGGAACGAATCTGAGGTCTTAAAGCAAGCAAGTGGTCTGTTCTAGAAATCATAATTAAGAGTTTATGGGTTAATTTGAATTAAAATTAAGGATTAAGCTCTCGCAATGAAGCGCTTTAACATTATCTTGTTAACGTGGTTATTAACAAAGGCAATTCTAGTATTTAATAATCATATCCAATTCTAGTGGGCTAAACCTCTATTAAGTTTTATCTTTGAATTGAAAATAAAAATAGTAATGACAAACAATAGACATATGAGATTTCATACAAGAAAATGGGTAAAACCAGAAGATTTAAATCCAAATGGAAGTTTATTTGGAGGGCAACTTTTAGCTTGGATAGATGAAGAAGTTGCACTTTATACCGTTATTCAATTAGAGAATTCTAAAGTAGTAACAAAATACATGTCCGAAATCAATTTTATGGCGTCTGCCCGTCAGGGAGATATCGTAGAAATTGGGATTTTAGTAACTAAGTTTGGTAAATCGTCATTAACCTTAAAATGTGAAGCGAGAAATAAAATGACACGCGAAACAATTTTAACGATTGACAATATTGTCATGGTAAATTTAGGACCAGACGGAAAACCGACCCCACATGGTAAAACAGAGGTGGAGTTTGTAAAGGACCGTTTAAAAGAGGATTAAGCCTTTTGATTTAAAGACAATTCATAGATCTCTAAATCAAAATAAGTTACGGAAGCCAAAACGTGATCAAAAATATCACCTATAATGTATTCGTAATTTACCCAACGCTGATCTTTACTAAAGGCATAAATTTCCATAGGAATCCCTTGTGCTGTTGGTTCTAATTGACGCACCATTAAAGTCATATCTTTATTAATGGCAGAATGATTATCAATATAAGTTTGAAGATATTTTCTGAACAACCCAAAATTAGTGAGATTTCTGCCGTTAATTAAGACGGACTTATCAATCTGATGACTTTCATTAAAAGATGAAATTTCATGAGATCTGTTATCTAAATAATCAGACACCAATTGTATTTTCTTTAAACGCTGAATGTCTTCATCCGTTAAAAATTTAATGGTTGAAGTTTTAATAATCACCGAGCGTTTAATACGCCTACCCCCAGAAGACAACATACCTCGCCAGTTTTTAAACGAATCCGATATTAAAGCATAGGTAGGAATGGTGGTAATTGTTTTGTCCCAATTCTGCACTTTTACCGTGGCTAAATTAATTTCGGTGACTTCACCATCGGCGCCATACTTTTCAAACGTAATCCAATCTCCAATACGCACCATATCATTAATAGAAACCTGAATACTAGCTACAAAGCCTAGAATGGTGTCTTTAAAAATTAAAATGATCACGGCAGATGCGGCTCCTAAAGTGGTAGCAAACTCTATAAAGGAAACCCCAGTAACAATCGCTATAATGGAAAAGAAACCGAGTAACCATGCAAAAATCATAAAGACTTGCACGTAGCTATCAATCGGTTTGTCTTTAAATCGGGGTAAGGTTTTAAGGTAATCTTTAATAGAACTTAAAAGACTTCTTATAATTTGAAGGGTTAAAACAATAGTAATTACCTTTAAGGTAATTTCTATGATGTTCTGTGTAATTTCAAAATCCGTAAAAACCTGAGGAACAAACTCTATTAATATCAGTAAAGGAATAATATGCGCTACATTTCTAGGGAGTTTGTTGGCTACTAAAATATTATCAAAATCCGTCTTTGTACGTTTTGCAATTCCAGCTGAGAACCGCCATAAAAAACGTTTCGTAATAAAATCGACGATAAAGGCAATAAGGAGCAATGCCAAGAGTAATCCTAGCATGTTTAAGTATATAGCAACATTTTCAGGTAATCCTTCTGCTACTAAAAAATCGTATAAAAAGTGTTTAATATTAAGCACGGCTCGCCTTGGTTAAGTATTTCTTATCAATATAAAAAGTTCCAAAAGGGATTACAGAAGCTATTAATACAATCCATAGGGTGCGGGTAGGCCATTTCATGTCGTTACTTATTAAAACAGCAAAAACAACATAAGCCATAAATAAAATACCATGAGGCATACCTAATAATTTTACGTATTGCGGATCTTCGTAAAAGTATTTTATAGGTGTGGCAATAAATAAAAGTAAAAGATACGACACCCCTTCTAATAAGGCCACAAGTCTAAAAACAGGTAATAATTTTAACATGCTACTAAATTTTCAGCAAAAATACTCTAGAATTAAAGAAATAAAGAAGATTTTAACAGGTTTTAAGAAATTATGATCTAGGTCATTTCTATTATTTATATTTAGGCCAGTTATCATTTTTACCCAGATATTTTATGAGAAAAATTTACACCCTAGCTTTAGCATCATCCGTGCTGTTGTCTTGTGCTACTGTAGCGTCTTCGAGCTCCAAAAACACGACTTCTAAATCCACACAAGTTTCCACGAAGAGTCCTCGGAAAAGTTCGAGTAAAATTAAGCCTTACGATCAGGTGGTTACTAATGAGGCCATTACAGATGAGGGCTTGTTTACAGTGCATTTAGTTGGGGAGAAGTATTATTTTGAAATTCCCTTAACGCACCTAAATACCGATATGTTATTGGTGAGTCGTTTTTCTAAACTCCCCGCTAATCTGGGAGGTGGTTATGTAAATGCGGGGACAAAAACCAATACCCGAATGATTAATTGGGAGCGTTTTAAAAATAAAATCCTCATTAAAGAAAAGTCATCAAGTGCTGTGGCTTCAGATAGTCTTCCTATTCATATTTCTGTAAAATCTAATAATTACGAGCCTACCTTATATGCATTTGATATTGCTGCGTTTTCAAAAGACTCATCTGCTGTAGTGGTAGATGTGACTAATTTTTATGGCACCGATGTAAAGGCTATTAGCGGATTAGGATCGCGATTACGATCGTCTTATAAAGTAAAGAATTTAGACAAGTCCAGAAGCTTTATAAATGCGATAAAGAGTTTCCCTGAAAATATAGAGGTGATCCAAGATTTTACATATAATGCGGGTAAACCTCCAGTAAACACTGGCGATGAAACCATAAGTGTACAAATGAATCAGTCAATGATTCTGTTACCTAAAACGCCTATGCAACCTCGTCTTTTTGATGAACGTGTGGGCTGGTTTACCTTAAGTCAATACGATTATAGTAGTGAAGCTTTAAAGTCGGACAAGAAAACCTATTTAAGACGATGGAAATTAGTGCCTAAAGATATTGAAGCCTATAAAAGAGGAGAGTTGGTTGAGCCTGTTAAACCTATTGTGTATTATTTAGATCCGGCTACACCAATGAAATTCCGTTCGTATATGAAGGAAGGCATTGAGTTATGGCAAAAAGCTTTTGAAGCTGCAGGATTTAAAAATGCGATTATCGCTAAAGACCCACCGTCTAAAGCTGAAGATCCTGATTTTAGTCCGGAAGATATCCGTTATTCTGTGGTGAGATATGTGGCGAGCACTACTAGAAATGCTACAGGGCCAAGTGTTTCAGATCCACGAAGTGGGGAAATTATTGAAAGTGATATTATATGGTATCATAACCATTTGCGCTCGTATAGAAATCGCTATTTATTAGAAACAGGTGCCGCGAACCCTTCGGCACGAACTTTAGAGACTTCGGACGAAGAAATAGGGGAGATGATGAAAATGGTGATTGCGCATGAAGTTGGTCACACCTTAGGGCTACCTCATAATATGAGTGCGAGTTATGCCTACGATGTAGAAAGTTATAGAGATGGCGATTTTACACATAAAAATGGTATTGCCGCGACAATTATGGATTATGCGCGTTACAATTATATTGCACAGCCTGGTGACGAAAACATTCGTTTTATTAGACAATTAGGGCCTTATGATAACTATGCGATTAATTATGGTTACCGTTATATTCCTGAAGCGAATTCTGCTGAAGCTGAAAAAGAAATTTTAACGCAGTGGGTTGAAGAAAAGGCAGGAGATCCTATTTACAAATTCGGAAAACAAAGCAGTCGTTTTGATCCTACAGCGCAGACTGAAGATATTGGTAACAATAGTATGAAAGCGAGTTCTTACGGGCTGAAGAATCTAAAAATTGTAGCTAAAAATCTTCCAAGTTGGACGAGTGATCAAACGGATAATTATGAAGATTTAGAAGAACTCTATGGCGAATTGCTTAGTGTTTGGGGACGTTACGTAGGTCACGTCGTTACTCATATAGGGGGTGTGGTTGAAACTACCAAAAATCCATCGCAAGGGGGCGTTATTTATAGTCCGGTGCCTAAATCGGAACAGAAATCAGCAATCGCTTGGTTGCATAAAAATGCTTTTGAAACACCGGCTTGGTTGGTAGATGAATCTATTTTACAGAATATAAATTATGCAGGTTATACCGATCGTATGCGAAGTCTACAAGGGCGTCATTTAAATACTATTTTAAGTTTTGAGCGTTTAGGGCGCTTAATAGACCACCAAGCTTTAGATGCCAAACACTATTCGGCCTTAGAACTTTTAACGGATGTAAGAACCGGAATTTGGTCGGAAACAAAATTAGGTTTAAATGTTTCAGTTTTTAGACGTAATTTGCAGCGTGTTTACTTAGACGCGATGTTCAAATTAATGACGGAAGACCTTGATCCTAATAGAACGCGACAGTACTATAATGTGAGTCAATCCGATATTAGAGCTTTAGTAAGAGGAGAACTTAAGGTTTTAAAACGTCTTTTACAACGCGGCTTAAAGCAAGGTTTAAACACAGAAACAAAGTATCACTACCAAGATGGTATAGAACGAATTAGTAATATTTTAGACCCAAAATAACATGAAGAAATTAGTTTTATTAGTTGCAATCTTTAGTCTTTCAGCATGCTTTTATGGCCATTCACAGTCGACAACCACACAGAAAGAGGATTTTGAAGCTACGTATCAAAATATGAAATCGATAGTAGATTCAGGACATTTCCGCTACCTTGGACATGCAGTTTATGAAAACCGAAACCGTAAATTGATAGATACATCGAAAAATCAACTTGAGATTACACCTACAAGTGTTACTGCGCACCTTGAGGCGTTAGATATGAAGGTTTATGAGGTTAAGGCTGGCAAGACTTCAAACTATAAAGTTAGTCATGATAACGCCACACAAACGGTTGAAATTAACTTTAATATAGGAGCAGATGAATTCCAAATTGTAGTGAAACGAAATGGTAAAGCATTCCTTACTTTAAGGTCTACTGTTAATAATATTCAGCAAACAGGTGTGATTGAAAGGATTTAAGTTGTATATTTGTAATCAGTTTATTGAAGATATACTACACAAATAGCTTTATTCTGAGTTATTTTTCTAGATTTTAATACGATTCAGTGTTAAGTTAATTAACTTGTCTGCATTATACATATTTTCAAAAGCACACACACATATTAATTTTTAAAACTACGAATGGCTAAATCACAACAGACTTTTAGTAAAAGTGAAAAAGAAAAAAAACGATTAAAGAAGAGAGAAGATAAGCGCAAGAAAATGGAAGCGCGTAAACTCAATAAAGATGAAAATGGTTCAGGAGGTATTCCTATCGCTTATGTAGATCATAACGGTAACCTAACAGATACGCCACCAGATCCAACAATGAAGGTGAAAGTAAAAGCGGAGAACATTGTTCTTGGTGTTCCACAAAAAGAAGATTCAGACGAAGATCCTTTTGATCCTATTAGAACAGGAAAAGTATCTTTCTACGATAGCTCTAAAGGTTTTGGTTTTATTATAGATACTGAAACAAACGAAAAACATTTTACTCACGTTAGTGGTATTATAGACGATATAGCAGAAAACGATAAAGTTACTTTTGAATTAGAAAAAGGACAACGTGGTATGAACGCCGTAAGAGTCAAACAAGCTTAACATTCTTAATTTTAAAAAAAAGAAAGCCATTATAGTTATTACTATAGTGGCTTTCTTTTTATATTTAAGTCCGGCTTTCTAAGCATAAATTATAAAAACAGGCCTTTTTTAAAACCGTCGCTTTTGTTTCTTCGTAAATAGAGAAACAAAACCTTAAAATTTTATATATGAAAACGAAATCAATTATTATAACAGCAGTCTTAGCCTTAAGTTTAATTTTTGGATCTACCGTAATGGCACAATCCAAAATGGAAATGGATACTAAAATGGTGGGTGGTGCCGCGATGTATCCATCAAAAGATATTATTTCTAATGCGGTGAATTCTAAAGAACATACCACATTAGTGGCGGCGGTAAAAGCAGCGGAGCTTGTAGCAACCTTACAAGGAGAAGGACCATTTACGGTTTTTGCACCTACCAATGGGGCTTTCGATAAATTATCTGAAGGAACTGTAGCTATGTTGTTAAAGCCAGAAAATAAAGCAAAACTTCAAGCGGTGTTAACTTACCATGTTCTTGCAGGGAATTATAGCGGAAGAATGATAATGAAAGCGATTAAAAAAGGAAATGGAAAAGCTAGTTTTACTACTGTAAATGGTCAGCAATTAACGGCAATGATGGATGGAGATACTATTGTGCTTTCAGATACGGCGGGGACGATCTCTAATATTACCATTAGTGACGTTAACCAATCTAATGGTGTAATCCACGTTATTGATGCCGTGGTTTTACCAGGGATGTAATTTAGATAACAAAGCAATTTGCAGTTGTAAATTGTTTAAGATAAAAAAAGCACAAGGAATTCACTTGTGCTTTTTTTTATACCTTTCCCTGAAATAAATAAAAGTGTATGCGTCCAGAAATAATTGAAACATCAGAGCGAAAGGTGATAGGGGTTTCAACAACAATGCGGCATGGGGAATATCATAAAATTCAAGAATTATGGCAGCAGTTTATGCCAAGACTTAAAGCCGTTAAAGCGAGAAGTTCTATGGAGTTGATAGCGCTTCAAGAATTTCCTGAAGGTACAAATACAGCAACACTTTCAGACTATATTATTTGGGCTTGTGCAGAAGTTTTAAATTTCAACGAAATTCCTGAAGGGATGATGTCCTTAGTTATTCCTGCCGGTACTTACGCCGTTGTAGCACATAAAGGGATGGATGCGTCTAAAACCTACAGACAATTTATGAGCGAATGGTTAATAAATTCTGGCTATGGTGTAGATACGAGACCACATTTTCAAGTGATGGGCGCCAAGTATAAAAATGGGAGCCCAGACTCTGAAGAAGAGTTTTACATTCCTATAAAACGGATAACGGAAGTAAATTAAAATTTAGCTGCGGTATTAAAACGCGATTCTATAATCGCAACCCGATTTATATTGGCTACAGCCAAAAGCAGTTTTACCTTTTAGAAGTGTTCCTTTTTTACACTTCGGACAAGGGTCTCCCGCTTTAGGAGCTACAGGTTTTATAGCTGTTTTTTTAGGTTCAAACTTCAATTTAAAAGCCTCATCAAAACGAAGTAAACCTTCCTGAGTTTGGTTTTCAATTTTAAAGCCTTTTAAATTCACTGTAGAGCCTTTAGTAATAAGGCGAATAAATTGTTTTTCAGAGATCTTCTTATTGCTAAAACTGAAGGGTAAGGTGAAATCACACGATTTTCCATAATGACTACAGCCATAAGCCGATTTCCCTTTAATAAGTTGACCTACTTTACATTTAGGGCATGGGCTTCCTACTAAAGTCGCCGTTTTAGATTTGGTTTTTGATTTCGACTTTGTTTTTGAACCGCCTGAAGGCTTATTATTAACGGCCGATATTCGGGTTTGCACTTGTTCAGACCGCACTTCGTAAACCAAAGCATCAACCATGCGCTTCATGCCTTTAATAAAAGCGCTCGCACTAATCTCACCTTTTTCAATATCTTTTAACTGCTTTTCCCAAGTTCCGGTTAACTCTGCCGATTTTAAAAGTTCATTTTTAATCGTATCAATAAGTTGAATGCCTGTTACTGTTGGTAAAATTTGCTTTTTGTTTCGCTTAATGTATTTACGTCTAAATAAAGTTTCAATAATATTGGCCCTTGTAGACGGACGGCCAATTCCGTTTTCTTTCATTAAATCGCGCAACTCATCGTCATCCACTTGTTTTCCGGCGGTTTCCATAGCACGTAATAAAGAGGCTTCCGTAAACTGGTTTGGAGGTTTGGTTTGCTTCTCTAAAAAAGAGGGTTCATGTGGTCCTTTTTCACCTTGAGTAAAGGTAGGGAGTAAAGCATCTTCTTTTTTATTAGACTTTTCAGATTCAAAAATAACGCGCCATCCTTTAGATAAAATTTCCTTTCCGGTAGTTTTGAAATTCACTTCGGCTGCCTTACCAATTACGGTAGTGTTAGACACTTTACAATCGTCATAAAAAACGGCAATAAAGCGTTTTACAATAATGTCATAAACTTGCTGCTCGTTATATTGTAAGTGCGTTTGCATTCCTGTTGGAATAATAGCATGGTGATCCGTTACCTTTTTGTCATTAAAGACTTTAGATGATTTTTTAATCTTCTTATTTAAAAGTGGTGCTGTAAGTACGGCGTAATCCGTAAGCTTCGATAAGATACCGTGAACTTTAGGGTAAACGTCATTCGGTAAAAAGGTGGTATCAACTCTAGGGTAGGTCACGACCTTTTTTTCGTATAATTTTTGTGCAATTTTCAGGGTGTCATCAGCAGAGAATCCAAATTTGGTATTACAATAAACTTGAAGTCCTGTGAGGTCAAATAATTTAGGGGCGTATTCTGTCCCTTTCTTTTTGGTGATGGAGACAATTTCAAACTCATCTTCCTTTACTTTATTTGCAAGAATTTCTCCGTCTTCCATCTTAAGGAAGCGTCCTTCTTCATAACTAAAAAGTGTCTCTCTATATAAGGTTTGCAGCTCCCAATAAGGTTGTGGCTTAAAGTTTTCTATCTCCTTAAAACGATTCACCAACATGGCAAGGGTAGGGGTTTGTACACGTCCTACTGACAAAACCTGTTTGTAACCTCCATGTTTTACGGTATATAAACGGGTGGCATTAATTCCTAAAAGCCAATCGCCAATGGAGCGCGAAAATCCGGCATAATAAAGATTATCATAATTTTCAGCAGGTTTTAGATTTTTAAACCCTTCTTTTATGGCTTCCGTAGTAAGCGATGAAATCCATAAACGTTCTACTTTACCCTTGTATTTTGCTTCGTTGATTACCCAACGCTGAATCAGTTCTCCTTCTTGTCCAGCATCCCCACAATTTATCACCACATCAGCCTTATCAAACAGACTTTTTACGATTTTAAATTGCTTCTTTATACCGTCATTGTTTGCCACTTTTACTTTAAATTTTTCGGGCAACATCGGAAGGTTATTAAGGTCCCAGCTTTTCCAATATGGTTTATAGTCTACAGGCTCGTAAAGGGTACAGAGGTGACCAAAAGTATAGGTCACGGCATAGCCATTGCCTTCAAAGTAGCCATCGCGCTTGGTGGTGGCTCCTAATACTGAGGCAATTTCTCTTGCTACACTTGGTTTTTCGGCAATACAGACTTTCAAATTGGCTTGGTTTTATGCAAACGCAAAAGTACAGAATTTTATAAATTATAAATTGGTTTTAAGATTATAAAACCAAGCGCTGCCCAATTTTTAAGGTAGAATTCTTTTTAATGGCATTGCTACGGCATAAGGCAGCAATAGAGAGGTTGTTTTTTCTAGAAATGTCATACAGCGTATCGCCCTTTTTTACCACGTAGTATTTTGGGATTTTAGCGAGACGCATTAATTCCTGGGCATCCTCTGCAGATTCTATAACCTTCACTTCAGTAACGCGTCTAGGATTGTGAAATCTGGCATGTGTCCATTTTTGGGTAACCCAAACATGCTGGGAACGTATGGTATTTTTAGCAGAAAAATCAAATAGGTATTCTGGATAAATTGAGGCACCGTTATAACTTAATTCTAAGTGTAAATGACTTCCTCTAGAATTCCCTGTATTACCGCCTTTACCTAAATACTGACCTTTTTGTAAGGTGTCGTTTGGTTGCACGCCTATATGAGATAAATGGGCATAAGTAGATTCTAAACCGTTATAATGGCGCACCACTACGGTATTGCCATAACCATTGACGTATTTGGCTAATCGTACAATACCATCAAGGACAGTAACAACAGTATCTCCGGTGACTAAATCGATATCAATCCCATTATGCGCACGACCTCGGCGCCAGCCATAACGTGAGGTTACGACTTTTTTATGCTTAATAGGAGATTCATAAACCGTATCGTTAAATTTTATCTCAAATGGAAATTGTTGTAATGTATTTCGGTAAGGGTTATAAACGTTGTGATCCCAGTAGGTATCCATAATTGATGGCGTTATTGGAGGTAGGCTAACTAGGGGGATTTCTACAGTTCCAGTAATATTACTTTTGGTGAAATTTACCGTTGGTAATTCAATAATTAAAGAATTAGCAATAGAATCTTGTTGAGCGTAGTTAAATGAAGTGATGCAAACTAAAGCAAAACAGAACAAAAAGTGTTTCATAAAAAATAGTAATAATCTTCTAGCGTTTGAAACGTAAATATAAAATAAATATTATCTCTCTTTTTCTGATGTGCGCCTTGGTCTAAAACAACCCTTCTTAAGTCATACAAGCCACCTAATGTTGTTTGAAATTCTAAACACTTGTAATAGAGTTAATTTCTGCATTTAACACTAAGTTTGAGATCCGATTTTTCTGAATTTACACGTCGGAATCCCTCAAAATAAGCCTTAAATTTTAACAAATAAATAGCATTTTATCGAGTATCTATTGGGCTGAAGCTTTTTTAGTGCATTAAAGTGTTGTAAATTTGCACCTTCATTTAAAACCTCGAAACTAAATTTATGTCGGAAGCAAGAGAAGCTGTTAAAGAAAAGAAAACTGATAAAGAATTATACGACTATCAACAGGGGGCGATAAGTCAGATTTTTGAAAAGTTTGATACCGAACGTGAGGATTATCACCTGCTTTATCAACTTCCAACAGGGGGTGGTAAAACCGTTATCTTTTCTGAAATAGTACGTCAGTATTTAAAACATCATAATAAAAAGGTGTTAATTATGACGCACAGGGTGGAACTTTGTAATCAAACATCAAAAATGTTGAATGGCTTTGGTGTAACCAACAAAGTTGTGAATAGTAAGGCCAATTTAGATGATCAAGGAGAGTATTCTTGTTTTGTGGCTATGGTAGAGACGCTAAACAACCGTTTAAATGATGGGATTTTAGATATCTCGGATGTTGGTTTAGTAATTATTGATGAAGCGCACTACAACTCTTTTACAAAACTATTTAAGTTTTTTGAAAAGTCATTTATTCTTGGGGTAACGGCAACGCCTTTAAGTTCCAATAAGGAGTTACCAATGAAGGATAATTATGATGAGTTAATTACCGGGGAAACCATAGAAAACCTTATTGAAAATGAGTTTTTAGCACGTGCGGAAACTTATGCTTACGATATGGGGTTAACGTCGTTAGAAGTAGGGTCTAATGGTGATTATACTGTGAAATCTTCTGAAGATCTGTATTCTAGTCCTTCTATGTTGCAGAAATTAATTGATGCCTATAAAAAGCACTCTTTAGGGAAAAAGACCTTGATTTTTAATAACGGTATTAATACATCTATTAATGTTTATTACGCTTTTAAGGATGCAGGTTATCCGGTAATGCACTTAGATAATACGGCGACTAAAAAACAGCGAAAGCAAATTTTACAATGGTTTCATGAGACTCCTGATGCTATTTTAACGTCAGTAAGTATCTTAACAACAGGTTTTGATGAGCCTACTATTGATACCATTATTTTAAATAGAGCCACAAAATCATTGACCTTGTATTACCAAATGATTGGTCGTGGATCGCGTATTTTAAATAACAAATCCAAATTTACAACCATTGATTTAGGGAATAACTTATACCGCTTTGGACCTTGGGGTGCGGATTTAGATTGGCAGACCATCTTTAAGTCACCTAATTTCTACGCAGACCGTATAAAAGATGATGAAGCTATTGAGTCTAACTTTAAGCACGATTTATCGGATGAAGTAAAAGAAGAGTTTTCTAAATCGGAAGAGACGTACTTTGATATTAAGCAGACTTATAAGGATGCGGTAGATGCGGGAGAGTCTTCAAAAGTAGTTTTAGAGCGTTCCATAGAACAGCATGCTAAGATCTGTATTGAAAACAGTGAAGATGTTTATGATGCTTTGGCCTTAGCAAAATTATTGAAAGACGATATTAACCAGCGTATTGAAACTTACGCGAAATGTATTAGTAGAAGTACTTATAATTTCCTGAAATGGTTAAAAGATGATTATCAGAAGAAATTAAGCTCTTACTTAAGAAGTAATTTTGATGAGAAATTTGAGGAAATACATGGTTATCCGCCAGAGGATTAAGATTTTTTGGCGCTCTTAAAATTTAAAAAATAATAAAGTAGTTCTTGTCTAATAAAATAGCGTAATTTCGCGCCTCAAATTAAAGCACGAAACATGAAACGCATTTCCCAGTACAAAAAACTCTTTGCTATAGAAGATTCTCTAGATTTAAAGACTTTAAAGAAAACCTATAGAAACCTTGTAAAAGAGTGGCACCCAGATAAATTTCAAGATGGTGATGCAGGACAGGCAGAGGCAGAATTGAAGAGTGTTGAAATTATTGATGCCTACCACTTTTTAGTGAGTATAGCACCAGAAACTAAGGCGGCTAATTTAGAGGCTTATAATAAAACCATTATGGAATCTAGTATTTTAGATTTTCAGCATAAAGGTTTGGTTTTAGAAATTACCTTTTTAGATGGTACCACCTATGAGTATTTTGGGGTTCCTAAAAATGTATTTATCAAATTTTTAAATTCTGATAAACAAATGCGATTTGCAAGGCGTAGTATCTTCAATTCGTATACCTACAGAAAATCTAAAAAAGAAACCCAAGCGGCCTAAGAATAAGTATAACGCGTTTTTTAAAGTTATGAGCGAGGAAACCTCCAATCCATCAGAAGAAATTTCAGTAAAAGAAATTGAAACTTGTATTTCTATTTTAGAACGATTGGTTGCGGACACCGATCAGATTTTTGAAATTCCTAAAGCACAACGTACCGCTTTAATAAAGGCCTCAGGACAATTATCGCGTCCGAGTAGGGAAGAATTTTCGCGTCGTAAAAAAGATGCTAAAAAAGCGGCTAAAAGAAAACAAGCAGCTCGCGATAAAAATGCCCGTAAAGAAACGGGGATTAGAAGTGCTAGAGAGGCCCATGTTTTTGTAGCTCCAAAATTATTGGCGGAAGCCGATTTAAAAGCTAAAGAACAGCAAGAATTAGAATCACCTAGAAACTGCTACGTCTGTAAAACCTTGTATACCAAATTACACCATTTTTACGACACTATGTGTGAAGAATGTGGTGATTTTAATTATGCAAAGCGTTTTCAAACCGCAGATGTTAAAGGACAAGTGGCAGTAATTACGGGGTCTCGATTAAAAATCGGTTACCATATTACATTAATGTTACTTCGTGGTGGCGCTACAGTAATTGCGACCACCCGTTTTCCTGTAGATTCAGCCTTGCGCTTTTCTCAGGAAGAGGATTTTACAGAATGGGGGCACCGCCTTAAAATACACGGTTTAGATTTAAGACATATTCCTAGTGTTGAGATTTTCTGTAATTTTATAGAGCAACGTTATGAAAGGCTTGATATTTTAATAAATAATGCTGCACAAACAGTAAGACGTCCGGCAGGCTTTTACAGCCATTTAATACCTAATGAAGAACGTCCTATTGAAGAATTGCCGAAATTTGCTCGCGATTTACTTAACGATCATACCGAGTGTTTGCAAGAGCTTCAGCAATTAACCTCTACGGCTTCACCTAATAAAAATATGCCGGTGACTTGGCATGGACCTGAACCGGGAATTGGCTTAAGAGCTTCTGCTAAACTTTCACAAATTCCGTATAGTTTTGATAATACCTTAGTGGCGCAAGAGGTCTTTCCTGAAGGGCAACTTGATGCCGATTTACAGCAGGTCGATCTAAGAAAAACCAATAGCTGGCGCCTAAAATTAGGGGAAATTGAAACCACAGAGATGATTGAAGTGCAATTGGTGAATTCAGTGGCACCGTTTGTATTATGTAACCGTCTTTCTGAAGTGATGAAGAAAGAAAAAACAGGTCAGAAACACATTATTAATGTGTCTGCAATGGAAGGGAAGTTTCACACCTTCTTTAAAGAAGATCGTCACCCGCACACTAATATGGCCAAAGCAGCCTTAAATATGTTAACACATACGGCAGCAGGTAGTTTAGCGAAGGAAGGGATTTATATGAATGCGGTAGATACCGGATGGGTTACGGATGAAGATCCAGCGGAATTAGCAAAACGTAAACAAGAGCTTCATGATTTCCAGCCGCCTTTAGATATTGTAGATGGTGCTGCTCGTGTAATGGACCCACTTTTTGATGGGATTAATACCGGAAAACATTGGTCTGGTAAATTTTTAAAAGATTATCGCCCTATCAGCTGGTAGATTTATTGTGTTTTTATTTTAAAGTATTTGGTTTTTAAGGTTTAATAAGGTGTTTTATAAACTATTAATTCAATGTTAAATCGTTGTTTTAAAGGTTAAGAATTCTTAATTTTTTTGACTTAAAGTTGTTAAAATGGTATTTTAAAGAAAGCCAAAAAACAACTTTAAAATGAAAACTATTCTATTTATCATAAGCCTACTATTCACAATTAATCTGTCTGCACAAGATCCAATTTTACAGAAGGACAATGAAGCTTTAGAGGCTGTGGCTACTAAATTAACTAAGACTTACGATGAGCACTTAGCTTTAGATGGAAAGCAATTTATTTTGTTCGAGAAAAAAATTGAAGAGTATTTAATAAAAGAAGAAAATATTCATCAGAAGTTTAGCGGAGAAGAAAAGCTAAACCTGTTATATAAATTAAGAAAAGCGGAAACGATGGAGATGCGCAATGTGTTAAGGCAACCACAGTTTGATTTGTATAAGCGTATAAAGTCGCAAATTCAACCGCTTGCCGTCATTACAACTTCAGATAAAACCGATAATAAATAACAATTCAACTTAAAAGGATAATACAAACATTCTAAATGACGTTTAGGATGTTTTTTTATTTTAGAAATACACTTTTTTAGTCTTAAAAATTGAGACGTTCAAGTTACCTTTGCACTTTAATTATTTTGTATGAAAACATTTTCAGAATTAGGGATTAGTAAATCCTATATCAAAGCTTTAAAAGAGCTTAACATTGTAAATCCAACCGAAATTCAAGAAGCGGTTATTCCTACCTTGCTTAAATCTAAAACCGATTTAATAGGTTTAGCGCAAACGGGTACGGGTAAAACAGCGGCCTTTGGTTTACCGATATTACACGCTATTAACCCTAATAATACGGATGTTCAAGCTTTAATTATTGCGCCAACGCGCGAATTAGTGCAACAAATACAAAAGCAACTTTTTAGGTTTACAAAATATGTTGATGCTAAAATATTTGCTGAAGGTGTTTACGGCGGTGAAAAAATGGATAAGCAAATTAAAGCCTTAACAAGAACCACTCATATTGTTGTGGCTACACCAGGTCGTTTGTTAGATTTGGTAGAGCGTGGTGCTGTAGATATTTCTAAAGTGAAAACATTGATTTTAGATGAAGCGGATGAGATGTTGAGTATGGGCTTTAAGGAAGATTTAAATAAAATTTTAAAGTTTAATACTTCTAGAAGAAACACTTGGTTGTTTTCAGCGACCATGCCAGAAGAAATTAAACGTATGGTGAATACTTATATGTCGCCAAGCGCCGTGAAGGTTGAAGTGAATAAGAATGCATTGGTAAATGAAAACATCTCGCACCATTATATACATACGAGCATTAAAGAAAAGCTGAACATGATTATCCGTATTTTGGATAAAAGACAAGAGGAACGTGGCATTATTTTTTGCAGAACCAAAGCAGGAACGAAAGCCTTGGCTCAAGAATTACAAAATGAAGGTTTTGCTGTAGGCGCTTTAGAAGGTGATATGCAACAAAAAGAACGTGATAAAGTGATGCGTGCTTTTAAAAATGAAAGTCTTCAAGTTTTAGTGTCTACTGATGTTTCGGCACGAGGAATTGATGTCAATAACCTAGGTTTTGTATTGCATCATCAATTGCCAGAACAACTCGATTATTACACGCACCGTAGTGGAAGAACGGCTAGGGCAGGGAAGACAGGGCAATCTATTGCTTTAATTATTCCTGGTGAAATGCAGAAAGTTATCGATATTCAATCTGCTTTAGGAATTACGTTTAGAGAATTAGCGATTTAGCATTAAATAGTTGCTATTTAAATAGTTAAAAGAGGTTTATTAAAGTTTTAATAAACCTCTTTTTGTGTCTTATAATTTGGTATTTCTAACAAAATATGCGGCGTCAAATACTGACTATGATTCGGTTTTTAAGATATTAACCTTACCTTGTGTCATAATAAACTAATATGCTACATAATTGATGAAATCATTTTCTATTCAAGATATCAATGCCATTATTAATGGTGAAATCGTAGGGGAGAGCACTAACGCTATTACGGGATTAGAGCAAATTGAAAAGGCCAATCCCCATCAAGCCACTTTTATTGGAAGTCGAAAATTTGAAAACCTTTGGAAGGACTCTAATGCAAGTTTGGCGATTATTAACGACAATATAGATTTAGAACCCGGCGAAAACAAAGCCTTTATCAAAGTTAAAAATGCCGATTTGGCTATGGCGAAATTATTAGAAGCCTTTGCGCCAGAAGCACCGCATTTTGAAGTTGCTATTCATCCTTCAGCAACGGTTGATGCTTCTGCAACATTAGGAGAAGGTACTAAAGTTGGAGCAGGTGCCTATATTGGTAAAAACGTGGTCCTTGGAGCTCATGTTACCGTGTATCCTAATGTGACCATTTTAGATGATACCACAATTGGCGATCATACGGTAATTTGGTCGGGAACTGTAATTAGAGAGCGCTCAGAAATCGGACACTATTGTATTTTCCATAATAATGTAAGTATTGGTGCTGATGGATTTGGGTACCGCCCAAGTGATGATGGTCGTAGCTTAGTAAAAATACCTCATATAGGAAATGTGGTTATTGGTAATGCTGTAGAAATCGGTGCTAATTCTTGTGTAGACCGCGGTAAATTTAGTTCTACGATTATTGGGGATGGTTGTAAAATTGATAATTTGGTTCAAATTGCCCACAACTGTGTCCTTGGTCGCTCTTGTATAATGGCAGGAAGTTCTGGTTTAGCAGGATCTGTAACGCTTGGGGATGGCGTTATTATTGGAGGTTCAGCGTCTATTAAAGATCATACCACCATTCATTCAGCAGCTACAGTAGGCGCTGGATCTGGCGTAATGAATGATGTACCAGCTGGAAAAACAGTATTAGGATACCCGGCCGTAGATTCTAGAGAGATGTTAAAACAATGGGTAGCACTTAGGAAACTAGCACGTTGATCATAATAAAACATAAAAACGTCAGTAGACCTGTATTTTAGACTTGAAGTCTTATCGCTTTAATAAAGTGTTGAGACTATGAGTAAAGCGAAAAATAGAGATCTACTGACGTTTTATTTAGAAGGTGTTATTGGAGTTTAGCCCACCATGATCGATTTGATATTTACAAACTCTTTCATACCAAAACCACCGTGTTCTCTACCAAAACCAGAGTCTTTTACACCTCCAAATGGCATATTAGGATACGCGGTTCCGAAGGCATTGATAAACACCATTCCGGTATCAAAATACTTCTCGGCAAGTTCTATAGCCTGCTTTTCATTTTTAGAAAAGATACCACCTCCAAGTCCAAAACGACTGTCGTTAGCAATACGCATGGCATCGTCTTCATCTTTAGCTTTTATTAAGGAGGCTACAGGGCCAAATAACTCATCGTCATAAGCCGGTTGTCCTGGTGTCACCTGCTCTAAAACAGTTGCTGGATAAAAATAGCCATCACCATCTGGGATTTCGCCACCACACAAGAGTTTAGCCCCTTTTTTAACACTTTGTTGCACTTGTTCATGTAGCGTATCTCTCAAGTCTTCTCTTGCAATAGGACCTAACTTAGTGTCACTAGCCATTGGGTCGCCCATCTTTAAGGCTTTCATGGCTTTTACAAATTCATCTTTAAAAGTCTCATAAACCGCTTCAACGACTACAAATCGTTTAGCAGCAATACAGGTTTCTCCGTTATTATAAATTCTACCCATCACGGAGGTTTTTACAGCTAATTCAATATCAGCGTCGTCTAAAACAATATAAGCATCGTTACTACCTAATTCTAAAACCGATTTTTTTAAGGCTTTACCTGCTTTTTCGCCTATAATTTCTCCAGCTTTCGGACTTCCTGTTAAGGTTATACCGCGAACTAATTTATGATTCACAACGAGGTCAGATTGGTCATGGTTTATGAGTAAGACGCTAAATAAGTGCTTTGGAAGTCCTGCGGCTTCAAAGATAGATTCTAATAATTTTGCGGTTCCTGTAACATTAGCCGCATGTTTTAAAAGAATACTGTTTCCGGCCATAAGATTTGTTATGGTGTAGCGGATCACTTGATAAGAGGGGTAGTTCCAAGGTTGAATTCCGTAAATCACCCCAATTGGTGCGTAAGTGATAATTCCTTTTTTACCATCTTGAAGTTCACGGGTTTCGTTTTTTAGAAATTCTGAAGCCTGATCTGCAGAATAATTACAAATAGTGGTACATAAATCAACTTCTTGCTCACTTTGCTTTAGAAGTTTCCCCATTTCATTGGTCATTAACTCGGCTAATTCAGATTTATGCTTCTGTAATTCTATACCTATAGTTTTAATGATTTTTCCTCGTGATTCAAAGGATTGTCCTTTCCACTTTAAAAAGGCATCATGCGATTTTTCAATAGTTGTCTTCACAACATCGTCAGTCATATATTGGTAGGCACTGAGCTCTTTTCCTGTTGTTGGATTTATTGTTATAATGTCTTTTGTTTTTGTGTTATTTTCCATAATGCTACTTTTTTATAACTCAAAGGTGCAATTCTTAACCAAAGACTATTAACGGTATTCTATTAATTATTGACTTAAACACGAGGTGCAATTGGGAATGTAAAATTTTAGCGTTCGCATTAATAGAAATTGCAAACGAGCCAAGAGGAATGCAGGACTTCTTCTAATTTAGAATTTTCCAAATAATGGGAATATCTAAATGAATTATAAAAAAGAAAAAGACATGTTAAAACCAAGACAAAAAACACCAGATTTAAGTATAAATTTAACCAACGGGATGGAGTGGACCTTGAGCAAACAAAATCCGGAGGCCTTTACTATGGTTGTTGTATATCGCGGGCTTCACTGTCCGGTATGTAAGAAATATTTAGAAGAATTACAGACAAAATTGTCCAAATTTGAAGATTTAGGCGTCAATGTAGTGGCCGTGAGTAGCGATACCAAAGAAACCGCTTTAAAAACTGCGGAAGAATGGGATATAGGAGATGTGCCGTTAGGGTATGAATTTTCTATTGAAGAAGCCCGAGACTGGGGATTATTTATATCTAAAGGTATCAAAGATGAGCCAGAAACGTTTATAGAACCTGGGCTGTTTGTTATAAAGCCTAACCAAGAATTATACTGTGCGTCCTTACAAACAATGCCTTTTGCAAGACCGGGCTTAGATGATATTATCAATGCCATTAAGTTTGTCTTAAATAAAGATTATCCGGCTAGAGGAGAGGCCTAATAATTTTAAAACCATAGAATACATACGTAAAGTCTTCTAGGCTTTGCGTATTTTTTATTACCGCAATATATGTCTGAAAACAAAACATTTAAAATTACAAAACTACCGCAATTGCTTTTGGCTTCAGGGAAATCTTGGTTCGAAGGTGAGCCTTTCCAACGAAGCGCCATTGTGGCTTATTATGCGGTATTATCGTTACCGGCTTTAATTATTATTATCTTGAAAGTGGTCGGGAGTTTTTGGGGTGAAGATTTAGTGCAAGGTGAATTATTAGGTGAAATTTCAAACGCAATTGGTCCCGATGCAGCGGATGCGATCCGAACGATGATTGATAATCAGAGTGGTGAAAACACCAATCTATTTGCGACAATTATAGGGATAGGAACCCTGCTTTACGGGTCTACAGGAGTCTTTTTTCAGTTGCAATCGGCTTTAGACGATATTTGGGATCAGGAGCCAGCGTATAAAAATAATGTTGTCGCCACTTTAATGAGTCGTGTAAAAAGTTTTGGATTTATACTAATCTTAGGGTTTTTACTATTAACCAGTTTTATTTTAACTTCTTTACTGAGTGCTTTTAGTCAACAATTAAATCGATTTTTGCCCGACAATTTATTCGATTACCTCTTTGTCATCGATTTCTTAGTTTCGGTTGGCTTTATATATCTATTATTCGCCACCATGTTTAAGTATCTACCCTCGGCTAAGATTAAATGGAAAACTGTAAGAACAGGTGCGGCATTAACCACTTTTATGTTTTTAATAGGAAAATATCTTTTGGCGTTATATTTTAATACCATGGAACCCGGATCTACCTATGGCGCAGCAGGATCAATCATCTTAATTATGCTTTGGGTGTCTTATTCTAGTTTAATCTTACTATTTGGAGCGCATTTCACAAAACAATATGCCGATCAATACGTTGAAGACGATTACATCACTGGGGAATAGTGATTTATAAATCGGTGCGAACGCGTTTCGTTTATAATAGAGGTAAAGAGCGGTCTTTTTAAAGCAAAGACTTATTTTTGCCTCTTTTTTTGATACGTATAGGGCACTGTTACAAACCTAAAAACCCGATAAATAGAATAGGACCCTTTAAAATTCCTAAATAGAAAATATGGCAGAATTAGATGAAAATGGATTAAGCAAAGGGGCCCGAACACGTCTTCTTATAGGGGTT
Source organism: Winogradskyella arenosi (assembly GCF_003337305.1). Classification (GTDB taxonomy): domain Bacteria; phylum Bacteroidota; class Bacteroidia; order Flavobacteriales; family Flavobacteriaceae; genus Winogradskyella; species Winogradskyella arenosi. Next base: position 131,812 of record NZ_QPJO01000004.1, on the reverse strand, counting down.
TTATTTGTTTCGGTAAATTTAAGACCTGCCTTGTCTAGCATTGGACCGCTGATAGATAAGATTCGTTTAGAGCTTTTATTGTCTGATACCTTATTAGGATTACTAACCACATTACCCTTATTGGCTTTTGGGGTGGTATCTACCATGACGCCTTTATTTACCAAACGTTTTGGTATTGGAAATACGCTTTTAGGCGCTTTAATTTTATTGGTTGCCGGACTCGTTATTCGTTCAGCAGGAGGGGTCTTTACCTTGTATTTAGGGACCATCATTTTAGGTGTGGCCATAGCCTTCGGAAATGTGTTAATTCCGGCATTAATAAAACGAAATTTCCCGCATAAAGCAGGATTTGTAACAAGTTTATACTCCGGAATAATGTCGTTAGGCGCTGCGTTTGCCGCGGGTTTAAGCGTGCCTTTATCTGTAGAGATGAATTTGGGTTGGCGTGGATCTTTAAGCGCTTGGGCTATTTTAGCCATTATTGCAGCATTTATTTGGCTGCCTAGTATAAAGCGAATTAAGCGATTGCCACCGAATAGAAGTTTTAAGGTAGCGATGAAAAAACTATCGGGGTCATTACTCGTATGGCGAATGGCTTTTTATATGGGACTTCAATCGGCAGCCTTTTATGTGATTTTAGCCTGGTTACCAGCTATTCTTATTGATCGTGGTTTTGATGCCGCATATGCAGGCTGGATGTTATCCTTATCGCAGGGTACCGGGATTTTGGGTGCCATTGTTATTCCGATATGGGCCGGATCTAGAAAAGACCAGCGCCTTGTTATTGCAAGTTTAGTGGCTATGGAGCTCATCGCGTTGTTAGGATTATTATTTCTTGCAACAGGAATGGTAGTGCTTTGGGTAGGCCTATTAGGTTTGGTACTTGGAGGTACATTCGGCTTGGCTTTGTTGCTTATTGTATTACGATCTAATGATGCGGAAACCGCCGCAGAATTATCAGGAATTGTTCAATCTATTGGCTATATTATCGCAGCTGGCGGACCGTTTACTGTCGGTGTTATTTATGATCTTACACAGGAATGGAATTATACTTTAATATTCCTCATACTTGTAGCGCTTATAAAACTCATAACCGGAATAGATGTAGGGCGCGACCGTAAAGTCTAAAGAATCTTTAGATATTAATGAAGTAAAAAAGGAATACAAATCTTATGTTTTTACAAAAGTATTTTACATAATATAAATTATAGGACATTTAGTTGCAATTACCGTATTAGGGCTCTTGTGGTGAAATTTGATTGTATTCTTCTTTATGTTTGTCTTTTTCTAAAGACATTTTAAGAGTCTCCAATTTATACTTGTGATCGTCTGTCCACTTTATTTTATATTTCTGTTTTCCACCTAAGTCACCATGTTCAATCTGACGTTTGGCACGTCGTTTTATAATCGTTTCACTGTATGCAGGATTCTCATACTTAAATTTGCCACGATGAAATTCTTTACATTTTACACGGTCTTCCGCTGGTAATTCATAGGTTTTGTACTTTGAATTCACAAAATAGTAGATGGATTTCCAGCATGTATTGGTCATTTTCATTGGGTAAATTAACGTCCCGTTTTTAAAATGCTCTAAACAGCCTTGTTGCCAGCCATCATGCTTATAGGTACTTTTGTCTTGGTTAATTTTAATATCAAACCGCTTCCCATTTGTATCTACACAATAATCAATAACGACAACCGCTACGCGGTCAATATCGTCAACAAAATTTTGAGAAGATGAATAGAAAGAAATAATGACGAAAACAAGGATTAGGCATCGCTTCATTTGCTTAGTTTGTTGCTAAAGTACATTATATCTTTAAACTTATAAGGTGGTTCATCTTGGATTTTATTTTGAAATAATTCAATATCTAAAAAAGATAAGGTTATTAGAACTATGACCATTCTTCCTCCACACGTTTCTAACTTTTCCTCTATAAAATCAGGTAGTAATGAATCCGAGGTCTTTAAAGCTAAATATGCAACTCTATTGAAATGAAACAATGAAATATGCTATTGCATCAAGACGACTTATAAAATCCAATTAATTTTAAAGACAAACACTAATCTTTAAAAATCAATATATTATGAGTTATTACTTTAGTAAAACCTTAGAAGGCCAATTTAACGATGTGGTAGAAAAAGTTATTGCTGCTCTTAAAACCGAACAGTTTGGTGTCTTAACGGAAATAGACATCAAGAGCACGCTAAAAGAAAAATTAGACGTCAATTTTAATAATTATAAAATATTAGGTGCTTGTAATCCGCCTAGTGCACACAAAGCCTTGATGGCGGAGGATAAAATAGGCACTATGCTACCTTGTAATATTATTGTGCAAGAATTAGATTCTGGCGCTATTGAGGTGGCAGCGGTTAACCCTATGGCTTCCATGCAAGCTGTAGATAATGACGATTTAAAAGCCATTGCTCAGGATATTTCTTCAAAACTTAAGGCGGTTATTAAAACGGTATAATCATTACTGCTTTTATGTTTTTCGATGCTTGCACGCTCAGAAACGGTTGCGTTTTAAACGGTTTTTGCGTACAGTATAGTTCTTCTGAAATCAATTAAATCCTTAAGGTCAATGTGTTATTCATCGAGTATTCGACGAACGACACGTATAATATGCTGAAATTAATAATTTTGTTGTACTTAACCTACAAATATGACATTATGGATTTAAAATTACGACGTTTTTCTTACGTTGTGGCTTCGTGGCTATGCCTTATCCCCACAGGTTTAGAGGCGCAAACGCAACCCATTCATCCCACGGAAGCAGCAGCTCACTTTAATGTGTTTACCGCTGGCGAAGCTATTGCTGTAAAAACAGAATCTGAAGGGGCTTGGGCCGTTGGTGGCGATTTCACACTCGATGGGAACCTAAATATCTTTGGTGGCGTTGACCATTACAACGGAGACGCTCAAGCGACTGCTCTTGTGGTAGACGGAAAAGTGAATTATGTTTCAGGACGTTTACAAATTCTACAAAATAATTATGTAAAGATAGCTGATTTATCTTCAAGTACCATTTTTGAATTGGATCCCAACCAAGTGATTACAAATACAAGAATCACATCTGTTGACGGTCATTTCGATAGTACCCCAAATATTTCATTGTCTACATCACAAAGTGCCAGTTCTATTACGGCAGACCCCCTACTCGATTTTGAGGCTGCTTTTGCAACGTTTGAAACCGTATCTGCACAGATCGGAAGTTTAGACTCGAATGTGTCTTGGAATTTAAACGCATATGCTCAAGGGAAATTATGGTTAGATTTAGTGCCTCAAACTACTAACGTCATCAACTTTACGGCTGCCGAATTCAATGCGCTTCAAGAAATTAAATTCAATACCCTAGTACCTTCAGCAACTACGCCGTTGGTCATTAATATTACGGATGTTAGTGCAAATCCAGAGGTTGTGTCATTAAATAGCTGGCCAAATATCGTGGGAAGCCCTTTAAGTTACGCGCCTTATATTCTATATAATTTTGCAGAGGTACAGTCTACACTAGAATACACCGGAGGTGCACAAATGTATGGGACTATTTATGCGCCTAAAGCACGATTTAATAATCGCAGTCAGTTTAATATAGACGGACAAATTATCGTTGCGGCGTTTGAGCAGAATTCAGGCGAAGTTCACCCTTTATTGTTTGATACTGTTATTGAGTTTCCACCGTTTAATGCTGAAGAAATCTGCGATGGTATTGATAATAATGGCGATGGCCTTATTGATGAAGATTTTGCAGATACAGACGGCGATGGTCTTGCGGATTGTATAGATAATTGTCCTGAGACCCCAAATCCAGATCAATTAGATGTCGATGCCAACGGTATTGGTGATGCTTGTGAAGTACCTGAAGTTGAAGAAATTTGCGATGGTATAGATAATAATGGCGATGGCTTTATTGATGAAGGTTTTGGTGATATCGATGCAGATGGTGTTGCTGATTGTGTAGATAATTGCATTTACACTTATAATCCTGATCAAGCCGATTTTGATGGCGATGGTCTTGGTGATGTGTGTGGTGGCGGTGCAACCGGACCGTATTACCGAAGTGCATTTAGCGTGGACGTCTACCCTATTCCTTATGAAGATGTGGTTCACTTTAGTCATCATGCAACGGTAAATACCAACGCAACCATTGAAGTTTTTGACATGAACGGACGCGTATTAAAACGTGTGGTAAGTCCTTTAGAGATGAATGCTGAAAATGAAATAATTAGTATAAGTTTAAAGGAGTTTTCTAAGGAAAGTCCGGTGTTATTTGTTCGTTTTACAACGGATGAGGGTACTGTGGTAAAACGTATCATTTCGCATTAAGTCAAATTTGTTTCGTTTTATAAACTCGAATAAGCCAGTGAGCAGCGTGTCTAACTGGCTTTTTTGTATCATATGAAGTTATACGCGTTGAAGGCTTGTTTTTTATAAAGCTTAAAAGCTTAATTTTGTGATCTAAAAATGTTAGAAACGCTACTAAATATGAATGATTCTGTTGGGAGTATTAAAGTATTGGATTTAGAGGGAAATGCAGTTGATCTCATGCGAGCCTATAAGGATAAGATTCTCGTATTGATAATTTATAACAACGCATGTTTAGGTTGTACAGGACGTGCTATTCCGCTGGCGTACGAGTTACAACAAACCTTTCCGTCAATTCAAGTGGTTGGTATTCATTCTAACTTCCCAGGTAGAGAAGCGACTGAAGAAAGTATTAAAGCCATTTTTAGGAGTGGTGAGCTTCCGTTTCCGATTTATATTGATCCTAATCATCAGGTATATGACCAGTTTAAATCTGAAGGGACTCCACAATGGCTCTTACTTACTGCTGATGGTACGTTGTTTCGTTCTATTTTTGGGTCTCAAGCCAATGCTAAGAATCGTTTATACTATGCTCTAGAAAGTTTAGTGGAAAACTAAAAACTAAATCTTGTATTTTGTTTTAAAGTGTTTTTTTACAGGGTTTAATGGTGTGCTGTGTAGGTGCTTTGTTTAAGTCTTTTATGCTGAAATAAGTCACAACATAAGCGTTCTAATAATACAGTCGAAAATTAAGTCGTTTGCAGACGCTATAATGTCTTTGGTGCAACTCCTCTACAACTTCGAACATATCATCATCGTCTTTAAATAAATTAAAGAAAGCCTTATCCAGGTTAGAACTCGCCATGCCACTATAGGCATTACCATAGCCCGAAACGGCTTTAGCTCCTGTAATGTCTAAAAAATACTGGGCTTCTTCCTCTTCTAAATCTAGAGTTTTGGCATTAGAAAAATGTAAAATCTTTCCGCTTAATCGGCCTTCAAAAAGTTCTGCAATTTCCTGAAAGCTATAATAGTAGTCATTTAAACAAATGGTATTGGCTTCGCCTCGCATTACCAAATAAATGATTTCATAATCCTTAAAATAATGATCATCTAACACTAATGCGTTTATGCTGTCCTCTAATCCCTCAATAGTGTCGCAAGTTTTGTAAATACTTGCTATGCCATAATTTAAGGCTAATTGCGTTAAGTTTTCTTGTGCGTCAGTAACTTGGTTCGTGTCTACATCATCAACGCCTTCTAAACAGTAAATAAAGTGGTCGGTTTCTGTAAGCTGTTCTTGGGGTAATTGTTGTTTTTCTAGCAAGCTTTTAAATTTAGGCGGTGTTTGTAAAGTGCAAAATTATAATAACGCTTTTAAAATGTTTAAGGCTTTAGTATAAAATTGTGTTTTACCTGATACAACTCGTATTTAAAATGTAAATAATGGTTAAAAGGCGTAACACCTTTTAAAATCTAGGTTTTATGTCATAATCACGCTCATCTTCATAACTCGTAATATTACAATAAGATAGCGTTATTGATTTTTTTGAAAGGAATTTTAAAAACCTTCGACAGACTGAAAACCAACTTTTTAAAAAACAAATGAAACGCACTAAAATTTTAGGCTATTTCGGTCTTTTTGCCTCCATTCTTGTAGGATTAGGCGAATATTTTTTACACTACTCCCCTTCTATTTTAGAGCATTCTGAGGCTTATGCTTTTTTTAAAGATGTTCCCTTAGATCACCTTAGTATTGGTCATTTTTTAGCGGTTATAGGTATTCCCTTTTATTTTGCGGGCTATATCCATATTTACCGCATGTTAAAACCAGGAAATAAAACCTTAGCACAACTTGTTTTGGCTATTGGTTTTGTGGCTTTTACAGTTGGCGGGGTTTGGATTGGTTCTAGAGCTTCAATTGGCAACATTGTACACCTACAAGATGCTATGAGCCCTGTGGTTTACCAAGATCTATTGGCGCATTACACCAAGCATATGGAAATACTGGTACAAGCCCTGCGGATTATTATCGCAACCCTTTCAGTGGTGTTTGCCATTACTATTTTAAAAGGCGGCACCTATTATAAAAAAGGGATGGCCATTTTTAACCCTATTGTTATTCTTATTTTATTAGTGCTTATAGGGCAACTTATCCCCGCTATTGGGAAGCATATGCTCCCTATACTAATGAATGTTACTCACTTTATATTATTTGCATTATCCCTATACCAACTAAAAAATACAACTTATGAAACTCATTAAAAACCTTTTAAAACTCGTAGGCCTTGCCGCAGTCTTGTTCATTTTATTTATGATGAGCTTTTTCTGGCGCGACTCTGTTTCTGATAAATACGATATTAGTATTTCAGAGAAAGAGATTCCGAAATTTACGCCTATTACTTTAGATTTTGTACATCAATATCAAGGTAAAAAATCATTACCTATTGCCCCTTCGGCTTTAATAGATATTAATAATGACAACGTTGATGAAGTCTTCTTTGGAGGCGGAATGGAACAAGAGGATGCTATTTTTGCTTATCGTAATAATGCGTTTGTAGACATTTCTAAGAAGGTTAACTTACCTAAAAAAGGAACTGCCTCAACAACGGTTGGAGCGGTATCTGCAGATTTTGATAACAACGGTTTTACCGATCTTATATTAAGTCGTGAAGACGGACTTCATTTGTATTACAATACCAATGGTTCTTTTACAGAGGTGCTTGTAGATACGCCTGTAAATGCGAAATCTAATCCTGCCGGAATTACGGTAGCCGATATTGATAAAGATGGCGATTTGGATATCTTTTTAGCGACTTACATCAAAAAGGAATTAATGGAAGGGCAAAATATTTTTGAAGATTACGATTATGGTGCAACAAGCGAATTGTTGCTTAATAACGGCGATAATACCTTTAAGAGTATTACCAAAGCGGCTGGCTTAGACTATGTACACAATACATTTCAAGGTGTTTTTGTAGATATCGATAATGATACTTGGCAAGATTTAGTGGTGGTACATGATACAGGTGAAGTGCGTACTTATAAAAATAATGGCGACTTAACCTTTACTATGAAAGCCAACCCAATGACCAAGCGTTTTGCTTACCCAATGGGACTTGCTGTTGGAGATTATAATAATGATGGTTGGGCAGACTTTATGTTTTCTAACACCGGAAGCACATTGCCTAATAAAATTGCTCATGGCGATATAAAAGACACGTCTTTATTTACAGACAAATGGATGTTATTTGAAAACCAAGGTAATTTTAAATTTACCGATGTGGCTGAAACGGCTAAAATAGCGGATTACGAATTTGCTTGGGGCTGTACCTTTGCTGATCTTAATAACGACGGCTTACAAGATTTAATGGTGGGCGAAAATTATGTGGACTTCCCACCTAGCAAGTTGTTTAAATTACCGAGTCGTGTGCTTATCCAAAAAGCAGATGGCACCTTTGCGCCTACCGAAGCAGAAAGTGGTCTTAGTAATCCTCATTTTGCAATTACCTCGTTAGTAAGCGACTTTAATAACGATGGGTACTTAGATATGATTTGGGTGAATATAGACTCCCCAGCTTTAGCTTATATCAATAAAGGGGGAACGCACAATTACCTGCAAGTTGATTTAGGAGAGTCGGTTAATGTACAAGGTGCTAAAGTTACCGTAACGACCCCAAATAAAACACTTACGGAATGGTTAGTAACAGGAGAAGGTTTAGCAAGTGACCAAACGGCATTGCTTCAATTTGGATTAGGAACTACAGCGCGCGTTTTAAATGTAAAAGTTCAGTTAGCTAATGCGAAAGAGATTTCTATAGACCATCCTGAAATTAATGGCATTTTAGATTTAAAAGCGGAAGTTGAAAAGGCTTTAATTGATGAAGCAACAGAAGAAGCAACTATAGAAGACGCTACAGAAACCGTTAGTCAGCTCACTACTGAAGACCAGTAAACCCTATTTATAACTAAAGTCTCCTACCAATTTATAAGACCGTAGTTGGTTTTGTAAACGACTGATAATGACATCACAGACTTAAATTTAAATGGTGATGCTTACCTTATTTTGTCTAAATTGTAAGGGCGCTTAAAAATGTCACTGCTGTAAATGGAACAGAATGTTTCTACCCCCCCCCCCATCAACAGAATTATAAACTAATGTTAAAAAAGAAACCCTATTTCAGCATTCTCATACTCCTCATTATTGGAGTATTTGGTGCTGGAGCATTAGTTGTTGAAGAATTTAAAACGGGTGAAGGTTGCCCTAAACTGTTACATATCCCTATGTGTTTAGTGGTCTTCATCTGTTTTAGTGTTCCGCTTGCAGCACACCTATTAAAAAAAGGAAATGCGCTGTATTTTCTATTTACAGGTTTAGCGGGGAGTATAGCTCTTGTGGCTTCCGTTATGCAATTTACGGGACATGCAGAATGTCCCAAAACAGCGTCTGGCACACCTATGTGTTATTATTCCTTAGTGCTTTTTAGCAGTTTAATACTTCTAAAAATTTATCATTTAAAAAACAACAATCTAAAATAATATGAAAACAAATTTACCCATCAAAATCAGCATGCTTTTAATGCTGTTGTTCGTCAGTTATTTTTCTGCAGCACAAAAATTAGAAACCTCTGTTTTTGTCACAGGAAATACGGGGACCACCACCGATACTTCGGTGCTAAAACAAATCACTGAAGAAGCCAAAACCTTAGACGATTCAAAATTACTCATATTAGGTAATGTGGTACCTAAAACAGGTTATAACAAAGCCTCAAAAGCACATATCACCTCGCCATTAGCGGTTTTAGAAGCTTTTGATGGTAAGGTGATTTTTACACCTGGGCATCATGAATGGGCTAAAAATGGGCATAGAGATGTAAAGGCTATAGAAGACTTTATTCAAAAAAACAGTGAGGCAAAATTCTATCCTGATGAAGGTTGCCCTATTAAAAAAACAGAATTGACGGATGCTGTGGTTTTAATCACTATTGATTCGCAATGGTATTTAGAAGATTGGAATACGCACACCTATCTGAACGAAGATTGTGATATTAAAAACCGCACTCAGTTTTTCTTAGAGTTTGAGAGTATGCTAAAAAAATCGCAAGGCAAAACCATAATGGTCGCTATGCACCATGCGCTTTTTTCGAATACTAAAGAGGGGGTATTAGCAAGAACAGGTGGTACGGCTTTACATGATTTTCAGAATAAGCAAAACACAAAATTTAGAAACCGATTAATAACTCTGGCTAGGCAAACGGAAAACATCTTCTTTGTTTCGGGTCATGATAAAAACCTACAATACATTAACACCTATGGTGTGCCTCAAATTATAAGTGGAGCCGCAGGGAAAATAGAGAAAGCCAATCCAAGACATGAAAATGATTTTAGTGCTAACGAAAATGGGTATGCCCGTATTGATCTTTTTAAAGACGGTGCTGTTAGTGTCACGTTTCAAGGGATAACCACACCGTATACCACCACCATTATTGCCCCCTTAAATAATGAAGCGACTTATACTTTTAAACCTAAAACAAGTTTTAATAGTACGTATAGTGCTTCGGTATATACCTCAGAAGAGACTGAAAAAAGCAAGACCTACAAAGGGCTTTGGGGACAACATTACAGAACATTTTACAGTAAAGCCGTAAATGCACCAGTGGCTTTTATAGATACCTTAAAAGGGGGCTTAACCCCTGTGAGACGTGGTGGAGGTCATCAATCTAAATCGTTACGCTTAGAGGATAAAGACGGTAAACAATACGTAATGCGTGCTTTACGTAAAAGTGCCATTAAGTTTTTGCAATCTACCGCCTTTCAAGACAAGTATGTAGAGGAAGACTTAGAGGGCAGTTTTGCAGATCGTTTTCTACTCGACTTTTATACCACAGCACACCCCTACACCCCAACAACGATAGGAACACTTGCCGATGCCGTGTCTATTTTTCATACCAATCCTGAGTTGTACTATATTCCTAAACAAGCCACTTTAGGGGCTTATAATGATGAGTATGGTGATGAACTTTATATTATTGAAGAACGTGTAGAATCTGGACATCGGGATTTAGAGAGTTTCGGAAGACCTAAAGCCATATTAAGTACCAATGATGTGTTGCAAGAAATTAATAAATCGGGGAAATCTATTGTAGATGAACCCTCATACATTAGAGCTCGTCTTTTTGATATGCTTATTGGCGATTGGGATCGTCATGAAGACCAATGGCGTTGGGCGTTGTTTGAAAAAGAAGACGGTACGGAGATTTGTAAACCTATCCCTAGGGATCGGGACCAGGCTTTTTCTGTTTTTGATGGAAGTCTATTAGGTTTTCTGCGCTGTGCAATACCAAGCATCCGTATGATGCAATCGTTTGATGCGGAATTACCAAGTCCTAAATGGTTCAGTTTTGAGCCTTACCCCCTAGATATGACCTTTATTAATCAGTCCAATTGGGCCGATTGGGAAACCGAAGCTAAAACACTACAAACAGGTCTTACAGATCAGGTGATAGAAGACGCCTTTAAGCATTTACCAGAAGAAGTTAAAGGGGCTACCATAGAAGAGATTAAGCAAAAGCTAAAAGGCCGACGTGGAAACATTGTTAACATAGCTCGCACCTATTATAATTACGTCAATAAACACCAGGTCGTTACCGGAACACAGAAAGACGATCGCTTTGAAATTATAAGACATCCTAATGGAAAAACCTCTATAGAAGTACACCGCAAAGATCTAGACATCTTTAAAAGAACATTTACCAAAGCCGAAACCAAAGAAATATGGATTTATGGATTGGATGGAAATGATACGTTTAATGTCACTGGAGAAGGTGATGATTTTATTACACTTAAAATTATTGGAGGAAAGAAAAATGATACCTATAATTTTGAGAATACTAAAAAAGTAAAGCTTTACGATTATAAAGATAAGAACAATACCATTGTAAACAAACACTCTAAGAAGTGGTTGGTAAATGATTATGGTATAAATAATTACGATTATAAAAAACGTAAGTATAGCATGAACCAGTTTTTACCCATCTTAGGGGCCAATCCAGATGATGGGTTTCGTATTGGGTTTGTAGATAATTTTACAACTTATGGTTTACAACGCAATCCGTTTACCACAAAACACAGTTTAAGTGCGTCGTATTACACAGGGAATTCGGGTTACGATGTGTCTTATAGAGGTGAGTTTTCTAATATTTTTCACCATTGGAATTTTGCCGTAGAAGCCAAACATACCAGTCCTAATTTTGTACAAAACTTTTTTGGCTTCGGAAATGAAACTACTTACGATAAAGATGAAGTTGATATTGACTTTAACCGTGTAAGTATTAAAGAATGGCATGCGGCTATCGCATTATTATGGTATGGTAGAGACGGTGGGTCTTTCTACTTTAAACCCTTAATAGAATCTTTTGAAGTTAAAAATGTAGCCGATAGGTTTATAAATAGTTTGCCTTCAAATGCCGCGCTTTTTGATCGTCAAACCTACGCAGGTGCAGAAGTTAATTATGGCTTTAAAAACAGAGATGATGCGTCGTTCCCTACTATGGGATTAGATGCGGGACTTACCGCAGGGTATAAAGCAAATGTAGATGGTGGTGCAACAGAAAATAAATTTGGTTATCTTAAACCGCATTTAGCGATTAACCACCGCTTAAATAAAAGTGCCAGCTTAGTTTTAGCTACAAAATTAGGTGGTGAAGCTATTTTTGCTGATGATTTTGAACTGTACCACGCCGCACAATTAGGTGGTGGTGATAATTTACGTGGTTTTAGAAAAGAACGTTTTTCAGGACAATATAGCGCGTATCATACCACCGATTTAAGATTGCTATTAGGAAAGTTAAAAACTAGTTTTATTCCATTAAAATACGGTATAACAGGAGGTTTTGATTATGGGCGTGTTTGGATAGAAGATGATGCTTCAGATAAATGGCATAACAGTGTTGGAGGCTCTTTTTGGGTCAGTGGCTTAGAATCCTTTACCGCTAACGTAGGCTATTATGGCAGCAGTGATGGCGGTAGAATTGCTTTTGTGCTAGGCTTTGCCTTTTAAATAGTAATGAATACGATAAACTTATGGAAAAACAAATGCATTTAGCGGCTCAGTATTTAGCTGCAGCAGGAATCAGTTTTTTAGATAAAAAACTAGACGATAGTCATACAAATTTAGGCTTCGAAATTAAAAACGGCGGTCTGAGTACTCATGTACTTTCAGACCAAGGCGATCAATTGTCTTTAAATTACAATCGGTTTACCTTAGAATGGAAATCAAACGACAACGATACTGTTGTTTTTGAATTGGATGGTGCTATGCACACCGAAGTCTTAAGTTGGTTGAACCATGCGGCTACAACCCGTTTAAATAAAACCTACCACTATAAGTTTCACTATGAGTTACCTTATGCCATAGATGCTACTTTTACGTTTCAACTTTTAGATTTCGACCAATTAATGGCGTTAAAAGCCCTACGCGTTATGGCGCAATTGGTACTTAAGCAGGTCGATAAAGACTATGGCTTAGAGGGAGCAATTAGAGTTTGGCCACATCACTTTGATTCAGGGATTTACAGTACCCTACCCGATTCTGATATAACGCTTGGCTTAGGTTTAGCCATTCCAGATGCGATATGTAACACCCATTATTTATACATTTCAGGCTACAAAAACGGACAAAAAATAGCGACTTCTACGTTGCCGGTATTATCATCAGGGGTGTGGAAATCGGGGGATTTTGTAGGTGCTGTGTTGAAAGCAGATACTGTAACAGCATCAGAAGGCATAGCCTTTTTTGAAGACGCTATTAGTCATTTAAAAAATAGCTAAAGAATAATCTAAATTTAACCTTGTGAAGGATGGCAGATAAATCAAAAGACAAATTAAAAGAAAAAGCAGAAGACAAGTATTTAATGGCAGAGTTAAATATTGATAAAGATGCCTTAAAGCAATTAAAAAAGAAATTGGCTAAAGTTGCACCAAGGTCTGAAAGAGGTGTGGAAACTTTATTTAAACTGCTGTCTAAAAATCAGTACACCTTAAATACCATGATAGATACAAAATCTAACATTTTGATATCTATAAATGCTCTAATTTTATCGTTGATATTAGGAACCGTTATGGGGCAATTGCATAATGACCCCCATCTTATTTATCCGATAATCATGATTTTAGTGACCAATTTAGCTTCGATTACTTTTGCTGTTTTTGCTACACGTCCAGAACTTGTACACGGCAAAAGTGATGCTAAAAACTTAATGTTTTACGGTAACTTTCAAGACATGGAAGAAGACGCCTATATAGACAGTATTACCAACTTAATGAATGAAGGGGACGAACTTTATAGAACCATAGCTAAAGATACCTATCATTTAGGGAAAACGATAGATCGCAAATTTAAGTTGCTACGCAAATCGTTTCATATCTTTCTGATTGGTATTATTTTATCCGTAGTCGCCTTTGTAGGGTGTCATGTTTTTTTTGGAGGGCTAATGTAAATAGCTTACTAACGCATCCTGTGTTTTGTTAGTAAGCTATTTGTACATTATAGTGTGATGATAAAAAGACATCACTAAGTTGACTTATCGTCTAGCTTTGCTCCATAAATTGATGTACCGTTTCGGTTTCAATTTTAGGGTTCGCCCCTTCGCTACTGGCTACTAAAGCACCCATAGCACAAGCAAAATCTAAGGCGTCTTGTGGACTATTTTTTTTGAGTAATTTATTGATAATTGCTGCTAAAAAAGAATCCCCAGCGCCTACGGTATCTGCGACTTTAACGTGGTACCCTTTATTGTGATAAAACGTTTCATTATAATATAAAACGGCGCCATGACTACCTTTTGTAACGCATATACTTGCTGTGCCCGTTTGTTTAGCGATAAAACGTATAGTCTCTTCTAGGTGCTCTGATTTGAAATGCATTGAATCGGCAATTTCAAAAATCTCATCGTCATTAAATTTTATAAAATCGGCCACAGTCATCAATTCTTTTAAGACAGCATTGGTGTAATGTGGTGCTCTTAAATTAATATCTAAGATTTTATAATTTGCGACTTCTAATAAATTAAATAAGGTGGTGCGCGACGTATGATCTCTAGCGACTAAACTCCCAAATATAAAAGCATCGGCTTGTTTAGTGGCTTGTAAAGCGGTGTCTGTGACTTGCAGATTATCCCAAGCACGGTTATGGTTAATGGTGTATGTTGCAGATCCTGTTTTGTCTAAAATGACATCAACCGCTCCTGTTTCTAAAATATCATCAATTTGAATGTTTTCAGTATTCACGCCGTGATCCTTAATGAAATTAGCAATTTCAGTACCTTTAGTGTCCGCTCCTATTCTGGTAATGATAGATACGTTGTTGTCTAAAGATTGCAAGCGTAACGCCACATTTAAAGGCGCTCCTCCTATCTTTTTATGTGTAGGGAAAACATCCCATAACACTTCGCCAAAGCAAACTATATTTTTCATTTAGATGTCGTTTAAAACGTTACTATTAATGTCCTTAACGGATTTCTCAATACCATTTTGAACAATATTTAGATAAGCTTCATTGTATGCTTTTACAAAGGTCTCATCGTTTTTAAGGGTTCCGAAAATGCTTTCTAATTCTAAAAATGCGGTTGGGTTATTTTGAGAAGCAATAGCTTTTTCGTTTAGCTCGGCTTCCATAGCATCTTTAATAATGAGTTGTGTACCGAATTCATTTTGTCCTAAGCTATAAATCGCAAACGCAGCAATGATAAAAGCCGCATGATTGATGCTTCCTTTTTGTTCTAATTGTTTATACACCGTTGGTAAAATAAAGATCGGTATTTTAGCTGAGCTCTGAGAGCAGATTCTTTCAATTTGATCTTTAATATAAGTATTTCCGAAACGTTGTATAAGAGAAAATTTATAATTTTTTAAATTCACCCCCTCTAGGTCTCCTAAAGTTGGGGTCACTTCATTCCCCATATAAATTCGTAAAAACGAACTGATATCGGCATTACTAGCTGCTTCATCTATAGTAGAATAACCATATAAAGCACCGAGAATACCTAATACGGAGTGTCCTGCATTAAGTAAGCTTAATTTCATTTTTTCGTAAGGCACTACATCTTTTACAAACTGTGCACCCACGGTTTCCCAAGCAGGTCTTCCGGCGATAAAATCATCTTCAATAACCCATTGTTTAAACGGTTCGCAAACCACAGGCCAAGCATCATCAATGCCTGAAGTTTGTTTTAGTGTTTCAATATCTAAAGCTGATGTTGCCGGCGTAATACGGTCTACCATAGCATTTGGAAACGACACGTTAGTCTCAATCCAATCTGTTAATTCAGGTTCAGCAGTTTGTACATAGCTCATTAACATTCTCTTGGTCATGTGTCCGTTACCTTGGATATTATCGCAAGATTGAATGGTACAACCTTTTAAGCTGCGCTCTTTTCTTAGTTTTAAAGCTTGTGTTAAGTACCCAAAAATAGTTTTAGGCGCTTGTGGGTGTTTTAAGTCGTGTTGAATTAAAGGATTACTAAAATCGAATTCTTGAGTGGCTTCATTATAATTATAACCTCCTTCTGTGATGGTTAATGATATGATTTTAACATCAGGACTTGCCATTTTCTCTATAACCTTACCTGGGTTTTCAGGAGCAAATAAATAATCTGTAATCGCTCCAATAACACGTTTGGTATGCGTACCATCGAGTTCTTTAATGATTAAAGTATATAAACCATCTTGTTCCTTTAAGGTGTTGTAGATTTTGGTGTCGAAATCCAATAAAGCGACCCCGCAAATCCCCCAATCCGTAATGGATTCATCTTGTAATAATTGATCGGTATAAAATGCTTCATGAGCTCTGTGAAAACCTCCAATGCCAACATGAACAATACCTGTTTTTAATTGACTTCTATTGTAAGTTGGAGTAGGAATCTCTTTAGAAATTTCAGCTAAATTCTTTTGATTAAGTTTGATTATATTTTTCATGATTATGAGATGTTTTTCGATTTTCCGCGTTTAAGCGCCCAATACGCAGTTATAAAATAAGTCATTGTACAAATGAAGGCGTAGGTATAGAATTGTTCTCTGTTTTGGATGTAGATCTCTTCGTTTGCACTTCCAAATAAGACCCTGCTCCCTAAAACAACAGTAATAATTAAAGCTAATAAAGAAACGATGCGTAATACTTTAGTAAATATGGAGTGGTCTATTACAGGAACTGTTTCTTGCTCTGCTTTTTGTTCTTGAAATTTAGCGATGTTTATGTTGCGTAATCTTTCTTTTTCTTCAGCTTCAGGATAGTTGTCTTTAGCGCCATATTTCCCTGCTAAAATGGTATAAATAATGATGGTGAATACCCAAGTTGGTAAAAACAGATAAAAGAACGACATCACATTTAAAGCGTTGAGGCCAAAACCAAAGACCAGTCCTAATCCCCATGAGGCAACTGCAGGCGTGCTAAAAGTTAATTGGCGGTAATGTGACCAGTACCTCGTGTAGCCAATGCGTGGGAATATTTGATGCTCTGCAAATACAATAGCCCCTACTGGCACTACTAAAAGTCCTGCGTAAGTTAATAACGGTAAGATTTGAGAAAATACAAAAGGGAAACAAGCGACCGCCATAGTAACTAAGCCAACAACAATGGTTGTTTTTTTACGAGAATGGTTTTTAAATATGGCCTGTGCGGCTAAACCAGCACGATAAAGGTTAGCCACTGCTGTGGTCCACCCCGCTACAATAACAATTACAAAACCAGACCATCCTAAAGCGTAATAGGCAACATCACCTGGATCGAGTTCTACGATAGATTTTCCAATGATTACTGCTGCTCCTGCCCCCATAATTCCGGCAGAAATCCAAGCGACGTAGTGTCCAAACATCATCCCTGTACTCGTTGCTAATCCGTAAGATTTCTTTTTAGAAAAACGAAATAAGGCCATATCTATAAGTCCAAAGTGTGTAATGGTGTTCGCTGCCCAAGCAAATCCGATAACTTCTGTTAAACCGATCCCTGCTTCTCCTTCACTATTAATGCCGGTCCATATCGATTGGTTACCTAAGGCAATAAAATCGCTCCATCCGCTAGGAATGGTTTTGTCTAAAACTTCTAAAGACAAAGCAGGTAAAAGCACAAAGGCGCCACAAGTAAACATGACAAATAACCAAGGGGCACAAATACCAGCAAACTCAGATACCGCTTTAAAGCCATAAATAGCAATAGAAACCACAACAGAGCCAACAATTAATACAATAAGTACAAACCAAGGATTGGTCGGATACCAATTTAATTGTGGCGGAATATTAAACGCAAAGCGCACCGCTGTTGCGGATACGGTAATCATTGCTGCGGAAATCACGGTAAAAATAATCACATTAGCCCAATTATAGAGTTTGGTCATAGAATCGCCAGCTATTTTATTGAGGTAGGTATAGAGGCTTAACCGTGTGTCTACTGCAATTGGCGATGTAATAAAGGTCCAACTTAAAACCGCTAGTATATTACCAATTAGTAAGCCTAATAAAATATCTTTTGTTGAAGCCCCTAAGGCTACAAAGGTAGCACCAATAACAAATTCTGTTGCGGCTACATGTTCTGCCGCATAGATACCTGCAAAATGTGTCCAATTGTGCAATCTGTTTTTTGCAATTGGTAATTGTTCTTCTTTTAAGTTTTTGAACTGCTGAAAGTCATTGGTTCCATTCATAATATCGCTTTTTATGATCTTAAGGTATTGTAATTCACGTTTTCAACAGTTTAAGTGTTATGGCTAACGCTTAAAATTCACATTAATGGAATTTGTTATCGTATGAAAATTACAATTCGGTCGACGCTTATATTATAAACGTCATAATTACGTTTGTTTTTTCAAATGTATTGCAAAAAAATAAGAAATTGTCGTTTTTGAGGAGAAAATGTGTGTTAAATTACTTATTAACTATACTATATTGATAAATACATATTTTTAAGGAAGCTAAAGTGTTAATGATTATTAATGTAAATATGACGTTTAATGATGTTTATCATAGTTTAGATGTGCTCAAGAATAAGGTTTTATTGTTGTAATTGAATTGTGTTGTGGAAATAGAAACATAGATCAAATTTGTCAGTAGATTGTGTAGTGTTTGGGTATGACACTAGTTCGAAATCTTGAAATGATTTGTTGATACCACGTTATTTAACTCTTAAAGATTACGAGGACGTTGTAGCTGA
Source organism: Winogradskyella arenosi (assembly GCF_003337305.1). GTDB lineage: Bacteria > Bacteroidota > Bacteroidia > Flavobacteriales > Flavobacteriaceae > Winogradskyella > Winogradskyella arenosi. The sequence goes on along the minus strand of NZ_QPJO01000004.1, from coordinate 113,306 downwards.
TGATGATGATGTGCTTGTAGTAGAATGCCTCAGTAAATCAGAAACTTTAGATAAGTTTACGATGAACGAGGTGCAAGACTTGTACAAGTTGATATGAATAGATTTTAATAATCGAAATTTTAGACGAATGCTAATTCATAAAAAAAATACATTATTCCTCTAGATGAAAAACCAATTGGGGTTCTGAAAAAAATAGCGGAACTCTATAGGTTTGGTAGAGCCGTCTATAACAAAGTGGTTTAAAAAACGATTTAATTAGTCTCTACGTGCTAGTAGAAACCAATGAAGGTCCCTTCACTCCTATTTATGGAATCATGACGAAAATAATGACACTTAAAATTGAATGTTTAAGTGCGATTGGAATTACATTTATTCAGAATACATCTTATCAATAAGTTCTTGATATTTATGCTGAATAACCTTTCGTTTTAATTTTAAGGTAGCGGTAATTTCTCCCGTTTCAATAGTAAACTCTTTTGGTAATAAGGTGAACTTTTTAATCTTTTCAAACTTAGAAAATTCCTTCTGAAGGTCTTCAAAACGTTTTTCGAAAAGCGTTATAATTTGGTTGTGACTGATTAGGTCCTCAACGTCCTGAAAACTTATTTTATGCTCTAAGGCATATTTTTTTAAGTTCTCAAAGCTAGGCACTGCTAAGGCCGTAACATATTTCTGCTGATCGCCAATAACAGCGATTTGCTCAATAAAAGAATCGGTAATTAAGGCGTTTTCAAGCTTTTGAGGGGCAATGTACTTTCCTCCAGACGTTTTCATAAGATCCTTAATACGGTCTGTAATAATAAGGTTGCCTTTGTGGTCTAGTTTTCCGGCGTCACCTGTTTTAAACCAACCGTCTTCAAACACTTTAGCGGTTTCTAAAGGTTTTTTATAATAGCCTTTCATTACCCCAGGACCTTTTACTAAGATCTCGTTATTAGCACCAATTTTAATTTGGGTACCTTTAAGGGGTTGGCCTGCGGAATTAAATTCAAAATGTGTGTCTCCAAAAAGTGTTGCTGTTGCTGTAGTTTCGGTTAAGCCATAACCACATTTTATATTAAGTCCGAAGGAATGAAAAAACGATACCAAATCGGCCACTAAAGGTGCACCTCCACAAGGCATAAATTTAATGTTACCGCCAAAGACCTCGCGTAATTTACTTAACACCAGTTTGTCGGCAATTTTAAGTTTTAATTGTAAGCCTAAAGGAATAGATTTCCCTAAGCGTTTGTGTTTATTGTAATAGTTGTTTCCTACACCTAAGGCCCAGCTGGCTAATTTCATTTTTGTAGGAGACGCTTCTTTTCTTTTGTCTTGTATAGCGGCAAATATTTTTTCAAATATTCTAGGCACTGTACACATTACTGTAGGTTTCACTTCTTTAATGACATCTACAATTTTTTTAGGATCTTGGTTAAAGTACACCTCAATACCTTTCTTTAAACAAAAGAAAGCCCAACTACGTTCGTAGATATGACTTAAGGGTAAAAAACTAAGAGACGTGTCTTTTTCGGTAAGGTCTAACTCGTAATCATGTGCGGCTAATGCACCTCCAAAATTATGATAATCTAACATTACCCCTTTTGGTTCTCCAGTTGTTCCGGAGGTATATATAATACTGGCTAAATCTTCAAAATCACGTTCGTAATAACGTTTTTGAAGTTCTATATTTACCTGTTCTGTGGGGGTAATAGCCATAAAATCGTCTAAATGCATAACACTGCTAGAAGGTTTTAGTTGAATGGATTTTGTTAAGGCTACAATCCCCTTTAAATACTCAGAGGTTTGTAAAAGTTCAAAGGCTTTATCAAATTCATTCTGGTTTCCAACAAAAAGAAGCGATACTTCAGCGTCATTAATAACATATTCAACCTCTTTTTTAGAATTTGTGGCGTAAATAGGAATACTCACAGCTCTAACTCGCATAATAGCGGCATCTGCAATAATCCAGTTCGGCATATTTTCAGAAAAAATAGCCACATTCTGTTGCACGTTAATACCGTAATGAATTAAGGCTTTAGAAAGACGCTCAACCTGAGTTTCAAAATGTAACCAAGACATACCTTCCCAGGTGTTGTTTTGATCGTTTTTAGCGTAAACCGCGTTTTTATTTTGAAAACGTTGACTGTTCTCCTTGAGTTCTTCAACTAAATGCTTGTAATTCATTCTCTTAATATTACTGAGTTTCATTGAGGAATTTCGCCTCAATTAAAGGCTGCTAAGATACGACTATTTGTACGGTATTGCTTATAAATACTAAGGCTGTTTTAGTATTTAATATGTGAAATTGGGTGAATTTTGGATCCCATCCTTAATCTATACCTTAAAACAAGCTTCAATTTTTTAGACCTCAAATTTTTTGGTGTAACAGGCTTGTGTTGACCATCTTTAGGTGTGGTGATGGTCCTGTGATGTATTTTGCTTAGAACAAATAGACTTGTAAGGGTTTGGAAATGTAGTATTTATCGTATGTTTTTTTGTATTTAAGATGGTTTAGTGCCGTGTGTTTTTCTTTTTTAGAAGTGGTTCATGGCATTTGGAATTCATAAGAATGTTTATTTTTTGGCTTAAAAATTCGATTATCGTTAATATTAATGTGAGATTTTAACAATTCAACATTATTAAACAATTATATTTGCCATCGATTTAAAACTAGGACGGTTTTAAAATCGTAATAACTTTAAAAAAACAACATCAATGAAACAAACAATTACAGTATTAGCTGCACTTTTAATAGGCAGCGTGTCTTATGCTCAATTTCAAATTTCTGCTAGTGGCGGGTATGCTATTGGAAGTGCGGGGATGAAAATTGGAGAAAAAGTATCTGTATCTCAAACCGAAAATACTTACGGAAGTTACGGTGAGGGTTTTAATGGACAAATTAGAGGAACCTATTTTTTTAATGACCATATTGGTGCTGACCTAAGTGTGGGATATTTACACGGTTCTGATCAAACTGTTTCTGAAGTAAATGTACCAGGTTTAGAAGTTGATGCCGTGGCTAGAGCACGTGCTTTTGGAGCTGCTTTATCTGTCGTATATAAATTTAATGATAATGTGTACGCACGTTTAGGAGCTTTAGTAAAGTTAGGCGGAAAAACAGAAGCTGTAGCGTATCAAAATGCTGTGATGAGTGATGAGCAAGCAGCAGGTTTGTCGCAAGCATATGGGACAGAGATTGAGTCTGGATCAACTTTTGAAACGAACTATGTTGAAGATTACCATGGTCAATTTCCTTTAGGTTTTGTAGCAGCAATTGGTTATGAATATCCTTTAAATGATAATTTTAGTGTTTTTGCTGAAGCTGAATATTATGGGATCAGTTTAAAACGTAAAGATTCTGAAATTACTGAATGGAACACTGATGTGGTAAGGACTGATGGTACGGTTGCCATAGCTGGGTTTTATTCTTTAGATAATTTACCAGCAGGAACAAACAGAACCACCACTTATGTCGATGAATTGTCTAATACAAATGCAGATGATTCTAAAGAATTAGCGGTAAAAGTACCTTACTCTTCTTTCGGAATTAACTTTGGGATTACCTATAAGTTTAAGCGTGCTGCGTCAAACAAGATGATGTAAGTCAGAAAAGTATTTTACAGTAGCTTATAAAAAAACTCCTATGTTATTCATAGGAGTTTTTTTAGGCTTTATTTTTACTGTAATTCAGTCATAATTTCTGCGAATAACTCTGCTGATCGTATGCGACTGTCAATATCGTAAATATGCGTAACGGCAATAAGTTCGTCCGCTTTGGTTTGGTCTAAAAATTCTTTAACCTGCGCTTTTACGGTGGCTTTACTTCCTATAAAAGAATATTTCAGCATTTGATGTACCTGAGGATTGCGCATAATATCTTTAAGGTCTTCGGTCATTTCCGTTGGTGGTTGCACCTTGGCACGTCGGCCGGTAAAAATACCAACAATCATGCGGATCAATGAGGTGGCTAAACGTTGGGCATCTTCATCAGTTTCAGCAATAATAATATTAACACCTGCGATGACGTATGGTGTTTCTAACTCTTCTGAAGGCTGAAACTCTTTACGGTAGGTTTCAATGGCTTCAAATAAATGCGTTGTTGCAAAATGACTGGCAAAAGCATAAGGAAGTCCTTTTTGGGCGGCCAAATGCGCACTATCAGTACTTGAGCCTAAAATATACAAAGGCACCTCTACCCCTTCAGCAATAGTCGCTCTTACTTTAGCATCTTCGTTTTGCGTTGAAAAATAGGTTTGTATTTTACTAACTTCATTTGGGAATGAATGCGCAGCTTTCATAAAATCAGATCGGATGGCTTCAGCAGTTTCGCGGTCCGTCCCTGGTGCTCTTCCTAAGCCTAAATCTATACGTTGTGGATAAAGACTTCCTAAAGTACCAAATTGTTCGGCTATAATTAAAGGTGAATGATTAGGAAGCATAATTCCACCAGAACCCACACGAATCGTTTGTGTGCCTTGCGCAATATAACCAATTAAAATTGAGGTGGCATTACTCGCAATGTTTTCCGCATTATGGTGCTCTGCTAACCAATATCTGGTGTAGCCATAAGTTTCAGCATATTGCGCTAATTTTAAAGCATTGCTAAAGGTTTGTTTTAGAGAATGACCTTCAGAAACTAATGCCAGATCTAAGATAGAATAAGCTATGGGTTGGGTATTCATTAATGGGGTATATAAATTTTTACTGATAATAATTGTGATTGCTGAAGGCCTTTTTTAAGGCTGAATCCTAATGTAAAGTGGCCTTTCAAAATGTAAATTTACAAAGCCAAAAATCAACTTATAGCTTTATTAAGTTAAACTTTTGTTTACAAATGAAAATAAATGCAGGATAGTCATTTAAAAACTATAAAGACAACTTCTCTGCACTGGATGGCTTCACGATAAAAACAAAAAAAAGGTTTATGACTTTCGCCATAAACCTTCGAAGAATTGCTATTATAAATATAGGGGAATTAGCAATTGATACGGTTATTGGTATAGGTTTTAATACAGGCCTTAACTCCTGAGGTTCTTAAGGTGTTATAAGCTTTGGTGTAAGCGCTTACAAACGAGGGTGACGATTTCAATAATCCAAAAACGGATTCAATCTCTAAGAAGGCTTCCGGTTGTCCGTTTGCTGCTTGGGCAGCTTTCTTCCTTAAAGTGGCCTCCATAGCATCTTTTATGTTGAGGGACTTTCCTTGTTCATTTCTACCTAAACTATAGATGGCAAACCCAGCAATTAAAAGGGCGGCACATTTAATTTGCCCTTCAGATTCTAAATTAGCGGTAATGGTCGGTAAAACAAAAATTGGAATTTTAGAAGCGCTTTCAGAACAAATACGGTCAATTTGATCTTTAATACTAACATTTCCGAAGCGCTGTAATAAAGAAGCTTTATAATGCTCTAGGTCCACACCTTTTAAATCGGATAAGGTTGGGCTGACTTCATGATCCATATACTGTTCTAGAAAAGTACGGAGATCTTCATCATGTACGGCTTCATCAATAGTCTTGTAACTTAATAAGGCTCCTAAAATGCCGAGTACGGTATGACCCGCATTTAATAGGCTTAATTTCATTTTTTCATAGGGCACAATATCCTCTACAAATCGAGCCGCAACAGCATCCCAAAGTGGGCGACCATTAACAAAATCATCTTCAATAACCCATTGCTTAAAAGGTTCACATACCACTGGACATGTGTCTTTAATGTTTGTGGTGGCTTTTAAAATTGCAATATCTGAAGCTGTTGTTGTTGGTGTTATACGGTCTACCATACTATTAGGAAACGAAACATGAGTTTCAATCCATGACACTAAGGAAGGTTCTGCAAGTCTTACATAGCTTAAAAGCATATTCTTAGCCATATGACCATTCCTTTGGATATTATCGCAAGATTGAATGGTTACCCCTTTAGCGCCTTTTTCTTTTCTAAGTTTTAAAGCCTGCGTAAGATAACCAAACACCGTTTTAGGCATTAGTGGATTGGCAATATCGTGGCGTATATTGGGGTTTTGATCGTCAAAAGCTTTGGTGACTTCATTGTAGTTGTAGCCACGCTCTGTAATGGTTAGGGTGATAATTTTAACGGCACTACTGGCCATCTTTTTTATGACTTTACTTGGATTTTCTGGAGCGAATAAAACTTCCGTAATAGAACCAATGACCCGTTTAGTGAGTGCGCCATCAAATTCTTTTACCATTAACGTATATAGGCCATCTTGCTTTTTAAGCGCCTTATATATTTTAATATCTGATGGCAATAAGGCTACTCCGCAGATGCCCCAGTCTGTAATTGAGGTGTCGTGTAATAATTGATCCGTGTAATAGGCTTGATGTCCACGATGGAAATCGCCAATACCAATATGGACAATGCCCGTTTTTAGTTGACGTCTTTGATATTTAGGGATCGATATATGTTCCGATATCGCGTCTAAGTGGTCTTGTTTTAAGGTGTAAGCTGTCATCAATTTTTCTTTTCCATTAATTTTGGTGGCGGTTCTTTTTCCATGGTTAAGTCAGCATCGTGGTTCCTAATTCTGCTAAAGGATTAATAGAACGACCCGTAATAAAAATAGGAATTCCTGAAGCCTTAGCGATTTTTGTAACACCAACGAAGGTATCGGCTATTGTTTTCATAGGATTAGGAGTCTATGTTATTTAAGAGTTAAAATAATTTAAGGTCTAATTGTAAGACTGTTTTTTCTTGTTCAGGGTTCCACATAGCAGTTACTTCTACTGGTAATTGGTAGCTACCAATATTTAAATTTTTACCATAAGTAGCGCCGACGTTTATAAGGTTTCCAGAACCTTCGGTGTAAAAGGTCTTATCTGTAATAAAGGACCATGCACCACCAGCAAAAACGGATAAATTAGCATTGTCGTTGTTCCAAACTTTGCTTTTTACTTCAAAATAATGCGTCCAAGAATCTTCTAGGCTCCCATCGGACTGCACCTCGTAATCGCCGGCCCCACCTGCTATAATCGTAGCAAAATAAAGTAAAGTGTTTGGGCAAACATTGTATCCTATTCCGATATCTACAAAATTGTAACCTTGAGTTTTGTCGTAACTCCAATAATGCAATTCGTCACCACGTTCTTCTACTCCAGTATAATTGTTGTGCGATACGGCCTCTACAAACAACCGGTCTGAAAACTTATACTTTGTATAGATAGAAAACTCTTTATAGCTTGCACTTACATTTTCTCCTGTATTATAATTTTCAATATCAACGCCAGAAAAACTAGCCCCTCCCCATACGCCAAAAGTAAATTTTTGATCTCGAGTATTGTACTCAAGGCTTGTCGCAAATACCGCACTTGGGTGCACTACAAATCCATGCCAAGTGTGCATGTTTTTTATATGTCCGCTTATGCTAAACGGTTTGTAGGTTTCTGTTACGCTTTCTGTTTGTGCGTTAAGGGTGGTATTGGCAACCCCTAGAAATAAACTAAGAATGAATACCTTATAACTTAAAGATAGGCCTTTGGGATTAAATACCTTTTTGATGTTGTTGGTATGCGATGTTGTTAAGGTGCTCATTTCTATATGGTCTAAGATTATATTTTAATAAACGTCATATTTACGTTTATTAGTCAAATGTATAAAATATATTTTGAATATTACAAAATATAAAGCCAAAAAATATATTATATTAGCTTAATACTATGCTATATTGATATGAGAATACTGATGTGGCTTGGCTTTTATTCAATAAATATTTAATGTTATATTGACGTTTAATAAAATTATTGTGCTACATTTAACACCGTTAAAAACAAATTATGCCTAATAAAATTTCTAATATATCTGTAGATTGTGTGGTTTTTGGTTATGACACAATTACTAAATCTTTAAATGTTTTACTGATAAAACGTTACTTAGAATCTAAAGAGAAAGAGGTTTTAGTTGACGACTATGTCCTTACAGGATACCATGTTTATGAAGATGAAACTTTAGATGATTCGGCAACCCGTGTATTAAAGGAATTAACGGGATTAACCAATCAGTATAAAAAGCAATTTAAAGCCTTTGGAGATCCTGATCGTTTATTAAGTGAGAAGGATTTAATTTGGATTGATAAAGAAGCCTTTAGTTTACGTACCATCACGATTGCCTACTATTTTTTATTAAAAACAGAAGATGTTGATGTTACACGTAATAAGTACCAAGCTAAATGGTTTCCGTTAAGATCTTTGCCCGAATTAGGCTTCGATCATAAGAAGATTATAGAAGAGGCGCATGAAGATTTAAAAACCAAGTGTTTAGCGGAACCTATTATTTTTGAATTGTTACCAGATAAATTCACCATTAATGATGTTCAGGATTTGTATGAATCTATTTTGGGGATAGAAATTGACAATCGTAATTTTAGACGAAAACTCATCAATAAAAAATACATTATTCCTTTAGATGAAAAGCAAGTTGGTGTTTCTAAAAAACCAGCGCAACTCTATATGTTTAGTAAAGACATCTATAAAAAGATGTACCATAAGAATTATCTTATCAGTATTTAAAAGAGAGCATAAAAAAAGGAGGGCGCCACTCTAATAACTTCCCTCCTTCTCACTCTAACAATCAATTAAATATGATTTTCTTAAATAGCTTTATTCCATATCTATAATACCAACCACTTCATAAGCTCTTGTGCCGTCTACCTGTACTTTTTCGTATAGAATATTAGCGTACTCATAATAAGTTTGGTTGTCTATAGTTACTTTTTCGTAATCTTCTGGTAATTCAGATACAATAGTTCCTATCTCTGGTTCTACCACTTCATATTCGTTATTAACGTAGATATAAAAGGTTCCATTAACAGCATAATAATCACGGTTGTTAAAACGTATACGCTTATAGTTAGATGGTATGGTCTGAATTCTGAATCCTACCTTAGGAGCAATAACAATATAACGTCCTCTAGATTGTGTATAGAATCTGTTATTAGCGTAATAATAATTCTGTCCCTTATATTGTACAACCTTTTTATTAGGAACGCTTCTTACAGAAACCACTTTTTTAGTCTGTTTTTTATACGTCACTTTTGAGCTCGGTATTTTTTTGCTTACGGGTTTCTTAGTGCTTATTACGGTTGTTTTTTTACTGCTACTACGTTTGGTTTGCGCGGGCGCCTGAAAAGCGAATGCAACCAAAAATGTTAAAGGGAGTAAGTAGGTTTTAATACGTGTTTTCATAATCATTTATTTTAAGGCGTTAAACAATCTTTTATCGCAATAATGATAAGCCTTATTGCTTTCCTTGATTTAAAGGTATTGCAATTATAAGGCTTGTGAGAAAGCAATAGACTAGTGCTTGATATTTATCTATAAAGCGGCTGTTTTTGTAGATATAGAGTTTTGTTCAAGTGCAATTTCTGTAAGGGTTTAGAGGTATGCATAAAAAAAAGGAATACCTTTTCAAGTATCCCTTTTTTAGCAATTAATTCTAGGGGTAATTATTTTAATAAGTCTAATAAGCCTGTTAGCTCGGTAAGATTTAAATTAGAACTGTTGTCTGTATCTAAGACGTCAAAGTTTTCTGAAACTGAACCAATAGCTTCTGAAGAACTGATGGCATCATTATGATCAGTGTCTAATAAATTGAAAAGACTTGTAATTTGTTGTACTGTAGAGTTTGAGCTTAAAGAACTTAATAGTGTTGAAGCTTGTGCAATGGTAGAGGTGTCTACATTTTTAACACTGTTACAACTTAACATTATGATTGCAACCGATACGGTTAAAACAATTTTTTTCATGATTTGATATATAGTTTTGTGCAGTACAAACGTACTTCTATTGCTTTTAAATTAAAAAGGAAATAGACCAATACCGCAATTCCTCATATTAAATCTGAAAATCAATAGATGAATACCAATCGTGCTATCCGTTTAAGGAGTTATTATTAATGAATTCTAAGAATTTTGGCTTGTAATGTTCTGATACTGTGACGCGCTGATCATTGATGATAATCTGACTGCGTTCAATAACATCAATATTATCTAAGGAAACGATAAATGAGCGGTGCACACGCATAAATTGTGTGCTTGGCAGTTCTTCTTCTAAAGATTTTAAGCTCATTAAGGTTAGGATGGGCTTCTTATTATCTTTAATCCATATTTTAATATAGTCTTTTAAACCTTCAAAATAGAGCACATCGGCTAGTTTAATGCGTAACTGCTTGTATTCCGATTTTACAAAAAGGAATTCCTTTTCTTCAGAAAGTACACTTTGGCGTTGTCCTTTTACCAATTCAAACCAAGTATTCGCCTTATTGGCCGCCACTAGGAACTCGGCGTAATCAAAAGGTTTTAATAAATAATCTATAGCTTCTACTTTAAAGCCTTCTAAAGCATAATGATCAAAAGCCGTTGTAAAAATAACACGTGTGTCTTTAGGTAACATTTTTGAAAATTCAATACCTGTTAAATCTGGCATTTGTATGTCTAGAAACAGTAAATCTACCGGTTGATCTTTGATGTATTCCATCGCTTCAATGGCACTACTACACTTTTTCTTGAGGTCTAAAAAGGGTGTTTTTTCAACATAACTCTCAACTAAATTAAGCGCCATAGGCTCATCGTCTACAATAACACAAGATATTTTAAATGGACTCATAAATTAGATGTATAAATTAAAAGTGGCTAGCTTTAAAACGATTAAAATTTAGTTTACCGTATATCTTACCAAAACTTCATTGTCTAAAATAACATTGGTAGACCATATAAATTTTGCATCGGCTTTGCTGTGGTCAAAGATATCTATAAAATTGGTATATGCAGGCTTATTATCGACGCCAATCGTTCTATTTGTGTACTCGGTTGCGCTAGGCCATTGGCTATCATCAAAATCTGAAGATTGCCAGTTTAGAGGTGTTTTCCAATGTAAAGCGTAGTATGATGTTCCATCGTTAGAATCTTCGGTGTTGCAAGACGAACTTAGTCTTAGGGTGCCTTCTTCTGTAGCACAAGATAAATCGCTTAACGGAGCGGTATAAAAGGTTTGCGCTTTCCATTCTGAATTTGTTGTAACAATTATTTCTCCTGCAGCATCTTTAAAAACAGCGACCATACCGCCATCTCCAGGATGAAATGCTTGTCCTCTATTCGCTTCAGAACCTAAACCACTATTTTCTTCCCAATCCACTAATTTCATAGCTATAGTAAACGGTTTTTGAACTTTAAAACGAACGATATTCGAGTTGAATTGCGTAAAAGGCACATTGTCTTTCCCTACTGGAATGCCGTTTATATACATTTCAAAATAGTTGTCGGCAAAGACATACGCGGTAATAAGTTCGCCATCTTCATCTACTTCTACAATATCACTGCCATCCAAAGCAAATAAAGCTTCATCTGCAGAGGTAAATTCTATTTTGGTACAAGGGTTAAATAAATCGGATGCCATCGGAAAACTTTCATCCGTAAAATTAACTTCTGCAGGAACGGTCCATGTGCTACCACCTGTAGCTGTAGACGTCCCGATTGGTGCTTTTCTACCTCTATCGCAGTCATAAATATTTTGCGTTAAGACCGTTGCTGGCCCTTGAGATACGGAGGCGGTACCATTATAGGTTTCCGTTTTTTTAGGTGTCGTTTTTTTTGTGTTTTTACAAGTGAATAGTGCAAAACAAGAAAAAATAACGAGGAGTGTGCTAGGTTTGATGTGTATCATTTTTTTTTTTTTTAGTTGGAATCGACAAAGGTTAAGGTGGTTCTATCGACAATTTTTACGGTATTTATGGCATTCATAAACACATTATAATCGACGTTTAAACTGTTTTTTTTAGGTAATGAAGCTGGTGTTTCTGCCAAAGCATAAAGCGCTATGGTGTATTCGTGTTTTCCCTTTCCACGAGAACAAGGTGATGTATAAGATATTGCTGTACCATCTTTATTTGCGCCCATAAACCAGTTTCCTTGAGACGCCATTTTATAGGGTAGTTCTGTGACTTCAGGATCAATATTCCATAATAACAAATAGGAATTGATCTCGCTCTTATGTTCTTTTTTCGGGTAATGATACATGACAATCGCTAAAGATTTCGTGCCCTTAGGAACATTTTCCCAAGACAGTGGTATGGAATTTTCCACATCCTTGACCTTTTCTTCACATTTATATGCGTCTAATAACACCCCGTTTTCTACAGCAACACTTGTGAGTTTAAAATTGGGATGAATGGTTTTAAAATCATCATGATTTACAGTTGTAAGCTCAGTAGTCTTGTTTTTACAAGCTATAAAAGAAAGAAAAAGGATGAGAGCTAAAATTTTTGTTGGTTTCATTTTTCTTTGTAGGTTTCAAGGGTTGTCGTACCATCCGGATTTATAAATTGATAGGTGTAAGTTCCTGTACTATCCCAACTGTAATTAATGATATAGTCTTTCCCTTCTGAGCGATAGGTTAATTGATAGGCATTTTCTCCCAAAGATTTAAAATTGATAATTTCAGCACCACGTAAGGGTCTTAGTGCAGGTCTTAATTCTTGTGTTCTTGGTTGTGGATACACCTGATTTTCTGGTGCTTTTGTTTTTGGGTCTAACTGGACTTCACCTCTCATACCTGCAATAAAATAAGGATACTCCTCAATGCTATGGTATTGGTAAGATCCATCAGGATTTGTTTTGCCTAAGTATTCATCTAAGGGCTCTGTTGTTTCTCCATATACCGGAAAACCATCTACAGCATAAGCTACAGGATTTCCTTCGCCCACTTGATCTTGTAAATGTAATGGCGGTAAATGGTAATGATAATCATCGGCACGTCCACAATGTCCGCCCCATTCATCTAATTCACCAATAGCATTGGCATCTTCACCTCTATTATTTAAAGGATTAAAAATAGGAATTCCATTCACCGCTACAGCAATGGCTCCTTTTAGTAAATTAGTTTTTGTAGATAAGGGGTCTTCTGCCATTTTTGGATGTATAGGAATAGCCCAACTATTAGCGCCTGTGTAATTTTGATTAATTGGTACTTGCTGTTGCCAATTGCTTATGCCAACCATCATATCATGATTGGGCAATCCATTAGAGGATATATATAGATAAGTACTGTCTGCATGCGTAGTGACACCATCAAATTTTTCAAAAAAGCTTTGCATTACAGAAACCGCGTGCGAAGGAACTTGAAGCACACTAATCCCCGTAGTGGCGGTATTTTTACAAGACACAAAGGTGACGATACATCCCCCTAAAATACCATAAGTGAAATGCATGGCTTTTCTTTCTTTCCTTAATTTATAAACAGATACGCCCAAAAGCAGGAGTCCAAACATAAGGAGCCACCAACTAGAATTGGATCCTTCTTGAGATTCTGAAGCTGTGTGATGATTATTTAAACTCTGAATAGCTGCACGTTTAGCCTTTATATAATTTTGATCGGCTGCAGAAAAGTCTGAAAGCTTATAAACCTGAACCGGGTGATGCGCATCCATTAAATAAACGTCATTATCCTCTAATTTGATGAAATTAGCATTGACAGTTTGATGCGTTGTTGCTAATTCCCATTGTTTTAAAGGTGTACCATGTCCGCCTTCATGAGCAAACAGATGTAGATTTAGGAGGAAAAAACAAATGGCTAAAAGTGTATTTTTCATAGAGCTTTATTTTTCGGAATATATGAGTGATTTAGTTGGTCTCTATTTCTAAGGTCACTAAAAACCTATCGTTTTTTAAGAAGGTTTTAAACTCGTGTTTCTGAGGGTATAATAATTCTAAGCGTTTTACTAAATTCTGTAATCCTATACCAGAACCGCTTTTATCATCGGTTTGTTTGGGATAGTTATTGTTATCAATAACAAAACGTATTTTATGATCTTCTTGGGTCATATCAATAGTGATCAGGCTTTCCTTGCTGGCAGATACCCCATGTTTAAAAGCATTTTCAATAAGTGAGATGAATAAAAGCGGAGCAATCTTAATTCCTGTTTCTTTTACTGGGAAACTGTAATTCACCACGGTTTTATCTGATACACGAAGCTTCATGAGTTCAATATAGCGCTTCATAAAGTCAATTTCTTTAGATAGAAGAATGGTTTCTACATTAGTTTCATACAACATGTAGCGCATCAGCTTACTTAAACTATGTATAGAGGTTTTGGCCTGATCTGGAGACAGGTCTACCATGGCATAGATATTATTTAAAGAATTAAAGAAGAAATGCGGTTGTAATTGATAATGCAAATGCTGTAACTCGGACTGCAATTTAACGTTAGTAGCTTCTTTGCGTTCTGCTTCTGTTTGCACCCAACGTTTTGTGGTTTTTAATGCTATTGAAAACAAAAGCGGCGCCATATACGATAAGATTTGAATGTATACAGCCATTTTAAAAGGGGGCTCTGCTCTATTGGTGTTTTCTAAACGCTTCTTTATAATTTCTTGAAAATAGGTGTCTTCTATATGTTCTTTTAAAAATAGAAATAACACTATCATTACGGTATTTATAGCAATGAACTGTAACATTTTTTTTGGAAATAAAAACCGATCGACTAAAACAAAGTAATTTGAATAGAAGATAAAAACTGAAAAACATAAAGGGATCCAAAAATGGGCTTTAATTCTATCCATTTCTTGTTCTTGCCCATAAGTTAAAAAATAAGGCATACTAAAGAGAACAATCCAAACGAGGAGGTGTGAAAATAGGGTGATATTTTTATTGTTAGGCATTCTTGTCGTTTTTAATTAATCCTATTTGTTGTTTGAAGCTACATTGTATTTACCTGCGCCTGTCAAAAACAAAGCTAAAGCACCTATTGAATACATCAAAACGAATTCAGATTTAAGTGTCGCTTTATGGTCAAGCACAAGATTTTCCATGCAAACTATTAATTGACATTTCTAACCAAACGCACATAATTATAATAGCGCTCTCCCCCTTCACTGGCGGGGCCATTTTCATGTTTGGTATCAAACCTTATGGCTCCTGCGCCATGAAAATCTAAACCTTCATTATTCACGGCACGTCCAAAAGCAACATACCAGGCATAATAATAGGGTTTTCCTTTTTGAAATCTCGCAGAAGTACTGGTCCAAAAATACGGATAATCTTTATCGCCATTTTCATTGACAATTGCTGAAGTTTCAAATACTGGAGCTATGGCTGCTCGGTCCTTAGAGGCATCTTTGGCTCCTGGAGCATAATCGTAATCGACTAGGCCTTGTAGTTCTTTTACGTTAGGCAAGCGCCAATCGGTGTAGCCTGCGAGTTCTGAATTTTCAGCATACATCAAGGCATTTTTCCAATCGAAGCCCTTTTTACTATCTTGCTTAGACCACATAAGTCCTGTGGCTTTATCTGTAATCGTTTGATCACCATTATCTATAAAATCATTTTCACCATAGTCGTTTCCTCTAACAGCGCGAACATATTTTAACATTGGGTTGCCCATAGGTCGGCTGCCGTTCTGATTAGTAGGAGGCGGTGGTTTGTGACCTTCATCATCATCTTCAGGATGCGTTTGACCCTTAGGACCATTTCCCCCAGGAGGTGGTCCTTTTCTATCCTTCATATCTTTAGGCGCTTCCCCAGCATAGGCTTTTATATGTCCGGTAGCATGGTTTACACCAAACACCGCACTATACCGCCCTTCTTCGGTATGGCCAACATAGGCATTATTAGTCCAATATTGTTCACTTTTATCCACAAAATCATTATTGACTAACGAAAAATAAGTGGTATCTAAATATGGCCAACCTTCGCTAAAATCACTAATAGAATAGAGTTCTTTGGCTGTTGGCATTCTCCAATCGTCATAACCACCAAGCTTGAGGTTTTCACAATAGGCTTTGGCATCTTTCCAATTAAACCCTCCGGAAGTTGGAATTTCTTGCCACATTAATCCTGTATTTAGATCACTTATTGTCCCATCACCATTATTTTCAAACGTTATGGTTTTGCCTTTTAAATAATGTGCATCTTGCCCATAAAGCGTATCTCCTATTTGAAGATCCGCACGTACCGTTCCATCTTCATCATAAGCCTTTACTTGTCCCGTTGCTACTTGCGTATACGATGTATGATTTGTGGTTGCAACGGGCTTTGAGGTTGTACTCGCTTCCTTACAGGCCTGCATTAAAATGATGAACAGGACTATTGAAGTGACCTGAATTACTGTATTCGTTTTTAAAGTTTTCATGGTGACTCTTATTAAAGTTGCATTATACTTTAGGTTATATTACTCGTATCGTAAGGCTGTAATAGGATCTAAAGCAGAAGCTTTTCTTGCTGGATACCACCCGAAAAATATTCCTGTAACCGCACAAACGGCAAATGATATTACAATAGAATATAAGGCGACACTTGTAGGCCAATTCAAGAAGGTTTCAATAAATACCGTGGCTCCAAGGCCTAGGATAACCCCTAAAACTCCACCGGTGATACTTATTAATATGGCTTCAATTAAAAATTGCATTAAAATATCGGCGCCTTTTGCCCCTACAGCCATACGTAGACCAATTTCTTTTGTTCGTTCTTTTACGGAAACGTACATAATATTCATAATCCCAATACCTCCAATTAACAATGATATACTAGCAACGGCCACTAATAGAATGGTTAACATTTCACTTGTAGAACTAAATGTTGAAATTAATTCTTCCATAGAACGTACCGTAAAATCGTCGTCTTCAGATTCTATTAATTTGTGTTGAGAACGCAATATATCTGTAACTTGTGTAACCGCTTCAGAAGCATCATCTTCACTAATTGCCGAAGCCATAATTTGGTTTAAATAATCGATTGCCAAAATTCGTTTTTGAACTGTGGTGTACGGCGCAATGACTACATCATCTTGATCTTGTCCAAAGGTATTCTCACCTTTTTCTTCTAATACTCCAATAACCTTGAATGGAATATTATTAAATCGAATCATTTGTCCGACTGGGTCTTGCCCATCTGGAAAAACATTTTCTACTACCGTTTCACCGATTAAAGCCACTTTAGCGGCAGATTTAACTTCAGCATCAGTAAACATACTTCCACTTTGTAACCCCACGGCTTTAATATTTAAATACTCCGGATTAACACCATAAATGGTAGATGGCCAGTTATTGGCGCCATTAATGACTTGTCCGCCACCATTAACAACAGGCGTAATATAACTTAATAGTGAGGCTTGTTCTTTAATTTCATTATAATCCTCTAATATTAATGTTTGCACATTACCCCCACTACCTCTAGCCGGACCTCTATCATCAGCTCCAGGTCTAATGGTAATCATATTAGAGCCCATTGATGATATTGTTGTTCTAATACTTTCTTTAGATCCCTCTCCAATAGCTAACATAGCAATCACAGAAGCAACGCCAATGATGATACCTAACATCGTCAACAAGGTTCTTGTTTTGTTAAGTATGATGGCTTTAGTCGCTATTTTAAATAAATTTAATAGTCTCATAATTAATGGTCTTGTTTAGGTAATTTTGCTAATTCAGCCGCTGCAGATTGCACATCTTGATTTTGATAATCTTGAATAATATTACCGTCTTTTAAAACGACAGTTCTACTACTAAAGGTGGCAATATCAGGCTCGTGCGTTACAAACGTAATGGTAATACCTTGTTTGTTTAATTCTTGAAATAAAGACATAATCTCATAAGAGGTTCTTGTATCTAAATTTCCTGTGGCTTCATCAGCTAAAATCATTACAGGATTGTTTACTAAAGATCTGGCAATAGCCACACGTTGTTGTTGTCCTCCTGATAATTGTGATGGTGTATGGTCTAAACGTTCACCTAAGCCCACCATTTTTAAAGCTTTTATGGCGCGTTCTCGGCGTTCTTCAGAAGAGACTTTGCTATTATATAATAAAGGTAATTCTACATTCTCAATAGCGGATGTTCTCGCTAATAAATTATAAGATTGAAATATAAAACCAATCTTCTCGTTTCTAATTGTCGCAAGTTCGTTTCTACTCAAATCCTTAACGCTTACACCGTCAATTTCATAAAGTCCCGAGCTAGGCTGATCTAAGCAGCCTAGAATATTTAGCATGGTACTTTTTCCAGATCCACTAGACCCCATTATGGTGACGAACTCTCCTTCTTGAATTGAAAACGAGAGGCCTTTTAAGGCATGGACCGTTTCGGTACCCATGGTAAACTCACGTTTTAAATCTTGTATTTTTATGATTTCTTTGCTCATAGTTTCTCTTATTTTCTTCCTCCTCCTGGACGTTGTGGCATAAATGGACTTTCACTTTTTTCTGCTGTAGCGCCGTCTGATTTAGAAACACCTTTTAAACTGTAGACTAACTTATCACCTTTAGAAATTCCGCTTAAAATCTGAACATTTACACCATCGCTTGCGCCAAGGGTTACGGGTTTCGGGGTGATAGCACCATTAGATTCTAAAACCCAAAGTGTAGTGGCTTCTCTAGATCGATCTGCTGTATTAGCTTCAAGTTGGTGTTGTGTGTTGTAAGTGGCTAAAGTTTCTCTTTCTGGTTTAAAGTTAATCGCTTTTGCTTCAGCTGTTAACACATCATTAAGTTCTAAGGTGAAAATAGAAATGGTTGCTGTTAAACCTGGTTTTAATTTAAGGTCTTCATTATCGGCCTTAACAACCACTGTATACGTTACAACATTAGAAGTAACGGTTGGGTCTAAACGGACTTGGGTAACCACACCATTAAAAGTTTCTCCTACATAGGCATCTACCGTAAATTCTACACGTTGACCTTCTTTAACTTGCCCTATATCAGCTTCATCAACATCGGCTTCAACCTGCATTTGTTCTAAGTCTTGAGCGATAGTGAATAGTGTTGGTGTGCTGTAACTTGCAGCTACAGTTTGTCCTTCTTCAATATCTTTAGATAAGACCACTCCATCAATTGGCGAGTAGATATTAGCATAACCTAAGTTAGTTCTTGCCGATTGCAAATCTGAATAACGTTGCGTAACCGTACCTTTTGCGGTTTGATAATTATAGTTAGCGTCATCAAAATCTGATTTACTAATCACCTGATTATCGTATAAGGTTTTCTGTCTATCGTATATGGTTTTCGTATAATCTCTCTGGCTTACCGCATTATCATAAGCGGCTTGGGCTTGTGTCAGTGAAGCTTGTAAGTTTGTTTTATCAAGCTCTGCAATTAACTGGCCTTCCTTTACAATAGAGTTGTAATCTACATATACTTTTTCTACAACACCAGAGACTTGGGTACCCACATCAACTTGGTTAATAGGTTCTATAGTTCCTGTTGCGGTTACCATGGTGGTTACATTGGCTTCTTTTGCAGCAACAGTTTCTGCTTGTATAATTACAGCATCATCGGCATTAAAATATCCAAATGCTGCTATGGCGAGTCCGACTGCAACTAGGCTACCGATAATTATTTTTTTCTTATTCTTCATGATGATTTCTATTTAATGGTTTTGAGAATGCCATAAGCCTATGGCATAACGATCTTGTTTTTTATTTCGATTAAAGTGTTATAGCATTTCCTTGGTAGTACTGTAGCAATTGGTGGTACAATACATTAAGGTATTTTGCTTGTAAATAATTTTGCTGGGCATTAGTAAACGTGTTTTGGCTAATCACTAAATCCGTGGTACTTAAGGCACCGAGCTCATATTTCTTTTGTGCTAATTCATAAGATTGCTCGGCTGCAACTTTAGAGGCTTCTGCGGCCAGGACTTGCTCTTGGGCAGAAACGGCATTTTGATAAGCTGTTTCTACACGTTTATAGAGGTCTTTTTCTGTGGCCTGCTTTTGTATTTGTGCTTTTTCAATATTAATTGTAGCGCTTTGTACAGCAGCTTTGGTTTGATTTCTGTTAAAAATAGGAATGCTTAAAGACAGCCCTAATTGTTGGTTGAAATTCACATCAAATTGATCTGAAAATGTGTTATCGTTAATACTTGTATACCCTGAGCCTACACTACCCGATAAGGTTAAGGTTGGTAAATACCCGCCTTTAGCAATATCCAGTTCTTTTTCTGAGACAGCTACATTTAATTCACTAGCTTTAATTTCTGGTAAAATGCCTAAGGCTTTGTTATAGATGTCTATCTTATCGAGTTCTAAATTTACCACATCCATATTTTCAGAAATCGGGTCTATTTCAAGTTCATCTGCTGGTGTCAATTCTAAAAGTTGTTTTAAAGTAATGATGTATTGTTGGTAATCATTTTTAGCCGCAATAATATTGTATCTGTTGGTGGCCGCCTGACTTTGTGCTTCGGTATAATCGCTTAAGGCAATGGTTCCGGCATCTAATCGGGCTTTGGCTCTAGCAACTTCAGTTTCAGAAGCATTTAAATTATTTTCAGCAACAGTGATGCTTTCTTTAGCGTAAAGCGCTTGTAAATAAGTTTCTAAGATATTTAAGATGATGTTATTTTTCTCGACATCTTCTTGTAAAATACTTTGATCTAGTAATAGTTTACTTTTCTTTATTTCGTTGCTAATTTGATTCCCTTGAAACAAAGTCATAGAACTATTAATACCAAGATTGGTACTGTGAATTTGGTCTGTAACATAATCGCTTGTAATTGGGTCAATTGTATTACCGTTAGAAAAGTTTTGCGAAGCACTTCCGAATAAATTAGGTAGTCGCGACGATTTTGAGGCACCATAATCTACATCAGCAAGGTCTTTATTTAAACTGGCTTCTTTTATAGTGATGTTATTTTCAATGGCATAAGAAATACAATCTTCTAATGTCCATACCTTTTTTGTTTCAGGTGTTGGTGTGTCTTGAGCAAAACTAAACGTTGCGGTTAATAATGCTATAAGGAGGAAATACGATTTCATAATGTTATGTATTTAAATTCTACACTTCAAAGATGTAAACCTATGGCCTGTTTTAAAACTGTAATATAAGTTGAGTACAATCTCCTAGATCAATGATAGTATTTTATCGACGAGATTTTTTAGGACGATACCAAATCCCTAGAGGAAGTTTTATAGCTGTTTCAATAGATTATGGTTGACAAATGCGAAAATAGTTGCTGTATTTTACCGCTATAAATCCCTTTTTAAACTATGCATTCTTTGGCTTATTCGTTACCTTTGTAAGGTGTTGAATTTTATCAAAGCAACCGCGTTTTATACCTCAAAAAATGAAACAATACAAACCCAAAAATAGACTTTCATCTCAAGCTTATATTAATGGTGTTTTAGCGGGTGACCGTGTTATGTTGTCTAGAGCGATTACTATTATAGAAAGTAATTTAGCAAGTGATAAGGTCTTAGCGAAGGACATTGTACAACAAATTTTACCGTATGCTGGAAACTCTATCAGGATTGGAATTACCGGAGTTCCAGGAGTTGGTAAGAGTACCTTCATTGAAGCTTTTGGGTTATACCTGGTGAAACAAGGCCATAAAGTGGCTATATTATCTATAGATCCGAGTAGCCAACGTACCAAAGGAAGTATTCTTGGGGATAAAACTAGGATGGAAGAATTAGCAAATTTGGAAGACGCTTATATAAGACCCTCGTCTTCTGGAGATACCTTGGGTGGTGTTGCTAATAAAACGGGGGAAACCATGTTGCTTTGTGAAGCGGCAGGTTATGATGTTATTTTGGTTGAAACCGTTGGGGTTGGTCAATCGGAAACTGCTGTTCATGGGATGACGGATTTCTTTTTGCTGTTAATGCTTTCGGGTGCGGGAGATGAATTACAAGGCATTAAGAAAGGTATTATGGAAATGGCAGATATGGTGGTTATTAACAAAGCCGATGGCGATAATATTACCAATAGTAAATTAGCCAAACGACAATATCAAAACGCCTTACATATTTTTCCATTGGGCGAATCTGGGTGGAGTCCGGTGGTGAGTACCGCATCCTCCACAAAACATATTGGGATTTCTAAGGTATGGGATGAGGTGCTGAAATATAAAGCTCTTGTGGATGACAATGGTTACTTTATAAAGAACAGAAACCATCAGAAAATTCAATGGATGTATAACAATATTAATGAAGAACTAAAACAGATGTTTTATGGTTCTGAGGCCATAGCTCAAACTTTAGAAACTTTAGAGAAAGACATCATCTCTTCAGAGGTTTCCCCTGTAAAAGCGGCGCTTGAAGTCATTGAGAAATTTAAAAAATCTTTTTAATTCCTGTGTAATATTCAAAATTCCAAGCTATGACAGACGCCGTTTATTTTGACAAGTCGTTTGAGTTGCGTTATTTTGAAATGAATGCATTAGGCTTAGCGACTCCAGCAATTATGTTGGCCTTGTTAGAGGAAACTGCTGCAGAACATTGTTACGCCATTAATTATAGTTTATTCGATTTACTCAAGAAAAACATCGGCTGGGTCTTATTTTCAGGGGTGTTGAAAATGGAACGCTACCCTAGATACAAAGAACGAATTACCATTAGAACTTGGTTATCTAATTATTCTACTATAAAAGGTTATAGAGAGAATCTTATTTTTGATGAAAACCAGAATATCATTGGTCGTGCTAAAGGCTTATGGGTGTTTTTTGATATTGAAAAACGAAGGCCCACTCCTATTTACGATACGATAATCTCACGCTGGTCGTACTCAGAAACCCCTTCCATTACGACGAATATTAGGAAAAAAATTCAAGCGGTTAATAATCCCGATTTTACAGGAGAATTTAAAGTGCACCGATTTGATACGGATATGAATAAGCACCTAAACAATATTCGTTATTTGCAATGGGTTATTGAAACCATCCCTGAAACAATTGTAAATTCTCATTTTCTTCATGTCATTGATGGTCGTTTTATTGCTGAAGCGCAATTAGGAGATACGGTGGTCTCTTTCACCGAGCAATTAGAGGAGCCTCAATCGTATCGCCACAGTATTACTGTTAAAGGTACGTCTAAGGTTTGTGCTACTGCAACCACGATTTGGAAACCTTATTAAAGGTCCGTTCTATATAAAAAAGCCTGAACCCAATACAGGTACAGACTTTTCTAATCATCAACTTAAACTTGGTTAAACACTTATTCTTTTTCGAGGTATTTCTCCATTATGGTAATGGCAGATTCCGAGATTACTGTACCAGGACCAAAAATAGCTACGACTTTTCGTTCTAATAAGAAATCATAATCTTGAGCAGGGATTACACCTCCAGCAAATACCATAATATCTGGTCGGCCTAATTGTTCTAATTCTCCAATTAACTGTGGAATTAAGGTTTTGTGTCCCGCCGCTAAACTAGAAGCACCAATAAAGTGCACATCATTTTCAATGGCTTGTTTCGCCACTTCTTCAGGTGTTTGAAATAAGGAGCCCATATCGACATCAAAACCGAGGTCCGCAAAACTAGAAGCGACCACTTTGGCACCACGATCATGACCGTCTTGTCCCATTTTAGCAATCATAACCCTTGGTCTTCGGCCTTCAATCTCCGCAAATTTATCGGCTAATTTCTGAGCACGTTCATAGGTTGTATCATTATTGACTTCTTTACCATAAACACCGCTTATAAGTTTTGTGGCGGCTTTATGTCTTCCGAAGTGCACTTCTAAGGCATCAGAAATTTCACCTAAGGTGGCAAAGTTTTCAGCAGCTTCAACAGCTAAGGTCAATAGATTACCTTCCTTACCACCTGCACAATCTTCTAAAGCTTTTAAATTGGCCGCAACCACTTCAGAATCGCGTTCGGTTTTCATTTTATTTAATCGGGCAATCTGAGATTCTCTTACAACCGTATTATCGACTTCTAGGATCTCAATATTCGATTTTTCATTAGTTTTAAACTTATTTACGCCGACTAAAATATCTTGTCCAGAATCTAATCGGGCTTGCTTACGGGCTGAAGCTTCTTCAATTCTCAGTTTAGGAACTCCGGTTTCAATCGCTTTTGCCATGCCGCCAAGTTCTTCTACTTCTTCAATAAGCGCCCAGGCTTTTTTAGCAATTTCTTGAGTTAAATATTCAACATAATAAGAGCCTGCCCATGGATCTACGGCTTTCGTCATTTTCGTTTCTTCTTGAATAAAAATCTGGGTATTTCTAGCAATTCTAGCAGAGAAATCCGTAGGTAAAGCAATAGCTTCATCTAAAGCATTGGTGTGTAAGGATTGGGTACCGCCTAAGGTGGCCGCCATAGCTTCAATACAAGTACGAGCCACATTATTAAAAGGATCTTGTTCACTTAAACTCCAACCCGAGGTCTGGCTATGCGTCCGCAAGGCCATTGATTTTGGGTTCTTAGGGTTGAAGGATTTTATAATTTTTGCCCACAACATTCTTGCGGCACGCATTTTAGCGATTTCCATAAAATGGTTCATCCCAACGGCCCAGAAAAAGGAGAGTCGTGGCGCAAACTCGTCAATTTTTAGGCCCGATTTTAATCCGGTTCTTATATATTCCATCCCATCGGCTAAGGTGTAAGCCAATTCGATATCTGCGGTAGCGCCTGCTTCTTGCATATGGTAACCACTAATAGAAATAGAGTTGAATTTTGGCATATACTTCGTGGTATAGTCGAAAATATCACCAATAATTCGCATAGATGGTGCAGGTGGATAGATATAGGTATTTCGGACCATAAATTCTTTTAAAATATCATTCTGAATGGTTCCTGATAATTGGTCTAAAGCCACACCTTGTTTTTTGGCTGCAGCAATATAAAAAGCCATAATTGGGAGCACCGCCCCATTCATGGTCATAGACACCGACATTTTATCTAATGGAATTTGATCGAACAAGATTTCCATATCTAAAATAGAATCGATAGCAACACCAGCTTTACCAACATCACCCGTAACACGTGGGTGATCGGAATCGTATCCGCGGTGTGTGGCCAAATCAAAGGCTACTGAAAGTCCTTTTTGACCTGCGGCAAGATTTCGTCTATAAAAGGCGTTAGATTCTTCGGCTGTTGAAAATCCGGCATACTGTCTAATGGTCCAAGGACGCATGGCATACATGGCGCTATAAGGACCTCTTAAAAATGGCGGTACACCAGAAGTGAAATCTAAATGTTCCGCTTCAGAAAGATCGGCTTTACTAAAATGTTTTTTTACGGGAATACCTTCGGGCGTGTTCCAAATGTCCTTAGTCTCTTCTTTTGTTTCAACCGTATGTTTTACGGCTTTATTTAATGTTATATCTGAAAAATCGGGTTTCATAACTTTAGTGTTTAGAGGTTTCAATAGTGGTATAAAGGAAAATTAAGGTCTTTATATTTCTAAAGATATTAAGGATTTTTGGATGTTTTTCTGAAGAGTCGTAAGGGTTTCAAGCACATCCGTTTTCATATTTATAATGCCGTCTAGTCCGGCGGCCGTCAATTGCTCTAAGGCTTTAGGCGCTCCTGCTAAAAGCAAAACTTTAGATTTGTTAAGTTGTCTAAAGGTTGTTACAAATTCTAAAGCCGTAGCGTCATAATCTTGGTCCGAGCTACAGATTACAACAACATCGGCATCCGATTGCGCACTTTGGGTTGCTGCTATTGTGGCGTTCTCAAAGCTCTCTTCTTGGTGTACATCAAAACCACTCACCCCAATAAAGTCGTAAGCAAATGCCGCTCTTGCTTTTCGCATGGTTAGATTTCCATAGCTTGCTAGTTTTACAACTGGACGAGCATTGGTTTTCGCAACGATGTCTTCCGTAACACTACGCATAGCTTCAATTTCTAAAGAGGCACGACGCGGTGTTAAAACTTTTGGATCTGATGAGGTTTTGGTGGATAGCAAAGTCTTATCTACCGTTTCCATCAGATTAGGATATTTGTTAATCCCGACCATCGCTGTACGACGTTGGCTTATAAGCTTCAACTTTCTGAGGCGTATTTCTGCAATTTGTTGCTGAATTTTTTCAGCTTCAAAGGCTGTATAGAATCCACCTTGCGCTTCAATCGCTTTAAATAATTCTAGCGCTTTTTCGGCGATTTTAGAGCTGACCTCTTCAATATAATAGGCCCCATCTACAGGATTAGATACTTTTCCGAAGTAAGATTCTTCTTTTAAAATGGTTGTAATATTCCCCGCGATACGTTTAGAAAAGTCAGTAGGCGCTTTATAAGAAGCATCGTAAGGATCAATAACAACCCCGTTGACATTTCCTAAAATGGCCGACATAGCTTCGGTGGTACAACGTAATAAATTGGTTTCTGCATCGGTAACTGATTTACTCCAAAGTGAGGTTTTAGCCGTAAGGGTATGGCAGAAATCATCCACACCATATTTGGCCGCCACTTCAGTAAGTAAATTATTAAATGCTCTAAATTTTCCGATTTCAACAAAGTACTCCAGACCGATGGCAAGATTAATATTAAGATGGTCAAAGGCGCTCTGTGCTGAGATGCCTTTTTCTTTTAGTTGTTCAACTAAGAAAACTAAAGCATTTAAGGTATAGGCAATTTCTTGAACTTGGTTTGCTCCAGAATCTAAGAATTCGGTACCCGAAACGGTTAGCACTTTAAGATTAGGGAAAAACGAGGTTAAATTGATAAGCTCTGCAAGGTCATCTATGGCACTGGCCTTATAAACGGCTGTGGTGACATACTCAGAAATGAGGCCGGTATCAATAAAACCTTTAAGGTTGGTGTCTTTCGCGTAAGCCACTAAATCTTTTGTAAATGCTACAGCATCGTTGTCTAACTTAAAGGAAACGCTATAAGCATTAAGATCTATACCCTTTAATAATAGCGACACGTCTACAGGAGCGTTTATATGAAAGAGAAGTCCATTAAGCCCTTCTTCTATAGCTATTAAAGCGGAGCTGTTTCCTTGTAGAGCGGTAACCACATCAATGGTTCTATAATTCACTAGCGATTGTGAATTAACCCCTGTGTTTTTTAGTTGTGTTATAGAATCTTGTCTGGTATAACAAGGTTGAAAGTTGAGATCGTTTAAGTTTTTCCAAACAAGTTTTTTATTGAAATCCGCGCCTTTTAAATCGGCAGTCACTTTTTCCATCCATTCCGATTTAGACACGGGTGAGAATTCGGAAAAAAGAAGTTTGTTCGTTGTATTCATAATAATTAGAATTTTAAAATGCGATAATACTTAAGCATTTAGCCTAAGAAACTCAATATTATACCGGCGGCAATGGCAGAACCAATAACACCTGAGACATTTGGAGCCATGGCATGCATAAGTAAATAATTACTTGGGTCTGACTTTAAACCTTCGGTATGGACTACTCTAGCACTATCTGGAACAGCAGAAACCCCTGCAGCGCCGATTAGTGGATTAATTTTATTGCCGTCTTTTAAAAAGAGGTTCATAAATTTAGCAAATAATAAGCCACCACAAGTCGCGATAACAAAGGAAATTGCTCCTAAGCCAAAGATTAACATTGAATCTTTAGTGATAAAAATATCGGCTTGTGTTGAGGCTCCTACGGTTACCCCTAATAGAATGGTTACGATATCAATTAATTTGGTACGTGCTGTTTCGGCTAAACGTTCTGTTCTCCCAGATTCTTTTAATAAATTACCAAAGAAGAGCATCCCTAATAAGGGTAGCGCACTCGGTGATATAAATAGAGTTAAGATTAAAGCGACAACCGGGAAGATCATTTTCTCTTTCTGAGTGACCGCTCTAGGAGGTTTCATCTTAATTTTTCGATCTTCTTTTGAAATAAGTAAACGCATTAATGGCGGCTGAATTACAGGGACTAAAGCCATATAAGAATAAGCAGCGATAGCAATTGGGCCAATTAAGTTTTTCACAGTAGTACCATCGGCGAGGACATTTATACCATTGGCTAATTTTGAAGATAGGAAAATAGCCGTTGGTCCATCAGCGCCTCCAATAATCCCTATGGCTCCGGCTTCTGGTAAGTTAAATCCTAAATAGAGGGCGCCTAAAAACGTTGCAAAGACACCAATTTGGGCAGCGCCCCCTAATAGCATTAGCTTAGGATTAGCTATTAAAGATGAGAAATCCGTCATGGCACCAATACCTAAAAAGATCAGAGGCGGATACACCCCTTTGACGACCCCAAAATAGAGATAATTTAGTACGGAACCGGTTTCGTAAATTCCGGTTTGGTTGCCGGCAACAAACGGTATATTTCCTATGATAACACCAATACCTATAGGGATAAGAAGTAAGGGTTCGTAATCATATTTAATACCTAAATAGATGAAGATAATCCCGACAATAATCATAATGATATGTCCGGAAGTCGCATTGGCAAATCCGGTATAGTTATAAAAGGTTTTAATGCCTTTAAACGCCCCATCTAATACGCTTTCTTCGTCAGGTGTTTGTACTTGTGTATTGGAAACGGTTGTGGTTTCCATAACCTGGTTATTAGCGCCCAAACCTAATACTGGTCTTATAAAAATCAGTAAAGACAAAACACTGAATATGATGATTAGTTTTTTCATTTTTGTTCGTTTAACTGTGGGTTAATGTGAAATAGAAATAGAGGAAAAGAAATTATTATTCTAATTCTATCATTAGGGCATCTTGTAGAACCTGTTGACCGACTTCAACTTTGACGGCTGTTACGGTACCCGATTTTTCTGCAACAATATTGTTCTCCATTTTCATGGCCTCTAACACTAAGAGCAAGTCGTTTTCTTTAATAACATCCCCTACTTTAACGTTTAGTGAAAGAATAACCCCTGGAATTGGTGCAACAATTCTGGTTTTTGCAGATTTTGGATTAACCTTTAAAGGAACGGCAGGTTGTTTAGAAGCAGAACGCACTAAGGTTGGCGTTTTGGTAGTTTTAACATTTGCTTTCATCACCACCTCGTAAGGTGTGCCGTTGACTTCTAAATTAATAATATTATCCTCGTGTGATTTAATATTAACCGTATAGCCATTTTCATTGACTTTGAATTTATAACTTTTCATATGTTTATAGTGTTGTGAGTGTAGTTTTCACGTTCTGACAATAGGTCTAATAACGTCTTGTCTTACCGTGAAATCTACTCGTAAGTCTGTTATAATCTATTTTGAATGCCGTAAATTTTAGAACTCCATGGCGAGTAGGTTTTTTTTACCTGTTTGATGGTTAAAATGGCGCTTTCATGATCGTGTTGCTCGCTCAAATACATATGAACTGAGGCTCCGATTACGGCTGAAATTTCACCTGTAAAACCAGTATCGCCTTTCACCTTAATCTCACTGATCTTTTTGTCTTTCCCCTTGGTAATAATCTTATAGACATAAAGCATTACGGGTAGACCAAAATTAAAGAAAAGAGCTAGGATGACTAAGGCTCCAAAAACAATGAGTAGTCCCGTTATGAGTATCACATAGCCTTCACTAATAGGATCTGTATTTAATAGAATCTGTATCATTATAAAGGAATGTTTGAGTGCTTTTTAGGCGGGTTGGTATCTTTTTTATTTTGAAGTAATTCTAGTGCTCTAATAATTCTGAAACGTGTGTTTCTCGGTTCAATAACATCATCAATAAACCCGTATTTTGCGGCTTGATAAGGGTTCGCAAATTTGTGGGTGTATTCGTCTTCTTTCTTTTGGATGTAATCTTCTTTTTCAGAATCACTTTCAATTTTTCTAATGTTAGAGCCTTCTAAAACTTCAACAGCACCTTTGGCGCCCATCACTGCAATTTCAGCCGTAGGCCAAGCATAATTTAAATCGCCTCGTAACTGTTTACAACTCATAACATCGTGCGCACCACCATAAGACTTACGTAATGTAATGGTAACTTTAGGCACTGTAGCTTCTCCGTATGCAAATAATAGTTTAGCACCATGAAGAATTATACCGCCGTATTCTTGACCTGTTCCTGGTAAGAACCCGGGAACATCAACTAAAGTGACAATAGGGATATTGAAGGCATCACAGAATCGTACAAAACGGGCTGCTTTTCTAGAGGCATCAATATCTAAAACCCCCGCGTAATATTTAGGTTGGTTGGCAACAATACCGACCGGACGCCCATTAAAACGAGCAAAACCAACGGCAATATTTCTAGCGTAATTTCTATGAACTTCGGTAAATTCACCGTGATCGGCTAGGATAGAAATAACATCTACAATATCATAAGGCTGATTAGGATTTTCAGGAATAATATCATTTAAAGCATCTTCTAAGCGATCTATAGGGTCATTACAAGGAATAATTGGAGCTTCTTCCAAATTATTCGCAGGCATATAACTCAATAGCTTACGAATAAGGAGTAAGTTTTCTTCATCATTTTCTGCTAAGAAATGTGATACTCCAGAACGTGTGGAATGAATTTTAGCGCCACCCAATTGATCGGCAGTCACTACTTCACCTGTCACCGATTTCACCACCTTAGGACCGGTCACAAACATATAACTGGTTTCTTCGGTCATAATGGTAAAGTCTGTTAAGGCAGGAGAATAAACAGCTCCCCCAGCACAAGGACCTAAGATTGAAGAGATTTGTGGTATCACTCCAGAGGCCATTATATTACGTTGAAAAATTTCAGCATAACCGGCAAGAGATCTTACCCCTTCTTGAATACGAGCGCCTCCAGAATCATTTAAACCAATTACAGGAACACCAATTTTCATAGCCATATCCATCACTTTACAAATTTTTAATGCGTAGGTTTCTGATAAAGAGCCTCCGAACACGGTGAAATCTTGCGCGAATAAATAAACAACTCTTCCGTCTATTGTACCATGGCCTGTAACAACACCATCGGAAAGGTAGATTTGCTTGTCTAGGCCGAAAGATTTTGTTCTATGTGTTACAAACATGTCAAATTCTTCAAAACTATCATCATCTAAAAGAATTGCTATACGTTCACGAGCTGTAAGTTTCCCTTTAGCATGCTGAGAGTCTATTCGTTTCTCTCCACCACCTAATTTGGCTTGGGCTCTTTTTTCTATGAGCTCGTTAATTTTATCTTGATTTGCCATAAAATTTGTAATTTACTGATATGTAAGAAGTTTGAATTTAGTTTTACTTAGAACAAAGCTCGGTGAGCACACCTAAGGTCGATTTGGGATGTAAAAACCCGATATCTAATCCTTCGGCACCTTTGCGCGACACCTTATCGATGAGGTTTACACCACGTGATTCTGCAGTTTTTAGGGCTTCCGTAGCATCGTCTACAGCAAAGGCGATATGATGAATGCCCTGCCCTTTTTTAGCGATGTATTTCCCAATTGGACCCTCGGGCGAGGTGCTTTCTAACAATTCAATTTTTGTATTACCGACCAAAAAAAAGGCGGTTTTGACTTTTTGATCTTCAACCTCCTCAATGGAATAACATTTTAAACCCAGTACGTTTTCATAGTATGCAATAGAGTCTTCGAGATTTTCAACCGCTATTCCTAAATGTTCAATGTGTGATATATTCATAATAAAGGCGTTTAATTTTTACCAAATTTACTTTACGACAGGGTCTTATTTTATGATAGATGTCATGTTATCAAATAAGTTCTAGTTTTCTTAAATTTAGAATTAACACGCCTAGACGTACCTCAATACGATAAGACCAAAAAAAAAGAGGACCGTTTTAAAACGATCCTCTTTGACTGCAGTATTATAGATGCAACATGCGCATCTTTTATAATAGCTTAGAACTACAAATATTATTGCGTAATAAGGTTGAATGAAATTTTAATCCCTTGGATCACCATTCCAGTTCCAATAATAGCAATGATTAAACCCATAATTTTACCAATTACTGAAATCACATTATTTCCAACCATTCTCACTACAAAGTTACTCAGACTAAAGGTAATGTAAGTTAAAACACTCATAAATCCAAAAATCGCAATAACTAAAAAAATTTTTAAAGGGGCGGCGTTGGCTACAAAGTTCATCGCTGTTACAATAGTCCCTGGGCCGGCAAGAATAGGAATTGCTAAAGGAGAAACGGCGATATTTTCGTCTTCATCTACATTCTTAATGTTTTTTACATTCGACTTTTTAGACTGAAGCATTTCAAACCCAATAAAGAAAATTAAGATTCCCCCCGTAATTTTAAAGGCAGGAATACTAATATTGAACAACTCAAAAATATATTTCCCCAAAATAATAAAGACGGTAACAATAATAAAAGCAATAAAATTGGCCCGTTTATTAATGTCTTGCTTAGTTGCTTTGTCTTCCCCTTGGGTTAAAGACAAAAAAACTGTAAGATTAGAGATGGGATTTGTAATCGCGAAAAAGCCCGTAAATACAGTGATTGAAAAGGTAATTAAGTTATCCATGGATCTTAAAATTTAATCGTGCAAGAAATTAATTTACTTCTATTTTACCAAAGTAATTTTCATAATTTAATTATTAAATTTTAAATCTTCGAAAAAAGTCCTTTTAAATTGAGTTTCAGCGAACAGTACCGCTTAACCATTTTGTATTTTTAACGGTTTGGATTTAAGAGAAAATTGTAGGTTTACACAAAACTTATGACGTCATAGTTAAAAAAAAATCCTGCCGAAGCAGGATTGTAAGCATTATATACTGTTGCTTAATATTTAAGATCGTTAAGAAATGAATTGATATTGTCTTTCGTTTCTCCTGTACGCTTTTGAATGCGTCCTATAAGTTCATCTTCTTTTCCTTCTGCATAGTCTAAATCGTCATCAGTGACCTCACCCCACTTTTGCTTGATTTTTCCTTTTGCTATATTCCAATTTCCTTTTACTTTATCTTCCCACGGTTGTGACATAATATCTATAATTTTAAATTAACTATAAATCGCTTTGATTTATTTACTGCTAAATTAAATCCTTTATCTTAGGCGGATTAACGCTTTTCCTTAAAGCCTTAGCTCGTTTCATTTCCATATAAGATTCCCGTTCAGCCTTCTCTTGCTATAACTTTTAAGCGGAAGTATAAACCTTTGTTAAAAAAAAAGAATGAACATTCATTTTTACTTACCTTTGTATCAGAATTAGATAATGACATGGCAAAACTTCAAAAAAGTATTGATAAACGTAACGCACTAGTGCAGGCGACTATTGAGTTGGTGAACAACAATGGTTTCCATGCGACGCCTATGAGTAAAATAGCCAAAATGGCTAAGGTGTCGCCAGCTACAATTTATCTATATTTTGAAAACAAGCAAGATCTCGTTAACCAAACCTATATAGAAGTTAAAGCAGAATATACCAATTATGCTTTTGAAAATTATGATGAGTCTATGAGTGTGGAAGCTGGTTTTGAATATATCTGGAAACGTATCGCGGATTTTAAATTGAAAGAGTGCGAACACGCTATGTTTTTAGCGCAATGTGATAACACACCTATGATAGATGAACCTAGCCGTATGGAAGGTATTAGACATCTTCAGCCCTTAGTAGATTTATGGCAACGAGGTAAAAAAGAAGGCATTATTAAACCGCTTTCTGACTTTATTCTCTACGCTTATGCTATCAATCCCCTATCCTTTTTAATGATAAATCAGAAACGTGGTACTTTTCAGATGGATGAATCACATATAGAAGAGGCGTATCGAGCGGCTTGGGATAGTATAAAAATGAATGCATAACATGGGAAAAACCGCGATAATATTAGGAGCTACAGGATTAACAGGATCTCAACTTCTTCAACAGTTAATTAAAGACCCGCGTTATGCGACTATTAAGCTATTTTCTAGGTCTAACGTCACGTCTGTGACATCGCCTAAGGTAGAACAATATATTGGTGACCTATTGAATCTTGAGCAGTTTCGTTCGGATTTTACAGGCGATGAGGTTTACTGTTGTATTGGGACTACCAAATCGAAAACTCCAAACAAAGATCTGTATAAAAAGATTGATTTCGGGATTCCTGTGTCTGCAGCTAAATTAGCGAAAGAAAATGGTATCGGTAGCTACGCTGTAGTGTCGGCTATGGGCGCCAATGCGAACAGTGCTATTTTTTATAACAAAGTTAAGGGCGAAATGGAAGCTGCCGTTTTAGCACAAAATTTAGACCACACATTTATATTAAGGCCCTCACTTATTGGCGGCGACCGAAAGGAAGCAAGAGCTTTAGAAAAATTTGGACTATCTCTTTTTAAACTGATCAGTCCTCTATTAATAGGGCCTCTTAAAAAATATCGCATTGTTGAGGCCGAAGCCATTGCCAATGCTATGATTTATATGTCGAACTCAAGTATGGCGAAGAACGTTATTATTAGATCAGATGAAATTAACGCAATACACAAACACAACTAAAAAAAGAAATAAATTAACTATGGAATTATTAGATAAATTAAACTGGCGTTACGCAGCAAAAGCAATGAATGGTGAAACGGTACCTGAAGAAAAACTTCAGAATATATTGGAAGCCGCACGTTTGGCCCCAACGTCAAGTGGACTGCAGCCTTTTGAGATTATAGTGGTTAAAAATCAAGAACTTTTAGAGCAAATAAAACCGGTAGCATGGAACCAATCTGTAATTACGGACTGTTCTCATCTCCTCGTTTTCGCAGCTTGGGATACTTACACAGAAGACCGTATTAATTATATGTTCGATTTAACCAATGATATTCGTGGCTTTAAAAACGAAGGTTGGGAAAATTACCGCCAAATGTTATTAAACTCTTATCCGCAGAAAGATGCTGAAGAGAATTTTAATCACGCGGCAAAACAAGCCTATATCGCCTTTTCTCAGGCCTTAACCGCTGCAGCTTTTGAAGGTGTAGATGCGACACCTATAGAGGGCTTCGACCCTACTGCAGTCGATAAAATTTTAGGACTAAGAGAAAAAGGATTACGTAGTGCCGTTTTAATGCCAATAGGCTATAGAGAAACAAATGAAGACTGGTTAGTAAATCTCGTAAAGGTGAGAAAACCTATGGAAGATTTAGTAACGGTAATGGATTAATTAAAAAAAATTAAACACAATGACAAAAACAATCATATTAAAAAATAGACCAGAAGGAAAACCTTCAACTTCAAATTTTGAATTTGTAGAACAAGATTCTGAATTAACAATCAAAGACGGAGAAATTTTACTAAAAGCAGCTTACGTCTCTGTAGACCCTTATTTAAGAGGTCGTATGAGCGATGCTAAATCGTATGTACCGCCTTTTAAATTAGATGAACCTGTGCACTCGGGCGTTATTGCTAAAGTTGTAGCTTCTAAAAACGATAATTTTTCGGAAGGAGATTATGTTTCAGGAATGCTTAATTGGCAAACCCAACAAGTTTCAAATGGTGAGGGCCTTACCAAAGTAGATTCTTCAAGGGCGCCATTAAGTGCTTATTTAGGTATTTTAGGAATGACCGGATTAACGGCCTATTGTGGACTTACAGAGATCGGGAAACCGAAAGAAGGTGAAACCCTAGTTGTCTCTGGAGCAGCAGGTGCTGTAGGATCTGTAGTGGGACAAATAGGAAAAATTCTAGGTTTGAGAGTTATTGGTATTGCCGGTACAGATGAAAAAGTAGAGCTTTTAAAATCGAAATTCGGTTTTGATGAAGGGATCAATTACAACACTACGGAAAACATGCAAGCAGCTATTGCTAAAGCCGCTCCAAATGGTGTAGATATTTATTTTGATAACGTTGGTGGACCAATATCAGATGCGGTTTTAGTGAATATCAACCAATTTGCTAGAATTATTATTTGTGGGGCAATTTCGGTATACAATAGTACTGAAGTTCCTAAAAGTTTAAGTGTACAACCATTTTTAGTGAAGAACAGCGCCTTAATGCAAGGGTTTATTGTTTCTAACTATGCCGCCAAATTCCCAGAAGCCGTGAAAGCTTTATCAGGTTGGTTAAGTGAAGATAAGCTGACCTATTCTGAAACTATTGTTGAAGGTTTTGACAATATACCACAAGCCTTTATCGATTTATTTGATGGGAAAAACAAAGGTAAAATGGTGGTTAAGATTTAATTCTGAAGCCACAGCTTATCGCAATCCCCTATTATTAATTATTTAAAAAGAAAAAAGATGAACAATTTTGAATATCAAAATCCTACCAAAATTATTTTTGGAAAGGACACTATAGAAAAGTTAGAAAATGAAATTCCTCAGGATGCTAAAGTATTACTGCTTTACGGTGGTGGTAGCATTAAGAAAAATGGAATTTACGATCAGGTTAAAACCGCATTATCAAAAGTAAAGGTCATAGAGTTTGGCGGAATTCCTGCAAATCCGGAATATGCTAAATTAATGGAAGCCTTACAAGTCATTAAAGACGAAGATATCACGTATTTACTTGCTGTTGGAGGCGGTTCTGTTATCGATGGTACTAAGTTTTTATCAGCGGCAGCCTTATATGAAGGAGATACGCCGTGGGATATTTTAACGCAAAACATTCGTACTGAAAAAGGAATGCCATTTGGTACCGTTTTAACCTTACCAGCTACAGGGTCTGAGATGAACTCGGGTTCTGTGATTACAAGAGCGGAAACTAAGGAAAAATTAGCCATGGGCGGGCCTGGGTTATTTCCGAAGTTTTCAATTTTAGATCCACAAGTGATTATTTCTATACCGGAACGTCAGTTAGCTAACGGTATTACCGATGCGTTTACTCACGTTTTGGAGCAGTATATGACCTACCCAATCGGAGCCTTACTTCAAGATCGTTTTGCAGAAAGCATTTTGCAAACCTTAATTGAAGTGGCACCAAAAGTTTTAGCCGATCCTACGGATTATAAAGCGGCATCTAATTTTATGTGGAGCTGTACAATGGCTTTAAACGGATTGATCCAAAAAGGAGTGCCAACGGATTGGGCTGTGCACGCTATGGGACATGAATTAACGGCCTTATTTGGTATAGATCATGCTAGAACCTTAGCTGTGATTGCACCGAGTCATTACAAATACAATTTCGATACGAAGAAAGAAAAATTAGCGCAATATGCAGAGCGCGTTTGGAATATTACAGAAGGAAGTATTGACGATAAAGCTTACGCCGCTATTGATAAAACAGAGGCCTTCTTCCATCAATTAGGTATTGCTACCAAGTTATCGGATTACACCGAAGATTACGAAGGGACAGCTGAAGAAATCGCAAAACGTTTTAAGGCGCGCAAGTGGATGGGCCTAGGTGAGCACCAAACCTTATCGCCAGACCGCGTTGAGAAGATTGTAAAAATGACCTATTAATTTTAAGAATGAATTTTATTAAAACACTAGCCTTAACACTGACTATCATTACAGCTTCGAGTTGTCAAGAAGTGAAAAAGGAAGTTATTTCTGAAAAAGATTCAGAAGAAAACATAGAACCTAAAAAAGATAAAAACATGAAAGTATTATTTGTATTAACCTCTCACGATCAATTAGGAGATACGGGAAAGAAAACAGGATTTTGGGTTGAAGAATTTGCAAGCCCATATTACACCTTGTTAGATAAAGGTGTAGATATTACTATAGCCACCCCTAAAGGAGGCGCAGCACCAATAGACCCAAGTAGTGACAGTCCAGATGCGGCCACTTCTGCAACAGAACGTTATGATAAAGATGAAGACGCACAACAAAAAATAGCGCATACTAAAGTCTTATCAGAGATGAATGCTGATGATTTTGATGCTGTATTCTATCCTGGTGGTCACGGACCATTATGGGATTTAAGTAATGATACGGATTCGGTTGCTTTAATCGAAAAATTTAATCGTCAAGAAAAGCCTATCGCCTTCGTATGTCATGCACCTGCAGTTTTAAAGGATGTTAAAAATGAAGACGGAACGGCTTTGGTTAAAGGTAAAAAAGTAACAGGCTTCTCTAATAAAGAAGAAGCTGCTGTAGGCTTAACGGAAGTGGTACCATTTCTTTTAGAAGATATGCTCATAGAAAACGGAGCTATGTATTCTAATAAAGAGAATTGGGCACCATACGCCTTACAAGATGGTCACCTTATTACAGGTCAAAATCCAGCCTCTTCAGAGCTCGTTGCTGAGAAGTTGTTAGAGGCCATTAAATAAATAAAGAAGCGATTGAACTAGAGTACAATTCTAGATGAAGCGCACTTTAAGAAGCTTGTAAACCTTGTGTTTGCAAGCTTTTTTTTATTCAACAACTAAAGTGTTTACTGTTTTTAAGGCGAAATTGAAGCGCGATACACTATAACAGAACATCTTTTTAAGTTTGAAAGCAAAAGCAGACAGTGACTATAGAAACCTTTGTATTTTTGCACATCGGAGTTAAAAAATAAGGAGAACAATGAGAAACGTTTCTAAACTACATTATATTTCTGAAGGAGCAACAGCAGAAATTATGTTACAAAATATTCAAAGTGCCTGCACGTCTGGTGCGGAATGGGTACAGCTATCGCTAGCAACGTTTCCCGAAGCTGAACATTTAGAACTTGCGCAATCGGCTCGAGGGATTACAAGTCACTTTCAAACCCGATTAATTATTAGTGATGCTTATGAGGTCGCTAAAGCTGTAAAAGCCGATGGGGTTCATATTGAAAATGCGGACCGCTGCCCTACAGGTTTAAGGACCGAATTGTATACCTGGCAAATTATAGGAGCTACAGCTTATACCCTCCAAGACTGTGAAGCTTTAGTACAAAAAGAAGTCGATTATATATTTTTAGGACCTTATAAGGTTGAAGGTTCAGAGACTCTTTCTAAGCCGTCTTTAGGAATTAAAGGTTACGCCGCAATTATGGAAGTTTTACAGACGCCAATACCTGTTATTGGTTTTGGAGGTATTAAGACTACTGCAGTTAAAGACATTTTAGAAACCGGTGTATCTGGAGTGGCTGTTTCAGAGGAGATTACTCAAAATTTTGATACTATAAAAACGTTTCATCACCTCCTTAAAGCCTCGGTGATTGCAGAACAGCGGCATACCTTCGAATAAAATAGTGCAAAAAACAAAGGCCTTACGGGAAGCAATTAGGTGCTAAATATTATATTCGCGCCATGTGGATGTATTTAGGCTTATTAGCGGCACTTTTTTTAGGGTTACACAATCTTTGTAAGAAGCATGCCGTACAAGGAAATGAAGTGTTTCCTGTGTTATTAGGAACGGTTTCTAGTGGTTTTTTGTTTATTGCAAGCTTCTGTCTCTTGTCCTTATACTATCCTGAATATGCTATTGCTAACGGCTATAATTTTCAGAAACTCCCTTGGTCTACACATGGTTTTATTTTTATAAAATCGGCTATAATGACCAGTTCATGGATTCTAGCTTATCAAGCACTTAAACACTTACCCATAACCATTGTTACGCCTATTCGGTCAGCTGGTCCCTTTTTTACCTTTATTGGTGCGATATTAATTTATCAAGAGCGCCCAAATGTCTTGCAATGGATTGGTTTTTTCCTCATTATATTTTCAGTCATCTTATATTCTAAAATTGGAAAAAAAGAAGGCATCAATTTCAAACGAAATAAGTGGATTTTTGCCATTATAGGCGCCACGTTTTTAGGAGCTTCTAGTGGCTTGTACGATAAGTTTTTAATTCAGAATCTAAGTCTAAATCCACAAACCTTACAATTCTGGTTTTGCTTTTATACCATACTTATTTTACTAGTTATTCTTACCGTAACTTGGTTTCCTTATGCCGAAAAACGGCGTGCCTTTACCTTTCGTTGGTCCATCATTGCAGTTGGGGTGTTATTACAAGCGGCAGATTATTTTTATTTTAAAGCGCTTCAAGACTCTGACGCCCTAATTATGCTATTGTCTGCCATAAAACGAAGCCAAATTCTAATCGCGGTGGTTGTAGGTGGTTTGGTCTTTAAAGAGCAAAACAAACGTAAAAAGTTGGTGCCACTTTTAGGGATTATGATTGGTGTAGGCTTAATATTATACTCTTAGAGTGCCGATTCTAAAATTAGAGTCTTACGGCAGGTTTTAGTTTTTAAAATCAAAGCGGGTATTATTGTGTGGTCTCAGAATTATAATTTATTTTAAAGGTTATAATGAATTTTAAGAATGATGAACACAAGTTATAGCCGTATTATAAAAAATGCTTTTGAGGAAGTAAAAGCCCTTCCTGACGCTGGTGAACTGGCCACCTATATTCCTGAATTGGCAAATGTAGATCCTTCAAAATTAGGAGTGCATATGACCTGTATAGACGGGAATCATTTTGGAATTGGGCACGATTTACATAAGTTTTCTATTCAGAGTATAGCGAAAGTTTTATCCTTAACCTTGGCTTATAAAATTGTTGGTGAACCCTTATGGGAACGTGTCGATGTGGAGCCCTCAGGGACAAAATTCGATTCGCTGCTGCTCTTAGAAAGTTATAGGGGCATTCCTAGAAATCCTTTTATCAATTCAGGAGCCATTGTTATTTGCGATATTTTAATGACGCATCTTAAAGATACTAAAGTAGAATTCTTAGAATTTGTACGAGAGTTGAGCGATTTGCCAGAGCTTAATTATTCAGATAAAATTGCAGATTCAGAAAAGAGAACGGGCTATCGGAATGTGGCGCTTTGTAATTTTATTAAATCCTTTGGAAACATCACTAATGAACCCGAAGAAGTACTTGACTTTTATTTTGATATGTGTTCCCTAGAAATGACCTGCCAAGAGGTGTCTAGAACCTTTGGTTTTTTGGCTAATGAAGGTTGTAAAATTTCAGATGGCACCAAAATTATCACCAAGAATAAATGCAAGCGGATTAATGCACTGATGCTCACTTGTGGATTTTATGATGAATCTGGAGAGTTTGCCTTTAGGGTGGGTTTACCAGGTAAAAGTGGTGTTGGTGGCGGCATTGTGGCGCTTTACCCAAAAAATTATGCTATGGTCGTTTGGAGTCCTAAATTAAACAAGCACGGCAACTCGTATAAAGGTATGGAGCTCTTAGAAAAGGTAACGACACATTCTGAAATGAGTATTTTTTAAACCTTAAATTACTACTGAAACAAAGCTATTGGTATACTGTAAAATAACAAATTAAAAGGCATAAAAAAAGCATGATTTCATCTAAGGACGAAATCATGCTTTGTAGGTTGTAAAACAGCTTTATTTTGAAGCCGCAGGGTAATCCGTATAGCCTTTTTCTCCTGTGGTGTAAAAGGTGTCTTCATCCCATTCTGAAAGTTCTAAACCTTGTTCAAAACGTTCAACTAAATCGGGATTGGAAATATAAAGTTTTCCGTAGGCCACAAGATCGGCATCACCATCGGCGATAATCTTATTTCCTTTATTCTGGTCAAATCCGGCATTAATCATAAGCGTTCCGTTGTATAAAGGACGAAAGTGCTTCGCGATATCGGTTACGGCAAACGGAACATCTGATACATCCGTAAAGGGTTCTGATAAATGCACATAAGCAAGATTATAATCGTTCAGTTTTTTAATGATATATTCAAACGTCGGAATGGTTTCTTCATCTACAGTAATACCAAAAAGACCGTGTGCTGAAGGGTTAAAACGAACTCCAATCTTTTCTTGCGGAATCACCTCTTTTAAAGCCTCTAAAACTTCAAAAAAGAATCTTGTTTTGTTTTCAATGCTTCCCCCATAATCGTCCGTTCTTTGGTTAGAACAATTATTGAAAAATTGTTGAAATAAATAACCGTTTGAAGAGTGAATTTCTACACCATCAAAGCCCGCTTCAACGGCATTGGCCGCGGCTTGTTGAAAATCTTTTACCGTACGCTTTATGTCTTCTATGGTCATTTCTTTTGGTGTTACGGTTTCCTTAAATCCAGATGGGGTGTACGACTGTGCCTTCGGGTTTATTGCAGAGGCCGAAACAGGGAGTTCGCCATCATGAAAATCAGGATGAGAAATGCGCCCCACATGCCATAACTGAATAAAGATTTTTCCGCCTTTATCATGCACACGTTTGGTGACCGATTTCCAACCTTCCACTTGGGCTTCTGAATGAATTCCTGGGGTGTTAATATAACCAACAGCTTCTTTAGAAACCTGAGAACCTTCCGTAATAATAAGGCCGGCTGAAGCACGCTGTTCGTAATATAAACCGTGTAAATCATTAGTCGGAACTTTAGCTTTGTTGTCTGCACGACTCCGCGTCATCGGCGCCATTACAACGCGATTTTTCAAAGTGATATTTTTATGATATGGAGTAAGTAAGTGTTGTGTATTCATCTGCTTTTTTTTAAAAATTCAATGACCTAAAGTTACGAATTTCGTAGCGCCTATGCATTGACATAGGTCAATTAGGATAGATTTAACTTTTTTGAATTCATATCGTTTAATCCTCCAAATCGCCTTCAGGAAGTTCTAAGGCTTTTACAGATTGAATGGCATTTCCGGCAATACCTTTTACAGAACCATACATATCGATGGTATTGATCACTACTTTTTCAATTTGTTTTTCACGTTGCTTCCAAATACGCTGCATAGAACGTTTTTCGCTATCTAAGTCCGATTTCATTTGTGTAAAACCTTCTACAATGGCTTCAATAGACATTCGGAAAGTACTGCTAGTAAGGTAATCGTAGAGCAAGTCCATTTTGTCGCCTTTGTTTTCTTGCGTCACCAAAGCATTATTAACTTGTAAAATACCTTCACGCAATACGGTACAAAGACCTTTAAACTCTTCATAATTACAGATCCAAATGCCGTCTTTTAATCCCATTCGGTCCATGTCTGAAGGCATCACTTCAGTTACTAAAACCCCAACATTGGCCCCACGATCTCTAATATCGGCTTTGAATTTTTCAATCCAACTAGGCTGAAAATCCTTAGTTCGCTTACTTTCGTAATAAATGGTTCCGCAGTTTTGTTCAGTTCGGGTATGGACCACTTGAAGACAATCGCCACCACGAGCCCCTTTTTTGATTTCTTCAATGGTATCTAAAGGAAATTTAGTAGCCAACCACTCCTCTATCGCTAATTCTTGAACTTCACCTTGCAATTGCATGGAGCCTTGTTCTTGCTTGCGTTTCATTTCTTCAGTAAGCTTTTTCTGGTCTTCTAACTGTTTTTGCATTTCCTTAAAACGCAATTCGTTTTTATCTTCTTCAAGCTTTTTTATTTTCTCGCGTTCTGCAAGAAGAATGTCGTTTAAACGCTTTTGAGCTTCTGCTTCAGCCGCTTCTTTCAGCTCTCCTTTTTCACGCTTTAATTTTTCAATTTCCGCTTTAGATCGGTTAAGCTCTCTAACCTGGGCAGATTTCTCATTTAATTCTTTCTGAAGGGCTTCAAACTGCTCTAATTGTTCATCTTTAAGCTTCTGTTTCAGCTTGTGTTCAATCTCTTTTTTATCGGCCTTTAATTGCTGAGCTAAACGCTCTTGAAACAACTCGTTTTCACGCTTTTTTTTCTGTTCAAAATTTAATTTTTCTTGCTTTAACTTCTCTTGCTCTACGCTGTATTGCTTTTTGGTTCTGGCAATTTCAGATTGGTATTTCTGCTTGATCTCTTCTTCAAGTTGGTGCGACAATATATCTTGAACATCTATAGATGTCCCACAGTTAGGACATTTTACTTGTGTTTCGTTTTTCATGGTCATGCGGTTTCAATTTATGCGAGGTCCAAATTTACTATTTCCAAAAATGAAAATACCCACTAGATTCAAATTTTAATAAAAAGGAATTTATTTTGGTTTAAAGGATTTTGTTTAAGCAGTCTGCAGGAACTTTTTTGTTCTCTTTTACGGAATGGATAAAGGATAATTAAACCGTATTCTTATGGGTCA
Source organism: Winogradskyella arenosi (assembly GCF_003337305.1). Taxonomy (GTDB): domain Bacteria; phylum Bacteroidota; class Bacteroidia; order Flavobacteriales; family Flavobacteriaceae; genus Winogradskyella; species Winogradskyella arenosi. The sequence continues at coordinate 69,951 of NZ_QPJO01000004.1, read as the reverse complement.
TTTAAAGCCGATTCCTTAATTTTACAAGACGAACCAATGCAGATGCCTAAATGATATGAAGAAGCTACAAAATTTACGTTTTAAACAGCTTCCTTGGTTGGCGACTTATAAAACCAAATTTCTTCGCAATCCTAACCGTTTACTCTCGGCAAAAGCAACCTTAGTTATTGGAGTGTTGCTTATTGTTACCTTGGGTTTGGGTTATCCTTTTTATGCGGTAACTTTAGGTTTAGGGGCATTAGCTGGTGCCTTATCAGAAACGGATGATCATCCCAAAGGCCGCCTAAAATCAATGGCCTTGAAAATTATATGTTTTCTTATTGCTAGTGTTTCAGTAGAGCTCTTACAGCCCTACCCTATTATTTTAGGCGTTGGACTAGGCTTATCGACCATTTTATTAATTCTCATTGGTGGAATAAGTGAGCGTTTTAGAGGCGTTAGTTTTGGTGGGTTGTTAATCGGTATTTATACCATGATTGGTACGCAAATTAGTCCTGATTGGTATATGCAGCCTATTCTGTTAACTTCCGGTGCTGTGATTTACGGTTTGGTGTCTTACCTACAATTGCGCCTCAAGCCCTACAGTCTTCTAGAAGAACAATTGGCAAGAGGCTTTTTGGCCTTGTCGTTATATTTTGAAGAAAAATCAAAACTCTTTCCGAGTACGGCTTCAGAACAGAAAGATATCAGAGCTAGTTTATCCTTGTTAAATGTGAAAACGGTGGTGGCTTTAGACCGTTGTAAGGAGGTTTTAAATAGCTATGGCGAATCCTTGCCCGACCAAAACGTTCTAAAACCGTATATGTATTATTTTATGGTGTTGCAAAGTTTGCACGAACGGGCCACCTCAAGCCATGAACGCTACGATTTGTTAAGTACGGATCCCTCTAATAAAGATGTGATTGGTGGCATCCGACAATTATTACGAGGCTTGTCTACCGCGTCGCATCGATTTGGACACAGCTTGCTCACCGGGAAAACCTACAAGCATCCTACGGCTTTAGATTGGGTAACCACTGCCGTTGCCAACACGATTAAGAATAATGAAGTTCAACCCTCTTTACCGATTAGTTTATTAATAAGAAATTTAAAAGCTTCGCATTTAGCTTTCAAAAATATTGAGGATAATTACGAGTTGGTGATGCTTCCTAGACTAGAAAAAGACCCTCGTAGTTATTTTGAACGGTTTAAATCTCAGCTGCATATAAGTCACCCTAAAATGCGCTATGCCTTACAGTTAAGTTTGGCTTTTGTTATCGCATATTGTACCTATCGCTTTTTTGAAATTGAAAAAGGTGAATGGGTCATTTTAACCGTGCTCCTTGTATTGCAACCGAGTTATAGTGAAACCCGAAAGTTTTTATTGCAACGTATTTTTGGAACGCTCATTGGGGTGGTTAGCGGTATTCTTGTCATACAATTAGTGACCTTTTCAGGCCAAATTGCTTTAATGATTTTATCGACTTATCTGTTCTTTTTCTGGTTAAAACGACAGTATTCTATAAGTGTTATTTTCATTACTTTCTTTGTGCTTTGTGCGTTTAATATCATCGCAGGGAAAGGGGTTGATGTTATGGCTCCCCGACTTATAGATACGGTGTATGGCGCTTTAATTGCATTTATTGTCATCCGTTTTTTATGGCCTAATTGGCAATATAAAAAGCTTCCTGAGTTGTTAAGTTTGGTTATTTTGAATAACTCCGCATATTTAAAAGCGATCTTAAAGGCTTGTAAGTCACCGCATCCAGATGATTTGGAGTATCGAATAGCAAGAAGAAAAGCCCATAGAGCAGATAATGCTTTGGTAATGGTGTGGCAAAATATGCAATTAGACCCTAAAAAACATCAAAAATTAAAAGCTACAGCCTTCCGTCTAACCTACCTCAATCATGCACTATTGTCTTATTTGTCGGCCTTAGGGGTGCATAAAGATCACAATACCAAGCAATCTATCAATGTAGTGATTATTGAAAATTATATTTTAAAAACCTTAGACCAAGCCAATAAATGGTTAACGGTTAAAGACATCAAAGAAATGAAGTCTATTGAAGAAGATTTAGCAGAAATAAGACGTATGCTTCACACTAAAAAGGAGATATCAGAGCGTTTAGATTATAGTTTGCTGTTCAATATTACAGAAGTGACCCAGCGCATCTTAAAGGAAGCAAAACGCTTTCACTTTGCGGATGATGACGATTTGAAGACGGTTTTTAAGGATCAGGCTTAAAATAAGCGCTTTCAAACGCATTAATATTTTGTGTTTTTCCGTTAAAGCACCTTTGGTAATCGTGTTAATTTTGAGATACATAAAAACAAAATGATTATGAAAGACGATAAAAACAAAACCAGTTATAATTCAGATATTACAAAAGAAGATGAACGCCTTTTAGGGGACAAATCTGGAAATTTAAGGCAAGACAATGGCGATGATGAAATTCTTAAAAAACGTGAAAACGAGCCAGATTTTGCTGCTAATAATCTCGATATTCCAGGGGGTAGAAATGCAAGACCATTAACAAATGATCGCCACTCTGATGAGGAGAACAGACACCACAGTCTCGGTAGTGACCACAATGAAAACCTAGAATTAGATATTGACAATAAGGATAAGTAATAAAGAAGATTATGCGCAAGTCGGTTCTTATTCAGGGCTGTTAAATTAAGGTGAAATGCCTAAGTGTTATTTGCGTATTCCTTGCAATATTAAGACCTTAGTACAAAATTGAAACCTATGACAATATTTGTAGACATGGATGATGTCTTGGCCGACACCTATGGCAAGCACATTGAAATGTATAATCTAGAACACCAACAAGAATTATGTGTCTCTCAAATCACGGAAGGCGAAATGTGGCAAAACGTCCCAGAAATGCATCAAAAAAGTATTTTGAAGCATGCACATCAGCCTGGGTTTTTTAGAGATTTAAAGCCTATTAAAGACGCTATTCAGGTTATGGAAGCCCTTTATGCAAAGCATGAGGTGTATATTGCTACTGCGGCAACCCAATTTCCGAATTCCTTAGAGGAAAAGAGTGAGTGGTTAGCAGAACACATGCCTTTTATTACATGGCAGCATCAAATTATGTGTGGTCATAAGTTTATTCTTAAAGGCGATTTGCTTATTGATGATAGAACTTATAATCTTGAAAACTTTGACGGCGATACGCTATTGTTTAATTCGCCTCATAACGTCAATGACACCGGTTATACCCGCGTCTCAACTTGGTTAGAAATTGCGGAACGTTTACTCTAATCGTTAATAAGAGACGCCTGACGTTTCGTTAGCCTAAAATAAAAAAGTACAAATAGCTATGGAAACTTGCCTTGCGTAAGTGGTCATGGCTTTTTTTATGAAAATGATTAAGGTATACGGTCTACTACGAGAATAATTTAATGGGCAGAAAGCCTTATCTTTACAAGGCTATAAAAAAGAAGAATTAAAACCATGTTATATACAATTATTGATGTTGAAACCACAGGTAAAAGTCAACGCATTACTGAGATTTCAATTTTTAAATACGATGGCGATACGGTTGTAGATGAGTTTACCTCTTTAGTGAATCCCATTGCTTATATTCCGCAACATATAACCGCCTTGACAGGAATTGATAATCATCTAGTGGCTGATGCTCCTTTATTTGAGGATATTGCTCAAGATATTTTAGATATTACAGAAGGAACTATTTTTGTGGCTCACAACGTTAATTTCGATTATAATATTATAAGTTCAGAATTTAAGCGCTTAGACCTTCCGTTTCAACGAAAAAAACTGTGTACCGTAAGGCTCTCAAGGCGTTTGTTGCCAGGGCATCGTTCCTATAGTTTAGGGAAACTCTGTCAGGCTTTAGATATAAATTTAGTGGATAGACACCGCGCTCGTGGTGATGCTGAAGCGACTGTTATTTTGTTTGAAATGTTATTGGCACAGCCTGAAGCCACAACTGTATTTACGGAGTTTTTAAACAAGAATTCTAGAGAAGCAACTTTACCTCCTAATCTTCCTAAGGCCACTTTTGAAGCTTTACCAACCACGGCTGGGATTTACTATTTTAAAAATAAAAAAGGGAAGGTCATTTACGTAGGGAAAGCCATTAATATAAAAAAGAGAGTTCTAAGTCATTTCTATAGTAAGACTAAAAAATCCTTAGATATGGTGCGGGAAACGGGCGATATTGATTTTGAAACTTCCGGGAGTGAACTCGTGGCTTTATTGATGGAAGATGCTGCAATTAAACATTATTATCCTATTCATAATAAAGTGGCGAAACGAGCACTACAAGCCTATTCCATTGTCTCTTATCAAGATCGAAAAGGGATTATTCATTTAGCGAGTAATAAAGGAAATCTCGTCCCTAATCCGATGATCACATTCTATAGTCTCAGGGAAATACGCGCATTTTTAGAAAAGTTGTGTGCGAAATATAATTTATGTCCTAAGTATTGTCATTTACAAGAAGCGGTTACCGAATGTTCGCATTACAGTATTACAGATTGTCGTGGAATTTGCAGAGATGAAGAGTCTGTAGAAACCTATAACAATAGAGTACTTGAAGCCATTTACGACATTAGTAATCAAAAAAGAGATCTTGTGATTAAGGAAAAAGGTCGTACCAAGGAGGAAGACGCCTTTGTGTTGATTGAAAATGGGACGTATTTGGGTTACGGTTTTATAGAGAAAGAGGTCCAAATTCAACACCCCGAAGAACTTCATGATTTTCTTATTCCACAAAAGAACAACCGAGATATTCAAAAAATATTAAGGCCCTACCTCTTAGAGCTCTAAGGCAATGTTCTGTAGCTTTTTGTTTACAGTTTGTTATTTTTCTGCTGTTTCCAAATAAAGTAGAAGACAATCATTAAAATTGGAAGCACAATAAACACGATGATGTCAAAAGTGCTATTAAAATCAATAGGACTGCTGCTTCCTGGGGTTGGTGCTGCTGTAGGGGTTTGTATAAAAATTGGTCGTAACAGATTTTGCATAGTGTCTTTTTTAAAGGTTGACATTAAGTTACAAAAAATAAGAAAAAGAGCTCTTAATATTAACTTAAATCCTTGGATTTCGGCCAGATTTTATAAGATTGGCCTTCATAAAGAAAGCAGCACGATTAAGGTGCTGCTTTTTAACTTAACTAACCAAGGTTACCTAAGATGTTAAGGGAAGGGAAACTGTTTTTATAAGGTCATCTTTTTTGAGTTGTACCGTGTAGCGTCTTGTGGTGCCTTCAGACTGGTCGTAATTTAATTGGCAAGTGCTTTTATAAAACGCCCATCCGGGGTAGTCTTTAGCTAATTTCACGCTCAATTGATATGGAATTCTAACGTCTGTATAATGCTCTTCAGAACGTAATATAAGGCCTTTGTAATCATAAATAGCGGTAATGGTATTAGCCTTTGATTGAAAATGTACCGTATACGTTACGCTCTTGTTCTTACTATAAACAGGATCTTTTTTAATGTTATAATTCGCTGCAAGCTGTTGTAAGGTTTTCATGTTTGCTGCAAAAGAAGCCGTTGTCTGCCGATCAGCCTTTAAATATCGAGCATTGTGTATTGCAACTTTAGAGCTCTTATAGGTTTTTATTTTGTGAGTTGAAGTTTCCATAGCGAGTTCGTTTTGCGCTGAAATTAGGTGGGTTAATCCTAGAAATACTAAACCAAAAAGTGTTGTTTTCATCTGAATATTGTTTTTAAAAGTGATACTAAAAATGAAGGTTATTTTAGTTTGAGGCCCATGCAAAATTTACACAAGACCAAAGTAAAGGATTATAAGGCTATAGCTAAATTTCTAGCATAGACCCTTAATAAACAGCCTATAGACAAACAATAGACAAGTGATGTATAATGGCTTTTAGGGCTTGTTTTAGAGGAGATTATAAATTTTGAATAAACAGATCTAAATCGTTGTCTTCTGAAAGTTGAAGTTTTTTACGTAAGCGATAGCGACTTGTATTTAGAGAAGCTAAAGTGATATTTTGAAGCGTGGCAATACTGCGGCTTTCAATTTTTAACCGAATCAGTGAACAGAGTCTAATTTCATTTTTGCTTAAGTTGGGAAACTGTGCAATTAACTTACTGTAAAAGGCATCGCTTAATTTATCTAAACGTTCAAAAAAGGCTTGCGTATCACTGTCTACCGTGATTTTATTATTAATGTCGGTAGACAAGGTCTTAAATAAGTTGCTCCGCTCCTCGCCTGTTGCTTTAGAAATTTGGTCTAATTGATGGGCGAGATTTTTAGCCCAATCTTGGTCTTGCGTTAGTTTTAGCGCAAAATCAGATAGATCACGTTCTTTAGATTTTATTTCCGAGTTGAGCTGCTCTATTTTTAAAGCTGTATTCTCTAAAGTTTGCTCGGCTAATAATTGTTTGTTTTTAGCATTGATAAGGTGTTGTCTGCGATTAAATATTAAGAGCACTAAAATCACAATAAATACAGAAGATAGTATTCCAATAAACCAAAGCTTTACGCGTTGGGCTTTAATCATTTTTTCTTTTTGAAGTTGGTCTATTTTAAAATCCAATCCTATTTTAGATAAGGTAATCGCGTTGAGTTCCGCTCTCCATTTTTTATCAGCCTGCTCAGAAAGCGTTTTAAGACTATCTGAAATTTTTTGTACCGTTTTAACGACTTTATAGGCCTCTTTTATTCGATTTTGAGCGCTAAGCAATTGCTCTTTAGCGTTTAGGTATTCCAATTGTGTTGTTGTAGATAGTGCTTGATTTTGGGGTGGTGAACGGACAATATCAGAAAGCTTGTTAAAGGTTACCTGGGCGGTATCTAAACGGTTTAGATAAATATTAGCCTCAATACCCTGAGCCCCTGCGCTGACAAGTCTTGGGAGGTCTATCAATAAGGTTTTTTCATTTCTAGCGGTTTGGTAAAACTTAAAATTTTCAGCGTATAAGGCTGCGGCGTTTTGGTAGTCGTTTTGGTCTCTGTAGATGTCTGCCATATTATCTCTAAGACTGCCATTGAGACTGTGCAGAGGATGATGGGCTTGTGTTAAGCGGTAAGCACTTTTAAAATACGTCATGGCCGTATCTGGCTTGTTCTTATGCCAATAGAAAAAGAGCCCGTAATTATTTAAGGCCGACGGATGATAGATGTAGTTAAGCGTTTTAGTGAACGCTACATTTGTTTTATGTTGTTCTTCTGCGTCGTCATATGCACCAAGTTTAGCATAACTTTCAGCCAGCATACTCCTCGCATAACTCCGCATTTCTTTATAGTGTTCGTGCTGAGTTAGACTGAGTTCTTGATGATGCTTTTGAAAATAATCGAAAAAATAAAGATAAGATTTTATGGATTCCTTCGGAAAACCGACTTCGTGAAACCAATTGCCAGAATGAAGATAATTGTCTAAGACAAATTGAGGACGTCTTTTAATACTTTTTAAAAGGTCTAAACGCTGCACATGTAAAGACAGATAGTTTTGCATCTCTGCATCTGAATACGAACTTCGTCGGTATGTTTGAAGTTCATCTTCAGGAAAAATAGCCGTCATAGAATCGCTAATCTGCTTGAATTCTAAAAAAGCTGAGGAGGATTCGGACTGCAGCTCTTGTCCATGTACTGTCAGAGATACAAGGCCAGATAAAATTAATAGCAAAGAATTTATAATCGATTTCAAAATCAACAAAATAAGAATTCTTCTAAAGATACTGTTTTTTAATTATCTGTAAATCAGTATTTAATGTGCTTGTTGTCTAAAGGTTTAGAAAGAAAAAGAGCTAAAGGAATAAAACTCCAATAGCCCTTATTTTATATAATTAAGTCTATGCTAAGCTTCCTTACGTAAAACGGCTAAGGGCGAACTATTTAAAACCGTTCTTATATTGCTCAGACCAATGACTAGTACCAAGAGGGTAATTCCTGGTAAAAACACCACAAATGGAATTAAGGAAGGAACAAAGGGTTCGTTAAAAAGTAATAAGGCCAAACAAAGACTACTGATTAAGGCTAGTAGAATTCCTACCGAACTCCCTAAGGCACCCAAAAAGAGATATTCAAATGCAGAAATCTTTAAAATATGTGCGTTTTTTGCGCCTAAAGTTCTAAGTAAAACACTTTCCTTAATGCGTTGGTATTTACTCGTTCTTACCGATCCTATTAAGACTATGATTCCTGTGATAATACTAAAAAAGGCCATAAAATTAATCACCCAGGAAACCTTGTCAAGGATGTCTTCAACAATAGTAAAAACCTGACGTAAATCAATAACGGTAATATTCGGAAATTCAGCCACTAAATTTCGTTGGAGTTCCGCTGAAATATTATCGTTAGGCACGGCTGTTAAAACCACACTAAATTGTGGTGCTTTTTCTAAAACTCCTGCTGGAAATAGTACAGTGAAGTTAGGATGCATCTGTCGCCAATCGACCTCACGGATGCTTCCAACGATAGTTTTCATAAGGACCCCTTGAACATTAAACACGACTGGATCGCCTACGTTTAACTTTGCACTTTCAGCTAAATTATCGGATACTGAAATAACTATAGGGTCTCCTGGATTTAATCGAGGGGTCCATATACCTTCCTTTAGAATTTCAGAATCAATAAGCGAATCTCTATAGGTCGCTCTAAACTCATGGCTTAGCACCCAACCATTAACCTTTCGTGTAGAATCTTGTCGGATTTCATTCACTAAGCGGTTATTAATACTGTGCATCCGCATGGTGACAATAGGAATGGTGGAAACCACCGGTAATTCACTCGCTTTAATCCGATTTTCAACAGCTTCACGTTGCTCTGTTTGGACATCCAATAATATTAAATTGGCGGTGTCAGCGTTCTGTTCCACTTCAGTTTTTGCTAAGAGGATATCTTTAGTGAAGTATAAATTACTTATTAAAAAGGTTCCTAAACCGATGGCTACTACTAAAACTACGGTCTGGTTATTGGGACGAAATAAATTCAATAAACTTTGACGCACCGTAAAACTCCAGCGTGAAGGGAAAAAACGTTTAATTCCTTTGATGCTTAACCATGCAATGCCTGCTAATACTGAAAAGGTCACTAATGTGGCCAGTACAAATGCCGAAGCGTATTTTAAATTATCTAGTAAGCCATAAGAAAATAAAAACAAGAATACTAGGATGGCTCCATACACCAAAAGTTTCACTTTTAAAGGCTCGTTCGTAGCTCGTTCATTAACACGAAGAACTTCCAAAGGCGATACATACCAAGTTCGTAATAAAGGCAGTAAAGCAAATAATACGGACATGAATAAACCTAGCAACACGCCGATAATAAGGGGTTGTGCTGCTATAGAAATTTCAACTGTAAAGGGTAGAAAATCTTTGAGTAAATAAGGAAATAAAGTTTGTATTCCGATTCCAATAAGAGATCCAATTAAGCCACCAATAATTCCAATCCCTGCAATTTGAATAAGAAATATCAAAAAGCTTTGTAATCGCGACGCGCCTAAACATTTTAAAACGGCAATGGCCGCTAATTTTTCTTTGATATAAATATGTACCGAGCTTGCAATCCCAATACAGCCTAGTAATAAGGCAATGAATGCTGTGAGATTCAGAAAGTTTCCTACATTTTCGTAGCGTTTCCCTAAACGCCGACTTGTGCTGGTATGGGTATCCAAATCTAAATTACCAGAATCGATTTTTGGTTTTAGAGCTTCAGCAAACTTGTCGATATCTAAGGTTTCAGGCGTTTTAAAAAAGTATTGATATTCCTTTCGGCTTCCAAACTGAAGCAGTCCTGTGGCTTCTAAAAATTGATATGGAATAACGATTGGTGGCGCTACGGAGGTACTTATTGCGGTACTTCCAGGTATAGCTTTTAGAGCTCCTGCAATCGGTAAAGTGAGATTACCAACTTTAATTGAATCGCCTGGTTGTACATTAAACTGAAGCATTAAGGTGGCGTCTACCAAAGCCCCGCCAGAAGATTGATAAGTGTCTGCGGCAACGCTTGGCGCAGTATCTATAGTTCCGTAAAACGGAAAATCCCCTTCTAAACCTCTTACTTTAACCAATTTGGTGCCTCCATTTTTTGGAAAGGCCACCATAGATACAAAATTCACCTCTTTGGCGTCCGGTTGTAAAGAGTCTATAAGGGCTTGTTCTTGAGTATTGGGGGCCTGCTTAATGTCTATAGTATAGTCGGCTCCCATTAGAGCTTTGGACTGTAGTTTTATGTTGTCCGTTAGATTATGACTAAAAAGTTGGATGGATACTACGGCTGCGATGCCCAGTATTATGGAGGCCATAAAAAGCAAGAGTCTAACCCGACTTGCTTTAGCATCTCTCCAAGCCATTTTAAAAAGCCAGATGGTATTCTGATTCATAAGCGATGTCTTATTTACTGTACGGATGTCATTTCATTAGTTAAAATTCTTCCGCCTTTAAGACGTAAGATCTGCTGCGTTCTTTGGGCTAAATCTAAATCGTGAGTAATAATTACCAAGGTGGTGCCCGCTTCTTTGTTGAGTTGCAATAATAATTGAATAACCTTTTCTCCTGTTTCTTCATCTAAATTCCCAGTAGGCTCATCTGCAAATAATATGGAAGGTGCATTGGCAAAGGCTCTTGCTAAAGCTACACGCTGCTGTTCACCGCCGGAAAGTTGAGAGGGATAATGGTGAACGCGTTTTCCTAAGCCCACTTTTTCCAGTAACTCCGTACTTTTTTTAACCGCTAAAGGATCGCCTTGAAGCTCTAAGGGAACACTCACATTTTCTAAGGCTGTTAATGTGGGAAGTAATTGAAAATTCTGAAAAATAAAGCCAACATTTTTATTTCTAAGTTGCGCTCTTTGATCTTCGCTAAGGGTTTTTAAATCTTGGCCACAAAGTTCTACAGAACCTTTATTAGGTTGGTCTAAACCCGCACATAATCCAAGTAATGTTGTTTTTCCACTTCCAGATGGGCCAACAATAGAAAAGGTTTGTCCTTGTTCTACCGCAAAGGAAACCTCGTGCAAGACCGTTAATTGTTTGTTACCGCTAGAATATGTTTTCTCTAAACCAGTTATGTTTAATATCTTTGGCATACTAAATTATTAATTAAAATAAGACACTTTATGTCGAAGGCTGAAAATAATCAATTGCGTTTAAATGTACTAACCTCCATCTCTCAGAAACTCATAAAGTTTTGTTATTTTCTAACGGTACTGCTTGTGGTGGCTTGTGGTGATCGTACCACAGAAAAGAAAACGGCTGAAGTAAATACGGAAGACGTTAGTGAGCAAACTGAGACGGAAACGAGTGGAACCAAAACGATTTTGTGTTTTGGCGATAGTATTACGGCAGGTTACGGCTTAAACGATACGGATGATGCGTATCCGGGAGTTTTACAACGTAAAATAGATACTTTAGGTTTAGATTATACCGTGGTTAATTCTGGGGTTAGTGGTGAAACGACAGCTGGAGGAAAAGCCCGTATTGATTGGGTTCTAAATCAGGATATCGATATTTTTATTTTAGAATTAGGGGCTAACGATGGTCTTAGAGGTGTTAATTTAGTAGAAACCACCATGAATTTACAAGCCATTATAGATCGTGTTAAGTCTGAAAGTCCTAAGACAAAAATCATCTTGGCAGGTATGCAGTTGCCACCTAACATGGGAGAAGAATATACTAGCGATTTTAAACAGGTTTTTATGAATCTTGCTGAAAAAAATGAGATTGAATTTATCCCTTTTATTTTAGAAGATGTCGGTGGAATTGCTGAACTGAATCAAAAAGATGGCATCCACCCTACTGAGGAAGGTCATGAATTAGTGGCCAATACCGTGTGGAAAACCTTAAAGCCTTTGGTGACGCCTTAAAAAATGCTAATGCGTAAATTGGCGTTGATAGTTAAATACTACTTATTCAAGTTGAAGTGTTATTGCCTTTATTAGTGTAGCACTTCAACTTAAAATAAGTGAATCCTTTTAAAAGTAAAAAGGTTGATATAAAGGCCTTAAATAAGATAAACTCTTACTTTTTTCTTCTTTAAACGCGAATTGTTAAGGTCTGCCGCTAAATTTTCAGCAATTTTAGCCGGAACAGAGACAAAAGCGCAATCTTGTTTTAATTCAATAACGCCTAACTGATCTTTTTTAAGTTGGCCTTGTTTAAAAAATAAGCCAGCGATATCGCCTTTAGATATTTTGTCCTTTCGTCCGCCCGAAATAAATAAGGTTTCCCAATAGGTAGGCTTAATAGGTGATTTCGATGTGGTATCCACCACATCTGCGGCCTCAATAAAATCCGGTAATAATTGATCTTTCCATTTTAAAATGTACGCCGTTCCCTGTGCTGACACACGTGCTGTTCGTCCATTTCTATGAATAAATTCTTCTTTATGGAGCGGAAGCTCATAGTGGATAATGAATTCCATTTCGGGAACATCAATACCACGTGCGGCCAAATCTGTAGCAATCAGTAGTTGGTGGGTGCCATTTCTAAATTTAATAAGGGCACGTTCCCGATCTTTCTGTTCCATACCCCCATTAAAACAACCATGGGTTATACGATGCTTGTTTAGAAAATCGCTAACAGTCTGTATGCTATCTTTTAAATTACAAAAAATAATACCTTGGGCATTCCCAATATGCTGTAATAAACCTAACAGTGTGGTTAGTTTACTTTTATCTGGAGATATAACCAATTTTAAGGCTAATTTAGAAACTTTAGTCCCTAAATAATCTATGACTTTAGGCGCATTAAGTCCAACAAAATTAGGAATATCCACACCTTGAGTCGCAGAGGTTAATACACGTTTGTTTAAATAGGTTAAATCCTTAATGATGGCCCGCATTTCATATTCAAAACCAACCTCTAAAGACTTGTCAAATTCATCGAGAATTAAGGTTTTTATGTGCGCTTTTGTGAAGCGTTCATTTGAGAAATGATCCTCAATACGCCCCGGAGTTCCTACTAAAATAGCAGGAGTGTGTTTCAGGTCAATCTTATCCTTAGACATCGCCCTTCCACCGTAAACAGCATTAACTTTATAGCCAGAGCCCATAGAGCGAATCACTTGTTCTATTTGAATGGCTAATTCTCGTGATGGTACTAACACCAAAGCTTGAATATGCTCACAATCGGGATCTAAACTCTGAATAAGAGGTAATGCAAAAGCCAAGGTTTTACCAGTTCCTGTAGGAGAAAGTAAAATGGTATTGGGATGATTAGGGATAAGTCTTAAAGCTTCCTCTTGCATAGGATTAAGAGCCGAAATGTTTAATTTCTCTAAAATCTCTGCCTGTGTTTTTATAGGTTCTGCCATAATTATTTCTTTTTCTTAGCTTTAGAGTCCGCTGTTGTAGAGGTGGTTTTGCTATTTTGCATTAAATAATTTGCGAGAATTTTATCGACTAACTCTTCCTTAGTTAAATGATGAAATATGGTTTTTACTTTCGCTTTTAAATCTTCAGAAACCTCGCGATTAGGCTTTGTTTTAAAGATTTTTTTAGCCCAAAGTAAGGTGTTATTGTCTTCTAGACTTTGTGCGTCTGCTTTTTGTATTTCGGTAAATGTAATTCCTAATTCGTCTTCAAAATCATCAATATCAATAACTTCTTCTTCCTGGAGTACCGTTAAAGATAGACCTTTCGCTCCTGCCCTAGCCGTTCGTCCACTTCGATGCACATAAGCTTCATAGGTATCTGGGAGGTGATAGTTAACAACATAAGAGATGTCTTTAACATCAATACCTCTTGCGGCTAAATCCGTGGCCACTAAAATAGAAATATGACCTTCTCTAAATTGCCCCATAATACGATCTCTAATCCCTTGAGATAAACTTCCATGAAGTGCTCCAGACGAGAATTTATGAATGGCTAGATTCTTAGCTAATTTATTAACGGCAGCTTTCGTCTTACAAAAAATGATACCACGTTCTCCTTCTCTAGAATTTAAAAAATGCATGAGCACTTCTAATTTTTCTATAGGTTCTACAACCATAAATTGGTGGTCAATGCCTTGATGTCCTTTGGTTTCGGTCTGAGCCTCAATTTGTACTACTTTTTTAGACATGTAATTCTGCACCAATTGTTTAATGGCACCCGATAAGGTTGCGGTAAACAATAAAGTCCGTCTTGTTTTAGGAAGCGCTTTTATAATTTGATCGACGTCCGTTTTTAGAGCGCTTAGCATTTCATCGGCTTCATCTAAAACCAAATAGCGAAGTTGCGTTAAATCTATGGCGTTTCGCTCTATTAAATCTACTAAACGTCCTGGTGTAGCAACAACAAGATGTGTCGGTTGCGTTAATTGTTCTATTTGTGGTTTTACGGGTTGCCCACCAAAAGCGGCAACCATAGAAATTGAAGGGTTATGTTTTGAGAAATCTTGTAGATTAGAATAAATCTGCTGTCCTAACTCACGCGTTGGCGCTAAAATAACCGTCTGAACATTAGTGTTATCGGCATCGATAAGCTGAAGTAAAGGAAGACCGAAGGCTGCCGTTTTTCCCGTACCGGTTTGTGCAATAGCAACCACATCCTCTTTCTGATTCAGTAGAATTGGGATGGCTTTTTGCTGAATATCTGTAGGGACAGAAATTTGTAATTCGGCTAAACTCTGGATAAGTTCAGTTTGGATTCCTAAATCGGAAAAATGCTTAGACATAAATAATAATTTTGGTAAAGATACGCATACCGTTCTCGGTATTATGAAAAATAAAAACAGCCGGCGTTAGATGCTGTATTTTGAACGTGTAAAAGCTATATGTATTAGTCTACTTAGCTTCACACTTCTGAGTGATAACAATTGGGCATAAAAAAACCATTAATTAAAATGGTTAAGAATTTTATCAGGGATTAAGATTTTTTTATCACACGAACATTTGTTGCGATAGGACCTTTTTTACCTTTTTCGATATTAAATGATACCTTATTCTTTTCCCTAATCTTATCCACAAGGTTTGTAGTGTGTACAAAGATCTCTTCGTTAGAATCGTTAATGATAATAAATCCAAATCCTTTTTTAGCATTAAAAAATTTCACGACACCTTCTTTCGTTTCTAACTCCTTATTACTATTAAACAATTTATTTATTAAATTTTTAATCATCTTTTCTATTGTGTATTAGATTTAAAAATGCAAAAAGCAATGGTTTACTTTTAATTGATATGCTGCAAAAATAATATAAATAATAGAGTTAGTAAGAAACATTCTAAAGATATCATGGAATATTATCTAAATTCATTCTAAAAATAGCACGAATATGTATCTTTACGGTTTTAACCGTTAGTAAAAAAGAGTGGAACAAATAAAAGCGTATTTAGACCAGTTAGCGACGATCTCACAGCCGGACTGGGAATATTTTACTTCAAGATTACAGCGTAGAGTTATAAAAAAGAAAACGGTCTTTTTAAAAACTGACGCTATAGAGAATCATATTTCTTTTATAGAATCTGGTGTGGTGCGTTTATTTATTCCGAAAGAAAACCCGAGTAAAGAAATTACCTTTGGTTTTAGTTTTAAAAATCAGTTTGTAAGTGCTTACGATTCTTTTTTAACCCAAACCCCTTCAGCCTACCAGTTACAAGCCCTTACAGATACGACGTTGTTAAGTATGACTTATGACGACTTGCAAGACGTGTATCAGCATACACAAATAGGAAATTTAATTGGCAGACTTACCGCTGAGCGTTTGTTTTTACTCAAATCAAAACGCGAACAAAACCTCTTAAATCTCACAGCGGAAGAACGTTATTTAAAATTATTTAAAGAACGTCCAGAACTTTTAAAGGTGATTCCTCTAAAATATATTAGCTCTTATATAGGAGTAACAGCCCAAGCTTTAAGCCGAATTAGAAAACGATTGTAATTGCATTTAATTGATTTAGGTTCATTGTTTGGCGCAAGACATCAATTTATCTTTGCAAAAAAAATGTTATGATTATTATTTTGTTTGTGCTTGTGCTTTGGTATGGCGGACTCTTTTTCCAGTCTTTTTTTCTTCATCGTTACGCCGCGCACCAAGTGTTTACCATGTCTAAGCCTGTAGAGCGTCTTACTTTTATTCTAACCTGGATTTTTCAAGGCTCTAGTTATTTGAGTGCTTATGGTTATGGTATAATGCACCGTATGCATCATGCGTATACGGATACAGAACAGGATCCGCACTCCCCGTCTTATGACGCCAATGTGTTTGCAATGATGTGGAAAACAAAAACAATCTACCAAGATATTAATCAACAACGTATTGCTGTAGACGAGCGTTTTACTAAAAATGTTCCGCAATGGAAATCTTTTGACGCCTTTGCTAGTTCTCGCTTTTCTAGACTTTTATGGATGGCTTTATATGTTGTGGTTTTTGCTGTTTTTGCTACAGCTTGGTGGCAGTGGTTATTATTACCTGTTACGTTTTTAATGGCGCCTATTCACGGGGTGATTATCAATTGGTTTGGTCATATTTATGGTTATGTCAACTTTAAAATGAAGAATACCAGTAAAAATTTATTTCGTTTCGATTTTTTAATGATGGGCGAAGGCTACCATAATAACCATCACAAGCATGCGAGCCGTGCTAATTTTGGTGTCAATTGGTATGAAATTGATGTCACCTATGTGATTATTAAAATTTTAAACGCTTTAGGTATTATAAAGTTGAAAGCCGTTCCGGTTAAGAAATAAAAATAATGGAAGGTGTTTAGATTTCAGGATTTATAATTTATTCTGAAGCACGATCTCTAGGATCTTTACGGACACGTAAAGGAATATCCTCCTCGTTACCATAGAGTTTTAATTCTTTAATATCCGCTGGAAGATTAAAGCCTTCCTTAGCTAGGACTTCTTTGACTTGTTTAATAACGAGACCTCTTAGAATGCGAGATGATTTTCTATAATCTAAAGTTTCAACCCAAAAGAAGACTTTAAGGTTCACGGTACTTGCCGCGAGTTCGTTTTCTATAACGAAGTTATCGTGGATATCATCATGAACAATATCAGGATGCGAATTTAAAATATGGTCAATGATGGTTTTGGCCGCTTCAATATCATCTTCATAAGAAATTCCGACTATAAATTCATTCCTATAGTAGCCATCGGCTGTGTAGTTTTCTACCGCTTTAGTGAGGACGTCACTATTGGGAATAAAAATATCTCGGCCATCTGGTGTTTTTATATGGGTATATCTAAAATTTAATGCCTTTACTTTTCCAAACAGATCGGCCACCAAGATGGTGTCGTTAACATTAAAAGGACGATTAAAGGCAAGTATAATTCCTGCTAAAAAGTTTTTTCCAATATCCTGAAAAGCAAAACCTAAAACAATAGCCGCACCTCCAGCGGCGGTGAGTATCCCGGCAGCTACTCCACTTAAGCCGGTAACTTGTAAGGCAAGTAATATGGCCATTAAAATAAGGATGGTTTTTATGGCTTGCGCTAGAAAGCGTGCCATCAGGGGGTCTTCAGCTTTTTTTAAGATTCGTTTCTTATAAATATCTGTCAAAAATTTAGCGATAAGAACTCCTAAAATAATGACAAGGATTCCTAAGGCAATACGAGGTAAAACTTCTAAAAAGCGATCGTAATAATCTAAAACGGAATTTTTAACGGTTTCTGAAGGATCCTGGGTGCTTATGAGCATAATCTCGGTTTTATATTAAGATGAGAAAGATCGCAAAAAACCGTCTTGTGCTTTAACCCATTAAATGAGAATTGTAACCCTAATACTTTTAGAATTCATACGTCTTATATTAAGCATAAAAAAAACGCTCTATAGGTGTAGAGCGTTTTTAAAATATGAAATTGTGGTTTATAGAGATTAGCGCATGGCCATAGTATCCGATTTTAAGATGATGTCGTATTCTGCCACTAATAAACCATCTTCAGTTTGAGGTTTTAAGATGCGTGACGTATCTCCGTTTTTCTTCATACGCTTTCTGCAAGATTGCGTTAATAAAGGATCATTATCAAATAATAAGGTGTCTTCCATATACTTTGGCGTTGCCGGTGCTTTTATAGAAGGAAATATTTGTTGTGGTTGGTTATAACGTCGGTCCCCTCCTGGTACAAATGTATATAAGGTATATTGTCCGTTCGCATCCGTTTTAACCCAACTGCGGTGAAACACATAACGTTCATCTCCAGATTTTCTTAAATCAAAATTACCATCTTCATCAGGTTGTTCTATAAATAGAATAACATCCTTTGCTGGTGTTACACCATCGCTTTGATAAATTGTTCCCGTTAATTTAAGCTTGTTTTCTTTTGAATGATATTCAGGAATAGTGTCAACAGATCTTAATTGCTTTATGACATTAGGCGCAATAAGTTGTTCTATATCCGTTTCTAAGTCGGCATCTTGTGCAACAACAGTATTGAACATGAAACATACACTAAGGATCGAAAGGAAGGCGCTAAAATTTTTCATACAAATGGGATTTAATACCTTCAAAGTTGTCAATTAAATATGGTAAAACCTTAAAAATCACATTAATGCAGTTTTTATCCGATAAAGTGAAATTAGAGGTTAAAAAATCCGACGAAAAGCACGAATAGTATTTGATATTGAGTGGTTTAGTTGTGTTGTCTCTTTTAATTAGGTATTACAATGATGAAATTATAGGGTTTGATAAACCTTAAATGAGGGGTATTTTGAACGATGCGAAAGTAGATTAGAAAAGATGATTTTACAGTTTGCTTTTTGTTGTAAAATAACTAGCTTTTAAGAGGCTGTAAAATGAAATTTCATATGGTTTTTTTCGACCACTTTTAGGGTGAAAAATGAATTAAGGCGTGACTAATCTTGAAAAAACCGAAAAAGTATTTCATCGATAAAATATGCGTTTTGTCAAGCGTATTAGCCGTTTATCTGCTAAAACGTGCATTTCATGTGTAGACTTTCTTTTGTAAAATCTTTGAAATAAAGTTGTTTTATTTAATAAATTGTATAGATTTGTGTCCCTAACATGATCTAAAAAGCGTGAATATGAAAACCAAATCTACTTTTTTTTGTGCTCTATTTTTACTCCTTACGAGCCTTACATTTGCCCAGAAAAAAGACCATTCCCAGAGTATTATCAGTGGTAAAGTCAATATAAAGAAATACCACAGTCGTGAGGATTTAAAAAAGATGAAAAAAGGAGAGCTACTGGATCTCTATATCGAACGAATTGAAGTTATCGTAAATATTCTTCCTAATATTGCCTTTGCAACGAAACCGGGAGTAACAATGGAGTCTTTAGGGATTCCGGATACTAAGGACAATAAAAAAGCGCTTGAGGAAAACATAGAGGCTTCTAGCTCGTATTTTGATAGTACTATTGAGTTTCAGAAAAAGATTTTACCTTATTCTGATACTGTAGATTTAATAGCAGCAATCTTGTTCTATGAATCTACATTAAAAGCACTACATACTTATGACGATTTTAAAAAAGAATAATAAGAGATTTAAATTCTAAATCTTGTATGAAAACCTTGACTTTGCGGTCAAGGTTTTTTTTTAGTCTTAAAATGAGCTTCAAATGTTAAAATTATACTTTTATCCGTTCTTTAGTCCGATAAAGAGTTTTTTACTGTATGCTTTTACTTACAATTAGGTTTAATTTATGCATTTCGTCGATATTATTTGTGTTTCATAGATAAAGTTTATATGTTTGATCTTAATTGTATGAAAAGCCTTTATAATCAACATCAAAAGACCCTATTTATGAAAAATATTACACTCACTTCACTTTTCTTCTTGGTTGCTTTTAGTTCGTTGTTAGCACAACAGGAAAAAGGAATTACGGGATATAATAATTGGTTGGACAGCTGGACTGATTTTCAGCCAAATAAAGCTAACTATGATGAGCCTAATCAAATTCTTTCAGGTAACATCACGGAAGACATTACGTTATCTAAAAGAAATACCTATTTATTATTAGGTGATGTTTTTGTTACGGATAGCACTACATTAACTATAGAACCCGGAACCGTAATCTTAGGCGACTCCAAAAGTAAAGGCGCTTTAATTATTACCAATGGATCTCAAATTATAGCAGAAGGGACGGCGACAGACCCTATTGTGTTTACCTCTAATAAAACGGATAAGAAACCTGGTGATTGGGGTGGCTTGTTTTTATTAGGTGATGCACCTACAAATGTATTTGGAAATGTAACCGCACTTAATTATGGGTTTAGACCTACTGAAACCAACCATATTAGTTATGGTGGAGAGCACTTGGAGGCTAATTCAGGTTCTCTTAATTATGTTAGAATTGAATACGCGGGTAAGAAAACTAAAGACTTTGGGAACTTTAGTGGTTTAACCTTAGCAGGCGTTGGTAACCAAACCGCGATTAAAAATGTTATGGTGAGTTATAGTGATGGTCATGCTTATAATGTTTTAGGTGGGGAAATTGCATTATCCAAAGTGGTTTCTTATAGAGCGCGTAAAAATGATTTCAACTTTAACTTCGGGACACAGAGTCGAATTGAAAACTCTATAGCTATTCGTTCTCCATATATTTCAAGCGCAGATGGCTCACGTTGTATGGCTATAAAGTCTTATGATAATAAAGAGAATTCAGATAGTACCAAGAAAGAAACTTTTGTAGATGCTTCTAACCTTACACTTATTAATGTGAGTAACGATCTTAAAACCGATATGCAAATGAGCTTGGTGCAAGAGGCTATTTTTATTGGAGCTGATGCGACTTTTCATATTAATAAAAGTGTGATTTCTGGATTTCAACCTGCGGTAATCTTAGATGATAAAATTCAGATTAATAATGAAAATCTTATTAAAATTAGATTTACACGCTCTTACTTTAATAATTGCAAAGGCAATATTTTTAGAAAAGGCTACACAAATAACGACGATTTAGAAAGTTGGTACGGCTCTAGAGCTTTTGATAATGTATACTCTAAAGGACCAGATGAGGAAACCTTTATAGATTCTGATCATAGCAAGTATCCTGATTTTAGATTGCGAATTAATAAAATTATTGCGTCTAACGATTTATTTGACGATGAAGACAAATAGGCTTAGTGCTGCTAAGGCATTAAGCGCTTAATTATCCTGTTGATACGTTTCATGAAATCCCAAACAAGCTTATAGATTAAAAAACTACAATTCTTCCTCAATGCTTAAACCAACCTACCTCACTCAATTCTTATGCGGAATTTGCTTTTTTATAGTAGCAATATTCAGTGAAGCCAAGGCGCAAATTGTAATTGGGACACCAAACCTCGGATTTACGCAGGCTTGTGCGAGTGCCGATTTTAATACCTACTACGCAACCTTTATCTTTTCAACGGCTGATGATTTATCTACAAATCAATTTAGTGTAGAATTATCGGATGCTGATGGTGAATTTGAAACCACTACCGTGGTATATACCTCTGCTGAAGGTGAAATTACGTCATCGCCGGCGACGGTTGGATTTTCTATTCCTGAAACTACAGCGGGAGAAAACTATAAGATTCGTATTAAGAGTTCTTCGCCGGCAGGGACAAGTTCAAGATCTGTGGGCTTTGCCGCCTATTATAAAGTTCAAGATGAACCCTTCACTATTAATAATTTGGTTTCAACAGGCGCATTTTGTGCCGGAGGTAGTTATTTATTAACAATCGATAATCCTGGAAGCGGTTCAAACAATTCTCCATTACAATATCCAAATCTTACCTATAAATGGTATAAAGAAACAAGTCCGACAACATCGGCTTTTGTCGCAGATGGTGCTACCCTATCTGTGGATACTGAAGGAACCTATTTTGTAAAAACGAATTACGGAAGCTGTACCTCAGATTCATTTTCAAATCGTGTCACTATAAGTGAGGCGGCCTCAGGTGAAGCTAATGCTACTATTGCTTCTAGTTTAGGAAATCCTTTTTGTCCGGAGCAAGGTTATACAACTTTAAGTACTATAGGTGGTGTAAGTTATCAATGGTATAAAGATGGAAACATAATTCCAGATGCTACGTCTCAAATGTATCAAACTGATGCGTCAGGACTGTACTCTGTGATTGTTGATTTAGGCGCTTGTTTAACTTCGGGATCTATTGAGTTGGTCAGCGAATTGTTTGACAGTTCTATTAATGTTCCTGAATTTAATGAGATGTTAGACGGCGAGTCTTTAACAGTAACAGTGACGGATACTGCTTTAGATCCTATATATGAATGGTATTTAAACGGAACGCTTATCACTTCAGCAATAGATGAGACGTTTGAAGCTATAGCCTTTGGAGATTACGAAGTGGTGATCACAGAGACAGCTGGTTGTAATGCTTCAGTAGCTTATACCTTTTATATTGAAGAAACCTTAGATCTTTTTCCTGAAGTGGCTAATATTCCAAATGTAATTAGTCCTAATGGCGATCAAATTAATGATACTTGGATTATTCCAGCGCAATACGTAAGTGGTACAGATACGGAAATTATCATCATGACCAATCGTGGTAAAGTGGTATTTAAAACCAATGATTATCAGAATAATTGGCCAGAAACCGATTTAAATTTAACCAGTGTTAGTCAAGTGTATTATTACGTCATCACGACAGCCGATAACGAAACAAAAAAAGGATCGATTACGGTCGTGAAATAGCATGAAAAGATATTTTCTACTTCTCATATTATGTATCTGCTCATCAGGGCACTTCTATGCGCAAGAAGATGATGGCGTGGTGGCTTTTGATTTGCCAACACGTAATTCTTTAACCTTTAATCGTTTTACTATAAACCCAACGTTTAGTTTTGTAAGAGAACAAACTAAATACATCAGTTTCTATAACAAAAGAGAATGGGTACAATTTGAGAATGCTCCTCTCACCTATTTAGCAAGTTATTCAGGACGTTTTGGCGAAAATATTGGTGCCGGCATTGGGTTGTTTCAGCAAAACTATGGTGTACTTACTACTTTTGGTGGGATTCTTAATTTTGCCTACAATGCCCAGTTGGGATATGATAGCAATCTAACCTTCGGACTTAATATTGGAGCCTATAAAAGCGGTGTAAATACAGCTAATGTTATTACCAATTTTCAAGATCCGTCATTACAAAACATTCCTGATAATTTCTTATTAACCGTTAATCCAGGAATCAATTATGGTACGGAATTTTTAGATTTCGGACTTGCCGTTAAAAATTTAGCTTTATATAATGTAAAGACTTCTACGCTTATTGAGGAGAATCCTAAGCAAAGTTTACAAGCGCATATGTTATACACGGGCTATATACGTAGCCGTGATTTTTTTGATCGTAGTAAATTCACAGGTTTAATCCAATCTGAATTCCAAGAGGAAGAAACTATTCTGTCGGGTGTCGCTATGGTAACGGTGCCAAAAGGAATATGGGCACAAGTGGGCTACAATACGTTATACGGTGTTTCAGGAGGACTAGGTTTGCATATCACGGATCACATTGCGCTAGAGTATAATTATGAAACGGCGTTCGGTGATCTTAATCAATTTGGACCTTCGCATGAAATAACACTGGCTTACCGTTTTAAGAATAATAAGTATTACGATTACAGTCGAGAAGATGAAATAAGTAGTATTCTGTCTTCAGGAAATAAGCGTCGTTATAAAAAGACTAGAAAATCTAAAGTGGCGCGTACCACGAGTTCTAAAAAGAAAGCTCATGAAACAAAGGAGACGGTTTCAAAAATAGAGTCTGAAAAAGAATCTACAGAAACGGTGGTTGTTGCTCAAAATACTAAGGATGATAAAACGGATGAACAAGAAGCACAAGCCGCTGCTGAAGCTGAAGCCAAACGCTTAGCGGAACAACAAGCACAAGCTGCTGCCGAAGCTGAAGCCAAACGATTAGCAGAAGAACAGGCACAAGCCGCTGCTGAAGCTGAAGCCAAACGTTTAGCGGAACAACAAGCACAAGCCGTTGCCGAAGCTGAAGCCAAACGATTAGCAGAAGAACAGGCACAAGCCGCTGCTGAAGCTGAAGCCAAACGCTTAGCGGAACAACAAGCACAAGCCGTTGCCGAAGCTGAAGCTAAACGCTTAGCGGAAGAACAAGCACAAGCCGCTGCCGAAGCTGAAGCCAAACGATTAGCAGAAGAACAAGCACAAGCTGCTGCAGAATCAGAAGCCCAAAGACTAGAGGAAGAACAAGCGCAAGCCGCTGTAGAAGCTGAGGCGCAAACTGTAGTAAATGAAGGTGTTGAAATCCCAGAAGTAGACACTGTGCAAGCGACAGATCAGTTAGGTATGCAGATGCAAGAGCTTGCTGAAATAACGACCGACGCTGAGGCAGTTCAAAATGATTTATTAGCGCAATTAAGTGCCATCATTGACATCAAAGATCAGGACTTAAAAGACCTTAAAAAGGAAAATGATTTAAGTGATCAAGGAATAACCGTTGCGCCTAAAGCTTTTAAAAGTGTAACCGCTGAAAACAATAAATTAAAAGCGGTTAA
This sequence comes from Winogradskyella arenosi, assembly GCF_003337305.1. Lineage (GTDB taxonomy): Bacteria > Bacteroidota > Bacteroidia > Flavobacteriales > Flavobacteriaceae > Winogradskyella > Winogradskyella arenosi. Next base: position 45,633 of record NZ_QPJO01000004.1, on the reverse strand, counting down.
ATTCGATTTAGATAAGGTTATTGCTGAAAGACAAGAGAATATCGATGCCTTAACAAAACTGTACGATACACGTAGTGAGAATAGTGAGTTTGCTATGGATGAAGTTAATCTCTTTTACAAGAAAGAGATTAAGCGATTAAAGTCTGAGCAATTAAAAGCCAATAATCTTCTCGCACAATTAGATGTTAAGCTTGAAGCGATAAAAGTGGCTACTGAATTTGAAAAACGTAGACGTATTAAACGTGCGGCTTATAGCAGTGAAAAAGACCGCTACAGTCAAGATCGTGCCATGTTAAAAAGCATTAGAGAAACCACAAGCTTAAGTGAAACACCATTAAAAGAAGAGGATTTTGATTTTGGAGAGCTTCAAGGCAATAGCATTAAAATATTAAAAAACATCGAGAATATTGAGAGTGGTTATTACCTTATTATTGCGGTGCATAGCGATACGGATCGTAGAAATAAATTTTTAAAGAATGTGGTGGCCTCAGGAAGAACCGATGTCGATTTCTTCCACGATGTTAACACGAGTAAATATTATATTTTCTATGAAAAATTTGAGGATATCGGAAGTGCAACCAACGCTTTATCAGCAAAAGGAAATAGACCATATAATGGAAAAATGTCTATCGTAAAAATTGAAAACTAATTAGAATTAAGCCAACCCTTACCGGAAGCTTTGCCCCAAGTCAACGGTAAAAACCTAAAATAAATGATCATGAAAAAACCTACTTTTTCTAGAATAGCTATTGTGCTTCTCTTATGTCTTATCGGACAACTATCATTTGCCCAAAACTATGTGCCCTTTCAACCGCGGTTCAATGAAGATTTAAAAGGAGATATTGTGCTTATTGGTAACAATATATTAGGTCCGGATAATAATGCCTTCAACAATAATTCCATGTACAACCACTTGGTAGACATGACTTATATTGATATTGATGGCGATAGTTCTACCTTCAGTTCATCAAGTGCAGACTTAGATATCGAAAACCCTAACTGTTACCGTATTATTTATGCCGGCTTGTATTGGGGCGCTGTAAATCCAGGGGATGCGCCTATAACAGATGTGAAATTTAAAGGTCCAGTAGGAGACTATAATGATATTGAAGGAACGGTTATTTATGATGCCGGAACCAACTCTACCGATGGTGGTGATAGTTTTTCATACGCCTGTTTTGCCGATGTAACCTCAATTGTAACCAGTTATGGATCGGGGGTAGATTTAGGAACCTATACCGTTGCTAATGTATCTTCTGCTGAAGGTAGAACGGCCTCTTATAGTCCTTACAATGGTACTGGGCAATCTGCGGGTTGGTCGCTTTTTATTGTTTATGAAGACCCTACCCTACCTGGGAAATCGATTACTAGTTTTGATGGATTTAGTGCCATTAGTATTGCTGGAGGAAATCCTAATGTCGATATTCCTGTTGATGGTTTTAGAACCATCCCTGCTCCTGCTCCAGTTAGAGCAAATTTTGCTTTTGCAACCTTAGAAGGTGATAGTCCTATTTTAGGAGACCGTTTAAAATTGAATGGCGTTAGTTTATCTACAGCAGACCGTCCAGCGTCTAACTTTTTTAATAGTTCGGTAACCCAATTAGATGCAACACCAGTTAACGATCGTGTTCCTAATAGCACCAATACTTTAGGGTTTGACACGGGAACTATTGCTGTACCTAACCCCGGAAATTCGGTTATAGCCAATGATGCCACTTCAGGAACAATTCGTTTAGAAACCAGTGGGGATACTTATTTCCCTTATTTCTTCGCCTTTGCTGTGGAAATTATAGAACCTCATATTGTACTAACAAAAATTGTAGAAGATGATGCCGGAAATAATATTGGTGATGATTACGTAGGTTTAGGATCCTCTTTAAATTATGTTATCGGTTTTCAGAATACAGGAAACGATAATGCAACAAGTTTTCAAATAAGGGATATTTTACCCGTGAATATTATTTTTAATTATCCTGAAGATTTAGTATTGCCACCAGGAGTCACCGTATCTAGCTATGATCCAGCGACAAGAGAGATTATTTTTGCTATTGATGATGCTTTAGTTGAAGAAAATGATCCGGTTTATGAAATTCGTATTGAGGTTGAAGTCGTAGAATCCTGTAATCTTTTAATAGATGCTTGTACGAATATCATTAGTAATCAAGCCTTTGCGAGTTATAACGGATATTATAATCCGACTTTCCATATTACAGACGATCCAAGTTTAAGTAGTAACACAGGTTGTTTAATTTCACCACAAGCCACCAACTTTTTAGCTGATTTAAACTGTACGTTTTCAGAAGAAATTGTTCTTTGTGGCGACAGTGTAGAACTTACGGCGGCCAATGGTTACGATTCTTATGCATGGTCTACAAGTGAAACAGGCACCCCTGTTATAGGAACAACACAAACAATTACCGTAACAGAAACAGGAACTTATTATTCTTTTAATACAGCAGTGGCACCATGTCAATCCATTGTTCAGGAATTTGATGTGGAGTTATTTGGCGGCAACAGCACAAATCCAGTAATTCCTTATGCTGATGAAGTGGTAATCTGTCCTAATGATGGTAAGCCTTTACCTAATATCTTTTTATGTGGGGCTAACGATTATAGATTAATTGAAACAAATATTTCTAATTCCATATCCGTAATTTGGGAACAACTTGATGAAACTAGCTGTGCTGCGGTTACCGATGCCGATTGTGCTAATGAAGACCCCGGATGTATTTGGAATGAAGTGGCTAATGGCTCAAACTATTTAGCGGATACGGCCGGACAATATAGGCTGACCATTAATTATCCAGGAGGATGTTTTGTACAGTATTATTTTAATGTTTATGAAAATGTTCTTGATGCTACTATTAATGCAGAAGATATTATTTGTTTAACACCAGGAAGTATTACAGTTAATGGGGTACCTTCTGGATATGAATATAGTTTAGATGGGAGCAACTACCAAGATAGTAATATCTTTGAAGTAACTATCCCAGGATTTTATACAGCTTATATTAGACAAGCTGGAATTGCAACTAATCCTTGTGTTTTTACAGTTCCTGATATTCAAATTAGAGGTCGTGATTTTTTTGGATCAGCGATTATCACGCAACCTTACTGTCAAAGCGATAAAGGTAGTATCCATTTAGCGGCTAATGATTCAGATCCGCAATATTCTTTCGAGCTATCTCAAGGAAGCACTGTGGTAAATAGTGTTGGGCCTATTGTAGAAAACAATTACACATTTCAGAATTTAAACCCTGGAACATATACTGCACTGATCACCTCGGAAAATGGTTGTACCTATTCTGAAGAGATTACCATTATAGAACCCCCAATTCTAACGGCAACAGTAGCCTTAACGAGCCCTTTAAATTGTACAGAGGGAGAAATAACGGTTTACCCTGAAGGTGGAACACCTCCTTACTTCTATTTCGTAAATAGTTCTACAGACTTTCAAACGGTTCCAGAAATCTCAGTGAGTACTGCAGGGACTTTTAATATTACCGTTACAGATGCTAACAACTGTAGTACGGATGTTACGATTACTGTAGAAGCTATTGCTTCGCCAGAATTCACAGTAGATATTACAGATATTACTTGTGCAGATGCGAGTAACTCAGGAGTCTTAACCATTGATGTTTCTAACCCTAATGGTAATAGTATTTCTTACAGTATTGATGGTGGAACCACTTTTGTAAATTCTAATACATTTAATGGATTACCTGCAGGAGACTACGATGTGGTGCTTCAATATATTTCGGGTCCTGATGTGTGTGAAACCCCACTTCAAACCGTAACTATAGATTCTGGGTCTACTATTGTAGGAACCGTAGAATTATCAACGCCTTTAACTTGTACTTCAGCAGGTGAAATTACAGTAACCAATGCTACAGGTGGCGATGCACCATATACCTACAGTCTTGATGGGGTGAATTTCCAATCAGGTCCTGTGTTTAGTAATTTAACACAAGGGGATTATACCGTTATTGTAAAAGATGCGAGTGGCTGTAGTGCTGCTACGGAAACTATTACGGTTGAGGCTTTAGATCCGCCAACAGATTTAGAATTTGATAATACCCCTATTACCTGTCCAACAAACGAAACTACAGTGACCATTGTGAATACTATAGGTGGAATTGGGATATTAGAATATCAAATAACTGCGCCGGCAGCGGCGGCAACGCCTTATCAAACGGGAGCCTCATTTTCTGGACTTGCTCCTGGGACTTACACGTTCCAAGTAAAAGACGAAAACGACTGTACCTATAGTGAAACTTATACGATTGACCCTATCCCTACCCCTACTCTTGCTGTGGTATTAACGGAAGGTTTAGATTGTACGGCTACTCCAGATGCGCTTTTTTCAGGAACCTTAAGTGGAACCGCGCCTTACACGTATGCTGTAGCTATAGATGGTGGTAGTTTTACAGACTTAGGGAGTACAGGTACAACATTTACCTACGCGACGCCTAATGCAGGAACGTATCAATTTGAAATTACAGATGCAAATGGTTGTACAGCGCAATCGTCTGTGCTTACTGTAAATCCGCTATCCTTACCAGACTTTAGTGTTGTAGCACAAGTAGAACCTATTTTATGTCATGGTAACAGTAACGGATCAATTAATGTAGAAATTGATACCGCAACAGGGACACCACCTTATGAAATTAACGTTTATAATGAAACAACAGGAACGGATTACGGGAGTCAAACCACAAGCTTAACAGCAGGGTCTTATACCATAACAGTTACAGATTCTAAGTCTTGTACAGCTACGGAAACTGTGGTTATTAATGAGCCAGATCAGATCATCGTAGATTATAGTACTGTAGATATCACCTGTACTTCAGGCGGCGTGTCTCAGGGATCTGTAATTGTAAATGGCGTTACTGGTGGGACAGGACCTTACAACTATTTTGTAACGGGTACCAACGGGTATTCTAATTCTGAGCTTAATAATTTAGGAACAACCTCTGTGAATTTTGATGTTGTGGATTTTGGGCTGTATGAAATCAATGTGGTTGATGCTAATGGCTGTTCGGTGTTAATTCAAGATGTTTTAGTGGCATCACCTCCAACAGATTTAGATATAGATATTATAACAACGGTAGATTGTTCTACGGGCGGTGTTGCTGAAGTCAGCATAGGATCTACCCTAACAAGTGCCGGTCCGTTTTTCTTCAGTATTTATGAAGGACCAGGATTTGATTATCCTACAGGAACTTGGTTAGCTGAAGATACTCCAGGGAGTGAGTCAGCAACGTTTACAGGACTTTTACCAGGGGTTGTCTATACGTTTATTGTTTACGATCAGTCTACAAACTGTAGTTATTATGAACCTTCAACAGTGGCGATTCCAACAAATTCAACATTAACGACCTCAGCAGTTACAGCCAATAATATTACCTGTACAGGAAGTGCAGATGGTAATGTTTCATTTACGGTTAATAGTGTTTACGGAACCGCTGTAGATGTCACTTATGAGATTTTCGATTCTTTAAGTTTGAATAGCACTGGGATTTCAGGTTCAGGGACTGTTCCTGCAAATGGAACTTTTGATGTAAGTAACCTTGGTCCTCTTCCTTATGGAAATTATTTTGTGTCTATTATAGAAACTTCAGGACCTAATGCAGGTTGTGGTGTGGTAACGCTTCCATTTAACATTACAGAGTCGGCATTTCTTTTAGAGTTAGCTGTTTCTATTGATCAAAATGCTAATTGTGAAGCTAATTCAGGAATTATTAGTGCTGTGGCCTCTAATGGTACGGCACCTTACCAATACCAAATGACCACATCAGCTACAGCTCCTGCTGCTAACGATACGGCTTGGGGATCTTCAAGTACGTTTTATGCAGATGCGGGAAGTTATTATGTTCATGTAACGGATGCTTATGGTTGTGTAGTAACGAGTCCTGTTCAGGTTTTAGATATGGATCCGACGCCTGTAGTTTCTGCAACCTTAACCAACCAATGTACGGTTGCTGAAGGTGCTTATGAAATTGCAGTGACTTTAGATGCTGTAGGAGTTCCTCCGTATTCAGTAAGTATTAATGGCGGTGCTTTTCAAACACAATCATTTCCTTTTACCTTATCTAATTTATATTCAGGAACCCATAGTATTACAGTGAATGATGTAAATGGCTGTGGAAACACCGTAAGTTTAGATATTGTACCACCAGTAAGTTTAACACCAGAAGTTACCGTATTTCCAACCTGTAATGATAATGATGGTGAAATTAGGATAACCGGTACGGGTGGCTCAGGAAGCTATAATTATAGCATCACGCCTAGCTCTAGTACGATAAGCTTGGTGGGGAATGTTTTTACAGGTGTTCCTTCAGGAGTTTATGATATTACGATTACGGATGCGGTAACGGGATGTACGGATGACGTTTCTGTTTCAGTGGCAACTCCTGTGCTTCCAACATTTACTTTAACACCTACGAGCGTAACTTGTTTTGGTGATAATTCGGGAAGTTTTGAGTTGAATGTCTCTAATTATTCTGGGGCTTACACTTATGAAATATTTGATGCTTCGGGTACTTCTGTTAATGGTGTGGTAAATGCCAATACCGCTACAAACCCTGAATTGGTCTCTGGAATGGAAGCAGGAACTTATACGGTCGTAATTACTGAAACCGACGTACCATTCTGTGAGGCCACAAATGGAGTAACTATTACTTCTCCTTTAGAGGCGCTAGATCTTAGTGTGTCTGAAACGGCTAATGTAACGTGTACAGATAGTGAAGGAACTATAAGTGTTATTGCTACTGGCGGTTGGGGTGATTATGAATATGAATTAAGTGGCGCTGCTACCGTACCTTATTCTTCTAATGGAACGTTTACAGGACTTTCAGCAGGAAGTTATACGGTATCCGTAAAAGATGCTGGTGGTTGTATTCTTACGGAAACCATTCTTTTAGAAACTCCAGATCCTATTACGGCAACCTTTACACCTAGTACTACGATGTTAACGTGTTTCGGAGATCGGAATGCGAGTATTACGATTTCAAATGTTAGCGGTGGTCAAGAATCAAATTTCACCTATACCTTAAATACAATCTTACCGACACCAAGTGTATCAGGTCCTCAAACTTCAAATGTATTTGAAAACTTAGGCCCTGGAACGTATACGGTAACCATTACGGATGGTTTTAATTGTGAAATGACCTCAGAGACTATTGAAATTACAGAACCAGACCCAGTGGTGTCTACCTTGGTAAGAACAACGACCCAAACGTGTTTAACGGAGTCAACATTAACCTTAAGTGCAACAGGAGGTACAGGCGCGTATACTTATAGTGCTAACCCGTCGTTTACACCAATATTAGGAACCTTTACAAGTTCTACGACCTTCTCAGTACCTGATGGAACATATGTCTATTATGTAAGAGATGCTAATGGTTGTGTTACTAATGTGTCTAATGAAATTACAGTAGATCCTTTACCAGATCTAGAAGTTACTTTAGAAGCTTCAAATTTATTTATCAATTGTTCTGGAGATAACAACGGGTCTATCCTTGCTACGGCTACAGGAGGTTTAGGAAATTATATCTATACCTTACAAGACGACTCAGGGAATACAGTAACAGCTACGCAGCCAAGTCCTGGATATTTCACTGAGCTTTATGCTGGAGATTACGTGGTGCTTGTAGAAAGCGGAGATTGTGCGCAAACTTCAACATCTATTAGTATAACAGAACCAGATAATCCAATTGATGCCACATTAAATATTAGTAATGTCAGTTGTGCAGGAAGTAATAATGGTGCTGTTGAAGTGCTTGCAACGGGCGGAACCGGAGTTATTAAATATGCAATTTCACCACAATTAAATCAGTTTTTTGATCAGAATACGTTTGAAAACTTAGCACCTGGTGATTACACCATTATTGTGCAAGATGAATTGGGTTGTTATTTAACGTTCGATATTACTATTACAGAGCCAGCTCCAGTAATCTTAAGTATTGTACCTAATTCACTGTATCCAGAAGTATGTACAGGAGAACTTAATGGTGAGTTTAGCGTAGATATTTCAGGAGGAACGCTTCCATACGAAGTGAGTCTAGATAACTATGATGGGCCATTCACTGTTGGGTCGGCCTCTCAAACCGAATTTGATTTTACCAATTTAGAAGGTGGAGACCATATAGTATTTGTACGCGATGCTCAAGGATGTAGATCGGAATGGAATATTACCTTCCCAGAGTCAGTGACTATTTTACCTGAAGTGTTTATAGAAAGCATTTGTGATAATAACGTTCCTGGAAACCGAGTTACAGTTACTGTAGACGCGTCAATCGAAGACCTTTCTCAACTTGATTACGCTTTAGATGGCGGTCCTTATCAACCCGAAAATGTGTTTACTAATATCCCTGAAGGGACGGATCATTATATTGATGTTAGGCACTCTAATGGCTGTATACAAAGGACAGAATTCTTTGATATAGAAATCGCAGCTCCTGTAACCTTAAGTTTAGAGGAAGGGGAGTTGAATGAGTTTATTGCCTATGCCGCAGGCGGAACTGGAGATTACCAATACACTATGAACGGCGAAGATTATGGCTCTGAAAATTCTTATATCATTACAGAGTCTGGGGTCTACACGGTAACGGTTACAGATGCAAGTGGTTGTTATGCTACAGCGCAAATTGAGTTAGAGTTCCAAGACATTTGTATTACCAATTGGTTTACCCCTAATAATGATGGTGAATACGATACTTGGGCACCAGGTTGTACCGATAACTACCCGAACCTGACCTTTGATATTTTTGACCGTTATGGCCGTAAAGTGGCAACCTATCATGTCGGCGAAGCTTGGGACGGACGTTACCAAGGCAGAGAATTACCTACCGGTGATTATTGGTTTGTAGTTCAAACGAACGACCCTATTAACGATAAAGAGTTTGTAGGACATTTTACACTATACAGATAACAGTTTACAACAATAGAAAAATTGCATTATGAAAAAAATAGCCCTATATATTCTTTTTTTAGTCGTTGCTAACGGTTCTGCACAAGAGTTAAATCTTCCTGTGTTTACACAATATTTAGCAGATAATAATTTTGTGATCTCCCCTACTTATGCGGGTATTGGTGACAACTTAAAAATTAGAGCTAATGGTTTAACGCAGTGGGTAGGGATTAAAGACGCTCCAGATAACCAATCTATTTATGCCGATTTTAGGATTTCGGATCGTTCTGGAATAGGAATCTCGGCCTACAATGATAAAAATGGAAATACACGTCAAAAAGGGGTGAAATTCTCATTTGCGCATCATATTACTTTAGATTATAAAACCAAGCAGTTTCTTTCATTTGGACTGTCGTATAATATCAATAATTTCAGAATCGCTATTGAAGATTTTAACACCTCTTACGATACCCCAATTATCGACCCTTATATCACAGGAGATAAAGGGCAGTCTAATAATAATTTTGATGCCGGATTATTATACCGTTGGAAAGCGTTCTATTTAAGCTTTAACGCGAATAACATTTTAAAGAAAGATATTGACGATTATATTAATGTAGAACCAAGTCTTCTATTAAATTATCAAATTTATAGTGGGGTGGTCATTAAAAGTAAGCAGAATAAAGATGTAGAATTAGAACCTTCTGTGTTTTATCAGATGTTCAGTAGTGATAAGCGTTCTAGTACAGATATTAGTTTCAAATACCGAAAGTTTAATAGAAAAGGAGATTACTATTTTTTAGGGGGCTCTTATCGTTTCCTTAACGATCAGTTTTTAAAACCTTTAAATATTGGACCAATGGCAGGGATTACTTTTAATCAGTTCTTTTTTGCCTATTCTTATCAGGTTACTATGAATGATTTAGCGGCCTATAACTCCGGGACGCATATGGTTACTATAGGTTTAGATTTCTTACAAGGCGCAAGTAATTGTGCCTGTACAAAAGGAACAAGTCAGAGTTATTATCGCTAAGATTAGTGGGCTTGCGTTTACTAGTTTGTATTCATAAGTGACTTATTACGTTTAAGTTATGTTTAACGGTTAATTTTTGTTTATGTCGAAGTAATTGTGCGGTTGTGATTTTTATTGGTTAGGTTTATAAGGCTATTAATTATATACCTTCAATATGAAAAATTCTTTTCACAAGCGTGAATTGGGGAAGATGTGGGCTATTCTAAAGTCGAGAAAATCGTCAATTAAACTCGGTTTTGTAATCTTAATTTCGTTACTATGTCTGGCGGCGTTTCCTTATTTTAATGCCCAAGGGCCTGGCTTGCCGGTACAAAATCACGGCGCTATTAGTCCTTACTTAAATGGAGTCTTTCCAAACCAAGCGAGTATAGATTTAAAAATTGGTCATCGTGTTGCTTATTCTAATTTAAGCTTTAACTCCCCTATTGTGTTTAAACCGGTTCCAAATGAGAATCGTATCATTTTAGCGCAAATCAATGGCGAGATTTACTGGTTTGAAAATGATGAAACCACAACAACTAAAAACCTTTTAATTGATTTAAAAGATGATGTAGGTGTGGTTCACGATGGTGGATTTTTGGGTTTAGCGCTACACCCCGAATTTAATTCGGCAACAAATCCACAAAATTTTGCCTTTGTTTATTATACCTCAGAAAATTGGAATAGTGAAGATGAACCACGTCCGGGGACTCATACAGGGCAAGGTTGTTATTTTAGTGAATCTAATAATGAATACCAAGGGAATTCCATAATTCTAGAACGTCTTGAAATAGATCCGGTGACGATGTCGGTTTTAGCAGGATCGCGGACCAACCTTATCGATATAAGAATGTATGGAACCACGCATTATGGAGGTGGTATAGAATTCGGTAATGATGGTTTTCTTTATCTCACTATTGGTGATCAGGCCTCTTGGAGAAGAGCACAAAATACGACGGATAATCTATCTGGAGGAGCGCTTCGAATTGATGTGGATAAAGATCCTACCAAAAGTCATGAGCCTATTAGAAAGAAACAAGACGTTGGTTATGCCGGCGAATCTTCAGGGATTGAATATTGGATCCCTAACGACAATCCGTTTCTGAGTCCTGATGGTTCTACTTACGAAGAATATTACAGTATTGGTCTAAGGAATCCTTTTCGAATGACTAAAGATCGTGTAACGGGCGATTTTTATATCGGTGATGTAGGCTTAAACAATCATGAAGAAGTTAATGTTTTAACTTCAGGTGCCAATTATGGTTGGCCGCTTTATGAAGGTTTTGATCTAAGACCTAATGGCGGGACTTGTGTTAACCTCCTAAATAATATGCCGCATGAATTACCACTCACCGAATTTGCGCGTAACGACGCGAATGCCTTAGCGGGTGGATTTGTTTATAGAGGAGTTGAAATCCCTGATCTTTATGGGGTCTATGTTTGTGCCGATTATGGTGGTGGAGACGAAATTTTTTCTGTGGATATTACTACCGGAGCTTACGAGCAAATTTCAACATTAGGTAATGTAATTTCATTTGGAGAAGATTATAATGGCGAATTGTACATGTTGCGTTATGGGAATAATCAAAAGATTTATAAACTTATTGAAGGTGTCGATGATGGTTATATACCCATGCCCCAATTACTTTCCGATGTCGGGGTGTTTTCAAACCTTTCAACCTTAGAGGTTATTGATGGTGTTATTCCTTATGAGCTTTACGAATCATTTTGGTCCGATGGCGCCTTAAAAAAACGCTGGATTGCCGTTCCAAATAATGATGGTGGATTACATACAGGGAGTGGTGAGCAAGTCGATTATGATGAATATAGCGATTGGGAATTTCCACCAGGTACTGTTATTATAAAACATTTTGAATTAAAAGTTGACGATACAGATCCTACTGTAACCCGAAAAATAGAAACACGCTTCTCAATTGTAGATCAGTTGGGCGATTGGTATTTTCTCACCTACAATTGGAATGACGATCAGCTCGATGCTGTACTCCAAACCACAAGCCTAAATGAACCTGTGAGTATTGCAACTGATAACCTTGGAGGAACACGAACTCAAACCTGGCATTTTCCTTCAAATTCAGAATGTGGCACTTGCCATAATGACGCCAATAAAGGAAGTTTAGGGCTGAAATCCAGATACCTTAATACGGATTACGATTATTCTACTCATGATCCTGTATATGGACAAATAGGGAATCAATTGGTTACATGGAGTCATTTAGGACTCTTAAATCAATCTATTACCGATGCGGATACGGAATATATTACCACTAACACCGCTATTGATGATCCCTTGGCATCTATAGATGAAAAAGCTAGGTCTTACTTAGATTTAAATTGTGCCTATTGCCATCGCTTAGATCATAATAACCGTACGGATTTCGATTTAAGAGTTTTTAATAGTTTAGAGGCCACACAGATTTTAAATACAGGAATACTAACACCGTTAAACGTGGCGCCAGATGAAAAAGTGATTTTTCCGGGCGATGCTTCTAAGTCTATTTTATACCATAAAATGAATAGTGTTTCGCCTTCTATTATGATGCCTCCGCTTTCCAAATTGGCCATAGATCAACCGGCTGTGGATTTAATTGAGGCTTGGATCAACCAATTAGATAATGATCCTACTACGGAAGACAACAATCCCAACCCTATGAGCAATTTAGCGCTCTTACCTTCGGCAACCGTTGTCGGTTCAGTAGGTTCAGGAGACCCAGGACGAGGAACGCCAGAAGAAATCCTTTACGATCCCATGACTAATGGCTATAAAATGTACTCGCAATATGCAGAATACGGTTGGCCATATAATTATAATGCAGGCCTTGTAGACGAAGCCAATGGTTTTTTTCTTCATGTAGAATGGCCAAATCCTAAATTTATAAATTACATGACTATAGGGGGCGCTTACTCAAGCCAACCTCAACCCAATACCATGTGGCGTGTAAGTTATTTAAGAGCGGGCACATGGCATACGTTAGATCAAGGTCAAGGCGGATGGATAGATGGTGGCATTTATGAATGGGGCGGCGCTACCCAAACTCCTATTTTAGCTGAAGCTGTAAAGGTGGTATTGTACAGTGATGGAAATAATGATTTGTTCAGTATTCATTTAAGGGGCCGTGGAGGGAATTCTGGTGTGGGCGATGCTAATCCTAACAATCCCTATTATAATGATGTGGATACCGAGCCGAAAGCAACGTTATTTCAGTTTGTTCCTTATGATGTTCCAACAATTATTGATAATATAGTGGTAGGGGCTCAACAATCACCTTGTAATACCAATGATAACACCTATACGCAAGAACTTGTGGTGACCTATTCTAATCCGCCTACAACGGGATTTTTAGTGGTCAATGGGCAAGATTTTCCTATAACATCAAGTCCGCAAACAGTTACGCTAACAGGACTCATGGCTAATGGAGAAGATGTTGAGGTTGAAGCGGAATTTTCAGATGGTTATAAAACGAATTATTACAGTTTTCAAACCGTTTTTACAGCTCCAGAAAATTGTGTAGACCTTATTGTTGGTGTGGATGAAACCTTGTTAATCGATTCTGATTACACCGTGCCTAGTGCTGGTACCGTTGAAATTCTCGAAGGAGGTGCGCTAACGATTACAGGAAACTTGACCATTAATGGCGAGGTGATTTTAAATTCTATTTCTGATAAATATTCAAGTCTTATTGTTGAAGGTACAAGTACAGGAACCATAAATTATAAGCGCCATGTAAATGCTTACAATGGTATTACGGGTAACGATCTTATTGCGCCGCCAGTAAACAATCAAACTTTTGGAGAATTTTCAATAAACAACAATGAGAATTTATATGAAAACCCAAATAATACGGCTCAGAAGTTATTTGGACCGTTTGATGAGGTTGCAGGAGCATATCTCCTTTATGATACAAGTAATTATGCCACGACACCCTTAGAAGTAGGATTGGGCTATAGAGCGGCAAGAGATAGTAGTGACGATGCGCTTATGGGAACAACGTTAAGTTTTAATGGTACGGTGGAAACCGGCACAGTAACACAAAACATAAGCTCTACAAGTACGGGTTATAATGGGTGGAATTTAGTAGGAAACCCCTACCCTTCTTATTTGGATTTTGATCTGTTTTTCAATGTAAATAACACACAATTAGATTCAGGTTCTTATCAAGCGGTTTATGGTTATGATGGTGATGAAACTAACGGATGGACGGTATGGAATCTTGCCACTACAGGGCAAAGTATGGCGCCAGGGCAAGGCTTTTTTATTAAAAGTAAATCTGGCGGCGGACAAATAACGTTTACGCCGGCTATGCGAACGGGTGGGAATTCTGACGACTTTGTGCTGGGTAGAGATGCGAATCCGCATATCGGATTTTTAAAATTGAAAGCCAGTACTGCGGAAGCGCAATTTCATACGGATTTCTATTTTAATGCAAATGCGTCTAGTCAGCTAGATCCAGGTTACGATGCGGCCTTGTATAATGGTTATACGCCCGATTTTTCATTGTATTCACACTTAGTAGACAATAGCACGACCCTCCCCTATATGATTCAGACTTTAGGAGAAATGGATTTAGCAAATGTTACCATTCCATTAGGGTTACATGCTTCGGAAGGAGAAAACATTACGATAAGTATTCTTGATCAGGATTTACCGGAAAGTGTTAGTGTTTATCTTGAAGATAGCCTTAATAATACCTATACCCTATTAAATGAACAAGATTACACCTTTACGTCAGAAACAAACCTCTCAGGTATTGGTCGTTTTTATTTAAGATTTGAAGACGGTGTATTGCATCTTCCTGAACATGATTTAGATGGTATTGCTATTTTCGCAAATGAAGCTGAACGTTCTATCAGTATTGTAGGCCCTTTAGAAGCACCAACCCAATTTATATTGTATGATATTCATGGACGCGTGGTGAGTCATCAGTCTTTAAAAACGAATCAATTTGAACAAAGTATTCCGGTACATTATCTTAGTTTTGGGGTTTATATTGTAGAGCTAAAGTCCGATAAAGGTTTCAAGCGTATTAAAAAAGTAGTCTTAAAATAAAAAGTATAAACCTAATAAAAACGCAAAAAAACAACATTTTTGCGTTTTTTTATGGGCTTGTATCTTGGTTTTTTTAATCGTTTCTACTCTGCGGTATATATTAGATATAAGGGATTACGTTAATCAATTTTTCGTTTCAGTCAAATGAAACAAAGGCATCTGTATATCTTAGCTGAAACGAAAAAATAAAGATTTTATGGAAATTATATTTGAATATCATGATGTAGCGTCAAGCGATCGTTTAGAGGCTCACACTAAAGAAAAATTAGAAAAAATTTTTACGCGATACGATTTTGTTATTAGAGCCGATGTCTTTTTTAAAGCTGAAAACACAACGAGTGATCTTACAGGGAAATCTTGCGGAATACGATTAAGTGCACCAGGGCCAAGACTGTTTTCTGAAGCTTCACACGATAATTTTTACGATGCTGTATCGGAAACTGTAAATGAGTTGGTACGCCAATTAGAAAAGCGTAAAGACAAAATGAAAACGTATTAAAAAAAACAAACGATGGGAGTAATAAGTAGAGATAAAGATCAAATTAATTGTATATACGCAAGTGATTCTGATTTTGGAAAACAATTAGAGGGGTATTTAAAGGCCTCTGGAAAAGGCATATTGATGATTAACCTGTCCAATTCAATGCCGACACCAACACAGTGGCAAGAATTGGCTAGAGAACTTGGTGTAGGAATAAATAAGTTTTTAGATTTTTCTGAAATCCAAGGGATTGAAGAAGGTTCGGAATTTGACGCCAACGATTATGTTACCATTTTAGAGCAAAACCCCAAAGCTTTTAAAGGAGCCATCATAATTAATGGCGATAAAACTGAGCATATAAAAACGGTGACTGATGTGTTGAGGTATTTTGATATTGACAGTGCGGGCCTAGAAAAAACAATGCATTCCAAAGCACCTGATATCGATAAATCTACAGAGGACGAGAATTTTGTTTAAAATAAGAGTACTTTTAGTGTGTTATGAAAAAACACACCGAATTACAATTTAGAGGCTGCATTAATACGCCTGCTTTATTTACTACTCAGTTTTTAGATCCCATAAGTGCAATTACACTTCCTTCCAAGTTAAAGCCTATTCCCGATATTGTTGTGTTTACGCAACATCGTTTAGGAAAACTTGTAGAGGAATTTGTGTTTCACCAATTGAAACAAGAGGCCTCTATAAATTGGATCATAGAAAATGTGCAAATTCAGAACGGCAAACAAACCATCGGAGAACTCGATGCACTTTATTATGAAAATAACCAGCCGATTCATTTAGAGGCGGTTTATAAATTTTATTTGTACGACCGTTTAAATACGTACGATAATCCCCTAGAGTATTGGATTGGTCCTAATAGAAACGATCGGCTTTCCTATAAATTAGATAAACTGAAAACCAAACAGTTTCCATTACTTTATAAGGAAGAAACCCAGGTGCAACTAAGCAGTTTGGGTATTGAGGTTAGTGCTATAAAGCAACGGCTTTGTTTTCAGGCGCAGTTATTTCTTCCATACGGAATGAAACCTATAGAAACCGGCGTTTTAAATTCTGAATGTATTTCAGGATTTTATATTCCTTTTGCTGACTTCAATTTGTTTCGTGGTTTTAAGCTTTATATTCCTAGAAAGTTAGATTGGTTAGTCAACCCCCATGATAATGTAGATTGGTTAGACTACGACACCGCTCAAGAGATTATAGGACTTCAAATAAAAGATAAGCGCTCACCGCTAATATGGCTTAAAAGGAATAATGCTACCTTTGAGAAATGTTTTATTACATTTTGGTAAACGATGCAACAACACTCCTATTTTAAAATTTACAAACCATACGGTTATTTAAGTCAGTTTATTAATCACCAGAACAAACGACGCTCTAAAAAACTTTTAAGTGAGCTCGGAGAATTTCCTGAGCAAACCATGGCGGTAGGACGATTGGATGAAAAATCTGAAGGCCTTCTGCTCTTAACTACGGATGGGAAATTTAGTCACCATATTACAAGTCAGCATATCGAAAAGGAATACCACGTTATGGTCGATGGGGAGATCACGCCTGAAGGTATTTTGGCCTTAGAACAAGGTGTCGATATTTCGGTTGAAGGAAAACAGTACAGAACAAAAACGTGTAAGGCGGCCATATTGGAAGACACTTCTCATATTGTGGATCGGTTTGTGCGCGATGAACGTCATGGTAAAACCTCTTGGTTAACCATTACTATTACAGAAGGGAAATTTAGACAGGTACGAAAAATGACGGCCAAAATTGGTTTACCCACTTTAAGATTAGTGCGAGTGCGTATTGGAAATTATACTTTAGAAACAATGCAGCCTGCGGACATTAAGCCAATTAGTTGTGAGATGTAGAACTTGTACTTGCTGTTTTTTCAGTAATAGGGACTTTTTCATTATTAAAAATAATAGTCGCCTTAACCCCTGTTAAGAGATTCCACTCTTTAGAAGAAATAACATTTCCTTTATCATCATAAACCACAAATTCGGCAGTGTTTGGTCCGGAATCCCCTTGATTTAATGCGACAATATCTACGGTATTACGACCATCGGCTAAATTGACTTCTACACGTCGGTAACTCCCGGTTAGTAAGAGGTTGTGTTTTACAATATTGCCATTAATTAAAATCTGAACACGGTCACCATCTGGATATTGGTGATCTCTACAAACAATGTTTACAAATTTGGTATCCACACGGTGTTCGCCTAAAAATTGGTCGGACATGGTTCGTATAATTCCACCTTTTACAGCTTCTTTAGTCCAGCGTTTTTCAAAAATCTCACCAGGGCTTTTTAAGCCATCATCTTCGGTCATAGAAAATGGGCGCTCGGTTTCCCGAATTACAAATTTCTTTTCATTAACGTCACTCCCACTAGATTTTTCCTTGTCATTTTTTAAAATGGGTTCCACCTTAACTTTGGCTAAAGCGGAATCTTTTTCCTTTTTAGAGACTTCAGCAGGAATATGGATTGACTTGGTCTGTTTGTCTTTAATTTGAGCAAAAACCGATGTGCTGCACCACGTGCAGAGCAAGACTAATATAATTTGGAGTGTTTTCAATATTATAAAATTAGGTTCTAGATCTTCTTAAGCTATGTACACAAATAGTATACCTATTCCTTCTTTATATCAAAATAAACGCTAAAAATTAGAAATCCTTACAAAAAAAAGTTAAAACTTACCATTAAAACTAATTCTCAGCTTCCTGTTGTATTCATCAAACAACCAGTCTTTATAGTTTTGTGTACTGTTCATTATGCAGTAGCAGTATTGTTTGATACGAAATGCAATTTCATCTTGAAGCTCCTTAATCAATTCTCTAGCATCATAGACATCTTCACTATTTTCTATACACATTTTAGAATGTTGTGCGATGGAACGTTCAATAACAGTAAAGGATTTTTTGCCTTCATTCATTACCTTTTTATATTCGGCTTTAACGTCGAAATTTAAATCATAAGACTTCTTAAACTTTACCTTTAAACGCTCGGGCATTTTATAGACAAAATCGCGCTCTAATAAATCATCATCAATAATATTTTCTAAGTAATAATCCGGATGTTTAAAGATATGTTGCCAATCTACAGGTTGATCCCAAGGGCCAAAACGGGCTTCGTTATTTCCTAAATCGATCACTTGAAACGTTTTGCGATCTTCAAAAATACGACTACCGCGACCAATCATTTGAAAATATAAGGTTAGCGATCGTGTTGCTCTATTCAGTATAATGGTCTCCACGGAAGGTTCATCAAAGCCAGTGGTAAGAATACTGACAGAAGATAAGACTGCATCTGAGGTGTGTTTAAACCATTTTAAAATTTCTTTACGCTCTTGTTTAGCGGCTGTATTATCTAAATGACGAACGTTATACCCTGCTTTCTTAAACGTATGATACACTTCTTTTGAAGTGGAAATTCCGTTATTAAATATTAAGGTCTTTTTCCCCTTAGCCATTTCCTCATAAGCCACTAATAATTTGGACTGCATTAAGCTGTTAGTGTACAGCGCTTCTGAAGACTTTACCGTGTAGTCTCCATTTATTCCAATTTTTAAAGAGGTTAAGCCTACGTCGTAATTGGTGACTTCAGCTTGAGCCAAAAATCCATTCTTAATTAAGGTTGCAATATCATCCCCAACAATAAGTTTCTTGTAATTGTCCTTCATAGGGAGTTTTATGTTACTACTTAAAGGGGTGGCTGTAACACCAAGAATAAAGCAATTTTCAAAAAACTTAAACAGTTTTCTAAAACTATTGTAATGGGCTTCGTCAATAATAACAAGACCAACGTTTTTGAGTTCAAATTCATTATCAGATAAACGGTTGTTAAGCGTTTCTACCATAGCTACAAAACACTCGTATTCATCTTGGTCTGGTAGTGTTTTTACCTTACTATTAATGACTTTGTTTTTTACATTAAACCCAGAAAGTACATTAGAGGTTTGCTTACAAAGTTCAATACGGTGGGTTAGAATGACAACTTTCTTCTGATGTTGAGCCGCATAACGTCTTACAATTTCAGAAAAAATAACGGTCTTTCCACCTCCGGTAGGCAATTGATAAAGGAGGTTAAAATCATTAGACTCCTCTTGCATAACCTCAAAAATGCGATTTAAGTCCCTTGTCTGATAATCATAAAGACTTTTTTCTTGAACATTTTGTGATATGGTTTCGTTTTCTAATGACATAAATTATAATCGTTAACTAAGGGTTAATTTCGCAAAAATACCACTTTGTTAAGGTTTATGGAATGAATTTTTAAGAAGATTTTCAAGAGATTGGTACTGTTTTTGAATTAACAATGTCTTAACATTTAAACTGATACATTATGAAATCATTTCGAAGACTTCCTGCAACGGTCAATGCAGGTTCTATGGCAGACATTGCTTTTTTGTTACTCATTTTCTTTTTAGTAGCCACCACAATATCCGCAGATAAAGGGATTAACCGGCAATTGGCACCGGTTTGTGAGGGTGTTGACTGTACCACTATAATAGCCGACCGTAATTTACTTCCCATTCATTTAAATAGGAATCATGAGATTATGATTGCCGGTGAAATATATGAGTTGGATGAGGTAAAAACTAAACTTGTGGCCTTTATTGATAATAATGGTGTAGACCGTTGCTCGTATTGTGTAGGTGTTGGCGCTAAGACCTCATCTGATCATCCTACTAAAGCGGTGATTTCATTACGTTATGATGCCTTAAGTACCTACGATTATGTTGTGGCTTTGCAAGATGAGATTACAAAAGCTTATCTATATTTAAGAACACGTTATGCTGAAAATATGTATGGTAAGCAGCCTTATCAATTAACTAAAGTAGAATTAAAATCGGTACAAGAGGCCTACCCGTTTAAGGTTTCGGAAATTGCCGTAAAGCGTTCTGAGTAATTACACTATCGGTTAAGGGGATGCAATATTCAATAGTGAGTTGCTGTCGTCCCCAAGCTTTCGCTTTTTTAATATCCTTACCCATATAGATGTCAATACGTTTTTGCCAACGCTTATTCATTTTATCTTTAACGGTATATAGGCTGTCAAATCCTTGGAGTTTAACTTTTGTATTATGAACCAAGCCTGAATCTATTAAATCTCGAGACACCGCAATATAGCGTAGTCCTGGGTATAAGCTATCGCCAAAAGCCGTAATACTCGGGTTAGAACTTGTTTGGTAAGCTAAGGAGTTGTAGGCGGAGGCTGTGACTTCAAACTTCTTTAAAACACAGGGTGCTGGTTTGCTTTTTCCGCAGGATAAGAGGAGTATGACACTAATACATACAAAACGTTGATGAATCTTCATATGTATAAATATAACCATTCTCTAAGAACTAGGGTTTAGTGAAGAGGAATGGATAACTCTAGCTAAGACTATTGACGCAAGAAGAATTCTATAACGAGCGTCTTGTATAAAAAAACAGTCCGTTTCTAAAGCTAGAAACGGACTATTTGAATTAATAATAAAAATAAATAATTTCTATTTCTTCACAATTTTTTGAGTTGTGGTCCCTGTACGTGTTGAGAGTTGTATAAAGTACATACCGCTCTGATATGGTGCAAAGTTTAAGGTATGTGTTCCGTTAGAAGTGAAACGTCCTGATTTTATACGTTGCCCTAAAGTATTAAATAGTTGGTAATCGACGTCCTCACTTAATTGCTTAAGATCAATGTTCAACTTATCGTTAGTTGGATTAGGGTACACGCTTACAAACTGATCTAAATTAAAGTCGTTAACACTCAAAGGGGCTTCAACATTAAATGTAGTCTCTTCAGAAGCAGAAAAAGATGCTCCAGACACAATAAGATTTCCATTTTCATCAGATAAACTGTAAGAGCCTGATCCGTAATCGCAGCAAATTCCATCAGAAAATTCATCATAAATAATAAAGGTATAACAATCATTAAACTCGGTGATCGTTAAGGTTTCTTGGTACGTTGTATCATCTGAGTAATCAAAGATTGGGCCACTGCTCACTACTGTACCGGCACTATTTACAAGCTCCCATGATGTTTCGTAACCATAATTGTCTGTTGTAAGATCCAAAATTAAGGTTGTGGTGGCATAAGTTGCCGCCTTAGTAAAGTTAAATACAAAAGCATTGTTAGAAGTGTTTTCATCGGCACTGCCATTAGGGTTTGAAACCGTAAGGCTAAATGAATGTGCTCCTGCGCTTAAATTTGAATAGGTTGGTGTAGCCACAACGGTACTTTCTCCTGCTCCTAAACTTCCTGTCCAGTTTACTGTTGTACTTGATCCTGAATCTAAAGTATAGATTACTGTTGCTGATGTAAGTGTTGAAGTTCCTTCGTTTACAAGGATAACGTTTGGTGTATAATCACCATCACAAAGAATAGAATTGGTATTATCTCCGAGGTTTACATGAGCATCAAGTGCATAAGATGTTAACGATGGGTATTGGTCTAAAATTTCGGTACCTGAATTAGAAGGATCTAACCAATCTTTAAGTCGCGTTGAAGACGTACTTCCATAATCCCAAGCCACACCAAAACGACCATAGATATCGAAACCGCCGTTATCTGTTGTTCCTGAGCAAGCTGCAGAACCTCCAGAGAGCATTCCTATTAAGTGACCTGTTTCATTAAATAATCCTGATCCTGAGGAACCACCTTCGGTAACCCCTAAATCCCAATCACTAATAAGCCAAACCTGAGTATTTGGATTGTTATTAAATGATGTTGAGTTTCTTGTAGCGCCATCATCATCTCTGCTCACTTTCTGAATATCACCACTTGGATGATGGATACCAAAGTTTACTTGTGGTGTTTGTGTTGTAGAATTATTCCATCCTGCCCAAACAAGATCGGTGTTGCTCTCAAAAAAGCTCGTATCTGTAATTTCAACCAATTCCATATCCGATTGAGAGCTATTTGCTCTTAATACAGCACCACTTACAGTTTGGTTGTATGTTCCGTTAACACTACTAGTGAACGTTCCGCAAGAGGTGCTTGGACTTCTCCAATTAAATCTAAAGGCCCAACTCCCTTCGCCACCACTACAGTGATTTGCTGTTAAGAAATATGGCGTACCATCATTATTTGTGTTGTTAACTAAGGTGCCAGAACAAAATCCACTACCGCCTGTCACCAACATTCCTGCAGCTTTCTTTACATTTTCTTTTACCGTATTAATACTAAAAGGATCATTTGCTGGCGTAATGTCACAATCTACATCGTAATTACAAGCTCCTGATTGGCCAAAAGCCTTTTCGTACATCTGTGCGGTACGGTAACCATGTACTACAGATCCGATAGTCAGTTTTGCTTCTCCCGTGACATTTGCAGGTTGGTAGTATTCAACCCAAGCTTTATCACCTTGCACTAGCCAGGTTCCTAAAACTTCTTCGTCATTGTTGTTATGTGCTGTAAAAGGTCTTAATAGGTCTGTTTTTGCATCGTTATAAACGTATAACTTCGCTCCTTCAGGAATCTTAAAGACATCGAACATAAAGTTTAAAGAATAAGCCCCTTCTGAGCTATAGGCCATTCTCCAAATGCGATCTCCATTTTTTAAGGTTGTCCACTCTCCTACGTCATTAAAATTATGGTCTACATAAATATCGCTACCAAAACGCCAAGGAATAGATTTGTCTTTGTCATTAATCTCATCTTCCAATTGAAGCTTTTTTAAATCAATAGCCGGTAAAGCATAAGCTTCAAGATCTGTTGTTGTATTTGTGGTCCAACTAGGTGGTTTAATAGCTTCTGGAATAACCTGTGCTATGCCTAGGTAAGAGGAGATTAAACATGCTAATAGTAATTTTAATTTCATAAGGGGTAGTAAAGTTTAAAAGTTAATAAATGAAATATCATTCTCAATTTTGGTGGTCATTTAGGGGCTGAATGGCCACTAGTGTTACCGCATTGAGAATAAAGGGTTAAATTTTAACGCACTAAAATAAAAGAAATCTTAATGATTTATTAATATTTTATACCTAATACGTGTATTTGTCTACTAAAATAAGTTTATCGTCTATGAATCCATTAGTAGGCTAATAGGGAAATGAGGGTTTTTTCAAATTTTCGTTTTCCTAAATATTGGTCTTCTAGCTGGCTTGCGAACGGAATAGGGGTTTCTAAGCTTCCGATGCGTTTTACAGGAGCATCCAAATATTCAAAACAAGTTTCCATGAGTAAGGCTGAGAGATCACTAGCTATACCACCAAATAAGGAATCTTCTTGTAAGATTATGGCACGTCCGGTTTTTTTTACCGAGGCTATAATGGTATTAGAATCTAAAGGTTGTAAGGTTCTTAAGTCAATAAGATCTGCAGAAATATTGGGGTGTTTTTCTAAAGTTTCTAAGGCCCAATGTACCCCGGCTCCGTAGCTTATAATAGAAACGGATTCGCCTTCTTTTAAAATCGAAGCTTTACCAAAAGGTAAAGTGTAGTAATCAGTAGGCACGTCCTGGCGAATACTTCGGTATAAGGCCTTGTGCTCAAAGAATAGTACCGGATTAGGATCGTTTACAGCGGTAGCTAATAAGCCTTTGGCGTCAAAAGGAAAGGCGGGATAGACTACTTTTAGTCCTGGTGTTTTAGTAAACCATGCTTCATTCGTTTGTGAATGAAAGGGGCCTGCGGCAACACCCGCACCACAAGGCATTCTTATAACGACATCGGCAGATTGTGCCCAGCGGTAATGCGATTTTGCTAAATAATTTACAATTGGGTTAAAACCCGAAGTTACAAAATCTGAAAACTGCATTTCAACTACAGATTTAAAGCCTGAAATGGATAAGCCCATAGCGGTCTCTACGATGGCCGATTCGCAAATGGGCGTGTTGCGCACACGGTCCGTTCCGAAGGCTTCAACAAAGCCATCCGTAATTTTAAAAACACCGCCATACTCGGCAATATCTTGCCCCATAATAACAAGATCGTTGTGTTGCTCCATGGATTGTTTTAGGCCTTCAGAAATGGCATCTACAAAACGTAGTTCTTTTAATTTTGTATTCGGTTTAATGTCTTTATATATAGATCCTTTGTAAACATCATTTAATTCATTACTTTCATTAGGTGTAATACTGGATTCAGCATAAGCAGAAGTTAATGCAGATGTGATTTCAAACTTTATTTCGGCCTCAAATTGCGCTTCAATCTCAGGAGTGAGAATTCCTTCTGTATGTAGAAAATTTTTAAAATTATCTATAGGGTCTTTAGCTTCCCAAGCTTTCATTTTGGCTTCAGGAACATACTTGGTACCACTAGCCTCTTCATGTCCTCTTCGTCTAAAAGTTTTAAATTCAATTAAAACAGGTCGTGGGTGTTTTCTAAGGCTTTCGGCTAATTCCTTAACTTTTGTGTAAACCTCTAAAATGTTATTTCCGTCTATAACATAAGCGTCTATGCCATAACCTTTACCGCGGTCGGCAAGATTCTCGCAACGGTACTGTTGCTCGGTTGGTGTGGATAATCCGTAGCCATTGTTTTCAATACAAAATATTACAGGGAGTTGCCATACGGAGGCGACATTTAGGGCTTCGTGAAAATCCCCTTCACTAGTCCCTCCTTCTCCAGTAAATACGGCGGTAACCTGGTTGTTTTTCTTCAGTAAATTCCCTAAGGCAATCCCATCTGCAACTCCCATTTGAGGACCTAAATGAGAGATCATTCCCACTATTTTGTAGTCTTGTGTTCCAAAGTGAAAAGAGCGATCTCTACCTTTAGTAAAACCACTTAACTTGCCTTGCCATTGACAGAATAGACGATGCAAAGGAATTTTGCGGGTTGTAAAAACTCCTAGATTTCTATGCATTGGCAAAATGTATTCTGTTGGTTTTAGCGCCATAGTAACGCCAACAGAAATGGCTTCTTGCCCTATCCCAGAAAACCATTTAGAAATTTTACCTTGCCGTAATAGAATAAGCATTTTTTCTTCTATAAGGCGCGGTTTAAGCATATTATAGTAGAGTTTTAATAAGGTCTTATCGTCTAAATCTTTTTTGTTATACGCAATGTTACTTTCTGAAATGGAAGCCATAAAATAGGATTGAGTTGTCTTTCAAATGTAATTAAAATTGCTGCAATAATTAAAATTAGGCTTTAAATAGTCTCGAAACGCATATGGCATTTTGTACCACTATTATTATTACATTTGTATATTGATAAAAAATAAATAATTATCCCATGGATAGAATACCTAGTGTAGATTTAAAGGATTTCATCTCTGAAGATCCTAAGCGAAAACAAAAATTTATTAATGATATAGGAAAAGCATACGAAGACATAGGTTTTGTAGCTTTAAAAGGACATTTTTTAGATGATTCTTTGGTTGATAATTTATATTCAGAAGTAAAGAATTTTTTCGATTTACCTTTAGATGTAAAGGAAGGCTATGAGATTCCAGGTATTGGAGGGCAACGTGGTTATGTTTCTTTTGGAAAAGAAAGTGCTAAAGGAAAGAAAGAAGGCGATTTAAAAGAGTTTTGGCATTTTGGTCAATATGTAGAAGATGATGAAGAACGTCGCAAACAATATCCCGAAAATGTAGAGGTTAAAGAACTGCCGGAATTTAATAAAGTTGGTAAACAAACCTACCAAATGCTAGAAAAGACGGCAAAGTATGTTTTACGTGCCTTAGCGTTATACCTTAATTTAGAAGAGACTTATTTTGATAATTATATTCATAATGGGAATTCTATTTTAAGACCTATTCACTATCCACCAATTCACGAAGAGCCTAAAAATGCGGTACGAGCAGCGGCTCATGGAGATATTAATTTGATTACTTTGTTAATGGGCGCTCAAGGCCGTGGTTTACAAGTGCAACGACATGATGGTGAGTGGATTGACGCTATAGCAGAGCCCGATGAATTAATGATTAATGTTGGCGATATGTTATCGCGCCACTCTAACAACAAATTGAAATCTACAATACACCGTGTTATTAATCCGCCAAGAGAACTTTGGGGGACGTCGCGTTATTCAATTCCATTTTTTATGCACCCTATTAGCGAAATGAAACTTGATGTTTTAGAAAGCTGTATTGATGATGAGCATCCTAAGCAATTTGAAGATATTACCGCTGGTGAGTTTTTAAATGAGCGTTTGATAGAATTAGGATTGATTAAAAAATAATTTTAGTACATTGTAAAGCCTCTGTTGTGATCTCACTTCACAGAGGCTTATATTTTGAATTAAAGTTTAAACTTAATTTATGGATTTACAAGATCAACTTAAAAACCTTTTTCCAGACCACACGCCAGACCCTACTGAGGAGACGGCAAAAACGGACTCTAATTTATGGTTGCAAGACGACCCCATAATCTGCAAATACGAAAAGCGAAAAGGTAAACCTATTACCATTCTAGAAGGTTATACAGGAGCTACTGAAGATTTTAAGAAATTAGCCAAAGAACTTAAAACGGCACTGAGTGTTGGTGGAAGTTTTAAGGATGATAAAATCATTATTCAAGGAGATTACCGCGACAGAATAATGACACTACTTAAAGACAAAGGCTTTAACGTAAAGCGCGTAGGAGGCTGATTATGGAAAAACAATGTTTGCATATTACCAATGGGAATCATCTTACCGATTATTTAAAAGAACTCGATTTTAAAGATGATATGCTCACTTGGCAAGAGATGTTAGGTGAAGGACCAACGATTGCTAAAATAGATTCTGATGAATTTTTAGAGCTCAGGGTTGCATTTTTAAAGAAATACTACCATGTGGAAGTGGATAAGTTAGAATTGCGAAAAGAGCTTTCTAAATTAGATGATGTCTCCCAGTATTCTGAAATTAATCTTTGGTTTGACTACGATTTATATTGTCATATTAACCTAATAGGAGTCATAAACCTTATTCATCAAAAAGAAATAGATAAGCCACTCTATCTTATTTGTAGTGGACGTGTAAAAGGCGAAAAAAGTTTAAAGGGCTTAACAGAGTTGAGTCCAGAGCAACTTAAAACACACTACAAAAACAAAGTGCGTTTAACTCAAAAAGATATAGATATGGCTATAGCCTTATGGCGTACCTACTGTGGTAAAGATCATAATATTTTTAAGCCTTATATTGTAGAGGAGTCGAACTTTAAATACATGAGCAATTGCTTAAAAGCCCATTTAGAGCGCTTTCCGCATCAAAAAAGTGGTTTAGGTAATATAGAATACAATATTCTTAAGCTCATTAAAGACCATACCATAAAGTCTAAAAATCACCTTTTAGGTTACTGTTTAAATTACCAGGGCTATTATGGTTATAGCGATATGCAGTTAAATTTAAAAATAGAGGCATTAGCACTATTTTACACCCTTACGGAAGACCAAATTGTACTGAACAGAAAAGGACATATGGCTTTGCTTCAACAACATAACTTTGCTAAAGAAATAAATAATGATATGATTTACGGCGGTGTAAATCGTTTAGAATATCAGTTTAGCGAAGATAAAAACCGACTTATTAAAACGATATTTAATGCCAATTAAAAACTCAGAACTTATTTTAAATCCTGATGGTAGTGTGTACCATCTTAATTTAAAACCAGAACATATCTCAGATACCATCATATTTGTAGGGGATCAAGATCGTGTAGAGAAAATTACCAAACATTTTGATAGTGTTGAATTTTCTACACAAAAACGCGAATTTAAAACCCAGACAGGATACTATCAGGGTAAGCGCCTCACAGTGATTTCTACAGGAATTGGTCCAGATAATATAGATATTGTCCTTAATGAACTCGATGCTCTAGTTAATATTGATTTAGAAACAAGACAACCTAAAGAACAGTTAACTAGTCTTAATATTATAAGAATAGGAACCTCAGGATCCTTGCAAAGCGATATTCCTGTGGATGCGTTCTTGATAAGCACACACGGTTTAGATATTAACGGAATGCTGCACTTCTACCAAATAGACAGTATTTCTAATCCTGAGGTTGAAGAGGCGTTTATGGCTCACACAGCATGGGACAAAAATAAAGCAAGACCTATTGTTATTAATAACAGTAAAACCTTAGAGAAACATTTTGAAGGTCCTGATATGTATAAGGGGATGACGGGAACAGCTGGTGGATTTTACGGACCTCAAGGTCGTGTATTGCGTTTACCGCTTAAAGACCCCCTACTCAACTCTAAATTAGATAACTTTGCTTTCAAAACATATAGAATTACTAATTTTGAAATGGAGACCTCTGTAATCTATGGTTTATCTAAACTTTTAGGTCATGAAGCCCTATCTCTAAACGCTATTATAGCCAATAGAGCGAATGGTGATTTTAGTGTAGACCCTAAAAAAACAGTTGATCATTTAATTTCTTACGCTTTAGAGCGTATTGTTACTATTTAAGAGATCGCATCAATAACCTCTTGCCCTTCTTAAGAAACATCACTGAATTAAGTTCAGCAAAATATGAATAAAGTAAACATCGGTGGAGTACCGGAACACTTTAACTTAGCATGGTATTTAACCCTGAAAAATGGGGAATATAAAGATAAAAACATTAACCTAAGGTGGAAGGATTACCCAGGAGGAACTGGCGCAATGACCAAAGCTTTGCGTTCTGGTGAAATTGATATGGCGGTGATTTTAACCGAAGGTATTGTAAAAGATATTATTGAAGGGAATCCGTCTAAAATTGTGCAGACCTTTGTAGAAACGCCTTTAATTTGGGGGATTCATGTGGCTGCAGATTCAAAATTTAAATCCGTTGAAGACATAAAAGGAACGCGTGCTGCCATTAGTCGTTATGGTTCGGGATCGCATCTTATGGCTTATATCAATGCCAAGAATCATGCTTGGGATTTAAAAGAGGACTTAAATTTTGAAGTCATAAAAAATCTTGACGGTGCTATAAAAGGATTAACGGATGAAGAGGCTGATTATTTTATGTGGGAGAAATTTACCACAAAACCTTTAGTAGATAATGGTGTTTTTAGAAGAATTGACAATTGCCCCTCCCCTTGGCCTTGTTTTGTGATTGCTGTAAGACAAGAATTTATTGATGAGCATCCGGAAGATTTAAAAACAATCTTAGAGATTATTAATAATACCACCTCAGATTTTAAATCTATTCCTAGTATTGATAAAACGATTGCAAATCGTTACGAGCAAGAATTAGACGATGTTCAAGAATGGTTGTCACTTACCGAATGGTCGCAAGATGTGATGAGTGAAGACACTTTAAGTCATGTACAGGATCAACTTTTCGATTTAAATATTATTTCTGAAAAAGTGCCATATTCTGAATTAATTCATGAAATTTAAATTTATTTTAAGAATTTGATTACTTAATTAGATGGGTTTGTTTTATTTTTGAAACAAACCCTAAGTTGCTGATATGTTTTTATTTAGAATCATGCTGATTATGGGGTTTTTATTTTAGATTTTGAAAAAAATGGTTACATTTGTTAAATTTATTAACAGAACCATCAATCAAACACGTTCAAATCAATATGATTCTCACTATTACATTAATTTTATCTTCTTTAGTGGTGCTCAACTTTCTATTGTTAATCTTTAGCTGTAATAAAACCACTAAAACGGTCTCGGAGAAGCGGAAAGCTTTAAAAGAGGTTGAGCAGGAACCTACTTTAGTTTCCAATCAATTGAAGCGTCCCCAACTTGCTGCAACAGGGAGTTAGTCTTACTGAAGTGTTTATTTCCAAACCAATACCCCCTATTGGCACTTAAAGGCGAAGGATGTCCGCTCTCTAAAACAAAATGCTTATTGGTATCAATGAGTTTCTTTTTCTTTTTAGCATAACCACCCCATAAAAGAAAAACCACCTTAGATTTTTTAGCACTTATCTTTTTTATTACCGCATCTGTAAATTGTTCCCAACCTTGTTTTTGGTGACTACCCGCTTGGTGTGCTTTTACCGTTAACGTTGCATTGAGCAATAATACACCTTGGTGAGCCCATGGGGTTAAATTACCATGTTTGGGGTACGGAAGTTTTAGGTCTTGTTCAATTTCTTTAAAAATATTAACTAAGGATGGTGGGTGTTTTATACCATCATTTACTGAAAAGCTCAACCCATTGGCCTGCCCAACATCATGATACGGGTCTTGGCCAATTATAACCACTTTGAGTTGGTCTAATTTACAGTGGTTAAAGGCGTTAAAAATTGAAGTGACCTCAGGAAAACACAATTCTTTAGCATAAGCACTTTTTACAAAGTCCGTTAATGTTTTAAAGTAAGGTTTTTCAAACTCTTCCTGTAGAAGTTCTCTCCAACTTTCATCTAAATTTTCAATCATTTTTAAAAAGAAATTAAGGGCTATTAGTCTTATCTTTGGAGGCAAAATCTTATAAAATGAAAACGCTTAAATTTCCTTCTGCACAAACCATACTCTTTATTATCGCAGGTTTGGTAACCCTATTAACTTGGTTTATTCCCGCAGGAAAATATGATACGTTAAGCTATGATGCTTCCACGGACAAATTTACACGATTAAGTTTAGACGAAGAAACAACTTTAGAAGCCTCGCAAGGGACTTTAGAGACTTTAAATATTAAAATTCCTGTTGAAAAATTCACCAATGGCGATATTTATAAGCCTATTAATATCCCTGGGACATATCATAAACTTGAAGCTCAGCCTCAAGGCTTTTTAGATTTTGTAAAATCACCGATTAAAGGTATTATTGAAGCGGCAGATATTATTTTCCTCGTGTTAATTATTGGGGGATTAATTGGTATTCTCAACAAATCTGGTGCTTTTGATGCCGCTATTGCGCAATTGGCTAAAGCTTTACGTGGTAGAGAGGCTTTACTTATTGTATTGGTGACCACGCTTGTGGCTTTAGGGGGAACAACCTTTGGATTTGCAGAAGAAACCATTGCCTTCTTCCCTATTCTTATCCCAGTATTTTTAGCCGCTAAATATGATGCTATTGTGGGTGTCGCCTGTATCTTTTTAGGTTCGGCAATTGGGACTATGTGTTCTACAATTAATCCGTTTTCAACCATTATTGCTAGTGACGCTGCGGGTATAAATTGGACAACAGGATTATATGGTAGAGTATTTATGCTCGTCTTATGTTTAAGCATTACCATAGGTTATATTATTCGGTATGCGAATCGCGTAAAAAAAGACCCTACGAAATCTCTTATCTATGATCAAAAAGAACAGATAGAAGCGCTATTCAGTTTAAAGGACAGTTCTCATATAAAATTTAACTGGAGGTTAAAATTAGCCCTTGCCTTATTTACAGGCGCTTTTATTTTAATGATTATCGGGGTATCTATGCTCGATTGGTGGTTTGTAGAAATGACTACCGTGTTTTTAATAGCGGCTATCATTATAGGATTTGTTATTAAAATCAGTGAAACAGAATTTATTGAAACCTTCGTTAGTGGCGCGAGTGATCTTCTTGGAGTGGCACTTATTATTGGGATTGCTAGAGGGGTGACGGTCTTAATGACTGATGGTCTTATTAGTGATACCTTGTTGTATTATGCGAGTGATCTTACCACAGGAATGAATAAAGGCGTTTTCTCTAGTACCTTAACCATAATCTATTCTGGACTTTCATTTTTTATACCAAGTTCTTCTGGTATGGCCGTTTTAACCATGCCAATTATGGCCCCATTGGCAGATACCGTTGGGATAGGACGAGAAATTGTAGTGAATACGTATCAATACGGATTAGGTTTATTTTATTTAGTCAACCCTACCGGATTAATACTAGCATCGCTAGCCGTTGCCAAAATCAACTACAGTAAATGGCTAAAATTTATCATGCCTTTATTTGGGATTCTTACGCTAGTAACCTTAATTGTACTTGCTGTAGCCTCTTATTTATAATGCCATATTAATAGTTTAACTTTGTAGTTCTAATATTAAAAATTATACATGATTAACATTCATGAAAAAACCTTAAAGGATCTTGAATTCTTTACCGTTTTAGATCAAATTAGTGAACATGCCCTTACGGCTTTAGGTAAAGAAGCGGTTTTAGACATTTTACCTTTTAAAGCGGAAGCGCCTCTAAAAGAAGCGTTGACCTATGTGAATGAATTTCTATCATCTTTTGAAAATGATAATAGAATCCCTAATCATGGTTTTGAAACGATTGCCAAAGAATTAAAGCTGCTTAAAATTGAAAATACCTTCCTCGAGGTATCTAGCCTTCAGAAGCTAGTGAGTATGTCGTTGACGGTCAATTCAATTTTAAAGTTTTTAGAAAAATTTAAAGAGTATTATCCGAAATTACAGGAATTTTCACAGCACATTCCGGTACAAACACAAATTATAGATCAGGTTAATGCGGTTATAGATCGCTTTGGTGATATAAAGGATGATGCTTCGCCACCTTTGGCGGACTTAAGACGTTCTATTAACGCCCTTAAAGGCAAAATCAATAGTAGTTTTGCTTCGGCATTACACACCTATCAACAACTCGATTATTTAGACGATATCCGAGAATCCGTAGTGGATAATAAACGTGTTCTGGCTGTAAAAGCGATGTATCGTAGAAAAGTTCGGGGTTCTATTATGGGGGGTAGTAAAACGGGAAGTATCGTTTATATTGAACCTGAAACCACCCTTCAGCATACAAGAGAACTTAATAATTTAGAATACGAAGAGAAGGAAGAAGTTATAAAAATCTTGAAGGAATTAACGAATTATATTCGGGAGTTCTTACCACTTTTAAAGGATTATCAAGAGTTTTTAACTCAGATGGATGTCATTGCTGCAAAAGCAAAATATGCAGAGCGTATGAATGCTATCCTACCTCAATTCTCCCCTGATCGTCGTATGCATTTGCGCGATGCCTATCATCCACTCCTCTATTTAAATAATAAAGAAAAGGGTGAAAAAACCTTTCCACAAACAATTGGTTTAGAAAAAGACAGTCGTATTATTGTGATCTCGGGTCCTAATGCAGGTGGAAAAAGTATTACACTAAAAACCGTAGGTTTATTACAAACCATGCTTCAGAGTGGAATGTTAATCCCGGTTCATGAGCGTAGTTATGTGTGTTTGTTCGATAGGATTTTAAGTGATATTGGGGATAACCAGTCGATTGAAAATCATCTGAGTACCTATAGTTACCGCTTAAAGCAGATGAACTATTTCTTAAAGAAGTGTAATAGTGAAACCTTGTTTTTAATTGATGAATTTGGAACAGGAAGTGATCCCGAATTAGGAGGCGCCTTAGCCGAGACCTTTTTAGAAGTTTTTTATGAGCGTGAAGCTTATGGTATTATTACTACCCACTACTCCAACTTAAAATTATTAGCTAATGAATTGCCACATATTCAGAATGCGAATATGCTTTTCAATGAAAAAACATTAGAACCTATGTATAAGCTTGTCGTTGGACAGGCAGGAAGTTCTTTTACTTTTGAAGTGGCTCAGAAAAACGGAATTCCTTATAGTTTAATTAATAAATCTAAGAAGAAAATTGAGCGTGGTAAAGTCCGGTTTGATGCAACGATTGCCAAACTTCAAAAAGAACGAAGTAAGCTAGAACGTACCGAACGTTCCTTAAAGGAAAATGAAAAGAAAAAGATTTCTGAAGCCGATAAGCTCGAGGAAGTCAATGCGAAGGTTCAGAAGAAGCTAGAGAGTTTTCAAGAGCTTTACGATTCTAATCAGCGCTTAATTTACTTAGGTCAAAAGATTGACGATATTTCTGATAAGTATTTTGAAAACAAGAATAAGAAAGCCTTAATGGCGGAGTTATTCCGATTGGTTCAAATTGAAAATTCAAAACGAAAGAAAGTATCAGCGAAACAAAAACGTGCTGAAAAGCATAAAGAGAAACAAGTTAAAGCCGAAGCGGAGAAAAAAGTAGAGATTATTCGTAAAAAGAAAAAAGAGGCCAAAAAGAAAGCGGTTAAAACCGAAAAACCGAAACCAATATTAAGAGTTCATGATCGTGTGAGGTTGCAAGATGGCCGTGCGGTTGGGACCATTGATAGTATTGAAAAAGGTAAGGCTAATGTGAATTACGGAATGTTTACCACTAATGTAAGTCTTGATCAGTTAGAATTGGTTGAGGCCATGAAAAAGTAAGTTGAACCGTTAATTTGAATTTTAAGTCTATGACAAATCTTCCTAAAAACAAACAACTCGTTCTTTTTGATGGGGTTTGCAACCTTTGCAATTCCAGTGTGTTATTTGTTATAAAGCACGATAAAAAGGACCTCTTTATGTTTGCTCCTTTAGAGAGTGCGATAGGACAACAAATCATAGACAAGTTTCATATAGATACGGAAGAAACGGACTCCATACTACTTTATAATCCACTTAAGGATAAGTTGTACTATAAGTCTACAGCGGCCTTAAGAATCGCTAAGAAACTTGGGTTTCCAATCGCTATTGGGGCTATATTTTTAGTGATTCCCGCATTTATAAGAAATCTAGTGTACGATTATATTGCTAAGAATCGTTACAGCTGGTATGGTAAGAAAGCGTCTTGTATGATTCCAACACCAGAGCTTCAGTCTAAATTTATAGATTAAAAGCCTTGTTAACCAATGAATAAAAAAAAGCCCTTTCAATTTTGAAAAGGGCTTTTTTATTTCAAACTTAAACTCAAAATATAAATAATAGTGGTTAATAGCATACTATTCTTAAGGACAAATGTAGAGCCCCTTATCTTGAGTGTATAAAATAGTCGTTGAAACTGATGATAATTATGATATGCAGTTTTCAAGTTCAAAAATCATCGACCTAGAACCTTTTAAAAGCTCCTAAAAGGGAAAATTGAGCCGCGAAACCTATTTAAGGTTATGGAGGTCAATGGTTTGTGGTAGTAATGACTTCAACCCTTTTAAGAGAAAGTTGAGATTTTCATTTGTATGGTCGCTCTTGGATTACGATTTTTTCGAATCCTCTTCAGAATAAGGTTTCAAAGCGCTTTTCTAAACTGATGCCCGCTGTGTATTGCGGGCAAATATAAGGCACATAAATCCCTGTCTTTAATGTGAAACTACAAACATCCAAAACGGCATGAAAAAGAACTACACTATAGTTTTAGAGGTAATTTCAGCAAAAGAAAGCTTTTACATCATAGTGTTTTAAATAAACGTTCTAAGCAACGTAGCATGTTTTGTTCCGTGATATCAAAATCGCCATCAGCAAAAAACAGGGCTTTGATATCCTCTAAAAGAAGGTCGATATCTTCTTTCGTGTATAAGTGTTGCTCTAAACTGGCGGTTATTTTTTTTAGACCTTGGTAGTCATTATCCGCTTCAAATTCCTCATGAATTTCTTTAAATGAGGCTGGATCCACTTTAGAGATAATTAATTGACGTTCTTCTTCTGATTCTTTAAAATCAGCATTTGCAGCGAAAAGTAAAATGTAAGCGACGAGCTCGTCTCTAGTCCAATCTATTCTGTTCATTTTTTATTATGATGTTAAACTTCCATATTCGGTCCATGAGCCATCATAGACCACTAAATTTTTATAATTACAAATTGTGGCCGCTAAGGCGACAATACAGGCGGTAATGCCTGAGCCACAGCTAAACACTAACACGGATTGTGTGTCTACTAAAGTAGCAAAGATTTCTTGAAGTTCTGCTTTAGGTTTTAACTTATAACCATTTAATAATATAGTATAAGGTAGGTTTTTAGATGAAGGGATAGTCCCTCGGCGAAGTCCTTCGCGTGGTTCATCTACCCGACAATGAAATCGGTCTTCAGAGCGCGCGTCGATAATTAGGGCTTCCGGTTGATTTTGAAACGCCTGGATGCCTTTAAAATCGGTCATAAGCTCAGACTTGAAATCGGCTTCAAAATTTCCTAAGGGATAGGTTTCCTCTTGATAATGCTCTAAAGGGAAGTTCTGTACTCTCCATTCGGGTAAACCGCCATCTAAAACAGCGACATTTTGAAAGCCAAAGACTTTAAAAAGCCACCATACGCGTGCGCTCGAGTAAATCCCCTTGTCGTCATAAACAACAATGACAGCATCCTTATTAAGGCCTAATAATTGGGCTTCCTTTTCAAATTGGTCTTTAGACGGTAAGGTGCTTGGAAATGGCGCAGAAACGGTGCTGAATTTTTGTTTAATATCAAAAAATCGCGCTTTGGGTATACGTACAGAAGACGAGCTAACCACTTTGTTAATGGTCGCGTCTAGAACCACAAGCTGCTCTAAGTTGCTGTTGGCATAAAGCCAATCAACACTTACATGAGTTTGTACTAATGGCAACATGGAATTAGGCATTTTCTATCGTTTTATGTAAACGTGTGCATCTGTCAAAAGTCTGAAGCCTGTCAAATACTTTATGCGCTACAATGCTTATAACCTTCTCCTCTACTTTTATTTTGTTTTTATACACTTTATTATTGTAGGTAGATCCTTCTGATGACATTACATTAACTTCCACTAATCTTTCTGGTTCAAGCTAAAGCTCGATTTTATTATTTTTCTTAAAGTTAAAAAATAATTTGAAACCATAAAGATTGTTCTCTAAGAATCTAAGTCAAAAGTTTCGGTAGGATTGCTTTGATCGTGATAATCCAGCATGTCTTCACCATCGGCAATTATAGAACATACGGTAGCATCACCTGTGACGTTAACCACCGTTCTAAACATATCTAAAATACGATCTACAGGAAAGATGATGGCAATCCAAGCCGGATTTAAACCTACAGAACTCAATACAATAATAAGCATAACGAGTCCGGCACTTGGTACGGCTGCAGATCCTACAGAAGCTAAAGTAGCGGTCAGTACCACGGTAACTTGTTGCCCAATGGTAAGATCAATCATGTGCATTTGAGCTAAAAAGATCACAGCAACAGCTTGGTATAAGCTCGTTCCATCCATATTTACAGTGGCTCCAATAGGAAGCACAAAACTGCTAATTTTTTTATTGACGCCTAAATTCTCTTCAACACACTCCATGGTTACAGGAAGTGTAGCCGCACTACTCGATGTTGAAAAAGCTAAAGTCTGCGCAGGACTCATAGCTTTAAAGAAGCCTTTGTAAGGAACTTTTTTAACAAAGAGTTTTAGAATTAAGGGATAGATTACAAATATCATTAGTAATAAGCCTAATAAAACGGTTAGTGAGTACCAACTTAACCCTTTAAAGATTTCTACAACTTTACCGATATCATCACCGGCCATTTTACTTACAACACCTGCTAACAAAGCAAAAACAAAAAACGGTGCTCCTTGCATAACGATATCTACCATTTTAAGGAAAACTTCATTAACCCCGTTCACTAAGTTTAAAACAGGAAGCGATTGCTCGGTCGGGATAAATAATAGACAAACGCCAAAGAAGATGGCGAAAAATATAATTTGCAGCATTAATCCATTATTTGATAAGGAATGAAAAAAGTTGCTTGGTACAATATCAATTAAAGGCTGTAGTGGCGTGGTTTCTTTACGAGATTTTACGGTTTCCATCTTATCGGCTACGGAAGCCTCTTTAAGCTGGCTTTTGGATAATTCTGAAATTTCCTGAGCGCGTTCAAAGAATTCAGGTTTTTGAAGGTAGTTGAT
The DNA here is from genome assembly GCF_003337305.1 of Winogradskyella arenosi. Taxonomy (GTDB): domain Bacteria; phylum Bacteroidota; class Bacteroidia; order Flavobacteriales; family Flavobacteriaceae; genus Winogradskyella; species Winogradskyella arenosi. The sequence goes on along the minus strand of NZ_QPJO01000004.1, from coordinate 7,689 downwards.
ACCGTCTTTAATTTCATGACCTTCACTGTCGGCCCAAATCTCATAGCTAATACGGTTGTCTATTCGGCTTTGTTCATCAATAAGCTTTCCAGGCTTAAAAACATTAACCAAAACCAATCCTAAGGAAATAGCCATAATTGTGGTTAGCAAGTAAATCCCTAAGGTTTTACCACCCATACGACCTAAGCTTTTAGGATCTCCAATATTAGCGACACCACCTATAATTGAAAATAAAACGAGCGGAACAGCGATTAACTTTAAAAGATTAATAAAAATAGTACCGAAGGGGTCTATCCAATTAATGGTAAATGCACTCCATCCCATGGTGCTTGATAGTAATGCCCAAAGGATTCCAAGAACCATTCCGATAATAATCTTCCAGTGTAATGCCAATTTTTTCATACGCTATATTCCTTTTTAAACAGGAATTGTTTCATTTTTAAGGGTTGTTGTGGCAATCGTTATATATGGTATTACTCACAATTATAATTAGGTTTAGGGGTTAACTACCAATCGCGAGACTCTTGTCTACGCAACAAGATTTGATCGGCAATAACCATGGCTGCCATAGCCTCTACAATAGGCACTGCTCTAGGAACAACACAAGGATCGTGTCGACCTTTACCTTGCATTTCTACAAGTTCCCCTTGACTATTTAATGCTTCCTGTTTCTGTATAACTGTAGCTACAGGCTTAAACGCCACTCTAAAGTAAATGTCCATACCGTTGCTAATGCCTCCCTGTATACCACCTGATAAATTGGTTTGTGTAGTACCGTCGCTATTAAAAAGATCATTGTGGTCGCTTCCGGTCATTTTAGCCCCACAAAATCCACTTCCATATTCAAATCCTTTTACTGCATTTATGGATAGCATCGCTTTACCGAGTTCGGCATGTAATTTATCAAAAACAGGCTCTCCAAGACCTACGGGTACATTTTTAATCACACAGGTAATGGTACCACCAATGGTATCGCCTTGCTTTTTAATGGCTTCAATTTTAGAAATCATTTTAGCAGCTGTCGCTTCGTCTGGACAACGGATAGCATTAGATTCTATAAGGTCAAAATCTAAATCTTGATAAGGTTTATCTATAAAAATATCCCCTACTGAAGAAGTAAAAGCATTGATATCAATTGTACTTATAAACTGTTTGGCAATAGCACCAGCGACAACTCTAGAAGCGGTTTCACGCGCAGAGCTACGCCCTCCTCCTCTATAGTCTCTTACACCATACTTCTTGTCATAAGTATAATCGGCATGACTCGGACGGTAAACGTCTTTAATATGCGAGTAGTCTTTAGATTTCTGATTGGTGTTATGAATTACGAACCCAATTGGTGTTCCGGTAGTGACACCTTCAAAAATTCCCGAATAAAACTCTACCGTATCGGGTTCCTTACGTTGGGTAACTATTTTAGACTGTCCGGGTTTACGACGGTTTAACTCATTCTGAATTGCTTCAAAATCAAGTTCTATTCCTGCTGGACAACCGTCTATTACACCACCTATTGCTGCGCCATGAGACTCCCCAAATGTGGTGAGTTTGAATAGCTTTCCGAATGAATTTCCTGCCATTAAATTAAAATTTTACGCTAATGTAAATCTTCTAAGACAGAAACAAAAATAGAAGTCGCCTTTTTACGGTGTTATTTCAATGTTAAGGTCTTTTTTTAATTGGCCTGTTTTCGTAACAAAATGATAACAATTCTCTGATAGTTAATTAATTGCTTGCCTTTAGAAAAACAAACTTAATTATAGTTCTTTGTAACACACTCAAACCAAACATTGTGAATTTAAAACGAAAAGTTGAAATAGCGGTGATATCAGACGTGCATTTAGGAACCTTTGGATGCCAAGCGAAACAGCTTCTCACATATTTAAATAGCATTGAGCCCAAGACGCTTATTTTAAATGGTGATATTATAGACATTTGGCAATTTAAAAAACGGTATTTCCCAAAGTCCCATCTCAAGGTTATAAAGAAAATTATGGATTTTGCAGCTAACGGCGTAAATGTGGTTTACATAACCGGAAACCATGATGAGATGTTGCGCAAATTTGCTGATACTGAAATTGGAAATATTTCTATTGTAAATAAGTTGGTTTTAAACTTAGACGGTAAGAAAGCTTGGTTTTTTCATGGTGATGTTTTTGATATGTCTATTCAAAATGCCAAGTGGCTCGCTAAACTCGGTGGTTGGGGATATGACTTTTTAATTATAATGAATGGTTTAGTTAATTGGTGTTTAGAAAAGCTTGGAAAAGAGCGTTACTCCCTGTCTAAAAAGATAAAAAACGGAGTCAAAGGTGCGGTGAAGTATATTAATGATTTTGAAGAGGTAGCCAGTGATTTAGCCATACAAAATGGCTATGATTATGTGGTTTGTGGCCATATTCACCAACCTAAAATGCTGATTAAGGAGAATAAATATGGGCAAACCACCTATTTAAACTCTGGGGATTGGGTTGAAAACTTTACGGCTTTAGAATATCAATTTAAACGCTGGAAAATTTACAGTTATAACAACGATAAGCTCTCCCCTTTTTTTGGCGATGATGATATTAAAGAAATGAACAACCAAGATCTTATTGCGGCCATAACCATTGTAGAGCAGCCCAAAACCAAAAAATCAAAGTAAAGCTTCTCTTAAAATGGTGATGGGGTGTTTTGCCACACGTCCGGTACCATCCTTAATTTGGTGCCTGCAACTGGTTCCGTTTGCTGAAATTAAAGTCGTTTCTGCTGCTTTACGAACCGCAGGAAATAAGGTTTGCTCCCCTATTTGCATGCTGATATCATAATGCTCCTTTTCGTACCCGAAACTTCCCGCCATACCACAACATCCGCTAGGAATAATGGTCACTTTATAATGCTCTGGAAGGTTTAAAATATCAAAACTCGATTTTTGATTGGCAAGAGCCTTTTGATGACAATGTCCATGAAACTTTATGGTTTTAGGGGCTTTGGTAAATTGTGCGGACGTTATATGTCCTAAAGCGATTTCTTGTTGTATAAATTCTTCAATAAGAAAGGTGTGCTCCGCAATGGATTTTGCAGCAGCTTTATCATCGGCGAGTTTTAAATATTCGTCCTTAAAAGTTAATAGCGCTGACGGTTCTATACCTAATAAAGGGCGGTCTACTGAGATGAGCGATTTAAAAATAGATACATTGGTATTGGCTTTATTTTTTGCGTCTTTCACAAGGCCTTTAGAAAGCATAGCACGACCTGATTCTGAGTGAGAAATCATTGTGACTTTATAATTTAAGGCCTTTAAAAGCGTTAAGGCATCGACGCCAATTTCAGTATCTAAATGATTGGTAAATTCATCATTAAATAAAAAAACTTCTTTAATGTAATTTTTATTAACTAACTTGTTGTTAGATTTTTTGTAGTGTTTGCTTAAACTTTTAGTTGAAACTAAAGGCAAGCTTCGATTCGGAGCGATACCTCCAATTTTCTTAATGAATGTACTTGTTATTTTGTTCGAAAACATAAAGTTAGTCAGTTTAGGAACATGACTCGCTATGGCATTCATTTGATTATTATAGGCGAACAATTTAGTCCGTAACGGCACCCCATTTTCCTTCTGGTATTGGTATTGAAATTCTGCTTTTAATGTGGCGATATCTACACTACTTGGGCATTCGCTTTTACACGCTTTACAACTTAGGCAGAGGTCAAAAACATCCTTTAATTCTTCGTGATTAAATCGGTTAGACTTTTCAGAATTCGTTAAAACTTCCCGTAAGGCATTGGCACGTCCTCTTGTGGTGTCTTTTTCATTCCTCGTGGCGCGATAACTTGGACACATCACGCCACCAAAGTCTGGTAATTTTCTACAATCCCCAGAACCGTTGCATTTTTCTGCTGCACGCAAAATACCTTGAGATTCCGTAAAATCCATGAGCGTTTCAATCTCTGGCGTTTCGCGATCTGGGGTGTAGCGTAAATTTTCATCCATAGGATAAGCATCTACAATTTTCCCAGGATTAAAGATGTTTTCAGGATCGAAAGCACTTTTTATTTGTTTTAATAGGTTGTAGTTCTCATCACCGATCATTAACGGGATAAATTCTGCCCGCACTATACCGTCTCCATGTTCTCCAGACATAGAGCCTTGGTATTTTTTAACCAAATGCGCTACATCGGTGGTAATTTTCCGAAATAACTGAACATCAGAAGCTTGTTTTAAATCGAGTATAGGTCGTAAATGCAATTCTCCAGCACCGGCATGGGCATAATACACCGCATTTTGGTTGTAAGACGCCATAAGGGCGGTAAACTCATTAATATAGGTTTCTAAATCTTCTAGGGTTACCGCTGTATCTTCTATACAGGCCACCGCTTTTTTGTCGCCAATAATATTTCCTAAAAGCCCTAAACCAGCCTTTCGGAGTTCCATGGCTTTATCTATAGCTTCACCTGTTAAAACAGGCATGGCATAAGCTAAATTCAAAGGTTTTATAGCACTTAGAAACAAGGTGATGTCTTGGGTTAAAAGCGCTTCTGTTTCGGCTTTTAATTCGCACATAAGTATGGCCTCAGGATCGCCTTCAACAAAAGTCCGGTTTTCTTGTTGAGTTTTATTGTGTTTGGTAAGATTAAGAATGGTGGCGTCCATCATCTCGCAGGTGTGGAGATTATGGTGCATTACGGTTTCCACAGATTTTAAACAGTTGGCAATACTATCAAAATGTAAGGCAATGATGGCACTTTTTTCAGGAGGCAAGAGATCTAACTGTAAAGTGATCTCCGTGGTAAAAGCCAAGGTTCCTTCACTTCCACAAAGCAGTTGACACATATTAAAGGAACGGTCAGAAGCTGAGAATATCTCGCTATCGATTAAAGCATCTATGGCATAGCCGGTGTTTCTTCTGTGGATTTCAGGTTTTGGAAATTCCTTTTTTATTTGCTGCTGAACAGGTTCAGGCGCTAAGGTGTCATAAATAGTTTTGTAAATATGACTTTCTAAGTTGTTTAATTTTAGTTTCTCTTGAAAATTGGCTTTAGTTAAGCTGCCAAATTCGGCTTCGCTCCCATCGCTTAAGATGGTTTTTAGACTTCGGACTTTATCGCGAGTAACTCCATATTGAATAGATGTGGTTCCGGATGAGTTGTTCCCTACCATACCTCCAATCATACAGCGATTTGAGGTCGAGGTGTTGGGGCCAAAAAATAAGCCGAAAGGTTTTAGGTAAAGATTAAGTTCATCTCTAACCACTCCAGGCTGTACGGTTACGGTTTTGGCGCCCTTATCTATCGCAATAATATTTCTAAAATATTTAGAAACATCCACAACAATCCCCTCGCCTACACATTGCCCGGCTAAAGAGGTTCCCGCCGTTCGTGGAATTAATGAGGTGTTATGGGTATTTGCAAACTCAATCAATAATTTTAGATCCGTTTCATCTTTAGGTAAAGCCACGGCTAAAGGTAGCTTTCGATAGACTGAAGCATCTGTAGCGTAAAGGGCTTTTGTTAAAGTGCTGAAAGAGAGCTCTCCTTTTAATTTAGCTTGTAAATTTTTGAGAGCTTGAAGGGTTTTACTTTTCATTAGCGTTAATATTCGATTGAAAGGAGTTATAATTTTATCTTAAAAAAATGGCTAAAGCGCCTTTTAAGAATTAATTTTGGCCTTATGAAGGTTAGCATATTTCAAGATGCTAAAATTATGAATATAAACTTAAAACTATTATGAAGAAATTATTTTTATTAGGATTATTTACAATTGGATTTATTGGAGCTTCTAGCGCTCAAGAAATCGCTGATAACGCTATTGGTCTACGTTTAGGTGCTGGTGATGGATTTGGAACTGAGGTCTCTTACCAACGTGCTTTAGGGGGGAACAACCGTTTAGAAGTTGATTTAGGATGGAGAAGCGCCGATGATTATGATGGTTTTAAATTAGCTGGTTTATACCAATGGGTTTGGAATCTTGACGGTGGATTTAACTGGTACGCGGGTGCCGGTGGTGGTTTAGGGTCTTATGAAGATAATGGTGATAACAATGAGACCTTTGTTTTTGCTGCAGGTGATGTTGGACTAGAATACAGCTTTGATTTTCCTTTATTATTATCTTTAGATTTTAGACCAGAACTTGGATTTGGCGATTATAGAAATGATCTAGATTTTGATATCGCTTTAGGAATTAGATACCAATTCTAAACTTAATAATTTATATATAGAAAACCACCTTTAACGAGGTGGTTTTTTTGTTAATTTTAAAGCGTATGAAACAACTTGCAATCATAGGAATGGGGCCTCGAGGGCTCTATGCTTTAGAGCGACTGCTTTTAGAGCTCAGTAAACAACAACTTGAAATCGGTTTGCATATTTTTGATGCCACCCATTGTCCGGGAACAGGTACGGTTTGGGATATGTCGCAACCCGATTCTAACTGGATTAACATTACTGAGCGTGCCTTGGTGGGTATTGAACAACGCCAAGCGATCTCTTATGCGGGTTGTACAATTCCTGAATTCCCATCGTATCACGAGTGGAGTAATTATAATCAAGGGGTTTATGCGCCTGATACGTTTCCTCCACGCCAAAAAATAGGACATTATTTAAATGCGCGTTACACGTCTATTGCAAAAGCATTAGAAAATCTAAAAACCTTTGAGAGTTATAACGAAGAAATTATAGATCTTAAGCCGAAGGACGAACGTTTAGAAATTATCGGCCACGATCAACAATGGGTTTGCGATGCACTTGTGCTTACTGTAGGGCATCAGTCTACGGTCTTATCCGACCAATTACAATCCTGGACATCTCACGTTGCTAAGCATCATACACCACAACTTTTTGACACCTCCTACCCGATTACGCAATTGGAGACGCTTAAAAACGAGATGGAAATGACCGTAGGGATTCGAGGTTTTGGTTTAGCAATGATTGATGTGATGCGTTATCTCACCATAAATAACTTCGGAAATTTTAAGGTGATAGACCCGAGTACTTTTGAAACGGTATATTACAAAACCCAAGCCCAAGGCTTAAAAATTGTTCCGTTTTCATTAGATGGATTGCCTTTAGTTCCAAAACCGTTGAATGAAGTGATTGATGTAAAATACCAACCTACAGATGAAGAATTAGAACATTTTAAAACTGAAATTGAAGCTGTTTCGCAATCCGATTCAGCGCTGTCTCATCTCGATTTTTTAATACAGCCTATAGCGCAAATCAGTGCAAGAGTTTATCTTGAGCTAAAAGACGACGCTCAATTACATCATTTAAACCATGAATTTTCCTGAAATAGGTTGACTAAAAATTAAACCTTTAATTATAGTCACTTATGAAAACACAAAATGAACACTGGCGAAAAAAAACCTACCAAAAAGTAACCTTAGAAACAAAATTATTCGTCGTTGACCAAATCTTAAACGGTCAAGTATCCAGAAACTTTGCTTCCAAAAAATACGATGTTCCTAGAACAACTATTTCCTATTGGATTAGAAAATATAGTACCTTAGTACAACAAAATACTGGTATGAGTAAAAATGATGAAATTAAAAAACTCAAGGAAAAGATTGAAGAACTTGAGTTTCAAAAAGACTTCCAACAAGACATTATCGCTGATATGGAACTCATTACAGGCGTCGATATGTCAAAAAAGTCATTACCCAAAACATTAGCAAAAGAGATAGAGCTAAAGAAAAAACAGCGTATAAAAGAAAATGGCTC
>NZ_QPJO01000003.1 GCF_003337305.1 Winogradskyella arenosi | reverse complement strand
TGCCAAGCGATGGCTACTGGTTTACAATAGAGTACGATGAACCAAGTACCGGACAACGCAAAGAATTTAAAGCACATTTTACCTTGAAACGATAAGGAGAATTACAAATAGTTATAAAGCCTGAACATTACTAATGTTCAGGCTTTTTTTTGTTTAAGCAGCAACGCTATTATCTAAATCTAATCCATGTATATATAGGAGTACTCTAAGGGAATCGGCATCTCTGTAAGGAGTCCTTTATAATTTAGCTTCTTGCAGCTAGGTTAGAGACAATGGTTTTTCTAATATGAGGGAGATCTAGTTTTAGATTAATGTCTATTAGGATTACTAGTGTGATGCCTTACGAGAATGCGCAGTATTATATTTGTGTAACGGTGCGGTATAAAAAAAGACCTAAAGCATGGCCTTAGGTCTTTTATATATGTTGTAAAATTTAATCTAGAGATTAAATCCTAATGTCAAAATAAAATCAGAATTTTTAGACGCAATTTGAGCCGCATCCGTTAGTCCTGTGCTATAGAGTTGATAATTGTAATCGCGTTCCGATTGGCTAAAGGCAATATCTAAATTAAAATTGCCAAAATTATATCCAAGCCCTAAAGAGTAGCCATCAAGATCGCCATAGAAATTGTCATTTTTATAAGGGCTTTCTTCAAAATGATATCCGGCTCTAAAACTTAATGCTCCATAACGGTATTCGCCACCTAAATTATATGAGACAGAAGAATCTAAGGTATTGTTGATTTCTGTATTTAAACTAGAAAATAGAACGTCGGAACTAGGTTTAAATTTAGCATTGCTATAATCTTTAACGGCGTAATCAAAACTGATTAAGCCTGTTTTTCCAAAAACATAAGCTAAACTCCCTGTGACTTTACCTGGTGTTTGTAATTTATATTCTTCGTAGATATTCACAATATTAGGACTAACCACTTGATTAAAACTAGCGCCTTCTTCAACACGTGTGGTTGCAAGATATTGCGTTGTTTCATCAGAAATTCTATACCAAGTAGGGGAGTTGTAAGCTAAACCAACTCTAAAGGCTTCTGTGATCTTAGCAATACCACCAAGTTGAAATGAAAAGCCACTTCCTGTAGTTAGTAAATTGTTTTCAAAATTCACCTGACGTACTGATGCACTCGTATTAGAATTAGATTCACTTAAGAATGTAGAACGTTCGTAATTGATAAAATGCGAATTCAGATTTAAACCTAAAAACACTCTATTATTATAGCTTGTAGCAAAGTTAAATCCAAGCTTCCCGTTATATCCGCTACTAGCATACATGTAGCGTTGGTTATAATCACCACCACTGATGTTAGATTCGTAAGCTGTATTGTTATCAGTATCTTCAACGGGGTCAATAATATACCCTTCGTATCCTAAGAACGCTTGTTGATTACGGGTTCCGAAGATAGAGCCTATTTCAGCATAAGCATCAGTAAAAGATTCTCCTGGAAAGGCTGAAATTTCGTCAAGCCTTAAACCTTGTGCATTGTTTAAAAAGAAATCTCCAATAGTTTGGTCGGGGTTAACGCCTTGTGATACCCAATCGTTATCGTAGTCCGCAGAACGGTCATAAGCAAAACCTAAAGAGAATTTTCTCCAACCCGAATTCGGATTCGTATTTTTAAATACGAAGGCTGCACCAAGTTGATTAAGATCAAGATTAGTATCTGATGAAGAAGTAAGACCATTATAATAGCCTACATCTTGCTGTTTGCTAAAAGCGCCAAGCGAAACAGAAGCCTTGCTTGAAGTAAATACGGCAGAACTTGCAGGGTTAATATTAATGCTTGATAAATCTCCACCAAGAGCACCAAACGCACCACTCATTGCTCTGAAGCGAGCTGTACCTTGGATATTATCCATAGAATAGCGCACGGCATCCGTAATATCTTGGGCTACAATATAGGACGTGCTTATTAAGCCTATGCCTAGCATAAGTAACTTTTTCATAATCTGTGTTTTATAAGTTGTAACGTAAGTTGTTTATCCTCTACCGCGTCTGCTACTAGAAGAACTACCACTGCTAGAACGAGAACTTGAAGAACGCGCTGTACTAGAAGATCGTGAACTGCTAGAGCTAGACCTAGAGGTTGCACTTGAAGACCTTGTAGGTGTTGTAGACCGTGTTGTTGTACGTGTCGTTGAAGAACTCCTTATACTTCGCGTTGGTCGTGTTACCGTAGTGTTTCTAGAGGATCTTGTGGTGTTTCTCGTAGAGTAATTGTTAGATCTTGTAGTTCGGTTATATCTATTAGTCGTAGATAAGCGTCGCGTAGAATAGTTATTTCTTGTAGATACCGCTGAACGGCTGCTTCTACTAAGACTGTTGTTATAACTTCTGCTTAAAGTCGTATTATAAAGTAAAGAGTTTCGTCTTGTATTATTAAAAGCATATCTAGAATTTCTAGGGAATCTATTGTTCCATCCATAATAACCATGTCCATAACCATAACTCCAAGGCTGATAGAATCCGTAGCCATAATAGCCCGTATACCCCCAATTATAATTCCAACCATAACCATAATTATAACGCCAAGGTCTATACCAACCGTAAGAGCCAAAAGCAAATCCAGAATAGAACCAAGGGTCATTATAACCATACCAACCATTATCTACATAGTTAATGGTTACGGTACTATTGGTTTGTCCCCAACCGGCATAGGCTGTTTCTTGTTCTAGGGCATCTATAGGTTGTTCTGTATAATCGCTTTCGTAAGAATCGATATTCGTGAAAATTTCCGACTCCTCTTGTATAGCATCAACTTCGGCAGAATTTTCTGCAAAGTAATTTTTATAGTAGTTAGAATCGTTAGTCGATGTTGTGATAACCTCTTGTTGGGCAGTAGCTTCGTAACTGGTATCATCACCATAAATTCCATCGCTGTCATATCCTGTGTATTGGAAGGAACCACAAGACGTTAACACGAACGTTAATCCGAGTACAACAAAAAATGGCAATTTCTGAGTTAGTAAATTTTTAAATTGCATATCTCTTTTATTTTATTGTTGAACATAGCAAAAATAGTTAGTTTTGCTGTATTATTTAATACATTTAACATAAGCGCAATATCTGTGCCAAAACATATAAAATGAGCAAGAACCTTACGAGTAGAACTGAAGATTATTCAAAATGGTATAACGAATTGGTGGTGAAAGCCGATTTAGCAGAAAATTCTGCCGTTAGAGGTTGTATGGTGATCAAACCTTATGGCTATGCTATTTGGGAAAAAATGCAAGCGGAATTAGACAGAATGTTTAAAGAGACCGGGCATGAGAACGCGTATTTCCCGTTATTTGTACCTAAGAGTTTATTTGAAGCCGAAGAAAAGAATGCAGAAGGTTTTGCGAAAGAGTGTGCTGTAGTTACACATTACCGTTTACAGAATGATCCTGATAATGAAGGTAAGCTAAGAGTAGATCCTGAAGCAAAGCTAGAAGAAGAGTTAGTTGTAAGACCTACAAGTGAAGCTATTATTTGGAATACTTATAAAGGATGGATTCAAAGTTATAGAGACCTTCCTATAATGATTAACCAATGGGCAAATGTCGTGCGTTGGGAAATGCGTACCCGTTTATTTTTACGTACAGCCGAATTTCTATGGCAAGAAGGGCATACGGCACATGCTACAAAAGCGGAAGCCTTAGTAGAGGCAGAACAAATGAATGACGTTTACGCCACATTCGCAGAAAACTTTATGGCTATACCAGTAGTAAAAGGTGTTAAAACAGAAAGCGAACGTTTTGCAGGAGCTGTAGAAACCTATTGTATAGAAGCGCTAATGCAAGATGGAAAAGCATTGCAAGCCGGAACGTCGCATTTCCTTGGACAGAATTTCGCCAAAGCCTTTGATGTGAAGTTTACAAATAATGAAGGTAAGCAAGATTATGTATGGGCAACCTCTTGGGGCGTCTCTACACGATTGATGGGGGCTTTAATTATGACGCATAGTGATGATAAAGGTTTAGTACTCCCTCCAAATTTAGCACCGTCGCAAGTGGTCATAGTTCCTATCTTTAAAACAGATGAACAATTTGAAGCTATTACGGCCAAAACGGAAGACATTATAAAAGAATTACGAGCCTTAGGGGTAAGTTGTAAGTTTGATAAGCGTACAACGCATAGACCTGGCGCTAAGTTTGCCCAACACGAATTACAAGGAGTACCGTTGCGTATTGCTATTGGACCAAAAGATTTAGATAATAATACTGTAGAGTTAGCACGACGTGATACTTTAACTAAAGAAGTGGTTTCCTTAGATGGATTAGCTCCTAAGGTTAAAGAGCTCTTAGAAGTGATCCAAGACGAATTATTTGCAAAAGCTTTAAAGTTTAGAGATACGCATATTACTAAAGTGGACGATTTTGAAACTTTCAAAAAAGTTTTAGAAACAAAAACAGGATTTATTTCAGCACATTGGGACGGAACTGCAGAGACCGAACAAAAGATCAAAGAACTGACCAAAGCGACCATCAGATGCATTCCTATGGACAATATACAAGAGGAAGGGGTATGTGTTTTTAGTGGTCAACCCTCTACCCAAAGAGTGCTTTTTGCCAAGGCTTATTAAATTTTTTTAAAAAAAAATGAAATAATAGTTGGAGAAGTAAAAAAGAGTTGTATATTTGCACCCGCAATGGCAACGTTGCTGGTTCATTTAAATATTAAAACAACCAAATGGCCCGTTCGTCTATCGGCTAGGACGCATGGTTTTCATCCATGTAAGAGGGGTTCGATTCCCCTACGGGCTACAATTTTTAATAAGAAAGAAAAATAATGGCAAATCATAAGTCAGCTTTAAAAAGAATAAGAAGTAACGAAAAGAGACGTGTACTTAATAAGTATCAGCACAAGACGACTCGTAATGCTATAAAGAAATTACGTGAGACTACAGATGCTAAGGAAGCGCAAGCATTATTGCCTTCTGTGATAGGTATGTTAGATAAGTTAGCTAAGAAGAATGTAATTCATTCTAATAAAGCAAGTAACTTAAAATCAAAGTTAACTAAACATGTAGCAGCAATATAATTGTAGTTACTTTTAAAATAATTAAAAGTCTTTCTTAACGGAAAGACTTTTTTTTGTTTCTAATCTGAGGTAGACCTCCGTAAAATGACTATCTTACTGTAGTTATAATAAATATAAAGGGATCATTATTTTTAATCTTATCTTTATACTCTAAATTAAAATAGAATGCACAAAGCAGGTTTTGTAAATATTATAGGTAATCCTAACGTGGGTAAATCAACGTTAATGAATGCTTTTATTGGTGAAAAATTATCCATTATTACATCTAAGGCCCAAACCACGAGACACCGAATCTTAGGAATTGTCAATGGTGAAGACTTCCAGATGATTTTAAGTGATACGCCAGGGATTATAAAACCGGCTTATGAATTGCAAGCGTCTATGATGGATTTTGTAAAATCTGCTTTTGAAGATGCCGATGTTTTAATTTATATGGTTGAAATTGGAGAAAAGGAATTAAAAGATGACGCCTTTTTAAAAAAAATAACCAATTCTAAAATTCCTGTATTGTTATTATTGAATAAAATCGATAATTCTAATCAAGAACAATTAGAAGAACAAGCACAATTATGGCAGGAAAAAGTGCCGAATGCTGAGTTTTTTCCTATTTCAGCCTTAGAAGGTTTTAATGTTCAGAATGTATTTAATAGAATTATTGAACTTTTACCAGCATCTCCTGCATTTTATCCTAAAGATCAGTTAACCGATAAGCCTGAACGTTTTTTTGTTAACGAAGCTATTAGAGAAAAAATCTTATTACACTACAAAAAAGAAATTCCATATGCTGTAGAAGTTGATACTGAAGAATTTTTTGAAGAAGAGGAGATTATAAGAATGCGTTCTGTAATTATGGTTGAACGTGAAACACAAAAAGGAATTATCATTGGCCATAAAGGCTCTGCATTAAAGCGTGTAGGTATGGAAGCACGTAAAGATTTAGAGAAGTTTTTTGGTAAGCAGGTGCACCTGGAATTGTATGTTAAGGTTAATAAAAACTGGAGAAGTAATCAAATGCAATTGAGACGTTTTGGTTATAATCAAAAGTAAGCTTTAAGCTGATCTTCCATAAATGTATATAAGCTTTTCATTTCATCTTGGCCTTTGTGCCGACCTAAACGTCCTAAAATGTAAAGCAGTATCCAAACTATTATCATTAGAACCGCTAAAGATAGGGGTAAGGCATAGGCTTTGTCTAAAGAAGCATTGGTATAAGCCCAAAGTCCACATCCAATCCCTAATGCGGCAACAATAAAGTGAAGAAACATAAATAAAGTCCAAACAGTTGGACTAGGCCCAAATAAACCACGTATTGTCGCTTTATTTGGGCTTTCTGTTGTAATTTCTAAATGCAGTTGCGGACTCCAAAAATGCTGATCGCATTTAGGAAATCGTATAAATACATGATCGTCTACTCTAGAGATTATAAATTTTGATTCTTCCTTTTTTAAAGATTCAAAACATGCTAATAAGGTTTTGTTATCTTCAGCGATTTCAAGCTTAAATCGCGGTCTTAGATGAGGATCATTAGCAGGTTTCATAGACGAACATTAACGTAAAATTAAAAATTCACAACGTCTGTTAATAGAGTATTCGGTTTCAGTACAGTTATCGCCACAGGGTACTAAAGGCTGTGATTCCCCGTAACCTTTAGATCTTAAACGTGTTCTGGAAATATTATTCTCTACGAGATATTCTAAGGTGGCTTGAGCTCTTTTTTTAGAAAGTTCTAAGTTGAATTCGTAACCAGATCTAGAGTCGGTATGAGCACCGAGTTGAATTTCCATTCGAGGATATTTTTTTAGTAGGGCCACTAATATATCTAAAGTTTTAGCGGCTTGTGGTTTTATGTCCCATTTTCCAAAGTCGAAATAAATATTTTCTAATTCAATATAAGTGTTTCCTTTATCATCGTCTGTAACAATGTCTTCAGCATCCTTATAGGATTCAATTTCTAGTTCTATATTAAATTCAATATTGCCCTTATCATTGGTATCAAAAAATTCTAATTGCGGAATATATTTAGGTTTAAAACCTTCTAGGGTATACTTTTGGTTAGGTAGGGTTGAAAGTTTGTATTTCCCATCTTCTCCGACGACTTGTTCAGCTATAAGATTGCCATTGATGTCAAATAAAGTAACAGTGGTGTTGGGAAGGATTTTTCCTGTTATTTTATCTGTAACGATACCTTCAATAAAGTAACTTCTTTCATTGTATAGTCGTTTAAAGGTATAGATGTTATCTTGTCCGGATCGGTTAGAAGAGACATAACCGGTGTTTATTGAATCTATTACTACGATAGAAAAATCATCTTTTTCTGTGTTAATCGTTTCTCCTAAATTAAGCGCTTCTAAAAATTTATTGTCTTCCATCCGGCTCGAAAATAAATCTAAACCACCAAATCCCTGTTTGCCATTAGAGGCAAAATATAAGGTATTATCTGCGCCTATATACGGAAATTGTTCACGTCTTTTGGTATTTACGGTTTCTCCAAGGTTAATGGGTTGACCGAAAGAGTGATCAGTAAAAAGGTCTACATAAAAGATGTCAAAGTCCCCTAATGTTCCGGGCATGTCACTAGAAAAGTATAACCGGTCTTCTTTTTCATTTAAGGTAGGGTGCATGATTGAGTAAGTGTCCCCAGCAAAAGATACAGGTTCAGGTTTAGTCCACTCACCTTCAATTAGTTCGGATCTAAAGATGCTAACAACTGCAATTTTTGTAGAATCGAGATCTACACGCTTTTTAAGGTTTCTAGAAAAATACATCATTGTTCCATCTTTAGTAAAGACCGCATTACTTTCGTGCTGCTTTGCAGTATTTATCTTATTATCTAAGGGCTGGATACTATCTAGGGCAATGGTTTCTCCGTCTGTTATCGTAGCTTCATACAAATCTAAATAAGGCATACCATTCCAATTGTAATTGGGGTTTTCTATATTTTTTGTAGAAGAAAAGACAATCTTGTCGCCATATATACCCACACCAAAACTAGAGCCTCCAACATTTTCAGTGATATTTTGTAATTCGTAATTATATGGTGCTACCTGCTTTAAAAGAGACTTAAATTCTAATGTGTTTATAGAGTCGTTCAAATAAAGAGTGGATATTTCGTCTGCCTCTTTATAACGCTTTGTCCCTTTTAAAACTTCAAAATATTTAAAATAGAACTTTTCACTAAGCGTTGACGGTTCGTTTAAATTATAGACCTGCATATAGGCATTGTAAGCTTGAGTATAGTCTGAATTATAATAATAACAATCCCCTAGTTTTTCTAAGTTAGCTGATGTTTTGGGTAGCAATTCAAAGATCTCTGCAGCTTCTAGGTAAGCTTTGTTTTTGTACAGCAAATTGGCTTTTCTAACAGATTGAGAAAAACAAACGCTGCTAGTTACGATCGCGATGATGGTGATATATAGATTAAAAATTCTCATAGGTTTTTAATTAGAAAAATCTTGGTGATTTATCGTAGCCCTTTCTAAACTTACTAATATCCAGTAATAAAAATATTTCATGAGATCCTGAATTAAAACGACCTAAATTAGTTAAAGTATGATCATAGGCGTAACCAATTCTTAAGGTCGGTGATAGGGCAAAATTTGCTAGAGCCGAGACTGAATCGTCATATCTATAACCTAAACCAAATTCTAATTTATTATACATTAATAGGTTAGCTGTTAAATCTACGCTAATTGGGGCATTGTTAACATACTTAGTCATTAAGGCGGGCTTCAATTTAAAATCGTCATTTAATGTAAAAACATAGCCTCCTGTAAAAAATAAGTGTACATTTTCTGAGGCTTCTGATACAACACCGCTATTATCTTCGAGATGTTTAGACTGTAAAAGGTTTGGAGCAGAGATTCCAAGATAGTACTGATCCGTAAAATAGTAAAGACCAGCACCTACGTTAGGAAAAGTTTTGTTTATATTTTCTGCAAAAGTTGGGTCGGGAAGGGGATCTGAATAAACAAAACCATTAAAATTAGTACTGTAAAAAGTGGCTCCTGCTTTTATTCCAAAAGATAATTTTGAATGGACTCCAACCGGAAGTATATAAGCAATATCTGCATAAGCACCTGTTTGCTTAACAACATCACCAATTTCGTCATGAACAAAAGATACTCCACCTTCAATACGATTGGCTAATTTTGAATGCGCAAATAAAGTAGCTGTATGCGGAGCTCCGACCGACCCTGCCCATTGCGATCGGTATAGAACACCTAAATTTAAAGTGATTTCATCATCCGTGGCATAAGCCGGATTAATGACACTCATATTATACATGTACTGTGTAAATTGAGGATCTTGTTGGGCATGTGTAGATAAGCCTAGAAATAGGATTATTATTGCAATGCTATAAGTTGGTATTTTGCTTATCATTAAAATTATCTATTTAAATAGACCCTTCCTTGTTTAGGCTCACGTTGTCCATCATTAAATTCTAAGAGGTAAAAATAAACACCAGCAGGAAGAACTTCATTGTTATTTCTACCTGTACCGTCCCATTTAGGAGTGTTTATATCGCCTTCATATAGAATGTTACCATATCTATTATAGATACTGAGTTTAAATTTTGGATATAACACATCCAAATTGAGAATGTGAAAAACAGGGTTAATAGAATCTCCATTAGGAGAGAAACCATCAGGTATGAGAAGAAGGAGTTCGCAAGTAGTAAAATTAACAGGAACTTCTAATCTTATTATGCTTTCACAACCATTTGGTGAAAGGTATACAGCGTAATAAATACCTCCGTCTTCTAAAAGATCTGTGCTACTAAGTTCAGTTCCTTCCGTAGGAGCGTCATACCAAAGAACGCTATCAGCCTCTTCAATATGTACAATATTATTTGTCAAATCTGAAATAGTAAGATTGTCTTCTTCACAATACACTATACTATCATCAATTAGTTGTGGTGTTGGTAATTCTTCAGAATAAATTTTTAATGTAATGGTATCATCAACAATCGAACTACATGATGTTCCTATATAAGAGAGTTCTGAAATTGTGACTAGAGTTAAACCAGAAACCGGAAATAAACTTTGAGGAATAATAAATGTTGCATTTCCTCCAGTGACTGTTATTGTTACCGTATTTACAGAATTATTTGAAATACTTAGTTTATAAACTAAAGTGTAATCGCCATCTGGTAATTGGTTGGCTCCAACGATATATATAATGGCATCATCAACATTATAGCATATGGTGTCATTATCTATATCTAAAGATAAGCCTGAAGCATCAGGAGCCTCTGCGATACTAACCGCAATTGTTGCTGAACTTGAAAGATTACATTGAGACGATGTAGTTGTGTAAGTATAACTGCCCGCGCTATCTATATTAGGGTCAAATTCTCCTGTTCCACTTGTTAAGGCAGGTGACCATACACCTCCTTCATCGGGTGTTCCTCCTAAGTGATCAAATAAATCAACTAAAGTCGTATCTCCTGTACATATATTAAGCATAGCATCTTCACCAGCGTTTGGAGCTTGTATAAGGGTTACTGTGACTTCCGAAGAAGCTAATGGACAGAAAGAACTTGGATTCGATACGGTATACGTATAGACTCCTGCGGGATCAAGGCTAGGATCAAAAACTCCAGTTCCACTCGTTAACTCAGGCGACCATATTCCTCCTTCATCTGGCGTGCCTCCTAAACTATCAAATAAATTAATAGGAGCATCCATACTACAAAGTTCTATTTCTCCGTCAGTTCCTGCGTCGTTGGTTTCAGATAAATTTACTGTAATGGATGCGGAGCTTGTACCACAAGAATTACTTACAGTGTAGGTATAGACACCTTCTGGATCAGTATTGAGGTCAAAAATACCTGTTCCGCTAGCTAAAGCAGGAGACCAGGTTCCTCCCGTGTCAGGCGTTCCTGAGAGAATGTAAAATAAATTTAAAACTTCAGTTGAGTTACATAAGTTAAGTGTGCCATCACCACCAGCATTAGGGGCTTGTAACACGGAGACATTAATTTCGGCTGTAGCATCCGGACAAGAGGCATTAGCGCTTGATATGGTGTAGGTATAAATTCCTGGAATATCTACGTTAGGATCAAAAACACCTGTACCACTTGCTAGGGTAGGAGACCATGTTCCTCCTAAGTCTGGCGTACCTCCTAAGCTATCAAATAAATCTACAGGCAATTCTGAGTTACAAAGTTCAATACTACCATTACTTCCTGCATCATTAGTTCCTGATAAAGAAACGGCAACTGACGCTGTACTTGTGGCGCAAGAATTACCTATAGTATAGGTATAAATACCTTCAGGGTCTGTATTAGGATCAAAAATTCCTGTTCCGCTTGCTAAAGCAGGAGACCAGGTTCCTCCAGTTTCAGGAGTTCCAGATAAGCTATTAAAGAGATCTTGAAGCTCAGTTGAATTACATAGGTTTAAACTACCATCACTTCCAGCGTTTGGCGCTTGTAATATAGAAACGTTAACTTCGGCAGAAGCCTCTGGACATGTGGTGTTAGAACTAGATACCGTATACGTATAAATTCCGGCGGTATCAAGACTAGGATCAAAAATGCCAGAGCCACTTGCAAGTGAAGGAGACCAAGTTCCTCCAACATTAGGTGTTCCCCCTAAACTATCAAATAAATTAATAGGAGTATCCATACTACAAAGTTCTATTTCTCCATTAGTTCCTGCATCATTAGTTCCGGATAATGAAACCGTAACCGAGGCAGAACTGCTACCACAGGTATTACTTATGGTATAGGTGTAAATGCCTTCCGAATCAATACTAGGATTAAAAACTCCAGTGCCACTGTTGAGTGCAGGAGACCAAGTTCCACCTGTATCAGGGGTTCCCGAAAGACTATTGAAGAGATCTTGAGGTTCTGTTGAATTACATAAATTTAAAGTACCATCATTACCAGCATTAGGATTTGGAAGAAGAGATACTAAAACCGTAGCAGTATCATCTGGACAAAGTGTACCGCTATTAGAAACGGTATAAGTATAGACACCAGGACTGTCTACTGTGGGATCAAAAATACCTGTTCCGCTTGTAAGTGTTGGTGTCCAGATACCACCATAATCAGGAGATTCTGTTAAACTTTCAAATAAATCAAAGGTGTTGGTTTCTGTACTACAGAATTCCAAGATTCCATTCATTCCAGCATTGTTAGCATCTATTGTTGTAACATCAACGACCGCTGTAGCATCACCACAGATAGAACTAATAGTATAAGTGTAAACTCCATCAGTATCCAAATTAGGATCAAAAGTACCTGAGCCACTTGATAGTGTTGGCGTCCAAGTTCCTCCAGATTGTGGACTGCCATTTAAACTGTCAAATAAATCAATAGTGTTTACAAGGCTACATAAAACAATAGCACCATCTTCACCCGCATCAGGAGATACTACTACGGATACCGTTACCTCTGCGGAATTATCTAAACAAGGTCCAGAGCCCGAAATCGTATAGGTGTAGGTCCCTTCTGCATCCACCAAAGGATCAAAAATTCCGGTGCCACTTGCTAATGTTGGGGTCCAAGTTCCTCCAGGTTGTGGTGTTCCGTTAAGACTATCAAAAAGATCTATCGTACCGTCTGCAGTACAAGCTGTAACAGAACCGTCTGTACCAGCAGTAAAATAAGGAGTTGAAGTGATGCTTATAGTGGCAGAAGTAGCTTCACAAGGTCCTGAACCAGGAACTGTATAAGTATAGGTTGTATTGGTATCTACTGAAGGATCGTAGATATCTGTACCACTTGTTAAAGATGGCGACCAAGTTCCTCCTGGTTGAGGCGAACCATTAAGTTGATCATAAAGATTTAAAGGCCCATTATTACTACAAATATCAATGATGGCATCTAAACCCGCATCAGGTTCTTGTACAAGTACTACATTGACTTCTGCCGTTATATTTGAACACGGCGGGGTGCCTTCTACAGTATAGGTATACGTTCCAAAAGCGTCAATACTAGGGTCAAATTCTCCAGTCCCACTTGTAAGCATAGGGCTCCATACTCCATTTGGGTCTGGATTTCCACCTAAACTATCAAATAAATCTACTATAGCAGTATCATTACTGCATATTTCAAGTGTGCTGTCTGAACCAGCAATAGGTAGTGGGTTAACGGTTACCGTTACGGTAGCTGTTTCATTAGGACACGGTGAATTTCCTATTATTTCATAAGTATACACTCCTGGAGGATCAATTAAAGGATCAAAAATACTTGAGCCACTGTTTAAAGCAGGAGTCCAGGTTCCTCCTGGGCTAGGGGTGCCACCAAGACTATTAAATAAATCGACAATTCCTATATCATCACAAACCTCCAGAGCACCATCTTCACCGGCGTTTTCATAAGTCGAAACGGTTACATTAATCGATGCTGTAGCGTTATTACAAGGGGCTTCGCCACTAACGGTATAAGTATAATTACCAGATAGATCGATTTCAGGATTAAATAGTCCAGAGCCACTTGCTAATTCAGGAAACCATGTGCCTCCTTCTTCAGGATTCCCACCTAGATTTAAAAATAGGTCGATGGCTTCACTGTTACTACAGATATCAATTTCAGCACTTGTTCCAGCGTTTGGGGCCGGAATGGTAGTTACTGTGACGGTGGCTTGTTCATCAGGACAAGTATTGTTAGAACTCACGGTGTACGTATAATCTCCTGGGGCGTCTATATTCGGATCATAAATATGACTTCCACTGTTTAAAGCCGGAGACCATGTTCCACCTGGGTCTGGATTTCCTTCTAATTGGTCGAATAAATTTATTGTTGAATTGTCATTATTACAAAGCGCTACGGTGCTATCTTCTCCAGCATTAGGCGCTTCATCAATAATAGCTAATACGGCCAATCTTCCTGTACTTTCACAAGGTGGATCTACCGTAGTGGCGTAATAAGTTTGTCCATTAACTAGGGGTGTAGAAATGGGTAATGGAAGTGCTGAATATAAAGAAATATACCAGTTATTGTTGCCAGTGACCACTAAATCTGCGAGGGTCGGTGTATAGGTTGATGTAGCACAAAATTGTTGTACCATTTCTCCTGTTGGCATCGGTGTAAAACCTACTTTTACCAAGACAGAGAGTCTTGAAGTTCTGCAGCTGCCATCCGGACTTGCTTGATCGGCATAATAAATGGTATCGTCCATTAAAATATCATAATCGTTTAATGGCGTACCTCCGTAAGGAGATAAGTACCATTGTACGTCATTTCCGGTGGCTTCTAAACTACTCACGGTAGCAAGTGTCGCGTCATCTAAACAAACCCCTTGAAAATTATCTCCAATTGGCGGTCCGTAAATATTTACATCGACACGAACTCTTGAAGAACAAGTACCTGAATTATTATCTGCATAATAATCTTCTCCATCAATTAAACCTTCGGAATTAGATAAAGGTACTGTTGAGGTGGCACTGTTATACCAAACAACACCATCGCCATTATTTGTAGCATCTAAATCTCCTACAAGTAAAGATTCTACATCACAGAAGGATTGAATGTTGTTTTCAACAGTAGGACATTGTGCATAGATACTGCTGAGACCTATTCCTATGAATAAAAGAAGAAATACTACCCGTGTTAGAGGATCACTTTGAAAACTGTATTTTTCGGCCTTCATTAAAAAAATTTATAATAATTACTTTTTTCTGAAATTGGTGCCATGGATTAAGAACAGCAAGTTCAAATATTATATGTTCATCTTGCTAAGTTGTAAGATTGAGGGAAAAACAAATATATATAAATAGCTTATAGATAGCAAAATTAATGGCCTTCAGTTTTAGAACATTTTAAAAGTTTTAATTTTTATGTAAATAGCTTATTGTTAGGTGTTTATATAAATTTAAGATAAAATTAACGTGTTACTCGTCGAAAATTTATGTAGTTAATAGATTTTTTTACCAAAATAAAGGGGAGGTGTTAGGGTGCTTTAGTACTTTATTGAAAATTTCTAAAGTGAATTTAAGCGGTCCTTTTCGACTAAATTAATCAATTATATTAACCCCTTTATCTGAGTTATATTGCATTAAATAAATCTCGGTATTTGAATAAAAACCTTCTTTGAGTTTTTGATAATTAAACTTTTGATGAGGTTGTGTTGAATTTATAGTCTTGATCGTATTTTCAAATGAAGTGTTCTGAGCAATTCGCAGTAGAACATCTAAAGTTACATCAAAACCTAAAATAGCTTGTTCTGTAGGCTTAGTGTCAAAAGTGTTTAGGTATCGTTTTTCAAATTCTTTTACAGCGGTTTCATTTTCGGCACTAAAAGAGGTTGGGTAAATAAGTTTTAAAATGCGATATCGCATTTCAGAAACTTCGTTTAGATTGCTTAATAAGTCAGATTCAATCATAACAAGTTCTATGTCGTGGTCTGATAATTGTCCTAATAAGATTGTAGTTGTATTTAAAAGGACAATGGTTTTCTTGCTATCAAAGATGATGTAGTTAAGTTGTTTTTTATCTAAGGCCTTTTCTAAGGTTTTGGCATTAAAAAAACCTGTACTATCAGCTTTTAAGAAAGTAGCGTCAGGTATAATTTTTAAAATTAAATCTTTATTGGTTGCTTCATTTAGATCGCTAACGACAATAACTTTGGCGTTCTGTTGGGCTAAATAATTTAAGGTTTTTGTTTTCTGAATAAGGCTCGAAGGAACGGACTCATAGGTCTTTATATTTGGATTAAGGCCTAAGTTAGATTGTATGCCAATCAGTGAAAGTTCTTGATTGGATGTGATGCTGGTAAAATAATTGTCACTTTCTAAAAACGGAACCAAGAGGGCGTTCTTTTGGTGAGTACTTTCAATATTAATATCTCTTTTAGCACTATTCTTTTTAAGTAATGAAATCTCAATGTCTAGATTAAGTGCTTTTGCAGAATCAATAGCGATTTGTGCACCTTGAAAAAAGTCTACATATTTTTGGTAGTCTTTATTTTTCTCTAACATTTTTTGTCTTTGGTCAAGAGCACTGAGTTCATCTTTAGAAAAAGGTGTGTAAAAATAAATACCGTTAGAGCTATCCGTAACGAGGTTGTCTATTAAGGCTTTGTTATTAGACGTGCCTTTAGCCGTTGAAGGAAGGGAGATTTTTGTAGGTGATGATACTGCAACCGGAGTTGTATTCTGATTTTTAGGTGCTGTAGAAAGGGCTGAAGTCGTTGTAGATACGCCTGATGATTTTAAAGGCATTTTTATAATATCACCGACGGTAAATGAGGTTTTCAATTTAGGGTTAAGTTCTGTAAATTCCTCTATAGTCATTCCAGCCATTTGAGATAAACCATAAAGCGTTTGTTTCGGTTCTATAACGTAATTTTTATATAGGCTGTCTTTTGGGGCTGATGTGGTTTCTTGCTTATTAGCTGTAACTGTTGTCGGCTGTTCTGTTGCTACAACGGCTTCGGAAACTTTTGTGGGTTTAAGCGTGTTATTATTGTTGTTTTTTACTTTAGTTGTTACTGTGTGGTTAATATCAACATTAAGTGTTTGTCCTGCCATTAAGGTTGGAACTATATGTGGATTTTTATTCTCAAGTTCGGCAATAGAAAAATTAAATCGCTTAGCTAAACTGTATTTAGTGTCTCCGTGTTTTACAACGTATTGTCCAGGAATAGAAAATTTCGCATCTTTTTCGGGAATGGTGAGAATTTGTCCTATTTCTAAATGTTCAGTTAACTGATGGGTGTTAGCGGCTTTTAATTGTGCAAGGCTAATTCCATGGTTATAAGCAATTCTCCAAAGTGTTTCATCTTTAGCTACTCGATGTTCTCCTGGTTTCAGTGGGGGGATTTGTTCTGGGATAGATTTGTCAATATTAATAATATGTCCGGCTTGGAGCATAGGTTTAATATGTGGATTTTGTTGCTCTAAGTAATTAATACTTATTCCAAATTGACGAGCTAAACTAAATTTGGTGTTGCCATGTTGTACTTTGTAGTTTAGTACTTTTTCCTGTGTTATAATCGGAGTCGTGGTCGTTGTCGTCTGTTCTGAATTAGGGATGCGTAGGGTGCTGCCAACATAAATATTATCTTTAGATCCCGGATTTAAGGCTAAAATACTATTGACACTCACCCCATAATGTCTTGAGATTTTATATATCGTTTCGTCTTTTTCTACTTTATGTTCAATATAGCTTTCTTGGGCTAACATAAGGTTTGAACTTAGCGCTAAAGTTAAGACAAGGGGTAAAAATCTCTTCATTTTAAATATAAAATTTTAATTCTAACCCTACAATAAATACTGTTAGGGTAAGGTTTTTTTAGTATGTATTTTTTAGCATATTATAAATGAACAAAAAAAACAGCACTATTCTTTAAAGAGTAAAACTTTTTTTGTGGTCACTATAGAAATGCTTTGTGGTGTATGGCATCATTCGCGTTAAAATTACTAAAAATTAAAGTCAACTTAACTAAAATAGGACATCTTATCGAAAGAATGCTGACATTTTTTGATTTAAATTATGTAATACATTTTTTAATTTTGCATTCTTTGTTGTCGTTATAGAGTGAAAAGTCCTTAATAGTGCCTCATAAGACACAAGTATATAGTATCTTTGTAGACTTAAATTAAAATCAATGAGCAATATTGTCGCTGTAGTGGGTCGTCCTAACGTAGGGAAATCGACATTTTTTAACCGTCTTATTAAAAGACGTGAGGCTATTGTAGATGCCGTGAGTGGTGTTACAAGAGATCGTCATTATGGTAAAACCGATTGGAATGGTAAAGAATTTTCTTTAATCGATACGGGAGGATATGTCGTAGGAAGTGATGATGTTTTTGAAGCTGAAATTGATAAACAAGTAGAACTTGCTATTGATGAAGCTGATGCCATTATTTTTATGGTAGATGTAGAGACGGGTGTCACAGGAATGGATGAAGATGTCGCTAAATTATTAAGAAGAGTTGATAAACCTGTTTTCTTAGTTGTTAATAAAGTAGATAATAATAAACGTGCTGAAGATGCCGTAGAATTTTATTCTTTAGGTTTAGGTGAATATTATACCATTGCAAGTATTAACGGTAGTGGAACAGGAGATTTATTAGATGCTGTTGTTGAAGCCTTACCAGAGAAAGAAGAAGTTGAAGAGGATGAATTGCCACGTTTTGCTGTAGTAGGAAGACCTAATGCAGGAAAATCGTCTTTTATCAATGCTTTAATTGGAGAAGATCGTTATATCGTTACCGATATTGCAGGGACCACTAGAGATTCTATAGATACCAAGTATAACCGTTTTGGGTTTGAATTTAATTTAGTGGATACCGCTGGTATTCGTCGTAAATCTAAGGTAAAGGAAGATTTAGAGTTTTACTCAGTAATGCGTAGTGTAAGAGCTATAGAGCATTGTGATGTCTGTTTGGTTGTTTTAGATGCCACCCGTGGGTTTGATGGTCAGGTTCAGAATATATTCTGGTTAGCAGAACGCAACCGAAAAGGAATTGTTATTTTGGTGAATAAGTGGGATCTTATTGAAAAAGATACGAAAACCGCAAAAGCATTTGAACAGCATATTAGACAAGAGATGGCACCATTTACAGATGTGCCTATTGTATTTATGTCTGTGCTTAATAAGCAACGTATTTTTAAAGCTATTGAAACTGCGGTTGAGGTTTATAAAAACCGAACGAAGCGTATTAAAACTAGTGTACTAAACGAGACCTTATTGCCTATTATAGAGCATATGCCACCACCAGCATATAAAGGGAAGTTTGTGAAAATTAAATACATCATGCAATTGCCAACACCGCAACCTCAATTTGCATTTTTCTGTAATTTACCACAATATGTCAAAGAGCCTTATAAGCGTTTCTTAGAAAATAAATTACGTGAAGAGTTCGATTTTAATGGTGTACCGGTTAGTGTTTACATGAGAAAGAAATAAGTTTATATCGTAAATTCAATACGATAATGATCCTTCTAAATATAGTATTTAGGAGGATTTTTTTGTTTTAGAGTTTTATTAAGCTTGAAGTTTTAATCGGAATTTATGAAGTTCCTAAGTTTAGATAGAAGTGTTGTATACCTTGTATTTACTGCGTTTAGGTTCTTTGATGAGTTCTGTAGAGTTGAAAAAGAGGGTGTTAAAATAAAAGCGATATTATAATTTTATAAAAATTTTAAGATAATTTATATCGTATTTAGGGTTAATTGCGTTCTTGTGTTGTAAAATCATCAATCAATCAATCAATCAATCAATATGAAGAATCTGTTTTTAGTCTTCGCCTTCCTATTTACCTCGTCTATCTGCTCTCAAGAAAAATCATTCGAAATCACAGGAGCCCTTAAAGCTGAAGATACCAATCTCCCTTTAGAATCTGCAACGGTCTATATTGAACGGGTAAAAGATAGCTCGGTTGTAACCTATACCATTTCCGATAAGGACGGTGCTTTTAAAATTGAAAACACAACTTACGATAAGGACTTAAACCTCTATGTGTCTTTTGTTGGCTATCGTACCTATTTTAAAAAAGTGGCGATTAATAAAGAAAAGATCAACCTAGGCACTATAACAATGCCTTTAGATAATGCGTTGGGTGAAGTGCTTATAAAATCTACAGCGCCAATTACTATAAAAAAGGATACCTTAGAATTTAATGTAAAATCGTTTAAAACGAAGAAGGATGCCAATGTCGAAGATTTATTAAAACAGCTGCCAGGTGTTGAGGTGGATGCAGAAGGGAAAATCACGGTTAATGGTAAATCGGTAAATAAAATTTTAGTTAATGGGAAGCCGTTCTTTGGTGACGATCCTACTATAACCACAAAAAATCTTACTAAGGACATTATTGAAAAAATTCAGATTGTAGATACCAAAACCAAATCGGAAGCTTTTACGGGAGAAGAAGGTGATAAGGAAAATAAAACCATAAACCTTACCATTAAAGAAGAAAATAATAAAGGTGTTTTTGGACGTGTGTCTGCAGGTGGCGGCACGGATGAACGTTATGAATTTGCCGGTATGGTCAATGTCTTTGATAACGATAGAAGAGTGAGTGCCCTTGTGGGAGGTAATAATACCAATTCGCCTGGATTTAGTTTCGGTGAAATTTCTAAAATGTTTGGTACTGGAGGTGGAGTTAGTTTTAACAGTAACGGCTCTTTTTCTATTGGCGGACGTTCCTTCGGTGGAGGAGAAGGTATTACGACGTCCCAAAATGCAGGGATTAATTATGCCGATGTTATTGGTGAGAAAACAGGGGTTTCTGCAGATTATTTTTACGCCTCAAGTGTTTCAGAAAACGAATCAGCAGCACAGCGTGAAACGATTTTATCCGATTCGAGATTTTTTACCAATTCCAATTCAAAATCCGACAGTGATATCGATAACCATTCAGCAAATATAGAGTTCGAAATAGAAACCGACTCCACGTTTCAGTTGACCATTTCACCGTCTATAAATTTATCAAAATCGCGAACACAATTTTCTAGTTTTGAAGAAACCTTAGATGAAGATTTGGTGTTAACCAACCAATCTAATGTGAATTCCAATGTAGAGCGAACGGCAAATACGTTTTCAAATCAAATCGAGGCTGCCAAGCGCTTTGGGAATAAAGGAGCATTTCTAACCTTAAAATTAGAGACTTCTGTAGATCAAGAAGACAGTGATGATTTTCTAAATTCAGATACCAATGTATATGGTGAAACTCCAGAATCTATTCTTAGAAATCAATATACTGATGGCGAAAATAGAGGTTATGGTGTTGCTGCAGAACTGGCATACCGTTTGCCTTTACTCGCTAAAAAATTGTTCTTGAATTTTGAATATGAATATGATATTAATAAAGATGCCAATACAGAAAGCACTTATGATTATAATGGCAGTACTTTAGGATTTACCGACTTTAACACCGAACTCAGTACTGATTTTAAGTATGCCGATGAGCAAAGTGTTCCTAGTATTGGACTTAGTTATAGTCACGATAAACTGTGGACCCGATTTAATGTGTCTTACAATTCACGCACATTAACCAATGAAGATGTGCTGCGCCCTCTGTTTAACGTAGAACGCCAATTTGAAAATATAGAAATTAACTCCGGAATCAGCTATAGATTTAGTCCAAAGTCATCCTTTTATGTCGATTATCGTTTAGAAAATACACCGCCAGCATTACGTCAGCTCCAAGCGTATACCGATGTGTCTAACCCTTTGGAAACCATAATTGGAAATCCCAATTTAGAACCTTCCAATAGGCATAGTTTTTATGGGGGTTACAATGGGTTCGATTGGCAAAAACGAACAGGGTTTTATATGAATTTTTATGGGTATGCGACCAAGAATGATGTGGTGAGTAAGACCCTTGTTGATGCCGAAACCTTAAAACGAACTACGACCTACGAAAATGTAGATGGGAATTATAATTACAACGTGTCGGGTAACTATAGTAAAGCCTTTAAGCTAGATACGCTAAGAACCCTAAAGCTACGATTAAGAGGGAATTATGGGGTGTCTAAAACCATTAACTTTAATAATGGGGTGAAGTATGCAAGTCATGTAAATACCTTTTCTCCACGTGTAGGTGTCGATTTTATTTGGGATAAAGTTTTAGAGTTTAAACCCTATTATACCTTAAGTTTTACCAATAATGCTTACGATATTGAGGCTTTTGAAGATAGAACGTTTACGAATCATGATCTTGGTTTAAAAACAACAACATTTCTACCTGAGAATTTAGAATGGCGTAACGATATCAGTTTTAATTATAATCCCGATGTTGCCGAAGGATTTCAAAGAAGTGCTTGGTTTTGGAATTCCACCTTAGCTTACAGTATTTTTAACGATAAAGCTGTTATAACTTTAAAGGTTTATGATTTGTTAGACCAAAATACTAATGCGCGCCGTGTAGCGACACAAGATTATATTGAAGATCGCCAAAGTACAGTGTTAAGACGTTACTTTATGCTGAGCTTGAGTTATAAATTTAATAGCTTAGGAAGTAAAGGTAAAACAGATAATGGTGGAGTTATCTTCTTAGATTAATAGTCCACAAAAGGCACAGAGAAGCACAGCACTTTAAAGGTGTTTTGGTTGTGGTTTAAGAATCTTAGGTCAACGAATAGGTATGTAAAATGGGCTATGGTTATCCTTCGAAAATCAGATTAATGGTATTCTTGGATTTGAAGTTAATACATGGTTTATGCATTTTCAAGGTTAGCTGTAAGCAGTTGGGGTTTACCAACCTCCAGAAGCACCACCACCGCCAAAGCTACCACCACCGAAGCCTCCGCCAAAGCCGCCACCAGAACTGCCGCCACCGAAACCACCAAAACCTCCTGAAGAGCCTTTAGAGTAGCTTCCGCGTCCTAAGTTGCTTAAAATAATGGCTTCTAGTAAGCCTCCAGATCCAGAACGGTGACCACCACTACCACCATTTCCTCCATTACTTTTTGAGATTGTAATCACAAAAATGATGAAAATAATGGCTAAAAAAAATAGAAAACCTATAGGGGATCCGTCGTCGCTAGTTTGTCTGGTGCCTTGGTATTCACCCGTCATGACTTCAAAAATAGCATCCGTGGCACGGTTGAGTCCGCCGTAATAATCGTTACGTTTAAAATAAGGAATGATATCGTTATTAATAATACGCTTACTCATTGCATCGGTGAGAAGATGTTCGGTACCCAGACCAGTGCTAATATTTATTTTTCGGTCGTCTCTAGCTAAAAGAATAAAAATACCATTATCCTTATCGGCTTGTCCAATGCCCCATTTTTCACCCCATTGAGCTCCTAAATAATTGATATATTCTCCATTGGTAGAGCTAATAATAGCGATAACAATTTGTGTGGATGTAGAATCGGAATAACGAATGAGTTTGTCTTCTAAATAACTTTTTTCTGAAGGGGATAGTAATTTAATCTCCTCATCGTAAACACTCGTTTGAAATTCTGGCTTTTCAGGTATTTCATACTGTGCCATCCCTAAAAGTGGCATAGCCAATACTAGCAGAAATAAAATTTGAAACGTGATGTGTTTATGTTTGTACATTACCCTTTTGAAATTGAATTATCTAATTCGTTTTTATCATTATGATCCCATGGAAAATAAGTTGCCAATGCTTGTCCAGCTTCGGTAATCCCATCAATTAGGCCTTGTTTAAAATGACCAGACTTAAATTGTGCAGCAATTTTATCGCGGGTGCTGTTCCAAAAATTAGGACCAACACTATTATTGATCCCTTGGTCTCCACAAATAACAAAGGACTTGTTGTCTACAGCAACATAAATAAGAACCCCGTTACGCTGTTGGGTGTTATCCATTTTTAGAAAATGGAACACTTCTAAAGCATGTTCATAAGTGTCAATATCACATTGCTGTTCAATATGTACACGAATTTCACCAGAGGTTTTTCCTTCCGCAATTCGGATGGCTTCAACAATCTCGGCTTCTTCTTTTTCGGTTAAGAACTGCTCAATATTTGGCATAAACTATAGGATTAAAAATCGAAGTTAACGTCTACGGCATTCTCACTACCTGGGTCAGAATTATATCTTGGCATATCTTCAAAACCAAACCAACCGGCTAAGATAGTTCCTGGGAATTTAGAAATGTGAATGTCGTAAATATTAACCTTTTCATTATAACGATCTCGTGCAACATTAATACGGTTTTCAGTCCCTTCCAATTGGCTTTGAAGCTCTAAGAAGTTCTGGTTCGCCTTTAATTCAGGGTAACGTTCTACGGAAACTAATAACTTAGATAACGCACCACTTAGTCCACTTTGGGCTTGTTGAAACTGAGCCATGTTTTCTGGGGTTATATTACTAACATCAATGTTTGTAGACGTTGCTTTAGCTCTAGCTTCTATGACGTCGGTTAGTGTCGATCTTTCAAAATCGGCTGCACCTTGTACAGTTTTCACAAGGTTCCCAATAAGGTCATTTCTTCGTTGGTAAGAACTCTCTACATTAGACCATGCTGTTTTTGCATCGGCTTCATAAGTGACTGCGGTATTATTAAATCCAACAGCCCAATTGTAAAGTGCAAAAGCAATAAGTGCAATTACGATAACAGGAATTAGCCATTTTTTCATGATAGTTAAGTTTTAAAGTTGTGTTTTTATTTTGTTCAATTGTGCTTTAATGCTTTCGAGCTTTTCAATAATTTCAAATTTATTTAAAGCTGATTTTTTCTCTTCCTTTAGGTGAGTTTTGGCGCCTTCTAAGGTAAATCCTCTCTCTTTTACCAAATGGTAAATGAACTTGAGATTTTTAATGTCTTCAGGTGTAAATTTACGATTGCCCTTCGCATTTTTTTTGGGTTTTAAAACATCAAATTCTTTTTCCCAAAACCGAATGAGCGACGAATTGACTTTAAAAGCTTCAGCCACTTCGCCAATACCATAATAACGTTTTTCTGGTAAATCTATATGCATCTTAATCTAGGGATTGGTTTTCTAAGGATGCTTTTTTCAGTAAAATGTCATATTCTTCAGCAGATAAATTGCCGTAGTAGAAGTTGATAGGGTTAATACGTTCTCCATCTTTAAACACCTCGTAATGTAAGTGTGGTGCTTCAGAACGACCTGTGCTTCCTACAAAACCAATAAGATCGCCTCGTTTTACACGTTGATTGACTTTTACGTTGTATTTGTATAAGTGTGCATAGAGTGAAACATAACCGTAGCCATGATCAATTCTAATATGGTTTCCGTAACCTGTAGATCTATTATCGGCACGTTTTATAACGCCATTTCCTGAGGCATAAATAGGAGTGCCACGAGGCGCCGTGAAATCCATACCGTAATGAAACTTTCTAACTTTTGTAAAAGGATCTGTTCGGTAGCCGTATCCCGATGCCATTCGGGTTAAATTTTCGTTACTTATGGGTTGTATGGCGGGAATGGCTTCTAAAAATTTCTCCTTATGGTCTGCTAATTTTGCAATTTCATCTAGAGATTTAGATTGCACTACAATAGCCTTCTCTAAGATGTCCATACGTTTATTACTTTCAGCTATAAGTTGCGAGTTGTCATAACCTTCGTATTTCTTATATCTATTGATGCCGCCAAATCCAGCACGTCGCTGTTCGGTAGGGATAGGATTGGCTTCAAAATATAATCTATAAATCGCATTATCGCGTTCTTCAACATTTTCTAAGGCCGCAATAGCATCGTCCATACGCTTGTTTATCAATTCAAATTGCAATTCCATATTCTGCAATTCGCGCGCTAATTGACGTTCTTTTGGCGATTCAATATATTGGCTTGCTATAAATACAAATAGAAATCCAAAGAGTGCTGCAGCGGTTAAAAAGACCCCTGCATATTTAATTGTTGTTGCTTTTTTTCGCTTTATTCTGCGATAAGAAAGCGTTTCAGAATCATAATAATATTTTACTTTAGCCATGTTTGAATTTATGCTATTTTTGCAGCTAATAAGAGTAGTACATAAGCTTCTTAATTTGCCTAACGACCAAAGATAAAAAAATAGTTTTGCATTTTTGGTAATTAATTAAAAACAAGATCTAATTTCAATATATGAAGTCTCAAGATATCCGTTCTAAATTTTTAAATTTCTTTAAAGAAAAACAGCATCTTATAGTGCCCTCTGCACCTATGGTTTTAAAAGATGATCCCACCTTAATGTTTGTTAACGCTGGTATGGCACCTTTTAAAGAATACTTTTTGGGGAATGCAGAACCTAAAAGCAATAGAATTACGGATTCTCAAAAATGTTTACGCGTTTCTGGGAAGCATAATGATTTGGAAGAAGTGGGTTACGATACGTATCACCATACCTTATTTGAAATGCTTGGGAATTGGAGTTTTGGCGATTATTTTAGAAAAGAAGCCATTGCTTGGGCTTGGGAATTATTAACCGAAGTATATGGCATAGATAAAGATATCTTATACGTTACGGTGTTTGAAGGGAGTGATGATGCTGATAATTTAGATATGGATACGGATGCTTATGACCTTTGGAAGCAATTTATTTCTGAAGATCGTATTCTAAAAGGCAACAAAAAGGATAATTTCTGGGAAATGGGAGACCAAGGGCCATGCGGACCTTGTAGTGAAATCCATGTTGATATCCGTTCTGCAGAAGAAAAAGCAAAAGTAGATGGGAAATCTTTAGTGAATATGGACCATCCTCAAGTTGTGGAGATTTGGAATTTGGTCTTTATGCAGTATAATCGAAGAGCCAATGGTACATTAGAAGCTTTACCTCATAAGCATATCGATACGGGTATGGGCTTTGAACGTTTGTGTATGGTATTGCAAGGTGTGCAGTCTAATTACGATACCGATGTGTTTACACCGATTATTCGCGAAATTGAAACCATTACCGATAAAAAATACGGGAAAGAGGATAAAACAGATATTGCAATCCGTGTTATCTCTGATCATGTTAGAGCTGTCGCATTTTCTATTGCCGATGGTCAATTACCAAGTAATACCGGAGCGGGCTATGTTATAAGACGAATTTTACGTCGTGCCATCCGTTACGGATTTACCTTTTTAGATAAAAAAGAACCGTTTATTTACCGTTTGGTAGAAGTGCTACGCAATAAGATGGGCGATGCTTTCCCAGAATTAAAAGCGCAACAAACCTTAATAGAAAATGTAATTAAAGAAGAGGAGGCGTCTTTCTTAAGAACCTTAGATCAAGGTCTGATTTTATTACAAAAAGTCGTTGAAGAAACTAAAGGCGATACCGTTTCTGGTGAAAAAGCTTTTGAATTGTATGATACTTACGGTTTCCCTATTGATTTAACGGCGTTAATTTTATCTGAAAAGAATTTAAAGCTAGATGAAAAAGGGTTTAAAGCACAGTTAGAAAAGCAAAAAAATAGATCGCGTTCAGCGAGTGAAACATCGACTGAAGATTGGACTGTTTTAGTTGAAGATGAGGTGGAAGAATTTATTGGTTACGATGCTTTAGAAGCTAATGTGAAAATTACCAGATACCGTAAAGTAACCTCTAAAAAAGATGGTGAAATGTATCAGTTGGTCTTTAACTTAACGCCATTTTACGCTGAAGGCGGTGGACAAGTTGGAGATAAAGGAACCTTGCAAGATGTTCATGGCGATCTCATTTATATTTTAGATACTAAAAAGGAGAATAACGTTATTATTCATCTGACTAAAAATTTACCAGAACATATTAATGAAAGTTTTAAAGCTGTGGTGAATGAAGAACACCGCGCTTTATCATCAAGTAATCACTCGGCAACGCATTTATTACATCAAGCGTTAAGAACCGTTTTAGGTACGCATGTAGAGCAAAAAGGATCCTTGGTAAAACCAGACGCTTTACGTTTTGATTTTTCTCATTTTTCTAAAGTAACTTCGGAAGAATTACAAGATATTGAAGACTTCGTTAATGCTAGAATAGAAGGGAAGCTTCCTTTAGAAGAGCAACGCAATGTACCTATGGAAAAAGCGATTGAAGAAGGTGCTGTAGCTTTATTTGGCGAAAAATATGGCGATACGGTAAGAACCATTCGTTTTGGAAAATCTATGGAATTATGTGGAGGTATTCACGTTAAGAATACCGCCGATATTTGGCATTTTAAAATTATTTCCGAAGGTGCTGTAGCAGCAGGAATTAGACGTATTGAAGCGATCACTAATAAAGCAGTAAAATCGTATTTTACAGATAATAACACCTCTTTTTTAGAGATGAAAGCCTTGCTTAACAACGTTAAAGAACCGGTTAAAGCTTTAGAAAATCTTCAAGATGAAAATGCGGAATTAAAGAAGCAAATTGAAGGCTTCTTAAAAGATAAAGCGAAGAACATTAAAGGGGAACTTAAAAATGAGTTAACCGATATTAACGGGGTGCAGTTTTTAGCGAAGAAATTAGATTTAGACGCAGCCGGAATTAAAGATGTTTGTTTTGAATTGGGAAGTCAGTTTGACAACTTATTTTTGTTATTTGGTGCTGAAAAGGATGGAAAAGCTATTTTATCCTGTTATATTTCTAAACCTTTAGTGGCGAGTCACGACTTAAATGCAGGAACTATTGTAAGAGCATTAGGAAAACACATCCAAGGTGGTGGTGGTGGACAACCATTTTTTGCTACTGCAGGTGGTAAAAATCCAGAAGGTATTGAAGCGGCTTTAGAAGCGGCTAAAGCATACCTTTAATATTTTCTCTGTACGCGTGCAGCAGCTATTATGAAATTACAAACAGCAATACCATTACCCAAGCAACAACATAATCTTATAGATTATCATTCTCAACTGTTGTTGCTTGGGTCTTGTTTTTCTGAGAATATAGGAGATAAATTTGCGCATCATAAATTTGAATCGCTAAGTAATCCTTTAGGGATCCTGTTTCATCCTTTAGCAATTGAGACCTTAATCTCTAGGGCCATTAATCTCGACTATTATAAAGCAGATGAGGTTCAATTTTATAACGAGCAGTGGTTTTGTTTAGATGCCCATTCCAAATTAAATAGAACCCACAAAGCGGATTTGTTAGCGGAATTAAACGCGCAAATTGATGCCACGGAAAAAGCTCTACGATCTTCTTCTCATGTGGTAATTACCCTAGGTACAAGTTGGGTGTATAGGCATATAGCTTCAGATGCTGTGGTGGCCAATTGCCATAAACTTCCTCAAAAACAATTTTTAAAAGAACTACTTCCGGTTTCACAAATCTCAGAGTCGCTCAGTGCTATAGTGAGCTTGGCGAAAAGCGTGAATCCTAAGGTCTCTTTTATTTTTACGGTATCACCGGTAAGGCATATTAAAGATGGTTTTGTGGAGAATACACAGAGTAAATCGCATTTAATTGCTGCCATCCATGAGGTGGTAG
This sequence comes from Winogradskyella arenosi, assembly GCF_003337305.1. Taxonomy (GTDB): domain Bacteria; phylum Bacteroidota; class Bacteroidia; order Flavobacteriales; family Flavobacteriaceae; genus Winogradskyella; species Winogradskyella arenosi. The sequence goes on along the minus strand of NZ_QPJO01000003.1, from coordinate 538,331 downwards.
ATCCTAGAGCGCAGCAGTATTATTTTCCGTCTTTTGAAATTATGATGGATGAATTAAGGGATTACAGGTTTTACGGCAGGGATCTGCTTCACCCTAATGCGCTTGCTGTCGATTATATTTGGGAGAAATTTAAAAGCGTTTGGCTAACGGATGAGGCTATAAAAACAGCCGAAACTGTTGCTAGCGTTCAAAAGGGATTACAGCACAGACCTTTTAATGCTGAGTCTGAGGCGCACCAAAAATTTATTCAGAATTTAGAGACTAAGATTCAAAAGCTTCAAGAAAAATTTCCAAAGCTCTCTTTTTAAAGTATTTCTCGTTTATTTATTAACTCGTACACTTTCTGGGACTAATACCGTGTAGTCACCGTCGTTTCTAAGCACATCGCGTACAATAGAAGAGGAGATAAAGGACGTTTTAGAAGAGGTTAATAAGAATACCGTTTCAATTTTAGAGAGTTTTCTGTTAGTATGGGCAATCGCTTTTTCAAATTCAAAATCCGCTGGATTACGCAGCCCTCTTAAAATAAATTCGGCATTAATCTCTCTACAGAAATCTATTGTTAAGCCTTTATAGGTCACAACTTTCACTTTAGATTCGTCTTTAAAAGCCTCTTCAATAAAGCGTTTTCTTTCCTCTAATGAAAACATATAGTTTTTATCAGAATTAATACCGATAGCCACAATAACTTCATCAAAAAGTTTAATGCCACGTTTAATAATATCGTAGTGGCCATTGGTTAAGGGGTCAAAAGATCCTGGAAATAATGCTCGTTTCATTCTAAAAAGATTGTGCTGCTTTTAAAAAGCGATAAGTTTTAAAGTCAAAGATAACCATTATTTTGTCATAGCTTCTTCAATGGCATTGGCAAACAAATCTTTCATACTTATTCCGGCCTGTGTGGCTTGTTTCGGTAGAATACTCTCGTTGGTTAAGCCAGGAACGGTATTAACTTCTAATAAATACGGTTCATCATTTTTAAAAATAAATTCGCTTCTAGAAAAGCCTTTCATTTTTAAAGTTTCGTAAATCCTTTTGGCTTCCACACTCACTTTTTGAGCATAATATTCAGAAATTCTTGCTGGTGTTATTTCTTGAGACTTCCCTAAGTATTTGGCTTCGTAATCAAAGAAATCATTTTCAGAAACAATTTCGGTAATCGGCAATACACGGGTTTCTCCTTGGTAAGAAATTACACCTACGGAAACTTCTACACCATCTAGAAACTGTTCTATTATAATTTCATTATCCTCTTTAAAGGAGTTGTCAATGGCGGCTTGTAGATCTTCTTTTTTATACACTTTAGAAATACCGAAGCTACTCCCAGCTTTATTGGCTTTTACAAAACAAGGTAAGCCTACTTTAGCAATGATGGCTGTTTCGTCTATAGGATCGCCAAAATTGAGGTAATAACTCTCAGCGGTTTTTATGCCGTAAGGTTTTAGAGTGGCAAGTAAGTCGCGTTTATTAAAAGTTAATGCCGCTTGGTACATATCGCAACTGGTTTGTGGGAGGTTGAGCAATTCAAAATAAGCTTGCATATACCCATCTTCTCCTGGGGCGCCATGGATAGCGTTAAAAACACAATCGAAAGTGATTTTAGAACCGTCTATATGTACAGAAAAATCATTTTTATCAATCGGAAATTCTTCATCCAAATCATTAACATAGACCCATTTATCTTTAAAAATATGGATACGGTACGCCGTGTATTGGTCTTGGTCTAAAGCCTTGTAAACCACGTTACCACTTTTAAGAGAAATTTGGTATTCACTAGAATACCCACCCATTATAATTGCAATATTTTTCTTCATTGTAGAGTTTAAAAAAGCGCGAGTGTAAATGTATAATTTATTTTTTATAAACTAATTCAGTTGTTCGTACGTATTTTATATATGTGTCGTTATTATTTCTTAGTTTTGCCAACAATTATTTGCTTATGAGTTTTGTAAAGTTTCTTACCAGTAAAGTATTTTTTAAACAAATTGCTTTAGCTATTGTAGCCGTTGTGGTTTTATGTTTTATTGTTTTAAAATGGTTAAGTGTAACCACTAATCATGGAGAATTTGTAACCGTTCCGGATTTAAAAGGAAAATCTTTGAAAACGGTAGGGATTGAACTTAAAGATCACGATTTAGCTTTAGAGATTCAAGACTCTGCAAATTACAATCCAAAATATCCAAAGTATTCTGTTATAGAACAAAACCCTAAAGCAGGAGCACAGGTTAAAGAAAATAGAAAGATCTACTTAATTTTAAATCCTTCTGGATATCGAAAAGTAGAAGTTCCTAATATCTTAAAACGAACCTTTAGACAAGCCAAGCCACAGTTAGAGGCTTTAGAGTTTACTATTGGTAAAATAACCTACAAAGACGCCATCGGTGAAGGGGTAATCTCAATGTCTCACGAGGGTAAAACATTAACACCTGGCACCTTGTTGCCTTTAACTTCTAAGATTGACTTAGTGGTGGGTAACGGTAAACTTTAATACTAAATAATGCCAAATATTCCTGATATTTCAGACGACAACGATAACGAATTATACGAGCATCATGCTTTTAGAGTTGTTGCGGGGCAGCAACCCCTTCGTATTGATAAATACTTGATGAATTTTATAGAAAACGCGACGCGTAATAAAATTCAAGCGGCGGCTAAAGACGGTAGCATTTTTGTAAATGATGTGCCTGTAAAGTCTAATTATAAGGTAAAGCCAAACGATTATATTACTGTAAAGTTTGAGCATCCGCCACATGAAAACCTTTTAATCGCTGAAGATATTCCTATTGATGTGGTTTATGAAGACGAGGATTTATTGGTGGTGAATAAACCTGCTGGTATGGTCGTGCATCCTGGGCATGGTAATTATTCAGGAACACTTATTAACGCCTTAATTTTTCATTTTGAAAATTTACCAAACAACTCAAGTGAACGACCTGGTTTAGTTCACCGTATTGATAAGGATACGAGTGGGTTATTGGTTGTGGCTAAAACAGAACACGCTATGGCGCATCTGTCTAATCAGTTTGCTAAAAAAACGAGTGAGCGTGAGTACGTTGCTATCGTTTGGGGTAATATTGAAGAGGATGAAGGCACGATAGAAGGAAATATTGGTCGTCATCCTAAAAATAGATTGCAAAATACAGTGTTTTTAGATGATGAAGAGGAGCAAGGGAAACCAGCAGTAACACACTTCAAAGTAATAGAACGTTTAGGTTACGTTACTTTGGTAAGTTGTAAGTTAGAAACTGGCCGTACCCATCAAATCCGTGTGCATATGAAGCATATTGGACACACGCTTTTTAATGATGAGCGCTATGGCGGGGAACGTATTTTAAAAGGAACCACCTTTACCAAGTATAAACAATTTGTTGATAATTGCTTTAAGATCTTACCACGACAAGCCCTACACGCTAAGACCTTAGGCTTTGTGCATCCGACTACAAATGAGTTTATGTCTTTTGAATCTGAAATTCCTGAAGATATGAGCCAATGTATAGAGAAATGGCGTCACTATGCTAGGCATATGGATGCTTAGTCTATAGAATAACGATATGAGCTAGAGTTTTACGCTTCTTAGAAGTTACCTTATATGGAGCGATGTTATTTTAAATGTTGAATTAGGATATACTGTACAGATCTCTTCTCTTCTTTACTTAATTTGAAATTGGGGGCGTTAAGCCGATATGGCATGGGGAGCTTCATAGCACTTTTCGGGTTCTCATGGGTATAGAAAATGCTTATAGTGATATCTAGATTAGTACTTCTTATTGTTTGAAACTTTTTGGGATACATTGTATTTTTACCTCACAAAAGAAATCGAATTAACATTAAATACCCAACCTGTATAGACAGGCTATAACATATGAAACTAGTATTATCTCCAGCAAAGTCCTTAGACTACGAAACGCCATTACCAACTTCTAAAACTACAGAAGGTCAATTTTTAAATGAAGCCGCTGAGTTGAATGAGGTGCTTAAAGCGAAATCGGCAAAGGAACTTTCAAAACTGATGCATATTTCAGATAATTTGGGGCAGCTTAATTACGAGCGTAACCAAGAATGGACCTTACCTTTTACAAAAGACAATGCTAGGCCGGCTATTTATGCCTTTAGTGGCGATGTTTACAAAGGAATTGACGCTTACACAATTGCTACAGATAAATTAGATAAGGTAGAGGATACCGTACGTATACTTTCAGGTTTATATGGTGTTTTAAAACCTTTAGACTTAGTGCAGCCTTACCGTTTAGAAATGGGGACTAAAATGCCAGTAGGCGAGCATAAAAACCTTTATGGATTTTGGCAGAAAAAAGTCACCCAAGCCTTAAATGACGAATTGGAAGAGGATGAGCTTTTTATCAACTTAGCAAGTAACGAGTACTTTAAAGCGATTGATACCAAGGCTCTAAAAGTTCCTGTTGTAAATATTGTGTTTAAGGAGTTTAAAAATGATACTTATAAGATTGTTGCCTTTTATGCAAAATTAGCACGTGGTTTAATGACGCGTTATATCATTGATAATGATGCTAAAACGCTAGATGACATCAAAGCTTTTAATTATGAAAACTACGGTTTTAGTGAGGCCTTATCTTCGGAAAATGAACTGGTGTTCACACGATAGTTAGTATTCAAATCTTTAATTTTTTAGCATGTACTATTTTTTAATTATCGCACTTCAGGTGTATTGCTTTTACCATGCTCATAAAAACCGAAAACCATTCTATTGGTATTTTGTGGTATTTTTTATTCCAGCATTTGGGTCTCTTATTTACATCCTTACACAGGTGAATGGGCGTAATCCCCAAGGGCAAATAAAGGAAGAACCGACAACGGTAATTAATCCAGTAAAACGAATTAAAACTTTAGAAGCGCAATTAAAGTTTATAGATACTTATGCCAATAGAATTGATTTAGCAGATGCGTATTACGCCAATGGCGATTATAACAGTGCCATTATGCACTATGAGAAAACTTTAGAAGATACTGTGCAAGATGAAAGCTATGCCAGAAAGAAACTTATCTTGTGTTATTTTCAGATTGGGGAATTTCAAAAGGTTTTGGCGGAGGCTGAATTTTTAAAGACAAAAACAGATTTTAAAGGCTCTAAACAACAGTTTTGTTATGGTTTAGCCTTAAGTGAATTGGGAAAACCTGAAGCGGCTGAAGCGGAATTGAAAACCATTGACCGTCCGTTTTCTAATTATGCAGAACGTTTAGAATTGGCTAAGTTTTACATAAGCCAACAGAAGTTAGACGAGGCTAAAACCTTACTTCAAGACATGGCTTCAGAATCTAAAAGCTTAACCAAACCTAACCGCAAATTATACGGCAGTACAATTGCTGAAGTGGAGCGGTTATTGGCAACATTGTAATAAAATAGACCGTATTTACGCTTTTATTTTCGTTTCTTTTTATAGTGACGTCCATACCATAATAAGATCCCAGTAACGGGTAAGGTGGCTGTGATTAAACTGATTAAAAACGCAAGGATTTTTCCGGCTAGACCTCCTATGGCACCAATATGAATATCGTAATTCATACGAAGTATCTTATCTGCAAATTTAGCATCCTTATACTTGCCATAAATTCCCGGAGTTTCTAATTCTTCTAGGGTATTCTGATCAAAGAATCTGAAATCAGCATCGTAATATAGGCCTTCGCTGTTTGAAACTTCAACATATATACTTTCTTCCTTATTTTCAGGATAATGAAGCTCGTAAGCTACGGCATTTGGTGATTCTTTTTGTAGCTTTACAATAAGGCGATCCATAGGTAATGTTTCAGGATCATTTAAGGCTTCACTTTCATTTTTTGGAATAATAAAAGCAGGGACTTTATCGCCTCCAGTAGATTTATAGACCACGTATTTTAACCAATTGTATGAGATTACAGATCCGGTAAAGGCTATAATTAATGCAAAGGCACAGATGTAAAATCCGACTACGGTATGAAGGTCGAAATTTTTACGTTTCCATCGGGTAGATTTTTTCCAATCGAAAGTGATACGTTGCTTTAGGTTTTTTCGCTTTTTAGGCCACCATAACACAAATCCGGAAATAATAATTAAGATAAAGATTAAGATTGATGCGGCCACCAATTGTTCGCCAATAGCTTTTGGAAGCCATAAGCGCATATGTCCTTTTAAGATAAAGGCGAAGAACCCTGTAAGGTGGTTGTCTACTTGAATGACTTCACCGCTATAAGGATTAAGAAATACACTCTGGTAAAATTCAGGTTCGGCATCGTAAAAAATAACTTCAACAGCGTCCTTTGGGCCTTTAAATACTGTGCCATGTACAGAATTGTTAGGGAACACGGCTTCAGCAAAGGTTTTTGCTTGTGTAGGAGTTAATTGCGGAGCATCTTGTGGGGTAACGTATTTATAGTCGTCATACAAGCCTTCAATTTCCTCTCTAAATGCCCAACAGCAGCCTGTAATAGCAACAATAAATACAACAATACCGGTAGCTAAACCTAATATCTTATGCAGTTGAAAGATGAATTTTTTTAATGCCATTACGCTGATTTAATTAAAAAGAGAGCAAACTTAAAATAAAGTTTGCTCTCTAGAAATGATTAATTTAGAATTTATAAGAGAAGGTCCCTAATAACACACGTTGCTGTTGTGGGGTTACGGTACTCCATCCTGAATAATAAGTTTCGTCGGTTAAGTTATTTCCTTTTACACTCACTCTAAAGGTGTCTGTTTCATAATAAATAGAGGCATTGAAAATGGTGTAAGCAGGGATGTCAAAACTACCGGTTACGGCTTTGTAATCTACCATAGTATCGTATTTACTTTGTCCGTTAAATCCGGCGCCGATACCAAAGTTTTTAAAGAATTTATAATCAGCCCAAAGGTTATAAGTAAATTCTGCTCCAGACTCTCCGTAACGGTTTCCTTCTAAAAATGTTGCTGAAGGCGAATCTGTAATTTCAGAATCATTATAACTAAATCCGGAGTGAATATTTAAGTTTGAAATTGGATTAGCGTTAACTTCTAACTCAACACCTTGACTGTTGACTTCTAGATCTTGTGTTTGGGTAGCCCAATAGTACTTATTGTCAACGTTGATGTTATAATAACTCAATGTGGCCTCTAATTTTCCGTTAAACATATTGGCTTTAGCACCAACTTCAAATTGGTTAGCTTGCTCTACGTCATAAGATTGTAAGGTTACGTCACCTGTATTAAAATCGGTGATGTATTGTGGATTAAGGTAAGAGAAACCATTTTGGTAGTTTGCAAATAATGATAACTCATCTAGAATAGGTTGGTAAACAATTCCGAACTTAGGTGAAAAGGTAGATTCAGTGTATTCTTGATCATCATCTCCAGCCGTATTACGGTCTCCTTGGTAATCAAATCGGTCATAACGAACACTCGCCATTACAGATAGTGATGGTAAAATATTAATCACATCAGAAACATAAGCACCAAAAACGTTTTGGCTAATATCACTATTTAAATAACTTAAACCAGATAACGCCGCACTTAAGTTTTCTTCATTAATAGCAGGTTCGCCATAGACTAAATCACCATCGATATTAATGGTATGTAAATATCCCCAGTTAGAGCTATTGTCAATAATATTGTAGTCTAAGTAATCTGCACCAACTAACAATTTGTTTTCTAAATCGCCAAGGTTAAAAATACCGGTAAAATTTTGTTGTAAGTTAAGCGTCTTTGTTCTAGAATCGGTGTCTTGTGCGTATAGGTTAAATAAGGCATCAGAACCGTTCCACAAATAGGTGTAATACCCTAATGATTTGGCTAAACCACCCGAAATTAAGGTTTGTGAAGACCATTGGTCAGAAATTTTCCAAGCTACTTCACCACGGTAATTTTGAGTAATGTTGCTAATTGTAACGTCATTACTAGTGAAGGATAAATCTGTATTGTAACCGAGCTCATCAATAGAATTAAACGCTAAAGGTGCATAACGGTTTAAGAATAAAAACGTCTCATTGGTTTGTTCATTGTCAGAGGCTTCATAAGAAAAGTTAAGCGTAACATCATTATTTATTTTGTATGATAATGAAGGTGCGATAAACACTGACTTTTTCAGACCTGCATCTTGAAAACTGTGTTCTTGCTGAAAACCTGTGTTGATACGGAATGATAATTTATCACTAGGACTTACATTTATATCGGCATTGAGTTTAGCAAAATCGTAAGATCCTCCAGAAACAGTGATTTCTCCACCAGTTCCGCTATGAGGCTTTTTAGTAATGATGTTAATAAGTCCACCGTAAGAGGTTACAGAACTTCCAAATAATGTTCCTGAAGGGCCTTTAATAACTTCTACACGTTCTACATTAGAAGGATTAATAAAACCATTAGTAATACCGGCAACACCATTAACAAGTTGAGGTTGTACGGCAAAACCACGACTAGAATAATACCCTGCGCCATCACCACTACGTCCTGTAGACGACCATAATTTAGTGATACCCGCCGCATTTTTTAAAGCATCTTCAAAGGTGTTTACGGACTGAGATACCAATAGTTGGTTAGTAATAGTATTGTAAACCTGAGAGTTCTCAATATTCTTTAAAGGCATTTTAGAAACATAGGCGCTCGTTTTTCTAGAAAATTTGTTTTTTCTATTCACGTCTAAAACTACTTCTTCTAAGATTTCATTTCCTTCATAAAGAGTTATAGTTTCTAAACTTAAATCTTGATCAGCGCTAAGGTTAAAATCAATTTCTTTCGTTTTAAATCCGACGTAAGAAATAGATAAGGTGTAAGATCCCGACGCTATATTGTCAAGTTTAAAAGTGCCACGCTCATCGGTTTGTATGCCTTTAGTACTGTTTTTAATAATAACGTTCACTCCGATAAGTGGCGTTTGGTCATTGTCGGTCACTTTTCCTGAGAGGCTAGCGCTCTGAGCAAAACTCATTTGAAAGCTCACAAAGAGAATTACAATGGATAAAATATGTTTCATCTTTTATTTTATTTAGACTTAATACAAATAGTTAGTGGCGGCAAAAGTATTTATGAAATTATTATAAAGCAAATTATTTATAATAAATCTAAATAGAGTTGAGGTGTTGGGTTTTGAACAGGACTTTAATTGACTGTAAATTAATAATGAACCATGATTTATTGGTCTGTTAAAAAAACAATTTTCGAGAAAGATTAAGGCGTTGATCTTTCAAAAACATAGCTTAAAGTGGGACTTTCAATTTAATTTTAAGCGTTAACCATTCTTATAAGGCTTTATTGAAGTTAGTCTAAAATGAATTGAAGGAAACTAGAGCTTGAAGAGTAACGCTGTAAAATAAACAGCATAATTCAAAATGCGTATTGGAGTCTAAATATGTCTAATTAATAACTAGGACATGTTTCGTTTATGTTTTTTTAAGTACTGGTATTGCAATTATTTTTATAAATTATATAAAATTACTTAGAGCACTTTATGTTTATACATCATCATCCTTATCCGCCTTTTATAAGAAAAGACACTCAAAAGCTTATTGTAGGAACGCTACCGCCTCCACGATTTTCTACAGGAATGCTATTTGAGAGCGATGTTGATTTTTGCTACGGAAGTTATTATAACTCCTTATGGCTGTTTATAGATAAAATACATAAGCTTAATTTGAGATTTGACAATTCTGCTGAAGCCGTGGAGCAACGTAAAGCCTATTTAAAAACACATCGTATAGGAATCTGTGATATTGTAGAAAGTGCTAAACGCGAAAAAATAGACGCTTCAGATCTTGGAATGCAGGCCATTAAGCTCCGTAATATAATAGGCTATCTTAAGCAATTTCCAAATGTGGATACCATTTTGTTTACTGGAGGAAATTCTAAAAATGGTCCTGAATATTTATTTAGAAAACACTTAAAAACTCACGGTCTTAAGTTAGAAGTTGTAGAGCCAGATGTGCCTCGGGTACACCGCTTTAATTTACCTGAAACTTCAGAAGAAAATCATGGGGGAGCCAACACGGTTAGGGTTATAAAAACGGTTTCCTTAACCTCAGTATCTGGGGCGGCCAATATCTCCATTAGTAGAATGCCGCTGTACAAACAGCTTAAGGCTCGGAATCCAGATTTTAATACCTTCGATTTTAGAATGCTTCAGTATTCAGAGTTTCTTTAAGCATACCGATAAGTTTCATTAGAACCTCTCGTCCTCCCAAAATAAGAGAATCATTACGTTTTATTAATCTCTACGTTCTTTTTTGAATGGGGATTTGAGTTAAAATTCAGTAGTAAATGAGATATCGCAGCAATTATAAATTTTTACCTTTAAGCACCTTAGGTGAGCCATTTTATGAATACAACCCAAGGGCGAACTTTATAATACATTTTTGCAAAAGCGAAAACAATAAGCAGATAACGCATGAAAAAGAGTTTACAGATTAGCAATACCATAGCCTTAATTATTACCATATTTATTAATTACCTATCCAATACCGGGGCATTAAATGACACAACCATAGGAGAAGTCTCCAAAAGTTATAGTTCCTTATTCACGCCCGCGGGTTACACCTTTGCGATTTGGGGAGTTATTTATATGTTGCTTTTAGGATTTGTAATCTATCAGGGAAGAAGTTTGTTTGTAAAAACGGCTAATGATGATTTTATCTTAAAAACCGGATGGTGGTTTGTAGCCTCTTGTGCTTTTAATAGTTTGTGGGTTTTTGCTTGGATTTATGAATTTACGGGGCTGTCTTGCATTTTTATTTTCTTATTACTGTTTTCATTATTAAAGATTGTCATGAACAACAGAATGGAGTTAGACGACAAGCCTTTTCCTGTCATTGCGTTTCTCTGGTGGCCTTTTGTTATCTATTCGGGTTGGGTTACCGTTGCCAGTATAGCCAATGTTTCTACTTATTTGGTAAAAATAAATTGGTCGGGTTGGGGACTTGCAGAGGTGCATTGGGCGCTAATTATGATTAGTATTGCGATAGCGATAAATCTTTTGATTACTTGGGAGCGTAATATGAGAGAGTTTGCTTTAGTAGGAGCTTGGGCCTTAATTGGTATCGGGAAAGCAAATGCAGAATTGTCTAATCCCATTACAACAGTAGCCTATATAGGAGCTGTCCTTTTACTACTTAGTAGCATGCTCCATGGGTTTAAAAATCATAAAACAAACCCTTTTATAAAGTTTTTGCAATGGCGAAAATCGTAGTATTTATAATATAATACACGATTTAGTAGAGTCAGCCCTAAAATAGCTGTAACTTCGCGCCAAATTAAAGGAGTGACCTAAATTAATAGAGTTTGCTTCGTAAACACTATTTATGTCATTTAAATCATTGGGCTTATCTGAGCCTATCCTAAAAGCGATCCAAGAAAAAGGATACGAAACTCCATCTCCAATTCAAGCAAAAGCGATTCCTCCTGTATTAGAAGGGAAAGATGTTTTGGCTTCGGCACAAACAGGTACTGGTAAAACAGCAGGTTTTACATTGCCTATGCTTCATAATCTATCGTCTAGTAGAACTGAACAAAGACACCGTCCAATTAGAGCTTTGGTATTAACGCCAACACGCGAACTAGCGGCTCAAGTTCATGCTAATGTTAAAGAATATAGTACGCATCTTAATATAAGAAGTACGGTGATTTTTGGTGGAGTAAATCAGAAACCACAAGTTAATAAATTAAGTCAAGGTGTAGATGTGTTAATCGCCACGCCTGGACGCTTATTAGACTTAGAAAGTCAAGGATTATTATCCTTAAAACGTGTTGAAATATTTGTTTTAGATGAGGCTGACCGTATGTTAGATATGGGCTTTGTTCGCGATATTGAACGCGTTATGAAACTGATTCCAGCGAAGCGTCAAAACCTAATGTTTTCAGCAACCTTTTCTAAGGATATTAAAAAATTAGCCTATACTATTCTTAATAAACCTGTACAGGTTGAAGCTACACCAGAAAATACGGCTGTAGAGGTTATAGAGCAGAAAGTATACCGTGTTGCCAAAGGAAAGAAAACAGGATTAATAATTAAATTAATTTCTGATGGTGATTGGAAACAAGTTTTAGTGTTTACTAGAACCAAACACGGCGCTAACAACTTATGTAAAAAAATGATAAGTGCCGGGATTACTGCGGCCGCTATTCATGGTAATAAAAGTCAAGGCGCAAGAACGAAAGCCTTAGCCGGATTTAAAAATGGATCTATTAGAGTTTTAGTAGCCACCGATATAGCGGCGAGAGGATTAGATATTCCATTATTACCACACGTGGTAAACTATGAGTTACCTAATATTGCTGAAGATTACGTGCATAGAATTGGTAGAACAGGGAGAGCTGGTGCAGAAGGGCAAGCCATGTCTTTAGTAAGTGCAGATGAAACAAGCTACTTAAAAGGAATAGAAAAATTAATAGGAGAATCTATTCCAGTGGAAATTTTAGAAGGTTTTGAACCTGATCCTAACGCTTCTACAGAACCGATTAAACCGGGTCAGAATCGAAATAGAGGCCAACGTAATAATCGCGGTGGTAACGCTAAGAATACTCAAAAAAATAAACCGAACAATCGCAACCGTAATAAGAGTCGTAAACGTTCGGATAGCCGTAGTTAATCGACGTAAGGCATTACGCCGTGTAAAGTAGAATTAAGGTCTTTTTATCATGACTCCCGGTTTAAAAACGAAAATCTTAGAGGTCTGTAATCAGAAATTACAGCAGAAAGGTCCTAATGTGGGCTTATCGTTTTATGCGTTTTTCAAAAATAAAAATGATCAGCCAGAACTGTTAATGGAAGCGGCAACTTGGTGGATACAAACCCATCAGCTTAATCACTTTGAAAAAGCGACTAAGATTATAGAATTAATAGAAACTCAAGCTTAAAAGGTGGCTTTCGTCACCTTAGGCTTTTCTATGCGTTTTTTATCATGTGTTCAGAAATGAACAAGAATCTTTAAATCATGGCTACACAACCCAATAACCCACTTCATGGTATTAAATTAGAGCAGATCATTAACGATTTGCAAGCGCACTATGGTTGGGAGTATATGGGTTATCAAATTAATATTCGCTGTTTTACACATGATCCTTCTGTAAAATCTAGTTTGAAATTTTTAAGGCGAACCCCATGGGCAAGAGCCAAAGTAGAAGCCATGTATCTTAAATATCTAGAGCGTAATGCTTAATTGAATTTTAGTGTTTAAGCTTTTTATAAAAGGGCTTTAATGCGGAATAAAGATGTTTACAAAGCTCCTAAAGTTTTTCCTTTTTTCTTATCGAGATAATGGCGTAAAACACCACCTTTCACGTTATTAACATCAAACTCAATGATAAATGCGTTTTCGTCTATTTCTTCAATAACACGATGCATTTTTTTAATATCAATACGGTTAATAACAGTGTGAATAATATCGAAATCTTGTTGGGCTCCTGTGCTTCCAAAGCCTTTAGAACCTTTGTAAGTGGTTAAGCCTACACCGAGCTCTATCATAATCGCTTTTTTAATCTTAGCGTAGTCGTTAGAGACAATAGTCACACCAATAAAATCTTCAAAACCTTCAATCGTTAAATCGGTCACCTTAGCGGTTACAATATAAGTTAATATAGAGTAGAGGGCTATTTCTACAGAGACCACCAGAGCGGTAATACTGAAGAGAATAATATTAAACATAAGGATAACCTTACCGATGCTTAATCCAAATTTATCATTGAGATAAATTCCTAAGATTTCAGAGCCATCTAAGACCGATCCGTTTCTTATGGCAATTCCGATTCCAGCGCCTAAACAGAGTCCACCAAAAATTGAAATTAGCAGTTTATCATCGGTTATGGTCCCGTAATCTCCAAAATGAATTAATAAAGCAAAGCTTATAATGCTTAAGATAGATTTTACAACAATAGATTTAGAAACCGTATAGAAGCCTAAAACTAAGAAAGGAATACTGAAAATGACTAAGAGCATGGAAATGTCTAAACCAATCAGTCTATTGACCAACAAGGCTATTCCGGTGACGCCACCATCCATAAAACCATTTGGAAGTAAAAAGGCTTTTAAACCTACACTTGCCAATATAATACCAACTGATATTTGGCCTAGTTCTGAAAAGAAATTATAGGATTTAGAGTGTCTCAAATTGCTGATGTTTAATGCTGTAAAAGTTACAAAAACGTTTTAGAAATCGCTTGTTTTCTACATTTAATTTACAAATTAAGAGTCTTTTTAATTTAAGATTTTAAAGTGGTCTTAGTTGTCGTAAGCCTTCGTAAACCACAATACCCACTGAATTTGCCAAATTAAGACTTCGAATATCAGTACTGAATAAAGGAATCTTAAAGAGTTGCGCCTTATACTGCTCTATTAAAGACTTTGGTAAGCCAACAGATTCTTTTCCGAAGACCAAATACATATTGTCTTTAAAGTTAATATCCCAATGTGCTGTGGTGCCATGGCTAGACAGGAAAACCATCTCTTCGACGTTGTTTTTAGAAAAAAAGTCTTCAATATTTTCATAATATATAACATCGAGATGCTGCCAGTAATCAAGGCCTGCACGCTTTAGGCGTTTATCATCTATTTCAAAACCAAAAGGTTTTACCAAGTGAAGTCTAGAACCACTTGCTAAAGCTAAGCGTCCAATGTTACCGGTGTTGTTAGGTATTTCGGGTTCTATGAGTACGATATTTAAGGCCATAAAAGGTAAATTTTAAGTATTAAAAATGCCTATTCAAAAATATGAATAGGCATGAAATATAAGTTTTAAAAATCTAAATTTAAGACTTTCTATGGGTTAAGCGATCGCATTTGATGCTTCTTGTTTAGGATCAGGTCCATAGGCATTAGCACCATGGTCTCCTTCTGTAGCAAACAAGATAATAAGCCAGATACCTCCAATAAGAGGAATTAAAGAAATAAGGTAAAACCAACCGCTTTTCCCTACATCGTGGAGACGTCTAACGGCAACAGCTAAACTTGGGATTACTACAGCAAGCGCATAAATGACATATAAAGAAAAGAGTGCAGGGATATCTAAAAGTGCACCTAGAGTTCCAAAAACGATTGCAAGGGCAAATGTAATAATGAGGTTAAACAAAACAAACATCCAATACTCTTGACGTCTAGCACGTCCTGAAAAATTTGCGTAATTATCTCTTACGACTTTTAAATACCATTCCATAATTTTAAGGGGGTTAAGTTAATGGCATCAAATATAGAATTTAATTTCAAATAAGGTTTAAATATGTAGATATTTTGTAATAAAATTCCTCACATAGTTAGTGTACTTATCTGTTATATAATGTTTTGTTGGTTTGTATAGTTGTAGGGGGCTATTGTTTTTGAGGCTTTTTTTTATGAATTCTGATCACTCATATAAGGATTTTAAGTTAATGCCTAAGCCTAAGTTTTGGTTATTGTTGTGGGGGCTTGGTTGTTGTATTAACGATTTTAAATAAGAACAGTTTAAGGAGTAATAGAAACGGAAAGCCGTGAAAAAGGAGATCGAAATAATCTTTAAATTCCATGCCTACAGCACCACCTAATACCCATCGGATTTTACCAAAGAGATGTGGTTCTGGAAAAAATGGCGCTAGGCCTAGGGTAAAACATAGAAGAAGGATAAGCTTCCAGTCGTTTAATAGTTTCATGGTTAACAATAAAAAAGTCTATTCAAAGATATGAATAGACTTTAAATCACTTATGTTGAACAACTATTTTTTATTTTGTTGCTTCTTAATGGTTTTTTCGTCAATGTCGAAAGTATTCGTAGTCTGATTGACGTTTGCGGTTAAGTTGGTTGGATTTTTCTGTGTTGTTTTACGTTTAAACTTTTTTTCGTCTTTTATAATTCCCATAATTTATTTTAATTTTTGTGTTCACAGGAAGATAAGGAATACCCTTTGTTTTTGCTCACAAGGATTTCTTAAAGTTGAAGCTTAAAACGTTAAAAACCTTTAAGATATGGGTCTTATGTTATGGGTGAATTCATCAATTTTAGTTATACCATGCGTTTTTAAATGCTTTATAAAAGCACTACCAATTATAGCTCCTTTAGCATGTTTTGTAGCCTGAGAAAAAGTTTCTTGATCCGAAATTCCAAACCCTACAATTTGTGGGTTCTTGAGATTCAGGTTGGCGATACGCTCAAAATATTCAGTTTGTGTAGTACCAAAACCAGAATTTCCACCCGTAACACTTGCCGAACTCACCATGTAAATAAATCCGTTAGACACCGAATCAATATAGCGAATACGCTCGTCTGAGGTTTGCGGTGTAATTAACAGGACGTTGATAAGTCCATATTTTTCAAATGTAGCTTTATAGGTTTCGTTATATACATCAACAGGTAAATCTGGGATAATAAGTCCATCAATACCTACAGCTTTGCATTTTTCACAAAAGGCTTCAACACCATACTGTAAGATAGGATTAAAATACCCCATAATGATTAAGGGAATACTAACCGTTTTACGGATGTCTTTCAGTTGTTCAAATAGCAATTCGCTAGTCATGCCGTTTTTTAAAGCTTCAGTAGAACTGGCTTGTATGGTAGGGCCATCGGCCAAAGGATCACTAAAAGGGAGTCCTATTTCTAGCATATCTACATCACTTTCTTCTAAACGTTCAATAATAGTGGTGGTATCCTCTAGATTAGGATAACCTGCCGTAAAATAAATAGATAATAATTTATGATTTGTATGTAGCTTTTCTTGTATTCTATTCAAAATTAGATGCGGTTTTATCTGTGGCGTAGCCTTAAACGTCTCAGAGGTTATTAGATTTCCGTATGCGTTTTGGGAGGGCTTCATAAAGCACCCCGAATTATGAAATGTAAAAATAAAACTTATTCGTCAAATGACACTAGTTTAGAGTGGTCTTGTTTATTAAAATTGTGAATTTGGAGGTGGATTCTAGCGGTCGTCAAACTTAAAATCGAGGGGTGGAGGGGAGTGGTATGGCTCACTTTAATTGGAGTGATAATTCGTAAATCAGCTAAAAAAAATTACAAGCCGGTTTATAATTATCAGCAAATTCTGTCGTTATAGCTAGGGTATTCAATTATATTTGCTAGACATAAAATCATCACTAAAACACGTAACTAATGATGTTCTTAAAAAGACCGTTAATCATTCTTTTTCTTATCATTTCATCCCTAGGAATGGCACAACAATCTGCCATCTATACAAATGATTATAAAGATTACCAAAAAGCTCTAAATTTATATAATAACAATCAGTTTAAGGCAGCTCAAGCTTTGTTTGACGATGTTAAACTCAGCACTAGTGATGCCACTATTGAATCCGATTGTGCGTATTATATTGCCAATTGTGCGGTAAGACTTAACCAAAACAATGCAGATAATTTAATTACTGCTTTTGTAGAAGATTATCCTACTAGTACCAAAAGAAACACTGCCTTTTTAGATGTCGCGGATTACTATTTTAATAATGGTAAATACGCTTATGCGCGCAAGTGGTACGATAAAGTCGATCAGGGTAGTATTGCAGGAACAGAAAAGGAGCGTTTTAATTTTAATTATGGTTATGTGCTTTATACTACTAAAGATGAAAAGCAAGCCACTAAATATTTTAACCGTGTTATCAGTTCTAAAGAATATGGGTCGCAAGCCAAATATTACATTGGGTTTATGGCTTACCAAGGCGATGATTATGATACCGCTAATGAATATTTTGATCAAGTAAGTGATAATGAGAAGTACAAAGAAAAGTTGTCTTATTATCAAGCCGATTTAAACTTTAAATTAGGAAAATTTGAAAAAGCTATAGCACTTGCTACAGAGCAATTGCCTAAAAGTAATGCGTCTGAAAGATCGGAATTGTCTAAAATTATAGGGGAGAGTTATTTTAACTTAGAACAGTACGATGAAGCGATTCCGTTTCTAAAAGATTATAAAGGGAAAGACCGTAAATGGAACAATACGGATTACTACCAATTAGGCTATGCCTATTACAAGCAGAATGATTTTGAAAGTGCCATTTCAGAATTTAATAAAATTATCGGTGGAAAAAATGCCGTAGCCCAAAATGCGTATTACCATCTAGGAGAAAGTTATATTAACCTAGAGAAAAAGCAAGAGGCTTTAAATGCATTTAGAAATGCGTCTCAAATGGATTTCGATTTAAAAATTCAAGATGATGCTTGGCTTAACTATGCTAAAATCAGTTATGATATTGGTAATCCTTACCAGTCCGTACCTCAGGTTTTAAATGCTTATTTAGAGCAGTATCCTGATACTAATTACAAGGACGAAGTAGAAACCTTGTTAATCGATTCTTATATCACTTCAAAAAATTATAAAGAGGCTTTAGAGCTTTTAAAAGGAAAAAATAGTTTTGAGAATAAATCGGCTTATCAAAAAGTGGCCTTTTTTAGAGCTGTAGAATTGTATAATGAAAATGAGTACAATGACGCTTTAGATTTGTTTAAAGGTTCTTTAAAAGAACCTATAGATTCAGATTTTGTAGCAAGAGCAACATTTTGGAAGGGTGAAACACTCTACAATTTAAGTAACTACAAGGAAGCTTTAATCGATTTTAAGCAGTTTGCAAGTTTTACGGGTATTGAAAGTTTATCGGAAAACGCCAACCTGAATTATAATTTAGCTTACACCTATTTTAAGTTGAAAGACTATAGCAATGCTTCACTTTATTTTGAAAAGTTCCTAAGCAAGAGGTCAGACGATAAACTACGTCAGAATGATGCGTATTTAAGATTGGCTGATGGTTATTTTGTGTCTAGTCAGTATAAAGAAGCTATTGAGGCCTACGGAAAAGCTATTCAAATTAATGAAATTGAAACAGATTATGCAGCTTTCCAGAAAGCCATGAGTTTGGGCTATTTAGGGAAAGGGACTGAAAAAATTGCCGAATTGAATGCCTTTATTAACAGCTATAAAAAATCGGCCTTACGGGACGATGCTATGTATGAGTTGGCCAATTCTTACGTAAAAGCTAGTGCCACGGATAAAGCCATGGCGATGTATAATCGTTTAAATTCAGAATATCCAAAAGGCGCTTTTACGTCTAAATCCTTACTGCGTCAAGGTTTGGTGTATTACAATGCTAATGATAATTCAAAAGCTTTAACGAAATTTAAAAAAGTAGCGACAGATTTTCCAGGTTCTGGAGAAGCCGTTCAGGCTGTGGCCACCGTGCGTTTAATTTATATTGATTTAGGACGTGTTGAAGAGTATGCCAATTGGGTAAGAACTCTAGATTATGTTGAGGTTACCGATGTTGATCTTGATAATACCACCTATTTAGCAGCGGAAAAACCGTATTTAGATAATGATACGGATAGGGCTATTCGTCAATTCAATAAGTATTTAAATGAGTTTCCTAAGGGAATCAATAATTTAAAAGCGCATTTCTACTTGGCGCAGTTGTATTACAAAAAAGACTTGTTAGAGAATGCACAACCGCATTATTTAGCCGTGGTGGAATCGCCTAAGTCAGAATTTTCAGAACAGGCTACCGTAAAACTATGTGAAATTTACTTAAGTCAGTCGCAATGGTCTAAGGCAATTCCTGAACTCAAACGCTTAGAGGTTGAGGCAGACTATCCGCAGAATGTTATTTACGCTCAGTCTAACTTAATGAATGCGTATTACCAAACTGAAGACTATGCCAAAGCAGAGGCATATGCAGAAAAAGTGTTGAGCAGCGCTAAGTTAGATAATAAGGTGCAAAGTGATGCAAAACTCATTATTGCAAGATCGGCTATTAAAATTGGTGATGAACAAAAAGCTAAACTAGCCTATGCTGAAGTTGAGAAAGTTGCTACCGGAAGCGTTGCCGCCGAAGCTTTTTATTACAAAGGTTATTTTGAAAATAAAGCAGGCGATTTTGAAACCTCTAATGCGACGCTTCAAAAATTAGTGCAAGATTACGGGAGTTATAAATTGTTTAGTGCGAAAGGCTTAGTGGTTATGGCTAAGAATTTCTATGCGTTAAATGATGCGTTCCAAGCCACTTATATTTTAGAAAGTGTAATCAGTAACTTCTCAGATTTTACGGAAGTGGTGGAAGAAGCACAAACGGAGTTAAACAAAATAAAAGCGGAGGAAGCTAAAACCAATTCTTCTGTAGAAACGGAAGAGCCTTAAAAAGCTTCGAAGAGTTAATCGTAAAAATTCAAATACTAATATTTTAATAATGAAAATTAAATATTTAATATTATCAATATTGACCTTGAGTATAAGCTTGAGTTTCGCTCAAGAACGTAGTAAAGATACCCTTGGAGAGCAGACGGTAAATGTTATTAGACCGTATACGCCTACTATTTCAGATGCTTTTAAAGTTAAAGACCGTCCTATGTTAAATGACGGTGATGTTGTAGAAAAGAAGACCATTAAATACAATATATTTTCAATTCCGGTGGCTTCAACTTTTACGCCGGCTAAAGGTAAGGCAGCAACTGCAGATAAAGCAAAAGCCATAAAATTATACGATAATTATGCTTCTCTAGGTGTGGGAACTTATACCACTATTTTAGGGGAAGTCTACCTTAATCATGAGCTGAGTAGAGATGAAACCATTGGGGGCTATTTAAGTCATCATTCATCACAAGGTGGTATTGATGGTGTAGAATTAGATGATGATTTTTCAGATACAAAACTGAATGCCTACTATAAAAGGAGCGATAGAGACTTTACTTGGCAAGTTGATGGAGGCTTTAACCTAAAGACCTATAATTGGTACGGCGTTCCAAAAGGATATTACGAGTCTTCAGATCTGGATGGCATTGATCCTGGCCAAGCTTACACCGACCTTAATCTTGGTGGAAAAATTGATTTTGAAGATGCCTTGGTGAAAGATGCTAGTCTTCGTTTTAGAAATTTTGGAGATAGCCAAGATTCGGGAGAAAATAGATTGGTTGCTAAAACCGGCTTCGATGTTGTGCTAAGAGATGCACTGATTAAATCTGAATTAAGTGTGGATTATATTAGCGGGAGTTTTGATAGCGGTTATTTCAATCTTGATGCTATTAATTACGGAAACATAACTTTGGCCTTTGCACCTTCGTATCAGTTAGTTCGAGATGAGTTAACCCTAGATTTAGGTGTAAAATTAGCCTATCTTAATGATACCGAATTTAGCGAAAATAAGTTCTATATCTATCCAAATATTGAAGCGTCTTACCGTTTAGTTGATGAGATTTTAATTGCTTTTGGTGGACTTAAAGGGGATCTTATTCAGAATTCTTACTATGATTTTGTCAATGAAAATCCATTTGTGTCTCCAACCTTATTGGTAACACCTACAGATCAGCAGTATCATACATTTGTAGGGGTAAAAGGAAAACTCTCTAGCGATATTGGTTATAGTTTAAAAGGAAATTATACGTCTGAAAAAAATAAGACCTTATTTAAATCTAATGAAGTACCAAATGTGCCGTTGTCAGAGTACGAATATGGAAATTCTTTTGCTGTTGCTTATGATGATGTGACTACATTTTCAGTGGAAGGAGAGCTAAATGTAGACCTTAATAGAAACTTTACTTTAGGTTTAAAAGGAGCTTATTATGGGTACAGTACCGATAATGAAGCTGAAGCATGGAATCTACCAGACCTTACAGCATCTTTATTCTTTGATTATCAAATTTCAGAACAATGGTATGCTGGGGGAAGTTTATTCTTTGTGGGAGAACGAAAAGATCAAATGACCTTTTATGATGAGTTTGATGCTTCTATCTTATCTTCAGAAACAGTGAGCTTAGATAGTTATTTTGATGCCAACGTACATCTGGGATATAAAGTGAACGATCAACTTTCAATTTTTGCAAAAGCGAATAATTTAGCGAGTCAGAATTATGAGCGTTGGTTAAATTATCCGGTTCAAGGTATTCAAGTACTTGCTGGAGCTACATATCAGTTTGATTTCTAAGTACAATGAAAGTAGGGGTATCAGTATAGATGCCTTCTTAAACAGCTTATACAACAAAAGCGTTCCAATTTGGAGCGCTTTTCTTATTTTTACATACCACCAAAACCAATACGATGAAATTTAAGCATTCCCCTTCTGCCTTAAGAGGTTTAACATTAAGTCTGCAAGCCCTTATGTACTGGGGGGTATTTTTGTTTGTGTCTTGCGAACCCGCTAAGGAAAACGCCGATTTAATGGTAACCAACGCTACTATTTATACCGTTGATGAGGCTTTTAGTAAAGCGGAAGCCTTTGCTGTTAAAGACGGTAAGATCATTGCTGTAGGAAGCGCTTCGGAGATAGAAGCAAAGTATACAGCAGCAGATACTATTAATGCTGAAGGGCAAACTGTTGTTCCTGGACTGATCGATGCACATTGTCACTTTTTAGGCTTAGGTTTTAATCAGCAAACCGTTAATTTATTCGGAACAACAAGTTTTGAAGATATGATGAAACGTGTATTAGATTTTCAGAATACACATCATAAAGACTATATTTTAGGTCGTGGTTGGGACCAAAACGATTGGGAGATTAAGGAATTCCCGAACAAGAATTTATTAGATAAACTCTATCCTAACACACCAATAGCCTTAACACGTATTGATGGGCATGCTATTTTAGCCAATCAAGCTGCTTTAGACCTAGGTAAGGTTACTCTAGGCAGTAAAATTGAAGGCGGAGAAGTGGTTGTTGAAAATGGAGAATTAACAGGTGTTCTTATTGATAATGCAGAACGTTTAGTTATGGACCATTGGCCAAAGTCTACAAAATCAGAGATGACCACGGCCTTATTGGAAGCTCAAAAATTGTGTTTTGATTTAGGGTTAACTACTGTAGATGATGCCGGATTAGGCAAAGAAGCTATTGAGGTTATCGATAGTTTACAAAAATCGGGAGCACTTAAAATGCGTATCTATGCTATGGTCTCGCATACCGAAGAGAATTTAGACTACTATCTTAACAAAGGGATTACAAAAACGGATTATCTCAATGTGCGTTCCTTTAAGTTTTATGCTGATGGAGCCTTAGGATCAAGAGGCGCCATGTTAAGAGAGCCGTATTCAGACAAACCCGAACATTTAGGCTTACTTGTTACCGATTTAGAAACCATGACGGCGGCGGCAAAACGTATTGCTGATTCCGAATTTCAAATGAATACCCATGCTATTGGCGATTCTGCCAACCATGCCGTATTACAAACCTATGAAAAAGCTTTAGCTGGCCAAACCGATAGACGTTGGCGAGTAGAACATGCGCAAATTGTATCTCCTGAAGATTTTAAATTATACAAGAATATCTTTCCTTCTGTACAACCAACGCATGCAACTAGCGATATGTATTGGGCTGAAGATCGGGTAGGAAAAGAACGCCTAAAAGATGCTTATGCGTATAAACAATTGTTAGACGCCTACGGCAAAGTGGCTATTGGTACCGATTTTCCGGTGGAAAAAGTAAGTCCGTTTTTAAGTTTCTATGCGGCCGTTGCTAGGCAAGATTTAGAGCAGTACCCAGAAGGGGGCTTTCAGAAGGAAAATGCGCTTAGTAGAGAAGAAACCTTAAGAGGAATGACCATTTGGGCGGCTCATTCTAATTTTGAAGAAGATGAAAAAGGAAGTCTAGAAGTAGGGAAATTTGCGGATTTCATTATTCTAGATAAAGATATCATGACGGTGGACGCTCAAGAAATTCCTAATATAAAAGTCTTAAAAACAGTCGTTGGTGGTGAGGTGCAATCTTAAAACTTTTGTGTCTGCATTTAAATGCTAAGCTAAAAGACTGTCAAGTAGACCTTAATTTTTTTGTTTTAAAATATGATGTACGGAGGCCTTAAAAGAAAGTTTAAGGCCGTGGTTTCATTTAGAAATCCGAGCTAAGTAATCATAGTGTTCGCCTTCCTTAATTTTTTTACACTGTAAGCCTACGGTTAAGCATGCTGTTTTTAGAGTTTCAAAATCGAGGTATAACCATTTCATCGGGGTTTCCTCAATACCTTTATAAGATAAGTAATAGTCTAATTCGCCAGGGTAACCCTGATTAAGATCAAGCCACATGCCGCCATCTTCATCTTCATACATATAGGAGATGTCAGAGGAGTCCATTAAAATTTGTCCGTCCTTTTGAAGTAGTGTTTTTAAATGTTCTAAATATTGGGAAACTTTAGAGAGTTCTTGGAAAATCCCAGTACCATTCATAAGTAAAAGAATTGTATCAAATTTTTCGGTTTCCTCTAAAAGCGGTTTTAATTCCGCATTAATTACACCGCGTTGTTGTGCTACTTCAACAGCTCCTTTAGAACTGTCAATGGCTTTTACCGTCTTGCCTTGGTCTTGTAACCATAAGCTGTGATTACCAGAACCACAACCCACATCTAAAATTTTTCCCCGACTTAACTTTAAGGCTTCTTGCTCTAAGGCTGGCATTTCAGCATAACTTCTAAATAAATAGGGGAGCGGTAACTCGTCCTTATCAGAAATATTCGTGGAGGTCATAAGATCTTCAGAGTAATTTCCATTTTGATAATCTAATAAGGCTTGGCCAAAAATATCTTTCATAATTAAGACGGTCTAAAACTTAATGCGCGATTTAGCTTTTCTCGAAACTGAGTCGAGAACTTTACTTAAATTTGTGCTATGCAAGATCAGATTAATAACCTTCCAAAGTGGGCCAAAGATAAACATAAGGAGAACAAAACCTTTTTTACAAAGTTAAAAAAGAAACCTCCCAAGCAATTAGATTAT
This sequence comes from Winogradskyella arenosi, assembly GCF_003337305.1. Lineage (GTDB taxonomy): Bacteria > Bacteroidota > Bacteroidia > Flavobacteriales > Flavobacteriaceae > Winogradskyella > Winogradskyella arenosi. The sequence continues at coordinate 513,713 of NZ_QPJO01000003.1, read as the reverse complement.
ATTATGCAAGAACTGCACGAAGAAGAGTTCGAGCGTACCGATTGTTTAGCCTGTGCAAATTGTTGTAAAACAACAGGGCCTTTATTTACGCCTAAAGATATTCAGCGTATCGCCAAGTTCTTTAGGATGAAAGAACAACAGTTTATAGAAACCTACCTGCGTCTCGATGAAGAAAATGATTATGTGCTGCAATCCGTACCGTGTACATTTTTAGGGGCAGATAATTACTGTTCTATCTACGATGTGCGCCCTAAAGCTTGTAGCGAGTTTCCGCATACCGACCGTAAAAAGTTTCAGCAGATCTCTAACTTAACCTTAAAGAATGTGGCTATTTGTCCTGCAGCCTACAATATTGTTGAAGCCATGAAAAAGAGAATTCCTAAATAATAAGCATAGTTTAGGAATGATTATTGTGACTATTAACAAAATTTAAAATCTATGAGATATCAAATTACAATTGTACTAATTTTAGTTTTAACATTTCAATGGTCGTCCGCTCAACCATGGATGACAAATTTAGATTTAGCGCAAGATTTGGCACTGACCCAAAATAAAATGGTGCTGATGGTTTGGGAGGATACCACAAAATATCCCTATCATGTTTTGGTGAATGATGAAAATGGTAATGCCATTCTGATTGAGAATTTATTTAAAAACGAAGAAGTAAGTCCTTTAATATGGAAGTATTTTGTGCCCGTTATTGTTAATGAACTGGCCTATGAAAGTTTGTATTTAGATATTAAGGAGAAGCAATCGCAGGAATACATTGATAAGTTTAATGACGATAGTATTAAAATAATGGATGTTCATGGCCATATTTTAAATGTTAAGCATACCGCAGAGGGCTACCAAAACATCACAACGTTAATTCAGAATTATGGCATTAATACCGAGTTTTTTGCTCTAGAATTGAAAGAATACAAAGAGAAAAAAGATTTTTATTCCGCCTATTACTTGGCCTCAAAATATTTCGATTTTTCACCGTACGTTAAAGAAGCCATTCGTGAAAATATGGTGGATTTAGGATTGCTTTATCTTGAGGAGGCCTCACAATTTATAGAGGAGGTCACGGCAGAAGATAAGGCAATGTTGTCGCAACGTGTTGTTCTATTAAGCATACAGCAATATATAATTTTAAAGCGCCCTAAAAAAGCCTTGCGTCTGTTAAACCGTTTAGAAATTGACCAAGAACACGCAAGTAATCAGGGCTTTTTAGCATTTTTATATTATACCACACATCGTATTTTAGGCAATCAAAAAGAGGTTATGACGTGGAAATCTAAACTTTCTTCAGTAAATTTGAAGAAAGCACAGGTCCTAATTAACCTCTATAAATAAGTTTTTTGGAAAACATTGTCTCTTACTTTAACACCATTCCTTCATCGCACCGAAGTCTCATTTTGGTAGGAGGGCTTACTTTTTTTTGGTTGTTAGAAGGCGGTTTGCCCTTATTTAAATTTAAGTACAAAAAATGGAAGCATGCTATTCCTAACTTGTTTTTTACCCTAACAACGGTTGTCATAAATTTTGCCTTGGCCTTTTTATTATTACGCGTTTCAGATTGGGTTGTGGTTCATAACTTCGGAATTATAAATTGGTTACCAAAACTGCCTTTAGGCTTATATGTGTTTTTGGGTGTGGTCCTTTTAGATTTTTTCGGAGCCTATTTAGCACACTATGTAGAACATAAAGTAAAATCTTTGTGGATGGTCCATTTGGTGCATCATACCGATCATAACGTCGATACCACCACTGCCAACAGGCATCACCCCATAGAAAGTTTTATTCGTTTCTTCTTTACTTTATTAGGTGTTTTTTTAGTGGGAAGTCCCATTGCTATAATTATGATCTATCAGGCGTTGTCCTTGATTTTTACGCAATTTACACATGCTAATATCAAAATACCTAAGCGCTTGGATAAGATTTTGAGTTATGTTATTGTGTCGCCAGACATGCATAAAATTCACCATCATTATAGGTTGCCTTATACCGATTCTAATTTTGGTAATATTTTTAGTTTTTGGGATCGCCTATTCGGGACCTATCGTTATTTAGATCGTGAAAAATTGGTTTATGGTGTGGATGTATTTCCCGATGAAGTTAAAAATAGTAATATCAAGGATTTGCTAAAACAACCTTTTCAACGCTATGAAAAATCAACATTGTCTTCTAAAATTCATAATTAGTATTTTAAGTATAGGTCTTATGATGGGATGTAATTCAGAAAAAAATATTGATGTTCAAGGACATCGAGGATGTAGAGGGTTAATGCCCGAAAATACTTTAGAGGCCTTTACTACGGCAATAGATCTTGGGGTAGAAACCTTAGAATTAGATATCGTAATTTCTAAAGATCGTAAAGTGGTCGTTTCGCATGAGCCTTACATGAATCCTGTTATTTGTCTAAGTCCTGAGGGAACGGAACTTCCTGAGGACTCTAAATCGGATTATAATTTATATGAAATGGATTATAAGCAGATAAAGGCTTTTGACTGCGGAAACAAATTGCATCCTACTTATCCTAATCAAGAAAAGTTTAAAGCGTATAAACCTTTGCTTTCAGAAGTGTTTGAGCTTATAAAAACGAAAGCTTCAAACGTAAAGGTTAATATTGAAATTAAATCGGTTCCGAGTTATTACAATGTGTTTACACCGCAACCGGAAGCTTACGTCGCTTTGGTTTTAGAGGTGATTGAAGCACATCAAATGGAAGATCGGGTTAATTTACAATCTTTTGATAGTGCTATTTTAGAAGCGGTTAAAGTTCAGGCACCTCAAATGCCTATGGCACTTTTAGTCGATGGTAATGAGGACATCGACGCAAAATTAGAACAGCTCACATTTCACCCCGAAATTATAAGTCCGTATTTTAAGTTGCTTTCAGCTGAAAATGTTTCGGCCTATCAAGCTCAAGGATATAAGGTAATTCCTTGGACGGTGAACAGCAAAGCAGATATGGTCCAAATGCAGGCCTATCAAGTGGATGGCATTATAACAGATTATCCCGATGTGCTCATCAATTTACTTCAATCTAAAGAGTCCCGCAGCCAATAGAACGCTTAAGGGTATAAAAGGTATTGCGCTCTTGTTTTACTATAGGCAGTGAGCCCTGCTTCCCAACTGGCTCTAATCTCCTTTTCAGACCATCCTGCCACAATTTGCTTTTCTAAGGATTGAGTACCGGCAAGTAGCGTGAAAAAATCGGTAAAAAATGGCGTTTCAGAATTTAAAGTTTGGCTTTTGTTGTAGAAATCAATTAACCATTCTAAATTCAAACCATCTAAAGTTTTGTATTCAGACAGGTCATAACCGTAACAGATTTCACCGTCGTGCTTAGGATATTTTGCTCCGGCATTGGTAGTTGGTGTAAATTGAAAAGGAAACCCTTCATTTTTAAATTTTGGCGAACCAATAACTTGAAACTGTTTATTAGTACCTCGACCTACACTAATTGGGGTGCCTTCAAAAAAACATAAACTCGGGTAAAGGTTTATGGCTTTAGCATTAGGAAGATTTGGCGATGGATTTATAGGAAGCTTATATGGGAGTTGGTGGTTGTAATGGTCTACAGTAATTACCGTGAGTTGGCATTGTATTCCGTTTGTTAGCCAGTGTTCGCCATTAATCATTTGGGCATATTCGCCAATAGTCATACCGTGAACCACCGGAATAGGGTGCATGCCCACAAAGCTTTTATGCGCTTTTTCTAAAATAGGTCCATCAATATAATGCCCATTAGGATTAGGACGGTCTAATACCAACACCGGAATGTTTTGTTCGGCACAGGCTTCCATAACATAATGTAAACTTGAAATGTAAGTGTAGAAGCGAGCCCCTACATCTTGTATATCAAAAATGATAAGATCTAAACCTTTTAATTGTTCAGCAGTGGGCTTTTTATTTTTTCCATAGAGGGAAATGATAGGAAGTCCTGTTTTAGTGTCTAGGCCATCTTTTACAACTTCTCCGGCATCGGCGACCCCTCTAAAACCATGTTCTGGCGCAAATACTTTTTTTACATCAACATTCATGGCTATTAAAGAATCTACAAGATGCGTATAGTTTAAGAAAGAGGCTTTAGAGCGTTTGGTTTTAAAAATAACACTGGTTTGGTTGGCAACAATACCTACACGTTTGCCTTGCAATAACGGGAGGTAGTCCTGCGTTTTATTCGCCCCTACGTTGAGGTTTTTATTTTCGCTAAGTAAGGTCCTGTTTGTACTCGGAGCATCATTTAACGCTAAGGTATCTTTAAGTACATTTTTACGGGCTTGTTCGGTGCGCTGTCCACAAGAAAATGTTACCAATGAAATGGATATTATTATAGAGAATAAAACTGTATTTTTGAAAACCTTTAAAAGCATATATAAGTTTGAATTTTGAGTTATTTATAGCAAAACGCATTATTGGCAATAAAACGTATAAAAGTAGTGTTTCGGCACCAATTATTAAAATTGGTATCGCGGCAATTGCTATTGGAATGATTGTAATGCTTATTGCGATAGCCACCGGTTTGGGCTTACAGCAAAAAATTAGAGATAAAGTTGTTGCTTTTAACGGGCATATAGAAATTACCAATTACGATAATAACTCTTCAGATGAATCGCAAGTACCCATCTCTATAGATCAAGAATTTTATCCGAACTTTGCAGAGGTTGAAGGGATTAACCACGTGCAAGGGGTGGCTCAAAAATTTGCTGTTATTAGAACTGAAACCGATTTTGAAGGTGTTGTGGTTAAAGGCGTCGGCGCCGATTATAAATGGGATTATTTTGAAGCGTTTTTAATTGACGGACGTTTACCCGATTTTACCAAAAATAGAAATGAAGAGATTTTAATTTCTCAATATTTGGCCAATCGCTTAGATTTTAAAGTAGGCGATAAAATGCAAACCTTATTTACGGAGCGGATAGACCGTTTGCCTAGATTAATGGGATTTAATATTGTGGGAATTTATAATTCAGGCTTTCAAGAATTAGATGAGAAATTCTGTATTGCAGATTTAAGACATATTCAGCGTATTAATAAATGGGAAGCCGATCAGATTGGAAATTTTGAAGTGTTTATAGACGATTTCTCTAAAATTGAAGAAAAAACGGTAGAGGTCTATAAAGCCGTTCCGTCTATGATGAATGCCACTTCTATTACAAGAAAGTATTATACCATATTTGAATGGATTAAGATTTTTGATAAGAACACCTACGGTATTATTGCTATTATGATTATCGTAGCGGGGATTAATATGATAACAGCCTTGTTAGTTTTAATCTTAGAACGTACACAGATGATCGGAATTCTAAAAGCCTTAGGAAGTTCTAATTGGTCCATAAGAAAAGTGTTTCTCTATAACGCTTCTTACCTTGTAGGTTTAGGCCTGTTATGGGGTAATACTATTGGTTTAGGCCTGTTATTTGCACAAAAATATTTTAAGTTATTTCCTTTAAATCCTGACACCTATTACGTGAATAATGCTCCGGTTTATATCAGTTGGGATTATATTATTCTTCTCAATTTAGGGACATTCGTAGCTTGTTTATTAATGTTGTTAATTCCATCGGTAATCATCTCCAAAATTTCTCCCGTTAAGGCCATTCGTTTCGATTAAACCGAATGTTTGTATGGGTTATTTATTCAGAATTTCTGTCTTTCTAAGCTGTATTCAGAGGCTTTTTTTTCCTTATTAAAGACGAAGCTGTAATACTCTAAGTTTATACTTTCTACTTCTAATATTTCACTTATTTTTGCACCTCGAAAATAATATTATGGATTACGTAGAAAATATATTAGGTACAATAGGAAATACCCCTTTAGTTAAGATGAATAAACTAGTGGAGGATTTACCTTGTTTAGTACTTGCTAAATATGAGACTTTTAACCCCGGAAACTCTGTAAAGGATAGAATGGCTTTACAAATGATTGAAGATGCTGAAGCAGACGGGCGATTAAAACCAGGTGGAACCATCATTGAAGGGACCTCAGGAAATACAGGAATGGGCTTAGCCTTAGCGGCAATTATAAAAGGGTACAAATGTATCTTTGTGATGGCTGATAAGCAATCTAAAGAAAAGATAGATATTCTTAAAGCCGTAGGGGCTGAAGTTGTGGTTTGTCCAACAGCGGTAGAACCAGAAGACCCTCGTAGTTATTATTCAGTGTCTAAACGTTTAGGGGAAGAAACCCCTAATTCTTGGTATGTTAACCAATATGATAACCCAAGTAACACTAAAGCACATTATTTAAGTACAGGACCTGAAATATGGAAACAAACTGATGGTAAAATAACCCACTTTGTTGTGGGTGTAGGGACCGGAGGAACGATTAGTGGTGTTGGAAAATATTTAAAAGAGCAAAATCCTAATATCAAAGTTTGGGGTGTCGATACCTATGGATCGGTGTTTAAAAAATACCATGAGACAGGTGAGTTTGATGAAAATGAAATCTACCCTTATGTGACTGAGGGTATCGGTGAAGATATATTACCTAAAAATGTAGATTTCGATATTATTGATGGATTTACTAAGGTGACAGACAAAGATGCTTGTGTATATACACAACGTTTAAGTAAGGAAGAAGGGATGTTTCTAGGGAATTCAGCAGGTTCAGCAATTAAAGGCGTGTTGCAATTAAAAGATCAATTTAAACCCGATGATGTGGTTGTGGTTTTATTTCATGATCATGGAAGTCGTTATGTAGGGAAAATGTACAATGACGAATGGATGCGAGATATGGGCTATATCGATTAAATTATACTTTCCTATAATAGGATAAGCATATCATAGACTTACAAAATCTTGAGCATCGCTCAGGATTTTTTTTTTTAGACGCCCAGATGTGGCATTTAGTTGAAATACAACCCGCATTTTTCTAAAAAAATAAAACATTTTTAAAGGCAAATCTTTACTTTAGAGGATGCAAGAAGATTTCCTTCATTATATATGGAAACATAAAGCCTTTAAATCGGTAGTGCTAAAAACCACTCAGGAAGAGGCGATTCGGATTGTAAATTTGGGGCAACATAATCATAATTCAGGCCCTGATTTTTTCAATGCGCAACTGGTTATTGCAGAACAACTTTGGGCGGGCAATGTAGAGATTCATGTAAAGTCTTCAGATTGGTATGTGCATCATCACGAAACGGACACGGCCTATGATAACGTTATTCTTCATGTGGTTTGGGAGCACGATGCCGACATCTTTAGGAAAGATAATTCCGTGATTCCAACCTTAGAGCTAAAACATTATGTCGATCAACGCTACAGCACTAATTATAAAAAACTTTTAAAATCTAAAACTTGGATTAATTGTGAATCGCGGTTTGGAGAGACCGATGATTTTCTTCTTAATAATTGGTTAGAGCGTCTCTATATAGAACGCTTAGAACAAAAATCTGAAACCATAACCAGCTTATTAATGGTTTCTCAAAATAATTGGGAAGCGGTTTTGTTCAAAATGCTATTGAAGAATTTTGGGTTAAAAGTCAATGGTCCGTCTTTTTTAAGTATTGCAAGTTCGTTTGATTATGGCATATTTAGAAAATTACTCGACAAAATTCATAATGTAGAAGCGTTATTATTTGGTCAAGCCGGTTTATTAGAACGTAATGATATTGAAGAACCTTACTTTACAGATCTTCAAGAGAAGTACGGCTATCTCAAACAAAAATTTAATATTGACAATAGCAATGTCGTGCCTGCTCAGTTTTTCAGGTTAAGGCCTCCTAATTTTCCAACCATTCGGCTGTCGCAATTTGCAAATCTCTATACCTTAGAGCCGCACTTATTTTCTAAAATGATCAGCTTAAAAACCTTAGAAGCCTATTACGAGTTTTTTAATAAAGGCGTATCGCAATTCTGGAGAACCCATTACACTTTTAGTACGGCGTCTAAAGTGTCTAAAAAATCAATGACAAAATCCTTTATAGATCTCTTGATTATAAATACTATAATACCGCTTAAGTTTAGCTATGCGAAAGCTCAAGGTAAAGCGACGGATGAGGAGTTGTTTACGCTCATTAAAGCTTTAAAATTAGAAAACAACAGTATTGTCAGTAAGTTTTTAGAACTGAAATCAATAGAAAGAAATGCCTTAAGTTCTCAAGCCTTATTACAGTTAAAACAAGAGTACTGTGATAAAAATAGATGTTTGCACTGTACTATTGGTAATAGTCTAATCGTAAAAAAATAAGTAAATTGCGACATGAATTGGTTCTACGCACTTTTATTATATTTCCAAAAACGTGGCTATTACGTGTGTCAACGTATCGCCGATCGCTTAGGGATTAGGGCAAAAATAGTAAGAACATCTTTTATGTATCTGACGTTTGTAACCGTAGGATTCGGTTTTGCCTTATATCTGTTTTTAGCATTTTGGATGCGCATTAAAGATATTATTTATACAAAACGCTCCTCAGTTTTTGACTTATAAATATGAAGAATCCCCTTTTAAAACTTTATAGATCTAAAATCTATACGGCAATACTCCTCCTAGGCATTTTGCTGTGTATTGGTGTTTTAGGTTATCGGTTTATCGCAGGGTATGTTTGGTTAGATGCATTTTATATGACGGTGATTACCGTTACTACTGTAGGTTTTGCAGAAGTTAACCCCTTAGATACGCCCTCTAAAGTTTTTACTATTTTTTTAATTTTAACAAGTGTTGTCATTGTAGGGTATGCGATTTCTATTATAACCGAATATATTTTAAACCGAAATAATCTTGAGGATATAAAACAACGGAAGATGCTAAAGAAAATTGAAGAAATGTCTAATCACATTATTATATGTGGTTTTGGAAGAAATGGGAAGCAGGCGGCCAAGAAATTACAGTCTTATAACAAGCCGTTTGTTATTATTGAACAAGATAAGGAGGTTCTCGATAAGTTTCAAGATGAAGATCTCCCATTTGTTTTAGGAAACGCCAACGATGACGAAATTCTTCTTCAAGCCGGAATTTCCAGAGCGGCAACTTTAATCACAGCATTACCTAGTGATGCCGATAATTTGTTTGTGGTTTTATCGGCACGCCAAATCAATACCAAACTCAATATTATAAGTCGTGCTTCCGAAGAAACCTCTTATAGTAAATTAAAATTAGCAGGCGCTAATAACGTTATTCTTCCCGATAGAATTGGAGGCGATCATATGGCCTCTTTAGTCGTTACTCCAGATCTAATTGAGTTTATAGACAACCTTAGTATTGTCGGTGAACGCAATGTAAATATGGCAGAAGTCCAAGTTGAGCAACTTTATAACACAAAAGATGTAAAAACTATTAAAGACTTAGATTTGCGTAATAAAACCGGCTGTACCGTCATTGGTTTTAAGAATATTACTGGTGAATATCTTGTTAATCCTGAGGCGGATACCAAGCTTGTGCCAGGGTCCTATATCATCGTTTTAGGACGTCCTGAGCAGATCATTAAACTCAATTCTGTGTTTAAAATTGCATAGGCCGATCACTCATTTTATGAGTTCAGACTTTATTGACTCAATTTTTTTTTGCATCTTGTCAACTTTAAAACTTCTAACTTAACTAATAAATATACTAATGAAGAAATATCTTCTATCAATTTTTACGTTGATATTACCGCTTTTAAACTTTGCACAACAGACAACTTCAGAGAAAATAGACGTTATTTTCAAAGATTATACAGGTTGGTTTGTCGATGCTATTTTTTATGAAATTCCTTTTTCTGAGACCTATCAAATTCCTTGGGTACTTATCGTTTTAGTCGGTGGTGCCTTATTTTTTACTATTTATTTTAAATTCATCAATGTGACCGGATTTAGAATGGCCATTAAAGTGGTAAAAGGTGAATATGAAGATATCGAAAAGCACGGCGCTGATACTTTATATGGTGATAGTACACCAAATGAAGGTGAAGATATTATAGAAACTATTAAAGATGAAGGGGCCGATGGTGAGGTTTCGCACTTCCAGGCTTTAACAGCAGCCTTGTCTGCAACCGTAGGACTTGGAAATATTGCTGGTGTGGCCGTAGCACTTTCTATTGGTGGACCAGGAGCAACATTTTGGATGATTGTTGCAGGTCTATTAGGGATGGCTTCAAAATTTGCTGAATGTACCTTAGGTGTAAAATATAGAGATGTTGGTGAAGATGGAACCGTTTACGGTGGACCAATGTACTACTTAACTAAAGGACTACGTTCTAAAGGCATGGGAGGTTTTGGTAAAGTTCTTGCCGTTTTATTTGCCATTTTTGTTATCGGTGGATCTTTTGGAGGTGGTAACATGTTCCAAGCCAATCAAGCCGCTGCGCAGTTTGTTAAACTTTTTGAATTAGATCCTGCTTCTAACGCTGGTCTTTACTTCGGATTAGTAATGGCAGCTTTAGTGGCTATCGTTATTATTGGTGGTATTAAGCGTATTGCTAAGGTGACTGAAAAAGTAGTACCATTTATGGCAGGAATATATGTTTTAGCATCCCTAATTATCTTAGGAGCAAATTTCACACTTATTGATGATGCTTTTGCTTTAATCTATGAAGGCGCATTTTCTGGTTTAGGTATTGCAGGTGGACTTGTAGGAGTTATGATTCAGGGAATCCGAAGAGGAGCATTTTCAAACGAAGCTGGTGTAGGGTCTGCCGCAATTGCGCACTCTGCCGTTCGTACTAAATATCCGGCTTCAGAAGGTATTGTGGCACTTTTAGAGCCTTTCGTAGATACGGTTGTTATCTGTACAATGACGGCTTTAGTGATTGTAATTACAAATTTCGATGGTGGCTTTATGGAATATGGAGTAGAGATTACCGAAGGGGTGGAGATTACAGCCACTGCTTTTGATACTGTGATTCCACACTTCTCTGTAGTCTTAACCATTGCCGTTATATTATTCGCCTTTTCTACTATGATTTCTTGGTCTTACTACGGTATGCAAGGATGGGTATTCTTATTCGGAAAAGGAAAAATTACAGATTTAGTTTATAAAATATTATTTTTATTCTTCGTCGTAGTTGGTGCTTCTATTAGTTTAGGTGCAGTAATTAACTTCTCAGATGCTATGATCTTTGCAATGGTGGTTCCTAATATCATCGGTGTTATTATTCTTTCTCCGATTATTAAGAAAGAATTATCGAGATATTATAAAGCTATTAGTGTTAAGGATGATGCTATTGAAGATGGTGCTGAAGATTTAAACGAGATTCTATAAAAAATAAAACACATTGCAATGAAATCCCATTTCCAGTTTTCTAAACAACAACGGAATGGGATTTTGTTGTTAATAGGCTTTATACTAGGATTACAAGCCCTGTTATGGTGGAGTCCATTTCATAAAAGTGAGACAGTAGAGCAGTCAGATCAAATAGAAGCCTTTATACGAGAAATAGACGCGCTACGGAAGGTGGAAATTGAAAACAATAAGCCTAAAATCTATCCCTTCAATCCTAATTATATTACCGATTATAAAGGCTATGTTTTAGGAATGCGTATTGAAGAGATAGACCGACTCCATGAATTTAGAGCAACAGACCGTTGGGTGAATTCAGCCCAAGAATTTCAAAACATCACTTTAGTTTCCGATTCATTATTAGCAACAATGGCACCTTACTTTAAATTCCCCGATTGGGTTAATACTAGCAAGGCTAAAACTAAAAACGATAAACCATATTATCTTACATCCAAGACTCCAAAAACCTACGCTCAGAAAATAGACTTAAATATGGCCACCCAAGCACAACTTGAAAAAGTTTATGGAGTGGGCAAGAAACGTTCTGAACGTATTTTGAAGTATCGTAATAAGTATGACGGCGGCTTTGTTTCTGATATAGAACTTTCCGAAGTTTGGGGTTTAACGGATGACGTTATTACACAGATTCTACAGCATTTTACAGTAAAGACACCACGCGCTATCACGGTTATAAATCTTAATACCGCAGAACGCGATCAATTGGTGACTGTCCCTTATATAGATTACGAGGTGGCCTTTAATATTATAGAGGAAAGAACATTGCGTGATGGTTTTAATTCCTTAGAGGATTTATTACGTGTTGAAGGTTTTCCGAAAGAAAAAATAGAGATAATTAAGCTATATTTGCAACTCTAATCAAACAACAATTTATGTCCAATTTATATTTTACAGAAGAACATAATTTATTCAGAGAAAGCCTAAGGGAATTCTTGCAAAAGGAAGTCATTCCACATATTGACAAGTGGGAAGAAACTGGTCATATAGAACGATTCATTTGGAAGAAATTTGGTGATATGGGCTACTTTGGTCTTGCTTACCCAGAACAATATGGCGGATTAGATTTAGACCTTTTTTATACCGTAATTTTTCTTGAAGAATTACAACGTATTAACTCTGGAGGGTTTGCCGCAGCAATGTGGGCACATGCTTATTTAGCCATGACGCATCTTAATAAAGAAGGCGATGAGGCCATAAAAGAAAAATATTTAGCAGATAGTATTTCTGGAGACCAAATAGGTTGTCTTTGTATTACAGAACCTTTTGGAGGAAGTGATGTCGCAGGGATGCGAACAACTGCTGTAAAAGATGGGGATACCTATGTTATTAATGGTTCAAAAACATTTATAACAAATGGTGTTTATAGTGACTACCTTGTGGTTGCCGCTAAAACCAGTCCAGAGTTAGGAAATAAAGGTATTAGTATTTTTGTTATGGATAGAGATACCCCTGGTATTTCAGCAACAAAACTAGATAAGTTAGGATGGAGAGCTTCTGATACTGCCGAAATCGCTTTTGATAATGTAGTGATTCCTGCAGCGAACTTAATGGGGAATGAAAACCAAGGCTTTCCTTATATCATGCAACATTTTGCGTTAGAGCGTTTAATTATGGGCGTTAATGCTCATGCTAGAGCAGAATATGCTTTAGAATACGCCAAGCAATATATGAGCGAGCGTACTGCTTTTGGAAGAACTATTGATAAGTTTCAAGCCTTAAGACATACTTTTGCAGATTGCCAAACACAAATGGAAATATGTAAACAATTTAACTACTATGTTACAAAACGTTTAGATATGGGAGACTATGTAGTGAAAGAAGCTACAATGTCTAAATTACAATCAACAAAAATGGCAGATGATGTCATTTACCAATGTCTTCAGTTTTTAGGCGGCTATGGCTTTATGGAAGAGTATCCGTTAGCACGTATGTCTAGAGATAGTCGTTTAGGTCCAATAGGTGGTGGTACTTCAGAAATATTGAAAGAAATCATTGCTAAAATGGTTATTGATAATAAAGATTATAAACCAGCAACATAATTGTTATAGTACGATTATAAAAAGCAATTTGCTTTAAGAAAATAAAAACTCGTGAATTTATTCGCGAGTTTTTTGTTTTATAGATAATTTAAGGTGGGGTAAAATCAGAATTTATCAACACGAAAACGTTTTCGTGTTGTTTAGGGTTTTGTTTCGTGTGGATATCACAGTAATTTTAGAGGAACTAAATAAACACTCTATATTATGAATTATTTTAAATGGTTGGGCACAACCTTTATGGTGCTGTGTGCCTTCAGTTGTTCTCAAGAAGATATCGTTGAGACCCCAGAGAATCTTACAACAACCGAAATAGCAGCTCCAATAGCCAAGCGCGCGGGTTTAAAACCTATAGGGTCGGGGGTAATGATGCAAGCCTTCTATTGGGACGTCCCTGCGGGAGGAACCTGGTGGAACGTTGTAAATTCTAAAGTGGCCGATTGGAGTAATGCCGGTATTGATGCCATATGGCTGCCACCAGCCTCAAAAGCACAAAATGGTCCGTTTTCTATGGGGTATGACCCTTTTGATTATTTCGATTTTGGTGAATTTAATCAGATGGGAAGTACAGAAACCCGTTTCGGATCGCGTTCAGAATTAATTGACATGATTGATACGGCACATGAAAACGGCCTAAGTGTTATCGCAGATATCGTTATTAATCATAATAGTGGAGGTGATAGTGAAGCCAATCCGTATACGGGAGGGAATACCTGGACCGATTTTAATCCTATGTCTGGAAATTTTTATCGCTCGGCTACCGATTTTCATGCCAATAATGTACATAATAATGATAGTGGGGCTTTTGGGGGTTATCCCGATTTATGTCATCATCAGTCCTACGTTCAAGATTGGCTTTGGAAAAACCCAAATAGCATAGCTAAATATTACAGAGATGTCATCGGATTTGATGGTTGGAGATTTGATTATGTGAAAGGATTTGAACCGTGGGTGGTTAAAGAATGGAAAAATGAAGTCGGAGGATTTTCAGTAGGGGAGTATTGGGATAGTAATGTCTCTACGTTAAATTATTGGACCAGTACCGCTGAAGCTAGTGCGTTTGATTTTGCCTGCTACTATAAAATGAAAGATGCTTTTATGGGGAATGACTTAACGGCACTTAATGATGATATGCTTTGGAAACAAAATGCATCTAGAGCAGTAACTTTTGTAACCAACCACGATACGGATGAAATTATCAATAATAAAATTTTGGCTTACGCTTATATATTAACGCATGAAGGTTATCCTGCAATCTTTTATAAGGATTATGAAGAATGGTTAAACAAATCCCAAATGAATAATCTTATATGGATTCACAATAATCTTGCAGGTGGGTCTACATCAATCTTACATGTTGATACGGATGAGTATATTGCCAAACGTAATGGGTATAATAATAACGGGCTTGTGGTTTATATAAACAATTCAGATGTTTGGCAGGAACGTTGGGTAGAAACCAATTGGTCTAACACGGTTATAAAAGATTATACGGGTAACTCTAATTGGGAGCCAACAACACAATCTGGGAATTGGGTTAAACTCCAAGCGCCACCAAGAAGCTATTCCGTTTGGTCTGTAAAGTAAAAAAGGGATTCTCTTTTTTAAATCCTGCTTTCGAGTGGGATTTTTTCTTATATATGCAATTCTAAACGTCTTATTCGTTATATTTAAAATTAGGGAAGTTACCAGTATGAGTCTTAATGCATTTTCAGATTATCTATTATTAGAAAAGAAATATTCTATACATACGGTTACGGCCTATACTAAAGATATTGAAAGCTTTCAGAAATTTCTAGATGCAGAGCATTATGCCGAATCGGTGGCAGAGGCAAACTATTCAGAAATAAGACAATGGATTGTTACTTTAGTAGATCACATTTCAAACCGAACCATTAACCGAAAAATCTCTTCCTTAAACACCTATTATAAATTCTTACTTAAAATAGAAGCGATAGAGGAGAACCCATTAAAAAAGCATAAGGCTTTAAAGGTGGGCAAAAAAGTACAACTTCCCTTTTCAGAATTAGAATTGAAAACCGTTTTAGAACAAGCCATCGCGGTTGTTGATTTTGAAACGGCAAGGAACCAGTTAATCATAGAATTGTTTTATGCCACTGGAATGCGGCGTATAGAATTGGTTAATTTAAAGATTACAGATGTAGATTATAGTCAAAACCAAATAAAGGTACTCGGTAAAAGAAATAAGGAACGGTTTATTCCGCTTTTAAGTTCCGTAAAGCAAACCTTGAAACGGTATTTAGACTATCGCAAGAATTTACATATTATAGAAGATGAGCAGATGTTATTTTTAACCCAAAAAGGTATTAAAATATACGAAAAGCTTGTTTACAGAATAATAAATAAGTACTTTAGTGAAGCATCAACAAAGGTAAAGTGTAGCCCTCATGTCTTAAGGCATTCGTTCGCAACACATTTGCTAAAACAAGGTGCAGATTTAAACGCTATAAAAGAACTTCTTGGACATACAAGTTTAGCGGCAACCCAAGTTTATACTCATAATAGTATAACAGAACTTAAAAAGGTATATGCCAAAGCACATCCAAGAAATATATCTTAAGTCGTTTTATAGGCATCCTGTTCAACCTTGTTGAAGTTATATAGTCTTTAACCTAAAACAAATCACATGAAAGTAAACACACAATCCGTTAATTTCACAGCAGATACTAAATTAATTGACTTTATTCAAAAGCGTATGGACAAATTAGATTTGTTCTATGATAAGATCATTCAGTCTGATGTCTATTTAAAAGTTCAGAACACCAGCGATAAAGAGAATAAAATTTTTGAAGCCAAGGTGAGTGTTCCTGGAGATACTTTTGTGGTAAAAAAGCAATGTAAGACCTTTGAAGAGGGGGCAGATGCAGCCATTGCCTCTTTAGAACGTCAAATAAAAAAGCGAAAAGAGAAATTAAGAGCAAAAGTTTAAAATTTTTTTCAAAAAAGTTTTGAATAACTGAAAAAAGGTTTTACATTTGCATTCCGTTAGAAATAGCGGACTTTTTTATGCTTGTTTTGAAAGTATATAAAAGTAGCAAAAAGCCGATGTAGCTCAGCTGGCTAGAGCAGCTGATTTGTAATCAGCAGGTCGTGGGTTCGAGTCCCTCCATCGGCTCTTTAAAAACTTTAGAAATAAAGTTTTTAAATTGAAATATTGAATTAAAGTTTTGGGGAGATACTCAAGCGGCCAACGAGGGCAGACTGTAAATCTGCTGACTACGTCTTCGCAGGTTCGAATCCTGCTCTCCCCACAAAATTTAAAATTTTAGAATTGCAAAGTTAACGTTGTGATTCTATTGTTAATTTTAGGTTGTGTCAGCAACCTAAGGTCATTTGTAAAATAATGATCTTTATTTGAAATATTGAAACCCTTTAATTAAAGCGATTTAATTAATAAAAATGCGAGAGTAGCTCAGTTGGTAGAGCGTCAGCCTTCCAAGCTGAATGTCGCCGGTTCGAACCCGGTCTCTCGCTCAATAATTTACGAGTTGAGATGCGTTGTTTGACGCTTCGTAAATCTAACCAAATCGGTAATCGTAAATGAAAAGCCGGTGTAGCTCAGGGGTAGAGCGTTTCCTTGGTAAGGAAGAGGTCACGAGTTCAATTCTCGTCATTGGCTCTTTTTTCTAAGTTAATTACATTTAGAATATACAATTGAACACTAATAATATAATTAAGATTAAAATAAATTAAACATGGCAAAGGCAACTTTTGATCGTTCAAAACCACACTTAAACATTGGTACTATTGGACACGTAGATCACGGTAAAACAACTTTAACTGCTGCTATTACTAAAGTATTAGCTGATGCAGGTTTATCTGAAGCGAGAGATTTCGATCAAATCGATAACGCACCAGAAGAAAAAGAAAGAGGTATAACAATTAATACTTCACATGTAGAATATGCAACTGCTAATCGTCACTACGCTCACGTTGACTGTCCAGGTCACGCGGATTACGTAAAGAACATGGTTACAGGTGCTGCTCAAATGGATGGTGCTATTTTAGTTGTTGCTGCAACAGATGGTCCAATGCCACAAACACGTGAGCACATCCTTTTAGGACGTCAGGTAGGTATTCCAAGTATCGTTGTATTCATGAATAAAGTGGATATGGTTGATGATGAGGAGTTACTTGAGTTAGTTGAAATGGAAATTAGAGATTTATTATCATTCTACGAATATGATGGTGATAATGGACCTGTAATTGCTGGATCTGCTTTAGGTGCTTTAAATGGAGAGCAAAAATGGGTTGACACTGTTATGGAATTAATGGCAGCTGTTGATGACTGGATTAAGGAGCCTGTTCGTGATATGGATAAGCCTTTCTTAATGCCTATCGAGGATGTATTCTCTATTACTGGTCGTGGTACTGTTGCAACTGGTCGTATTGAAACTGGTGTAGCTAACACTGGAGATCCTGTTGAGATCATCGGTATGGGTGCTGAGAAATTAACATCTACAATTACTGGTATTGAAATGTTCCGTCAAATCTTAGATAGAGGTGAAGCTGGTGATAACGCTGGTATCTTATTAAGAGGTATTGAGAAGTCTCAAATCTCTAGAGGTATGGTAATCGTTAAGCCTGGTTCTGTAACACCACACTCTAAGTTCAAAGCTGAGGTTTATATCCTTAAGAAAGAAGAAGGTGGTCGTCACACACCATTCCACAATAACTACCGTCCACAGTTCTACGTACGTACAACTGACGTAACTGGAAACATTGCGCTTCCTGATGGAGTTGAAATGGTAATGCCTGGTGATAACTTAACTATTACTGTTGAGTTGATTAACACAATTGCAATGAACGTAGGTTTACGTTTCGCTATCCGTGAAGGTGGTAGAACAGTTGGTGCTGGTCAGGTAACTGAAATTTTAGACTAATCTGATATAGTTGAAATATTATAATTAAGGTGTCTCGATGGTTCGGGACGCCTTGATTATTGTTTACAGGTTTTACTCCTCCGCTAAAGAGGTTTAAAACAGGAATACGGGTTTAGCTCAGTTGGTAGAGCACTGGTCTCCAAAACCAGGTGTCGTGAGTTCGAGTCTCTCAACCCGTGCAAATAATATTTAGAGGCGAGAAGCCTAGCCTTAACTAACGTAAAGGTGTTTCTCAACCCCGTTTAAATTAAAAGGATGATTTTATAAGTCCTAAATAAAGTAAATAATCAAATGGCAGGATTAGTAACATATATAAAAGAATCGTTTGAAGAGTTAAAGAACAATGTGTCATGGACGCCATGGCCAGAAGCTCAGAAACTAACTGTGATTGTTGCTGTGTTTTCAATTATATTTTCTTTAGCTATTTGGGGAGTTGATACAACTTTTAGTAGAGCGGTAAAGGCTTATTTTGAATTGATTCACTAACAAATATACAAGAAGCGATTATGTCTGATAAAAAGTGGTATGTTGTTAGAGCGGTAAGCGGTCAAGAAAATAAAATTAAAGCTTATATTGAAACTGAGATTTCAAGATTAGGTTTAGATGATTATGTAGACCAGGTTTTAGTACCAACCGAAAAGGTAATACAAATCCGTAATGGGAAAAAGATCAACAAAGAAAAGGTTTATTTTCCAGGTTACATTATGATACAAGCCAACTTAAGTGGCGAGGTTCCTCACATTATTAAATCTATAACTAATGTTATTGGATTTTTAGGGGAAACTAAAGGTGGTGACCCAGTGCCATTGAGACAGTCTGAAGTAAACAGAATGTTAGGTAAAGTAGATGAGTTATCTGTAGAGGCAGATGCAAGTGTGGCGATACCATTTACAAAGGGAGAAACTGTTAAGGTAATTGATGGTCCATTCAATGGTTTTGATGGTACAATCGAGAAAATTAACGAAGAAAAACGTAAGCTTGAAGTTATGGTTAAGATTTTTGGAAGAAAAACACCATTAGAGTTAAGCTACATGCAAGTAGAGAAAGTTTAATAATTGTTACAATAAAGAGCGTTATATCTATGCTTCCAATATAGATAGGCGTATAAACATCAAGAAATGGCAAAAGAAATAGACAAAGTAGTTAAGCTACAAGTTCGGGGAGGTGCTGCGAATCCATCGCCACCGGTAGGACCCGCTTTAGGTGCCGCTGGAGTTAACATCATGGAGTTCTGTAAGCAGTTTAATGCGAGAACTCAAGATAAAGCAGGTAAGGTTTTACCTGTGGCAATCTCAGTTTACAAAGACAAATCATTTGATTTTGTAATTAAGACGCCACCAGCAGCAGTACAATTATTAGAAGCGGCCAAACTAAAAAAAGGATCAGGAGAACCGAACCGACGTAAAGTAGCAAAAGTAACTTGGGATCAAGTTAAAGCAATTGCTGAAGACAAAATGGTAGATCTAAATGCATTTGAACTTGCATCAGCTATGAAAATGGTTGCAGGTACGGCTAGATCAATGGGTATCACTGTTAAAGGAGGAGAAGCTCCAAACTAAATTTTTAGAAATGGCAAGATTAACAAAGAAGCAAAAAGAAGCAAGAGCAAAGGTTGATAACAACAAAATTTACTCTTTAGAAGAAGCTTCAGCTTTACTAAAAGAAATTACATACACAAAGTTTGATGCTTCTATCGATTTAGCAATCAGATTAGGTGTAGATCCGCGTAAAGCCAATCAAATGGTTCGTGGGGTAGTTTCATTACCACATGGTACAGGTAAAGACATGAAGGTTTTAGCACTTGTAACTCCAGATAAAGAAGCAGAAGCTAAAGAAGCTGGTGCGGATTACGTTGGATTAGATGAGTACTTACAAAAAATTAAAGAGGGTTGGACAGATGTAGACGTTATCGTTACTATGCCAAGCATTATGGGTAAGTTAGGACCATTAGGTAGAGTATTGGGACCAAGAGGTCTTATGCCAAACCCTAAGACAGGTACAGTTACTATGGACGTAGCTAAAGCAGTTGCTGAAGTAAAAGCTGGTAAGATTGATTTTAAAGTAGATAAAACAGGTATTGTACATGCTCCAATAGGAAAAGCATCTTTCAGTACAGATAAAATTGTTGGGAATGCTCAAGAATTATTATCTACAATCATGAAATTAAAGCCAACGGCTTCAAAAGGAACTTATGTAAAGAGCATTTATATGTCTAGTACAATGAGTCCAAGTGTAGCAATTGATACAAAAATAGGATAGTAGTTAAACTTAGAATATTATGACAAGAGAAGAAAAATCCCAAGTAATTGAAGAGTTGACTGCTCAGTTAGCAGATAATGCAAATATCTATTTAACAGATATCTCTGGATTAGATGCAGCAACAACTTCAAATTTAAGAAGAGCTTGTTTTAAAGCTAATATTAAATTAGCAGTAGTAAAGAATACACTTTTAGAGAAAGCAATGGAAGCATCGGATAGAGAATTCGGTGAGTTACCAACGACTTTAAAAGGTAATACATCTGTAATGTATTCTGAAACTGGAAACGGTCCTGCTAAAGTAATTAAAGAATTCCGTAAGAAGTCTGAAAAGCCTTTATTAAAAGGTGCTTTCATTGAAGAAGCGGTTTACATTGGCGACGAGTTATTAGATACCTTAGTTGATATTAAGTCTAGAGAAGAGCTTATCGGTGAGATTGTTGGATTATTACAATCACCTGCTAAGAACGTTATTTCAGCACTTAAATCTAGTGGTGGTACAATCGCTGGTATCGTTAAAACATTATCTGAAAGAGAAGGATAATCGTATCGTATATACACAATAGAAAATAAAATATAACACACATTATTAAACAATAGAAAAATGGCAGATTTAAAAGATTTCGCAGAACAATTAGTTAACTTAACAGTAAAAGAAGTTAATGAATTAGCAACTATATTAAAAGATGAGTACGGTATTGAGCCTGCTGCAGCAGCAGTAGCTATGGCTGGACCAGCTGCAGGTGGTGGAGACGCTGCTGAAGAGCAAACTGAATTTGATGTAATCTTAAAAGCAGCAGGTGCTTCTAAATTAGCAGTTGTAAAATTAGTTAAAGAATTAACTGGTTTAGGTTTAAAAGAAGCAAAAGGATTAGTTGATGATGCACCAAGCGCTATCAAAGAAGGAATTACAAAAGACGAAGCAGAAGCTTTAAAATCTCAATTAGAAGAGGCAGGAGCTGAAGTTGAGCTTAAGTAAGCTTATCTTATCTACAATATATGGTTTAGGTCTAGAGGTAAACTCTAAGACCTAAACCCTTTTGTGTATATAAACGTTATATACATTTTTTAGTTTTTATTTAATAAAAATCTCGTTCATCAATGTTAGCAAAAAAGGCTGAAAGAATTAATTTCTCTTCTATTGTAAATAGGACAGATTACCCAGACTTTTTGGATATTCAAATTAAATCCTTCCAGGATTTTTTCCAATTAGAAACAAAGTCAGAAGAAAGAGGTACTGAAGGTTTGTACAATACCTTCATGGAGAACTTCCCCATAACAGATACTCGTAATCAATTCGTACTAGAATTTTTAGATTACTTTATCGATCCACCTAGATACTCAATAGAAGAATGTATTGAAAGAGGATTAACCTATAGTGTGCCTTTAAAAGCAAGATTGAAATTGTATTGTACAGATCCAGAACACGAGGATTTCGAAACAATCGTTCAAGATGTCTATTTAGGAACCATCCCTTATATGACTCCTAGTGGGACATTTTGTATTAATGGTGCAGAGCGTGTTGTCGTTTCTCAATTGCATAGATCACCTGGTGTATTCTTTAGCCAGTCTTTCCATGCTAATGGAACAAAATTATATTCAGCAAGAGTAATTCCTTTTAAAGGATCTTGGATTGAATTTGCCACGGATATCAATCAAGTAATGTATGCTTATATTGATAGAAAGAAAAAATTACCTGTTACAACCCTTTTCCGTGCTATTGGGTTTGAACGTGATAAAGATATTTTAGAGATTTTTGACCTTGCTGAAGAAGTAAAAGTGTCAAAATCTGGATTAAAGAAAGTTATCGGTCGTAAACTTGCGGCACGTGTACTTAACACATGGCATGAAGATTTCGTTGATGAAGATACTGGTGAAGTAGTTTCTATTGAACGTAACGAAATTGTATTAGACCGTGATACCATTATCGATAAAGATAATATAGAAGAAATTCTTGAGGCCGAAGTAAAAACAATTCTTTTACATAAAGAAAGCGCGCAACAAGGAGATTACGCTATTATTCATAATACCTTACAAAAGGATCCAACAAACTCTGAAAAAGAAGCTGTTGAGCATATCTACCGTCAATTACGTAATGCTGAGCCGCCAGATGAGGAAACTGCACGTGGTATTATAGACAAATTATTCTTCTCGGATCAACGTTACTCTTTAGGTGAAGTTGGACGTTACAGAATGAACAAGAAATTACAGTTAGATATCGGAATGGATAAGCAAGTGCTTACCAAAGAAGATATTATAACTATCATAAAATATTTAATTGAGCTTATCAACTCTAAAGCAGAGATTGATGATATTGATCACTTATCTAACCGTCGTGTACGTACTGTAGGAGAACAATTATCATCTCAGTTTGGTGTTGGTTTAGCACGTATGGCTCGTACCATTCGTGAGCGTATGAACGTTCGTGATAACGAAGTCTTTACACCTATAGATTTAATTAATGCTAAGACGTTATCGTCTGTAATTAATTCTTTCTTCGGAACCAACCAGTTATCGCAGTTTATGGATCAAACGAATCCTCTTGCAGAGATTACGCACAAGCGTCGTCTTTCAGCATTAGGACCAGGTGGTTTATCAAGAGAAAGAGCAGGGTTCGAGGTACGTGATGTTCACTACACACACTACGGACGTTTATGTCCTATTGAAACTCCTGAAGGTCCAAACATTGGATTAATTTCTTCTTTATCTGTATTTGCGAAAGTAAATGCAATGGGATTCATTGAAACACCATACCGTAAAGTAGAAGATGGGGTTGTAGATATTAAAAATACACCAACATACCTAAGTGCTGAAGAGGAAGAAGATATGTTAATTGCGCAAGCAACTATCAATGTCGATGAGGATGGAAAGATTTTAGCAGATAAAATTATTTCACGTCAAGAAGGTGATTTTCCAGTGATTGATCCTGTGAATGTGAATTATACAGATGTTGCGCCTAACCAAATTGCGTCAATTTCTGCATCTTTAATTCCTTTCTTAGAACATGATGATGCCAACCGTGCGTTAATGGGATCTAACATGATGCGTCAGGCCGTTCCTTTATTACGTCCTGAAGCTCCGATTGTAGGAACTGGTTTAGAGCGTCAAGTAGCTTCAGATTCTCGTGTTTTAATTAATGCTGAAGGTGATGGTACTGTAGAGTATGTAGATGCTCAAAAAATTACAATTCGTTACGAGCGTAGCGAAGAGGCAGCTATGGTTAGTTTTGATAGCGATACTAAAACTTATCCTTTAGTAAAATTTAGAAAAACCAACCAAGGAACGTCTATTAACTTAAAACCTATAGTAGAAAAAGGTGATAAAGTTGTAAAAGGACAAGTACTTTGTGAAGGTTATGCAACTGAAAATGGTGAATTAGCACTTGGTAGAAATATGAAAGTAGCCTTTATGCCTTGGAAAGGGTATAACTTTGAGGATGCAATTGTAATTTCTGAAAAAGTAGTAAGAGAAGATGTCTTTACATCAATTCATATTGATGAATATTCTTTAGAAGTAAGAGATACCAAATTAGGTAACGAAGAGTTAACAAACGATATCCCTAATGTTTCTGAAGAAGCAACTAAAGATTTAGATGAAAATGGTATGATTCGCATCGGTGCTGAAATTAAACCAGGAGATATCTTAATTGGTAAGATTACACCGAAAGGTGAATCAGATCCAACGCCAGAAGAAAAATTGTTAAGAGCCATCTTCGGTGATAAAGCAGGAGATGTTAAAGATGCTTCATTAAAAGCTTCTCCATCACTTCATGGGGTGGTTATCGCTAAGAAATTATTCGCTAGAGCGGTAAAAGACAAGCGTAAGAGAGCACAAGATAAAGAAGATATCGAAAAGTTAGAAGATGTTTATGATAACAGATTCGATGATCTTAAAAATGTACTTGTAGACAAGTTATTCAATATTGTTAACGGTAAAACGGCTCAAGGTATCTATAATGATTTAGGTGAGGAAATTATTCCAAAAGGTAAGAAGTATACCTTAAAAATGTTAAATGCTGTAGATGATTATACACACTTAACATCAGGAAAATGGACGACTGACGATCATACTAACGAGCTTGTTGCAGATCTTATCCATAATTACAAAATTAAGGAGAATGATTTACAAGGATCTTTAAGACGTGAGAAGTTTACAATTTCTGTAGGAGATGAATTACCAGCAGGAATTATCAAATTAGCGAAGATTTACATTGCTAAGAAACGTAAGCTTAAAGTAGGTGATAAGATGGCAGGACGTCACGGTAACAAAGGTATTGTTGCACGTATTGTACGTCAAGAAGATATGCCATTCTTAGAAGATGGAACACCTGTTGATATTGTCTTAAACCCATTAGGGGTACCGTCACGTATGAACATCGGTCAAATCTATGAAACTGTATTAGGTTGGGCTGGTAAAGATTTAGGAAAGAAATATGCAACGCCAATTTTCGATGGTGCAACATTAGATCAGATTAATGCATACACAGATGAAGCTGGTATTCCAAGATTTGGTCATACCTATCTTTATGATGGTGGAACAGGAGATCGTTTTGATCAACCAGCAACTGTTGGTGTGATCTATATGATTAAACTTGGACACATGATTGATGATAAGATGCACGCACGTTCTATTGGGCCATACTCATTAATTACACAACAACCATTAGGTGGTAAAGCACAGTTTGGTGGTCAGCGTTTTGGTGAGATGGAGGTATGGGCACTTGAGGCTTATGGCGCATCAAGCACCCTACGTGAGATCTTAACTGTAAAATCAGATGACGTTATTGGTAGAGCTAAAACTTACGAAGCGATCGTTAAGGGTGAGCCTATGCCAGAACCGGGACTTCCAGAATCATTCAACGTACTTATGCACGAATTGAAAGGTTTAGGATTAGATATTAGATTGGAGGAATAATTTTAAAAGAATTTTTCCGTAAGGGCAATAGTTTTATGGCCTAGAGAACAATCGAAAAAAACAGTGTACGGGCAACTTTAGAGTTGCCCATACCAAACAACAAAAATAACATGGCAAGAAAACAAGATAAGAATACAGTACAGAAATTTAACAAAATTTCTATCGGTTTAGCATCACCTGAGTCTGTTTTAGGAGCGTCTCGCGGTGAGGTATTGAAGCCAGAAACTATTAATTATCGAACACACAAACCAGAGAGAGATGGTTTGTTCTGTGAGCGTATTTTTGGTCCTGTAAAGGATTTTGAATGTGCTTGTGGTAAATATAAAAGAATACGTTACAAAGGTATTGTTTGTGACCGTTGTGGTGTAGAAGTAACAGAAAAGAAAGTCCGTAGAGATCGTGTAGGGCACATTAACTTAGTGGTACCTGTAGCTCACATTTGGTATTTCCGTTCTTTACCTAATAAAATTGGTTACCTTCTTGGATTACCGTCTAAGAAATTAGATATGATTATCTATTACGAGCGTTACGTGGTTATTCAACCAGGTATTGCTATGAATGCAGAAGGTGAGCCAGTACAAAAAATGGATTTCTTAACCGAAGAAGAGTATCTAAATATTTTAGAATCTATTCCTCAAGAAAATCAATACTTAGATGATTCAGACCCTAACAAATTCATCGCTAAGATGGGTGCAGAGTGTCTGATTGATTTATTAGCGCGTATTGACTTAGATCAGTTATCTTACGATTTAAGACACAAAGCTAATAATGAAACATCTAAGCAACGTAAAACTGAAGCTTTAAAACGTTTACAAGTTGTTGAAGCGTTTAGAGATTCAAACTTAAACAGAGAAAACAGACCGGAATGGATGATCATGAAGGCTGTACCTGTAATTCCACCAGAATTAAGACCGTTAGTGCCTTTAGATGGTGGTCGTTTTGCAACCTCTGATTTAAATGATTTATACCGTCGTGTAATTATCCGTAACAACCGTCTTAAAAGATTAGTTGAGATAAAAGCACCAGAAGTGATTTTACGTAATGAAAAACGTATGTTACAAGAATCAGTAGATTCATTATTTGATAACACACGTAAATCATCTGCAGTAAAAACAGATTCTAACAGACCATTAAAATCATTATCAGATTCTCTTAAAGGTAAGCAAGGACGTTTCCGTCAAAACTTACTTGGTAAGCGTGTGGATTATTCAGCACGTTCGGTAATTGTTGTAGGACCAGAATTAAAATTATTTGAATGTGGTCTTCCTAAAGATATGGCTGCTGAGCTTTACAAGCCTTTTGTTATTAGAAAATTAATTGAAAGAGGAATTGTAAAAACGGTAAAGTCTGCTAAGAAGATTATAGATAGAAAAGAGCCTGTAGTATGGGATATCTTAGAGAATGTTCTTAAAGGACATCCTGTATTATTAAACCGTGCTCCTACGTTACACCGTTTAGGTATCCAAGCATTCCAACCTAAGCTTATTGAAGGTAAAGCGATTCAATTACACCCATTAGTGTGTACGGCATTTAACGCCGATTTCGATGGGGATCAGATGGCGGTTCACTTGCCATTAGGACCTGAAGCGATTTTAGAAGCGCAACTTTTAATGTTGGCCTCACATAATATTCTGAACCCTGCAAATGGTTCTCCAGTAACTGTACCTTCTCAGGATATGGTACTTGGATTATATTATATGACTAAGCTTAGAAAAACGGATGAAGAGTATACCGTAAAAGGACAAGGTTTAACGTTCTACTCTCCAGAAGAAGTAAATATTGCTTACAATGAAAAGCAAGTTGACTTAAATGCGGGTATTAAAGTAAGAACTCAAGACTTTAATGAAGAAGGAGAATTAACAACTCAAATTATTGAAACAACTGTTGGACGTGTACTTTTTAACGAAAAAGTACCAGCAGCAGCAGGATATATCAATGAAGTCTTAACTAAGAAATCATTAAGAGAAATTATTCACGGTATTCTTAAGAAAACAAGTGTACCTGAAACTGCTGATTTCTTAGATGAAATTAAAACTTTAGGATACAAATTTGCCTTCCAAGGTGGATTATCATTCAGTTTAGGTGATATTATTATTCCAGCTGAAAAGCAAGGAATGATTGATTCAGCAAACAAACAAGTTGATGGTATTATGGGGAACTATAATATGGGGCTTATTACCAACAACGAACGTTATAACCAAGTTATTGATATTTGGACGTCTACGAATGCTGAATTGACTGAATTGTCTATGAAGCGAATTCGTGAAGATAAACAAGGATTCAACTCGGTATTTATGATGCTTGATTCTGGGGCAAGGGGTTCTAAAGAACAGATTCGTCAGTTAACAGGTATGCGTGGATTAATGGCGAAACCTAAAAAATCAACTGCTGGTGGTGGAGAAATTATTGAAAACCCGATTCTTTCTAACTTTAAGGAAGGTCTTTCAATTTTAGAATACTTTATCTCTACGCACGGTGCACGTAAAGGTCTTGCGGATACGGCTCTTAAAACGGCCGATGCAGGTTACTTAACACGTCGTTTAGTTGATGTTTCTCAAGACGTTATTGTTTATGAAGAAGACTGTGGTACACTTAGAGGTATCGAGGTTTCTGCACTTAAGAAAAACGAAGAGATCGTTGAAAGCTTAGAGAATAGAATTGTGGGTAGAACGTCATTAAATGATGTTTACCACCCATTAACCGAAGAGTTATTAGTAGAGTCAGGTGGTCATATCGATGATATTATTGCTAAGAAAATTGGAGATTCTCCTTTAGATTCTATTGAAGTTCGTTCACCTTTATCTTGTGAAGCTAAGAAAGGAATTTGTGTTAAATGTTACGGACGTAACCTTGCTACTGGTAAATTAGTACAAAGAGGTGAAGCTGTTGGTGTTGTTGCGGCACAATCAATTGGTGAGCCAGGAACACAGTTAACCTTACGTACGTTCCACGTGGGAGGTATTGCAGGTAACATTTCTGAAGATAACAAGTTAACGGTTAAGTTTGACGGTATTGCTGAAATTGAAGATCTTAAAACAGTTAAGTCTAAAGATAATGAAGGAAAAGATGTTGATGTTGTCATCTCTAGAACTTCAGAATTAAAATTAATCGATGCTAAAACGGGTATCGTACTAAGTACAAGTAATATCCCTTATGGTTCATTTATTTATGTGAAGCCAGGTGATAAACTTAAGAAAGGTGATGTTGTTTGTTCTTGGGATCCATATAACGGTGTTATTATTTCAGAATTTGCAGGTAATGTGAAGTATGAAAACATCGAACAAGGGGTAACTTATCAAGTTGAAATTGATGAACAAACAGGTTTCCAAGAGAAGGTTATTTCAGAATCTAGAAACAAGAAATTAATACCAACATTATTAATTGAAGATTCTAAAGGAGAAACTATCCGTTCTTACAATTTACCAGTAGGAGCCCACATTATGATTGATGATGGTGATGCTATTGATATCGGTAAGATTTTGGTTAAGATACCTCGTAAATCTGCTAAGGCGGGTGATATTACCGGTGGTCTTCCTCGTGTAACAGAATTGTTTGAAGCACGTAACCCTTCTAATCCAGCTGTAGTAAGTGAGATTGATGGTGTTGTTTCTTTCGGTAAGATTAAGCGTGGTAACCGTGAAATTATTATTGAGTCTAAGCTTGGTGAAGTTAAGAAATACTTAGTGAAATTATCGAATCAGATTCTTGTACAAGAAAATGATTACGTAAAAGCAGGTATGCCTTTATCAGATGGTTCTATAACACCAAACGATATTCTTAACATTAAAGGCCCATCAGCGGTACAACAGTACTTAGTAAATGAAGTACAAGAAGTATATCGTTTACAAGGGGTGAAGATTAATGATAAGCACTTCGAGGTGGTTGTAAGACAAATGATGCGTAAAGTTAGAATTATTGATTCTGGTGATACGATTTTCTTAGAAAACCAATTGGTGCATAAGTCTGATTTCATTGAAGAAAATGATAAAATTTTCGGAATGAAAGTGGTGGAAGATGCAGGTGATTCTGATAATTTAAAATCAGGTCAGATTGTAACAGTAAGAGATCTAAGAGATGAAAACTCTAGTTTACGTCGCGAAGATAAGAACCTTGTAACAGCTAGAGACGCAAGTCCGGCTACTGCAACGCCAATCTTACAAGGTATTACAAGAGCCTCATTACAAACTAAATCGTTTATCTCTGCGGCATCGTTCCAGGAAACAACGAAAGTACTTAATGAAGCTGCCGTTAACGGTAAAGTAGATTCTCTTGAAGGACTTAAAGAAAATGTAATTGTTGGACATAGAATTCCAGCAGGAACAGGTGTTAGAGAATACGATAACATCATCGTAGGTTCTAGAGAAGAATTTAATGAAATGATGAAAGCAAAAGAAGAAATGAATTTTAACTAATTCGTGAATTTTGTTTCAAAATAACAATTGAATTAAAAGCCTTCTTGTATTTTTACAAGAAGGCTTTTTTAATTATAAAGTAAATACTAGAAATCATAAATACGTTTTATTATGGCAGACGATTCCAATAATCCAAATCCTAAAAAAGGACAAATAAATATAGAACTAGACGAAAAGGTTGCAGAAGGAACCTATTCTAACTTGGCAATCATTAATCATTCGGTCTCTGAATTTGTTGTAGACTTTGTGAGCATTATGCCAGGAACCCCTAAGAGTAAAGTTAAGTCGCGTATTATCTTAACTCCGCAACATGCGAAGCGTTTATTAAAAGCTTTAGGCGAAAATGTAACGCGTTTTGAGAATGCTCATGGCGAAATAAAAGATTATGAGCAAGCACCTATACCACTTAATTTTGGACCAACTGGGCAAGCTTAATGAGACCGGTTTACTAAATGAAATAGGTTAGGGGACTTAAATCTTAATGTGAAGTAGGTCTTAAAGGAATAAAAAAAACCTTAGAATTAATTTTCTAAGGTTTTTTTTATGAATTGATTGAAGTAAGGTGGCTTTACTTACAAATGGAATATCTATAACAAACTAAAATTGTCAGTTAATAAAAAAGGAGATATCCATGAGATATGCTAGGTCTCATTATTGTAAGACAAGACAAGGGCTTAATCAAATTCAGAGGTCATATGAAAAGTGATGCTCGGATACTTCTGTTGTGTCATTTGAAGCGTAAACATAGAATCGGCTAAAAACACCAATTGGTTTTGTTTATCTCGGGCTAAGAAACGTTGTTTTACACGTAAGAAATCTTGAAATTCTTCACTTTTAGGATTGTCAGTTTGTACCCAACAGGCTTTTTGAACATTTAAGTTTTCGTAAGTACATTTAGCACCATATTCATGCTCTAAACGGTATTGGATAACTTCATATTGTAAAGCTCCAACGGTACCAATAACTTTTCGACCGTTTAAATCTAGTGTGAAAAGTTGGGCTACCCCTTCATCCATTAATTGATCTATACCCTTATAAAGTTGTTTAGATTTCATAGGATCAGCATTATTAATATATCTAAAATGCTCTGGTGAAAAACTCGGTACGCCTTTATAATGAAGCACTTCGCCTTCAGTTAAAGTATCTCCAATTTTAAAGCTTCCTGTATCTTGTAATCCAACGATATCACCAGGGTAAGAGATATCTACAATCTCTTTCTTTTCAGCAAAGAAAGCATTAGGACTAGAGAATTTTAATTTCTTTTTGTTTCTAACATGAAGGTAGGCCGTGTTTCGTTTAAACTCTCCAGATACAATTTTAATAAAGGCAAGTCTATTTCTGTGGTTAGGATCCATGTTGGCGTGAATTTTAAAGACAAAGCCACTAAATTCCTTCTCATCAGGTTGTACTAAACGTTCTTCACTATGTTTAGGTCTCGGTTTTGGTGCAATATCCACGAAACAATCTAATAACTCACGGACACCAAAATTATTTAAAGCAGAACCAAAGAATACCGGTTGTTGTGTTCCATCAAGATAGTCTTCTTTGTTAAAAATAGGGTAGATGCCTTCTACCAATTCAATTTCATCTCTTAAGGTGTTAGCGGCATTTTCGCCCACTAAGGTATCCAATTCAGAAGATGATAAATCTGAAATTTCAATGGTTTCCTCGATATCTTTTCGGCTATCTCCAGAAAATAAATTAACATTCTTTTCCCAAATGTTATAAATCCCTTTAAAGTCATAACCCATACCAATAGGGAAACTTAATGGGACGACTTTTAAGCCTAATTTTTGTTCAATTTCATCCAAAAGATCAAAAGCGTCTTTTCCCTCTCTATCCATTTTATTGATAAAAACAATCATTGGGATGTTACGCATTCTACAAACTTCAACCAGTTTTTCCGTTTGCTCCTCAACCCCCTTAGCAACATCAATAACGACAATAACACTATCAACGGCTGTTAAAGTTCTAAAGGTATCTTCAGCAAAATCTTTGTGACCAGGAGTATCTAAAATATTTATTTTTATCCCATTATATTCAAAAGCTAAAACAGAAGTGGCTACAGAAATTCCACGCTGACGTTCAATTTCCATAAAGTCACTCGTAGCGCCTTTCTTAATCTTATTACTTTTTACGGCTCCTGCTTCTTGGATAGCACCACCAAATAAAAGTAACTTTTCTGTTAAGGTTGTTTTTCCTGCATCTGGGTGCGATATAATTCCAAATGTTCTACGTCTGTTAATCTCTTCTATAAAACTCATAATAAACTTAAAAATAACTGCGAAGATACTATTATTAACAACAATAAAAATAGAACAGCGTAGGGCATTTTAAAATTTCTTAAAATTGCCAACATCTTAAGGATTTCCATCTTTTTTCAGAATATTAGTGTGTTTTTATGCTCATATTCAGGGGGTTAAATGTTAAATTATCGTGTAGTTGGTCGAAAAAAAACTCATATTTATTAAATTATTATAAATTATGTTAATTTCATATAAAATCACTAATAAATTTAATTGTAATTACATTAAGTTTATTTTATGGTGTTATTTTAACATTTTTTAACCAGTTGCCCCTGATTATTTTGTGATTAAAGTCCCAAACATTTAATTGTAAACCCCGTACCGTTACTCAGTTTACAGTAGTAAAATAGCCTTTCTAAAAACCGAGAATTGTATTCATCTACTGCTGAGTTTCACAAGAGCAACTCCTTTCCTTCTTGTTAGAATTTCATCTGATAATATTAATCTTCTAAAATTATCATTATGGATAGACCTACTTTCCAATTCCACATTCTGAAAAGCTTTATTGTACGTTTTAAATCAATGTTATTTCTCATCGTTTTGATGTTAAGTTTGTTGTCTGTTACGAGGTCAGAGCCCGAACATTCAGAGTTCCATTCTTTTATTAAAGATGCTCATCTTTACTATAGTTCTGTAAGCGTTCTATGTAATACGGATAGCCCAGTACCTATATCGGCCTCAAATTATACGGATATAGCGGTAAGTAGTAATACTTCTGGTTTATGTATTCTAGGATGTGGTATAAGTAACGAAAATGCTTTGGTAGATAGTGATGAGACTAATTATACCACAGTAACGACTGCTGTAGGCCTAGGGGTAACACATACTATTAAGGTTGAAGATACAACAACAGATGAATTTTATAACAGTGGGAATTATGCCGGATTTTTATTAGAAAATAGCACGGTATTGCAAGTAGATTTGCTCGATAATATTGTTGTCAAGACCTTTTTAGATGGGGTAGAGCAAGAATCAAAATCGAGTAATACCTTAGCGGTTATTAATACGAGCTTGTTGGGGTCTAATCAGTTTTATGTAGGTTTTTATACTACTGAAGATTTTGATGCCATTCAAATTTCATTGTCTAGTTTAGCAGGGGTACTTTCTTCCACTAAAATTTATCATGCCGTAACCAATAGCTTTTGTGCCGGACCAGACTTGGTTTGTAATACACCAACAACGTTAACAAAACCCGATTTTCCGGCTAGAATAGTGGAGGAACACACTGGATTCGGCGGCGTTTTAGGTGTAGGGAGTGTTATCGATGCTACAGCAGCCGTAGATTCTAATGCTAACTCATACGCGAGTATAGATTTTACCTTAGGGGTGTTAGCAACGGGTAGTCTCTCTATTAAAGATGAATTTACAGCGTATCCTGAGCATACTTATGCAGGTTTTGATATTGAAAATACATCTGTTCTTAATTTAGATTTACTTGATGGTGTCACCATTTCAACCTATTTAAATGGATCACTACAAGAAAGTCAAACAGGAAGTTCTGAGTTAATAGCTTTAGATAGTGCGCTCTTGCTAACGGGGTCTGAACGTTCTCAGGTAGGGTTTGTAACCAATTTACCTTTTGATGAAGTACAAATATCTATAAGCCAAACGCTTTCTGTCAACTTAGGAAGCACAAGAGTCTACGGATTAGTTTTAAAGTCTTTTTGTGAAGGAGAACTTGCCTGTAGTTCTGCAACGGTTCTGAGTAATCCATCACAGCCTGTAATTATCAATAATACGAACACAGGTATAGAAGGATTAGCCTGTGTAGGGTGTGAGGTTGATAATGCCAATCATGTGATTAGTGAAAGTAATTCTGATTTTGCCATGATCAATGTCGTGGCTGGTGTAGTTAATACCGCTTCAATAGCAGTAGAAAATGTCTTAAGTACGTTTCCTTTAGGGAGCACGGCTGGATTTATTATTAGAGATACCAATGATTTATTACAAGTTGATTTATTAAATTCTTTAACGGTAAGTACTTATTTAGACGGGACATTGTTAGAATCTAAAACAGCCAGTAATTTACTCGCTTTAGAAGCATTAGGACTTATAAATATTACACCAGCAACAACGGATGGTTTCTTATTGGTAGGTTTTGAAACCAGCTTCAATTATGATGAAATTAAACTTTCTGTAAGTGCTTTAGCTGCTGTTATAAATAGTATTGAAGTTTACGGAAGTTATGTAGATACTACTATTCAGATTGAAGGTACAGTAATTAATGAAACTACACTCGGTATTACAGACGGTAGCTTATCAGTAGCGGTATCAGGAGGTACACCGCCTTATACTTTTGAATGGAGTCCGGGTGGAGAAACCACAAATTCCATTTCAGGATTGTCACCAGGAACCTATACGGTTACGGTTACAGATGCGCTAGGTTGTGAAGCTACAGAATCCTTTATTGTAAATACCGATGGGGTTCAATATGAGGTGCCTTGTAATACAGTAGATCCTGTGCCAATTACGAGTTCTGGGTTTACGGATCTAACAGTGAATACAAATACTTCAGGGACTTGCGTGTTAGGTTGTGGGATTTATAATGACGCTCATTTAATCGACGGAGATGAATCTACCTATGCCACAATCACTACAGGAGTAGGACTTGGTACAACCCATACGCTTAGAGTAACCGACGCCACAGCAGGAGAATTTTTTACCACTGGTGGTTATGCAGGGCTACTCATAGAGAACAGTTCTATTCTTCAAGCAGATTTACTAGAAGCAATTGTTATTAAAACGTATTTAGATGGTGTAGAGCAAGAATCTAAAACAAGTTCAGCCTTAGCCGTTGTAAATAGTACTTTATTAGGGAGCGATAAATATTATATAGGGTTTTATACCACTATGGATTATGATGCTATTGAAATTTCAATAGCCAGTTTATTAAATGTTTTGTCCTCTACGCGTGTCTATCATGCGGTAACAAACCGATTTTGTGAAGGGCCAGATTTAGCGTGTAATACGCCAACGGCCTTAATCAAACCAGATTTT
Source organism: Winogradskyella arenosi (assembly GCF_003337305.1). Taxonomy (GTDB): domain Bacteria; phylum Bacteroidota; class Bacteroidia; order Flavobacteriales; family Flavobacteriaceae; genus Winogradskyella; species Winogradskyella arenosi. The sequence continues at coordinate 478,680 of NZ_QPJO01000003.1, read as the reverse complement.
CCAATGAGAATTGTAGATGAACATACCGGAACGGGAGGTTTACTCGGGGTGGGCAGTGTTAATAATATAGATAACTTGTTCGATTCTAATGCAGGAAATTATGCCACAATAGATTTGTTGGCGGGAGTTGCAGCAACTGCAGCCTTAGCCGTAAAAGACGAATTAACGGAATACCCAGCAATGACATATGCCGGATTCGATATTGAAAATGCAAGTTTATTAAATACTCAGTTGTTAGATGCCATTACCATATCAACTTATAATAATGGAGCCTTGGTAGAATCTCATACAGGTACCACCGAGCTTGTACCTGTAAATTCAGGTTTGTTATTGACCGGTAATGAAGCTATAAGAGTTGGATTTGTAGCGTCTGCCCCTTTTGATGAGGTTCAAATAAGCCTCTCTCAACTCGTGTCTGTGAATTTAGGAAGTACACGAATTTATAATGTGGTTTTAGAAGCTTTCTGTGCAGGAACTATAGATTGTGAAGATCCTTATGTATTAGCCAATCCCAATGATTCTGTAATTATTAATTCTTTCAGAACAGGAACCGATGGTTTGGCCTGCGTAGCTTGTGAGGTTGATAATTCTCAAAATGTATTGACGCAAGAGGGGAGTGATTTTGCATTAATCAATATTGTAGCAGGGGTTGCGGGAAGCGCATCGCTTTCTGTACAAGATGTGCTTTTAGAATATCCTGCAGGAACAAGAGCAGGGTTCGTTATTAGAGATACAAACGATTTATTAGAAGTCGATCTGTTAAATTCAATAACCTTAACCACCTATTTAAACGGTCTGCAACGCGAGCAAAAAACAGCAAGTAATTTATTGACTTTAGAAGCTTTAGGTTTAATTAATATAACGCCATTAACTACAAATGGCTTATATGTTGTGGCTTTTAATACGACTTTAAGTTTTGATGAAATTCAAATTACGGTAGGCTCACTCGCTAGTGTTATTAATTCTATAGAAGTCTATGGTGGGTATATCGATGCAACAAATTCAAATTTGTGTGATACGGCCAATATTGCTGTAATTAAAACAGTAGAATTTAATGATGAAAATACAGATGGATTTGCTGAAGTTGGAGAAACTTTGACTTATGACTTTACCGTAACAAATGAAGGTAGCGTAGATTTATCCGATGTGGTGTTAACGGATACTATGCTGGGTGGCGAATTAACTTTGGTTTCTGGTGATACAGATGGTGATAATGAATTGGATGTCGATGAGATATGGTTGTATTCTGCGAGCTACACGCTTACACAAGCCGATGTAGATACAGGTTCAGTTAGTAACCAAGCAAGCATTACATCCGTTAATGTTGATGATGGAACAGAAGAAAGTGACCTTTCGGATGACGACTCTGTTTTTGAAGATGATTTTACGGTAATTGACTTGCCGCAGTCTGCAGAAGTTGCCGTGATTAAAATAGCCGATTTTAATGATGAAAATAACGATGGTTATGCTAATGTCGGCGAAACAATCACCTATAATTTTACAGTTACCAACGAAGGAACTACGAGTATTACAGATGTGACATTAACAGATGCTATGTTAGGCGGAGAACTCACCTTAGCCTCAGGAGACGACAATAATGATAACATCTTAGATGTCGATGAAGTTTGGTTGTATGCTGCAAGTTATAGTATTACACAATCAGATATTGATGCAGGCATCGTAAGTAATCAAGCTGTAGTAACCGGAACAAGTAGCATTGACGGTTCAACGCTAGAAGACCTTTCGGATGATGACACCGTTTTAGAAGATGATATTACCGATTTAATATTGCCATTAGAATCAGGCATCGCAGTGATAAAAACGGTACTCTTTAATGATGAAAATAGCGATGGTTATGCAAATGTAGGAGAAACCATAACCTACAGTTTTACAGTCACCAACCAAGGACAAGCCACGATAACAGATGTTGTTCTTACAGATGCTATGTTAGGCGGAGAATTAACACTAGCCTCCGGAGACGACAATAATGATAACATCCTAGATGTCGATGAAGTTTGGTTGTATGCTGCAAGTTATAGTATCACACAATCAGATATTGATGCAGGCATCGTAAGTAATCAAGCTGTAGTAACCGGAACAAGTAGCATTGACGGTTCAACGCTAGAAGACCTTTCGGATGATGATACCGTTTTAGAAGATGATATTACCGATCTCATCTTGCCATTAGAATCAGGCATCGCAGTGATAAAAACGGCAGTTTTTAATGATGAAAATAGTGATGGTTATGCAAACTTAGGAGAAACTATAACCTACAGTTTTACAGTCACCAACCAAGGACAAGCCACGATAACAGATGTTGTTCTTACAGATGCTATGTTAGGCGGAGAACTCACCTTAGCCTCAGGAGACGACAATAATGATAACATCTTAGATGTCGATGAAGTTTGGTTGTATGCTGCAAGTTATAGTATCACACAATCAGATATTGATGCAGGCATCGTAAGTAATCAAGCTGTAGTAACCGGAACAAGTAGCATTGACGGTTCAACGCTAGAAGACCTTTCGGATGATGACACCGTTTTAGAAGATGATATTACCGATTTAATCTTGCCATTAGAATCAGGCATCGCAGTGATAAAAACGGCAGTTTTTAATGATGAAAATAGTGATGGTTATGCAAACTTAGGAGAAACTATAACCTACAGTTTTACAGTCACCAACCAAGGGCAAGCCACGATAACAGATGTTGTTCTTACAGATGCTATGTTAGGCGGAGAACTCACTTTAGCCTCAGGAGACGACAATAGTGATAACATCCTAGATGTCGATGAAGTTTGGTTGTATGCTGCAAGTTATAGTATCACACAATCAGATATTGATGCAGGCATCGTAAGTAATCAAGCTGTAGTAACCGGAACAAGTAGCATTGACGGTTCAACGCTAGAAGACCTTTCGGATGATGATACCGTTTTAGAAGATGATATTACCGATCTCATCTTGCCATTAGAATCAGGTATAGCACTTATAAAAACGGCCGAAGTTAATGACGAAAATAACAACAGTTGTAGCGATGCAGGAGAAACCATTTCTTACACGTTCAACGTCACTAATGAAGGAAACACAAGCATCACCAATGTTGAATTAACAGATACGATGTTAGGAGGTCTCTTAACGTTAGCTTCAGGAGATACCGATGCCGACAATGAGTTAGATGTTGATGAAATATGGATCTACACCGCAGATTACACTTTATTACAAGCTGATATCGATGCAGGAATGGTGAGCAATCAAGCCACAGTAAGTGGAATAAACATTATTGATGGTGTAACACTTACAGATTTATCGGATGATGATAGCGTTTTAGAAGATGATGCCACAGAAACCGAGGTATGTCAATTACCTGCAGCGATAGCACTTATAAAAACGGCCGAAGTTAACGACGAGAATAGCAATAGTTGTGGTGACGCCGGAGAAACGATTTCTTATACGTTCAACGTCACTAATGAAGGAAACACTAGCATTACTAATGTAGAGTTGACGGATACCATGCTTGGTGGTCTCATCGCGCTTACATCAGGAGATATAGATGCTGACAATCAACTCGATGTTAATGAAATCTGGGTTTATACCGCGGACTACACCTTAATTCAAGCTGATATTGATGCAGGAATGGTGAGTAATCAAGCCACAGTAAATGGTATAAGTGCAATAGATGGCACTATACTTACAGATTTATCGGATGACGATAGTGTATTAGAAGATGATGCAACAGAAACACAAGTGTGCCTATCGCCTGGAGCAATAGCAGTAGTCAAATCGGGGGTTTATAATGATCTTAACGCAGATGATTGTGCTAATATCGGTGAAACCATTACTTATACGTTCACAGTGACTAATGAAGGCGATTCAAGTATAGCATCGGTAGAATTAACAGATGTGATGCTAGGAGGTCTTATGGATTTAGCTTCAGGAGATACAGACGGCGACAGCCAATTAGATAGTGATGAAACGTGGACCTATGTTGCCGATTATACCATTACCCAATCTGATATTGATATAGGAATTATATACAACCAAGCAACGGTTACAGGTATTACTGTTAGTGATGGTTCTGCTGTGATGGATCTATCGGATGATGATAGTGCTTCAGAAGATGATATCACTGAAATGATTTTATGCCAAAAAGCAGCAATCGCAGTAGTGAAAACCGGTGTTTTTAATGACGATAATTCTGATGGATGTGGAAATATAGGTGAAACAATTTCTTATACATTCCAAGTTACCAATGAAGGTAATTTAAGTGTGCCTTTAGTAGAATTAACAGATAGTATGCTTGGCGGTGTTATGACGCTTGCTTCTGGAGATGATGATGCCGATACTGAGTTAGATGTAAATGAAACGTGGTGGTATACCGCAGATTACACACTTACTGAAACTGATATTGAAGCTGGTATCGTTAATAATCAAGCTATGCTTACAGGAATGAATTTGATGGACGGAACCATGTTGATGGATTTATCGGATGATGATAGCACCATGGAAGATGATGTTACCATTACGGCCATCTGTCTATCTGGAGGACTGTCCCTAGAAAAAGTGGGAGTTTTTAATGATGAAAACGGAAGTGGTGTTCCAGAAGTTGGTGAAACGTTAAGCTACACCTTTACGGTTTACAACACTGGGTTCATAACGCTTTATGATATAACCATTGAGGATCCTCTTCCAGGTATTATCATCGAAGGCGGTCCTATTGCCGAATTAGAAGCAGGTGGAATAGATGACTTCACTTTTGTAGCGACTTACACGCTTACTGAAGAAGATATTGCCAACGGTCATGTCACCAATCAAGCTATTGTTACGGCAACCGGAGCAGATGGAGTGACCTACACGGACACCTCCGATGATCCTAATAATTTTGACGATATAGACCTTAATGATGATAATGAACCCGATGATCCTACAGTTACGGATTTGCCAGAAATCTTAAATGCGCAATTCGAAATATTTAATGCTATTACACCAGATGGTGATAGTGATAATAATTTCTTCAGAATTATAGGAATAGAAGATTATCCTCAAAATAATTTGAAAATCTATAACCGTTGGGGTGTGTTAATTTATGATATGGATGGCTACGGCATCAACGGTAAGGTATTTACCGGAGTCTCTGACGGTCGTGGTACCATTAATAAAGATGAAGAATTACCAACAGGAACCTACTTCTATATATTAAGACGATTTGTAGGGAGAGAGACCTTAACGAATCAAGGATATTTATATATAAAAAATAATTAAACCCCATAATCTTATGAAATATTATATTTTAATACTGCTAGTTTTTATGAGTATTAGTTTAAGCTTTTCTCAGCAAGATTCGCAATACACGCAATACATGTATAACACCCAGGTTATTAACCCAGGTTATATAGGCTCTAAAGACGTGCTTAGTTTTGGGCTGTTGTATAGGTCGCAATGGGTTGGATTTGATGGCGCCCCTGAAACAGGAACATTTACCCTAAGCTCCCCAATTGGTGAAGCTAAAAAAATGGGACTTGGGCTATCTATTGTTAATGATCAAATCGGTCCATCTACAGAGACAAATATCGTTGTAGATTATGCTTATGCCTTAATGTTTTCTCGAGTATCTAAATTGTCTTTTGGTATAAAAGCAGGGGTTAATATTCTAGATGTAGATTATACAAAACTTAATATTTATGACACTAATGATTCGCAGTTTTCAGAGAACATCAACAATAAACTCTATCCGCAAATAGGCGCCGGAATTTTTTATAACACCGATAAAATGTACGTCGGGTTATCAGTGCCTAATTTGCTGAATTCAAAACATTATAACACGGATAATATCGATGATATTAATGTCGATGAATTTGCGATAGAACGTCTACACTATTTCTTAATTGGGGGGTATGTGTTTGATCTCAATGAAAATCTAAAATTTAAACCAGCCACCATGGTGAAATTGGTGGATGGTTCTCCTATTCAGGCGGATATCTCGGCTAATTTTCTCATTAATGAAAAAATTACGCTTGGTGCGGCTTATCGTTTTGATGCTGCCGTAACAGCCATGGCAGGTTTTCAGATTACAAACAGATTATTTATAGGGATGGGATATGATTATCAGACCACAGACATTGAAACCTATAGTGATGGTTCGTATGAGGTCTTTATCAAATTTGATGTCCTTAAAAATGTTGAACGTATACTAACGCCTAGATTTTTCTAAACCTTAAAAACTATGAATCTACATATATATAAATTAATACTCTGTTTTTTTGCACTGACGTTTTCGGCAAGTTCTTTGGCCCAAATAGGGAAATTAGAAAAAGCCAAGGCAAAATATGATAAATACCACTATATCGATGCCCGAGAAATTTACTTAGAAGTTGTGGCTAATGGGTATCGATCGGCTGAGGTGTATAGAAAACTCTGCGACACTTATTATTTTAATAGTGAATATGCGGGCGCCTCAAAATGGTATTATAAATTGTTAAATGAATTTCCTGATGACGTTCAGCCAATTGATTATTTCCGCGCTGCACAATGTTTAAAAAGTACAGGTGAATTGCGCGAGGCAGAACGCTTAATGGAAACCTATAAGGCTAAAGGTGGTAAAGCTTTAACTATAGCGTCTTATAAAAATGTTGCCGATACCTTATTTGAAAAAGGCGTGGACGATAAGCTGTTTGAAATCGATAAAATTAGCGCCAATACTGAACATTCAGATTTTGGACCGGCTTTCTATGACAATAAAATAGTATTCGCTTCAAGTGATAATGCGAGTGAGAATTTTGATACAGAAGCTGTTGATCTTGCCGGTTGGGATAAACAACCTTTTCTTGATTTGTATCAAGTTGAGGTGGATGATGAAATGAACTTAAAAGAAGTAGAACCCTTAAAAGGTGATATTAATACCAAGTATCACGAGTCTACACCCGCGTTTTCTAAAGATGGAAGTACGATGTACTTTACGAGAAATAATTTTTTAGACGGAAAAAAACGACGAGACAAAGATTTTGTTATTCGACTTAAAATATACAAGGCTACAAAAGTAGGGGACACTTGGGACCATATAAAAGAACTCCCTTTTAATAGCGATAGTTATTCCGTAGGACATCCGGCATTGAACCCTGAGGAAAATAGATTGTACTTTGCTTCAGATATGCCGGGTACCATTGGTATGTCTGACCTTTGGTATGTAGATATTTTAGATAATGATACCTATTCCACTCCTGTAAATATGGGGAGCACTATCAATACGGTGGCTAGGGAAACATTTCCTTTTATAAGTACCAAAAACAATTTATACTTTTCTAGTGATGGCCTTAAAGGTTTAGGAGGCTTAGATATTTTTGTAACCAAACTCAATGCAGATGATCATGGAGAAATTGCAACGTTTGGTGCTCCAATTAACAGTAGTAAAGATGATTTTAGTTTTATTATCAAAGAAGGTCGGATAGGTTATTTTACATCCAATAGAGATGGGGATGAGGGGAGTAAAAGTGATGATATTTATCAAATTTGGGAACGTTGTGAAATTACAATTCAAGGTCCTGTAACCGATGCGGATACTGGCGAGTTACTGCCAGATACCGAGGTGACGCTTTTAGATAGTAATAATGAAGTTATTCAGTCGGTGATTCTTAAGGAAGATGGTCTTTTTACTTTCAACTTAGATTGTAACCAACAGTATATCATAAGGGCTAAAAAAGAAGGCTATAATCCTAAAGAAGAAATTTTTGAAACTCCTAAGAATCCCAAAACAATTGTAATGCCAATTGTATTAAATATGCCTTTAACCTTAAAAGTTATGGATCCTTGTTTACCTAATGACCTTGGCTGTAAGTTAACCTTACAACCTATATATTTTGATTATGATAAATCTAATATCCGTGCAGATGCTGAGGTAGAGTTGGCTAAAATATTAGCAGCATTAAAGCAATATCCAGAACTAAAAATACATATAGAATCTCATACAGATTCAAGAGGTCGAGATGCTTATAATCTTAAATTATCGCAACGTCGCGCAAAATCTACAATGCAATGGTTCTATGATAAAGGAGTGACTAAAAGTAGACTGTCTGCAAAGGGCTATGGAGAATCGCAGTTAATTAATGAATGCGCAAATGGAGTAGATTGTAGCGAAGAAAAACATCAACTTAATAGGCGATCAATGTTTATTATTAAGGACTAATTGGGGTTGGATTATTTGTGGAAAAGCATCTTGTTTACGGCTTGTAAACAAGATGTTTTTAGTTGTAATATGGCCTTTTTATGAAAAGATTAATGCATTTTAAAGTTTAACTTGGTATTTTTACGGCATGACAGAAGAACAAGTGATCCTCGTTGATGAAAACGATAATAAGATTGGATTAATGCCAAAAATGGAAGCGCATGAAAAAGCATTGCTACATCGCGCCTTTTCGGTATTTGTATTTAATGACAAAAATGAATTAATGCTTCAGCAACGTGCGTTACACAAATACCACACGCCAGGCTTGTGGACCAATACCTGTTGTAGTCATCAGCGCGATGGTGAGTCTAATCTTGAAGCCGGTAAGCGCCGCCTTCAAGAAGAAATGGGGTTTGTAACCGAATTGGAAGAAAAAACAGCTTTTATTTATAAAGCACCTTTTGAAAATGGATTAACGGAGCACGAATTTGATCATATTATGGTTGGGTATTATAATAGTGTTCCTCAAATTAATCCTGATGAAGTTGCTGATTGGAAATGGATGAGTTTAGAAGCTGTACGAAAAGATATTTCAGCGCATCCAGAACTTTATACCGCTTGGTTTAAAATTATTTTTGAAAAATTTTATGAATTTATAAACGTTAGTTAATCATGCAAGTTACCGTACATCGAAAAGCACATTTTAATGCGGCTCATAGACTTTATCGTAAGGATTGGAGTGCTGAGAAGAATCAGGCGGTATTTGGATTATGTAATAATCCTAACTTTCATGGTCATAATTACGAAATGATTGCTAGTGTAACAGGAGAAATAGATCCTGAAACAGGCTACGTTATTGATATAAAAACGTTGAAGGGCCTTATCAAGTCTGAGGTGGAAGATGCTTTTGATCATAAAAACCTTAACCTTGACGTCCCAGAATTTCAAGACTTAAATCCTACAGCAGAAAATATTGTAGTGGTGATTTACAACAAACTTAAAGCGAAACTCAATGCTAAATTTCAGCTAGAAATTACACTTTATGAAACACCACGTAATTTTGTAACTTATTCCGGAAACTAATGATGAAATCAAGTTTATACCCATTAAAGTTTCAACCTATATTAAAAGATAAAATCTGGGGAGGAAGCAAATTACATGAATACTTTAACAAAGCTTCTGAGTCGAAAGTTTTGGGCGAAAGTTGGGAGATTAGTACCGTTCCAGAAGCTGTTTCTATTGTTTCTAACGGAGCCTTATCTGGGCAGTCTTTACAAGATTTAGTCAATGAGCATCAATCAGCTTTATTAGGTGAAAAAAATTGGGAACGTTTTGGTAAGGCCTTTCCATTGCTTATTAAATTTATAGATGCTAAACAAGATCTAAGCATTCAACTGCATCCTAATGATGAACTGGCTAAAAAACGTCACAATTCCTTCGGAAAGACAGAAATGTGGTACGTGATGCAAGCTGATGAAGCCGCTAACTTAATTGTAGGTTTTAATAAAAAAGTAAATAAAGAAATTTACTTAAAGCATTTGGATGAAAAACGCCTCACCAAAATTTTAAATTTTGATACCGTAAAAGAAGGCGATACCTATTTTATTGAAGCGGGTAGAGTCCATGCTATTGGGGCGGGTGTCCTTTTAGCAGAGATACAGCAGACTAGTGATGTAACCTACCGAGTGTATGATTGGGACCGTGTTGATGCTAACGGTAAGGAGCGTGAATTGCATAATGATATTGCCATTGATGCCTTTGATTTTAACATGGAAGACGATTATAGAGTGTCTTACAAGAAGGATAAGAATGTCTCTAATACTATGGTAACCTGTCCTTATTTTACAACCAATTTTATAACAATAGATTCTAAAATTGAAAAGCATAATCAATGGGATTCTTTTCTAATTTATATGTGTGTTGATGGTGATGTTGAAATTATAACGGATAGCATTACAATTAAGATTTCTAAAGGCGAAACAATATTGATTCCAGCAGCCGTTAAAGACTTTAGTTTAAAGTCTGAATACGGGAAGCTTTTGGAGGTTTACGTTTAAAACTTAAGATAAATTAAGAAAATGCAATTCATTAACTAAATGGATTTAGTATTTTTGCAGTTATTAAAATAAAATTATCATGGCTAATAAAAGAGAATTAAAAAAAGATATCAATTACGTACTAGGAGATATTATTGAAGCAGTTTACGTTTGGGAATTGACCAATGCAGAGAAACCAACAAAAGAGAGTGAAGCTGTTATTGACGAGGCTATTGTTACTTTTGATGAGTTAATTGCTCGTGTTAATGACCGTAGTGTAGAAAATAAAAAGGCACACTTTAAAGCGATAAACGCTGACCTTGAGTCTAAAGGGAGAGTACTTATTGAAAAAATAAATAAATTAAAATAAATTTATTTGCAGATTTAAAAATCTATCTTAAATTTGCGCTCGCTTACCGATATAAGTAAGCAATTGTTGCCGATGTAGCTCAGCTGGCTAGAGCAGCTGATTTGTAATCAGCAGGTCGTGGGTTCGAGTCCCTCCATCGGCTCTTTATAAAAACTCTAACACTTTTTTAAAGTGATTAGAGTTTTTTTTTGCTCTTGTTTTAACACGTTTAAAGGCTTCCTATTTAAGCTGTCTTAGATGGTCGTCTTAATTGATCCTAAGCTTCTGAAATCGCATTGTTATTACAGGAATGACGACTATTAGGATGATAAGGTTGGTTAGAAGTTTCTGTTTAATGAAGAAATCTTTAAGCGAGAATCAAAAAAAATCCAATCAACTGATTGGATTTTTTTTGATGTATTATAAAAAGGTTTTAATTGGCTTCCTTACGAGCTGCAATTGTTTCTGCCAGCTTTTTACCATAAAGCGAAGTCTTAACCTCTGGACTAAGGCTTTTATAAATGGAGTCTATAAAAACAGGATTTACGTTTCTAGTTTCATACAAAGCCAAATACGGTGCAATCTCGTTATCTTTATGATTTAAGGCATACTGAATGGTATAAGCGTATTTACGTTTTATAAGTTTATCTGAAGCTCGGTTTAAAGAATCTGCAGTAACCGAATCGTTCGCTTTTTGAGCGATAAAACTCGCTTCAATTAAATCTAAATTTTTAGAATTGTATTTAGAGACCACACTGGTGTACTCATTTAATAGATTTTGCTGCTCAGAACCTTTAATTTTAGAGTCGTAATTAAAGTTTTTTAATGTTGTAGAGATTTCAGTAACACCTTGATCAGCAAAAAACGGAATGTAATGCTCGTCTTTGTCATTTTTAAACAGTTTGAGATAAAGAATCTCTGGTTCTTCAAGATCGGTATGTAAGCTAAATTCAGACTGTCCAGAAATGGCTACGGAGTCCAGATTTACAATACTAGAATCGCCATCCTTTTGAAGATAAACCATCCCTTTTTTTAAACCTTTAATACGTCCTTTAAGTGTAAAGTTGGTATTTGGACTTTGGCTGCATGAAAACGCTAAAGCCACGATAAAGGTTAAACTTAAGATCTTATTTAATTTTGTCATGTTATAGAGTGTAATTTTAGGTGGGCAAATATCTTATATTAGTTTTAATTTTACTAGCTGATAGAAGCTAATTCCATTAAAATTGTACAACCAATAGCGGCAATAGTTCCTACAGCATAACCGAAAACAGCGAGCAGAACTCCTACGGTAGCTAGTGAAGGGTGAAAGGCTGAAGCGACGATAGGCGCAGACGCTGCTCCACCAACATTGGCCTGACTTCCCACAGCGAGGAAAAAATAGGGCGCTTTAATAATTTTGGCAATCACAATTAAAAGTAGGGCATGGATAGTCATCCATACTACACCAATGGCAATAAGTCCCATATTATCAAAGATCATTGTTAAATCCATTTTCATACCAATACTAGCGACCAAAATATAGATAAAGACGCTTCCAAATTTACTAGCGCCAGCGCCTTCATAGTTTTTGGCTTTTGTATTTGATAATAAAATAGCAATTAATGTAGAGACACTAATCATCCAAAAGAATTTAGAGCCTAAGAAGGTAAAAATGTTTCTGGTGGTTGCTGAGGCAATTCCGGAGACTAAAGTTTCAAAAAATGGTGCTAAATAACTAGCACTTAAATGAGCGATGCTTACCGTTCCGAAGGCAATAGCGCAGATAATCATAATGTCTGTAAGCGATGGGTTACGTTTCACCTTTTCAGAAAAGGTAGACATTTTTTCTTTTAATTCTTCAATAGAAGAGGTATCCGCTTTTAACCACTTGTTAATACGATTACGTTTTCCTATACCAATAAGAATCACGGCCATCCAAATATTAGCCACGACAATATCAACAAATACCATACCGCCATATTTGGCTTGGTTATACCCGTAAATTTCTAGCATGGCTGTTTGGTTAGCGCCACCACCAATCCAACTTCCTGCCAAGGTAGAGAGTCCTCTCCATACGGCATCAGGACCAATACCACCAACTGTACTTGGCGATACACTTGCAATTAAAAGTATGGCAATAGGGCCACCGATAACAATACCAAGAGTACCTGTAAAAAACATAACTAAGGCTTTCCATCCCAAATTAAATACGGCTTTTAAATCAATACTTAAGGTCATTAGGACTAAAGCTGCAGGGAGTAAGTAGCGGCTAGCCACGTAATATAAGCTAGAACTATGTTCGGTAATAACACCAGTTTCTGAAACCGTAGTCCATTCGGGTGAGATTAATCCTGTTGTTGTAAGTACAGCAGGGAGCATATAAGCCATAAAAAGTCCCGGAACAATTTTATAAAATTTAGGCCAAAACCCTGTTTGTATAGATTCTGTAATAAACACAAAACCAAGAGCTAGCATTAAAAGTCCAAATACAATAGTATCATCAGTAAAAATGGGAGTATTATCCATAGAAGTTGTTTGTTTAGAGGACGCAAAATACAAAAAATTAAAACTAAAAAAAGTGAGCCTTACGGATCACTTTTCTTCGGTACTATGGTCAGATTTTGGTTGTCTATGATGTTTTTTTAGAGCTTGCATGAGTATCCATTCTATTTGACCGTTAGTACTACGAAACTCGTCTGAAGCCCATTTTTCAATAGATTTCAGCATCTCTTCATTTAATCGTAATGCAAAGGCTTTCTTTTTAGACATTATAGCTGTTTATATTTTGATTTGTAATAAGCAATACTGCGCTCGGCGGCTTGCGGTTGTTGCGTTCCGATTAATAATTTTTTACCATTTTTTAGGATTATTTGTATCCCAATATCTCCAGAGACGGTTATGGATTGCCCTTTAGATCGGTTCCAAAGTGCACCTCCTTTAAATCCCCAACCTCCATAATCGCTTATAGGATCGTAGGTTTTTACATGGATACGTTCTATAGCCGTCCAGGGAATGATCTTAAAACTCCTATGGATGGGAAAGAATTTGTAGTGGATACCGTGCTGGTCTATTTTAGTACTAAGTTTTATAAAAAAGATAAAACAGCCAACAAAAATAAGAATACTTAAAAGGAGTAACAATTCTGTTACGGAATAGGTTTCAGGATTCTTAAGATAATCATTAATAAAAAGGGCTAATGGTACAAGGCTAGATATGAGCATAAGCACAATAAGCCAGGTTTGATTAAAACGTTGTTCTTCTTTAAAAATTCTCATGGTCTCTTGTTATTATTCAAAGGCGGTATTACTCTTTTGGGATTAAATTATTAAGGCGTCATTTCAGTGGTATTTAGGTGATGTATTCCGTTATGTACACATATTGAATTCTTAATGATTTAAGGTTCCCGTGTTTAAGACCGGAGAAGCATCTCTATCCCCACAAAGCACTACCATAAGATTACTCACCATAGCGGCTTTGCGCTCTTCATCTAAGTCCACAACTTGTTTCTCGTTCAATTGTTCAATAGCCATTTCGACCATACTTACGGCCCCTTCAACAATTTTATGTCGTGCTGCAACAATGGCTGTAGCTTGTTGGCGTTTCAACATCGCGTTAGCAATTTCATTAGAATAGGCTAAATAACCAATTCGGGCTTCAAGCACTTCTATACCCGCGATTGTTAGACGTTCGTCAATTTCTTTTTCTAAAGCATTACTAACTTCATTAACACTAGATCGTAAGGTGATATCTTCATCAACACCTTCATCTGCAAAATTATCATAAGGATACATACTGGCGAGCTTACGGACGGCTGCATCGGTTTGTACACGGACAAAGTTTTCATAATTATCAACATCAAAGGCTGCTTTGTAGGTGTTTTGAACTCGCCAAACTAAAATGGTACTAATCATTACAGGATTACCCAATTTGTCGTTTACTTTTAAACGTTCACTATCAAAGTTACTGGCTCTTAATGATATTTTCTTTTTGGTGTAAAATGGATTTACCCAATAGAACCCGTTCTTTTTTACCGTGCCTACATATTTTCCAAATAGGAGCAGAACCCGAGAACCATTAGGTTGTACCATTAAAAATCCAAAGGCTAAGGCTAAAGAAATAACCATTGTAAATACAGGCCATCCTGTTTTTAACACGGCTATGCCAACGATACTTCCAGAGAAGAGTAAGACAAATAAAAAGAGCATTAAATATCCGTTAGCAGGAACTATAATTTTTTCTTCTTTCATAGTGAGGTGGGTTTAAGTTAGGATTTAATGTGATATTAAAATGGTATCATAAAGATATGCTTTTATTTGTTAGTCTACAACTTTTTAGATTTGTTACACTAGTGTAAAAATGTGGCACGGCGTTTGCTTACTATATGATATAATGTGAATTATGATAGTTACCAAAGTGTAACCTATACAATATCGTAACATTATTATGGTTGGTTAGTTAGAAAAAGCATCACTAGAGTGATGCTTTTTTTGTTATGATTATAGAATGTTAATAAGCTTTATTTCTTACTTATAAAATTACTAATCTGTTCAATGAGTTGTGGTGAGATTGGTCTAAACGATTCATTGTAAGATTTAGAGTTTTCTAAATCACCACCTTCGATTTCAAATAAGACATGGTTCATGTTTTCAATAAGGACCAATTCTGCTTTAGGGTTTGCCGCTTTTAAAAGCTCGGCTTCATCTACTGATACTTGAAGGTCTTTAGTGCCGTTAATAATAAGTATAGGCATATCAAGGTCTTTTAGAATTTCGGTAGGCGAATAAGATATCCAATTTATCATAAAGGGTTGTAAATCGGCATTAAAAATTGAGGCTAAAGCTACGGGATAATCTGTAGTGGTTTTTCCGGCCTTTAAACTGTCAACGACACGTTTTGTATCTACAGTAAACATCGGAGCTGTTTTTGTAATTTGTTCTACTAATACGTCCCCAATATTATTCCCGGCCCCGGCTAACGAAATAAAACCGTCGGCTTTGTTTTTAGCAGCTAGCATTCCTACTAGGCTGCCTTGACTGTGACCTATAATATAAATATTGTTATAGCTGTTTTTTTCTATGAAATAATCGAGAACATCTGTGGCATCAGTTACAAAATCGTCAAACATCATGTTGTTATCTACATTATTCTGTCTAATTTGTTTCACCACTCGTTTATCAAATCTAAAAGTAGCAATGCCTTGTTTGCTGAGTTCTTCTGCTAATTTTTTTAAAGCATTGTTTTTAAGGAAATTTTGGTTGCCATCTCTATTGGTAGGACCAGATCCTGCAATTATAATCGCTAAGTTAGATGCTTCTGTTTCTTTTGGTGTTAACAGAGTCCCATCAATCCAGTGCGAAATGGATAATTCTTCTTCAGTAAACGGGGGCTCTTGGCTAAATACCAAACGACTTAGAACAATACAAATAAAAAATATATAAGCTTTCATTTATTATAATGTTTTAATGAGTGTTTAAAGTTAATTGATAACGGGTGAATTTTATGCAAAGTTTTCATTTTTTTAAGAACTTATAAGCACATTTTTAACTCTATATTCAATTTTGTTGAGTTACTTTTTATCGGTAAAATAGGTTATTTGGTCGTAAGTTGTTAAAATTATATGTATTTCATCGATTAAATATGTTTTTTATCTGCGCGCAACGAAATGAATTATATATTTGACTCGTACTAAGATTTAGTTTTAGTTCAATGGATTAATTAATTAATATTTGCCGTATGTTGCGATGGCTTAGAGACCCTGAATCTACCAGCATATTATAAAGCAAATAAACGAAAACCGAGATTGAGGGATCTCGGTTTTTTGTTTTTATACACTTTTTTTTACACGATAATTTTAATGCTCTGAAGGTGTTATAAGTGCTCTAAACGTTAAATTAATTCTTTCCGTAATCGGTTGCTTTGTCTTAGCAATTTGATGTCGCCAAAAGTGTTGCATTTCACCTTTCATGAGTAATAAACTTCCATGTTCTAATACTAGCTTATGACGTTCCGTTTTTATCGTTTTATGTTTAAAATGAAACGGACGTTCAGCGCCAAAACTAAGGGAAGCAATTACGGGGTTAATACCTAATTCTTTTTCATTATCAGAATGCCAACCGTTGCTGTCATTACCATCGCGGTATAAATTGGCTAAAATTGTATTAAACGGAGTAGCACTAAACGTTTCAACCTTGGTTTTTATAGTGTCTAAGGTCTCGGTTAAAGGCTTGGGGTGCATAGTAATATTAGAATAGCTGTACGGCTTTTGGGTGGTACCGTATAAGGCGGTTAAACGGGGTTGTTTATAGGTTTTTCCAAAGAGGGTAATGTCATCCTGTTGCCATGGGATTTCTATTTTCAATTGTTGTAATAAACGGTCTGCTTCTGCTTTAGAAAAAAATTGTGGAACATAAATTAATTCGGCTTGAGGTCGTTTAAAGTGTTGTTTCGCTTCCGAAAATAGATTCATAGTTTTATTTTTGACTAAATTAATGCTTCACAATGAATTATAAAACGCTCATTTATCTCACGATCTTTATAGGAATCTCCTTTAGTTTTCAGAAAAGTAACAAGTTGCCGGAAGGTTTTGTCTATGTGTCTTCACTAATTCCTGATTTAGATGTTGAGTTAAGGTATTATACCACTCATAATTTTGTTGGTGATACTATTGATGGGTATCATGCTAACCAATTAATACTTACCAAAGGTACAGCTGAAAAATTAAAACGCGTTCAAGAGGAATTGCAAGAGCAAAACCTGTGTTTAAAAGTGTATGATGGGTATAGACCTCAAAAAGCGGTAAATCATTTTATTAGATGGGCACGCGATTTAAATGATACGCTTAATAAATCTGAATTTTATCCGGAAGTAAAAAAAAGAAACTTATTTAATTCGGGGTATATCGCTTCACGCTCCGGACATAGCCGTGGGAGTACAGTAGATTTAACCATTATTGATGGGCAAACGGGTGAACCTTTAGATATGGGAAGTCCTTATGATTTTTTTGGGCATGAATCTTGGGTGACGCATGAGTCTTTAACCGAAATTCAAAAGAAAAACCGACAGTTATTACAAACGGTGATGCTAAAACATAATTTTAGAAGCTATGCTAAAGAGTGGTGGCATTTTACTTTGCGTTGGGAATCTTACCCAAAGACTTATTTTGATTTTGATGTGGAATAAATGGCTTTTGCCTTAAATGAAAGAGTCCAATTACGGGACCTAATGCTAGGATTACAAAAGCATAGGGTGCCCATTCAGAATTTAAGATGAGAAGGTTTAAAAGTTGAATACTTATAATGGTGATGCTGTAGCCCAAACAGTTTACAATAGTTAAAGCCGTTCCTATGGATTGTGCGTCACAATTTTTAGCGACTAAAGTGGAAAATAAGGGAGAATCTGCTATAACCGCCATACTCCAAAGCACTACAAAACTTAAAAATACTGCTGTTGGTGTAAAAATGATAAACAGCGGAGAGAGTAGGCAACATAATCCTGAAAGGCTCAAGGCTAAAACAGCTGTTTTTTTAACACCAATTCGGTTAGAAATAAAACCGCCTAAGATACAAGATAGGCTTCCAGAAGCTATAATTAGAAAGGCATACAGCGGGATGTTTAATTCTACATTTTGAAATTTTTGATGCAGCACTAACAAAGCAGGGACAAAGGTCCAAAAAGCATAGAGTTCCCACATATGACCAAAATAGCCGAAGGCTGCTGAACGAAAGCTAGAATTTTTAAAGACCTTAAAGATTTTAGAGACTTCAAATTGATTTGCAAGCTTTTGGTAAGGTCCGTTAGGGACGAAAAACAGAATTAATAAACCTCCAAAAGTGGCTAAGGACGAGGTCGCCCAAATCACGGTTTCCCAAGAAATATTAACATTAAAAGATTGTATAAAGTAGGGGAAGGCGGTGCCTAAAACTAATGCGGCAATTAAGAAACTTAAAGATTTTCCTAAGCCTTTTTCAAAATGATCTGCGGCAATTTTCATCCCAACCGGATAGATACCGGCCAAACTTAATCCGGTGAAAAACCGAAATGCTAACAGGGAGAACATCGTGTTACTCGCTAAGAGCAATCCTAGATTACATAGCGCTCCGAAAAAGGCGCTTATACAGAAAATTCGTGATGGTGAATAACGATCACTTAAGGTTAAAACAGCAAAAACAAAGGATCCGGCAATAAAACCAAATTGCACGGCAGAACTCATATTTCCTAATGCTTCTGTGTTAAGGTTAAAATGCTGAAGCAAGTTATCTGTAACAGCGTTTCCTGCAAACCATAATGAGGTGCAGCAAAACTGTGCTCCAATAATAATGGCTAAAATCCACGACTGTTTTTGAGCTTTCAAAACACTTTTAATTTAGATAATACCAAGCCCAATACATCAATCCAAATTGAAGGGGAATACGTAAAATTAAAATCCATTTTGGGAGGCCTGCAGAAGCTTTTTCTCCAGACAACATATAAAAATGCACCAATAGAAAAACGGCAAGCATAGCTATGATACCGTAAATCGCATAGTTTTTTAGTTCGGGAAAGCACAAGCCAATACCTAAAATTATTTCAGCCGCACCGCTGAGATAGACTAAAGCTTTATGGTTAGGCAAGTATCTAGGCATAATGCGCATATAAGATTTAGGTCTTATAAAATGCATTAGGCCAGCAATGATATACATGGCGGCCATGCCAATAATGGAATTATTCATCTTTATACGTTTTATAGGTAAGACCAATGCCATAGTTAAACAAACCTTTATCGAGTAACGTTGAGGTGAATTTGTTGCCTTTGTCAAATTTCACCCAATTATTTCCATTGATAAACACACGTTTAATAAAGGTGTTTTTCGACTCAATTTCATCTGTAAAAGGTAATAATGGTCTAAAATTAGTAGGGATTTTTATCACATCTCCAGATTTAGAAACAATTTCCTTATACTTTTTATTGGGCAATAACTTACCGTCTTTATTGGTGTAGCCTAAAACCTGAAGTGATACAAAAAAACCATCTTCAGGAATATGGATATCTAAGTCGTCAACATCTAATTGATACACGTCACCCTCTTTTTCTGTGGCTCTAAAGACAGTCGTTTCATACGTTAAAACCTTACCTGGAAACCCATTATTATTCTGATAAAATTTGACTTTAAATAAGGTTGAAAATTTTTTCTTTTCGCTATTAGAACGTTTTCTCTTGCTCCAATCTTTAGATTCTAAGGCTATAGGAAATAAAACTTCAGAGAGTTTTTGATCTTTAGTGGTGGTTTTAGGGAAATAGACTGCAATTTCAGATTCTATAGTGGGTAACCAGCATTTGTAGTAGTCGTCATCTAAATAAGGTTTTAACTTTTCCTCTTTATATTTTCGATCTTTTTTATTCGCAATAATCACGGCGTCTAACAAATGGGCCTGTGGTTGCATAAGGAGTTGTTTGGGAAGATTTTTCGTGGCGATGTTTAAGTCTTTAAAACCTAAAGCCGATATAAAAAGCGAATCGATATCGGGGTATAATTTTTCAGTAAAAATAAACTGGCCTTCATCATCTGCGAAAAGACCATTGCCGTTTCCGAAAGAAATGGTGGCATAACTCACAGGATACGATGTGATACTGTCTTTAATGGTGGTTTGTGCAAATACGCAAGATCCAAAACATAGGAATAGGACGAGTGTTTTATACATATTGAATTTTTTTTTAAGGTTTTAAGCTAGGGTTACCAAGCGCAATATCATTAGGGGTAAAGACTAAAGATGCTGAAATAAATTCGGCATTACAATAAAAGCCTATTAAATTCTGAAAAATTTAAGGAATTGAATTTTTTTATGATAATTTGAAACCTCAATACTTTTCTATCGTTTTTAAAATAGAAACCGCTAACCAAACCAATGCAAAAATTAGAGCCTAAACTTATTACGCTTTGCAAAAAAGGAAATGACCTTGCGCAACTGCAAGTTTATGATGCCTATGCACAGGCGATGTTTACTATAGCCTGTCGTTATCTTAAAAATGAAGAAGATGCTAAAGATGTGATGCAAGACGGATTTCTAAAAGCATTTAAAAATATAAAAACATACAAACCGGAAGCGACATTTGGAGCCTGGTTAAAGCGTATTATCATTAATCAGTGTTTAGATGTTTTAAAGAAAAATAAACTCGAATTTGACGCTGTTGAGGTTTCAGAATTAGACATTATAAATGAGGATGACTGGCAATTTGATGCGGCAATTACAAAGCAAGAAATTTTAGATGCCATTGTTCAACTCAATGAAAAACATAAGGTAGTCGTGCAACTTTATTTGCTGGAAGGCTATGATCACGAAGAGATTTCTGAGATCTTAGAAATTCCCGTAAAAACATCGCGAACTCATTTAAGACGTGGCAAGTTAAAATTACAAGACTTATTAAAACACAAGTACAATGAAGCAAGATATTAGAACCTTATTTAGTGAGGAAGACGATTTAAAAACGCTTCCTAAACATCATAGAACAGAATTTTCCGATAAGCTTAAAAAACAGTCCCAACCCAAACAACATCCTTATGCGTGGTTAGGTGTAGCGGTTATTTTAATTATCGCCTTAACCATTGGCTTTAATGTGGTGGATATAGAATCCTATGTCAACCAAGATTCACCGTCACCAATTGTAGCACAGATTGAGTCCGTAGAAGCTGAATATTTGGCTGATATTGAAACCGAATGGCAAAATTTTATAGCTCTGTCAGATGATCCTGTTTTGGTAGAACGGTTTAGAAAAAAACTGAAAGATTTAGATGCAGATTATAAAGCGATATCTGTTCAATTTAAAGACGATTCAAATAACATTTTAGTCATTGAAGCCTTAGTCGAAAACCTTCAAACGCGACTTCAAATTTTGAAAGATATACAGAATCACATCAGAATATTAAATCAAAACAACGAACAGTATGAAAACACTATTTAAAATTACGGCTATGATGCTCATCACATCATTACCTGTTCAATCTCAAATTAAGGATATATTTAAAAAGAGCTATGATGCAACAAACCTGAAAAACTTAGTTTTAGATTTAGAAGGAACTTTTGTAGAAATTGGAGCATCCGACGATAATAAAGTTCATTTTGATTATACCATTGAATTTGAAAACTATTCAAGTAAAGAAATTGATAAAATTTTAAAAGTAATTAAACCAGAATCACAAATTGTAAATGATAAATTAGAGTTTAAAAGTAAAGGGAATAACATATCTGGTGATGTTACTTATTCTATAGAAACACTTTATGGAATTACTTTTGAAGGTGATTATATTAACTTTAAAGAACCAACAACTAAGATGTTTAGGAAGTCTAAACAGTATTTTTTAGAGATTAATAGTAGTTCTAGAGGGAAAAGTCTAAAAGAGTATCTAAAGAATTTAAGAGAGGTTGATGATAAGGGAGAGAAAAGAAAAATTAATTCTAAACATGTAAAAATATTGAGAACCAATTTTACAATAAAAATACCTTCTCATTTAAATATAAGACTTATGGCAGTTAATTCTAACATGACGTTTAAACTAGACTTAGAAGGTCAAATAAACGTAAATGCAAGAAACACAGATTTAAAATTTCAAAGTATACAAAATCCGTTAAATAATTTTGATATTGTCAATGGAAGTTTTAGATCTAATACTTTAAATAGAGGTTCTTATAGGTTTACTCATGTAGATGAAGTTCAAATTGCTGAGATAAAAAATCTAACTATAGATAGTGAATTTTCAACGACTAAAATAGGAGAAATAGGTGAAGATGTTAAAATTGTTGATTTTAACAGTAAATTTTGGATTCATAATTTTTCTAATGATTTTGGTACATTTATTATGAATACAGAGTACTCTGAAATCAATCTTTTTTATCCTGAGGAAATTGATTATTATATTGAAACCTTTGGTCATGATACCTTTCATAATGTGGGTTTTACAAGTGCTGATGTTCCACCAAGTCGTAAAAATGAATCTTCAAAAATGATGGTAATTGGGGAGGAAACAAGCCCAAACAAAATCCAAATTAATTCAGTTCACGGTATCATAAGATTTGCTGAGGATTTTATTGAGATAGAAGAATAAATAATAATGTTTACTTAAAACAAAAAGCACTTAGAAAATCTAAGTGCTTTTTGTTTTTTTTTTATTAACAACCAACAACTAATTTAATACCAACGCTTTTTTTTCTTTTTAGAAGCTTCGCTTTTACGCCCTTTTTTATATTTACTGCCACCTTGCTTTTTGTGTACAATAGGTTTTGCCTTAGGATCTAAAGGATAAGGGTGTTCCGTCTCTACAGGAATTTGAACATTGATCGCATTTTGTATGGTTTTTACATAGGTCTTTTCATCTGCAGAGCACATAGAATAAGCCTTGCCAACATGGCCGGCTCTTCCTGTTCGTCCTATACGGTGCACATAGGTTTCTGCAACATTTGGCATATCAAAATTAAGCACATTATCTAGCTCATTAATGTCAATACCACGCGCGGCCACATCTGTAGCAATCAATATTTTTACATAGCCATTTTTAAACTTGTTTAAAGCGGTTTGTCTATCGCTTTGATTTTTATCCCCATGAATACTATTTACAGCATAACCATTTTTAGATAGCGTTTTTTCAAGCTTATCTACCCCATATTTGGTACGTCTAAAAATAAGGACATTGCCTTCAATAGTATTGCGCATTAAGTGTAAACACAATTCTATTTTACTTTGTTTAGGAACATAATACAAGATCTGACTTACATCTTTTGCTACCGATTTGGTTGGTGTAACATCAATACGTTCAGGAGTTTTTAAGATTGAGGTGGCTAAGTCTTCAATTTTATCCGGAATCGTTGCCGAGAATAATAAGCTTTGTTTGTCATTAGGACACAAACGCTCAATTTTTTTAACATCGTCTATAAATCCCATGTCTAACATGAGATCGGCTTCATCTAAAACTAAAGTTTCAACATAGTCGAGATTAATATAATCTTGTTTGTGCAAATCGAGCAAACGCCCTGGTGTAGCCACCAAAATATCGATCCCTTTTTTTAGGACGTCAATTTGAGGTTCTATGGAAGCGCCACCAAAAACCACTAAAGAGGTGAGATTAGTGAACTCTGCGTAGGTGTTGAAATTCTTTTGAATTTGTATAGCTAATTCTCTTGTTGGATTTAAAATTAAAGCCTTTATTTTTTTACCTTTCTTAGGCGCATCTTGTTTATCAAAAAGATTTTGCAAGATAGGCAACGCAAAAGCCGCTGTTTTTCCGGTTCCGGTTTGTGCTGAAACAATGACGTCTTTACGATCTAGAATAAAAGGAATAGCACGTTGTTGTACTAAAGTTGGTGCTATATAACCTGAAGCTTCAACAGCTTTTAGGATTGGCTTAATAAGATGTAAGTCTTTAAATGACATAGGTTTTGTATTTATTACAAAGGTAGAATATTTGTGAATTCAAACTTTGATTTAAAAATTGTAAAATTACAAATCACGTTAGTTTGCGTTATTTGTGAAATATGAGCATATAGTATCGAGAACCAATTTGTTTCAATAGCTTCTCGGTACATTCCGATAGAAAAATCGGAACACTCGAAGTGACAAAGTCGTTCTACCAACGCTCTTTTATCCAGTCGTTTTGTTCTTGTTCCGTTAAAAAAGTCCAAGCGATAAACCTACTAATTTTATGGCCTTGTCCCATTTCAATAGTTTTTACGGCAGTCGCATTTACTTTTTCTAAAATTTTATAAGTCGGTTTTAAAGTAGCTTCTTTTGAAATTAAGCTTGTAAACCAAAAACATTGTTTTCCAAAGTGTTTACTTTCATAAATCATGTCTTTTACAAAACGCGCTTCACCACCTTTAGTCCATAATTCATTGTGTTGTCCGCCAAAATTTAAAAGGACTTTATTAGGGCGTTTTCCTTTTAAGTTTTTTTGCTTTTTAAGGCTTGCTTTTTGCGCGTCTTCTGCAGAGGCATGAAAAGGAGGGTTACAAATGGTGAAATCTACTTTTTCTTCAGGTTTTAAAATGTCGTAAAAAAAGTTATTAGACTTTTCTTGACGTCTTATTTCTAAGGTAGATCGCAGTTTGTAATTTTTCTGCTCAATAGTTTTCGCAGAACTTATAGCTGTTTCATCAGTATCACTACCTATAAAAGACCAACCATATTCATGCTGTCCAATAATAGGGTATATGCAATTGGCGCCAACCCCAATGTCTAGACCTTTAATGTGTTTTCCTTTAGGAATTTCAGATTGGTTGCCTTTAAGTAAATCAGCAATATTATGAATGTAGTCAGCACGTCCTGGAATTGGAGGACACAAATAATGCTCAGGAATATCCCAGTACTCTAAACCGTAATGGTGAATTAATAAAGCTTTATTCAAGGCTTTTACAGCAGCAGGATTGAAAAAATCTACAGATTCATCTCCGTATTTATTCGGCGCAACATATTTAGCTAATTCTGGTGAGCTCTTTATTAAGGCTTCAAAATTATAGCGTGTGCGGTGTTGGCTTCTAGGATGAAGTTCTGATTTTACTTGTGGATGTTGTTTTTTCTTTTCCAATACATGTTAATTTAAAGGTACAAAGGTAGTGGAAAAGAAATTGGGTTATTAGACCTTAGCCCAAATAACCCAATTATTTAAAATTCAATTTGAAAACATCCTAATCGCCTTTTTTAAATTTTAAAACCTCTTCGCCTAAAGCATTGAAAAAAATTAAGGTATTAGCTTCCTTTTTGTAGGTTGTAATGGACTGCAGGGCTTTATCAAAACGATCGGGGATGGTCATATTCATACACATCTTTTTTGTGGACGCCATGGCGCCAAAATTAATGGTGTCGGAGTTTATCTTTTTAATTTGACCGGTATAATTGTTACAGCCATTAGTACCGTAGACTTGCATTTTAGTGGTATTGATCTCAAGCGTTGGAACTTTTGGAGTCGCGGTAATGACTTCTTTATTAATATGGGTCGCCACCCAAATATCGTGAATGGCTAATTTAAGATCTTGTTTTTTCTCTAAAACCTTCACCAACTCGTAGTGTAGTGAAGAGGCGTCTGCAGGCGTGCTACTTTTATCTAAAGTTGTTTTTAAAACTTCAATCTTTTGAAGATAGCCAGGTTCAAAAGTAAAGCCTTTAATAGGGGTATATAAGTTAGACCATTCTGCATTTTCGTAATTTTCAGTTTGGCTCCATTGTAAGCAAGTTGTTTTCCCGGCGCCAGCATCACAATTTACTTTTGCGCTATTCACCCAATAGGTTTCTGTGGTTTGTTTTGTAGTACCACAAGCGCTAAGCATCATTGTGAAAATAAAAAAAGGAAAGGTTTTTAATAGGGTCATAAATATAAGTATTGGTTATATGGCTTAAATTTCAAAAGTCTTGCCAATGCTAAGATGCTGTTGTTAAATAAATGTTAGAATATGTGGCACTATGTACTAAGGTTTTGATTTGTAATTGACTATAGTGTTTGCTTGAAAATATTCAGGTGAACTTCATAATAAAGTCACTTATAAATTACTCGTATATAGAAATTCAATATGCTTTGGGTTTTCTATATATTTCTCTGAGAGCATTGTGTTATCACCAAAGGCATTTAAGGCTTCGTATTTAGCGGAGTCAAAATGTTGTTCTAAATCTTTGTTATTTCGCACCACACGCATTCCACGACCACCACCGCCTGATGCGGCTTTAAGTATTAGGGGTTAACCAATGGTATTGGCTTCATAAAGTGCAACTTTTAATGAGGTTAGGCTATTTTGGTTGCTTTCTATGATAGGGACTTGACATTTTACGGCGATCTTCTTTGCTGTTATTTTATAGCCTAAGGCATCCGTCCATGACTTCGGGATCGGGTCCTATAAAAACAATATTATTTTCGGCGCAACGTCTAGCAAATTCTGAATTTTCAGATAAAAAACCATATCCCGGATGGATGGCATCGACATGTTTGCGCTTTGCTAAACCAATAATCTCTTTAATATCTAAATGGGGTTTTAAAGGCTCGTAGTCTTCACCTATTTGGTAAGATTCATCGGCTTTATTCCGGAGCTGAGAATAACAATCCTCGTAGGTATATACCGCAACCGTAGCGATATTTAATTCCGTATAAGCACTTAGCACGCGAATGGTAATTTCACTTCGGTTGGCAACTAATATCTTTTTAATTTTCATCATTTAAAAGCGTCTATTTTATGATGTGCGATTTTTTTAAGTTACGGAAAATATTAATCAATCGGGTTTGAAAATAAGAAATTATGTCTTGATTTTTAGTTTGTTATATTTTGGGTGGTATAAAGTGAGATGAACTTGTTTAATGCTATGAATGATATTTTTTTGCATCTGAATTGTAAGATTTACAAATGTTTTATGCGGAAGGGATTCGTTGCTGTCTGTTAAGACCATTGCATTTAACGAGAAAGCAAACGGACTTTTTAATAACAAAGAAAGATTGAATTCTTATGTGCCGTGCCCTATGGTTTAAAAATATGGGAAGAAGAATAACTTGTAAAAAAAAATCGCAAGAACTTAAACTTGCGATTTTTTGCTATTAATCCTAGGGAAACATCTGTGTACAAATTTATTAGGGTTTTGTACAAGGGCAAAATTAATACTTTTTAATTAGTAAAAAATTGATGTATGTTAATAAATTAGATTTAATGATTATAAAGCTCTTTTCTAATGCGACTCAGGCTTTCTGTGGTAATACCTAAATACGAGGCAATATGGTAGTTTTTTAATTTCTTTTCTAAATCGCTATGCGTATCTAAAAAAATAAGATAACGTGCTTTTGCTGATTGCGAAAGACTGAGAATGATTCGTTTTTGAAAAGCCGCATAGGCACCTTCAAGTTTTTTGACGATAAAATTTTGTATTTGAGGGAAGTTAGTGTATAAATAGTCTTTGTTTTTATTAGAGATTTTATAAACTATAGCATCTTCAATGACTTCAAGGGTCATTATAGCTTTACAATTGGAAAAATAACCTATAAAATCTGTAATCCACCAGTCTTTTATACCAAATTGAACCGTGTGTTCTTTTCCTGCATCATCTATATGATATGTTCTTAAACAGCCTTCATAAATATAGTATTGATCGTTAACGGTGTCATTGGCCTTAAAAATAATAGCCCCTTTTTTGTAAGTTTCTTTCTCAAATAATGGTGCTATAGCATCGAGTTCATCATTTGAGAGTGATACGCCTTTAAAGATTTCTTGAATGATGGAGTGATGGTGTTGCACTTTTAGTTATGTTAATAGGTTAAGGTATGTAAATAATTTTAAATGAGGTTATTGTATCGTTGATGCATATTTTAATACGTTTAACTGTTAGTTATTTGAATAATTCAATTAAAAAAAAGATAATTATTTTTTGGGAATTTAGAAAGTTAACTATATGCTGAGTTTTAAAACTTAGACATCTCTTTTTAAGTAATAAAAATTAGCGTCAATATCATAGCACCAGTAACTAGCTCAGCGATTATAGCCCGGGCAAGTTCAAGTTTTCACAGGAACATAGCAGAATACATTTATTTAACTCATAAAAAAACCACTTTGCATGAGCAAAGTGGTTTTTTCTTTACAACTGTTTTACTAAAATAGAATATTTATCGATTTAAAATAAAGGTAATAAAAACCTATTTATTTTAATAATTCGTAACTACGTTTAATAAAATTGGTTAACTCTTCACCTTTTAAAAGACCTTGTGATAAACGTGCTAAGTCTAAACTTTGCGTAATTAAACGTTCTTTGTCTTCTTTAGAGTCCGCTTCTAAAATATCACCAACTAAAGGCGAATTGGTGTTAACAATAAGGTTGTATATCTCTGGCATGTTACCAAACATATTCATACCACCACCTCCACCGGTCTGTTGCATTTCTTTCATTCTACGCATAAATTCAGGTTGGGTAATGATAAATGGTGAAGCATCACTATCCATAGCCTCTAATTGTACCGTGAATTTTTCAGAAGGAACAACCTCTTTTAAAAGGGTGTCTAAAGTGGTTTGTTGCTCTTCCGTTAATTTAGAAATCGTAGTTTCTTCTTTTTTAATTAAGTTGTCGATATGATCTCCATCAACACGTGCAAAAGAAATGTTTTCTTTAGACGATTCTAATTTCTGAATTAAATGCGATACAATAGGAGAGTCTAGCATTAATACTTCATAACCTTTAGCTTTGGCAGCTTCAATATAGCTGTGCTGTTGGTCTTTGTTAGAGGCGTAAAGTATAACAAGCTTACCGTCTTTATCGGTTTGGTTCGCTTTAGTTTTATTATATAATTCTTCGTAAGTATAGAACTTACCATCTACACTTGGATATAATGCGAAAGCATCTGCTTTTTCAAAGAATTTTTCTTCAGAAAGCATTCCGTATTCGATAACAATTTTTATATCATCCCATTTTGCTTCAAAATCTTCTCTATTGCTGTTGAATAGTGATTTTAATTTATCTGCAACCTTGCGCGTGATATAAGAAGAAATTTTCTTTACAGCACCATCGGCTTGTAAGTAAGAACGCGATACGTTTAATGGAATGTCTGGAGAATCAATAACACCACGAAGCATGGTTAAAAATTCAGGAACAATACCTTCAACATTATCTGTTACGTATACTTGGTTTTGATACAGTTGAATTTTATCCTTTTGAATGTTCATATCGTTGGTCATCTTAGGGAAATATAAAATTCCCGTTAAGTTGAACGGATAATCAACATTTAAATGGATATGGAATAAAGGCTCTTCAAATTGCATTGGGTACAATTCTCTGTAGAAGCCTTTATAGTCTTCTGCCTCTAACTCTGTAGGTTGTTTTGTCCACGCTGGGTTAGGGTTGTTAATAATGTTATCAACAGTAATTTGTTTATGAGGCTCAGTGGTCTCTTTACCTTCAGCATCTGTAGTCGTTTCCGGTGTAAAATCTGGATCGTTAATTTCCTTAGTTCCAAATTTAATTGGAATAGGCATAAACTTGTTATACTTGTTTAATAAAGCGCTGATTCTTTGTTCTTCTAAAAACTCAGTAGAATCGTCAGCAATATGAAGAATAATTTCAGTTCCTCTATCTGCTTTATCAGAAGGTTCTAAAGTAAACTCAGGAGAGCCATCACAAGTCCAATGTGCCGCCTCAGCTCCAGTATGTGATTTTGTAATAATCTCTACCTTCTCAGCAACCATAAATGCAGAGTAGAACCCAAGACCAAAGTGACCTATAATTCCAGAATCTTGTGCAGAATCCTTGTACTTATCTAAAAACTCTTCAGCACCAGAAAAAGCCACTTGATTAATGTATTTTTCTACTTCTTCAGCAGTCATTCCTAAACCTTGATCAATAATATGAAGTTTTTTACCTTCTTTATCAATCTTTACTTCAATTTGTGGATTTCCATATTCAGATTTAGATTCCCCTATACTTGTAAGGTGTTTTAATTTTAGCGTGGCATCTGTACCATTACTAATAAGCTCACGTAAAAAGATTTCGTGATCGCTGTATAAGAACTTTTTAATTAACGGAAAGATATTCTCTACCGATACATTAATACTTCCTTTTGTCATGATATATAGTTTTTTGTATAATTAATTTGAACGATTAGCTATAGTCAAATAAAATACCAAGACAATAATTGTGACAAGATGACATATACAAAAGTGTTGTTAATATACCGTAAGCTTAAGTTTTGTATTATGCGTGCATAATAAATATAAGTCCAACTAAATCTATGGTAACTCCGAAAAGATTAGCTTTGTTTTAGAATATTATAATAGAGCGATTGCTGAACTTAAATAAACGACACATGTATAATTCAAAAATAATTGGTTTAGGTAAATACGTGCCCGACAACGTGGTCACTAATGACGATTTGTCTAAAATGATGGACACTAACGATGCTTGGATCCAAGAGCGCACAGGGATAAAAGAGCGTCGTTGGGTAGAAAAGGGGAGTGACGATACCACTGCAACGATGGGCGTAAAAGCTGCTAAAGTGGCTATTGAGCGTGCCGGAATTGATAAAGATGATATTGATTTTATTATTTTTGCAACCTTAAGTCCTGATATGTATTTTCCTGGTCCTGGGGTACAAGTGCAACATGCTTTAGGAATTAAAACCGTAGGAGCACTCGACGTCCGTAACCAATGTTCTGGATTTATATATGCTATTTCAGTCGCTGATAATTTTATAAAAACAGGGATGTATAAAAACATCTTAGTTATTGGTAGTGAGTTGCACTCTTTTGGTTTAGATAAAACCACTCGAGGAAGAGGTGTTTCTGTAATTTTTGGTGACGGAGCTGGTGCTGCGGTATTAACCCGAGAAGAGAATAACAGTAAAGGAATTTTATCCACACACCTGCATTCTGAAGGGGAACATGCTGAAGAATTAGTGTTGGTTGCACCCGGAATGGGGAAACGTTGGGTAAGTGATATTATTGCGGATAATGATCCTAATGATGAAAGTTACTTTCCACATATGAATGGGCAGTTTGTGTTTAAAAATGCCGTGATTCGTTTTAGCGAAGTCATTATGGAAGGCTTAGCCAAAAATAAAATGGAGGTTTCGGCTATTGATATGTTAATTCCGCATCAAGCTAATCTGCGTATCGCTCAGTTCATTCAGAAGAAATTTAAATTGGCAGATGACCAAGTGTTTAATAACATTCAGAAATATGGAAATACAACAGCAGCGTCTATTCCTATTGCTTTAACCGAAGCTTGGGAAGAAGGAAAAATTAAAACTGGAGATACTGTTGTGTTAGCCGCTTTCGGTAGTGGGTTTACTTGGGGAAGTGCGGTTATAAAATGGTAAGAAAATTTTTATAAGTAAGCGTTCTACCTATCCTAAAACTATTTACAAACCTGACCTGTTTCTACGGGTCAGGTTTATTTGTTATTAATACGATGTATACCATCGTTTTTGTGTTCTAATTTTATATCTTGACCTCTTGAAAATGAATCACATCGAACGCATTCTCTACTTTTCAATAGCATATTGAAATTTTGTGTCGTGATTTTAAGACGATAAACTAATGAACCCGAACAACAAAATTATGGATACGAGTCCTCCCACTTTTGCGAGTAAATTAAAAAAGAAAATTAAAGATTTTGGCCCTGCCTTTTTTATCATTGGCTATGTCGTAGGAACCGGAAGCGTCACCTCCATGGTGGTCTCTGGGGCTAAATTTGGCTTAAGTCTCTCTTGGGCCTTATTGCTTTCTTGTTTTTTTACCTATTTCCTTTTAATCTCCATTAGTAAACTTACTATTGTTACAGGTGATACGCTGATGTTTTTATTTAAAAAGAATTTTGGTAAACCCATAACCTTATTTATTATTACCGCCTTAGTTGTATCTATTATTTCTTCTGTTATTGGCGTCATGGGCGTGGTGGCAGAGGTGTCTATGGAATGGATTGCCGTAAAAACATCCATTTCGTTTTTAAACAAACCTGCTATAGCAGCTTTATTTACGGCCTTGTTAATAGGTTTGTTCTGGACGGGGAAACACGAGAATTTTATTAAAGCGATGAGTGTTATGGTGGGCTTTATGGCCTTGGCTTTTGTATTTACCAGTTTTATGGTCATAAAAGAGTCTGGGAAGTCTATTGTAGATTTCTTTCCGGAGTTGCCTATCGGTGATAATACAGGTTTAATAATTGCCGGGATTGTAGGTACCACAATGGCTGGGGTTTGTTTAGCATCCCGTAGTATTTTAGTCCATGAAGAAAAATGGGGCTTAAACGATTTAAAGAAAGAAAATAAAGATGCACTTTCTGCTATGGTTATGACTTTTTTAATTAGTCTTGCTATAATGATAAGTGCTACAGGAACCCTGTATTTTAAAGGCACACCTGTTGATGATGCTACCGACTTAATGGCAGCATTAGGTCCGTGGGCAGGCGATTTTGCTCTCACCTTATTTACATTAGGGATCATAGGAGCAGGCTTATCGTCAATATTTCCTAACTTATTACTATTTCCTTGGTTAATTGCAGACTATAGCAATACACCACGAAATATGAAAAGACCATTATTTAAAGGTATTGTGGTGCTCGTAGCATTAACGGGTTTAATTGTGCCTTTTTTAGGCGGAAAACCGGTTTGGATTTTAATTGCCTCGCAAGCACTAAGTCCTTTTGTTATGCCATTAATCACCTTGTTTTTAATAATTTTACTGAATAAATCTCAACTGATGACATCGCATCTGCCTAAGCTAGGTATGAACCTTGCCTTGGGAGCGACGTTTATTTTTAACTGCTATATGTTATATGTCGCTTTAGTTGGATTTATAGATTTTGTACACTAATAAGTTTTAAGAGATTACAAACCCATGAGTAAAGATTTACAGAAATACGCCCATATACCTTTAAAACAAAAGTCTAATCGCGTTTGGAGAACTTACGAAGGCGGTGCCTTAATTGACCGTTGGAAAAACCATAGCCCTGAAACAGATGGGCAGATGCCAGAGCAGTGGATTATGTCTACCGTGACGGCTCGTGGAAATGGTAGGCCCGAAAATGAAGGCCTTTCTCTAATTGAAACCCCGGAGGGTACGTTTTCTTTAAAAGAACTAATAAAGGCCAATAAGGAATTATATTTAGGTGAAGGCCTGGCTAAAAAGTACGGCACTACTGGCGTATTGATAAAAATGCTCGATTCTATGGAACGTTTAACCGTGCAAGTACATCCGGATAAGGCGTATGCTAAAACCGTGTTTAATTCTGAATTTGGAAAAACAGAATCTTGGTATGTGTTGAATACCAGGGAAATTAATGGTAAAAAAAGTGTGGTGTACATGGGCTTTAAAAAGCATGTTACAAAAGCGCTATGGCAAACGCATTTTGAAAATCAAGATATTGAAGGAATGCTAGATTGTTTGCATAAAATAGAAGTACAACCTGGCGATGCTTTTATGATTTATGGTGGTGTACCACATGCTATTGGTGCGGGTTGTTTTTTAATGGAGGTACAAGAGCCTACAGATTATACCATGCGTGTTGAAAAAACAACACCAGCAGGATTAAAAATTGGCCCGGAGTTAATTCATCAAGGGGTTGGAGAAGCGAAAATGTTAGAATGTTTTCACTACGACACCTTTACTATGGAGGAAGCTTTAAACGAATGGAAAATTGAACCTGAAGTTTTAGAACAAACAGAAGCATATACGCTTAAAACCTTATTCAATATTAAGCATACCAATTGCTTTGGTTTAAGTGAGCTTCTATTAAATGGGGAACACACTATAAAAGGTAATGCTTGTTTTTATGTGGCGGTTATTTATTCCGGTGCAGGACAAATGATCTGTAATGGCAAAACCTATTCCTACACACAAGGGGATGAGATTTTTATTTCAGCAGCAATTTCAGAGCTCACGTTTAAATCAGACACCGCTTCTAAAATTTTACTGTGTTACCCGCCAAATTAAACAGCTTAACAATTCACAAATCAAAAGAAAATAAAAATATAAAATGAATTTATTTAATTTAGAAGATCAAATAATTCTTGTTACGGGAGCTTGTGGTGTTCTCGGTGGTGGTATTGCAAAATACTTATTAGAAAATAAGGCAACCGTAATCTTATTACATTATAAGGAAACTCCTTTATTAGAACGAATCCATGAATTTAAAGCTATAAGTGATAAGGTTGATGGCTATGTATGTAATGTGGTAGAGGAGGAAAGTCTTCAAGAAGTGGCTAGCACTATAATGGCTAAATATGGAAAAATTGATGTGCTTATTAATGCCGCTGGTGGTAATAAGCCAGGCGCAACGGTGGCTCCAGGTCAATCAGTTTTTGATGTAGATATAGAGCAATTTAAACAGGTTATAGATCTGAATTTATTTGGCAGTATTCTTCCGTCTTTGGTCTTTGGTAAAGAAATGTCTAAGCATAAAAAAGGAACTATTATTAATATGTCTTCTATGGCAGCCGATAGGGTGATTACTAGAGTAATGGGCTACTCGGCATCAAAAGCAGCTATAGATAATTTTACAAAATGGATGTCAGTAGAATTGGCTCAGAAATATGGCGAAGGTATGCGTGTTAACGCTGTAGCACCAGGATTTTTTATAGGAAACCAAAACCGTGCACTCCTTACTAATGAAGATGGGACTTATACCGATAGAGGTCATACCATTATAAGAAACACGCCAATGGGACGTTTTGGTGAGGCAGATGAACTTAACGGGGCTATACATTACCTCTGTTCAGAGGCTTCAAAATTTGTAACCGGAATAGTTGTTCCGGTTGATGGTGGGTTTAGTGCCTACAGTGGTGTTTAAAACACAACACTTTTAAAACTTAAAAAGCCCAAACGAAACGTTTGGGCTTTTCAGCTATTAACCAACCTTAACTAACACTATTATAAAAATTAATTTATAATCTTATTACTTAAAAACTATATAGCTTAAGACGTTAGAAATTCATTTTTATTACATCGTTTTTCGCATTTAACGCGTATTTAACAGTATAAAGAAAACGATTACGGTCCATTACATAAATGTGATAATTGCCGATTTAGAGTGTATTTGGCGGACTTAGATTAAAACATACCGCCACCTTCTTTCACATCGTTATCACGTTGTTTTCTAGACTTGGCTCTATAGTTACCCCCTCCAAAACGGTAAGATAAACGTGCAGAGATTTGTTGACTCTCCCAATTAAATTGCCCTTGTTGCGCATAAGGACGCGCGCTTTCGAATGCCGCATACATCGTATCAAAAATGTCGTTATAACTAAAGCTGAAATTTGCTCTATTCTCCATAAACGTATAACGAAGCCCTAAGTTAACCATAAGCATATCTTCCATTTCAAATTGTATATTTTGGTTTTTTCCGCGATACATTCCGAAGGCCGAAAGACTAAAACTTTTACTAATTTTAAAGTTATTGAAAGCTCTAGCGCTCCAAGCAACATTATCAACCTTCACCGTATTTAATAGAATATTCTGATCTTCATCAAAAGACTCTGCTAAACTTTTCTGAGATTGTGCATACAAATCAAAACTTGCATTTACACTCCACCAAGACGTTGGACGGTAGTTAGAAGATACTTCAACTCCGTAAGCCGTACTGTTGTCAAAATTAAGATTGGTCATAATCAATCGGTTGATGTCTGTACGATCTATAAGAATGGCTTGCTGAATTTCATCTTCAATAATTCTGTAAAATAAACCTGCAGTAAGGCTACCTTTTTCTAACTGTCGGGTATAGTTGGCCTCTATAGAATTCGTGAATTGTGGACGTAATTCCTGATTTCCAAATTGTGATATTAATGGGGTATTCCATTCTGGTAAAGGGTTAACTTGCCCAATCCCCGGACGATCTATACGTCGGCTATAACTCAATTGATAGCTGTTTTTTTCTGAAGGGCTATACGTGAAAAAGGCCGACGGATACAACTCAAAATAGTTGTTTTCAAAAGGAATATTTAAAACGTCATTAGACGCTAAATCTTGTTTAAAAGCATCAGAATCTACATAAACAGATTCCGCCCTTAAGCCAAGTTGATAACTCCATTTTTCTTTTTTAGTGCCGTAAGTGGCATAGGCAGAATAAATATCTCTGGTATAATCAAAACGTGTGGTTGTTGGGATGTAATCGCCATTGGCATTGGTTTCACGCGCATCAGATTCATAAAATAATTCTGTATCAAATAAACGTACTTGTAAGCCAAGCTCTAATTTTGTAGCCTCCGTTAACGGATTAACGTAATCTAAATTTAATGTGGTATTGCTTCGGTCTGTGTGGGTTTCTTCAATGAAATTAGGGCGTTGCGAGTTGTAAAAAGCGTTACTCGTGTCCGTAAGGCCGTTGTATGTATTGAAATCAGCTTCAAACTCAATATTGTGCCCTTCTTCATTAAAGTCGTGCTTATAATTCAGATTGTATTGTTGTGAGTCGTTATCGTTATCACCTCTGGTGTATTGCGATTCATCTAAAGTAGGATTAGTACGGTAGTCAATACTCGAATACACATCACTCCAAGCATCAAAAATATTCTGATTGGTAAAAACTGAAAGTGTGTTCTTGTCGTTAAGGTAATAATCAAGCCCTACTTTAAAGAGGTGCGATTTATTATTGTTTAAAATATTAAAATTCTGTGCAATGTTTTGTTCCACACGATTAATCTGTCCGTAGTTAACATTTTTAGCCACACTATTGCTGTAAGACCCGTAGAAATTTAATTTCCCGTTACGGTAATTGGCGTCTATAGAGCTGTTGAATTTTGGTTCTATATCATAAGCTAAGCCAACGTTAATATTACCATTAAAGCCAATTTGTGTGTTTTTGTGGAGGATAATATTAATAATACCACTCATCCCTTCAGGATTGTATTTTGCTGAAGGATTGGTAATAAGCTCAATACTTTTAATAGAGGTTGAAGGGATCTGTTTTAGTAATTGTTCCGCCGGAATATTAGATAATTTTCCGTCTACCATAACGCGTACATTCTGATTGCCACGTAAACTTAGTGCTCCCGTTTGTTGATCTACGCTTACGGCTGGAAGATTATTCATTATCTCACTCGCTGTGGCACCGGCGGTTTGTAAATCTTTTCCGATGGTAATAACTTTGCGGTCTACACGTTGTTGAATAGAAGAGACATCGGCTATAACAGTAACTTCGTCTAAGCCTGTGGATGCTTCTTCTAAGTGTATGGTTCCTAAATCTACTTTATAATTTGCTTTTCCAATAGTGATTTCTTGGTTGGTGGTTTTAAAGCCTACAAATTGAACAGACACTAGGATTTTCCCTTCCGGAAGGTTATCAATATAGAATTTTCCATCGTCGTCGGTGATTCCTCCTGTTATAATTTTTTTTGTCATATCTGAAATGACAATATTAACATATGGCAAGGGTTCGTTGAGTTCAGCGTCGATAACGCGACCGTATACAGCGCCATTCTTTAATGCTGAATGAGCCGCTGGCTGGGCGCTTATAAGAGTTGATGAAGCTATTATAAGCATAAGTAAAAACTGTTTCATTGTTTAGATTGATTAAATTTGATGGTATTAAGATTGTTTGATAAAGAGAAGACGATTATATTTAGGGTATGTTACTTAAATATATTTTCTTAACACGACTTTAACAATATGACAAAAAGAACACTAGTTATAGGCGCATCCTTAAAACCGGAACGCTACTCTAATATCGCTATTAAAAGATTAAGACGTTACCAACACGATGTCAAAGCCTTTGGTTTAAAATCAGGTGAAGTGGAAGGGGTGCCTATTGATACCGAATTAATGCCTTACCAAGATATCCACACCGTGACCTTGTATCTTAACCCACAACGTCAAAAACCATATTACGATTATATTGTGGGCTTAAATCCAAAGCGTGTAATTTTTAATCCAGGAACTGAGAATTCTGAATTTTATAATGTGCTAGAACAGCAAAATATTCCTTATGAAGTGGCGTGTACCTTAGTGCTTTTGGCTACAGATCAGTACTAAATTATTATTTTAGAAATTTAACTTTGGTATTTACTAAAGTCCCCACTTTAATCCCTTGATCAAGGCCAATATCTATAGCGGATCTATAATGAATACCTCCGTAAAGCCGACTCAACGCCGCCTCTTGGGCTGCTGCTCTAAAGGAATTGAAAGGTCTAATGGGTAAACCGTATTGTACTTCCGTGAGGTCTTCAAAATAAAAATCCTCACCAAAAATAGAGGTTAATATTTCTGAAGATGCCCCTGAGACCACCGAATGCCCGCTGGTATATTCCGGAAAGGGAGGAGTTTGCAAGACCGGCGCCCAAGATTTGTCTATATAAGCGTTGATTAATGTTTCAGGACGTACCAAATTGCTTCGGTATTTTTCATCCCAGCAACTTATAAAGGCATCGGCAATACCTAATGAGATTTTGGTGTAGGCGTAAACGGTTTTTTCAAAATCGGTCTTTGTTTGTCTGCAGGCAATTTTACAGATGCCTACCCAATGCGCTCCGGGTGTAATTTTCTTTACCGCAAACATAAAGTGGCCTTTATTTACAGAAACAAAAGGATTACAGTCCCAAAACTTAGCAATAAGAACCTCTGGGCTCTCGTCGCCTTTTTGTGACATCTCACGATTAACCGTGTATACCTCCATAACCTCTTTGTAAAACGGACTGTCTTTCTCTAATGAAAACTCAGGATGTCTTTGAGGTTTAAATTGCGCTGCAGAATCTAAAACAAAAGGTCTAATTTTACTCCAATGGGGCTCTATGCCTGTGGTGTATGAAGGAGGTGTAGGTTGCCATCTCGAAGGATCATCAGAGTAAATGTTGTAGTTAGGCATGGTGCGGGTTTCGGCATACTGGTCTTTTTGCATCCAAGTTGTTACTTGTTGGGAGATGGTTGTGCCATAAGTTTGAGCAGCTTCTAATTCATCAGGATTAAGCGTATTCCAATGTTGGTATAAGCTATCTCTGTAAGTGGTAATCGCTTCTTTTGAAAACACCAAATCTTTAGCAACGTCTAAATACGCAATGAGTGACGCTAATTTTAAATTCACTTTATCGTTCGTTTTTGTTGGATTAATGACCGACAAGTTGTTTAGTTGATCGCTTAAAGAATGATAGTTGGAACTCTCTTGGTTTAAGGTTTCATAGGCCGCAATATTAGAATAGGTGTAAATTCTGCTCGCTACAGGAGGAGAAAATATATCATGTACCATAATTTGGGTGAGTTTATCTACAGCATGGTGGTAATCTTCACTAGAAATTTCAATAGTAGGGTTTTCTGTGTTACATGATGAAAAGAGCACTACAATTAATAACGAAAGGGAGAAATAAAACTGTTTCATAGGGATTACTTGTAGGTATAAAGTAGTAAATTATCGTCGTTAGAAAGGATTAAGATTAAATTTTCATCCTTCATCTTTAGAGTTTCTAATTGTTTTACTTGCGTATGTATCGGAGCCATTCCGTAGTCTGAAATCAATTTATAATCATTTTCATTTTTTAATAAAAGGCCTTTTAAAGCCGTGTAAGCACCGTGATAGCTGTTTAGCTTAGTAGAGTTTCCGGCCACCATAAGCTGTGATTCATTCTTTACGTTGACATTTAAAAATATGGTAATCGGGGCTAATTGTAAAGCATCGTCAAAAGGAATAAACGTATTAAACTGCCCATGGTCATTTCTTATATAGCCTGAAGCTAATTGGTGCACTTCAAACTTTTTAGCACTATTGATAGTGGTTTTAGTCAGGGCTTCTTCAATGGTTTTACCAGCATAACTTTTATGTTTCGTGTAAATTCTATTAATCACATTCATCTGCGAGGCGAGTTCGTCTTTAGTGTTTAACGGGTAGTAGTAGCCTCCTTTATTGTAGGCTAAAAGCGTTTCATTTTTTCCATTTTGATCAAAGTCAGAATGATAAAGCTGTAATGGACCATCAAAGTTGAGGTTGAATTTAGTATTTAAGCCCCAATTACCTAATAAAATATCTTGGTCGCCATCTTTGTCTATATCGTAAGTGCTAACGGTTTGCCACAGACCATTAAGCTGCTGAGGTACGATGGTTGGGGTTAAGGTTCCGCTTTGGTTTAAGAAAATTTTGGGTGCATCCCATTCCGTAGCAACTAATAAGTCTTTTAATTGGTCGCCATTAATGTCTTCCCAACGCGCGCTGGTAACTTTAGATTCTACTTCAAAATTAGGCTGTTTTGTAAAATGCCCTGTTCCGTCGTTAACTAAAATATACGAGGAGACGGCTTGTCCAAAATCATGGGCATCAGAGTGGTTTCCTATAAAAAGATCCATGTCGTTATCGGAATCAAAATCATACGCGCTCACAACTGTGGTTACTAGAGGATTTAAAGGAATTTGAGACTGAGAGCGTTTAAACTGCCCGTTGTCATTGATGTACAGTCGGTCTACCTGAAATTCTTCAAGCTGTTCTTCTTGGATTCCAGAGGCGATGTAAAGATCCAAATCACCATCATTATCAGCATCGAAAAATTCGGCATCGTTATCTTCAAAAAGCGAATCATTTTCTATAGCTTTCATATGTAAAGGGGTAAAATGATGCCCGTTGTTCAGAAATAATTGAGCTTTCTTTCCGGAGCTATTCCCTATAAAAATATCTTCATAACCGTTATTGTCAATATCAGCTTTAGCTAGAGCCGGTCCTAAGGTCGAAATCCTATAAGGGATTAGTTTTTCCTCAGAGAAATCATTGTAATGATCTTCTTGATGGGTGAAGTCTATAAAAGACGCTTTCTTAAATGTGCTTGCTAAATCTGAAGGGGATTCTGGGTGATACGTTCGACTCTGTTCGGAATAATTCACCGTTAAAGTTT
Source organism: Winogradskyella arenosi (assembly GCF_003337305.1). GTDB lineage: Bacteria > Bacteroidota > Bacteroidia > Flavobacteriales > Flavobacteriaceae > Winogradskyella > Winogradskyella arenosi. Next base: position 437,889 of record NZ_QPJO01000003.1, on the reverse strand, counting down.
GATTAATTTTAGGGTTTTTAATTGTCTGAACCTTTTGGTTGGGCCATACGATTACGAGAGAATCGATAGTTGTGGCTTCGTTTAGTCCAAAGTGGAGTTGGTTGTTGACCGAAGAGGAGAAGCCGCGAGATCTAAATAATTGTTTTAATTGTGATTTATTGTTGCTATAAATTGTGGCTTTAAGGCCAATGCCTTCTTGGTTAGCGCCTTTATACTTAAAGTCTAATGCGATATAGTTTTTAGAGGTGTCGGTATTATTTTTGTATATACTTGCGGCAGCACCAAAATTGTTAGTTATCAGTTCTAAATCACCGTCTCCATCCAAATCTACATAAATAGAGCCATTAGAAAGGCTAGGTGTGTCTTCAATCCACTGACCGGTTTGGCGTTCAAATTGTTTTGAGTTGCCCTGGTAAATTTCGTTGGTGACTTTACCACTTGGCATTTCCCCAATAGAATTATAAAGCCATGCTAAAGCTTCATGTTCAGAACGTCCTCTAAAAGCATTGGAAACATATTTTTTAAAATCTAAACTATTAGGGCGTCTAAAGATTCCGTTGGTTATAAATAAATCTTGATGCCCGTCATTATTAAAATCGGCAAAAAGGGGGGACCAACTCCAATCTGTTGCAGCAACTTTGTTAAATAATGCTGTTTCTTGGAAATATTGCCCCTGATGATTAAGCTGAAGCATATTTCGGGCATATTGATCTTTATAGCCTAGTTTTTTTAAGTGCGCCTGTATATTAAACATAACATCATCGCCTTCTGTTTCTTTTAAGGTACGCTCGTCATTAGGGAGCATATCTAAGGTAATGAGGTCTTGGTAACCATCCCCATTAATATCGGCCACATCGCTGCCCATTGAAAAGCGGCTTATAGTACTAAAGGCTTTTCCAAGTTCTTCAGAAAATGTGCCGTCTTGGTTGTTGAGGTAATAATAATCATCTTCATGAAAGTCGTTACAGACATAGATGTCGTCCCAACCATCATTATTGAAATCTGCGATGGAGGCGCTTAGGCCGTACCCATTTTCACCACCAAAGATTTTTGCAGTCTCGCTGACATCTTCAAAAACACCGTTGTTATTATTGAGTAAAACATCACCTACTAAAGGTTTTCTCTCGTGTCTTAATTCTGCTTTACCATGTGATAGTGTGGTGTGCACCGCGTGGTTAACAATATAAACATCCAAGTCATCGTCTTTATCATAATCAAAGAAGTAGGCTTGGGTAGAGTAACCTTTAAAATCGAGGCCGTAAGCTTTGGCATTTTCTGTGAAGGTACCATCGCCATTGTTAATAAAGAGTTCATTATGCCCTTCAAAATCTAGAAGTCCAGAAACGGCACAAACATAGATGTCTAATAACCCATCATTATTAATATCAACCATAGTAACTCCTGTATTCCAGCTTGAATTCCCGCTAATCTGAGCTGTCTTTGAGACATCTTTAAATTTTAAATCGCCAAGGTTGAGGTAGAGTTTGTTTTCACCTGTATTAGAAACAAAATATAAATCAGGAAGTCCATCATTGTTAACATCACCAGAAGCAACGCCGCCACCGTTATAATAATAGATGTAGTTGATGATGCTATGTTCGGCATCTTCAGATACCATATTAGCAAAATCAACCCCAGTATCTAAAGGGCTTAAATTTTGAAGTATATGTGGTGAAACTTTTGTGGGTTGCTGTTCTGTACAAGCAGATAAAAGTGCAAGTGTTGATAAAGCAAATATTAATTTACGCATTGCTGGTTTGAGTTGGTCAATGCGATAAAAATAACACTTTTATTAACGTTTATTTAACATAGCTTTAACATTTGCTGAATTTTTAAAAAAGTGTTGTTAAAATTATTGATTTTTCTGAAAATAGTCAAGTCGATTGTGATATTTAATCAGTATGTTTTTCTTTTTTATTAGTTTTTATCAATAATAGTCCTAAAAACATCAAAAATCCATTATAAATTAGGATTTCGAATCCGATTTCATGACCGTTGAATAATTCTTTAGAATACAGGTTTAAGAAGTAGGAAATTAAAGGCGCTGCAATGGCAATAACCCAGACCCAACGATCTTTGATTTGAAATTTTGTTAATAATCCAAAAGCAAATAAACCTAATAAAGGACCATAGGTATAACCTGCAGCTTTAAATAGTTCCCAAATCACTGAAACATCAGTAAAAATAAAGTCGAATAATAGGATGACTAAAATGAGGGCAATACTAAATCCAATATGGACCTGTTTTCTTAAGCTTTTACGCTGGGTTTCTTTTTTATTTTCAATGTCTAATATGTCAAAACAAAATGCTGTGGTTAATGAGGTTAATGCCGAATCGGCACTAGAATAAGCAGCTGCAATTAAACCAAGTAAGAAAAAAGCAGACGTTACGATACCTATTTCTGGCAGCATTGCAATGGTAGGGAAAAGGTCGTCTTTTGAAGCCGTGATGCCATTGGCTGCGGCGTATTCGGTGAGCATTAACCCTAAGACTAAGAACAAGATGTTAACAAAAATAAGAACCACACTAAAAGTGATCATATTCTTCTGTGCATCTTTAAGGGTTCTACAGGTTAAGTTTTTTTGCATCATATCTTGGTCTAAACCCGTCATAGTGATGGTGATAAATATACCAGATAAGAAGCTCTTCCAGAAATACTGTGCATCATTGCTGTCTTCAAAAAAGAAAACTTTGCTCAAAGAGCTGTCTTGTGTAAACGTTACAAGTTCTCCAATACTATTAAAGTCTAAGGCTGAAGCTAAAAACACAATAGTAACCACTACAGAAACCAACATAAAAAGTGTTTGTAGTGTATCTGTAAAAATAATGGTCTTAATACCGCCTTTAAAGGTGTAGAGCCAAATTAAGGCAATTGTAATCATTACCGTAATTGTAAAAGGAATATGAAAGAGATCAAAAACAAGAAGTTGCAAGACCTTAGCGACTAAAAAGAGTCTAAATGCGGCACCCACAGTTCTAGAAATAAGAAATGCTACAGAGCCTGTTTTATAACTGGTAATACCAAAGCGATCTTTTAAATAGGTATATATAGAGGTGAGATTCAGTCTATAATAAAGCGGAAGCAGAACATAAGCGATTATTAAATACCCAAAAAAGTAGCCAAACACTACTTGTAAATACCCAAATTGTTTTGTGGCTATGGCTCCTGGAACCGAGATAAAGGTAACTCCAGATAAGGAGGCGCCAATCATTCCGAAAGCTACCAAATACCATGGTGCTGATTTATTGGCCTTAAAAAAAGCGGCATTAGAGTCTTCTTTTCCGGTGAAATAAGAGACGACGATAAGGATAGCAAAATAGCATACAATTAAGAAGAGTATGGCGGTTGGAGACATGCGGATCTAATTTTTAAAATAAAGTATGAAAGTAATGTATTTGTAAAAAAGGAATCTTAAAAAACAGACTTAATTATTAAAAAAGTGTCGTCTTTTAAATTTTAATGGGGTTAAGAGACTTTTAAATGGGTTACTTTTTTATCTGTAAAAATCAGTACCTTCGCGGCTATGGAATTTTCATCTAAACTCTTAGAGAATGCGGTTAATGAAATGGCGCAATTACCAGGCATTGGTAAGCGTACCGCATTGCGTTTGGTTTTGCATATGTTACGACAACCCGAGAATCAAACTTTTCAATTGGCCAAGGCTTTAACTAAAGTGCGTTCAGAAATTAACTTCTGTAAATCCTGTCATAATATTAGTGATACTATTTTGTGTGAAATCTGCGCCAACCCTAGTCGTAATAGCGAATTAATTTGTGTGGTTGAAGATATTAGAGATGTCATGGCTGTAGAGAATACCAGTTCTTTTAAGGGACTCTATCACGTGCTTGGAGGGAAAATTTCACCGATGGATGGTATTGGTCCACAAGATCTAAATATTTCCTCTTTGGTAGAAAAAGTAAAAGCAGGTAAGGTGAAAGAATTAATTTTTGCTATGAGTCCAACGATGGAAGGCGATACCACTAACTTTTACATTTTTAGACAAATTCAAGATTATAATGTGTCAACTTCTACAATTGCGAGAGGTGTGGCAGCCGGAAATGAATTAGAATATACGGATGAGGTTACACTAGGACGTAGTATTATAGACCGGATTCCTTTTGAAGCGTCCCTAAAATCTTAATCTAAATTTGAAACTTTCTGTTGTTATTTTAAATTATAATGTGCGCTACTTTTTAGAAGTTTGTCTTCGAAGCGTTGAAACCGCGATAGCAAATATTGATGCTGAAATTATAGTGATTGATAATCATTCTTCTGATGATAGCTGTGCTATGGTGAAACAGCTTTTTCCGTCTGTACATTTAATTGAAAATAAAGAAAACTCCGGATTTTCAAAAGGAAATAATAAGGCTGTCGCCCAAGCTAAAGGCGAGTATCTTTGTATTTTAAATCCAGATACTATTGTATCTGAAGACAGCTTTGTAAAGCTTTTGGACTTTTCTGCAGAGCAAGAAAATATCGGTATTGTGGGTTGTCAACTCATAGATGGTCGAGGGCAGTTTCTTCCAGAAAGTAAACGTCATATTCCAACCCCTAAAGTCGCTTTTCAAAAAGTGATAGGCTGCACGGATGCTTATTATGCCAACCATTTGCAAACCGATGCTGTTGGGCCGGTAGCTATTTTGGTAGGCGCATTTATGTGGATGAAAAGAGCAGTGTACCAAGAGGTAGGTGGTTTTGACGAAGCCTATTTTATGTACGGTGAGGATATTGACTTGTCTTACAAGGTGAAGAACGCCGGGTATCATAATTTCTATTATGGAGCCACCTCGGTAATTCATTTTAAGGGCGAGAGTACCTTAAAAGATGCTCAGTATGCAAAGCGTTTTTATGGCGCTATGCAGATTTTTTATAAAAAGCATTTTAAAAAGCATGTTTTTATGAGTGCGATGGTTTGGTTAGGGATTAAAATGGCGCAATTGATGCGTCCCCAAAGCAAAACGGCTAGTATTCCTGTTCGTCATGTTTATGCTTATACGCAGCATTTAGACCCTGCTTTAATTGAACAATTACCGCAATCACCTCATGTTTTAGAACAGCTAACCTCTCAGGTTAAAAATGAAAGTATGGTGGTGTACGATTTTAAATTATTGAAGCCTAGTGCAGTAATGGCGGATATGAAACGAAATGCTAAACAAGACACAATTGTGTTTAGATTTCTTTCAAAAAACTGTAAATTTATCCTCGGAAGCGATAGTGCAAGTAGTAGAGGAGAGGTTTTACGCTTCTGAAATGTTTTTTGTTGAATTAAATTCAGAAAAACACGTATTTTTTTAGTAATTTTGCACGCGATTAGCAAATAAGGACCTACAAATTAATGATATGGCAAATTTTGAACTTAAGTTACCTAAGATGGGAGAAAGTGTTGCAGAAGCAACAATAACCTCGTGGCTTAAAGATGTTGGAGATACTATTGAAGCCGATGAAGCGGTTTTAGAAATTGCTACAGATAAAGTAGATAGCGAAGTACCAAGTGAAGTGGATGGCGTTTTAGTTGAAAAACTATTTAACGTGGATGATGTGGTGCAAGTGGGACAAGTTATAGCAATAATCCAAACTGAAGGTGGTGATACTGTAGAGGTGAAAGCTGAAGACAGTACAGAAGAACCTAAGGTTGAAGAAACAGCACCTAAAGAAGTTGCAGAAATAGCAAACACCGTAGAAGCGGCTAAAGAAACCGTAGAACCTGTAGTGTCTACTGAAGGTCGTTTTTATTCGCCTTTAGTTAAAAATATAGCAAAAAAAGAAGGTATTTCTCAAGCGGAATTAGATACCATTCAAGGCACAGGTAAAGATGCTCGTGTCACTAAAAATGATATTAAAGCCTATTTAAAATCACGTACATCAGCACCAAGCAAGGCGTTAAATTCTGAAACAGGGACCGCGCAGAATAAAGCAGCGGCAGTAAATGTTAAAGAAAGTCCTACAGCAGAGGTGCCAGCAACGAATGCTGTACTTACTGATGGAGGCGATGAGATTATTGAAATGTCTAGAATGGGGAAGCTCATTTCTAAATATATGGTAGAATCGGTACAAACTTCTGCACATGTGCAGTCTTTCATTGAAGCCGATGTTACCAAGATCTGGAACTGGAGAAAGAAAGTTAAAAATGAGTTTGTAAAGCGTGAAGGTGAAAACCTAACCTTTACACCAATCTTTATGGAAGCGATTGCTAAAGCGCTTAAAGATTTCCCTTTAATGAATATTTCAGTTGAAGGAGATAAGATTATAAAAAAGAAAGCGATCAATGTAGGTATGGCTGCAGCCTTACCAGATGGTAACTTAATTGTACCTGTAATTAAAAACGCCGATCAGTTAAACTTACTTGGCATGGTAAAACGTGTTAATGATTTAGCAAACAGAGCGCGTATGGGCCAATTAAACCCTGATGATATTCAAGGCGGAACCTATACGGTAACCAATGTAGGTACATTTGGTAGTATTATGGGAACTCCTATTATTAATCAACCACAGGTGGGTATCTTAGCTTTAGGAGCGATTAGAAAAGTACCTGCTGTAGTAGAAACACCAGAAGGTGATTACGTGGGGATCCGTTACAGAATGTTCTTGTCACACTCATACGACCATAGAGTTGTTAATGGGGCATTAGGAGGGCAATTTGTAAAAGCGGTTAAAGATTATTTAGAAGCTTGGGATCCTAACCGAGAAATATAAATTAGCGCTTGCTTTTAGCATGACTGATAAAATAAAATCTATTAATTTTATTTAAAGATTAAAAAAAAGCATAGTTTTAAGACTATGCTTTTTTTATGAGCTTTGGGAGGGCGTCCTAAAGGTATGAAAGCATAGTGTTTAGGTCTCTTAGGAGTAACAGGATAAAGTTCGGATTAAGTTTTAAACGGCTTGCTGCGTACTTCAAGATGGAATAAATTAAAAGCCTAATGGTTTCAAATTTTTAAAATAAAGCTATTTTTATCGAAATTTTATAAGGCTACCTAAAAACGGCCTTATAAAGCGAATCAAATTAAAGACTCCGCACTTGTGTATGAGCACCTCGTTTGTAAAGACGAAAAAATTAAAGCATCTATGACAAATAATGTAATTATTGAAAATCAATATAAAAGAACAAGTCTGTTTGAAAGAGATAATGTAAATTATCTAGTTCATGTTTTAAAACGTTTTAATACCGTTCCAAAACTGAACAATATTAATATTATTACTTCAAGCTCTGTACCGGATGTTTTTAAAATAGTCCCGAATAAGTCAATTATTATTGGGGAAGCGTATTTAAAAAATCCAGTATTAGCCTTAGTGTACTTAAGGTACGGTATAGAATGGCAATTGTGGTATAAGGCTTTAAGTAATAAGGCTGACGATGCGGCTTTATGTGATATTGCAGCTTTTGAAGTGACTCGTATTTTTTACCAGCTTTTACCTAAAGAAGATAAAGAGAAATTAAAATCTTTAAATTACTTCTTAATTGAATTATTTAAGAACGATGAAGATTTAAGTCCTGAAACCTTATTACAACACGAAGGTTTACAGGGATTTCATAGTTTAGATCATTCTGAAAATACATTTGAAGAATCTTGGGGACCAATCGTAGAGAATTTGGCCAAACCAACCGAATATTTATTAATGTCTGGTGGGGATTTAAGATTGAATATTGATGAGGTTGCTTTATTAAATAAGTACGGTTGTCGTCCGTTTCCAAGACCAGAGGCTTTTACTTTTGCGTCTTCTACGGCTACGAGTGTCTCTAACTTTGCTTTTGATAAAACAGATAAAGTTAGAAGCATTCTTATAAAAAACAGTTTGAAAAATGGTTTTAAGAAAACCACAACTGAGTTTTCAGAATTATTAAAGAATAACCTGAAAAACATTTTTAAATTAAATGATGCCTGCGAAATTATCTTTTCACCTTCAGGAACCGATGCTTCGCTTCAAATTGCAGCAATCACACAAATTGTTACCGATAAAGAAATTACTCATGTGCTTGTAGCTTCCGATGAAACAGGAAGTGGTGTACCAGCAGCATTAAAAGGTTGTCATTTCGAAAATACTACAGCGCTTAATGTTCCTATTAAAAAAGGAGATAAAATTGAAGGGTTTAGAGATGTAGAGCTCATCAAAATCACCTTTAGAGATGAGAATGGGAAGTTAAAATCGGATGATCAATTAGACAAAGAGGTTTTTACAGCGATTACTGAAACTAATAAATTAGGCAGACATGTGGTTTTACATGTTATGGATCACTCTAAATTAGGATACCAGTCGCCAAGTGAAAAAATGATGCAAGATTTAGATGCGCTTAAAGACGTTTCTATGCAAGTTATTGTAGATGCTGCTCAATTGCGTTTAGATCCTGCAGATATTCAGGCCTATTTAGAAAAAGGTTATATTGTTTCTACCACCGGAAGTAAATATTTTACAGGACCTCCTTATGCTGGGGTTTTAATTTTACCGGAAAGTGTGAGCCAGCAAATACAAGCGGCCAAACTGCCATTACCAAAAGGATTAACTCAATATTATAACCATTCCGATTGGCCAAAGTCTTGGTTCTGTTCAAAAGCTTTATCAGAAGGGTTTAATTACGGTTCTTATATGCGTTGGAATGCCGCTATTGTAGAAATGGATCGGTATTATAAAACGCCAATTCTCTATAGAAATATGGGAATTGAAATGTTCTGTAATTTTGTGGAAGATTCTATTGCAGATGCCACATTCTTAGAACCCTTATATGGTGAGGAAACAAAACCTAATAGTTACAATAATAAAGAATTTGGTATTGGTAATTTCAGAACCATATTTCCGTTCTTTATTTTACAAAATAAAGATGTGCTATCGGTAAATCAGGTTAAAAAGCTGTACACGCTTTTAAACTCCGATATTTCAGATTTATTTGAAGGCTCACCTTTAGAGATTGTGAGATTGGCAGGGCAGAAATGTCATATCGGTCAGGCGGTAAATGTAAAGTACCGTAACGATCTTCAAAGTGCGGTGTTAAGAATTAGCTTAGGTGCTAGAGTTATTTCTGAAAGTTGGGTGAACCGAGATATCAGTTTATTCTTTAGAAATATTGAAGCCCAAATGAATCAGATTACTGTGATCATAAGAAAAATTGAATTAATTCTAAGTGAACCCGACTTATTGAAAGAGGCACTCTAAACCAAGACGGCTTTAAGTTCTACATGAAACGCTCAACAGAATTGAGCACTATTATAAGAAGAGTACAGGTGTAAAAACTGTACTCTTTTATTTTTAATCTCGAAATTGCCAGCGCAGAAAGCCTTACTGTAGGTTTATGGCTGTGCGATTTTTTATATGTTTTAAGGACCGAAGAAGTCTTTTTAAAAGAATCTAATTACCTTTGCACAAATTAAATAGCCAATGCAACTGAATTTATCTAAGCCAATCTGTTTTTTCGATTTAGAAACCACAGGAGTGAATATTTCAAAAGATCGAATCGTAGAGATTTCTATTCTTAAAGTCTTTCCTGATGGAAAAGAACTCGCAAAAACTTGGGTTGTAAATCCTGAAATGCCAATCCCTGCAGAGGTTACCGCAATTCATGGAATTTCAGATGCTGATGTGGCAGATAAACCTACGTTTAAAGAATTATCAAAAGAAATCTATAACCTTATTAAAGATTCCGATTTAGGAGGCTTTAATTCTAACCGTTTCGATATTCCGTTGTTAGCGGAAGAAATGTTACGGGCAGAGGTCGATTTTGATATGAAAAACACCCAATCTGTAGACGTGCAAACCATTTTTCATAAAATGGAACAACGTACTTTAGTGGCGGCTTATAAATTTTACTGTAATAAAAGTCTTGAAGATGCACACAGTGCAGAAGCCGATACAAAGGCTACTTACGAGGTTTTAAAAGCACAGTTAGATAAGTATGAAGAGCTAGAAAATGATACAAAGTTTTTGGCTGAATTTAGTTCGCGTAAAAAATTCGCAGATTTCGCTGGCTTCATCATTTATAACAAAGAAGGTGAGGAGTGTTTTTCATTCGGAAAACATAAAGGAAAACGCGTGTTAGAGGTCTTAGATAAAGAACCTGGGTATTTTGGATGGTTGCTCAATGCCGATTTTCCGTTGTACACCAAAAAAGTATTAACCGCAATTAAATTAAGTCAGTTTAATAATAAGTTAAGCTAATCACGGGCGTTTTTAAAGACGTTTAGTTGAAGAATCAGGCTTAAAAATTAATAAAATTTCTATCCGAATAGGACGCATAGCTATATGAAACTAATCTGTATAGGTCGTAATTATACCGATCACATTAACGAACTAGAAAATGAAAAACCAACAGATCCGGTCGTGTTTTTAAAACCAGACACCGCTATTTTGTTGAAGAAACAACCATTTTTTATTCCAGATTTTTCTGATGAAGTGCACCATGAAGTTGAAGTCTTAGTGAAAATTAATAAAGTAGGTAAACACATCGCTAAAAAGTTTGCACACAAATACTATGATGAAATTGGTTTAGGAATTGATTTTACAGCGCGAGATTTACAAGCGCAGTTAAAAGCAAAAGGCTTACCTTGGGAAAAAGCAAAAGCTTTTGATGGGGCAGCAGTAGTAGGGAAATGGTTGCCAAAAACGCAATTGACGTCGGTAGATAACCTTTCCTTTAAATTAACAAAAAACGAAGAAGTCGTCCAAGAAGGAAATACAGAGCTTATGCTTTGGAAAATTGATGAACTCATTGCGTATGTTTCTCAATATTTTACGTTAAAAATTGGAGATATTATATTTACAGGAACGCCAGCAGGTGTCGGTAAAGTGTTTGCAGAAGATCAATTAAAAGGATACCTTGAGGACGAGGAAATGTTTTCAATAAAAATTAAATAAATGTCACAATATTATAAATTAGATCGTGTACGAGAGTTAGCTGATAATGATGAGGATTTCGTATCTGCCATTGCAGCTGCATTTTTGGAAGAAGTTCCGGTAGACGCCGAGCGTTTAAAAGTTGGAGTACCAAAAAAAGATTATAAAGATGTGTATCAGGCCGCGCATAAAATGAAACCTACGATAGATTTATTTGAATTAGGAGTTTTAGAAACCTTAATTGAAGTTCAAGACTGGGGGAAATTTGAGCAAACTGAAAAAGACATTACCGCAGAATTGCAAACGGTACTTACCGCAGTAGAAAATGCAACCAATGAAATTAAAGCCGATTTCGGACTTTAAGCCCTAGGCTACAATTCTCAAAATGGTTTCAGTCTTACTTTAGGCCGTTATAGCGTTGATCCCTTTAATATTACCACCGCTAAATGTGTTTTAAGCTTTGTAAGCAGACCTTCTTTTAAAAAGAAAATAACAGAACTTACCCCATGCAAGCAGAAATAATTACGATTGGTGATGAAATCCTAATCGGACAGATTGTTGATACAAATTCAGCATTTCTAGGAAAGGAATTTAATAAAATAGGAATTTCAATTTATCAAATTACTTCCGTTCAAGACGAAAAATCTCATATCTTAAAAGCGCTTAAAGAAGCCGAAGAAAATGCCGATATCATTATTGTTACCGGAGGACTAGGACCTACTAAAGACGATATAACCAAGCATACCATTTGCGAATATTTTGATGATGTTTTAGTCGAAGATCAAGACGTTTTAGAAAATGTAGAACGTATTTTTTCAAAATATAAGTCGCCTTTATTAACCGTTAATAAACACCAAGCCTTAGTACCTTCTAAGTGTAAGGTCTTAATGAATCATAACGGTACAGCTCCAGGAATGTGGTTAGAAAAGAATGGAAAAGTATTTGTCTCTTTACCCGGCGTGCCATTTGAAATGAAAGCCTTAATAACGGAGCAGGTTATTCCTAATTTAAGAGCGCAGTTTAAGTTTCCTTACATTATGCATAAAACCATATTAACCTATGGTCTTGGTGAAAGTGCTTTGGCAGAACGTATAGAAGCTTGGGAAGATAATTTACCACATTATATAAAACTAGCGTACTTACCAAGTTTAGGGCGTGTACGCTTACGTTTATCAGCAAAAGCAGAAGATAAAGTGCTTGTAGAAGAAGAAGTACAACGCCAAGTCAATTTGCTATTGCCTCAAATTGAAGATGTTTTTGTGGGGTATGAAGAAGACCGATCTATAGAAGCCCTTATAGGACAACGTTTAATTGCTATGGGGAAAACTTTGGCCGTGGCAGAAAGTTGTACTGGAGGATTTATTAGTCAGTCCTTTACAGCAAACGCAGGATCTTCAGCTTTTTTTAAAGGTGGTTTAGTGCCGTATGCAACGGCTTCTAAAGTGAAACTCTTAGGAATTCCTGAAGCGCTCATAGAAGAACATTCAGTAGTAAGTAAGGCCGTGGCAGAAGCTATGGCGCAAAATATAAGAAGCATGTTTGAGTCCGACTATGCCATAAGCACTACGGGTAATGCCGGACCTGCAAAAGGTGATTCGGATGCCGAAGTGGGAACCGTACATATTGCCATTGCTACAAAAGACTATGTTATATCTGAAGAATTTAACTTCGGAAAGCATCGTGAAAACGTGATTGGTAGAGCCACAAATAAGGCTTTTAGCATGCTTCAAAAAGAAATTTTAAAAAAGTAGTGATTTATATTTGTTGAAACGCAAACTTTTATTAAATTTGCACCCTTGTTTAAAATATCCATTATTGGATTTGGAGTAAACAGAAAACAATAATACACCTAAAGAAAGAATACAATGTCAAGAGTTTGTGAACTTACTGGGAAGAAAGCGATGGTTGGAAACAATGTTTCTCACGCAATGAATAAAACTAAACGCAAGTTTGATGCAAACTTGATTAAGAAACGTTTTTATATTCCTGAAGAAGATAAGTGGGTAACATTAAAAGTTTCAACGTCAGCGTTAAAAACAATCAACAAGATTGGTATCGATGCGATGTTAAAAGAAGCTAGAGCAAAAGGATTTTATAAATAATAGCGTTTAGTTAACGCTTAAGTCGATTTACAATGGCAAAAAAAGGAAATAGAATACAAGTTATCTTAGAGTGCACAGAGCACAAGGCTTCTGGTCAACCAGGAACATCAAGATATGTTACAACAAAAAATAAGAAGAATACGCCAGATCGTATGGAGATTAAGAAATTTAATCCTATCCTTAAGCGTATGACAGTTCATAAAGAGATAAAATAATAAATCATGGCAAAGAAATCAGTAGCGTCTTTACAGACAGGATCAAAGCGTTTGACAAAAGCGATAAAAATGGTGAAGTCACCTAAAACTGGAGCTTACATGTTTGTAGAATCAGTAATGGCACCAGAATTTGTCAATGACTTTTTAAACAAAAAATAATCTTTATTTCTATAGAGATTTATAAAACTGCTTTCATTTGAAAGCAGTTTTTTTATGTTTATATTTGAAAACGTCTGACAAGTTAACAGTAAATTGTTATCGGCAAGATTATTGTTTGTTACAAAATTGAATAACAATACGATTAAAACAGAATTCATACTTCTGTCTAAGTGTTGTATAAATAGAATTATACAAATGAGTTTTTTTAAAAAAATATTCTCCTCTGAAAAAAAAGAGACCTTAGATAAAGGCTTAGAAAAATCTAAAACCTCTTTCTTTACTAAACTTAATAAAGCGGTTGCAGGAAAGTCTAAAGTTGATGATGACGTTTTAGATAATCTTGAAGAAATTTTAGTGACTAGTGATGTTGGTGTCAATACCACATTAAAAGTTATTACCCGTATTGAAGCGCGTGTTGCGCAAGATAAATACTTAGGAACTTCAGAACTTAATAAAATTTTAAGAGAAGAAATTGCGGCGCTTTTATCCGAAACAAAATCTGGAGAAGAAACCGATTATGTTATTCCTCAACTTCCTAAACAAGCCGATGGTTCTAAAACCCCTTATGTGCTTATGGTTGTTGGTGTTAATGGCGTAGGAAAAACAACAACAATTGGAAAATTAGCCTACCAATTTAAAAAACAAGGTTTAAAAGTGGTTCTTGGTGCTGCAGATACATTTAGAGCGGCTGCTATAGACCAATTACAAGTATGGGCAGATCGAGTAGAGGTGCCTATGATTAGACAAGAAATGGGCTCTGATCCCGCTTCTGTAGCTTTTGATGCACTTAAATCTGGAGTGAGTCAAGATGCAGATGTGATTATTATTGATACCGCAGGACGTTTACACAATAAGATTAACTTGATGAATGAGTTGACTAAGGTCAAGCGTGTGATGCAAAAAGTAGTCGGAGACGCGCCGCATGATGTCTTGTTAGTTTTAGACGGATCTACAGGGCAAAACGCCTTTGAACAAGCCAAACAATTTACAGCCGCAACCGAAGTGACCTCTTTAGCCGTAACCAAATTAGATGGGACCGCAAAAGGTGGGGTTGTCATTGGTATTAGTGATCAATTTCAAATTCCTGTAAAATATATTGGAGTAGGTGAAGGCATTGAAGATTTGCAAGTCTTTAATAAATATGAATTCGTCGATTCTTTCTTCAAATAATAAAAACTTTATATCGTCCGGTTGTTTCAGTTTAAAATGTTAACGCTTTAAACTGAAATGACCGGTTTACGTTTTATCACTTTCTCGTGTAAGCACAACTATTGGCATACACCGTATAGCTACCGACTTCTAACGCTGAAACGCTAGGATATTCTTCTTAGCTAATAGGGTAACGGTAGTTGAGAATTCATTGCAAAATGCCCTAATTCATAAAGGCATTAAGTTTCTCCCAAAGTTCGTTATCAAAATTTGAGAGGGCAAAATTTTCTTCGTCAGCAGCCTCACCCATTCTAATGATAACCAATTCTTGACTTGGGATTACATAAATCTTTTGATCATTTTTTCCTAGAGCCGCAAACATGTCACTTGGTGCATTGGGAATTAATGCGCCTTGAAATTCGTATTGCGTTTGGGGTAAGCGATAAGTACCGCTTCCGTTTAGCCACCATAAGTAGCCATAAGCTTCATTGAGGGTTTGTGTGGCGTGAGTGGCGTCATACATAAACAATTCGGGAACAATTTGTTCGCCATTCCAATTGCCATTGGCTAAAGATAAGAGTCCAAAACGCGCCATACTTCGTGCTGTACTCCAGTATACATTAAAGTCATCTCCATTTAACCAAGCACCCGACATTCCTATTTTAGTTTTTAACGCACCATTAAAGTAATTAGACCAAGTCTCTAGACTTGCCGTTGCAATAACATCTTGAAGTTTGACATACACATTATGATACGCCCAACGTTGTCCTGCATCTTCAAGATATTGTAAATCACTAGGTGAAGTACCATCACCAAGACCGTCATCTAAACCTGAGGTCATTTGCAAAAGATGTTCATTTGTAATAAGGGCTTCTTTGTTACTAGGCGCATTGGTCCATCCTGTGCCTAAATAATCAGAAACGTTGGATTGAAGGTCAATTAGACCTTCTGCTTCAGCAATACCCGTAACCGCGGTTGTTAGTGTTTTTCCGGCACTTGCCCAATACCATGGCGTGGTACTGTTATGTGAATTAAAATAATGCTCTTCCACAATTTTTCCTTGGTGTAATATGATAAAAGCTTTTGAGTTCTTTTCTTCTAAAAATGCTAATAAATCAGGCAATTGGCTCGTGTCCCAATTTAAGTCTTCTGCGGCAGTGGTCTCCCAAGTATCAGAATTATTAGGCGGAAAGTAAAGGTCAGTTGAAGGCACTGTAACAGAGGAGTCATCTGTAGAGCATGATAGAACACCTAAAAGGCAGACCCCTAATATAAGCGTATAGATTGGTTTCATAAATCCGGTTTTTAATTAGACCCTTCAAGATACAAAACGTTTAATTGAGCTAAGGAGCAACCAATTATCGTAAATCATTCCGTATCTTTGCAAACTGATTTATAAATAAGCATGAGAACAAAGACCATTAAAAAGAATAAAATCAACGTGATAACCTTAGGCTGTAGTAAGAATGTTTACGATAGCGAAGTGTTAATGGGGCAGTTGAAAGCAAGTGGAAAAGAAGTGGTCCACGAGCAAGAAGGTAACGTCGTAGTGATTAATACCTGTGGATTTATCAATAATGCCAAAGAAGAAAGTGTGAACACCATTTTGGAGTACATGCAGAAAAAAGAAGAAGGAGAGGTTGATAAGGTTTTTGTAACAGGATGTTTAAGCGAACGTTATAAGCCAGATTTAGAAAAAGAAATTCCTAATGTAGATCAGTATTTTGGAACTACAGAATTACCAGGTTTACTAAAAGCACTTGGTGCCGATTATAAGCATGAACTTATTGGGGAGCGTTTAACTACAACACCTAAAAATTATGCGTACTTAAAAATTGCTGAAGGCTGTGATAGACCTTGTAGTTTTTGTGCCATTCCTTTAATGCGTGGAAAACATAAGAGTACACCTATTGAAGAATTAGTTATTGAAGCTGAAAAATTAGCCGCTAATGGCGTTAAAGAATTAATTCTTATTGCCCAAGATTTAACCTACTACGGTTTAGATATCTATAAGAAGAGAAACCTTGCGGAGTTATTAGAAAATTTAGTGAAGGTTGAAGGTATTGAATGGATCCGTTTGCATTATGCATTTCCAACAGGTTTCCCGATGGATGTTTTAGACGTTATGAAACGTGAGCCTAAAGTTTGTAACTATTTAGATATTCCGTTACAACATATTTCTGATGCTATCTTAAAAAGTATGCGTCGTGGGACTACAGAAGCTAAAACCACAAAGTTACTTCAAGATTTTAGAGCTAAAGTACCAGAAATGACCATACGAACAACTTTAATTGTTGGGTATCCTGGTGAAACTCAAGAAGATTTTGAGTTGCTTAGGGACTGGGTTAAAGCCATGCGTTTTGAGCGTTTAGGTTGTTTTACCTATTCGCATGAAGAAAATACACACGCTTATAATCTTGAAGATGATGTTCCTGAAGATGTGAAAATGGAACGTGTTAATGAAATCATGGAAATTCAATCTCAAATTTCTTGGGAGTTAAATCAAGAGAAAATAGGAAAAGAATTTAAAGTGGTTATCGATAGAAAAGAAGGAAATTATTTTGTCGGAAGAACAGAATTTGATTCTCCAGACGTGGATAACGAAGTTTTAATTGACGCCTCTACAACGTATTTAAAAACAGGAGAATTCGCTAAGATTAAAGTTATTGAAGCTGAGGATTTTGACCTATATGGTGAGGTTGTTAGTTAAATAAAGTGTGACTTTAGTTTGGTTTTTGAGTCTAAGTATTATCAAAATATTTTTTATATGACTCCTATAAGAAGAAACCAAATGCGACTGATAATGCTGTTTACTTATCTCGTTATAGCAGCTTTGCTGTATCAATTGGCATTACATCGCTAATTCATTTATTATGCTATATTTATAGTCAATTTAAACGCTACAAGTTTTATTGAGACGTATAAATGAAAACAAAAAATAGGCCCATTCTATATCGTATTAGAATGGGCCTATTAATTTTTAGAAGAGATATGCTAAGGCTATCCTCTTATGGATTTAATAGAATAGGAGCTCCAAAACCTAAAGCTTCTAATTTGTTGAGTTGCGTTTTAGCATCCCCAACAATTACATATATCATTTTATTAGGTTTAATGTAAGTTTCAATCAAGGCCTTTACATCGTCTACCGTAAGGTTCCTTACAATGCTTTGGCGTTGTTTTGCATAATCGTCAGCGTAACCCAAGTTACTAATCTTGCTAAGCATTTGTAATTTAGATCCTAAAGTTTCAAAAGCGCGAGCACTACTTTTTAAGGTAAATCCTTTCGTAATTTCTAAATCCTTAGCGTTATAGTTAGGCCCGTAATTTTCTAAAATGGTTTTCACTAGGGCGGCCGATTCGTAAGTCACATTCGTTCTTACACTACTATTAATGGTGAATTCACCACTGTAAGCATCAGCATCAAAACTAGAACGAATACCATAGGTGTACCCTTTTCCTTCACGTAATTCTTGTGTTAATTGTGAAGCAAAACTTCCGCCACCTAAACGGTAATTCATTACTGTAGCAGCATAATAATCGCTATCAGTAGCCTTTAATGAAGGGTAACCAAATTTTATAACCGATTGTTTTGCTCCAGGTACATCATAAAAATAAACTTTAGAGGTTTCTGGATATTCTGGTGTTGGTAAGTCAGGGAGATTCACTGTTTTAGAGTCCCATTTGGTATTCAGTTGCTCTAAAGCCTCTACAACTTGTGTTTTAGAAATTGCACCAACCACATGAAAATTAGTCAACTGAGGGCTCAGTTTTTCCGTATAATAGTCTTTTAAATCTTGAATGGTAATAGTATTTACAGAAGCTTCAGTCCCTTGTGGATTGTACGCTAAAATATGATCTTCACCATAAACTTGTTTTGCAAAAACTTGCGAAGCAATACTATTAGGATTTCCTTTTTGGCGTTGAATATTACTAATCGTACTTTGTTTTAATAAACTAAATTCGTCCTCATCCCATCGTGGTTCTAGTAGCATTTCTGTTATTAAAGCCATCGTAGCATCAAAGTGTTTTGCTAAGGTAGTACCGGCAATAGTAACACTGTTGGTGTTGGCATAGCTATAAATTTGAGCTCCTAAACTTTCAATGGCGTTTTCTAAAGCTTCAGGAGTTTTACTTTGCGTGCCTTTACTCATTAATTTGGCCATAAGATTGGAAACACCAACCTTCTCAATAGATTCTAGAAGTAATCCGCCTTTAATTTCCAATTCAAATTCAACTAAAGGAACTTCAGTATTTTCAATACCATATACGTTTAGTCCTGAACTTAAATCTTGTTTCCACACTTTTGGGATCACTAAATCCGGACTCGCTCCATAAGGCGGTTCTTGAGAGCGATCAAATAGACTCGGAGTTTTTTCGTAGTCCGCTGCAATACTGGCATCAAAGCTATCTTCAGCACCTTCTATAATTTGCTCTTCAACCACCTGCGCTAATTCTGAGTTTTCTAGAATAAGGTCTTGCTGTCCTTGAGGAACAAAACTAGTCGCGATATATGGTTTATCTTTAATATAAGTCTGGTACACACGCATTACATCTTCCGAAGTTACCGCTAAGATGTGTTTCACATCTTGGTTAATATAGTCAGGGTCACCGGCAAAAATTTCATATTGTGCCAACTGAAATCCTTTTCCTAAAACACTAGAAAGTCCGCTGTAGAAATCTGTTTCTTGTCCTGCTTTAATTCTGTTGAGATCACTTTCAGAAATACCATGGGTTTCAAAATCCTTAAAAGCCTTGTCTATGGCTACAGCAACATCATTTAGGTTGCTGCCACTAAAAGCGGTAACATTTAACATAAGTTGTCCGGCAATTTCAGCATTGTTTTGATAGAAACTAACACGGTTGGTAAGCTGCTCTTGGTCAATAAGCACTTTGTTAAGTGGCGCTTTTTTACCTCGTGCTAAATAATTCGTTAAAACACTTAAGGCATAAGCGTCTTTATCATACTCTGGCACCCCTGGCCAGGCCATAGTGAGTTGGGGTAATTGCGCAAAGTTATCAATATAGTATAATTTCTTTATAGCGTCTAAAGTAACGGGTTGTTTTTCTATTTTAGGAATCGCTTCACCTTTAGGAATTTCATTAAAGTA
Organism: Winogradskyella arenosi; assembly: GCF_003337305.1. Lineage (GTDB taxonomy): Bacteria > Bacteroidota > Bacteroidia > Flavobacteriales > Flavobacteriaceae > Winogradskyella > Winogradskyella arenosi. The sequence continues at coordinate 418,334 of NZ_QPJO01000003.1, read as the reverse complement.
TTTTTTTACCCAGGCTTTGGTTTGTTCCACATCAATATCTCCGGCAATAGTTAAAGTCACATTATTAGGTACATACCAGCGCTTGTAAAACTCTTTAACATCATCTAACGTGGCATTCTGTAAATCTTCTAAAGATCCGATAACTTCCCAGCTGTAGGGATGCCCTTCAGGATATAAATTACTATTGATAACGCTAGAATTAAATCCGTAAGGTTGGTTATCTACACGTTGGCGTTTTTCATTCTTAACTACTTGTTTTTCCTTGGCTAAAACAGGTTCAGTTACGGTATTGATAAAATAGCCCAATTTATCAGCTTCAGCCCAAATCATTTTTTCTAAAGCATCTTTAGGGACGGTTTGAAAATAATTGGTACGATCGCGACTTGTAGAGCCGTTGGCACCCGAGCCTCCTATACGAGCACTCATTTGGTCTAAACCTCCTTTTCCTAAATTCTCAGATTCTAAGAAAAGTAAGTGTTCAAATAAATGGGCAAAGCCTGTGCGGCCTTCTTTTTCGCGTGCTGATCCTACGTGAGCCGTTAAGGCAACAGCCACCACAGGGTCTGATTGATCTACGTGAAGGATGACTTGTAAACCATTGTCTAGCGTAAATTTTTCAAAATCGACATTAAAGTTTTCTTCTGTGTCTTGTACGGGTTTCTCCGTTGCATCTTGGCAAGACCATAGTCCGAAAAGGACCCATAGACATAAAAAACTTGATTTAAGGTGTTTCATAAATATTAGAGTTTAAGGAACTGGTGGTTTTTAAGTCCGTTCCGTATTTAGGTTGGTTTTATATCTTAAAAAATAAACGTGTTCGTCCTTTTATAAGACGGTATTGTTTGAGTTGAAAACGCGACTACAATTCAAAAGCGTTATTATTCACCATAAAAATAGAATTCGCTAAAAAGAGTTTTCCATTTTCCCAGAAATTCCTGAAAAGCGTGTTGTCTACCATGTAAATAAAACTTCCATTTCCAAAAGGCTCTTCACCAAAAATTAAAGTTTGGTCTAATTGCTTTAAAGCCTCTTGTCCGGCAAAACCAGAAAAAACTTGGGTGTTATTTAAATACGCCACATTGTAACCTTTGCTAAGCAAATTATAGTTGTGACTTCCTTGTTTTAAGGTGAAATAGTCTTGACCATACCCAAAGCCCATAGGATGGGTGTTGTCTACTTTAGCTTTAAAAATTGCTCCCGTAATTAAATGGTTACTGTAGGCGCGCTCGCGGTCAGCATAAGAAGTCAATAGTGGTGTTTCCGTATTATTTTCTGATCGTTTAGAACTTAAATTTAAATCTTCATCTCTATCAAAATTTCTTAAAGCGCCGTCTATGGCAATCAATTTTCCTCCAGAACGTACCCAGTCTTTTAGTTTTGTCATGGTTTTTTCGCTCAGAACGTTTCTATAATTTCCATTAGGAAGGATAAGCACATGGTAAGCATCTAAATTGGTGCGGTCTAAATGAGCTGTGTTTATTGAGGTTAAAGGGTAGTGCAAATCTTGTTCAAAGAAATACCATACTTCGCCATAACTTAAAGAAGAGGTACCTTCTCCAGAAAGTACGGCAACCTTTTGTTTGTTGATTAACTTAATATCTGGAGAGCCTATATCTGGTGTGGTTTGAGAAAATCCTGAATGAATTTCAGTCAACTCTTGATTAAAGGTGTTAGCTATACGTTGTAATTGTGCTACGGCATTTTCAATATGCTTATTATCACCTTTAGTAATGATGAGTGAACCTCGTTCAAACTTGCTGTCTTTTGAACGGAACGGTTTTTCTGTAAAGCGCACCTTAAAGTTTTGTTGTAATAATTCCGCTAAAAACTGAGCGTCATTCATACTATTCCAAGCACTGACGTAACCATAAGCATCGTTTAATGCAGGTTGATTTTCAGTCGTAAAGTTGGTGTTGCTCTTAACTTTTGTGGTGCTAGCTATAGCTTCTAAACCATAAGCATAGGGTAGGGACCAAGCCGTGATATCGTAAGTTAATGAATCTGAAAGTTTGGCATTAGGTTCAAAAAGGACTTTAACCATCTTACCTTTTGGTTGATCGCTATGGATAACTAAAGCCGAATTATTAATCGTCATCTGACCTTTCTTTGCGGTGCTGTACTGGTAGCCTGAAACTTTATTGGCCTCTGGTTTTTCAAATTGAATCTGATGAGTATTTAAAAGCTCCTTTAGGCTATTAATGTGATTAGTTTCTCCTTGAACCACGTAACTTTTACAGTTAAGCGAGGCATTGTTAAAGAACTTTTTAAATTCAGTATTGAGTTGTTTTGCATTTTTTGAAGCCATTTCTATGGTAGAAAGTCCCGTTGTTGTATGGTGAGTAAGGCGTTCTACTAAAGTTAAAATATGGCCTTCATCGTTTAAAATTCCTAAACCGGCTCTACCATGACCTCCTTGTTCGTAAGTCATTCCCATAGCGCCCATATAGGTAGGGTAAGTATCTCCATAACTTGGGTAAAACAAATCGAAACGTTCTCGAGTGAAAAATAACCAACCTTCAGCATCGAAGTATTTCGCATGATTTTTTCCAATTTCAGTTTGAAAATCGCGTTGCCAATCGGTTATAATTTCATGAAATGGTTCTGCGGCAGGAGCAAAATAATAAGGCTCATTTATGCCTTGTTCATGAAAATCAACATGCACATGCGGCATCCATTGGTTATAAACTTTGAGGCGTTGCTGTGTTTCTACTTGTGTCGCCCAAACCCAATCTCTGTTGAGATCAAAAAGGTAATGGTTGGGTCTTCCACCAGGCCATGGCTCTTGATGCTCGCTAGCTTGGGCATCTGTATTGTAGATATTGTCTGCAGTTTGGTTGTACCAATTAACATAACGATCGCGACCATCAGGATTTACAGAAGGATCGATAATAACCACCGTATTTTTAAGCAGGTCGTTATGTTTTGTAAGTAAATTGTACAAGGTTAACATTGCGGCTTCAGAGCTAGAGGCTTCATTACCGTGCACATTATAGCTTAGCCAGACAATAGCAACCTCAGAGGAGGTAGCCTTTCCTTCCAAAAGACCAATGTTTTTTAAATTCTTGGTTCTAATGGCTTCTAAATTCTTTATATTTTCTTCACTAGAAATGTACGCTAAGTTTAAACCTCTGCGTTCATTGGTGGTTCCGTAAGATTCAATTTTTACTTGTTTAGGGCGTGCTGCGGCGACGGCCTTAAAATAATCGACAATTTGATGGTTTCTACTGAATTGACTTCCAATAGGGTAACCTAGGAATTCGCTTGGCGATTGTAGGTTTTGAGATACTAAGGACAGTTGGAAGGTAAAAAGCACGAAGAGTGCAAGCATAAGTTTTTGCATGGAATAGCGGATTAATTACAAGCTAGTAAATATACATTGCTCGGCTGAATTAACTAAAAATTAGTAGTTAAAAAATAGAAGTGCAGTATATTTATGCCCAAATAAATAATTTGTATGCCAACCGACTGTATTCCGTTTAGGGAAACCCATTATTTTTCAGACTTTATTTGTGATTATCTCGATGAGACCCCCGAGTTAAAAGGCTTCTATCATCGATTTCCAAAATTAGAGAACTTTAAAGCACAGTTAGAAGAGAAACAGGGAACCATAACACCTCAGTCTCGAAACGTTTTGGTAGAGAGTTTAGAACAGCAATATAAAAACGTACGAGCTTCTGAGGCGACGATTGAAAATATTTCGCTGCTTAATTCAGAAACGACCTTCACGATTACCACGGGACATCAACTGAATTTATTTACGGGACCACTTTATTTTCTGTATAAAATTATTTCTACCATCAATTTAAGTAAGGAGCTAAAAGCGGCTTATCCTAAGTATAATTTTGTGCCAGTGTATTGGATGGCTTCTGAAGATCATGATTTTGAAGAAATTAATTATTTCAACTTTAAAGGAAAAAAAATACAGTGGAATTCTGAGCAAACAGGAGCGGTTGGACATTTTAATACCGAAGGCTTAGAGGCCGTTTATAATGTTATAGCCTCTGAATTTGGCCCCGGAAAACATGCAGAACAATTAAAAACATGGTTTAAAGAGGCCTATCTTAACCATGACAACCTCGCTGATGCCACACGTTATTTAGCTAATGCCTTATTTTCAGATCAAGGTTTAGTAATTATAGATGCAGATGACAAAGCTTTAAAACGCCTATTTATTCCGCAAATGAAAAAGGAGTTATTAGATCAAACGGCGTTTAAAGAAGTTGCTGAAACCAATAAAAAGCTTGAAGATCTAAACTTAACCATTCAAGTTAATCCTAGAGAAATTAACTTATTTTATATCAAAGATGGCCTAAGAGAACGCATTGTAGAGCAAGATGGCGAATTTTCTGTTTTAGAATCTGATTTTAAATGGACGCAACCCGAATTGCTTCAGCATTTAGAAGCTTATCCGGAGCGTTTTTCTCCAAACGTGATCATGAGACCCCTATATCAAGAAGTTATTTTACCCAACCTTTGTTATATTGGTGGTGGCGGAGAAATGATTTATTGGTTGCAGTTAAAGGCCAATTTTGAAGCTCAAAATGTCACCTTTCCTATATTGTTATTACGAAACTCAGCCTTAATAAAATCTGAAAAACAAGCAGAAAAATTAGAACGACTACAGATTTCTAATCGCGATTTGTTCTTAGATCGCCATTCTTTCATTAACAAGAAAGTGCGAAAAATTTCTAATATTGATATCGATTTTTCTGAACAAGTAAAGCATTTAGAAGAGCAGTTTAAAGCCCTTTATGATTTAGCGAAACAAACAGATCAATCTTTTGTGGGGGCCGTAAAATCGCAAGAAGTAAAACAAATAAAAGGATTACAACATCTTGAAAAGCGCTTATTAAAAGCACAAAAACGAAAGCTTGCAGACCAAATAGAACGCTGTACAGCTTTGCAAGAAGCCTTGTTTCCAGGTCAAAGTTTACAAGAACGAAATACCAATTTTTCAGAATTGTATTTGGAATACGGCGACCAACTGATACCTCAACTAACCAAAGCCTTAAAACCACTTCAAGGCGAATTTTTAATATTAAATTTATAATAATTAATGCATCACATTGATATTGATTTGATTGAGATGACTTTAGATGTCATGAAATATGTCATCGGAAGAGTTTCAGCAACAGAACATCAAATTGGAAAACCTAGAAAATCGGAAGATTTAAAAGCCTTAGTCGGGGATACCGTGACTCCGAAAGGAGTTGGCGGCGAATACGCTTTTAATTTATGGAAAGAACACTTGGCTAAGACTAATGTTCCTGTAGATCATCCTCGAAATTTGGCTTTTGTGCCGGCATCACCAACAAAAGCAGCCATCATGTTCGATCTTATAACGTCGGCGTCAAGTATACACGGGGCGTATTGGATGGAAGGCGCTGGTGGAATTTTCTGTGAAAACGAAGCTATGAGTTGGATTGTCTCTTTAACAGGAATGCCAGAAGGGGCTTTCGGAGTCTTTACAAGTGGCGGAACAGCGGCAAATTTATCGGCCATAGTTACGGCAAGAGAACATTGGAGAGAAAATGCAGAGTTTAAAGGGGAAAAAGGATTAATTATTACCTCTATAGGAGCGCATTCTTCTATTAAAGCCATGGCAAAAGTAGCCGATGTTGATATTATTTTAGTGGATTCTGAAGAGCATCTTACAGGAGCCATGCTAGAGGAAACTATTGCAACCTTAACCGAGCACCAACGTAAATGTTTATTTGCGGTAGTGGCTACAGGTGGAACAACGAATGCGGGTATTATTGATGATCTGTCAAGTATAGCAGAGGTTTGTGAAGCTCAGAATTTATGGTTTCATATTGATGCCGCTTATGGTGGTGGTGCCTTAGTGGCAGACTCTGTACGTCATCTTTTTAAAGGGATTGAACGTGCCGATAGTATTACCATTGATCCTCATAAATGGATGTTTTCACCTTACGATTGTGGAGCAGTACTTTATAGAGATATGGAATTGGCTAAAAATGCACATTCACAACAAGGCTCTTATTTAGAGATTTTTAAAGATGAAGGGGCTCACGGATTTAATCCTACCGATTATCAAATTCAATTAACAAGACGTGTTAGAGGTTTACCGTTATGGTTTTCTTTAGCAACACACGGCACAGATCGTTATAAAGAAGCGGTGGAACGTGGATTAGAATTGGCACAAATTGCAGGCCGTTTAATAGAAGCGCATCCTAAATTAGAATTGGTGAGAGAGCCAAGTCTTTCTTGTGTTTTATACCGAAGAATAGGATGGGAGCCGGAAGATTATACGCATTGGACTTACGAGAATCATAAAAAAGGATTCGCATTAGTAACGCCTACAAAATGGAAAAATGGCGATACTTTTGAAACCTGTTCTCGTTTCTGCTTTATCAATCCGGATACCACGGAACGCGATATAGAAATGATTTTAGAAACTATGGAATAGCCACTGTAGTTTTAGTCTTAAAGCCGTTAGTTGTGTTTGGCATGGCTAACGGCTTTAGTATTTCAAAATTATATGAAGTATAGGGCTTTAATCGTTAAAGCCATTACGGATTATAACCAAGTTTATACCAACGCAATAGGCTTAAAAGCGGGTTTTAAAATAAAACCTATAATATATTGTTTTTTAATTATTTAATATTTTTTGAAATTTTATGTAATTCGTAAATCGAAAATTTCAAAATCAATCGTTATTTTTGCGCATGCAACACAACAAAGTCCTTATTTTAGATTTCGGTTCGCAATACACACAGCTTATTGCGCGTCGCGTTAGAGAATTAAACATCTACTGCGAAATTCATCCATTCAACAAAATTCCTTCAGATTCTGATAGCTTTAAAGCTGTTATATTATCTGGTAGCCCAAATTCCGTTCGAGGAGAAGCCGTGCTTCATCCCGAGTTGGAAGGCATCAGAGGAAAAAAGCCAATGTTAGCCGTTTGTTACGGAGCACAATATTTGGCGCATTTCTCAGGTGGCGAAGTGGCAGAGTCTAATACCAGAGAATACGGTAGAGCCAATTTAAGCTACATCAAAACTGATGAACCTTTCTTTGAAAATATTCATGAAGGAAGTCAGGTTTGGATGAGTCATAGTGATACGATAAAACAATTACCAACAGGCGGTGTTTTATTAGCAAGTACTAATGACGTAGAAAACGCAGCTTATAAAATTGAAGGTGAAGAAACCTATGCCATTCAATTTCACCCAGAAGTTTACCATTCTACAGATGGTTACCAACTTTTAAATAATTTCTTAGTAAAAATTGCAGCGGTAGAACAAGATTGGACACCACAATCTTTTGTAGAAGAAACCGTTGAAGGTTTACAAGAACAATTAGGCGATGATAAAGTCGTTTTAGGATTATCTGGAGGGGTAGATTCTTCAGTAGCCGCTATGTTATTACATAAAGCTATTGGTAAAAACCTCTACTGTATTTTTGTAAATAACGGTTTACTTCGTAAAAATGAATTTGAAGACGTCCTTACGCAGTACGAAGGTATGGGCCTTAATGTAAAAGGTGTGGATGCTTCGGCACGCTTTTTGGATGCGTTAAAAGGATTGAGTGATCCAGAGCTAAAACGAAAAGCTATTGGTCGTGTATTCATTGAAGTTTTTGATGATGAAGCCCACTTAATTCAAGATGTAAAATGGTTAGCACAAGGAACAATTTACCCTGATGTTATTGAGAGTGTCTCAGCAACAGGAGGACCAAGTGCAACGATAAAAAGTCATCATAATGTTGGGGGCTTACCAGATTTTATGAAATTAAAAGTAGTAGAACCTCTAAAAGCCTTATTTAAAGATGAGGTAAGACGTGTAGGAGCTTCGATGAATATGGATAAACACTTGTTAGGAAGACACCCTTTTCCAGGACCAGGACTAGCAATTCGTATTCTTGGAGATCTAACGGAAGAGAAAGTACGTATATTACAAGAGGTCGATGCTATTTTTATTAATAATCTACGCGCTTGGAACCTTTACGATAAAGTATGGCAAGCCGGGGCAATGTTATTACCTGTTAATAGTGTTGGTGTTATGGGCGATGAGCGTACCTATGAAAAATGTGTCGCTTTAAGAGCGGTAGAAAGTACTGATGGTATGACGGCAGACTGGGTAAACTTACCTTATGAGTTTTTACAGAAAACCTCTAATGAAATTATAAATAAAGTAAAAGGGGTAAACCGAGTTGTTTATGATATCAGCTCAAAACCACCTGCGACCATTGAGTGGGAGTAAATTTAAATGACCTGTTTAGTCTTAAGTAAAGACGAAACAAAACCTATAAAATCCTACAAGGTTAATTTTAACCTTGTAGGTATAAAGAAAGCGTTTATGAAGAAAATTTTGGCTATCATTTTAATTGCGGTTACAACGTTTGTAAGTGCGCAACAGAAATATATTGAGCATACGGTTCAACCTGGAGAAACTATTAAAAGTATTGCCAAAGCCTATTTAGTAACCCCTTTCGATATCTATGCTTTAAATCCTGATGCACAGCGGAAATTTCAACCTAATTCGGTATTAATTATTCCGAATTCTAAGATTAAGAATGCGCCTATTGAAGAAGAAAGCAAAGAACTTACCGGATATACAACACACAAAGTAAAACGTAAAGAAACGTTATATGGTTTAACCCAAAAGTATGGGGTCTCTGAAGAAGAGATTAAAAAAGCTAATCGTTTTCTATATGCCAATAATTTAAAAAAAGGGGATAAAATTAGAATTCCACGTTATAAAACGGTGAGTTCTAAACAAACCTTAACCAATACGGTTAAAAAGTACACGGTACAACCTAAAGAAGGCAAATGGAGAATTGCCTATAAATTTGGGATTTCTGTAGCCGATCTCGAGGCGTTAAATCCATTTATGAAGGATACGATTCAGCCTGGAGATGAGTTAAACGTGCCTAATATTCAAGATCAAGAAGAAAAAGAGATTGAATCTGAATTTGGCTATTATGAAGTATTACCTAAAGAAGGATTCTACAGATTAAAGGTAAAATTAAACCTTACTCAAGAACAACTTGAACATTTAAATCCGGAATTAAAAGAAACCGGATTAAAAGCGGGAATGGTTTTAAAGATTCCTGGTACTGTTAGAGGAACCTCTGAATTAGAAACGGTTTCAACCACCAACTTAAAAACAAATCTTACCAATTTTAAGACTAAAAAAATAGCCTTAATGATGCCTTACCGTCTTGACCGAATTGATGTAGATGCGGTGGAAGAGACTAAGGAGATGATGAAAAATAATAATTTGTTGTCTACGGTTTTAGAATTTCATATTGGTGTGATGATGGCTTTAGATTCCGCCAAGCAATTAGGAATTTCAACAGATTTAAAAGTGTTTGATACCCGTTATAACGTGGCGAAAACCAATGATATTTTGGTTGAAAATGATTTTTCAGACTACGATGCGGTTATAGGACCAATTGAAGAGAAGAGTTTTAGTCGTGTAGCTATGAGTCTAAAAAGAGACAATATTCCTGTTATAGCGGCTATGACAAAACCAAGTGAGTTGCTTAGCAATGTGTTTCAAACGCTACCGGAAGAAAAACTGATGCGTCAAGCCATGATTAATTTTGTAAAAGCTGATAGTAGCCAAACAAAAGTGGTGATTATTTCAGACCATGCACACCGTGCAAGTAGCGAGGCACTTAAGCAAGAGTTTCCAAATGCTAAGATTGTTTATTCTCGTCCAGATAAAAAGAATAAAAGTAAAGATGCATTCTTTATCTATCATACCGATTTGCAAAATGTAATTTCAACAGGGAAAACCTTAGTGTTTTTAGAAACGGATAATTACAATTACTCTACAAGCGTTATTAGTATGCTTAATGGATTGGTAGGACCTAAAACAGATATTATCTTAGCGACCCTAGATAAAGGGAAAGCTTTTGAAGGTAAGGATATCGATAATAATAACTTATCTAATTTACATTTCCATTATCCATCAGTACGTAAAGACTACGACGAAGCAAGCTCTAACGGTTTTGTTAAAGCTTACAGAGCAGAATATGGAGTATCGCCGAGTAAGTATGTGGCTCGTGGTTTCGATATTACTTTAGATTTACTGATGCGTTTAGCTTCTGCTGAAAATCTATACGATAGCAACTTAGAAGCTATTGAAACGGAGTATGTTGAAAATAAATTCAGATACAAGAAAACCTTATTTGGAGGGTATATTAATGAAGCGATTTATATTGTGAAATATGATAATCTTAAGATCATAAACGCAAATTAAAAAGATGGCTGTAATGGTGTAGTAGACTTAAGTTTAGAGTCGTTCTTAGAGTTTAAGAATATAATGCTACATGAATAGGATAACAACACGTGAAAATTATAATTCTTTTTCTAAGCTTACTGGTGGTGACGCCCGTATCCAACGACGATGCCATAACTTGGAATGAAGATAAAAAACTGACTTGGGCCGATTTTAAAGCACCCCCAGATTCGAATTCTGATGCAGCAGCCTTAACAGCATCAGGGATAACTTTTGGTTTTACGGTAAAAACATCAGGAAGCCAAATTGTTGATTTTTCTACCACGGTGTCCGCTCAGTTTTATCCGCATAAATCATGGTATATTAAAGACAAAGCCAACCCTCATGTTTTGGCCCACGAACAATTACATTTTGATATTACTGAACTTTATGCCCGTCAGTTTAGAAAAGAATTGGCCTTATTAAAGGTGAATAGGAAAATAAAGGCACAAATGAAGGCCTTGCATTCGCAGATCAATACGGCCTTAAATGAGCGTCAACAACGTTACGATTTAGAAACCAATCATTCTATGAACGAAACGGCGCAACAAGAATGGAAAACCAACATTACACAAGAGCTTAAGCAGCTAGAATCGTTTCAATCCTTATAAGATTAAACCGGTTTCAGTAAGGTTTAAGAATTCAACAAAACCCCTACCGATACAAGTTAGCATGGAATTAGACGGCACCGTTTTAATTGAGTTGGCACATTATAAAATGCCATTTGGAAAATATAAAAACTATTATCTTATAGATGTTCCTGAGGCTTACTACATATGGTACCAACAAAAAGGTTTTCCACCAGGAAAATTAGGACGTATGATGGCGCAAATGTGCGAGATAAAGATTAATGGTTTAGAAGAGTTGATCTACACCATCCGAAGAGATTTTAAGAAGTAACCCCATTCATTTATTTTCTTTAGTGCTAAACTTTGGGCTTTAGATGTGTTATTTTTTTAGAACGTTCAGAGCTTATCTTTTGTTAAAATAGGGACGCTTCTTTTTTTATTTCTCAATTATCATAAAAGCTTAGTGGATTTGTATAAGCTTTTAAAGGAAGTATTAATTTTCAAGCACTTGGACTATAGGGATTAAGCCTTGTTTTAGGCCTTTACTTTGAATATTAAAAAGAACATATCAACAAACCATAAACAAATAGAGAATAACTCATTAAATTTTGTAATTTTGCCTGCGTTTAATAACGTATCATGACTACAAACCCGAAGTATATTTTTGTAACCGGAGGCGTATCTTCTTCTCTCGGAAAAGGTATTATAGCAGCATCACTAGCTAAACTCCTTCAAGCACAAGGTTACAGAGCCACCATTCAAAAATTAGATCCTTATATTAACATCGATCCCGGTACTTTAAATCCTTACGAGCATGGCGAATGTTACGTAACAGATGATGGTGCTGAAACCGATTTAGATTTAGGACATTACGAACGCTTTTTAAACGTGCCCACTTCACAAGCCAATAACGTTACTACTGGTAGAATTTACCAAAGTGTTATTGATCAAGAACGTCGTGGCGAGTTTTTAGGGAAAACGGTTCAAGTAATTCCTCATATTACTGACGAAATTAAACGTAGAATTCAGATTTTAGGAAATTCTGGAGATTACGATATCGTCATTACTGAAATTGGAGGAACTGTTGGAGATATTGAATCCTTACCTTATATCGAAGCTGTAAGACAGTTAGAATGGGATTTAGGAGAGCACAATACCTGTGTTATTCACTTAACCTTAGTGCCTTATTTATCTGCTGCCGGTGAATTAAAAACAAAACCAACCCAGCACAGTGTAAAAACCTTGATGGAGAGTGGGGTACAAGCCGATATTTTAGTTTGTAGAACAGAGCACAAATTAAGTGACAGTTTAAAAACGAAATTAGCGCGTTTTTGTAATGTGAAAAAAGAAGCGGTAATCGAATCTATTGATGCTTCAACCATTTACGACGTGCCTAATTTAATGCTTAAGGAAGGCTTAGATAAAGTGGTCTTAAACCAACTTCAGCTTAAAAGCGATGTGCCAGATTTAGAGCAATGGAATGAATTTTTAAAGCGTCATAAAAATCCTAAAAGCGAAGTTACTATTGGTCTTATTGGTAAATATGTAGAACTTCAAGATTCTTATAAGTCTATTTTAGAGGCGTTTATTCATGCCGGTGCAGAGAATGAAGTAAAGGTTAATGTAGAACCAATTCATTCTGAATACTTATCGGAAAGCAATATTGAATTTAAACTTGGCCATTTAGATGGTGTTTTAGTGGCGCCAGGTTTTGGAGAACGTGGTATAGAAGGTAAAATTGCAGCCGTTCAGTTTGTACGTGAAAATAATATTCCATTTTTAGGAATTTGTTTAGGAATGCAAATGGCGGTTATTGAATATGCTAGAAATGTCTTAAAACTACCGGAGGCAAACTCTGTAGAAATGGACGATAAAACTGCAGACCCTGTGATTAGTTTAATGGCCTCACAAAAAGGAGTTACTAATAAAGGAGGAACCATGCGTTTAGGAACTTGGGATTGTAAATTAGAACAAGAAAGTATAGCGCATAGTGTTTATAATTCTGAATTAATAACGGAAAGACACAGACACCGTTTTGAATTTAATAATGATTATAAATCACTATTTGAAGCTGCAGGAATGAAAGCTACAGGCTTTAATCCTGAAACAGGATTGGTAGAAATTGTAGAGATTCCTACAAATGATTGGTTTATTGGGGTACAATACCACCCGGAATATAAGAGTACGGTGAAAAATCCACATCCTTTATTTATCGCCTTTATTGAAGCAGCCTTAAAATACAATAAGAAAAAATAATGCGTCACTTTGTCGCAAACTAAAAATTGGTTAACTATTTGAAGAATCGGAATAGAACCATTTAAGACCTCTTAAGTGAGATGCCTAATAAAGGGCGACTTATCACTTAAAGAGGTCGAAAATTAATATGACATGGAAGAAAAGAAATTCGACGTTAAATCTATTATAGGTTTCGTACTCATTTTTGGGATATTATTATACGTAATGTACCAGAATCAACCTACACCAGAGGAGCTTGAAGCACAAAAGCAAGCAGAGCAAGCTCAGGCAGAAGCAGAAAATAATCAAAGTAAACAGAATGCTGCTTTAGTAACCACGGCTAGTGATTATACTGAAAATACACAAGTTTTAGACTCGACACAAAAAGCAGCCCTTCAGAATAAAGTAGGCGCATTTGCTTATGCTTTAACCTTACCAAAGTCGTCAGAACAATACACAAGGGTGACTACGGACGTGTTTGAATTAAAATTTAACCGTAAAGGGGGACATTTAGCAGAAGTGAAATTAAGAAACTTTGTAGACTATGACTCGGTTCCGGTATATATGGTAAAAGACCAAAACAGTGCCTTTAACCTTACCTTTGGAACTTCTGATAACAGAACTTTAAATACTCAAGATTTTCCTTTTGAACCTACGGTGACTAAAAACGGTGAAAATACCGTAGTCTCTATGAAGCTTAAGGTCTCTGCATCGGACTTTTTAGAATACCGTTATGAGTTGAAACCAAACGATTATATGATTGACTTTTCAATTCGATCGCAAGGTTTAAACGGTGTCTTTAATACATCGCAGCCTATTGCTATAGATTGGAAACAAAAGACCATTCGTCATTCAAAAAGTATCAGTTACGAAAACCGTTACACGCGTTTAACCTATATGCATGATGATGGTAAAGTAGATAAATTATCGCAAGGAGGTGATGACGATGAAACAGTAAGTGATGTGGATTGGGTTTCTTACAGACAGCATTTCTTTAGTACTATTTTAGCGGCTGAAAATGCAACTTTAGATAATGTGGCAATGACCTCGTTAAATTTAGTTGAAGATGAAGAAATAGATACCTTATACACTAAATTATATACAGCTAAAATGCCTTTAGCGTATAATGGTGGTGAATTAAATAAGAATTTTGGATTGTATTACGGACCTACAGATAGTAAAACCTTAAAACAATACGATAAAGGATTAGAGAAAAGTATTCCTTTTGGATGGGGAATTTTTGGTTGGATAAATAAAATGTTATTCATTCCATTATTTAACTTCTTAAGTGGCTTTTTACCTTACGGTATCGCTATTATTGTAATGACGGTTCTAGTTAAGATTTTATTATCTTTTGTACAGTACAAGCAATTCTTATCGCAGGCGAAGATGAAAATCTTAAAACCAGAATTAGATGCAGTAAGAGAAAAATACAAAGACAATAAATTAAAAGCACAGCAAGAAACCATGGCTATTCAAAGCCGTGCAGGAGCAAGTCCTTTAAGTGGTTGTCTACCAGGATTAATGCAAATTCCTGTATTCTATGCCTTATTCATGTTTTTCCCAACAGCCTTTGCATTAAGACAAAAAAGTTTCCTTTGGGCAGATGATTTAAGTTCATTTGATTCGGTTTTAGATTTACCATTCCGTATTCCACTATATGGAGATCACGTTAGTTTATTTCCAATTTTGGCAGCGATTGCGATTTTCTTTTATATGAAAATGACAACAGGTCAGCAAATGGCAAATCAACCAACACAAGAAGGGATGCCAGATATGGCTAAGATGATGAAGTACATGATTTACTTCTCTCCATTAATGATGTTAGTCTTCTTTAATAACTATGCCTCTGGTTTAAGTTTATATTATTTTATTTCTAACTCTATTAGTATTGGAATTATGCTCGTGATTAAAAATTACATTATTGACGAGGACAAAGTTTTAGCTAAGATTGAAGTGAATAAAACGAAGCCTAAAAAGCAAAGTAAGTTTCAGAAAAAAATGGCTGAAATGATGGAGCAAGCCGAGCAACAAAAGCAAGCGCAACAACGTGGACGCAAAAAATAAGTCTACAGGCGTTTAACGTCGCCTTTATATAGAGACTCAAAAAGTCTAATAGAGCCTTAACATGCAGTGTTAAGGCTTTATTTTTGCCTTGTATTGAGATTTAATTGCGAGGGGTGAATCTTCAAATTAGATATAAACCTTAAAGAATATACAACTCAAAGCTTAGAAGCTATCGTATCATTCCATGCTTTAGATAGAAGGGTGTAGGGAAGACGCTAGGGTTGGAGTTAGGGATGAAAAGTGTTATGATGAAATAAGCAGCATAAAAAAACACCCAAACTGTATGTCGTTTGGATGTTTTGCAATTAATCAATCAATATAGGGGTATGTACTTTCTTTATTTTTAATTAGTCGTATCTGGAAGTAATACAGTTTCAACAGCATGAATTACACCATTAATCGCTTGTACATCTGCAGCAATAATATCGATGTCTGTATTCCCAGCACCATCGGTAATTTTAGCCGGATTCCCGTCATTTCCTGGTAAGTTAATCGTTATCATATCCCCTTCTAAGGTCGTTGGCATCATACCATCGCTAAGGTCTTCTGATCTTACGTTGGCTTCAGTAATAACGTGGTGTTGTAAAACATTTGTTAATAAATCCGAATCGATATCCGCAACAGAGTTCCAGTTGTCGTTACTATCTAATAAGGCTTGGAAAGCTGTGTTTACAGGAGCGAAAACTGTAAATGGTGTTGGCGTTACTCCGTTAGGTAGTGATAATGTAGTTACAAAATCAGGTTGACCATCAGCGGTTAGAGCCGCAACTAAATTACTAAAATTAGGGTCTGCAGTAGCGAAAGTTACTATTGAAGGTAAAGTAATCACTTCATCCACCACATGGACAATACCATTAGAGGCGGTGACATCGGCAGTGGTTACTGTAGACATTCCGTTAAGTACAACGCTACCTTCAGTAAAATTATAAAATAAACTCATGTTGTTCCCTGCTACACCAGCAGCTTCAGTACTCACATAACCAGAACCTGCACCAATTAAATCTGTAGAGGTAATAGTAGCTCCAGCAATCACATGATTAAATAATACGTTTCTTACGGTTACAATTTCAGTAGCCGTCATATTAGATAAATCAATATTGGCTTCCGTTAGAAAATCACTAAATGCATCATTCGTTGGAGCAAATACGGTAAAAGGTCCTTCACTTTGTAATGTACTAACCAAATCGGTAGCTTCTAAAGCGGCAGCTAGAGATGTTAAATTGTTTTCAATCGCTACATCTACGATTGTCATAGGTTCAGCAGGGGGTAGATTGTTGTCATCATCATCACTACATGCAGTAAGACCTAAAACCAATAGAAATACTGTAAGTAATTTGAAGTTTTTTGAAATAATTTTCATTGTTTTGAGTTTTTAAATTGTTCAACATTCAAACTCTACAAAAGTTTGTTTAACTAAATTACAAAATGATTAAACAATTAGTTTACGTCTTATTTACTTTAACATTATTTTTAACATCTGTACAGGCACAAGATGCAGTAAATCAGTTTGATAAAAACAAGAAACGGCATGGCTTGTGGACCAAGAACTATTACCAGACGGATCAAAAACGCTATGAAGGGGTTTTTGAACACGGTAAGGAAGTTGACACCTTTAAATATTACACGCTATCGGCTGGGAAAAGTGTATTAAGTGCAGTCAAAGTATTTAATGAAACTGATAGTATTGCTAAGGTTAGTTTTTATGCCTCAAATAAAAAGGTGATTAGTGAAGGGCAAATGAATGGGAAGCGCTTTATGGGGAAGTGGATTTTTTACCATAAAAATTCATCAAAAAAAATGATTGAAGAGTATTATAATGATGCAGGTCTACTTTCAGGAGAACGTTTTGTGTATTATCCTAATGGTGTTTTAGCAGAACTTGCGCATTATAAAGATGGGAAGTTAGACGGTGAAGCCAAGTGGTATTCTGAGAAAAATACCCTTTTACGCCATACCATTTATAAGAAGGACAAACTCCATGGGCAAGCGTATTATTACAATGCCGATAATCAGTTAACCTCAGAAGGCGTTTATGAACAAAATCAGAAGAAAGGGATTTGGAAGTATTATAAGGATGGTAAATTAACTAAAACTGTAGATCACACCAATCAGAAAGTCATATCTAAAAAACCATAGGGATTAACTATGGTTTAAATAGGATTTGAGAATGGCAATCTATGTAAGATTGCCTTTTTTATTTTGTAATTTTGCCAAATGTTTTCGAACAAAGCATAATGTAAATTGATGACGATGTTTAGAAGACGTTTTGTTTAGCCTTTTTATGTAAAAAGAAGTGCAATCAAAAAAGGACTTAAAATAAATATAATAAGGATATTAACGGATGAAAAGAGTAATAGTAGGGCTTTCGGGAGGTGTAGATTCAAGTGTAGCCGCATATTTATTAAAAGAACAAGGTTACGAAGTTATTGGGCTTTTTATGAAGAATTGGCATGATGATTCGGTAACCATCTCAGACGAATGTCCTTGGCTAGAAGATAGTAATGACGCCATGTTGGTGGCAGATAAATTAGGGATTCCGTTTCAAACTGTAGATTTAAGTGAACAGTATAAAGAGCGTATTGTAGATTATATGTTTGACGAGTATGAAAAAGGTCGAACGCCTAATCCCGATGTGCTTTGTAATCGAGAAATTAAGTTTGATGTTTTTATGGACATCGCCTTAGAACTTGGAGCTGATTACGTCGCTACAGGACACTACTGCAGAAAAAGTACTATTGAAAAAGATGGTGAAGAGGTGCATCAGCTTTTGGCTGGTGTAGATGGAAATAAAGATCAGTCGTATTTTCTTTGTCAGTTGTCGCAACAGCAATTGGCAAAAGCCTTATTTCCTATTGGGGAATTACTTAAACCTGAGGTTAGAGAAATTGCTAAAGCGCAAGATTTAATTACCGCTGAAAAGAAAGACTCGCAGGGGCTTTGTTTTATTGGTAAGGTGAGGTTACCCGATTTTTTACAACAACAATTAAAGCCTAAAGAAGGGCAGATTGTAGAGATTGATGCCAATTTTGAACGTTACAATCAAGTCCCACCGACCTTTAGTACTAAAGAAGAAGAATTAGCCTATGGGTCTAAAAAACCAAAATACAAGGTTGCCGACGGAAAAGTGGTAGGGAAACACCAAGGGGCCCATTATTTTACCAAAGGACAACGGAAAGGTTTAGGCGTTGGCGGCACGGTAGAGCCCTTATTTGTTATTGATACCGATGTTAATGAGAATGTTATCTACACAGGTCAAGGTAAAAAACACCCAGGACTTTACAGAAATGTGCTTTTTGTGTCTAATGAAGAATTACATTGGGTACGTACAGATTTGGCATTAAATGACGGAGAAACTATGGACGTCTTGTCAAGAATACGTTACAGACAAAATTTAGATAAAGCCACCTTACATAAAGTAGCTTCTGGATTGTATGTTGAATTTGAAACTAGGCAATCTGCGATTACGGAAGGCCAATTTGTAGCCTGGTATTTAGGAGAAGAACTCGTAGGTTCTGGCGTAATTTCTTAAATTAGTCGCAAAGGTTAATTTGTTTGAAGACCTTTTAGATGTTCATCTGAAAGGTCTTCTGTATTTTAGAGACCAATTTGTCATATTAAAACCGAAGCCCATGTTGAGAACAGTACTCGTTTTTCTTCTAGCCTGCCTAAGCGTACCTACTTTTGCACAAGAAGACGCTTGGATTTATTTTACGGATAAACCTAATGTAGCGGCTTCGCTTGCAAATCCAATTAGTATACTAACGCAGAAAGCTATAGACCGAAAGCAAAATTTTAATATAGCTATAGATGCCCGTGATGTTCCTCTAAATGAAGGGTATATTACTACGGTTAAAGCGCAAACAGATATTGAAGTCCTGGCAAAATCGAAATGGTTTAATGCGCTGCATGTGAGAGGAACGGAAAGTGCTATAAATGGGCTTACCAATTTAGATTTTGTAGATGCTGTTGTTTTTGCAAACCCTAATCTTAACAGCAGTGGGAGACCCGAGCAGCAGCATACGGATTTAGATATTGAAGATGTCACGATTGCGTTTACCTACGGACATACCCAAAATCAGGTAGAAATGATTGGGGTGGATAACTTACATCTCGACGACTATACCGGAGAAGGAGTCAACATTGCCATTATGGATGCCGGATTTCCGAATGCGGATACCATGGGCGCATTTCAAAATTTAAGAGACCAAGGGTTGTTATTAGGCGGGTATGATTTTGTAGACCGAACAACCGATGTTTTTAACAGTACCTCAAGTAACCATGGAACTAAAGTATTAAGTACTATGGGCGGCTTTATTCAAGATAGTTTTGTGGGCACTGCACCAGATGCGTCTTATTATTTATTTAGAACCGAAGATGCCTCAAGTGAAAATCCGGTGGAAGAGAGTTATTGGGTAGAAGCAGCAGAACGTGCCGATAGTTTAGGCGTAGATATTATAAATACGTCTCTGGGCTATACCACTTATGATAATGCGAATTACAGTTATACCCCTGCAGACATGAATGGCGAAACGGCCTTTATTACTAAAGGCGCTAATATTGCTGCTGAAAAAGGGCTATTAGTTGTGGTAAGTGCAGGCAATTCTGGAAGCGCATCGTGGCAAACGGTCGGTGCTCCGGCAGATTCGCCTAACGTGCTTAGTATTGGTGCTGTAAATGCAGATGGGGATTATGTGTCTTTTAGTTCGCAAGGTAGTGCTGCGCAAATTGGTTATCAGAAACCCGATGTTGTGGCAAGAGGTGGAAACGCATTTGTTATTGATGAGTATAATAGTATTGTTCAAAATAATGGTACCTCTTTTAGCGCACCAATTCTTTGTGGGGGGCTTGCGGCCTTAAAACAAGCATTACCCAATGTAACACCAAGCGTTCTTAAAGATTTGGTGAGGCAATCGGCATCACAGTATAATGCTCCAGATCAATTTTTAGGATACGGAATACCTAATTTATACATGGCTAAGAATTTAGCGTTATCAGTGGACGATTTCAATTTAGAAGGCCTTCGTCTGTATCCTAATCCGGTAAATTCAGACCTATATCTCAGTTTTCCTGAAACCCAAAGTCAGATCAAGGTTGTTGTTTATAACCAATTAGGTCAAGAAGTCTTACAAGAAACACTTACGGAAACCACCGAGAGTCTTGACGTTTCCGTATTATCCGCAGGGGTTTATCTTATACAACTTACTACAGAAGTAGGGGTTAAAACGCTTCAGTTTATTAAAACGACGCCTTAAATTGGGGCTGAGCTTATTAGACCTTAAGACGTCGTAATGGAATAGAAGTATCTTCATAATTTCATGTCATTTCCGTCGTAATTTTCATCTGAATTGTCGAATTTTATACACCATAAAATAGAGAACACTTATGATGACTAATAGAATCACTTCACTTTTCAATATTAAATATCCGATCATCCAAGCCGGAATGATCTGGAATAGCGGTTGGCGTTTGGCTTCTGCTGCAAGCAATGCTGGAATTTTAGGATTAATTGGAGCAGGATCTATGTATCCTGATGTGTTTCGAGACCATATTAAAAAATGTAAAGCCGCTACCGATCAACCTTTTGGGGTTAACGTCCCGATGTTATATCCCAACATTAAAGAAATCATGGATATCATTGTAGAGGAAGAAGTTAAGATTGTATTCACCTCTGCTGGAAATCCGAAGACATGGACCAAATGGTTACAAGATCAAGGGATTACTGTAGTTCATGTGGTAAGCAGTGTTAAGTTTGCTTTAAAAGCACAAGCGGCCGGAGTAGATGCTATTGTCGCTGAAGGTTTTGAAGCTGGTGGCCATAATGGAAGAGATGAAACCACTACTTTGACCTTAATTCCAATGGTGAAAGAACAATTGGATATTCC
Organism: Winogradskyella arenosi; assembly: GCF_003337305.1. Taxonomy (GTDB): domain Bacteria; phylum Bacteroidota; class Bacteroidia; order Flavobacteriales; family Flavobacteriaceae; genus Winogradskyella; species Winogradskyella arenosi. Next base: position 397,334 of record NZ_QPJO01000003.1, on the reverse strand, counting down.
ATTAATTGCAGCTGGTGGTATTGCCACAGGAAAAGCCATGTTGGCATGTATGGTTTTAGGTGCTGATGGCGTACAAGTAGGAAGCCGGTTTGTAGCCAGTGAAGAATCTTCTGCGCACCAAGCATTTAAACAAGTAGTGGTCGATGCTAAAGAAGGTGATACCCAATTAACCTTAAAAGAATTAGCACCGGTTAGATTAGTGAAAAACAAATTTTACAATGACCTCCAAGAGCTTTATAAAACGAGTCCTACTCCAGAACAGCTTAAAGAATTATTAGGAAGAGCCCGTTCTAAACGAGGAATGTTTGAAGGTGATTTAGAAGAAGGAGAGTTAGAAATTGGACAAATCGCAGGCTTAATTCATGATGTGCAACCCGTGGCTAAAATTGTCGAGACTATGGTTGCTGAGTTTGAAACAGCGAAAGACCAAATAGCAGCCTTATAGATTAACCTTAGTACGTTTACGATTAAGGTCGGACGATTAAAGCATGCATATTGCTTGAATATTGCAAAACACTGCAATTAACTTTATTGGTAGAATGCAAAACCTTAATTTTTCAATTTTAAAAACAACGGATAGCTCGTAATTAGAAGATAAAAAAACTAAATTTGCTTGCACTGACCTTAGGCAAGAAAAGCATGAATTTAACCATTGAAAATATATTATTAGTAGGCTCTATTTTGCTTTTTATAAGTATTGTGGTCGGGAAGACCTCTTATAAGTTTGGTGTGCCTACATTAATTCTTTTCTTGGCTATAGGTATGTTAGCCGGTTCTGATGGTATTGGAGGGATTAGATTTGATGATCCTAAATTAGCACAGTTTATAGGGATTGTTTCTCTTAACTTTATTCTGTTTTCGGGTGGTTTAGATACCAATTTTAAAGCCATTAAACCCATTCTAAAAGAGGGATTAATACTCTCTACATTGGGGGTTTTTCTAACCGCCGCAACCCTAGGTTTGTTTGTGTGGTTTGTTACAGATTTTACCATTTACGAAAGTATGCTGCTCGGTTCTATTGTGTCTTCTACAGATGCGGCCGCTGTATTTTCTATTTTACGATCTAAAAATTTAGCGTTAAAAACCAATTTAAGACCAACATTAGAACTAGAGAGTGGGAGTAATGACCCTATGGCTTATGTGCTTACCTTAGCGTGTTTAACGTTGGTGATTAACCAAGATGAGAGCATTTTTTCCATGGTATTGTTGTTTTTCCAACAAATGATTTTAGGTGGAGTTCTAGGATTTGCCTTTGGAAAATTAAGCAAAATAATTATTAATAGAATTAAATTAGGGTTCGAAGGTCTTTATCCGGTTCTAGCCATTGCAATGATGTTTATTACCTTTTCTGCTACCGATTTTGTAGGCGGAAATGGTTTTCTGGCGCTTTATATTTGTGCGGTCTATTTAGGAAATCAAGATTTAATTCATAAGTCCACCATCCTAAAAATGTTTGATGGTATTGCTTGGCTTATGCAAATTGTACTGTTCTTAACCCTAGGACTACTCGTATTTCCGTCGCAAATAATTCCCTATATGGGCATTGGTTTACTGATTTCAGTATTCCTTATTTTGGTGGCAAGACCGGTTAGTGTTTTTATAAGTCTGATGTTTTTTAAAATGAAACTTAAAAGGCGTTTTTATATTTCTTGGGTCGGCTTGCGAGGGGCCGTTCCTATTGTATTTGCAACCTATCCCTTATTAGCCGGAATAGATAAGGCCAATATGATTTTTAATATTGTCTTTTTTATCTCGGTGACCTCTATCTTAATTCAAGGGACCACCTTATCCATTTTTGCAAAATGGTTAAAAGTGGCACTTCCGGAGAAAGTAAAACCTATTGCAGAAAATGATCGGTACATTTTAAATCTTCCTAAATCGGCAATGGAAGAAGTGGCCATTCCTCCAAATAGTTTCGCTGTAGATAAACGTATTATAGATCTGCATTTACCACTTTCAGCATTTATTGTAATGATAAAACGAAACGATAAATTTGTAAGACCAGGAGGCTCAACCATTATTGAAGCGAATGATACGCTTGTTTTTCTTTTAGACAAAGAAGACAGTTTAAAAGAAGTACGAGAGATTCTTTTATTATCCTCTTAGGTATTGTATTTTTAAGCAGACTATAATCTGCGGCTTTTACACTAATTTTGTAGTCATTAATTAAAGCATACCTTATGAAAAAGTTCATCATTTTAGTTCTCAGTCTGTATTGTTTTTGTGCTTGTGACGAGGCTACAGGCACGGATGACTACGAAAAAATAGATTGGAAAGCCCGTATCGCAGCTTTGCCATCTTCAGAAGGCTTAGAACAAGGAACCTCTTACTTATCGGTATACTCACAAATTTACAGCTATACACAGCATAAGACGTATAACCTTACAGCAATGATTAGTATTAGAAATACCAGTGCTAAAGATAGCTTGTACTTATCTAAAGTGGCGTATTATGATACACATGGGGTTTTATTAAAATCTTATATTGACCAACCGGTCTATGTGGTACCTATGGAAACCTTGGATATTGTGATTAATGAAAAGGATATTGCTGGGGGAACTGGAGGGAATTTTATTTTCGATTGGCAAATACCACAAGCAAGTCCTGAACCTATTTTTGAAGGGGTGATGACATCTACCTCAGGACAACAGGGCTTATCTTTTTTAACGCAATCTACAAGAATCGATTAATTGCATCCAATATAATCGGTATTTTATGATGAAAATTAGCCCGCTAAACTTTCCTATTATTTAAGAAATAATTCATTCTAAGAACTAAATGGAAGTCTTATTTTTGCGCCATGGTTTTAAGTCAATACACTAAAGAATTTCGATACAATCTAAAACTGGCCTCACCGGTTATGCTGGGTATGCTAGGTCATACCTTTGTTAGTTTTATTGATAATATTATGGTCGGTCAATTGGGAGCCGCAGAGTTAGCGGCAGTCTCTTTAGGGAATAGCTTTATTTTTATAGCCATGTCTTTAGGCATTGGGTTTTCTACGGCCATTACGCCATTGGTTGCCGAAGCTGATTCCGAAAATAATTTTGACAAAGGAAAATCGGTATTTAAACACGGGCTTTTTTTATGTACCGTTTTAGGGCTGATCTTATTTGTCTGTTTGCTGTTTGCTAAACCCTTAATGTATGTAATGGATCAACCAGAGCAGGTGGTCGATTTGGCCATTCCTTATTTAGACTTGGTGGCTTTTTCCTTGGTGCCCTTAATCGTTTTTCAGGCTTTTAAGCAGTTTAGTGATGGGCTTTCTTTAACCAAATATCCTATGTACGCGACTATTGTGGCCAATGTGCTTAATGTGGCTATAAACTACGTGCTTATTTTTGGAAAATTTGGTTGTCCTGAAATGGGGATTGTAGGCGCGGCTGTCGGAACCTTGGTGTCCCGTTTTGTTATGGTAGCCTATTTGTGGTGGTTATTGGCAAAACGCGATAAGTCTAAGGCTTATGTTACTCATATTAAGTTTTTCAGTTTGAGTAAACAACCCATTAAAAAATTGACTAATCTTGGTTTGCCTAGTGCTATGCAGATGTTTTTTGAAGTCGGAATTTTCACTGGAGCAATTTGGCTAAGTGGTACCTTAGGGGCTAATGCCCAAGCAGCAAATCAAATTGCCTTAAATTTATCTTCTATGACCTTTATGGTGGCTACAGGCTTAAGTGTGGCCGCTATGATCCGCGTTGGAAACCAAAAAGGATTGAAGGACTTTGTCGCTTTACGCCGTATTGCGGAATCTATTTTTATAGTAGGTTTTATTTTTGCAGTCCTTTTTGCGCTATTATTTGTCATTTTTCATAAAATGCTGCCGACGATGTATGTGGATTTAGACGATCCCGCTAATGCTGTTGATACTATGGAAGTTGTTTCAATTGCGGCAATCTTGTTATTAGCCGCTGCGGTATTTCAAATTACAGATAGTCTACAAGTGATAGCTTTAGGTGCTTTAAGAGGCCTTCAAGATGTGAAAATACCAACCTTGATCACCTTTGTGTCTTATTGGGTTATTGGTTTTCCTATATGTTATTATTTAGGAAAGGCTGAAGCTTATGGCAGTCTTGGAATTTGGATTGGACTTATAGTAGGGCTTAGTGTTGCCGCTATTTTACTATTTATAAGATTTCATTTATTAACTAAAAAACTCATCTTAAAAACAAGTCACTAATACGCGAAACCGTTACACTAAGGCGATCTTGTAATATTAATCGATAGGCTCAATCAAAATCAATATATTTGTAGCCTAAGTTAAAAATTAAGCGTTTGTCTTAAGACTTTAAATGTACCCTATGGAATTACCAAAATTTATACTAGGCGATAACACCGATTATCCAGAAGCAATATTTATCATTCATACTGAATTTCCACGCTTTATCATTAATCTTGAAAATGATGAGGTAGAATGGTTTGAAGAGTTTGATCAGCATGACGAAAAAGAATTAGAGACTGAAACTGAAAACTACATTCAGCAGGCTACTGATTTTTACGATAGAGAAATTGCCCGATACGACGATTAATGATAGAGCAGCTCTTAGAATTAGATAAAACTCTATTCTTATATCTTAATAATCTAGGTACAGCATCTTGGGATGGGCTTTGGTTAGCCATAACCAACAAGTTATATTCTATCCCCTTATATGCCGTCTTACTATTCTTAATATATAAGAAGTATGGCTGGAAAGCTTTATTACTCTTAGTGTTTGTTGTGGCGGGTATGATTACCTTTACAGACCAAATTACCAATCTTTTTAAAGATGGTTTTCAACGTCCAAGACCATGTAGAGCAGAAGGCGTACAGGATTTTATGCGTTTTGTAGCGCCGCGATGTGGAAAATATGGCTTTTTCTCAGGGCATGCCTCTAATTCTATGTCTGTAGCTATATTTACAGGCTTATTATTAAGACCTTACTTTAAATACTTAATTATAGGATTGTTACTATGGAGCTTAACCATTGCATACAGTCGTATTTATGTAGGTGTGCATTATCCTTTAGACCTTATTTGTGGTTTAACCTTCGGAGGTTTTGCAGGCTTCTTATTCTACAAGCTTTATCAATTTTTACTAAATAAATACGTGGCTTAAAGTTATGTTCACGTCTCGAGACTTGTAAAAGCACTCTTATTTTCTAGTTAAGAGGTACATATGGTTCACTAAACGGGCTCTATGATTATTACTCGAAAAGTTGAGGTCATAGCTGTCTTTAAATTCAATAGTAAACAGCGAATTCAGTTCTTTAAACGCTTCAGGATTTAAGCTCGAGGTTAGGACTCTGAAGGTTTTTTCAGAAGGAATCATAAGCCCTTCTTCTGTTTTTAACGATGGAATTTTTTCGCCATAATTATAAATGGCTTCCGGCGATACACTACCTAAGCTATAAAGCGGAATAGTGTCGTTGGACAATTGAGAAAGTGGTAAATAACTAGGTTGGCCTTGCAATTGTGCAAAAGGCAATGCTAAAAATCCTATACTCAGCATAAAACTTAGCGTAAGGTAGAAGGTCGCTTTTATATTTTTATGCTTTAAAGTTTTAAAGATTAAGAATCCTATAAGCAATAATACGGCACTAATCAATATAAAACGCAGGAGCACAACACCGGTTAGAAAAGGGCCTAAACTAAAACCAATACACCAAAAGAATAAAGCGATGAGGCCAATGAGTCCGAACTGAAAATAAACAGGAAAGGTTTCTTTCTTAGCGGAAAGGTTTTTGAATTCCCGGATAATATAGTTCACATAAAACCCAATGTTAATTGCCAAAGGGATGAGAACCGGCATTAAATAACGCGATTTTTTCTCTGGAATTAAGGAGAGCAAAATCACAGCGATAAGCGTCCATAATAAACTAAAACGATAGGCTTTTAAATTGGTAACTCTGGTTTTTAAATACGGATAACATAAACTGATAAGCGCTGGGACCGTCCAGATACCGCTTTGCACAAAAAAGCTCCAATAATAATAAAACGGTCGTACGTTATAGCTATGCCAGTTTGAGGTTTCTCGTTCTGCTATGGCCATAAATGTAGCAGGATCGGCAGTTCTGACGTAGAGATACCACCAACTTCCTAAGGTAATTCCAAAGACTAAAAGGCTTATTAATTTTAAAAAATGAAGTAAGTTCCCTTTAAATTTAAAGGCAATTCCATAAGCAATAACAAAAGGAAGGAATAAGACGTATAAGGAAACAGGGCCTTTAGATAATACAGATGCCGCAATAAATACCACAAAAAGAAGACTTCTTATAAGCGGTGTTTTTCCTTTTTTAAATAAAAAGAACAGTTGAACTAAAGCCATGAGCATAAAACCATGGGTATAAATATCCCATGTGGCTTCAATTGTAATTCCAATAATGTAGAAAGACGTTAAAGCTATAAATCCGTTGATTAAGCTATGTGCTTTTGGTAATTCTAAGGCTTTTGATAAATAATAGATAGAGATCCCAATGCTTGCTAAAAACAGAAGTGCTGGCCAGCGCAGGGCTAAAACAGAACCCATGCCAAATAGGTAACCAAAACCAGCGGTAATCCAGGTTGGTAAGGGAGGCTTTTCATAGCGGGCATCGCCATTCATAGTGGTTAAGATCCAATGGTTATCTGTGAGCATTTCTCGTGCCGAAATAAAATTTCGAGCTTCCATAATACTTACCGGAATGGCATCTATGGTAAACCCTAGCATTGTAATTACGAATAGTAATAAACTGAGAACGGGATATTTTTCTATCTGTTTAATCATCAGATTGTCTTATTAAATAGGCGTTACGGGCATAGATGACTAAGCCAAACAAATGCCCTATAAATAATACAGGATCTTTTCTAATTATGGCGTAAGTAAGGATTAATCCGGCGCCGACCAAACTTAAAACCCAAAAACCCATGGGTAGGGTAGAGGTTTGCTGACGTTCCGAATGAATCCATTGGTATACAAATCTTAAGGTAAAGATTACTTGGGCTACAATCCCTAAGACCAATAACCAAGTTGGGATATTTTCATTCTGAAAAAGTAAATCGAGATCTATTTTATTATTGTTATAATAGAATATGACGATTAAAATGGGAATTGTAAAGAGCAGAATCTGTACAATTTTAGGAAACTTTTGCCATTGTTTCTGCAGTTGTAAATTCCTGATATAAATGTAATAGGTTAGACTTTGTCCTAACATGATGGCAAAGTCTAAACGCAAATACCCGTAAATAAAGAGTAAAAAAGAGGCGATGAGACTAAGGGTCCAAAAGGTGTTAGGAGTAATAACTTTACGTTGCTTTTCAGAAGTAATCCATTGGATTATAAGCCGTGAAGAAAATAAGATCTGAGCGATAAAGCCGATGCTATATATAATCCAATCTTTCAAAATGACGTCGTGGCTTTACTTGATTTGGCAATATTGTAATTAATATATTTTTTCTTCATCCATAAATACGCAAAACAATCCATTAAAGGCCCCAACAGTCGGTTCCATAGTCCGAATTTTGCGGTACCTGCCATTCTTGGAAAATGTTGCACAGTGACTTGAATAACACGTCCGTTTTGTAACATAATCATCGCCGGTAAAAAACGATGTAAACCTCTAAACATAGGAATACGTTTTGCATATTCAGTTTTTATGACCTTCAATGGGCAACCCGTATCATCCATTCCATCATGTGTAAAGGCACGTCTAATTCCGTTGGCAATTTTTGAAGACATGTTCTTTACAAAAGAGTCTTTTCGGTTAGATCGGACACCGGTAACTAATTCATGCTCGCCAATATGTTCTAAAAGAATATTAAAATCTTCAGGTGCCGTTTGTAAATCAGAATCGATATAGCCTACCCATTCCGACGTTACAGTATCGAAACCAGCTTTAATAGCCGCACTTAAACCTCGATTTTCTTTAAATAAAATGTATTCAAAATCAGGCTGACGGGCACAAATGGTTTCAATAAGCGCTTGACTATTGTCGCTAGAACCATCATTAACAAATAAGATAGAGGTAGGGACAGAAGCGATTTTAAGGTAGTTAGAAAGTTCTGTTTCTACACGTTCAAGATTTTCTTCCTCATTATATACAGGAACGATGATGGTAAATTGATAGGTCATGCAATGTTAAGCTTTGTGGGCACAAAAATATTGTTTTTTTAGCTTAGAACATAAGTCTTACAGTTTAATGTCGCTTTATGTCTAAGACTTACAAATATAAACGGTTTTATACGGTTTAAAAGTGGTGCAGTGTATGTTGCTTGTAATTTAAAGTATAGGGCCCGTAAAAAATGGGTGGCTTACTTTTTTAGGTGGAAAGTGAAACGCCTAAAGTATGGTATAGGATTCAAAAGTCATTATGGCCAAGCAACCAGGCCTAACTTTAGTAATACGACACCCTAAAGAATTTAATATTATTCAATCACATCAATTGGGACTTCAATAAGGGTATTGTCCCACGCCATGGTTAATTTAAGATGGCCTGTTTTATTATCAAAAGCAATGGTAAAACGTTCTACGGTAACATCTAGACTTTGCGCCGGTACAATAATTTCTAAGGCATCGTAATTAGGATCCCACATCGGTTCCATTTTTTCATTAACTCCCCATTCATATTGTTTGGAGTTAAACATAACCTTCCATTGGTCTTTCATGGGTACCGTCCAAATGGTGTATTTTCCTCTCTTTAATTCTATTCCATTAATTAAAAGGGGCTTATTGGTTTCAAAAGTCGTAGCTTCATTGGCTCCTGTTCTCCAAACTTCATCAAAAGGAACAAGCGCACCAAAAACGACACGATCGCGTTTAGAAGGACGGTTATATTCCACCGTTAAATCTAAATCGTTTAGCGTAATCTTCGCGGTATCTTTTGGACTTAAACGTGGAGAGAAAATATTTTCAACGTACACCGAATAAAGTAACAATCCTAAAGCTAAAATAGATAATAAGATAAGGAGGCGTTTTAGCATAATGTAAGTCTTAATGAGTTTTAATTTGAAATGATGACACAAACATAAGTATTCAATATTTAAAGATAATTCAAATCCCTAACTTTATGATAGCTATCTACCGAATTTTAAGTTTTTCTTATCATTCATAAAATATTAAGAGAATATCATAAGGCCTAATTTTATTGTAAGCTATAATGGGTAATTTTGAGTTTGAAAATTTAACCCCATGATGCTGTCTCCTTTTGAACAATTTTTAAGTGCATTGCCCACCCACGTGGTGCTTGAAGCCTTAGCGGATAAAAGTTCTATTATCCCTCTAAACTTATCCTTAACCAATACAGCTTTACAAACGGTAGATCTATCTTCTTCTAAAGCTTTAGAGGCTTATATATGGAGTGAAATGGCGCGTCAGCAAGCAAAAGTAGCTGTTGGGGGCTATTTAGAGCATCGAGGGCTTTACAGGCGAAGTACTTATTTTAAACCTTTAGATGTCGATACGGAAAGAAATATCCATTTAGGATTGGATGTATGGACGGCGGTAGATACCCCGGTTTTGGCCCCCTTAAAAGGAAGCATTCATAGTTTTAACAATAACACCAATCATGGAGATTACGGACCAACGCTAATCCTAAAACATAAGATTGAAGGATTTGAGTTTTATACTTTATACGGTCATTTAAGTCTAGCGTCTATGTCATCGTGGCGTGTGGGTGAAGCCGTAAACCAAGGTCAGCAAATAGGAAGTTTGGGAGCGGCAGAGGTTAATGGTGATTATCCTCCACATTTACACTTTCAAATTATAAGGGCTATTCAAGATTTTAAAGGCGATTATCCTGGGGTAAGTAATTTAAAGGACATTGCTTTTTATAAAGAAAACTGCCCTAATCCTAATTTACTATTAGACATTTAAAACTGAAGTTGTTTTTTAGCAAGACTCTTACCTAAGAAAAACCCGAGTAGGGCCAATGAACCATCAGACAGTGTAAACCAAAATTCTTTAGGTAACATTATAATATTAGATAAAGTGGCGAAAAGCATCATAATTCCCACTATATAACTAGGAATTATACTTTTTTTCGAAATTTTAGCGGCTACAAACATTCCTGCCATAATGCCAATAAAATGCGCGAGAACAACACAAATTTTCATGCCCACCGGAATTTCATGCATATGTGTGCTTAACCATTCTATATTTAAAGGATCTGCACCAAGAGGTAATGGAAAAAGATGATGTCCGATAAGGCTCTCAATAACATAGACCGTTAATGAAGCGGAAATCAGTCCGATAATAGTGGCAGCAATAGATCTTAACATGTTATCATTTTTTTTTAAGGGTTATATAAGGAAAGCTTATAAAGTGTCTTTCAGCCATTTAAAGAACTCACGTTGCCAAACTAAAGCATTTTGAGGTTTTAAAACCCAGTGATTTTCATTTGGAAAGTAAAGAAGTTTACTTTTAAGTCCTAATAATTGAGCAGCTTGATAAGCACTTAAACCTTGTTCTATAGGGACTCTAAAATCTTTACCACCTTGGATAATTAGTATTGGGGTATCCCAATTTTGAACTTTGGTTATTGGGTTAAACGTGTTGTATGTTTTTTGTGCTGCCGTATTGGATTGATCCCAATATGGACCACCGAAATCATGATTTACAAAGAATAATTCTTCAGTAGTACCATACATACTACGTGTGTCAAAAACACCATCATGAGCAATAAAGGATTTAAATCTGTTGTTATGCATTCCTGCTAAATAAAAAACTGAATAGCCACCAAAACTAGCCCCAATTGCGGCTAGGCGATCGGCATCTACATAGGGTTCTTTGGCCATAGCATCAATAGCGCTTAAATAATCGTCCATAACTTGTCCGCCCCAGTCCTTACTAATAGCTTCATTCCATTGTACACCATGTCCTTGCATACCACGACGGTTTGGAGCAACAACAATATATCCTTGAGAAGCCATGAGTTGAAAATTCCACCGGTAAGAATAAAACTGCGATAGGGGAGATTGGGGACCACCCTGAGCATAGAGTAAAGTTGGGTATTTCTTAGTGGCATCAAAGTTTGGCGGTAGCACTACCCATACTAACATTTGCTTTCCGTCGGTCGTTGTAACGTAACGTTTCTCTACGGTTGGCAAATCAACCTTTGCGTATAAATCTTTGTTAATGGCGGTGAGTTGCTTAAACATTTCTTTTTTTAGATTGAAACTATAAATGTCAGCGGCATGATTCATGTCAGTTCGTGTCACTAAAAGTGTCTGATCTTTTTGCGCAACAATACTTGTAACATCAAAAGGGCCTTTAGATAGTTGAGTAACTACCGGAGCCATTCGCTTTCGGCCCGGATAATTGACCTTAAAGAGTTGAATCGTCCCCTCTGTAGCTGCTGTGAAATAAATACTTTCTCCGTCCTGACTCCAAAGAAAACTTCTAACGGACTCATCCCAGTTTGCGGTTAAATTTTGTTTGATGCCTTGATGTAAAACAATAAGGTCGTTTTTGTCACTTTCGTAACCGTCGGTTGACATCTGTAACCATGCTAGGGCACCTTTAGAAGAAAAGGCAGGAGCTGTATCATAACCTTTATTTCCTTCGGTAATATTTTCAGTAGTTTTAGTTTCTATATCGTATTTGTAAATATCTGTGTTGGTGCTTGTGGCATAATCTTTTCCTTTTAGTTTTTTACTTACATAGTAGATCGATTTACTATCGGGTGCCCAAATGTAGTCTTCATCACCACCAAAAGGGCGTTGTGGCGTATGGTAAGGTTCATTAGGCATAATATCAATGCCTGAGGCTTTTTGGTCGTCTAATGATTTATAGAATACATGGTTGTATTTCCCTTCTTGCCACGTATCCCAATGACGAATATCTAAATCGGAAAAGATATAAACTTCAGCATCTTTAAGATCTGAATAGACCTCATTCCCTTTTATAGCTTCGAGTGCCACTTCTTTATGAAATAGCTGATACTGTCCATCTGGTGAAATGTTCTTATCCTTAACAGACATGGCATCTTTTTTAATTTCTTTAAGAGCCCCCGTAGCAAGTGTCATTTTATAGTATTTAGCGTCAAAACCATTGGTGCTGATATTTGGTGTTTTAACAGTAAAGAATAGTTCCGTTTCGGCTTCATTTAGGCCGTTAACACTAAGGCGTTCTACCTGCCAAAGTAATTCTGGAGTCATGGTGTTTTGTGCGTTAACTAAGGTACTGCTTAACATAAGGGCTATTATTAGGACGATATTTTTCATTATGGATGGGTATTTATAACTTGGAAAAGAAGCTGATTTTAGGTTTTAAAGGCGCTTATTTTTGTGTCGTTTTCTGAATTGTAAATTTAAGAATTTTCTTTTTGATAAAGTTGAATGTTGAGGTTTATGCTTTTTTTGTTTCGGGGTTTGTAGGTCAGATGGGTTGTTCTAGAAATGTACCTAGAACGAGGTTAGTGAAAAAGCTTCTCGATATAAAATCTCTGAAAAACGAGATTTCACTTGAAGTGACGTTGAGGGTTTAATTTGTAGTGCTACGTCAATTTGGGTGTTTTGAGTGCGCGAGAAACGTATCGAGAACCGAGGTTTGTAAAAAAGCTTCTCGATACAAAATCTCTGAAAAACGAGATTCCACTCGAAGTGACGTTTGGGGTTTAATTTGTATTCGTTCGTCAGTTCGAGTGTTTTGAGTGCGCGAGAAACGTATCGAGAACCCTGAGTGGTAGAATGCTTCTCGATACAAAATCTCTAAAAAACGAGATTTCACTTGAAGTGACGTTAAGGGTTCAATTTGTAATGGTTCGTCAGTTCGAGTGTTTCGCGTGCGCGAAAAACGTATCGAGAACCGAGGTTAATGAAAAAGCTTCTCGATACAAAATCTCTGAGAAACGAGATTCCACTCGAAGTGACGTTAAGGGTTCAATTTGTAATGGTTCGTCAGTTCGAGTGTTTTGAGTGTGCGAGAAACGTATCGAGAACCGAGGTTAGTGAAAAAGCTTCTCGATATAAAATCTCTAAAAAAGGAGATTTCACTCGAAGTGACGTTGTAGGTTCAATTTGTACTGGTTCGTCAGTTCGAGTGTTTCGCGTGCGCGAGAAACGTATCGAGAACCGAGGTTAGTGAAAAATCTTCTCGATACAAAATCTCTAAAAAAGAGATTTCACTCGAAGTGACGTTGTAGGTTCAATTTGTACTGGTTCGTCAGTTCGAGTGTTTTGAGTGCGCGAGAAACGTATCGAGAACCAAATTTTAGTTAGTCACTGATATATAGTTGTTTAGTCTGTTTTTATTATCTTGCTATCATGAAACAGTCCTATGTTTACATCCTTAAATGTTCAGATAATTCCTATTACACCGGTTTGACTTCTAATCTAACGAACAGGTTGGAGCAGCACGAAACAGGAAAGCATAAAGAGAGCTATACCTATAGCAGGAGACCTGTTCAACTAGTATTTTATGCAGAATTCACTGATATTACTTTAGCGATTCAAACAGAGAAGCAAATAAAGAAATGGTCTAGAGCGAAGAAAGAAGCTTTAATTGATGGAGATTACGCGGCATTACCTAATCTGGCTAAAAAGAAATTTAAGACATAAAGCTTCTCGATACAAAATCTCTAAAAAACGAGATTTCACTCGAAGTGACGTTTGGGGTTTAATTTGTAATGGTTCGTCAGTTTGAGTGTTTTGAGTGCGCGAGAAACGTATCGAGAACCCTGAGTGGTAGAATGCTTCTCGATACAAAATCTCTGAAAAACGAGATTTCACTCGAAGTGATGTTTGGGGTTTAATTTGTATTCGTTCGTCAGTTCGAGTGTTTCGCGTGCGCGAAAAACGTATCGAGAACCGAGGTTAGTGAAAAAGTTTCTCGATACAAAATCTCTGAAAAAGGAGATTTCACTCGAAGTGACGTTAAGGGTTCAATTTGTAATGGTTCGTCAGTTCGAGTGTTTTGAGTGTGCGAGAAACGTATCGAGAACCAAATTTTAGTTAGTCGCTGATATATAGTTGTTTAGTCTGTTTTTATTATCTTGCTATCATGAAACAGTCCTATGTTTACATCCTTAAATGTTCAGATAATTCCTATTACACGGGTTTGACTTCTAATCTAACGAACAGGTTGGAGCAGCACGAAACAGGAAAGCATAAAGAGAGCTATACCTATAGCAGGAGACCTGTTCAACTAGTATTTTATGCAGAATTCACTGATATTACTTTAGCGATTCAAACAGAGAAGCAAATAAAGAAATGGTCTAGAGCGAAGAAAGAAGCTTTAATTGATGGAGATTACGCGGCATTACCTAATCTGGCTAAAAAGAAATTTAAGACATAAAGCTTCTCGATACAAAATCTCTGAAAAAGGAGATTTCACTCGAAGTGACGTTAAGGGTTCAATTTGTAATGGTTCGTCAGTTCGAGTGTTTTGAGTGTGCGAGAAACGTATCGAGAACAATGAGTTGTGGAATGCTTCTCGATACAAAATCTCTGAAAAGTGAGATTTCACTCGAAGTGACGTAGAGGGTTCAATTAGTGTTCTTCCGTCAGTTCGAGTGTTTTGAGTGTGCGAGAAACGTATCGAGAACCGAGGTTAGTGAAAAAGCTTCTCGATACAAAATCTCTGAAAAAGGAGATTTCACTCGAAGTGACGTTGAGGGGTCAATTTGTACTGGTTCGTCAGTTCGAGTGTTTCGCGTGCGCGAAAAACGTATCGAGAACCGAGGTTAGTGAAAAAGTTTCTCGATACAAAATCTCTGAAAAAGGAGATTTCACTCGAAGTGACGTTAAGGGTTTAATTTATGTTTTAAACTAAAAAAAATCCTGATGAAGACATCAGGATTTTTTTATATCAATAATAGGTGGTTATTCAACTAAAACCCATTCGCCTTTCTCTAAAAGCGGAATGGCTTGTTTGTATTTCACAGCTTTACTTTCGCCACTCATTACATTCTTAATCGTCACTTTATCGTTACGACCAATTTTTGGTTGATCTCTAACCACGGTTTCTACAACTTGCTGTTGCTGACGCGATGCACCTTCACCAACTTGTCTGCTTTGAGAAGAACGCTCATCTAAATTAGGAATTTCTTCCTTCTGTGTTTCTAATTTCTCTTGCTTCTGTTGTTTAGCTTCTTGAATAGTATCTGCTGTTTCTTGTGGTATTTCACCTTTAAATAAGAATGAAATCACATCTTTATTAACTTGGTCAATCATCCCCTTAAACAATTCAAAAGACTCAAATTTATAAATCAATAAAGGATCTTTTTGTTCGTGAACCGCTAACTGAACAGATTGCTTTAATTCGTCCATTTTACGTAAATGTTCTTTCCAAGCATCATCAACAATAGCTAAAGTAATGTTCTTTTCAAAATCATTAATTAACTGAGTTCCCTTAGTTTCATAAGCTTTTTCTAAGTCTGTAACGACTTGTAGATTTTTAACACCGTCCGTAAATGGCACTACAATTCTTTTAAAACGATCGCGTTGCGTGTTATAAACATTTTCAATAACAGGAAATGCTAAATCTGCAGCACGTTGCATTTTTTCACGGTAATGCTTAAAGGCTGCTTTATAAATAATACCAGCAATTTCTGTAGCATTCTTTTTACCAAATTCAGCTTCAGTGATAGGAGATGGCATTGAGAAGTAACGGATCAATTCAAACTCAAAGTTTTTAAAGTCGTTGGCTTCTTTATTACTCATCGCAATACCTTCAGAGGTATCGTAAATCATATTAGCTAAATCTACTCTTAAACGTTCACCATGTAGGGCATTACGACGACGCTTGTACACCACTTCACGTTGTGCGTTCATCACATCATCATACTCTAGTAATCGTTTACGTACACCAAAGTTATTCTCTTCTACTTTTTTCTGCGCACGCTCAATAGATTTAGAAATCATGCCATGTTGAATAACTTCGCCTTCTTTTAAGCCCATTCTGTCCATCATCTTAGCGATACGTTCAGAACCAAATAAACGCATTAAGTTATCTTCTAACGAAACGTAAAATTGAGAACTTCCTGGATCTCCTTGACGACCTGCTCTACCTCGTAACTGTCTATCAACACGACGCGAATCATGACGTTCGGTTCCTACAATGGCTAAACCACCTGCAGCTTTAACCTCGTCACTTAATTTAATATCCGTACCACGACCTGCCATATTGGTTGCAATGGTAACTTGCCCTGCATTACCAGCCTGGGCAACGATATCGGCTTCTTTTTTATGTTGTTTCGCGTTTAAGACATTATGGTCTATTTTGCGTATGCTTAACATTTTTCCTAAAAGCTCTGAAATCTCAACGTTGGTTGTACCAATAAGTACCGGACGACCCGCGTTAGAAAGACTTACAACTTCATCAATAACGGCATTGTATTTTTCACGCTTAGTTTTATAAACTAAATCGTCTCTATCATCTCTAGCAATTGGTTTGTTGGTTGGAATTTCAACAACATCTAATTTGTAGATTTCCCAAAGCTCACCAGCTTCTGTTACCGCTGTACCCGTCATACCAGAAAGTTTACGGTACATTCTAAAGTAATTCTGAAGCGTTACGGTAGCAAAGGTTTGGGTTGCTGCTTCAATTTTTACGTTTTCCTTAGCTTCAATGGCTTGGTGTAATCCGTCTGAATAACGACGCCCATCCATAATACGACCAGTTTGCTCATCTACAATCATGACTTTGTTGTCCATAACAACATACTGATTGTCTTTTTCAAATAAGGCGTAAGCTTTTAAAAGTTGATTAAGGGTATGGATACGCTCTGACTTAATTCCGAAATCTCTAAATAATTCTTCTTTAAGCTCAGCTTCTTCTTCAGATGAAAGACCTTTCGATTCAATTTTTGCAATCTCTGTTCCCATTTCTGGCATCACGAAGAAATCTGGATCATCTTCACCAGAAAGGAAATCGACACCTTTATCTGTTAATTCAACTTGATTGTTCTTTTCATCAATAACATAATAAAGTTCTGCATCTACAGTAGGCATCTCTCTATTATTATCTTGCATGTAATAGTTTTCCGTTTTCTGAAGGAGTTGTTTAACACCTTCTTCAGATAAAAACTTAATTAAGGCTTTATTTTTAGGAATACCTCTGTAAGCTCTTAATAATTGAAAACCACCTTCTTTAGTGTCGCCAGCAGCAATCAATTTTTTGGCTTCAGCTAAAACACCAACTAAATATTTTCTTTGAACCTCTTCAATAGCATTAACCTTAGGTTTAAGCGCATCAAATTCATGTACATCTCCTTTTGGTACAGGACCAGAAATAATTAATGGCGTACGCGCATCATCAACCAATACAGAATCGACCTCATCCACAATAGCGAAATGATGTGGACGTTGCACTAAATCTTCTGGCGAATTAGCCATATTATCACGGAGGTAATCGAAACCAAATTCGTTATTGGTACCATAAGTAATATCGGCATTATAAGCTTTACGACGCGCATCTGAGTTTGGCGTGTGATAATCAATACAATCCACGCTCATTCCGTGGAATTGGAATATTGGAGCCATCCAAGCGCTATCACGTTTTGCTAAGTAATCATTTACCGTTACTAAGTGAACACCTTTCCCTGCTAAAGCATTTAAGTAAACCGGTAAGGTTGCCACTAAAGTTTTACCTTCCCCTGTTTGCATTTCTGCAATTTTACCTTGGTGCATCGCAATACCACCAATTAATTGTACATCGTAATGGATCATATCCCAGGTAATGGCCTTTCCTGCGGCATCCCAAGAATTGGCCCATACAGCTTTATCATCTTCTAGGGTAACATAGTCATGTTCGCCAGAGATTTCACGGTCAAAAGCGTTTGCTGTTACTGGAATTTCAGTGTTGTGAACAAAACGTTTTGCGGTTTCTTTAACAACTGCAAAGGCTTCAGGAAGAATGTCGTTAAGTACTTTTTCAGTGACTTCATAGATCTCATCGTCAATTTTGTCGACTTCTAAGTAGATATCTTCACGATCATCAATGTCTTCAGTAAGCTTCGCTTTTTCTAAAAGGGCTTCTTTTTTAGTGTTTAAAGGTTGCCTGACTTCTGCTATTTTAGCTTTAAATTCGGCCGTTTTTGCCCTTAATTCGTCATGTGATAAGGCCTCTAAAGCTTTCTCGAAAGTTTTTATTTTCTCTACAATAGGTTTAATGGCACTTACATCTTGTTTGGATTTATCTCCAACAAAAACTTTAAGTACTTTATCTAAAAAAGTCATATTTAAATATTTGTAACGGATTAACTCGCGTTAATCTTGGTATTAATTTCAGTTATTTAGTTTTAGGTGTATCACACCGCTTACAACCAACAATGCTGTACGTTATAAGCCTTTTACGACTTATATAGCATGGTTAATGGCTTTATTTATAATCTTACAAATGTGCCATTTAGTTTTAAGGTTTTTAATCTGCAACCTTAATGGTAAAAGGCAGATTAAGCTTTATATTTTAATTCTCGGGCTAAAAAAGCATCCGAAAATAAAAAAAAGTCTCTCAGTTATAGTAACGCGAGAGACTTTTTTGTAATCATTTTGTATGTTAATATTCATCCTCATTCCAGAGGTAATCTTCGTCAGTTGGATAATCTGGCCAAATTTCTTCAATAGAATCGTAAGAATCACCTTCATCTTCTATCGCTTGTAAATTTTCTACAACTTCTAAGGGAGCTCCAGTTCTAATTGCATAATCAATAAGCTCATCTTTTGTTGCCGGCCAAGGTGCATCACTTAAATAAGATGCTAATTCTAGTGTCCAATACATAATTGCGTGTGTAATTTAATTTTTGCAAAAATAATTTTTTAGTTGAATAATTCAAGAAAAAATCATATTAATTAGCTAGGAACGGCTATAAATTAATTTATTGGTCTCGCTGAACATTTATTTCTTGCCATTTGAAGCTTTCAAACCGCAGTAATAAATGCAATATCATTAATAGAAAGAACGTGTCATTTTTCAACTTTTTTATAGACTAGTTTTTGCTTTTCTTAGTCTTAAGAGGGGGAAAATAAAATGTTACAACCTTGTTCTCGATACCGCTGACGAAAAGGTCAGCATACTCGAACTGACGGTTTTTGTTCAACCTTGTTCTCGATACCTGTTAACTGAAAGGTCAGCATACTCAAGAGGAGGTGAATTTTGTAAACTTTATTCTAATTTCAGTAAAAAAACCGAAACCCCTGGCTAAAGTGTTACGATTCCTTATTCGGAATCCATTTAATTTCTTCAGCTTGTAGGTCATATGACAACTTCCGTGCCAACACAAAAAGGTAGTCAGATAGTCTATTAATATACATTAAGGTTTCGGGTTGAAAAGGCTCTAAGTCATTTAAATGCGATGCTAAACGTTCTGCTCTACGGCAAACTGTACGTGCAATATGACAGAATGACACGGTTTGGTGTCCTCCGGGTAAAACAAAATGCGTCATAGGAGGAAGGCTATCTTCCATAAGGTCCATTTCGCGTTCTAATTTCTCAATGTCTTCGTTAGAGATCTTCGGAATATTTAAACGCGCTTTACCGTTTTTTAATTCTGCTTTTTCAGGATCCGTTGCCAAGATTGCACCGACCGTAAATAGTCGATCTTGGATATGCATTAATGTGTTTTTATACAATTGATTAATGTCTTGATCTCTAATTAAACCAATATGAGAGTTGAGCTCATCAATAGTGCCGTAACTCTCTATTCTAATATGATGTTTAGGTACACGTGTACCACCAAATAGTGCAGTTGTACCTTTATCGCCTGTTTTTGTGTATACTTTCATATTTCAAAGTTAATGAATATGGTTTGAAGTTTCACGCTAAGGCGTAAAGACACAGAGAAAAAAATAGAAGTTTTATGTTGTATTGTTGAAGGAGTGGCGGAAAAATGATAGCAAAGAGCAAAGAGCCAACAACCAACAACTATTTACCAACAACCATTAACCAACAACGATCAACTACGCATTAAAGGTATCACTCTCAATAACGCCATCTCTTAAGCGAATGACGCGTTTGGCATGAGCGGCAATATCCTCTTCGTGAGTCACCATAATTACGGTATTACCAGAGCGGTGAATATCGTCAAAAAGTTTCATGATCTCCACACCGGTTTTTGAATCTAAATTTCCTGTAGGTTCATCGGCAAGGATAATAGAAGGTTTGTTAACTAAGGCGCGTCCTACCGCCACACGCTGACGTTGTCCTCCAGAAAGTTGGTTGGGTTTATGGTCCATACGGTCTGCTAAACCCACATCATTTAAGACTTCAGAAGCACGTTCTTCTCGAGCTTTTTTAGAAATTCCGGCATAAACCATTGGTAAGGCCACGTTGTCTAAAGCTGTGGTTCTAGGGAGGAGGTTAAAGGTTTGAAACACAAAGCCGATTTCGGTGTTTCTAATGTCCGCCAAGTCATCATCACTCATCTGACTCACATCTTTGCCGTTTAAGTTGTAACTCCCTGCTGTAGGAGTGTCTAGGCAACCTAATAAATTCATTAAGGTCGATTTTCCGGAACCAGAAGGTCCCATAATGGCAACATATTCGCCACGCTTAATGTCTAAATCAATCCCTTTTAATACATGAACAATTTCTTGACCTAATTTAAAATCTCTAATGATGTTTCTAATTTCGATGACGTTGTCGCTCATAATTAAATAGTCTTGGTAGCGTTAGTATTCTGCAAGTTACGGCATATTTTATCCATAAGACGTCAAAGTCTTTCGGTTGTTACAGTCTAATTTTAAAATGTTCTTTCTTTTGCTCTTTTCTGAAAAAAACAATCCCCATATAAAAGATGTCTACGGTCACCGTTACGGCCTCATGATGTTTTATGTACTCCCAAGCTTCCGTCATTCCTTTAGACCAATAAATATCGTCAAAAATAAAAACACTGTCATTATGGGCTTTGACGACTAAGGTTTCAAAATAATTAAGGGTGGCTGTTTTATTGTGATGTCCATCAAAATAAATAAAATCATAATAGGGCGCTTTTAAATGCGGCAGTTCGGTTTTAAAAGGTCCTGAGATCAAATCGACGTGCTGTAGGGCTTTAGCTTTAAGTTGGCTTTGCGTAAATGCGGAGGTATTGGGGCAGCCTTCAATACTGGTGATTTGAGACTCCGGATTCGCTAGAGCCAACGCATAGGTACCCATCCCTAAAGAAGTGCCTAACTCTAAACTCGTTTTAAAATTGAAATACTTTGCAATGCGGTACAGCAAACGTACGTCTTTCTTAGAGCTGCTAGAAACCTTGACCATTTCGCTCACTTTCCGTTGTTTGGCATTCAATACTTTAGACCCCTCACCTAAATCTGTAACCTCTAAAATGGTTTCTGAAGCTCTGAGTTCTTTTCGGTAAGATGATAAGTCGTCGTAAGCTGGATAAGCCGTTTTACTATACAGACATTTGGTCACAAAACTATAGACAAAAGGGGAGTGTACCCCATGCTGATTGCTGGATTTAGTTAAGAATTTTATAAAGGATATAAATTGATACACAATAGTGGTATTAGGGACTTTAAGACTCTAAAATGCCACAGCGTTAAAACTGTGGCGTTAAGGATTTTGAAGTTTTATTTTAATGATGCGTGCTTTGATGAGGGCACGTTAGGTTTAGCCTTCGAGTTTCTCAGACAATTCAAACCAGCGTATTTCTTTTTCTTCAATAGTATCTATAATCACCTGAAGTTCTTGAGAGAGCTTTGTAATCTCATCCTGAGATAAATCGGGATTTAAGAATTTGGCCTCTAAAGCTGCTTTGTCTAGTTCTAAAGATCTAATTTTAGATTCTAAGTTTTTATGTTCCTTTTGTTCGTTATAATCAAGTTTATGGCTTTCGTTTTTCTTAATAGCTTTGGTGTTGTCTGTTTTCTCTACAACTTCAACTTGTTTTGGTAGACTGCTGTCATAGGCTCTAAAGTCGGAATAGTTTCCAGGGAAATCGTCAACAACGCCTTGACCTCTAAACACAAACATATGGTCTACAATTTTATCCATAAAGTAACGGTCGTGAGAGACCACTAAAAGCACGCCTGGGAAATCCATAAGGAAATCCTCCAATACATTTAGAGTTACAATGTCTAAGTCGTTGGTAGGCTCATCGAGAATTAAAACATTAGGATTCTGAATTAAAACCGTACACAGATACAGGCGTTTTTGTTCCCCTCCACTTAGCTTTTCAACAAAGTCCCACTGCTTTTTACGGTCAAATAAAAAGCGCTCTAATAATTGCTGTGCACTAATTTGGCGTCCTTTAGCTAGGGGAATATAATCACCAAATTCCTTAATAACATCAATAACCTTTTGGTTGGGCTTGGCTTGAATTCCTCCTTGCGTATAATACCCAATTTTCACCGTTTCTCCGGTGACTACTTTTCCAGAATCGGGCTCAAGGGTTTGCGTCAGTAAATTGAGAAAAGTAGATTTTCCGGTTCCATTTTTTCCTATGATCCCAATGCGTTCGCCTTTCTTAAAGGTGTATTCAAAATCCTTTAAGATGGTTTTATTTTTAAAGGATTTAGAAACCTTATGGAATTCTATAATTTTACTTCCCAAGCGCTCCATGTTAATTTCTAATTGCACTTGGTGGTCGTTACGGCGTTGGTGGGCCTTCGATTTAATTTCGTGGAAATCGTCAATTCTACTCTTAGATTTTGTAGTACGCGCTTTAGGTTGGCGACGCATCCAATCCAATTCTTTTTTAAAGAGTTGTTTAGCTTTTCCGACTTCTGTAGCTTGGTTTTCTATGCGGGCTTCTTTCTTTTCTAAGTAGTAAGAATAATTTCCTTTGTAAGTATGAAGCTCTCCGTGATCCAGTTCTATAATTTCATTACAAACACGCTCTAAAAAATAACGGTCGTGCGTAACCATAAACAACGTTTGCTGTGTTTTGGCAAAGTACTCTTCTAGCCATTCAATCATTTCAAGATCTAAATGGTTGGTAGGCTCATCGAGAATTAAAATATCAGGCTTACTTAATAAAGCTTGGGCTAAAGCGAGGCGTTTTTTCTGTCCGCCAGAAAGTGTTTTTACTTTAACACTGAGATCATCAAGCTTAAGCTGCGATAAGGTTTGTTGGTATTGCGTTTCAAATTCCCAAGCATTGTTTCTATCCATCGCTTCAAAAGCTTTTTGGTAGGCGTCTGCATCTTCAGGGGTTTTTAAAGCCTGTTCGTAAGCTTCAATCGTTTTTAAAATAGGAATATCAGAAGCAAAGATGGTTTCTTCAAGTGTCAATTCAGGATCTAAATCTGGTTCTTGGTCTAAGAAGGCGAGTCGTAGCCCTTTTCTAATCACAATTTGGCCAGCATCCGGACTGTCTTTTCCAGCTAATATTTTTAAGATAGAGGTTTTGCCACTACCATTTTTAGCGACAAAAGCAATTTTCTGATCTTTATGAATACTAAAGGATAAATCTTTAAAGAGAACTAATTCTCCAAAAGACTTCGATATATTTTCTACGTTAAGGTAATTCAAAGTTGTTTTTTTACAAAGAACGGAAATAAACCAAAAATAATCGTATTAGTTTTAATATTAGTGTTGATAGATTATATTTGTCCACTAAGATCCCATAAAACTATGAAGCCGATTAAGCTTTTAATCATTCTATTGAGTTGCATTATCGTATCTTCTTGTATCCCTCATAAGGATACAGTTTACTTACAAATAAAGGAAGGCGCGACTAACGATAGTATTGTAAATAATCTTACCGAAATTCAAAAACCTTACCGCATACAGGTTAACGATATTTTAAATATTAGAGTGAAGGCTTTAGACCAAGAAACCGTGTCTATTTTAAATCCTTCAGGAGATGAGAATCTAAATGCTAGTAGTGCGGAACGCGCTTATTTTGATGGGTTTACGGTAGATGTTCACGGTAATATTAGAATTCCAACCTTAGGATATATCAATGTTTTAGGCTTTACCACTGAAGAAATTGAAAAAAGAATAGAGGCCAAACTTTTAGAGGAACAATTTAAAGAAACCGCTAATATTTTTGTCACTGTAAAATTAGCAGGATTACGTTATACGGCTAATGGAGAAGTGGGGTCCCCTGGAAGTCAGGTGTTGTTTACAGAGCGGGTTAATATTTTCGAGGCCATTGCTAATGTAGGTGAGATTCCTGTTACAGGAAATAAAAAAGATGTGTTAATTATTCGGCAATATCCTCAAGGTCAGCAAATACACCATTTAGACTTAACGGACATCAATGTAATGCAATCGCCTTATTATTACATTCAGCCTAATGATATCATTTATGTAAAGCCCTTAAAACAGAAAGCTTTGGGAACAGGAGAAACAGCCGTATCTAGTATTGCAACAATAGCATCTGTTGTCTCATTATTGAGTACAGCGGTTTTACTCTTTACAAGATTATAATTTCCTATGAAAGATTACGATGCGATAGAAGATCAAGATGCACAAGGCTTAAGTTTTGATTTTAGAGGATTTCTGTTTAAAGTGTTAAACCTTTGGAAGTTTGTACTGATTTGTATTGGTACAGCACTTTTGATTGCTTATTTTGTGAATGTCAGAAAACAAAATGTGTATCGTCTAGATGCGTTGATTTCTGTTGATAACGATCAAAATCCGTTTTTTACAGCCAACACTAGTATTTCCTTTAACTGGGGTGGGGTTTCGGGAAAGGTCGGAAAAATAATGACGGCTATTAAAACCCGAACACACAATGAAAAAGTAGTCGATTCCCTTCAGTATTACATGAGCTACTTAAAGGAAGGAAAGTATCGTAAAGAAGATATTTATAAAAAGGCGCCTTTTGAATTTGTTATTGATAAATCAAAAGGACAAGTCCTTAATTATCCTGTGGGAATTCGTTTTTTAAATGCTACGGAATTTGAAATATTTACGGCTTTTGAAGAAAGTCATGCTACTGCACAAAAGTACGGGGACAAATCCAAACTTGGAATTTCAGTACCTACAGGAGATTTTGTAAAAGCCTTTAAGGTAAATACATCAATAGATTTAACGTTTCTTAATGGTCGTTTAATTGTAAAACCAGATCAGACAGTTAAGCCGGGAGACGAGTACTTTATTCAGTTCAGTAATTTTGATGGTCTTGTTAATACCTATAAATCAAAAATAGCAATAAGCACCTATTCTCAAGCCTCGTCCAATATTTTACGCTTACAACTTGAAGGTCATAATAAAGCGAAAATCGTTGATTATTTAAATGCGACTTCAGCCATATTGAGCCAAACAGAGTTAGAACGTAAAAATTTATATGCAACAAATACAATCAAGTTTATTGACAGTAGTCTGGCTGCGGTAAATTCGAATCTTAAGGAGGTGACGGATGAAATGAATAAATTCCGAAGTGATAATAAGGTTTTTGATGTCAGTTCTGAAATAGCTCAAATTTCCGAGGAATTACGCCAATTTGAAACAGCAAAACAGCAAGAAGAATCGAAATTAGATTATTTAGATAATCTCGAAGTTTATTTAAATACTAAAACAGATTATACCAATATTGCGGCTCCAACAAGCGTTGGGATTGAGGAATCCAATATTCTCAGAAGTGTATCAAAAATTGTAGAGCTCGCGGCAGAACGTCAAAATTTAGAGTATACCACCAAAGAAGGTTCAGGACTGTTTAAAGATTTAGACCGTCGTATCGATTCCGAAAAAAACGTCTTACTCGAAACCATAGATGCTACAAAACGGACTATAAGTGTAGGGATCGGAACTTTAAATCGAAAAATGGCGCTATTAGAAGCAGAATTGAGTGATTTACCTGAAGAAGAACAGCAGTTTTTAAAAATTCAACGCCAATTAGATTTAAGTCAAGAAGCTTATAATATTTACTTGGCGAAACGTAGTGAAGCGGCAATTGTAAAAGCAGCGAATATTTCCGACTTGGGTATTGTAGATGAGGCTAAAGATATAGGAGGCGGGTTAATAGGACCTAATAAATCCCTTAATTATATGATGGGGCTAATGTTAGGATTTTTTACGCCAATGTTTCTTATTTTCATTGTCTACCTTTTAGATAATACCATTCATGGCTCAGATGAAATAACTCGGATGTCAAATATTCCAATTCTCGGATTGGTAGGGAAGTATCGCTATAAAAACAATTTAGTGGCCTATGAAAAACCTAAATCGGCGGTAGCCGAGTCGTTTAGAGCCATCCGATCTAGTCTTCAATTTATTTTTAAAAATCAAGAGATCGAGACGGGGAGAGCACACACCTTAATGGTGACCTCTTCGGTTAGTGGAGAAGGAAAAACCTTTACCTCTATAAATACGGCGACAGTGTATGCGCTTTCCGGAAAAAAAACTGTCCTTGTAGGTTTAGATTTACGGAAGCCTAAAATCTTTGATGATTTTGATATTACCAATGAACAAGGTGTGGTAAATTACCTTATTGGCGATGATACTTTAGAAAATATCATCACCCATACCCATATTGAAAACCTAGATATTATAACCTCAGGACCAATTCCACCGAACCCTTCAGAATTACTGATGAGTGAGCGGCTAAGAGCTATGATTGCCACCTTAAAGGAGACTTATGATGTGATTATTCTAGACACCCCTCCACTTGGTTTGGTAACGGATGCTTTAGAGTTAACCCAATATGTAGACGCCACTATATTTATGGTCCGTTTAGATTATACCAAAAAAGGTATGCTTCAATTAGTTAATGCGAAACACCGTAGTGGGGAATTAAAAAATGTGAGCTATGTTCTTAATTTCTACCGCCATAAAAATAATAGCAACTATGGTTACGGTTATGGCTATGGATACGGTTACGGCTATGGTTATGGGGTGTACGGAAACAGTTATCACGAAAAAGATGACAATTCCATAATTAAAAAGATTAAACAGTTTCTAAAGCGTATATAGACTAAAACTGAAAACTTAGTCTGTGAGGTATAACTCTTAAAGACGGCTAAAACGTTTGTGTTTGGTGTTGCAAGCTTTGGCAAGGTTTAAGTCTTAGTGCCGCCGTGTTGTTTTTAACTAAGAACTCTAATGACCACAAAACAACTGTATAGGAAACGTATTTTTGATGTTCTGCTCGTTATGTTGGGACTCCCCATTTTAGCGTTACCCTTGGTCATGCTTATCATCCTAGCAACTTTAGATACGCAGCAATGGGGAATCTTTACACAACTTAGAATTGGGCAAAAGGGAAAATCTTTTAAGATTTATAAACTTAGAACGGTAAGGGAAAAGCAAAATAAATCAGGAGCTACAGTTGAAACCATTTCTAGAATAGGCCATGTTTTACGACGCTCTAAACTCAATGAAATTCCGCAGTTATACAACGTGCTCAAAGGCGATATGAGTTTGGTGGGACCACGGCCAGATCTGCCGGGGTTTGCAGATCTCTTAAAAGGAGAAGATAGAATTATTCTTAGAGTGAAACCAGGGCTTACCGGTTTAGCCTCTTTAAAATACAGGCATGAAGAAAACATTTTAGCCCGTCAACCTAACCCTGAGGAGTACAACAGAACGATTATTTGGGTAGATAAAGTGAAAATTAATAGAAAATACGTTCAAAATTATACTTTTTACTTAGATTTGAGTATACTTCTTAAATCGATTTTAAATCAACCATACACAGATGATAAACGCCGCGGATAAAATAGCAATTATAGGATTAGGATATGTAGGTTTACCACTCGCAGTGGAATTTGCCAAGCAATTTTTAGTTGTGGGTTTCGATATTAACAAACAACGTGTTACAGAGTTAAATACCGGCGTTGATAAAACTTTAGAGGTTGAAAATTCAGATTTAAAATCAGTTTTAACTCAAGATTTAAACGCTAATACGGGCTTGTTTATTACGGACAATATAGAAGCGCTATCAGTGGCTAAGTACTATATCGTAACGGTGCCAACACCCACTGATGCTTTAAATAAGCCGGTGTTTACGCCTTTAATTAAAGCAAGTGAGACTGTGGGGCAGGTTTTAAGCCCTAACGATATTGTTATCTATGAGTCTACCGTTTATCCTGGGGCAACGGAAGATATTTGTGTGCCTATTTTAGCGGAAGTATCTGGGTTAACGTATAACAAAGATTTCTTTGCAGGGTATAGTCCCGAGCGCATCAACCCAGGAGATAAAGAACATACCGTAACTAAAATTTTAAAAGTCACATCGGGTTCTACTCCAGAGATTGCAGAAAAAGTCAATGCGCTTTATTTAAAGGTCATTACAGCAGGGACGCATTTAGCACCTTCCATTAAAGTAGCCGAGGCCGCTAAAGTGATTGAGAATTCGCAACGCGATATTAACATCGCCTTTGTAAACGAACTCTCTAAAATTTTTAGATTGTTAGACATTGATACCAAAGCCGTTTTAGAAGCTGCAGGGACCAAATGGAACTTCTTAAATTTCTCTCCTGGTTTAGTCGGCGGCCATTGTATAGGTGTAGATCCATATTATTTAGCACAAAAAGCCATTGAATCGGGCTATAATCCTGAAATCATTTTAGCTGGCCGTAAGATGAATGATAGTATGGGAAGCTACGTCGCTACGGAGACCGTAAAGATGATGATAAAAAAAGGGGCCACTATAAAAGACTCCAAGGTTTTGGTGTTGGGGATTACCTTTAAAGAAAATTGCCCAGACATTAGAAACTCTCGGGTTATTGATATTATAAGAGAATTAATAACTTACGATATAAATGTTGAGGTGTACGATCCTTGGGCATCCAAAGAAGAAGTACAGCAAGAATATCACTTAGACTTAATTAAAGATATTGAGGCCTTAAGTACAGATTACGAAGCAATAATTTTAGCCGTCTCTCACAATGAATTTCTCAATATAGATCTTTCAAAATTGAAATCAGAAACCGGTGTTGTTTTTGATGTAAAAGCTTTACTACCAAAAACTGCCATAGACGCTAGATTATAATGTATAACCATCCACATCATACCAAAGACCTTTCAGAATTCAGTTTTCTCATTACCGGAGGTGCAGGATTTATAGGGTCTAACCTTGTAGAGTATTTGTTAAAGTATAAGGCAAAAAAAGTTCGTGTACTCGATAATTTTTCTAATGGTCATCGCAAAAATTTAAGTGAGTTTATAGATCATCAAGCCTTTGACTTAATTGAAGGTGATATACGAGACTTGGAGACCTGTAAAAAAGCAATGAATGGTATAGACTATGTGTCGCATCAAGCGGCTTTAGGTTCGGTACCCCGTTCCATTAACGATCCTGCCACGACTAATGATGTGAATGTGTCTGGTTTTTTAAATATGTTAATAGCGTTAAAAGAAAGTAATACTGTTAAACGGATGGTATATGCAGCATCTAGCTCTACCTATGGGGATAGCAAAGTATTACCTAAAGTTGAAGATACGATTGGGAAACCTTTATCACCCTATGCCGTTACTAAATATGTAAATGAATTATACGCAGATGTTTTTGGTACAACCTATAATACAGATGTCATTGGTTTACGTTATTTTAATGTCTTCGGTCCAAAACAAAGCCCGGATGGGGCTTATGCGGCCGTAGTCCCTTTATTTATGCAAGCCCTAAAAGAGCAACGGTCAGCAACCATTAATGGCGATGGTGAGCAAACGCGAGACTTTACCTTTATAGATAATGTGGTACAAGCCAATATTAAAAGTTTCTTTGCGTCTCAAGAAGCTAAAAACGAAGTTTTTAATGTGGCCTGTGGCGAACGGATTAGTATTAACTATTTATGGGAGTCCCTCCGTATTGCCGCTAATTCAGAGTTAAAAGCAATTCATGGTCCAACACGTCAAGGGGATGTCAAAGATTCCTTAGCAGATATCTCCAAAGCGCAACGACTCTTAGCCTACCAACCGAGATATACGGTACGAGAAGGCTTAAAAATAACATGGGATAATTTTACTTCATAAACGCTTTAATAAGATAGATTTTCAATGCGTTCAATGTATATTCATTTACAAACAATTCTTAAATTTTAATAATACATGACAAATATTTTAGTCACTGGTGGTGCAGGGCAGTTAGGAAGTGCTATGGCTTCTAAGTTAGCACAAAAACCAAATGTTACAGTGGTTGTAATTGATAACTTATCCACAGGAGATAAATCAAAACTTCCTAAAAGTGATAATATTATCTTTATTAAAGCAGATGTCAATAATTATTATGATATCATCTCGATTTTTACAACATATAAATTTAAGTATGTATTTCATTTAGCGGCTGTGGTAGGAGTAGAGCGTACGTTGCAAAATCCTATCGTGGTTCTTGAAGATATAGAAGGTTTAAAAAATGTACTGTCCTTATCTAAAAACTGTGGTGTAGAGCGTATTTTTTATTCCAGTTCATCAGAGGTTTACGGAGAACCTTTTGAAATTCCACAAAATGAACAGACAACGCCGTTAAACTCTAGGTTGCCTTATGCTATTGTTAAAAATGTGGGTGAAGCCTTTTTTAAAGCCTACCAACAAGAATACGATTTGGATTATACCATATTTAGATTTTTTAATACTTACGGACCACAACAAAGTAATGATTTTGTGATGCCGCGATTTATTAAATTAGCCTTAGCAAATAAGCCTATTCCTATTTACGGAAAAGGTGAGCAGACACGCTCATTTTGTTATGTAGATGATAATATAGATACTTGTATTAAAGCTTTAGATGAAGATGCTTTCATTAATGATGTGCTTAATATAGGGAATGAAGATGAGGTGAGTATCTTGTACCTAGCTCAGAAAATCATTGAATTAACCAAATCAAAGTCAGAAATTCAGTTTTTACCATCATTAAAGGAAGGAGATATGACACGTCGCTGTCCGGATATTACAAAAATGAAAGCATTATTAGGTCGCGATTTAGTCTCTCTGGAAGAAGGAATTTTAAAAATGATAGCGTATTATAAAGCGATATAGTTTACACTTTTTGTGGTTTATATGTTTTACTAAATTGTTCTTATATGACTAAAAAAACAATTAATTACATTTTAACTTCAATTACTATTTAAGTCCTCAAAGCGCTCCTCCCTTTCAGAAAGGGAGGTGTCTAAGTCGCCGCAGAAGACTTAGGCGGAGGGTTTAGTTTAATAA
This sequence comes from Winogradskyella arenosi, assembly GCF_003337305.1. GTDB lineage: Bacteria > Bacteroidota > Bacteroidia > Flavobacteriales > Flavobacteriaceae > Winogradskyella > Winogradskyella arenosi. The sequence goes on along the minus strand of NZ_QPJO01000003.1, from coordinate 366,403 downwards.
GAACTAATCAAACTCATTTACACACAAATTACAATTCACCTCCTCAAAACGCTCCTCTCTTTCAGAAAGGGAGGTGGCTAAGTCGCCGCAGAAGACTTAGACGGAGGGTTCAGTTCTAAAAAGACCAACCAACGTCATTTACACACAAATTACAATTTACCTCCTCAAAGTGCTCCTCCCTTTCAGAAAGGGAGGTGTCTAAGTCGCCGCAGAAGGCTTAGACGGAGGGTTCAGTTCTAAAAAGACCAACCAACGTCATTTACACACAAATTACAATTTACCTCCTCAAAACGCTCCTCCCTTTCAGAAAGGGAGGTGTCTAAGTCGCCGCAGAAGACTTAGACGGAGGGTTTGGTTATATAAGTGTCATTTAAAATTACTTTGTATTTCTTCTAAAACAGAAGGAAGAAAGTCAAAAACCATTCTATTTTCAAAACGGATCACTCTATATCCTAAGTTCTCTAAATACTGTGTTCTTTTTTCATCATATTCCTGTACGTTAGGATTATTATGAACATCTCCATCTAATTCAATGATTAGTTTTTCAGATGCACAGTAGAAATCTACAATATAATTATTGATGCTGTGCTGTCTCTGAAAACGTCTTTTTTGTAATTGCCTAGATTTTAAATGTTTCCATAAAAAAGCTTCAGAAGGTGTTAAGTTCTTTCTTAAAGCCCTTCTGTAGTCTTGTAATTCTTTTTTACTATGAATTTTTTTGTTTGGCATGTATTAAAAATAAGAAATTAATCTAAGTTTTGTTTATTGAGCGAATATCTTTAAAACGCTCCTCCCTTTCAGAAAGGGAGGTGTCTAAGTCGCCGCAGAAGACTTAGACGGAGGGTTCAGTTCTAAAAAGACCAATCAACGTCATTTTTACTCCAATGACTATTTAAATCCTCAAAGCGCTCCTCCCTTTCAGAAAGGGAGGTGTCTAAGTCGCCGCAGAAGACTTAGACGGAGGGTTCAGTTCTAAAAAGACCAACCAACGTCATTTTCACTCCAATTACTATTTAAGTCCTCAAAGTGCTCCTCCCTTTCAGAAAGGGAGGTGTCTAAGTCGCCGCAGAAGACTTAGACGGAGGGTTTAAAATTAAAACATAATACAAAAAGCGATAAACAAAAAAAAAAGCTGCCTTTTCAGACAGCTTTTTACACTTTGACACTAAAGATTACAATACCTCTATTAATTGCAAGGCATTAAAAGCCCCATTATTTAAAGCGTATTGCACACTATTGACCTCTTGAAAAAAAGCAACTTTTAAAAAGTATAACTGATTTCCACTACCTGAAGGTACAGCCACAGGGGCTAAGTTTACAGAGCTTGCAGTCATATTAATAGGTAAATTAACAACAGGGCTAGTCTGTAATTCTTTTGCTCCCGTACTAAAGTCTAAATTTAGAAATCCGGCATAAAAACTAACATGGGTGGCTCCGCCAGGAATTTCTAAATCACGTTCAGGTACAAAGTCCACAAGGGTCACTTCTCCAATAACCGGATCTAGAGTAAAATCTGTTCGTAAAACACTGGTTAGTTTAGCATTGCGGTTAAAGTCAAAGCCCTTAAGAGCCGTTCTACCTTCAGTAGTCGCAAGACCTACAGAAACTTGGCGTTGTCCACGTAACGAGATCAGGTCAGTGTTCTTAACCTGGCTCATTACCTGTGTCAGTCTAGAAGTAACCGTGTTGTCTTTGGCATCAGACATTAAGCCAACAATAGCGTGCCGTAGCTGCTTTCCGCTTGTGGCACAATGTCCAAATTCAGAACCATTTTCTCGGGTTCGTGCAAATGCAGGATCGTTTTTAATACGATTAGCACTGACGCCACCTTTAGTTCTTACTAAATACCCTTCTTTGCCCTTGTAAAAGGTAAGATCGCCCAGGGTGCCTTCGATCTTGATTATGCTTTTTAATTTTGCCATTATACATGGTATTTAAAGGTTAAAAAAAATAAACTTGGGTATTACAGCGTTTTCAACATTCTACCTCATTAGCGCTTCATAGGGGTATAAGTTTCTGGCACTGTGAATACGGTGGTAAATTTAGAGCGATTAAAGCGCTGTATATTTTCAAATTGCCGAATCTCAAAATTTTAAACAAGTATTGCGCTTTATGACAATTATTGCCGTTAAAACTAAAAATAGAAAAATGCCTTGTAGGTGTGGAAATTTGAAAATTAACCGTTTATCAGAGGGGTAGGGAGTTGAAATGTGTTTTTTAGTAAGTAGAATATTATAAATTGAATTTTTTGTGGTCGTTTGTCGAAAAATGTAGATGAGGTAAAAGCTTTTATGTAAATTACAGATAATTAAGGATTTATATAATTTTAAAGACCTCAGATTATGAAGAAAAAATTATTTTTAGACTCTACGGATGTGCATCAAATAACGGGTTTAAGTATGCGTTCTGCACAAAATATGATGCAATATATTCGTACGGAAAGAAACTTAGGAAATCAACGTGTTATAGGGATTTTTGATTTTGCTATTGTATTTAACCTGCCGGTAACAGTAGTCTTCGATTATGTCAATACAGACATCTATAAAAAAGGGCCAATGGATGACGAGGCAATAAGGCGTACGTATCAAAAAAAATCATTAGAAGATGGATATTCAAACTATTTATATCATAAAGATTTTGATATCTTTATGACGCCTTCAGATTTAAAGACGCGTATAAGTAGAAATAAAGAACAATCGGATGACATCGCTTCTTAGATATGATATCATCTAAAACAGAGCGGTTTTAATTTAAGGATAATCATAGTAGCTTTAATAAATTGTAAATAACGCTACAATTTAGATGTCTATTTTTTAGTATTACGTTGTAATGACTATATTTACCCCATCAAAAATAGACTAAAATTGAGCAAGCTAAACGAGGAATCTTGGCTCTATACTATTTCTTCAAAAAAGAAACTGATAGACTTTAATTTCAAAGAAATATGGCACTATAGAGATTTATTAGTGCTTTTCGTAAAAAGAGATGTAGTAACGCTTTATAAGCAAACAATTTTAGGTCCGCTTTGGTATTTAATACAGCCCTTATTTACAGCTTTAACGTTTACTTTAATATTTAATAAGGTGGCCAATATTGAAACCGGAACAGTGCCACCATTTTTATTCAATTTAGCCGGGATTTCAATTTGGAATTATTTTAGCACCTGCCTCACAACGACGAGTGATACCTTCAAAAGTAACGAAGCCATTTTTGGAAAGGTTTATTTCCCGCGGATCATTGTCCCTTTATCCATCATCATATCCAATTTATTGAAATTCGGAATTCAATTACTTATCTTCATTGCGTTTTATATCTATTATTATACAAATGGAGCTGCCATTGCAGTAGAGAGTAGTCTAGTCTTTTTTCCATTTATAGTGTTATTAATGGGATTTTTAGGTTTAGGAATAGGAATGATTATTTCCAGCTTGGTAACGAAGTATAGAGACCTGAAATTTTTGGTGAGTTTCGGTGTGCAGTTATTAATGTATGTATCCGCTGTAATGTATCCGTTAGCACTGATGCGCGATAAATTGCCCAATATAGCTTGGGTCGTAGAGTATAATCCATTGGCTTATATTATTGAGACCGCAAGATTCATGCTATTAGGTACAGGAACCATAAATGGTTTTGGAATTGCTTATACAGTTATAATTACGTTCCTAATTTTGTTTTTTGGGATTATTATTTTCAATAGAACAGAAAAAACCTTTATCGATACAGTTTAATTTTGAATAGTAAATAGTGAGAAGTGAGAAGTGAGAAGAAAGCGATACACCAATCACAAACAAAAAACAACAATGAGTGTCATCTTAAAAGCCGAAAACATAAGTAAACAATACCGACTAGGATTAGTGGGGACGGGGACTATAAGTCACGACCTCAATCGTTGGTGGGCACGTATACGTGGTAAAGAAGACCCATACTTAAAAGTAGGAGCCGTAAATGACCGAAGTACAAAAGCGGATAGTGCTTATGTTTGGGCATTACGCGATATTAATTTTGAAGTTAAAAAGGGTGAAGTGCTTGGTATTATTGGGAAAAATGGGGCAGGGAAATCTACCTTATTAAAACTCCTCTCTCGAGTAACCATACCAACTACAGGCGAAATTAAAACCCGAGGTAGAATAGCATCTTTATTGGAAGTAGGGACAGGGTTTCATCCAGAATTAACGGGACGTGAAAATATGTACCTTAATGGGGCGATTTTAGGGATGACCAAAGCCGAAATAAAAGCCAAAGAAACCGAGATTATTGAGTTTTCGGGTTGTCAACGCTATGTAGATACCCCTGTAAAACGTTATTCTTCTGGGATGCGCGTCCGTTTAGCTTTTGCGGTAGCCGCTTTTTTAGAGCCTGATATTTTAGTCATTGATGAGGTATTGGCTGTGGGTGACGCTGAGTTTCAGAAAAAGGCTATTGGGAAAATGCAGGATATCTCAAAAGGAGAGGGGCGAACGGTGTTGTTTGTGAGTCATAACATGGCAGCAGTAAAAAATTTATGTACACGTGCAATTGTTTTAGAGAATGGGACCTCTGTTTTTGAAGGGGCTACGGATGAGGCTGTGGATTTCTATTTAAGTCAAAATAAAATACAAGAAAGCATACCTCTCACAGAGCGTAAAGATAGATCCGGAAATGGTGATTTCTTATTTAAAGACATTTCAATAGTAAATGAAAAGAATGAAAATCAATTAAATTTATTATCAGGAGAGAGTTATAAAATTCAGATTTGTTCCGAAACAAGAGTAAAACAAGCAAACTTAAAAGTACGAGTTCAATTTATCGATAATAAGGGGAGTATTAGGTTTTTATGCAATAACTATTTTGTGGATGCCACAGCATTTAATTTGGAAGCAACAAAGAATAATGTAATAGAATATTTTATTCCTAAATTCCCGTTGCCTAAAGGGAATTACACAATTCAATTATCGTGTTTTAGTTCTGATGGACTACAAGACGATATTGAGAATGCTTTAAGTTTTAATGTCGTAGGTGGTGATTTTTTCAAAAGTGGGAAAGAGCAAATATCTAAAGAGGGAGTTTTGGTCGATTACACATTTAAACGTATAAATTAGAAATGCTAAAGCTATTTAAAAAGCAAAAAGAAGAAGTATCATTTATTTTTGGCTGTCCTAGAGGGGGGACCACCTGGCTATGGTCGCTATTAGAGTCTCACCAAGATATTGTGCCATTTACAAATGGTATCGAAAAAGACGCAGAAGGATATTATGCGACTAGTGAGTCAGGGATTTATATAAAACAACCTAAAAAAGCTAAAAAAACTATTGTTTCATTTTGCAAAAATAATAAGGGCAAAATTATTATAGAAAAAACGCCCTTACATACGCTTAAGTATAATTTAATTAAAAAAGATTTTCCTAATAGTAAGGATATTGTTATACTTAGAAATCCAGTGGCAATTGTTAACTCAATGTACACATCAAATATGGTGGCTTTTGAAAATTATGATATCGATAAGTCTATAGAAGAGGTTAAAAAATATTTTTCGGTATTGTCTGGTGTAATTAATGCAAAGACAGCTCACGTTATAAGTTACGAAAACTTGTTAAAAGACACTAAAACTGAATTTACCAAAGTGTTAAACTACTTAAATGTTTCAGCTGAAAATATAGATGCCATAATTTCAGATAATAAAAATAAAACGAAAGTAAGTGTCTCTGGGGCATACAGAAAAGGACAAAGCGATTCTTTTAAAAATGACTTGTCTAAAGAGGAAATATTATTAATAACAGAAGGGTTAAAAGTGGAAATAGCTTTATTTAATCAGCACCTTTAATATGCTTAAAGGAATTAAAAAGATATTAGTAGCTAATGCTAGATTAAATAGATTAGGGGGATCCGAAACATTTACCTATACGCTTATTGAAGAACTCAAGAGTAGAGAAGATATTTATGTAGAGTATTTTACATTTGAAAAAGGATTTGTCTCAGATAAGATAGAAAATGAACTTAAAGTTAAATACAAATCATTAAAAAGATATGATTTAATCCTAGCAAATCATAACACATGTGTTACTGAATTATTTTATTTAGGTTATGTTATACAAACATGCCATGGTATTTTTCCAATATTAGAGCAACCATCATATTTAGCGGATACCCATGTTGCTATATCTCAAGAAGTCCAAAATCATCTTATTAGTTTAGGTTTCTCTAATAAAATCATCTATAATGGTATCAATCTAAGTAGGTTTAAAGAATTTAAGCCAATTAATTTAAAATTGAAAACTGTATTAAGTTTATGTCATTCACAAGAAGCAAATGCTTCCATAAAGAGTGTTTGTGATGATTTAAATTTAAGTTATTTAGAAGCGTATAAGTATCAAGATTCAGTATGGGATATTGAGAGAGTAATAAATGAGGCTGATATGGTTGTTGGGCTTGGTAGAAGTGCATATGAAGCCATGGCTTGCGCTAGACCAGTAGTTGTTTATGACAGTAGACATTATTTTGAGTCTTGTGGAGATGGATACATAAAAAACAAGTTAGGATTAAGTCTATTGAATAATTGTTCTGGAAGGTATTTTAAAATAAAATATAACCATTCTAGTTTGAAAGATGAATTTTTAAAATATAATGCTTCAGACGGAATTTATTTACGAGATGTGGCTTCTAGAGAATTTAATATTAGTAAGAGTGTTGATCAATATTTAGAATATTGGCAAGTCTCTAAAAAGTCCGAAAAGATAAACAGAAAGCGTCAGTTCAAAAAGGCAATAAGAACTATCATTGGAAAAAAAATGACATTATTAGTCTTTAAAAAAATGAATAACAAAAAATGAATCCTTTAGTTTCGATATGTATACCAACCTATAATGGTGAAGCTTTTCTTAAAGAGGCTTTAAATAGTATAAAACTACAAACATATAATAATATTGAGGTTGTGGTCAGCGATGATGCATCTCATGATAATACTTTAAATATATTAGAGAGATTTAAATCGGAAGTAGATTTTTCTGTAAATATATATCATCATTTACCTAAAGGCATTGGGGCTAATTGGAATAATTGTATAGAACATTCAAATGGAGAATACATAAAATTTTTATTTCAGGACGATGTTTTAGAGACGTCTTGTATTAAAGAGCAAGTAGATTTTTTGAGAGTCAATAAATTAAAGGCAGTTTGTTCTAAACGTTTAATAATTAATGAATTTTCAGAACCTGTTGATTCTGGAGGGTGGTATTCATTTAATTATGATTTGCAAAAAAATATAGATTTTAATGATTACTTTTTCTTTAAAAAAAAGCACCTTAAGTACTCTTCATCTATTATGCACAATTTATTCGGAGAACCAGATACTTTTTTATACGATAAATCAATATTTAATGAATTAGGTGTTTTTAATGAGAATTATAAACAAATTTTAGATTTGGAATTCAGTTATAGATTATTAGAGAAATACACAATAGGAATCCAAAATAAAAGACTTTTAAAATTTCGTTTGCATTCCAATCAAGCTACAGCTATAAATAATGGAAAAACACTACCTGAAAGGAAGGAATTTATATGTTATGTGGGAGCCAAATATTTCTTTTATTTATCTAAATCAGCAAAGAAAATGTATTTTTTAGAGAAAATTCCTGTCTTACAAAAATGGGGTAAATTAAAAGTTTGGATGGGGTTTAAGTGATTTAAATTAAACATTTTAATAAAGAATATGTTAGCAATAGTTATCCCTTTTTATAAGGCTATTTTTTTTAGAGAAACTCTTAATTCATTAGTAGGTCAAACCAATAAAAAATTTAAGGTTTATATTGGTAATGATGCAAGCCCAGACTCTATCGATGATTTGGTTAAGGAGTATTCTGATGCTTTGGAAATATCTTATACTTATTTTGAAAATAATTTAGGACATAAATCTTTAGTTTCTCATTGGAAAAGATGTTTGGAATTAATTAAAGAAGAGACATGGTTTATGATTCTCTGCGATGATGATGTTATTAGCTCTAATTATATTGATTCTTTTTATAAAAATCTTAAAAAAATAAAGCAATCTAATTCTAAGGTTGTAAGATACTCAAGTATTTTGATTTCAGATACTGGTGAGAAAATATCTGAACCATACAATCATCCTATAATTGAAAATGCACTCGATTCGTATGTTAGGAAGACTAAAGGTTTAACAAGGAGTTCTTTGAGTGAGTATGTGTTTAAGAACGACATTGATGATGTGAATAAAGTATTCATAGATTTTCCTAATGCGTATTATTCAGACGACTTAAGTATATTGTTAGCCAGTAATTTTGGTGATATTTACAGCATCAATGAAGCCTTTTTTTATTTTAGAAGGGGAAATTATAATTTATCTGGAGTTAATTCAGATGTTGTAAAAGGAAAGAAAGCGGAGTTTCTTTTTTATAAATATTTATTTAAGAATTATTCTAATTTAATAACTAGAAAACAAAAGCAAATTTTCCTTTTTAGATTGAATAGACAATTTATTTTTAATAGATCATATAAAGTATATCGCTTTGTTTTAAAAGAACAAATTAAGATATTAGATTTAAAAGGAATCTGTTACCTTCCAATCTTGGTTTTAAAAAAGACGGTATGCCGAAAACAATAAAAATTTTATTATCAGAACATGGGTTACCCGATACTAAGAATGGCTCTTGGACACAAAGATTAAAATACTTTCTTGAGAGTGATTATAACATTTTTGATTATGTAGTTTGTGGACCAACCACTTCTCAGCAAAAACTTAAGAAAGTAAAGACTATATACTGTAAGGTTGTTAATAACCGATTTTTATTAAAATTATTTCCAAATATAAAGTTTAAAAACTTTATGAATCCTTTAAAAGAAATAATAGGTAATAACGATAATGTTATTATCTGTGTAATGGATAATATTAGGTTAAACAATGAGTTGTCTTTATTTTTAGAACAAAACAATTTAAAATCAAAAGTTACAATTGTGTTTTATAATTGTGGCTTCTCTTATTATTTAGAAGATCGTGAACATATAAAGTTTTGTAAGAATATTGATAAGATGATTTTTTTAACTCAATCGGCCTATGAATATAACAAAGCAAAGTATTCAGAATTTATACCAGAGGTTTCTGTGCTGCATAATCCTGTAGATAAAAAACAATTTAAATTAATATCTAAAGAGACAAAAACTAGTCTTTTACAAGGCTATGATCTTCAAGGAAAAACAGTATTTCTCTGGTTGTCTCATAATAGACCTAAAAAAGGATTAAAGGTTATTTTAAAGGCTTGGTCTATATGGGCAAAAGATAGAACAGATGTTGAATTGCTGATTGTAGGTGTGGCTTCCGAAAACACATTAGAAAATGTAAAATTTTTAGGAAAAATAGCCAGTAATGAAGTTCATACGTTCTATAAATTAGCACACATTTATCTTTTTCCGACATTATGGAAAGAAGGTTTTGGTTTAAGTTTAGCTCAAGCAATTAGTTCTGGATGTTACTGTCTAGCAGCTGCAAATGGCGGAGTTAAAGATTTTATGTTTAAATCCGATGGGAAATTCATAGAACATCCTAACTTTATTAAAGATTGGATTTCTGGAATGGAAGAAGCGTATCAAAACGTAAAGGGGGGATGGAAAAATGAAACAGCTGGTTCACAAATTTTATCTTTAGAGCAATGGTCTGAGAAGTTTGCAGATAGTATAGTTAATAGTGAAAAAGAAATTAAGTAAGAATGTGTGGAATTAGTGGAATAATCAATTGGGCTGGTATAACAGAAAAAGAAGGTAATAAAACGGTTACTTCTTTAAAGGCGATGAACTATAGAGGTCCTGATTATTCAAATAGTGTTAAATCCAAATATGCAGTCTTAGGTCACAATAGATTAGCAATTCTAGATCTAAATAAGCGTTCAAATCAACCTATGTCTTCTGCTGATGAAAGATATACAATTGTTTTTAATGGAGAAATATACAACCATAAAGAGATTAATAAAGAATTAAAAAATAAAGGTGTTGAATTTAATACAACTTCAGATACCGAGGTTTTATTAAAAGGTTTTATTGTTTTTGGAAAGTCAATTCTTCAAAAAATCAGAGGAATGTTTGCTTTCGTGATCTGGGATAATGTAAAAAATGTATGTTTTGCTGCTCGTGATCGATTTGGCGAAAAACCTTTTTATTATACCATTGACAAAAACAATAATTTCTCGTTTGCTTCAAACTTACAAGGTATTGTGGCTCTAATTGAAAAGCCCTTGGAGATTAATAAACAAGCGGTGTTTGAGTTGTTTACTCAGCAATATTTAACAGAATCAACGATATATAACGGGGTTAGTAAACTAAAACCAGGCCATTTCCTAGAAATTACAAGAGAAGGTTTTGAAGAAGGTATATATTGGGATTTAAATTACAAAAATAAGATCGAAACCTCATTTTCTGAAGCAAAAGATACTATTGAAACCATGCTTTTTGAGTCGGTTTCAGAGCAATTAGAGGCAGATGTGCCTGTAGGGGTTTATTTGAGTGGCGGTACAGATTCATCCATAATCACGGCTTTAGCATCACAAAAAAAGAAATATGTCACAGCACTGACTATGAGCACGCCAAACAGTGTTAATGATGAAGCAGAGGCGGCTAGTTTTGTTGCTAATCATCTTGGAGTAAAGCATAAAATAGTGCCACTAGACAATAGTTCTATAAAGTTTTTGCCTAAAATATTAAAGACCATGGAACCTTTGGCAGATGTATCTTTAATACCAAGTATGGCAATAGCAAAAGAGGCAAGTAAAGACTTTAGAGTGATGTTGTCAGGTGATGGAGCCGACGAAATATTTGGGGGTTATAAAACACCTATACTGTTTGAACAAAATAATTTTAAAGGTAATTACCTCACTAAAAAAATTATTGATAAATCCTTAGATGCAAATGGCAACATATCTAGACAGCTAAATGATAGATTAACAATGAGTAGACTCTTTAAATGGGGTGGGATAGAATCGTTTTATAAAAGTAGTAAAGCACCAGTTAAAGAAGTCTTAAATATACTTAGTTTTAATGATGTAAAGGTGTATGGTAATGTTGTTAACGAAGAGGTATTATCTAAAATTTCTACAGAAAGTGATGTTTTTATGTATAAAGGTATAAAGGATAAGCTTGTTAATGATTTTCTTTATAAAATGGATGCTTCTAGCATGCTTTTTTCTCTTGAGTCTAGAGCACCATACTTAGATTATAGAATTGCAGATTATGTGTCTAGTTTATCTTTAAATACTCTAATGCCTTCAGGGGAAGATAAAGAGCTTTTAAAAAAAATAGGATCAAAATATATTCCAGAAAGTTTCTTTAAATTACCTAAAAAAGGATTTTCAATTCCATATTACGAATATTTAAAAAATGAATGGGGTACATTGCTTATAAAATTAGTAAATGAAAATATTTCGGCAGATTTAAGGATTATAAATCCTTTAAATGTCGTTAAATTACTGAATAGTTATAGAGAAAAACCATCATTTAGAATAGGACGATTACTTTACAGTGTCTTAGTTTTTGAGATTTGGCTTCGTGAATTTCATCTAAATATAGAAATGACAGACCCAATATTTTATGAAAAATAAAATAATAGCCATTATACCAGCCCGTGGAGGGTCTAAGCGTTTACCATTTAAAAATATTTTGCCATTAGGAGGTTTACCTTTATTAGCGCATAGTATTAAATATGCCTTAGCACAACAAGATATCGATGCTGTCTACGTAAGTACAGATGATGAAAAGATAAAGAAAATTGCTTTAGACTATGGTGCTTTGGTGATTGATAGGCCTAAAGCTTTATCAGGTGATTTAGAGCCTACAATTAGTACCTTGCAGCATGTGTTACAGCAATTAAATGACGATAAAATTGAGGCCATAGTGTTATTACAACCCACTAACCCATTACGCCCCCCAACACTATTTAAAGATGTGTTTGCTCAATTTAAATCTAACAATAGTTCTAGTGTTTTTACGGTGAGTCGTAATCACGATAAATTAGGTGAAATTGTAAATCATAAATTTGTCCCCTTTAATTATGCAACAGGACAACGCAGTCAAGATTTGGAACCTCTATATTACGAGAATGGCTTGTTATATATTACCTCAGCGAATGCCATACGTGAGGGGTATGTTATGACAGAAGATGCTTTTCCTTTTATTGTAAATCACGTCTTTGCTAAAGTAGATATAGATACTCAGGAGGATTTTGATTATGCGGAATTTTTATTCAGAAATAGATAAAGATGATTACTATTGTTTTAGTATTAAGGTTAATTACGTTTCTTAATTCATCAAAATAGAATTTATTTCTAAAGAAATAGCTTTAGCTCCTATAGGAGACCAATGCGTGCTATTAAAATAATAAACATTTTTATTTACATTCAATTCGTTGCGCAATATTTCTATAGAGTTAATATACAAGTAGTCTTTTGATAGGTCAGTATAATAATTAAAAAAAAGAGGAGCTTTAAATTTGTCTTTATTTTTTATATACGGATAATAAAGATCGTATTTGTCAGGGCTTATTAATAGTAATAGTTTAATGTTTTTTTCTTCAAGTAATTGGCTAATCCTATTCATTAAAACATTGCTTTTTGAAATTCTTGATGAGTCATTTTTATGGACTAAAAATTTTAAGTCATCTTCAAAGAATAAAAGGTTGTCTTTATTACCTGTAAATAGATTATTACCATTAGTTTTTACATTATAAGTTTTAGAGAATGTCGGCTTATCATAGATTAGGTATTGTAAATTTGTAATAGGTATCTTTAGAGTAGCATCTGAAAAAAAAGATGGACTTAGCTTAGAAAAGCTATTTGTTCTATTTGCTATACTATATTTTAACGTCTGTATGTCTGTGATTTTAGATAATTCAATATTTTCAGTTCGTTGTACAAATAATCGCTCTGCTGATTGTAAAATGACATATTTAAACTGATTCATATGGAAAAAATCACCATTAATAAGCTCGATTAATTTTTGTATTGGGTTTTCAGATAAAAACCTATCCATATGTAATACAGAGAAATTATTTGCAAGAAAATTGTTATAACCCTTTGCTTCTTGCTCTGAGAATGAGTCACCGATAGTTAGTACATCGAAATTATTTTTCGTATTTAAATTTAGTTCAGAAAATGTGGTATATTTCTTTTCAATATGCAAATCTTTAAACGCATCTTCTGTTGTTTCTTTTTTACTGTATAGGTAACCAATCCTTGAAAGATCACCTTCATTTGGATAGTAGTAAATTATATTTAATAAATACAATAAAAGAAACGGAGCAATAAAGAAAACGCTTTTTAAAATAAATTTTTTCATATTTTAGAATTGAAAATATATAAATTGTTGATCATTTCCTCCAAACCAAAATAGCAAAATTATAATTATTAAATACATAGTATACCTAAACATAGAATTCCAATTCAAGCCTAGTTGTTCAATAGCATATTTATGTCTTCTCCCTAACCATTCTATAATAATAAACAGTACTATTAACAATAATATTAATTTAGCTGAATCATCTTTTTCAAATACCGGATAATTCAAAAGTGATTTTGAAAAGATTCTAAAAGTATAATCCAATGCATGTTCCATGTTCTCAGCTCTAAAAAAAATCCAAGCAAAAACGGTGAGACTAAAAGTAACTAACATTGAACCAAGTTCTTTGAGGTTGGGTAAGTATTTTTCTTGTGCAACAACATCTAGGTTATTTCTGTTTTTTCCAGAAAGTAACATCGGTAAAAAATAGATAGCATTTAAAGCTCCCCAAACAATAAAAGTCCAATTGGCGCCATGCCAAAAGCCACTAACAATAAATATGATAAATACATTTCTAACTTGATTCCATTTAGAGCCTCTAGAACCACCAAGCGGAATGTATAAATAATCTCTAAACCAAGTTGATAATGAAATGTGCCACCGTCTCCAAAATTCAGCGATGTCTCTAGAGAAATAAGGAAAAGCGAAATTTTGTTTTAAATCAAATCCAAATAATCGCGATGTCCCTATGGCAATATCTGAATAACCAGAGAAGTCTCCATAAATTTGAAACGTAAAAAACAGCGCTCCAAGTACTAAAGTACTTCCAGAGTAGTCATCAGAATTATTAAAAATAATATTAGCATATTGGGCGCAATTATCTGCAATGACAATCTTTTTAAATAAGCCCCAAAGAATTTGTCGCATACCGTCAACAGCTTTTTCATATCTAAAAACTCTTTCAGTGTAAAATTGGGGTAATAAATTTGAAGCCCGTTCTATTGGTCCGGCAACTAATTGAGGAAAAAAACTCACAAATGCAGAGAAAGCCACAAAATCCTTAGTTGGCTCAAGTTTATTTCTATAAACATCTATGGTGTAGCTCAAAGTTTGAAAGGTGTAGAAACTAATCCCTACGGGTAATATGATATTTAAGGTATTGGCTTGTATTTGTGTTCCGAATAAAGAAAACGCTTCAATAAAGTTATCTAGAAAGAAATTGTAGTATTTAAAGAACCCTAAAAATCCTAGGTTAATTAATATACTCGTCCATAGTAATACTTTACGTTTGGTTTGGTGTTCTTGTTTAGATAAGGCAACTCCAATAGAATAATCTACAATAGTACTAAACAAAATTAATGATAAAAAACGCCAATCCCACCAACCATAGAAAGTATAACTTGCAACTACTATTAAGGCATTTTGGAGTTTTAAAGACTTATTAAAAATAAACCAATAAAGAAGAAATACAATAGGTAGAAATAATGCAAAGTCTAATGAGTTAAATAGCATTTAAATAGCGTTATAATAATATAGGCAGCGAATATATCATAAGAATTATAAAGAAGGAGAATTAACATTGTATTTTTATTATGCTTTTTTCAAAATCTTCGTTAAGTTTACCCCTCTTAAAATAAAATCATGAACCCATATATAGAAATTGCAGGTCGTAAAATAGGCCAGGACTATCCGCCATTAGTCATTGCTGAAATTGGCATTAACCACGAAGGGTCTTTAGAAGTGGCTAAAGCCATGGTAGATGCTGCAGCACGAGCAGGGGTAGAAATGGTCAAGCATCAAACGCATATCGTAGAAGACGAAATGAGTGGAGCGGCTAAACAGGTCATCCCAGGAAATGCTGAGATCTCTATATACGATATTATGGCGCGCTGTGCTTTAAATGAAGCCGATGAATTGGCTTTAAAGCAGTACGTAGAAAGTAAGGGTATAATTTTTATTTCCACCCCGTTTTCAAGAGCGGCTGCCCAGCGTTTACATCATTTTGATATACCCGCTTATAAAATTGGATCTGGAGAATGTAACAATTACCCCCTCTTAGAGCATATAGCCAAATTTGGGAAACCTGTTATTCTCAGTACGGGTATGAATACAATTGAGAGTGTAAAAAAAGCGGTGGCTATTTTTGATAAATACGAGGTGCCTGTTGCTTTATTGCATACCACCAACTTATACCCAACGCCTAGCCATTTGGTGCGTTTTGGTGCCATGCAAGAATTACATGAGGCATTTCCTCATAAAGTCTTTGGTCTAAGTGATCATACCCTTAATAATAATGCGTGCTTAGGAGCAGTTGCCCTGGGTGGGAGTATTTTAGAACGCCATTTTACCGATCATATGCAACGTACAGGGCCAGATATTGTGTGTAGTATGGACGAACAAGCCTGTAAAGCGCTTATTGTAAACAGTGCAGAAATGGCATTGATGCGAGGAGGGACTAAAGCCCCTGCAAAAGAAGAGCAAGTGACTATAGACTTTGCATTTGCAACGGTTTGTACAATTGCACCCATCAAAAAAGGAGAGGTATTTACAAAAGCTAATATTTGGGTAAAACGACCTGGAACAGGTGAGATTCTAGCCGAACAATTTGATGCTGTTTTAGGTAAAATAGCAACGGTAAATTTACCTCAAGATGTACAGCTTAAGCAGACAGACATCACATAGATACAGGCAAGGAGTAGCTTTAATATCGGTTAAGCCTGCACAAGACGCGGAGGAGGCCATTAGCCTTATGGCTAATTATTAGGTAAAACAGCATATAATCTTTTAACCTCTCAAATAAAAGCCTTAAAATTGTTTCCGATTCTAAAAGGTGAAACGACCTCTTGTAATCCCTAAATTTATAAAATGTAACCATGAAAAAAATTGTATTCCTAACAGGTACAAGAGCAGATTTTGGGAAGTTAAAATCATTGTTGGCCATACTTCAAGATGCGGAAGGGTTTGAACCTCACATCTTTGTTACCGGAATGCATTTACAAGAATTGTATGGCTACACGCTAATAGAAGTACAACGAAGTGGTTTTAAAAATATCCATACGTTTAAAAATCATACGGATGAAGCCACAATGGATCTAACCTTAGCCAATACCATTTCAGGGTTTTCAGAGTATGTTAAAACGATAGACCCCGATTTAATTGTAGTGCACGGAGATCGGGTAGAAGCTTTAGCAGGGGCTATAGTGGGGAGTTTAAATAATATCCTTGTAGCGCATATTGAAGGCGGTGAGGTCTCTGGGACTATAGATGAGTTGTTACGCCATGCCACCAGCAAAATGAGTCATGTACACTTTGTATCTAACAATCAAGCTAAAACGCGTTTAATACAAATGGGAGAATTGAAAGAGGCGATTTACACCATTGGGTCTCCAGATGTAGATATTATGTTCTCTAATACCTTACCCGATTTAAATACAGTTAAAACCTATTATAATATTGATTTTGAAACCTACAGTATTGTAATGTTTCATCCCGTGACCACTGAAGCGAATGACATGGAGGCTTACATAAAGGCTTTTGTAAATGCCTTAATAGCAAGTAACAGACGCTACGTGGTTATCTATCCCAATAACGATTTAGGGAGTCAGGTTATATTAAAGGCTTATAAGCGTATTGAAAACCATGCCAATTTTAAAATCTTTCCATCCTTACGTTTTGAATACTTTTTAACCTTGCTAAAGCATGCGCAATGCATTATAGGAAATAGTAGTGCAGGAGTAAGAGAAGCACCTTATTATGGGGTGCCGGTGATTAACATTGGTACCCGACAGCAAAATCGAGTCACCCATTCAGAAATTATAAACGTTGACTATTCTGAAGTGGCTATTCTAGAAGCCCTAAAGCAAGTTTCTAATGCCAAAATAGCGCCACGAGCACCCCAATTTGGAGGTGGCAATAGTGGTACCTTATTCTTAGAAAGTTTACAGAAAGATACATTTTGGAATTTGAACCACCAAAAGCAATTTCGAGATATATGAAGACGATAAAAAAAGTTCTATTTCTAGTGCCAGATGGTGTTGGAATAAAAAATTATCTTTATTCCAATCTTATTGCGGAATTGAAGTCTAATGATATACAAATTGTAATTTGGTCTCCTTTACCTAAAGCGGTATTTTTAGATGTAGAGCGTTTACATGGTATTAAAATTAAATATAAAAAGATAACCTTAATCGCAGAGCCGTCTTTAACGCGTTTATACCGAGAAGCGACCACCTATGCACGATTAAAACATAATGCAAAACTTAAGGATAATGTATCTATACTAACCAATTGGCCACAAGTAAAGGGGCTCAGCAAACGTGCTTGTATGCAGAGGATGGCTAAAGTATTAGGAGGATATTTAGCTAAAGACTATAAACGTATTTTAAACTATGAAGCTCAAAGTAAACAACATTGGGGGAAGGCAGTTATAGCCAAATATAAAGCCGATTTAGAAGCCTTACAATCGCAAACTGTATTTATCACTCACCAGCGTGTTGCTAGTTTAATGCCTATTTGTTTAGCTGCAAAACAATTAAATATAAAGGTGACTAGTGCTATTTTTTCTTGGGATAATCTTCCTAAAGCACGCCTATGTGTTACGGCGGACCAGTATTTGGTATGGGGAGATTGGATGCAACAAGAAATGGCGGATTATTATCCCGAAATTCCTTCAGAGCAAATTAAATTAGTAGGGACACCTCAATTTGAATTTTATTTAGAGGATAAGCAAGTTATAACAAGAAAAGCGTTTGCTAAACAACATAATTTAGATGAAAATAAAGCTTGGATTTGCTTTAGTGGGGATGATGAAAAAACATCTCCTTATGATCCTCAATATCTTTATGATCTGGCAGCGTCTTTAAAAGGAAGATCTAATATCCAAATTATTTTTAGACGTTGCCCAGTTGATTTTTCTGAGCGCTATAACCAAGTGTTAGAGCAATTTCAGAGTCACATTGTAGCCATAGATCCCATTTGGAATAAGATTAGTGGAAATTGGGGTGGCTATTACCCTGATTATAAGGATATTAGTTTGCAGTTAAATTTAGCCATGCATTGTGAATTGGTTTATAATTTAGGATCTACGATGGCTTTTGATTTTTCAATTTTTAATAAGCCTTGTATCTATATAAATTATGATGTAGCGCATAATAAAGATTGGTCTGTAACTACAGTATATCAATATCAACATTTTAGGTCCATGAAATATTTGGAAGGTGTTGTTTGGTTGAATTCAAAACAAGAAATAATTAAAACGATAGATCAAGTATTAACTAAGCCTACTGATATGGCTAAGGATAAAGAGCAGTGGAGGAAAAAGGTTGTTTTACATCCGCTAAATGAAAGTTCTAGATACATAGCTCAAAACTTAGTAGAAAATGTCAGCAATTAAATTATATACAGATACAGCGTTGTTAAAGGAAAATGTGCCCAGTGTACATTGGTTTCCTTTAATAGATAGCTTATTAACAGAGAAAGGTTTAATTAGTAATTCAGATTTCGAATTTGTAGTAAACGCTGAAGATTGTGACATGTTTTTGTTGCCTCTAACGGTCGATTATATGATGGGTTTAGGTCGAAAAAAAGAAATAGAGGCATTTATAGATAAAGCTAAAAGTATTTGTAAAAAAGTTTTAGTCTTTACTACTGGAGACATAGGGATAACTTTAAAATATGCTAATGTTTTAATATTAAGGTTAGGCGGTTTTAAAAGCAAAACAGAAAAGGAGACTTTTATTATGCCACCGTTTATAGAAGACCCTTATGCGAAACTAAAACATAATTTTTTAACTATAGAAAAAAAAGAGAACCCAGTAATTGGATTTGTAGGTCATGCTAATGGTGGATTTATTAAATTAATGAAGGAGGCTTTAAGCTTTATAAAACTTAATATTTTTCGTTTTTTAGGAAAAAAGCATATTGATTTTCAACCCTTTTATCCGTCTAGTTTATTAAGATTTAGATATTTAAATCTTTTAGAAAAAGAGACTACGATTAAAACTAATTTTGTTTATCGCAATAGTTATAGGGCAGGTGTTAAAACGAATAAAGACTTAGAAGCGACAACTATAGAGTTTAATGAAAATATGAATAAAAATCCCTATACATTTTGTATGCGAGGATTGGGAAATTTTTCAGTTAGATTTTATGAAACTTTAGCTATGGGGCGTATTCCTATACTTGTTGATACAGATTGTAAATTACCGTTTTCAGATAGTATCGATTGGAAAAAACATTGTTTTATTATTAATGAAGTCGAGATTGCAAATATAGGACCGCGTTTATTAGATTTTCATAAATCAATCACTGTGGAAGATTTTAAAAAAATACAAGTTTCGAATCGCTTATTATGGGAGACGTATTTTACTAAAGAAAATTTCTTTATACAGTTAAAGAAAGTATTATTAAAAGAATTAAAGTAAAGTTTATGCACATCTGTTTTCTAACAAACGAGTTCCCTAAAGCCGGATTTCCACATGGTGGCATTGGTACGTTTATAGCCACGATAAGTAAAGCATTGGTAGAAAAAGGAGTTAAAGTGAGTGTGGTTGGTAAAAATTATACACCTAATGCAGATTCGGAAGTGGTTAATGGAGTAGAGGTACATAGGCTACACGCAAAAAGTATAAAGGGGTTAGCTTGGTGTTTTAATACACGGGTTATTGCTAAAAAAATAGAAGCGATTCATTCTAAAACACCTATCGATATTGTAGAGGCTTCAGATATGGGCTTGGCTTTCTTACCAAAACTAAAAGGCATTGCTTATGTAATACGGATGCATGGTGGACATCACTTTTTTGCAGAATCCGAAAAACGTAAAGTAGGTGTTTGGAAAGGATTTCAAGAACAACTATCGTATAAAAATGCAGATGCATTTGTGGCTGTATCAGATTTTGTTAAAACACATACGTCTAAATATTTATCTCTAGATAATCGCCCAGTTGAAAGAATTAATTATCCGATAAATTTAAATCATTTCCAGCCTCTGAAGATCACTAGTACGCCTTTTAAAATTGTTTTTGCAGGTACAATCTGTGAAAAAAAAGGAATTCGACAACTTATTCAAGCTATGGCCAATATTTTAGAAGATTTCCCTGAGGCTAGTTTAGATATCTGTGGTAGAGATTGGTTTTATCCTAATGGAGACTCTTATATAGGAATGCTTAAAGCAACAGAGGTTCCTAAATTAAAACAAGGCAGTGGTAGTGTTACATTTAAAGGAGTCATAGATTACAACGAATTGCCAAAAATATATGCTGGTGCTCACGTTTGTGCGTTTCCTTCTCACATGGAGACCTTAGGTTTAGTAGCGCCTGAAGCCATGTGTATGGCTAAGCCTGTTTTGTTTACAAAAGAAGGGCCTGGTTCAGAAGTTATAAATCATGGTAACACAGGATTATTATGTAATCCATATGATCCTTCGGATATAGCAGAGCAAATTAAATGGGTATTTCAAAATCCTGAAGCGGCAGATGAAATGGGTGTAAATGCTCGAGAAAGTGTGCTACAACGTTTCAATATTAATATCATTGTAGAACAGAACATAGCATTTTATGATCGTATCATTAATAGTAATAAATCCTAATAATTTAAATGTTTTTAAAATTTAAGAAGGACATAGGTAAATACAAGGACTATAGTAACACTAATGGTTTAGTTCTATTACTTACTCAACAAGGGCTTTGGGCATTATTTGTATATCGTATTTCAAATTCGATTTATGTTAGTAGTATGCCAAGTATGTTGAGACGCCTATTATTAATTCCTTGCTTAATAACTCAAAAATTTATTGAGGTTATAACAGGTATATCATTGCCATACTCAGCTGCAATTGGTGAACGGTTTTATATTGGTCATTTTGGAGGTATTATTATTAATGCAAATGCTGTTATTGGAAACAACTGCAACATTTCACAAGGGGTAACCATTGGAGTGAGTGGTATTAAAGAAAAACGAGGGGTGCCAAGCATAGGGAATAACGTTTACATTGGAGCCAATGCTGTGGTGGTTGGTAAAATTAACATTGGTGATGGCGCAGTTATAGGAGCAAATTCTTTAGTAACGAAAGATGTTGTTTCTAATACAACAGTTTTAGGAGTACCAGCGATAAAAATTAATGATCATAATTCAAGTGAATATATATGAATTATAAAACAAATAAATTGTTAGTGATAGCATTAGCACCTACAATTTTGAAGGAGGGGAAATACTGGTCGTATGCACCTTATGTTAACGAAATGGATGTGTGGTTTAAATACGCAAAAGAACAACGCATCTTAGCACCATTTTCGTATCCGGAAGATGTTTTGCTTAAGTCATTTAGTACAGAAAAGATAGAGCGGTATTATATTCCTTTTTTTGCTTTTAACTCAATCTTTAATATTTTAAAAGCATTAGTGTGCATGCCTTTAATTGTGTTTCAGATGATAAGAGCAATGGCATGGGCAGATCACATTCATTTACGTTGTCCTGCTAATGTAAGCTTAATTGCTTGCTTTGTTCAACTACTATTTCCATTTAAGCAAAAATCGACCAAGTATGCAGGGAATTGGGATCCTAATAGTAATCAACCCATAGGGTACAGGTTACAACAAGCCATTCTAAGAAATACGGTTTTAACGCGTAATATGAAAGTCTTGGTCTATGGCGATTGGCCTGGAGAAACCTCTAATGTCTATTCTTTTATTTCGGCGACCTATAGAGATAAAGAACGCGTACCGTTTAGCCCTAAAGACTATACAAAACCACTGGTATTTGTATTTGCGGGCATGCTAGTACCTGGAAAACGACCTTTGTTGACCATTCAGTTTATAGAACGCCTAAACCAACAAGGGATTCCAGCGCGTTTAGAGCTGTTTGGTAATGGTCCTTTGCGATTAGAATTAGAAACCTATATTGAACAAAAAAAGTTAGAGTCTTGTGTGACCATGCATGGTAACCAAGATAAAACAGTAGTAAAGGCAGCTTTGCAAACAGCCCATTTTAATATTTTATTATCTAAAAGTGAAGGTTGGCCAAAAGCTGTAGCTGAAGGGATGTTTTTTGGCTGTATACCTGTCTCTACAGCGGTATCTTGTGTGCATTGGATGATGGGCTATGGTGAGCGTGGAATTTTAGTAGAACCAGAGCTAGAATCCGCAGTAGCAGAATTTGCCAAGGTATTTAAATCGCAAAATTTAGACCTTATGGCGCAAAAAGCCATGGAATGGTCACAGGCATATACCTTTGATCGTTTAGAAAATGATATTCAAGAGGTTTTGAAAGGGGGGTTTACTAGTAGAGTATAACACAATAAAAAACCAATGAAACTTTATTTATAGACTCATATTAATTCTTTATTCTATTTTTTTTATTAAATAATTAATGCAAGCTTTAATGATATGAATTTTCCGGAATTAAGTAGAAGTGAGTTAAATAGTATGAAACCTTCAGGCGCTTTTTTATTAGGGTTAAGAAGAAGACTATGTTTAAAACCTAAAAGTAAAGTGTTTATTATAGGTTTTCATAAAACGGGTACATCTTCTATGGGTAAAGCATTACAGATATTAGGCTATCGGGTTTGTGGTAGTTTAAAAGAAGGGGTTGATTTAGATAAAATTAGATCATCATCTAAATCTGAATTATCAGAAAATACGTGCCAAGTTTTAGGGAAATATGATGCATTTCAGGATACTCCTTGGTTTTTATTTTATAAAGAATTATATGATGCTTTTCCTGATGCTAAATTTATCCTAACTATTCGTGATGAGGATAAGTGGATAAAAAGTATTCAAAGGCATTTCGGAAATAATTCATTTCAATATCATGATTATATTTATGGTAGTCATGATACTTTTGCTGATGAAAATAAATATAGGCAGATCTATAATAAACATAATAATGAGTGCAAAATGTTTTTTCTTGAAAAGAAAAAAGAAATATTAATTATAGATTTAGAGCATGATATAAATAAATGGCAACTAATTTGTAATTATTTAAATGTGAATTCCCCAAGAACTAAATTTCCATACGCTAATAAAGCTAATTATAATCGTAAGTTATCTTCACGTTTAAAAAAAGTATTAAAGAAAATATATTATAAATAATCATGCGTATACTTCAATTAATCGATAGTTTAGAAGCAGGTGGGGCGGAAAGAATGGCAGTAAATCTAGCTAATGCTTTGATTTTAGAAGTAGAGAGGTCTTATTTATGTGCCACGCGAGCTGAAGGACTTTTAAGGGAGGGTTTAAAAGCAGAAGTTGGTTATCTCTTTTTAAAACGCAAAAGAACTTTGGACTTCTGGGCTTTAAAACGTCTCTTACAATTTATAAAACACGAACAAATTACCGTTGTACATGCCCATGCGAGCTCTTATTTTATGGCGACCTTATTAAAATTAGTTCACCCGAAGCTTATTATTATTTGGCATGATCATTACGGAAATAGTGAGTTTTTAGAGCAACGCCCCAAAACCATTTTAAAATGCTGTTCAAAAACGTTTAAAGCTATTATTACTGTAAATGCCGTATTAAAACACTGGGATAAGCACAACCTGTACTGCAAAAATGTTGTGTTTTTGCCCAATTTTGTAGTATCATATCCAGTTAAAAAGACCATAACAAAACTAAAAGGAGTGACAGGAAAACGGGTCTTATGTTTAGCCAATTTACGAGCTCAAAAAGATCATATAACCCTTTTAAAGGGGTTTAAACAGGTAGTACAGCAGTTTCCAGAATGGACCTTGCATTGTGTGGGGAAAGATTTTGAAGATGCTTATACAGAAAGAATAAATACAACGGTAGAAGCATTACATTTAGAAGAAAGCTTCTTTTTTTACGGCAGTTGTAAAGATACCACAGCGATTATCGCACAAGCAGATATCGGGGTCTTAGCCTCTAAATCTGAAGGCTTGCCTTTAGCATTATTAGAATACGGTCAAGGTGGACTAGCAGTAATTGCAACGGATGTAGGGGATTGTCATTTAGTGGTGCCATCAAAGCTGCATGGGGAGCTTATACCACCACAAAAGCCCAAGGAGTTAGCCAAAGCTTTAAAAATGTTTATGACTAATATCGAACTGAGACAGCAAACCGGAAAACGTTTGCAAAATTTTGTAGCTGAAACATTTTCAGAAGCAGCAAGCATAAAGCAAATACTAGCATTATATGTTTAAATTTGTCCCTTAAGAATGAATCAAATACTAACTTATAAAAAAAAATACCGTTTTACCAATGACCTCTATGTGGCGTTGGTGGTATTGCATTTGGTTATAGGAGCGGGAGTATATTTCATTCCTTTATTTTCTAATCTTTATTTTACGGTTGTTTGTTTTTATTTCCTAGGAAAGGTAATCTTGTCCCCAAAACGTTCTAAAACCATGTGGGTCTTATTTGGGTGTGCCTATATTGCAGCCGCAGAATCACTGTTTAGGATGACAGGTGGAGGGCTGTTTTATGAGTTTTCTAAGTACTATATTATATTGTTGGTATTAGTAGGAATGTTTTTTACTGGCGTATCAAATAATAGTTATCCTTATTTTATCTATTTTATTTTGCTAGTGCCTGCGGTTTTAGTGGCGTCTACCACATTAGGATACGATTTAAACTTTAGAAAGTCTATAGCTTTTGTATTAAGTGGCCCGGTTTGTTTAGGGGCTTCAGCCTTGTATTGTTATGATAAAAAAATAACCCAAGAGCAGTTATTACAAATTTTAGCTTGTATGACCTTTCCTGTGTTAGCGATGATGATTTATTTATTCTTATATAACCCTAGTATCAAAGACGTTTTACAAGGGACTGGGTCTAATTTTGAAGCCTCTGGTGGCTATGGTCCCAATCAAGTAGCAAGTTTATTAGGTTTGGGTATGGTAGTGTTGACGGTACGTTTTTTTCTAAAATCACCAAGTTTGTTTTTAAAACTGTTTAATTTAGGATTTTTAGCTTTAGTCTCTTTTAGGGCTTTGGTGACCTTTAGTCGGGGTGGGGTAATTACAGCCATTATGATGATAATTGGATTTTTAATAGTTTTGTATGGAAAATCAAGGTACAAACGTAGGCAACAAATTATAGGCTCTCTATTCTTATTAGGTTTTAGTGTTATGATTACTTGGTCTATTACAGCTAGTCAAACCGAGGGAATGATAGAAAATAGATATACTAATAAGAATGCTAAAGGAGTTGAAAAAGAAGACCTTTCAACAGGTAGGGTTGATTTGTTTGTCAGAGAATTTGAAGGCTTTTTAAGACATCCTTTTTTTGGAGTAGGAGCGAATGGAATGAAACAAGTCCGTTTAGAAGAGGAAGGGAAAATTATAGCTTCACATAATGAGGTGAGTCGTTTATTTTCTGAGCATGGTATTTTTGGGTTGATAATTTTACTTTTACTTATTTTTACACCTTTGGTGTACCGTTTGCAGCATAAAGGGAATTTACTGTTTTATTCTTTTCTGATTTTTTGGTTTGCCACCATCAACCACTCGGCCATGCGTATTGCCGCACCTGGGTTTATATACGGTTTGTCGCTATTACACATCACTTATGAAAAAAAACGTCCTGTACCTAGGAAACAACTTATCGAGCCGTAAGACCAACGTTTCTTATATGAAAGGCTTAACACAGGCCTTAGAAGGAGAAGGATTTAAGCTCATCTGTAAATCGGCATTTCAAAATAAATTAGCCCGTATCTTAGATATGGTTAAAGGCACCTTAGTGTATGGATACCGTATGGATAATGTATTAATCGATACTTATAGCACTCAAAATTTTTATTACGCGCTAGTCGTAAGTCAGGTGTGTCGTCTATTGCAGATTCCATATATTCCTATTCTACATGGAGGGAACTTGCCGCAGCGTTTAAAACAAAACCCTAAACTGTCCAAAATGTTGTTTCAGCCGGCTAAAGTGCTAGTTTCACCATCGTTGTATTTAAAGGAAGCCTTCACAAAGCAAGGCTTTACGAAGGTTCACTATATTCCTAATAGTTTACAAGTACAAAACTATCCTTTTGCGTCAAGACCTATAGAAGGTATCAAGTTATTGTGGGTGCGTTCCTTTTCTGAAATTTATAATCCTTGTCTAGCCATAGATATATTAAAAAATCTTCAAGATTTAGGCTATACAGCCAGTTTATGTATGGCAGGCCCAGATACGGATGGATCTTTAGAAAAAGTGACGACCTATGCGAAAACCTTGGGCGTTAAGGTAAATACGCCAGGGAAATTAACAAAGGCACAATGGACCGCAATGGCAAAGGATTACAACGTGTTTATCAATACCACTAATTTTGA
This sequence comes from Winogradskyella arenosi, assembly GCF_003337305.1. Classification (GTDB taxonomy): domain Bacteria; phylum Bacteroidota; class Bacteroidia; order Flavobacteriales; family Flavobacteriaceae; genus Winogradskyella; species Winogradskyella arenosi. The sequence goes on along the minus strand of NZ_QPJO01000003.1, from coordinate 339,891 downwards.
TAATATGCCGGTGAGTGTTATTGAAGCGATGGCCTTAGGCTTACCCATTGTGTCCACCAATGTGGGAGGAATGCCGTATCTCATTGAAGCGGGCGTCGATGGGATCTTAGTGCCCCCTAACAATTCAAAAGCCTTTGTAGAAGCCATTGTAAAGTTAAAAGCACAGCCCGAAGAACGAAAAGCGATGGTGAAAAAAGCCCGGGAAAAAGTGGAGTTATTTGATTGGGACTATGTAAAACACCAATGGAAAATGGTTTTGAACTAATTAAAGGTTAAAAATCCAATAGACTTCTTATATTTACCCAGACTATTTTTTAATCATGTTGGCGAAAAAGAATATTCATTTTGAAGTATCGGAGCGCAAGATTCTCTTGAGAATTTTAGACCTGGTTATGTTATATTTAGGGGTCTATGGCTTAAGTCTCTATGTGAAATTTGAATATATTGAATTTAGTGCTGCCAATACTGTAGCCTTAGTCTTGCTAGGCGTGTATTACATCATATTTGCCAGTATCTTTGAACTCTACGATTTACAAAAAGCCAGTCGCTTAGACACCACGTTTAAAAACCTCGTTATTACGGTATCGACGGTGGTCTTATTTTATCTGTTAACCCCAGTGCTTTCGCCCTATTTACCCGAAGAACGAATTCAGATTTTCTATTTATATATTACATTAATAGGGGTGGTGCTCTCATGGCGCCTTCTCTACATTTATCTCATAGAAACACCGCGTTTTTATAAACGCGTGCTATTAGTGGGAGAGATTTCCAATATTGATGGCCTTATTAAAGCTTTAAATACCACGGATCCCAATTATAAAATTGTCGGATTTATCAATAGTGAAAAGTCTTCAGATGAATCGGTAAAGTTTAAAGGCTTGCCAGAATTTGAAGCGTCCGACTTTCTAGGAACCATTGAAACAGAAAAAATATCTGAAATTTTAGTCGCGAGTTTTGATTCGGAAGCCATAATGGCTGAGGTTTACCATGATTTAATGGTGTTGTTAGAACGCGGGTTTAAAATTAGAGATTATACCCAAGTTTATGAAGAACTCCTTCAAAAAGTTCCCATTCAATTTGTGGGTAAGGATTTTTACAAATACTTCCCCTTCAGTCGCAGTAATGAAAATAAGCTCTATATCTTTTTTCAACGGACTTTCGACATCCTATTTTCCATTATAGGATTAGTCATAGGAATGGTCCTTATACCCTTTATTCTCCTTGGAAATGTCTTAGGGAACCGAGGGCCTTTGTTTTACAGGCAAGAACGCGTCGGTAAGAACAGTAAGCCTTTTAATATTCTTAAGCTACGGAGTATGGTGGTTGATGCGGAAGCGCAAGGCGCCAAATGGGCACAAAAAAATGACACACGGATTACCAAATTCGGTATGTTTTTAAGACGCTCTCGGATGGATGAAATTCCGCAATTCTACAATGTACTTAAAGGCGATATGAGTATCATAGGTCCACGACCAGAACGTCCCTTTTTTGTGAGTGAATTAGCCCGTATTATTCCCTTCTACGAAACCCGTCATATCATTAAACCAGGCCTAACGGGTTGGGCACAAGTGAGTACCCGTTATGGGGCCTCTGTTGAAGATAGCCTCACCAAACTGCAATATGATCTCTATTATATAAAACACCGTAGTGTCTTCTTAGATTTCAGCATCTTTATAAAAACCTTGAGTACTATTGTCTATTACCGTGGACAATAAACTTTGTATGCCCTGATAAGGTTAGCTCTACCAAATTATACCGTAAATACACTTTCTAAAGACTAACCGTGTTTCTAAATCAGGAATAAACCTTTACTGACTGTAAATAAGTGGAGCGTTGGTGTTTAAACGCGTAACCCGAGAAATTAAGAATGGATGATGAAATTACTTCCGTAAATTCTATCCCTAAAAAAGCGTCGACGTCTTTTAGAACTCAGCAATCCTTACGGTGCCTTAAAATCCTAAAGTCTTAGTTTTAAATTTGATGGTTTCTATACCATTGTATTATATAAAGATATCTCAGGAATAAGGCTATCAAAAACGGAAGTAATCCTAAGGCAAAGACTTGTACGCCAATAATCCAATGCATGGTTAATAAACACAGTAAAATGACAAGTAATTTTAAGTATTTAATAAACCAAGTCTTTGCTTTGGAGGTTCGCAATTGCCCAATAACAAACAAATTAAGGGGAAATGCCCATAAGAGGTTATAGTTAAAAGCCGTGGCAGAATGATCGGTAGCAAACCATAATAAAAGCAATACCACACTAATAAGACCGGTAAGGGCAAAAAGTGTGACATCGAGCCAAACGCTTCTCGTTTTGTTTTTCTTGTCTTTATAGGTAATAAAAAGAATCCCTATGGCTAATAAGCCTATAATAACTAATGGGGTTCCTATACTATTTGCGGGCGTATAACTGTCCTTTTTTTGGTACAGTGTGGCCGAACTTTTGACTAAGGGTTTGTTTGCATTTAACTTGGCAGTCGCAAAAAAGGCGTGAATATACTTTGGAAGAAACATAAATTCTTCAGGAGAAGCCTTTTGATCAATAACCGAACCTAAGGCCAAATCAATACTAAAACTTCCCCAAGTGTTAAGGCCTACATGCTCGTGGATTAACGTTCTAAAGGTTTTTGGTTCGTAACTTGGTGGAGGTGTAAATACAATTGGCGTTTGTGTACTGATTTGGCTGACATCTCTAATCCTCGTCGCACAATTATCATAAAAGAAATCGTATAAATACCGTCTGTTATCAGGTTTGTAATTGTTTTCTAAGTAGTCAAATAAGTGCTGTTTATCCTCTGAAGTAAGATTTAATACCTGTTCTTCAATGGTGCGGTTGGCGCGCTTATAAGCATAAAAGAAATTCTGAAAGGGATGCCTGCTAATGAGATAATTCAGTTTCCCTTGAGCAAATTTCAAATAAAAGTTGGGCGCATCAAAATCATATTCGCCATAACCATAAACAACATCTATTCCACGTGATGGATCTTTAATTCTGAAGGCATTATGGCCAAAAGCATCATTTAAAGAAGTGCCAGGGCCTACCGTTAATACTGAGATTTTAGCATTTTCAGAAAGTTGAAAAGGTTGGGTAAACGCAAAGCTAAAGGTGAAAAGTAAAACAAGAAAGGAGAGTCTAACTTTCATAGGGTATTACATTATCTAAAGACACTAAAGTCTATTTTTAAAGAAAAGACATTGGAATATAAAGCGGCACTCTGATCACCAATATCTGTAAACGCATAATCAATGGCAATGCCTTTGTATTTAAAACCAACACCAAAATTAGGTTGAAAGGTGACTTGTTCTGAGTTATCAATCTGTAATTCGTTCTGAAAATTACCAACACCACCGCGTAAAAATACTAAATCGGTATAACCAAACTCAAAGCCTAAAGCCGGATTAATACTAGCAAATGAGGTAGAAATAATATCGTTGTTCTCTGCAAAACGCATATTTAAATTCGCTGCTGCTAATAAGGAATAGTCATAATTAAATAGCCATTTCTTTGACATACCAATTTGAAGTTTAGGAATAGTAATTTCTGTGGTTTCAGGAAGTTCTTGGTTTTCACCATCAACAGCACCACTAATCGCTTCAAACTTCTCTTCATCAATAGACCAGGCATTAAAAGTGGTGGTAATATCTCTAGCCATCAGTCCAAATTTCCAATTGTTTTTTCCTTCAAACTGAATTCCTGCATCGAAACCAAAACCCCAAGACGAGGCAAAATCACCGATAATTCGTCGAATGATTTTCGCATTAACGCCATAATTAAAACCATCTAAAGGAAGTTTTCTTGCGTAAGAGAAGGTTAGTCCGTAATCGGCAGTAGAAAAAGTGCTAATTCTATCGTAATTAATATTGCCTTGGTCATCAATTAATTGTGTGGTGTCTAAAATATCATCGACACCAAAACGAATTAATGAAATCCCCATGGCACTTTTATTATCTATAGGAAGTGCGTAGGCAATATAGTTGTAATTGGCAATATTAGCGAAGTAGCTAGAGTGCATTAAGGCCAACTGATTGTCTTCTATATGGACTAAGCCAGCAGGGTTCCAATAGCCCGAATTAACATCCGCTGTTTGTGAGACCACAGCATTACTCATCCCCAAAGCTGCAGCATCAACACCAATATTCATAAATTCATTTGAATATTTCCGCGTTGTTTGTGCTGAAACTGTAAGAGTCACAAGCATTAGGAGCGTTACATAGTAATTTTTCAACAGCAAAGTTTTTTACAAAGATGCATAATATTTTTCTATCTATTTAACTCTAGAACAAGGTTCTTATTGTTTTAATCCTTTAAGATCTTGTTTTTAATGCCCTTTCTAATAGCAAATGCGTCTAAAGGACAAAATTAACGTTCTACTGTTGTCTTATTTTGGGTGGAACCTAATGTTTTGAAGTCTTATAATGTTGTGTTGTTTCCAATCTTATGTTGAAATATAATCCTACAGCGAGAACCCTTAACGCAAAAGCTCTGAATTTGAAAAAATATCCGTTCAGACAAAAATTCTTTTCTATTTTTACAAAAAATAAACTTATGAGTTTCAAAAGACACATTCCTAACCTTGTAACACTTCTCAACTTATTTTCGGGATGTATTGCCGTGATATTTGCCGTAAACGGAAACTTTATTGCGGCTGCTATTTTTGTGTTTTTAGGAATTTTCTTTGATTTTTTCGACGGACTCTTGGCGCGCAAACTCAATGTGCAAAGTCCCTTGGGGATTCAGTTAGACTCGCTTGCCGATTTAGTTACTAGTGGCGTTGTGCCCGGAATCATTATGTTTAAATTGATTTCCCTAACTGTAGATGCTCCAGATTACGCAGCGTACAGTGATAGTTGGAATTCCATTTTCCATTGGCAAGGATTTAAATTGTCTGTACTTCCGTTAATTGGCTTGTTTATTCCTCTAGCCTCTGCCTATCGTTTGGCTAAATTTAATATTGATGAAGATCAGCAAACCTATTTTAAAGGTTTACCCGTACCGGCCAATACCTTAGTGATTTTAGCCTTACCCTTAATTTTAGAGTATCAGAATAGCGACCTTATTAATAACATCATTATTAATAAGTGGTTTTTAATCGGGTTAACCTTGTTGAGTTGCTACTTGCTAAATTCTAACATTAAGTTATTCGCATTGAAATTTAAAAATTACGGTTTTAAAGATAATGCGGTGCGTTATATCTTTTTATTGCTAAGTGTGGTGTGTATTGTAGTACTTCATTTTGCAGCCATTCCATTAATAATCGGACTCTATATTTTACTTTCATTATTGACCAAGTCTAAAATTCATTAAGATTTTAACTTAAGGTTTAACAGGTATTCATTTAAAACAACACAGATAAATGGCTTCAGGATTTTTTGCACTACTAGATGATATCGCAGCAATCATGGATGACGTAGCGGTAATGACTAAAATAACCACGAAAAAAACAGCAGGAATCCTAGGTGATGATTTGGCCGTTAATGCAGAAAAAGCATCCGGATTTGTGTCGTCTCGAGAAATACCAGTCTTATGGGCCATAACCAAGGGCTCCTTATTAAACAAGCTGATTATTTTGCCCTTAGCCTTTTTGCTAAGTGCTTTTGTGCCGGTAGCCATTGTCATTATTTTAATTCTCGGAGGCTTCTATTTAGCCTATGAGGGTGCCGAAAAGATTTATGAATTTATAGTGCCGCATCCAAAAACGGTAAAGGTTGATCTCAATGAGAATTTAACCAAGGCGGAACTGCTGGAAGCAGAGCAAAAGAAAATTAAATCTGCCGTCTTAACCGACTTTATATTATCGGTAGAGATTGTAATTATTGCCTTAGGAACTGTGGTTGATGAACCTTTGGTTACTCAAATTATAGTGGTTTCTATTGTGGCACTTATCGCGACGGTAGGAGTCTATGGTATTGTAGCCTTAATTGTAAGAATGGACGACTTAGGTTTACGATTTATTAATAAAAGTAATGGCGGTAAAGGTTTCCTATTTAACATCGGGAATTTTTTAGTAAAAGCCTTACCGATCGTTATTAAGAGTTTATCCGTTATCGGAACCATTGCGTTGCTCTTAGTTTCTGGTGGAATTTTTGTTCATAACGTGGAGTTTATGCATCACTTTTTAGAACAGATCCCTGCGATTTTAAGAGATTTTATTGTTGGTTTAATTGCCGGAATTGCTTGTTTGTTATTGGTAAGCGCTGTTAAAGCGTTACTTCCTAAGAAAAAAGAAGCGCACTAAACTCTTGTTGTTTTTTAAACCTGAAAAGCCTTCAACTTAGAATTTCTATTGCAGTATAGGAATAGCGTAGAGGGCTATTGCTAGATTTTTACACCTAGCGAAATTAACCTTTAGCGTAATATGCGCTCTAAAGGTAAAGTTGAATAAAATAAATAAGGAAAAAGGAACTCGGTTTTAGAATTCCAATTTCTTTTTACGAAGTTCAAAGTTTTGACCCAAATACACTTTACGAACCATTTCATCACTGGCTAAATCTTCAGGTTTTCCGGCCTTGAGAATATTACCTTCAAACATCAAATACGTTCTATCTGTAATGGCTAAGGTTTCTTGGACGTTGTGGTCTGTAATTAAGATACCAATGTTTTTCTTGGTTAGTTTAGCAATAATACGCTGAATATCTTCCACCGCAACAGGGTCTACACCTGCAAACGGTTCATCTAAAAGAATAAAACTAGGGTCTGTTGCTAGGGCACGAGCGATCTCTGTTCTACGACGTTCGCCACCAGACAGTAAATCACCTCTATTGGTTCTAATATGGCCAAGACCAAATTCTTCAATAAGCGATTCCATTTTATGATGTTGCTCTTTCTTACTTAATTTAGTAAGTTGTAAAACACTTAAAATATTATCTTCAATACTCAGTTTTCTAAACACAGAAGCTTCTTGAGCCAGATACCCAATACCATTTTGAGCCCGCTTATACATTGGGTACTTGGTAATGTTGGTGTCATCTAAATAAATGTTACCACCATTGGGTTTTATGATTCCTACAATCATATAGAAAGATGTGGTTTTACCAGCGCCATTAGGACCTAATAATCCAACAATTTCTCCTTGATTGACTTCTAGGGACACATCTTTTACTACTTTTCGTCCGTTGTAGGACTTCATTAAATGTTCTGCTCGTAACTTCATATTTGGCTTTAGAATGCTAAAAATAATAAAATCTCATAGATTTTTTGGTTCACTTGGCGCATTTATAACAAGTTTAACCTTGTCTATACGCTGCAATTAAACCTCTGTATCGGCATGATGCTGCTCTATGGCATCCCAATATTCGTGAGCACGTCTTAGGTGAGGAATTACAATAGTTCCTCCCACTAGGGTTGCAATCCCTAAAGCCTCGCTGATTTCGGCTTTAGAAATCCCTTCGTTATAAGAGGCTTCAAGGTGGTATTTTACACAGTCATCACATCGTAATACTGTAGACGCCACTAAACCTAAAAGCTCTTTGGTTTTTTTATCTAAGGCCCCTTCTTGAAAGGCATTCGTATCTAAGTTAAAAATACGTTTTACAATTTTATTATTATCTGCAAGGATCTTATCGTTCATTTTAGCACGATAATCATTGAATTCTTTTACTATATCAGACATCTATTTATGACTTAACTTTTGAATTTTTTCTATTTTGTTTTCTAACGACTATGGCCGAAATGTAAATACTTATTTGGTAAAGCAATAGTATTGGAATAGCGACAATAACCTGGCTCGCAATATCAGGTGGTGTAATCACTGCCGATATAATAAGGACAATAACCAATGCGAATTTTCTATATTTTTTTAAGATTTGTGGCGTAACTAATCCAACCTTGGTTAAGAAATAAATTACAATAGGTAATTCAAAAACAAAACCGGAAGCAATAGCCGATGACCTTACAATGGCAATAACCGAACTGACATCAAACTCATTCTTAATTTGATCACTAATTTCATAGTTCGCCAAGAAATTTAGCGATAAGGGTGTAATAATATAGTAACCAAATAAGACCCCAATAAAGAATAGGATAGAGGCCACAATAATAAATCCTCTAGAATTTTTACGTTCGCTAGCTTTTAAGCCTGGGCTAATAAAACTCCACAGTTGATATAACACGTAAGGGAAGGCAATGATAAAACCTGCATAAATAGAGGTCCAAATATGGGCAGAGAACTGTCCGGCTACCGTTCTATTTTGAATAATAAAAGGGAGTTTATCCGCACAAAAGGTCACATCAGACATGCCTAAAAGTTGCGACATAGCACAAAGCCCTTTATACGTAGGGAAGGTCATATGGGTAGGCCCAAAGATGATGACATCAAAAATAAAGCGTTTAAAAATAAAAGCTACGGTTGCCGCAATGACAACGCTAAGTGTTGCTCTTACTAAATGCCATCTTAAGTCTTCGAGATGGTCTAAAAAAGACATCTCATCTATATTCTTTTTTGCCATTATATAATGCCTTCTTTTATTAAATCGTGAAGATGTACAACGCCTGCGTATTTTCCGTCGTGCTCTACTAACAATTGTGAAATGCCATAAGTCTCCATTGTTTCTTTCGCATCTACAGCCATAGCATCTTCTTGGATACGTCTAGGCGCATTACTCATAATATCTTTCGCCTTTAAGCTAGAAATATCATCACTCTTACTTAGCATACGTCTTAAATCCCCATCAGTAATAATTCCTATGATTTTTTCATCTTCAACAACAGCCGTTACCCCAAGCATTTTTTCAGAGATTTCTACAATAACTTCCTTAACCGAAGCCTCTAAATTAACCTGTGGTTTTTGGTTTTGAGACGACAAATCATTTACTCTTAAGTAAAGACGTTTTCCTAAGGCGCCACCAGGGTGGTATTTTGCAAAATCATTACTAGAAAAACCACGTAATTCTAATAAGCAAACTGCTAAAGCATCGCCTAAAACCAACTGTGCTGTTGTGCTTGTTGTCGGTGCTAAATTATTCGGACAAGCCTCTTTTGTAACAAAAGCATTCAAAATAAAATCGGCATTTTGCCCTAAAAAGGAATCAATATTCCCTGTTATAGCAATCATTTTATTTTTTGCTTTCTTAATAAGTGGCACTAAAACTTTAATTTCTGGCGTATTTCCGCTCTTAGAAATACAAATTACAATGTCGTTTTCAAGAATTAATCCAAGGTCGCCATGGATGGCATCTGCAGCGTGCATAAATACCGATGGTGTTCCCGTAGAATTTAGCGTAGCCACGATTTTGCTAGCAATAATGGCGCTTTTGCCGATTCCGGTGATAATAACACGCCCCTTAGAATTATAGATTAATTGTACCGCTTCTGCAAAATCGTCGGTTAGTAATTCAGACAAATTTGCGATTGCTTTACTTTCTAACGTTATCGTGGAGGTTGCCGTTTGTAAAATGGATTGCTTAGTGTTCAAAACTTATTTTTTATTGAGTTTTTTTGGTTTAAAGAATTTATTATCTTTAAACTTGTTGCAAATGTATATAAAATACCAATAGGGATTAATGAGTATTGCAGAAATTGACTTACACTCCGCATTAAAAAAGTACTTTGGATTTTCTGAATTCAAAGGGCTACAAGAAGAAGTAATAAAGAACGTCGTTGCAGGTAATAACACCTTTGTGATTATGCCTACAGGTGGCGGAAAATCTTTATGTTATCAACTTCCCGCTTTAATTAAAGAAGGGACGGCTATTGTGGTTTCGCCACTAATTGCACTGATGAAAAATCAGGTTGATGCCATAAGAGCCGTCTCAGAACACGAAGGTGTGGCACACGTTTTAAACTCTTCTTTGAATAAAACTGAAGTAAAACGCGTAAAAGACGATATTACAAACGGCATTACAAAATTATTGTATGTCGCTCCTGAATCTTTAACCAAAGAAGAATATGTTGACTTTCTAAGAACCGTCAAGATTTCTTTTATGGCCGTAGATGAAGCCCATTGTATTAGCGAATGGGGACACGATTTTAGGCCCGAGTATCGAAATCTTAAGACCATAATTAAACGTATTGGTGACGACATTCCTATTGTTGGACTTACCGCTACCGCTACGCCAAAGGTACAAGCAGATATATTAAAGAGTTTAGGGATGCCAAATGCGGTCACCTTTAAAGCGTCTTTTAATCGTCCTAACTTATACTACGAAGTACGTCCGAAGACTAAAAATGTAGATGCTGATATTATTCGTTTTGTTAAACAGAATGAAGGGAAATCAGGGATTATCTATTGTTTAAGCCGAAAACGTGTGGAAGGCTTAGCGCAAGTGCTTCAGGTTAACGGCATAAAAGCGGTGCCTTATCATGCCGGTTTAGATGCTAAAACCCGTGTAAAACATCAGGATATGTTCTTAATGGAAGATACTGATGTGGTGGTAGCGACCATTGCCTTTGGTATGGGGATTGATAAACCCGATGTGCGTTTTGTTATTCATCACGATATTCCTAAAAGTATAGAAAGCTACTATCAAGAAACAGGTCGTGCTGGTCGAGATGGAGGCGAAGGGCATTGTTTAGCCTATTATGCTTACAAAGATATTGAGAAATTAGAAAAATTTATGGCGGGCAAACCCGTGGCTGAACAAGAAATTGGTCATGCGCTATTGCAAGAAGTAGTCGCTTTTGCCGAGACGTCGGTGTCTAGACGTAAATTTATTCTTCATTATTTTGGTGAAGAGTTTGACAATGAAACCGGCGAAGGTGGGGATATGGATGATAATGTGCGTCACCCTAAAAAGCAGGTTGAAGCTCAAGATGATGTGAAAATGCTCTTAGAAACTGTTTCTAAAACTAACGAAAAATATAAAGCGAAAGATTTAGTGCAGGTGTTAGTCGGAAACTCTAATGCCCTTATTTCATCGCATAAGACGGACCAACAACCCTTTTTCGGAATAGGGAAGTTTAAAGATCCACGCTATTGGATGGCGTTAATTCGTCAAGTATTAGTAGCACGTTATTTAAAGAAAGATATTGAAACTTATGGCGTTTTAAGATTAAGTGAATTAGGACAAGAATTTATAAAGACGCCTAGTTCTTTTATGATGGCAGAAGACCATGTGTTTGATGAAACCTCTAACGATGGTATTGTTACTAATGTTAAAGGTGGTGGCGCTAGTGCCGATGAAAAATTAATGAAAATGCTTAAGGACTTACGAAAACGTAATGCCAAAAAGTTAGGAGTGCCTCCATTTGTTATTTTTCAAGATCCTTCTTTAGAAGATATGTCTTTAAAATATCCGATTACTATTGAAGAGTTAAACAATGTGCATGGAGTTGGAGAAAGTAAGGCTAAAAAATACGGTAAGGATTTTGTAAATCTAATTGCCGACTATGTAAAGGATAATGATATTCTAAGACCTGAAGATATGGTCGTGAAATCTACCGGAACCAATTCGGCAATAAAACTATATATCATTCAGAATGTAGACCGAAAATTACCATTAGATGATATTGCTGAGTCTAAAGGTATGGACATGTCTAAGTTTATAAAGGAAATGGAAGCCATTGTTTTTTCTGGTACCAAGCTGAATATCGACTATTGGATTGATGATATCTTAGACGAAGATCAACAGGAAGAAATTCATGACTATTTCATGGAGACGGAAAGCGATAAAATTGATGATGCTATTGAAGAGTTTGATGGCGATTATGATGATGAAGAATTAAGATTATATCGTATTAAGTTTATGAGTGAAGTGGCCAATTAAGACGTTTTGAGGCGCTAGCCTTAGTTTACAATAGATTTTGTATCGAGAGTCGTTTTATTTGAGGGTTCTCGATACAACATTCAAATTTCCACGTTGTTTCAATTTTAATTTCACTCGAACTGACGATTGGTGGGGTTTAGTTTGAAGTTGAAATAGTTGGTGTTTGAGGTATTGGTCTTTTAATAGTTCTCGATACAACATTTAAATTTCCACGTTGTTTCAATTTTAATTTCACTCGAACTGACGATTGGTGAAGTTTAGACTGAGGTTGAAATAGTTGGTGTTCGAAGTCCTGGACTTGTAAAGGTTCTCGATACAACATTTAAATTTCCACGTTGTTTCAATTTTAATTTCACTCGAACTGACGATTGGTGGGTTTTAGTTTGAAGTTGAAATGGTTGGTGTTTGAGGTATTGGTCTTTTAATAGTTCTCGATACAACATTTAAATTTCCACGTTGTTTCAATTTTAATTTCACTCGAACTGACGATTGGTGAAGTTTAGACTGAGGTTGAAATAGTTGGTGTTCGAAGTCCTGGACTTGTAAAGGTTCTCGATACAACATTTAAATTTCCACGTTGTTTCAATTTTAATTTCACTCGAACTGACGATTGGTGGGTTTTAGTTTGAAGTTGAAATGGTTGGTGTTTGAGGTATTGGTCTTTTAATAGTTCTCGATACAACATTTAAATTTCCACGTTGTTTCAATTTTAATTTCACTCGAACTGACGATTGGTGAAGTTTAGACTGAAGTTTAAAAGGTCTGTGATTGAAGTAATAACTTTGTAACAGTTCTTGATACAACATTTAAATTTCCACGATGTTTCAATTTTAATATCACTCGAACTGACGATTGGTGAAGTTTAGTTTGAGGTTAAAATAGTTGGTGTTTGAGGTATTGGCTTTGTAATAGTTTCGATACAACATTTAAATTTCCACGTTGTTTCAATTTTAATTTCACTCGAACTGACGATTGGTGAAGTTTAGACTGAAGTTTAAAAGGTCTGTGATTGAAGTAATAACTTTGTAACAGTTCTTGATACAACATTTAAATTTCCACGATGTTTCAATTTTAATATCACTCGAACTGACGATTGGTGGGTTTTAGTTTGAAGTTGAAATAGTTGGTGTTTGAGGTATTGGTCTTTTAATAGTTCTCGATACAACATTTAAATTTCCACGATGTTTCAATTTTAATATCACTCGAACTGACGATTGGTGGGTTTTAGTTTGAGGTTAAAATAGTTGGTGTTTGAGGTATTGGCTTTGTAATAGTTCTCGATACAACATTCAAATTTCCACGATGTTTCAATTTTAATTTCACTCGAACTGACGTGAGATGAGTTTTTCTATTCCTCTTCTTTGTTATGGGCTTCTGAATCTTCAAGTACCACATATTTAGCAAAAGACAAATCCTGTTCTTTAACTTTCAATTGAATTTTTTGTAAAGTGGCTATTTCTAATTTTTCAACGTCACTTTGTTCCATCTGAAAATCGATTTTAGTGACATAGCGTCCTTTAACGTCTGAACTTTCAGATTCAAACTCAGGCATATCGGCTTCGAGTTTCAGTTTAAAACCATCACCAATGAACGTTAGCTGTGCTCCTTTTTTACATTTTACATTTAAGTCACCAACAATTACGGTTTGAAAAAAGTAGTAGCCTCCTAATTCATTAAGTCCTGCAAATAAAACGTTTGTTTCGGCAACTCCGAATGGGTTGTTTTCGACATCATTTATAATGGCTTCAATAGAATCTTGAGATTTAGAAGTTTTATTACCGAAAAGTTGTGCTATTGAAAATGCCATTGTTTAGTTTTTTTCAAAACTAAGATTATTAATTTACTTGCCCAATTTTTGAGGTTCTCGATACACCATTTTAATCTTCGCTTCGCTTCGATTTAAATGTCACTCGAACTGACGGGGTGGTTGTGGTTTTTTGATTGTTTCTTGTGGTTGTCTTGTACTTTTTCGTCAGTTCGAGTGCCGACGTAGGAGGTGTATCGAGAACCATGGTTGGTACATAGTCTTTTCGATATAATATATTAAAAAAGGGATTTGTTTTTCAGTTAGGGAGCAGTGATTTATATGAGGTGGGTTTAAACGGTTCTCGATACAACCTATAAATCTTCACTACGCTTCAATTTAAATGTTACTTAAACTGATGCTTAGGGATCGATTTTTAATTAGCGTCTTTAAACTTATTGCCTTATGTATTCAACTTTCAATTCACTATCTTTGCAGCTTTAAATAAAAACACACACAATGCAAGACGGTTTATACGCAAAATTCAACACTTCAAAAGGTGAGATATTAGTAAATTTAGAGTTTGAAAAAGCTCCTGGAACAGTGGGTAACTTTGTTGCCTTAGCAGAAGGGAATTTAGAAAACGCAGTAAAGCCACAAGGGACACCTTATTATGATGGTTTAAAATTTCACAGAGTTATTCCAGATTTTATGATTCAAGGGGGATGTCCACAAGGAACCGGAACCGGAAATCCTGGGTATAAGTTTGATGATGAATTTCATCCTGATTTAAGACACAGCGGTCCTGGAGTTTTAGCCATGGCTAATTCTGGTCCTGCAACTAACGGAAGTCAATTTTATATTACACATGTTGCAACAGACTGGTTAGATAACAAGCATACTGTTTTTGGAAATGTTGTTGAAGGACAAGATGTTGTTGATGTTATCGCTCAAGGCGATCAGATTGAAAGCTTAGAAATAGTAAGACAAGGTGATGCTGCTGAAAACTTTAACGCGGTTGAAGCTTTTAGAACTTTTGAAGGTTCTCGCGAAAAGCGTATTGCTGCAGAGCGTGAAGCTGCAAGAGCAGAGTTAGATAAATTAGCTGCAGGTTTTGAAGAAACAGCTTCTGGTTTACGTTATAAAATTATCCAAAAAGGAGAGGGTAAAAAAGCAGAAAAAGGAAATATGGTTTCTGTACACTACAAAGGACAGTTAGCAGATGGTACTGTTTTTGACTCGTCTTATAAAAGAAATTCACCTTTAGATTTTCAAGTTGGAGTAGGTCAAGTGATTCCAGGTTGGGATGAAGGAATTTGTTTATTAAGCGTTGGTGATAAAGCACGTTTTGTGATTCCAAGTGATTTGGCTTATGGTGCTGCTGGTGCTGGTGGCGTTATTCCTCCTAATGCAACCTTAGTCTTTGATGTTGAATTAATGGGGACAAAATAAGACCCCTTAACCATACTACTTAGCTTAACGGTTGAGTACGGACATAAAAAAAGCGAACTTTTAAAGTTCGCTTTTTTTATTTTATAAATATCAAAGGTTTACGCCGTTTGCATTTGATGCTTACCTTCATAAACTTCCTCAACTAATTTTGCATTAAATGCTGGTAAATCGTTAGGATTTCTACTCGTTACTAAACCGTGATCTACAACCACTTCGCTATCTTCCCATTCGGCTCCTGCATTAATCAAATCTTTCTTAATAGAGGCGTAAGATGTTATTTTTCGTCCTTGTAACACATCAGCTTCTGCTAATAACCAAGGGGCGTGGCAAATTGCTGCAACAGGCTTCTTATGTTCAAAAAAGGATTTTACAAAATTTACAGCATCCTTATTTTGACGTAGGGTATCCGGATTCATAACCCCACCTGGTAACATTAAGGCATTGTAGTCCGATTGTGATGCTGTTTCTAAAGTTTTATCAACATCATAGGAGTTACTCCAATTTCCGTCTTCCCACCCGCGTATTTTACCTGAAACATCTGAGATAATATGAACGTCTGCTCCGGCTTCTTTTAAAGCTTGCATTGGCTCTTTTAACTCACTTTCCTCAAATCCGTTTGTTGCTAAAATTGCAACGGTCTTCTTATTTAAATTTTCCATTTGTGATATTATTTTTAAAATTATTATTCATTGAATTCACTACTAAGATAAAAAGATATGAGGTCGATATCGAATTTTAAAGGCCTCTTAACGTGACTTTAATACCGTTTGTTAAAAGCATTACGAGAGTTGTTAAATTGTAGGAAAAGCGTTAAAATGATTTAACATCTTCAAGATAATTCCCTCGGTCATGGGCTTTAATTATACATATATAACCAAGGGTTAGGGGAGTAAGAACTATAGCAAAGCTTCTGAAGTCGTACTTCTCGAAGACTGCTTATTTTGTAATCGTTTTCTTATAAAAATAGGGATCTAATTTCGTTTGCATTGATAATTCCTTTAATTTAGAGGCACTAAAAAATCAATTTTAAACATGAAAAAACTATTACTTACTCTTTTTGCAAACTTTGGTATCATAAGTATGCTCGTGGCACAAGGCTACACAACACCTGATACAGGTGTAACTTATAGCTTAGACGATTTGGTGGCTTTAAGTCCATCAACCCTTTCAGTTTCCGATGGTGTTTACACCCTAACGGATGATTTGAGCATTGCGGCTTCCGATGCCCTGTTGATTGCATCAGATGCTACAATTGAAATTGGTGCTGATGTTTTAATCAGCGTATCGGGGAACTTTACCGTTAGCGCTGATAATGTTGTTTTTACCGCTATTGATCCTGCGATGCCGTACGAAGGTTTCCGTTTTGAGCAACTTTCAGTTATCACCATTTCTAATGCCACAATTCAGTATGGTGGTGGACTTCGTGTGCTTACAGAAACCTTTAGTATTGATAATTGTTTAATTACAAATAATGTTTCGGGTGCTGCAACAGGAGGGGTTATCGCATTGTCTAGAGGGCAAGCTCAGATTACCAATAATACCATCACCTTTAATGATACTCCAGCTATTAGTTCTGGAGCCAATAGTGATGTATCACCTTATATTTTTAATAATTATATTGAAGGAAATAACCAAACGAATAACAACCGTCCTCAAATTAACCTTGGGACAACCTTAGCATCGTCACCTTTACAAATTATTCAGAATACCATTATTGGAGACCGTGCCTTAGATCAGGTTGGCGCTATTGCCGTGTCTAACTTTTTCGGAGCTACCATTAATGCTATTATTGATGATAATATTATCAACAACAACCGTTACGGGATCTCTATATTAGGAGGCAATTCGTTTGCTTATATTAGAAACAATATTATTGAAGATAATGATACCCAAGGAAGTCCTAATTTAGGAGGAAGTGGGATCTCACTTAATTCGCCTTCAGCAACGATGAACGTTATAGCTAGCGGAAATGAAATTAGACGTAACCTTTGGGGAATTACCGTCATTGATGAAGCGTCTATTAATTTAGGTGATGGTGTAGACAATGTGGGACAAAATGTATTTTCAGAAAATGGAAATGGCGGAACAACCTATGCGCTTTATAACAATACGGGGAATGCGCTTATGGCAATGAATAACTGTTGGGATGAAGAAAATACACCGAATACTTTAGCCGATGCTGAAGCTGTAATTGTTCATGCGAATGATATTTCAACGTTAGGTTTAGTAACTTTTGATCCTGTGAATTGTGGATTTTTAAGTGTTGATGATGTTGCGGCTCAGACCCTACAAGTTTTTCCGAACCCTGCTACCGATGTTTTAAATATTGCGGGTAATACCACTTTTAACGTTATGCATATCTATACGATAGATGGTAAGTTAATTACGAAAAGAAAACTACAAGTAGGCGATCAAACTGTAGCACTTCAATTACAAACAGGGGTTTATATTTTAGAGTTTAAAGGAGGCACAACCAAAATGACTCAGAAATTAGTTATCCAATAATAAAACGCTATTACAGCCCATAAAAGCTTCACCAATGGTGGAGCTTTTTTGTATAAAACGTTCTGTATGTGTTATAAAAATAAAAAAAAGCCAACTCTATTAGTTGGCTTTTTTTTATTGTATTTATCCGGTTTAGGAAGGGTTGACCTCTACAACACCTAGCGTATAAAGTTGTTCCATGGTTGGTGATTCGCTTCCGCCTTCTGGTTCTAAAGTAATTCCAAAGGCTTGACTCTCATTAGCATTAGCCATAGTGAAAATCTTATTGGTATCGCTATTAAAATCGTCAATGGTCCCTAAACTAGTAGGGGTCAGAGGATTTAAAGTTAATGACCAAACCTGCCATACCTTACCTTCAGGGGCGTCGGGTAAACCTTCAGCATCTAGATAGATGGTATTATCCGATTTGTTCCAATAGACTTTAGCGAAACTTGAAGCATAATTCCCTTGGCCTCCCAAGGGTACGCTAATAATATCTCGATCTCTAAGGATGTCTAATAAATTTTTAGTGGTTGCCAAATCAGATTTTGCGGTTTCAATCTGAGTTTCTAAATAACGGTTTTCAATATCTGCGGTTTGTAGTTGTTGCTCTAAATCGTTTTTCTGATTTAAGGTCCAAAAGAAACCTGCCGCCAAGGCTATAGAGGCTGCCCATCCGGTGTAAGCCAACCAATTGGTTTTTCTCGGAGCTAACTTCACCACTTTAGGATTGTTAGCGTCTTTTAAGTTGGCTTTAATTGCTTCAAAACTATGAGCACCTGGTGATGCCGCCGCGGTAAGCTTAAGCACAGCCGCTTCAATTTCTAAAACTTCCTGTAGGAGCTCCGGATGTTGTCGTAACAGTTCATAAACCTCCTGATTTTCGTTTTCAGAAAGTTGTCCTGCAACGTACAATTCTAAAATCCCTGATTCTATGTATGCTTTAATATCCATATTATAATACCATCTCTCTTAATTGTTGTATACAGTTCCGATTTCTCGTTTTAATCGTACCAATTGGCATTTGTAACGTTTCTGAAGCTTCTTTTTGAGTGAAACCTTTAAAATAAAGGAGTTCAATAACAGCTTTACATTTTTCACCTAATTGGGTTACAAAATTTTTAATGCCAATGGCATCGGTACTGTGGTCTAAATTATCATGGCTGGTTATAATATCTACGAAATTATCGGCACTAAGGTTTTGTCTCTTTTGTTTAAAGGCTTTAGACCTTGTTTTATCTATTGCTGCATTGCGCGCAATATTGAGAATCCATGTAAAAAAGCGCCCTTTTTTAGACGAGTAAGTCTCTGATTTGTGCCATGCTTTTATAAACACATCTTGCGTAATTTCGTCTGCGATGGCATTGTCTTTAACAATATTGTAAATAATACCGTGTATGCTTTTACTATACATACCATAAAGCGCCTCGAAGGCGCTATGGTTTTTATCTTGAAATTGTTTTACTAGGAGTTCTACTTCCATTGCTAGGTCATTTTCTTAGAATTTTCGCAGAATGGGGAAGAAAATCACCGCAATTGTTCTAACAATTAGTTTTTTTATTGTAAATGTACTACAATTATTCTATAATTCCAGCACAGCCTATACGAGAGCCTGCATCACCTGAAGGTTGCGATTTAAAATCATCGACACCAACATGTACAATAACGGCTTTCCCTAAGATATCCTTGGTTTGATCACCACATCCAATACACCATTCGTCCGTTGTTTTAGTAATTGTTGCACGTCCGTTAGCATTGGCTTCTAAATTTCCAATATCGCCTTTATGATAACCGGCTTCGTCTCCCCATGCGCCATGTGGTTGTCCTGTAGGATTCCAATGCCCACCAGAAGAGGTCCCGTCTGCAGCAGAGCAATCGGCTTTTTCGTGAATGTGAATGGCATGCTTACCTTCTTCTAAACCGGTAACGGTTCCCTCCATAGTGACCTTATCATCATTCTGAGTAAAGTGGATTGTTCCTGAAACATCACTATCACTCTTTGGCGCTAGAGTTACCGATATTTTGGTTGCCGTCTTTTCTGGGGTTTCAATAACTTCAACTTCAGTTTCCTGTACCGTTTCATTGTCTTTCTTGTTGTCTTTACATGCGGTTGCTACAATCACGGAAAGACCGAGGATTAAAAATTTTAAATTTTTCATGAGTGTTCTTATTTTATGTTGCGTTAATAATTGCGCTGTACAGCCCCATTACTAAAAATGGGACTGCTATTAAATATGATTTAACAGCAATCCCAAATTAATTAAGTACGCAAAGTTTTAAGAACTCAATCGAAAAAAAAGTTAGTTCATATGGTAATTGTCTTACGTGCGTATGTAAAACAACAGCTTAAAAACTTTCCTTATTTATCACGTAAATACGTATTTACTTCAATAGCAACTTCTTCCCAAGTTTTGCTTACACCATCTGCACCCTTGTGAAGATCAAAACACACTTTGTTTAAAGCTTCTAAGGCACCTAATGCATTCCAGTCTTTTAACTGCATAACCCCTTTTAGGCTCACACGTCTTTCATCTGTAATTGAAACCTCTAAAGGTAAATCTGCAGTAACACCATTCATTGTAATCGATGCTACATAAGCATTATCAATATATTTTATTTTACCTTTTATAAATTCAGTATTCAACATGCTACCGAAAAAAGAAGTTTTTATTTTTAAATCTCTAGACTCATCTTTAGTAAAAAGGTTTTCAATAGGAATTGCAAATTCTAAATTATTTAAAGCTTCTTGAGGTGTTGCTCCTTCTTTAGCATCAAAATTTAAAGTTGAAAATTCACCACCTACAGGAACTTTTTCAGTGGTTTTATAAGCCGTCCATTTTACAGAAGTGGCATTGGGTTTAATAACGTATTTAACCGCATTATCTATCGTCTCAGTCGATTCTGTTTTGACTTCTTTTTTTTCTTCTTTACAAGATGTTAATCCTAAGGTAAGAATAACCAATACTGCTAAAAATTTTGTGCTTTTCATGACTTAAATTTAATTTTGAGTAAAGTTAAGTAGTTCTATAGTGTAAAGCAAGCTCTTTGTGATTCTTCAATGCTATGATTTTTTGATTATGATAATTATCATAGTTTACGGTTGGCGATTCGTCTAATTTTACATCTGAAATTTGAATAAAAATGAGTCAGTCGTTAATCGATAAATATAATGTATCAGGACCTCGTTATACGAGTTATCCTACGGTTCCTTATTGGAATACCGAAGCGTTTTCTCTAGTGCAATGGAAAGCGTCTTTAAAACGTTCTTTTGAAGAGCATAATGACAAAGAAGGGATAAGTCTCTATCTCCATTTGCCTTTTTGTGAAAGTCTTTGCACCTTTTGTGGTTGCCATAAACGCATTACCAAACGTCATGAAGTTGAGATGCCTTACATCAAGGCCGTTTTAAAAGAATGGCGCTTGTATTTGGATGTATTAGAAGGCAAGCCTAAAATTAAAGAGTTGCATTTAGGGGGCGGTACACCTACATTTTTTTCTCCTGAACATCTACATTTGTTAATTTCTGAATTATTAATGGCTTCAGATCTTGCCGATAATTATGAGTTTAGTTTTGAAGGACATCCTAATAATACGACTGAAGCCCATCTTCAAACTTTATTCGATTTAGGATTTAGACGAGTGAGTTACGGGGTTCAAGATTATAATTTAACCATTCAAAGGGCCATCAATAGAGTACAACCTTTTGAAAACGTGAAGCGTGCCACAGACTTAGCACGAGCCATTGGTTATACCTCTGTAGGGCACGATATTATTTTTGGTCTTCCTTTTCAAACCGAAGCCGATGTTATAGAAACCATTAACAAAACCGAAGAATTGAGGCCAGACCGAATTGCTTTTTATAGTTATGCTCATGTGCCATGGATTAAAGGTAATGGCCAACGCGGGTTTAGTGATGCCGATTTACCATCACCAGCATCAAAACGTCAGCAATATGAAACCGGAAAACAACGTTTACAGCAGGCGGGATATGTAGAGATAGGAATGGACCATTTTGCATTAAAAGAAGACAGCTTGTATAAGGCTATGGAAACCCAAGAGCTACATCGTAATTTTATGGGTTATACCGCTTCAAAGACGCACGTAATGATAGGTTTAGGCGTCTCGTCTATTAGTGATAGTTGGTATGGTTTTGCGCAAAATGTAAAATCTAACCAAGAGTATTACCACTTATTAGAGCATGGAATTATCCCAGTCTTTAAAGGCCATATTTTAAATGATGAGGATTTAGTAATTAGAAAACACATTCTTAATCTAATGTGTCATTTTAAAACGGAGTGGAAGGATGATGCCTTACAGTTTGATGCCTTGCCTGAAGTCCTTATTAAATTAAAAGAATTTGAACACGATGGCTTACTCGTGTTTAAACCCCAACAAGTCCTCGTAACAGAAAAAGGAAAACCATTTATAAGAAATATATGTATGGCTTTTGATTTGTTATTACAACGCAAAAAGCCAGAAACACAGTTGTTTTCTATGACCATTTAAAATCTGAAAAAATGAACAAAATTATTGTACCTGTTGATTTTTCTGAACAATCAGAATTTGCCCTAGAAGCTGCGGCAAGTTTAGCCTTGAAACATGGGGCAGAATTGATTGTTTTGCATATGCTAGAGTTGTCTAATACAATAATATCGTCTGCCAATGAAGCCTTACACCAAGAAACGCTTTATTTTATAAAGCTGGCAGAACAAAAGTTTGATAAATTTTTAGACAAACCTTATTTAAAAGAGGTAAAGGTTAAGCCCGTTATTAAACACTTTAAAGTTTGGAGTGAAGTTAATGAAGTGGCTAAAACGTATGAGGCCAATATTATAGTAATGGGGTCTCAAGGCACAAGTGGGTTCAAAGAAGTGCTAATAGGTTCTAACACCGAGAAAGTTGTACGCTATTCTGATGTGCCAGTATTGGTTATTAAGCATAATCCTATTCTGTTGGAGTTTGAACATGGAGTTTTTGCTTGTGATTTTTCTGAAGATGCTATTGCACCTTATCAGAAGGCTAAGGCAACGTTTAAAAATTTAGGCATTAAGATGCACCTAGTTTACGTGAATTCTCCCGATGGTAATTTTAATAGTTCATCAGAGATAGATCAACGTGTCTCTAAATTTTTGGAACGTGCCGAAGGCGATTTAAAATTATTAAATGAAATTAATGTGGTTTCCGATTACACCATTGAACAAGGCATATTACATTTTGCTAATGTTATTGGTGCCGATTTGATTGCTGTTGCAACTCACGGTAGAAAAGGCTTATCTCACTTTTTTGAAGGTAGCGTTTCTGAAGATATTGCCAACCATTCAACCTTACCGGTAATGACATTTAAGTTCTAATTAACGGTGTTCATAGTTAGTGTTTTATTTTAACATCGTGTTAAAAACGCCAAAGCTGCAGGGTTTTGGCGTTTTTTTAGAAAAGACACCTCTATTTTAAAAGGCGTTTTGAGCCTTGAGCATTAACTTCTTTTCTGTGGAGTTTTAGGTTTAAAAACGGTATCCAATTCTTAAATGCAAATTAAGCGCTAATCCACTCGTGCTAGAAAGGTAGACATTATCTTCTTCAAAAAAATGGATAAAGCCCATTCCAATTCCGGTTTCATATGTAAAATGTTGTCCTATATGTCTACGGATGCCCCAGGTAGGAATAATTGAAATATCACTGATAAAATTAACGTTGTCATCTAAATGGCCTATAACCATATCGGGATGGTAACTGGTTTTTATGGCAATAAAATTTCCACTATTGCCATCGATACGTCGCGACTTGGACACCCGTTTTTTTAGATTATAATACCAACGTGGTGCCAATGTTAAAGCCGGAACTAAGACAAATTTTCTACTGCCTGCAAAATTGTTACTGTAAATAGCAGCATCTAAGCCCAATTCACTCCGCAAGGCAATGGTATTAGATAAGCGTGATTCGTTATGTCCATACACACCAAAAAATCCAACTTGAATACCGTAGGTCGATTTTTCAACACTAATATCTTGAGCCGTGGCTGTTAAAAACGAGAGTGCCAAAAGCCAGGTGAGAAGCATATGTTTCATAAATAAAAGGATTTTAGATGAATGATGATTATAGCGTGTTGAAAAAAGCTTCTACTTCCGCTTTAAAAACCGGTAAAGGAATACGGTGCGCTAATTTATTTTTAAGGTGCAATGTTATTTGAGGCTGTTGGTCTATAAGATTGGCTATAAACTGAAGGGTATCCTTTGGATTGACGACTTCGTCTTCGGTGCCTAAAACGAGTTGTTTAAAATGCGTTATGGTTTTAAGCGTTTCTGGGATCTGTTGTGTTACCGGTCGTTTTGATAAGGCGGGATTAAAAAGTAAGGCTGGACATTTAAAATGGTTAGAGGCATAAAATCCAGCAAAACCACCCATGCTACTTCCCATAATCACTTGGAAGCTATGGTCTGCATACTGAGCGATGATATCTGCAATAGCATTTGGGTTTTCTTTATAATTAAGGGTTGGGGCAAAAACGTCGCCATATTGTTCTAAAATTTGTCGTTTTTCGAGACTCAGTAAACTGTTTAGGCCGTGTATGTATAAAATCTTCATGGGAATTATAGCTATTGATAACGTTAGTTTTATACCCTAAAAATAACTTATGCATTGCAAGTAGACTCCTATTACAAGCATTATTTTTGTAAAAACCCTAAAATTTTTAAAGTAACGCTAAGGTCTAAAAATTAAAGCGGTAAAAACCCTTGGTGTGGTTTTAATGACATTCCATAGTACTGGTGGCCATTTCTGTAATAGGAGCAGGTGAAATGTAAGGAATACCCAAACCTAATCCTCTAAGAATAAAGAGCACGCCGATAACCATTACCAGAACGGGAATGACTTTCTGAATGCGTTGTTTAATGTTGCTATTTAAGAACTTTCCTAAATAAATAGCTGTGGTCATTAATGGGATTGTTCCGAGTCCGAATAAAAGCATATACAAACTGCCTTGGAGTAAATTTCCCGTTGCTACGGCTCCAAAAACAGCCATATACACAAGACCACAGGGGAGAAAACCGTTTAGAAAACCGATAGTTAAAAATGTGTCTGCAGTTTTCTTTTTAAGGGCTTGCCCTAAGGAAGATTTTACCTTTCCTATTAATTTGTATAACGGTTTTGAAAGTTGGTATTTACCGATGATGCGCTGTGGTAATAAAACCACGACAATCATTAAAATACCAATAGCAATAGAGAGTTGTTGTTGAAACCCGAAAATGTAAAGGCTTTTTCCTACTAGACCAAACAAGAGGCCAATGATACTGTAAGCCAATAATCTTCCTAAATGATAAATGGCAATCTGACTTATTTTTTTTACCGAGTTAGAACGATCTACAGGAAGCATAAATGCAATAGGACCACACATCCCAACGCAGTGTAAACTTCCTAACATCCCCAGTATAAGTGCCGATATTAACATTTAGTATATAATTTCGGTTTTATAAATATAGGCTTTGTCTGCTGTTTTCCAGTCAATTTTAATGTTCCAACGACCACCTAATAAACGTTTGTCAGGTATGAGCAAATTGTGGTTAGATAATGAAATTGGAATTTCAAAATCAAATTGTTTATTAGATGGTCTATATAGGAACACTGTGCCTGTAATGGTATTATAATCGATGTCTTTTGGGAAGTTGATGCTAAGGCCTTCGCTATTCTTTGACCAATTTAGATTTGTTGCTAAAGTTTTAGATAAAGCTTCTTTATTTAAATCCTCTTGAAATTCTAATTCTTGACCGTAATAATCTTCAGTAACAAGATCAAAATCATATTTGTCATTGACACTCATGGTAATGATAAAATACATAATGAAGCTTATAAAGCCTATAAATGCAACAACAATTCCGGTTCCCCAATTTATTTTCATAATTTATCTTCCCATCTGTGTAGGAATCTCCATATTTTAAGTTATCTAATTCTGAAATTAAAAATTTTCAGAAGCTCGATAGGTATTTCAATTTGTTGTCATTAAAAGTAAAATACCTTTTAATAACAGCGTTTACTAACGGTTTTAATTATAACTACGGGGGCCTAAAAAGTTAACAGAAGTAGTTTCAATTAGTTCCTCATTGCTATAGACCTCAATAATCAGTTTATTTTTATCACCAGATAATTCGCGCTTCGGGATTTCTATAAACAAAGTCCCTTCGGCTAAATCTTGAGCTGGTACAATAAAGTTATCTGTAGTAGATACCAATTTAATATCGCCCTCATAAGTTCTTAACTTAAAGTGAATGTTTTCAATATCTTTGGTAGTTTTATTCACCAATTTATAGGTAAATACATTACTTATAACTTCATTCGCTTTATGTTCATACAACTGCCCTGGAAGCCTTAAAATTGTAGCTTCAACATCATTTCTTAGAAATAATAAGCCTACAAATACACCGATTAGAATTGATAATACGGCGATATAGCCTTTCATCCTTGCCGTAAGTTTAAATTTGGCTTTATTTTCTATTTCGTTCTCACTGGCATATCTAATGAGGCCTTTAGGTTTATTTATGCTTTCCATGATATGGTCGCACTCATCAATACAGGCGGTACAGTTAACGCATTCTAATTGCGTTCCGTTTCTAATGTCTATACCTGTAGGGCAGACATTGACACACTGAAGACAATCAATACAATCGCCATGGCCTAAAGCTTCACGATCTTCATTTTTTCTAAACTTTTTACGTCCTTCCTCAGCTTCGCCACGTTTATGATCGTAGGCTACAACAATAGATTTTTCATCTAATAATACACTTTGTAATCGTCCATAAGGACAAGCAATAATACAGACCTGTTCTCTAAACCAAGCGAATACAAAATAAAAGACCGCTGTAAAAATAAGCAAGGGCAACAAGGTGCCTAAATGATCTAAAGGGCTCTCAGAGATATAGCGTAAAAGCTTATCGCTACCTATGAGGTAAGCTAAAAATACATTTGCAATAAGGAATGAGATGATTAAAAAGATGAACCATTTTAAGCCCTTTTTTCTAATTTTTTCTGCATTCCACTTTTGCTTGTCTAATTTCCGTTGTTTATTTCTATCCCCTTCAATCCAATACTCAATACGGCGGAATACCATTTCCATAAAAATGGTTTGTGGACAAATCCATCCACAGAACACACGACCAAAACTTACTGTAAATAGTGCTATAAACACTACTGCGATAAGCATTGAGATGACGACAAGGTAAAAATCTTGTGGCCAAAAAGGAAGCCCAAATACATTAAAACGACGTTCTAAAATATTAAGTAATAGAAACTGGTTACCGTTTACCTTTATAAACGGCGCTACCAATAAAAAGAGCAGTAGACCATAGCTGACGATTTTACGATAGCTGTAAAAATTTCCGCTAGGTTTTTTAGGATATACCCAGGCGCGTTTGCCTTCATCGGTTACCGTGCCAATACTATCTCTAAAGGCTTCTTTTTTTGAGGATTCCACAATAGGAGGTTTAAATTATTCTTCAGTTTCTGCGTCCCAAATAATATCACCTTCTGCTGGCTTAGGCTCAGCAGGGGTGGTGCCTTGGAATTGTAATACATAACTAGCAACCTGAGCAATTTCTGCCGGTTTTAAACTTTGTTTCCAAGCAATCATTCCTTTTCCATCACGACCACCTTCAGAAATGGTTTTAAAAACATTTTTAATACCACCTCCTAAAATCCAATGGTTATCGCTAAGATTAGGCCCAATACCACCACCACCATCAATTTTATGGCAAGCCACACAATTGGTTTCAAATATCTTTTTTCCGGCGTTAAGGTCAGCAGTTTCGGTTAAGACTTCAACCGTATTATAATCTACAAGATCTTTAGCTGTTTTTTTGTATTCTTCAATTGCGATAGCTGCTTGCGCATACTCCGTTTTTAGCTCATCTATTTGGCTATCTCCATCAAACACTTCATATTTTACTAAATAGATAACTGCAAAAATAATTGAGGCATAAAACCCATATAACCACCATGGCGGAAGATCATTATCTAACTCTTTAATACCATCGTAATTATGATCTAAGATAATTTCATGTTCTTCTTCTATAGCTTTAGATCCCAACATTTTTTTGTAGGTACTTTGGATCCATAGCATAAGTTTTGAAGGCTCTTGCTCGCGAGCATCAAAACGCGCTTTACCGGCGGCATCTAAACTTTGATACAAGACGTTTTTTATGGATTTTGAAATCCCTTCAATAGCTATTAAAATTAACAGTACTAAGACTAGAAATAGAGCAATTAAAGGTTGGGCTATAAATGCTGGTTCATCACCCGATTCAACGAAGTATTCTACAATTCCGAAAATGATAAAAAATAGGATTGGAACTCGTAACCAAGATGGTGTTAAATTTCTCATAGTTCTGTTTGGTTTTTATTATCAAATGGTAAATCACTTACCTTAGTTATATATTCTTTTTTTGCTGTTACAACCCACCAGAATAAGATGACAAAAAAGCCAAAAAAGATGAGAAGTGATATGATGGGATAGATTTCTATTCCAGAAATGCTATCCATATGATTTTTTACAAATTTTAACATCGTGAATTAATTTTTAGCGGTTTCAGGAGCAATGTCTTGCACTTTAATATCTGTTCCTAAACGTTGTAAATAGGCGATTAAGGCTACAATTTCGCGATCACGCATTTCTACAAAATCAGGTCCTCCGTTTTGTTTATCTGCTTCATAAGTCGCTTCAAAATCAGGATCAGCATATAAATTTTTCTCAATTTGTGTACCCTGAGTGGTCATTTGCTGTTGTGCATTAGCAATGTCCTCTTCAGTATAAGGCACGCCTAGTTGTACCATACCTCGCATTTTAGCTTCTGTTTGCGTCTTATCTAATTCATTTTTTACCAACCATTTATAAGATGGCATAATAGAACCTGATGAGGTACTTTGTGGATCGTACATGTGATTAAGATGCCAGTTGTCTGAGTACTTGCCACCTATACGGTGTAAATCTGGTCCAGTACGTTTACTTCCCCATAAGAATGGATGATCGTAAACGTATTCTCCGGCCTTAGAGTATTCGCCATAACGTTCTACTTCACTTCTAAAAGGACGAATCATTTGAGAGTGACAACCCACACAACCTTCACGGATGTAAATATCACGCCCTTCTAATTCTAAAGGTGTATACGGTTTTACACTGGTTAAAGTAGGGATGTTTGATTTCACTAAAATTGTAGGGACAATTTGAACAATTCCACCAATTAAAATAGCGATGGTTGCAAAAATAGTCAGTTTAATAGGCTTACGTTCTAATACACTATGCCATCCTTCACCAGCAACTCTGTGTTTAGAAACACGTTGTAATGCAGGAGCTTCAGCTAATTCATCTTCAACACTAACTTTAGATTTTTGTATTGTGGCTACCACATTATAAAGTAAGATGAGCATACCAATAATATAAAGGGTTCCTCCAATAGCACGCATCCAGTACATTGGCATAATTTCGGTTACCGTTTCTAAGAAGTTACCGTATTTTAAAGTACCGTCTGGATTAAATTGTTTCCACATACTCGCTTGGGTGAAACCAGCCACGTATAATGGTAAAGCATAGAAGATAATTCCTAAGGTTCCAATCCAGAAATGTGCATTCGCTAATTTTGTAGAGAATAATTTAGTTTTAAATAGTCTTGGGATTAACCAGTAGACCATACCAAAGGTTAAGAAACCGTTCCAAGCTAAGGCTCCAACGTGCACGTGTGCAATAATCCAATCTGTAAAGTGACCAATGGCATTTACATTTTTTAAGGAGAGTAAAGGGCCTTCAAAAGTTGCCATACCGTAACCGGTAAGGGCCACAACCATAAATTTTAAAACCGGATCTGTACGAACTTTATCCCATGCGCCACGGAGTGTAAGAAGTCCGTTGATCATACCACCCCAAGATGGCATTAATAACATTACAGAAAAAGCAACTCCTAGGTTTTGCGCCCATTCTGGTAAGGCTGTATATAATAAGTGGTGCGGTCCTGCCCAGATGTATATAAAGATTAATGACCAAAAGTGAATAATTGACAAGCGGTAAGAATATACCGGTCTATTGGCCGCTTTAGGAACAAAGTAATACATTAATCCTAAAAATGGAGTGGTTAAGAAAAAGGCCACCGCATTGTGTCCGTACCACCACTGCACCAAGGCATCTTGAACCCCAGCGTAAACGGAGTAACTTTTCATGCCACTAATAGGTAGTTCTAAACTATTAAAAATATGAAGAACGGCAACCGTAACAAACGTAGCGAGGTAAAACCAAATGGCAACGTATAGGTGACGCTGACGACGTTTTAATATGGTTCCGATAAGGTTCCAGCCAAAAACGACCCAAACTAAAGTAATAGCAATATCTATAGGCCACTCTAATTCGGCATATTCTTTAGATGAGGTATACCCTAAAGGTAAGGTAATTGCCGCTGCCACAATAATTGCTTGCCAACCCCAAAAGTTAATTTGACTTAAGGTGTCGTTAAACATACGGGCTTTTAATAAACGTTGTGTGGAATAATAGACCCCAGCAAAAATAGCGTTACCAACAAATGCAAAAATAACAGCGTTGGTGTGTAAAGGTCTTAACCTCCCAAAACTTAGCCATGAAATGCCATCGGTAAGGTTGGGGAACACAAACATAAATGCGAGTAGTAATCCTACAGCCATACCTACTACACCCCAAAAAATGGTGGCATAAAGGAAATTTTTAACGATTTTATTATCGTAATAGAATTGTTGTACTTCCATAATAATTAATTAGTCTTAGTGGTTTTATTTGTTGATTTTGGTTTTTCTTTGACCAGTTCGTCTTCAAAAAGCATGCGCACCGATGGGGTGTAGCTGTCATCAAATTGTCCGCTTTTTACCGCGAGGATAAAAGCAATAAAAAATCCGATAGCCACAATAATGCTTATGGTTAATAATATATAAATAACACTCATACCTACTGAAGTTACGGCTCAAAATTAGTATTGATACCGGTTTAAAAACATGATAAATATCATATTGCCTATTTATTTCAATTTCTTTCCTAAAAAGTTAGTGGTAATTGTGGTGAATATCACAATACTAATTGAGCTTAAGGGCATTAAAATTGCAGCTACTACCGGTTCTAATTGTCCCGTAACGGCAAAGTAAAGTCCTACAACATTATATATGAAGGACAGAACAAAGCTCCATTGAATGATTTTTATAGCGGATTTAGAAGCTTTAATAAATTGATACAACGTATTAAATTTTGTAGCATCTAAAATAGCATCACAAGCTGGGGAGAAGACATTAACGTCTTCCGATAGCGCAATACCAACATCACTCTGGGCTAAGGCACCAGCATCATTTAAGCCATCTCCAATCATTATAATTTTGGCGCCTTCCGTTTGGTGGTATTTTATAAACTCTAACTTGTCCTCCGGTTTTTGATTAAAAATAAGTTTGGTTTTTGCAGGAAGTAATTTTTTTAGGTTTTCGCGTTCACCTTCATTATCTCCGGAGAGAATCACCAAATCATAATGCTTTTTGAGGGTGTTAAAAAGTTTAGAAACACCTTTGCGGTAACTGTTATAAAAGGTGAATTTCCCTTTATAAACATTATTGCTACTAACATGAACTGTAGTGTTTAATACCGAACGCTCTTCTGGACTCCCCACAAAACTGGCTGAGCCAATTTTCATGTTAAGGGTCTTGTGTTGTACAACAATACCTTTTCCAATATGCTCTTCAAACGTATCTAAGGTTTCAATATTATTGGCTTTTAAAATGCTATAGAGCGTACGGCTTAGCGGATGGTTAGATCCACGCAGCGAACTTTTTAATACCTGATGTTCTTCCTCAGAAAGTTCAGTTCCTGCGTATTTTGCATGGCTTTTTCTATTGGAGGTAATGGTACCCGTCTTGTCAAAAATAATGGTATTAATATGCGCGAGTTTCTCTATAACACTGGCATTTTTAACGTAAAACTTATGTTTTCCGAAGAGCCTTAAAAGATTTCCAAAGGTAAAAGGGGCGGAAAGTGCAATGGCACAAGGGCAGGCTATAATTAAAACGGCAGTAAAAACATTCATCGCCTTACTGGGGTCTCTAAATAACCAATAGCTCGTAGCAATCAGCGATATGGTTAAAATAGCTAGCGTGAAGTGCTTGCTAATTTTATTGGTAATGTTTGTAAAGCCTTCTTCTTTATCTTTATTAAAAACATCGTTACTCCAAAGTTGCGTGAGGTAACTTTGTTCTACCGATTTAAGGGCTTCCATTTCAATAACGCCTTGGGTTTGTTTACCGCCAGCAAACAATTTATCTCCAGAGTGTTTGCGTAAGGTCTGCGATTCTCCGGTAACAAAACTATAGTCAATTTTTGCGTTTCCATTAATAAGGATGCCGTCTACAGGAATCAATTCTTCATTCCGTATAAGAATACGATCGCCTTTTTTGATATCATAAACCTGAATGGTTTCCTCATAGCCTTCATGATTAATTTTAGTGATGGCAATAGGAAAGTAGGACTTATAATCGCGTTCAAAGGATAAGAAATCATAGGTTTTTTGTTGAAAAAACTTTCCCGTGAGTAAGAAGAAAATAAGACCGGCCAAGCTATCAAAAAATCCAGATCCTAAGTCCCAAGTAATTTCAATGGTACTCCTTACAAATAAAACAGTAATACCTAAAACTATAGGAATGTCAATGTTTAAGATTTTTGCTTTTAGGCCTTTGTAAGCCGAAATAAAATAATCTTGTGCGGAGTAAAATACGATGGGTAAGGAGAGCGCAAACATAAGCCAGCGAAACAACGGTTTGTACTGTTCTAGCCAAAACTCATTCACCTCAAAGTACTCCGGAAAGGATAAAAACATAATATTTCCAAACCCAAAACCAGCCACGCCTAATTTATAAATAAGCGAACGGTTAATTTCTTTTTTACCGGCACTAAAATCATCTAAACTGATGTAAGGTTCATAGCCAATAGCGCTTAAAAGTAAGACTACAGATTTTAAGTTGGTGGTATTTTTATAGGTAACTCTAACCGTTTTTTTGCCGAAGTTGACCTGCGATCCGGTGATGTTAGGATCTAATTTGTTGAGGTTTTCTAAGATCCAAATACAAGAACTGCAATGGATATGCGGAATATAAAGAGTTGTAATCTCTAAGTTGTCGTCTCTAAATTCTGTGAGTTTATCAATGATGTTCTCTTGGGTAAGAAAATCATATTTACCTTCAATTTCTTTAGGAACCGCACCAGGTGATTTTTGTAGATCATAATAACAAGTAAGATCGTTTTCATTAAAAATCTCGAAAACGGTTTTGCATCCCTGACAACAGAATGATTTATCTTGAAATGTTATTGGATGATGTCCACAGTCATCTCCACAGTGAAAACAAGTTTTGTTTTCCATTTTATTATTTGCTCATTTATACCGGCACAAAAGTCTATAAACTAAGATCTAATCCCTATGATAATTGTCATGTTTTCCATAACTTTGACTTCTATCTATTATGACGATGAGTAAGTGTGACCAATGCATTATTAAACAGTTTAATTCTTTAAGAGCTTTAGAGAAAGATGATTTAATTCGGATTTCCGGCTGTAAGACTTCAAAATACATTAAAAAAGGCGAAGTCCTTTTTAAAGAAGGCGACAATATAAATGGCGTGTATTGTGTGAAAAGTGGGGTTTGTAAAATGTCTAAACTTAGCGCTAACGGTAAAGACCAAATTGTTAAATTGGTTGTTAGAGGCGATTTAATTGGGCAACGCTCTTTGGTTACCGACGAAGTCTCTAATTTAACGGCCATTGCTGTCAATGAAATGGAAGTGTGTTTTATTCCTAAGAATGAAGTTCTTCATGATTTGGCCAAAAATGCGAGCTTTTCCTTAGATATGTTACAAGATATGGGGCGCGAACTTCGTGTTGCGGATAATATTATTGTAGATATGGCGCAGAAATCTGTAAAACGCCGTCTCGCAGATGTTTTAACTTATTTACATGAAACTTTTGATAAGGATGAAGATGGTTATGTAAGTGTGGTGCTTTCTAGAGAAGACTATGCCAGTTTAGTGGGTACCGCTACAGAATCTGCTATTCGTATTCTATCGCAATTTAAAAAAGAAGGCTTAATCGCAACCACCGGAAAGCATGTTAAAATTGTAGATTTCGACGGATTAAGACGTGTGGAGTAATCTACGATACAGCGTTGTTTTTAGGGTTGTATTCTGCTTCTTTTTAATGTGAAAGTCCGTTTCTTCAACATAAGAACTGTTCTTATTTACAGAAATCAAGAGCATCAACTTCTAAATTGATGTTAACACGTCTTACTAGGAACGTGAAAAGTGTTATTTTTATAACGCTATGAAAGAAAAACTAAACAAATCGGGCTTTGTCTTTAAATCGTATGAAGCCCCGTACCAATCGCCTTTCGATAAACTTTTTGAAATTTTTAAGGAATTAATTACGCATACTTCAGGAGACTTTGATGAGGCTATAGACTGGCTACGTCAGCTCGATATAGAATATAAATTAACCACTCCAGAGTATACGATTGATGATTTTATTGAAGATTTAAAGCGTAAAGGCTACATTCAAGAAGAGATTGATCCGGACGGAACAGGAAATAGTGGCATCACTATTACAGCAAAAACGGAACGTGCTATACGGCAACAAGCTTTAGATCATATTTTTGGTAAAATAAAAAGTAGTGGTTCTGGTAATCACAAGAGCAAGGGTATAGGTTTAGGCGATGAACACACCGGCGATTTTAGACCCTACCAGTTTGGAGATGGTTTAGACAAGGTCTCCATGACCGAAAGTCTTCGAAATGCGCAAATTAATAACGGTCTCGGTGATTTTAGTTTAACGGAAGATGATTTAGTGGTTGAAGAAACCCTTCATAAAAGCCAAATGAGTACCGTGCTGATGATTGATATTAGTCATAGTATGATTCTCTACGGCGAAGACCGTATTACTCCGGCCAAAAAAGTGGCTATGGCTTTAGCCGAAATGATTACCACGCGTTACCCTAAAGACAGCTTAGAAATTTTGGTCTTCGGAAATGATGCTTGGCCTATAAAAATTAAAGACTTGCCGTATTTAAAAGTGGGACCTTACCATACTAATACGGTTGCGGGCTTGCAACTCGCTATGGATATGCTAAGACGGAAACGGAATACCAATAAGCAAATTTTTATGATCACTGACGGTAAACCTAGTTGTTTACGCTTACCGGACGGACAGTATTATAAGAACAGTAATGGACTAGATCCTTATATTACCAATAAATGTTATGGTATGGCCCAACAAGCAAGACGTTTACATATTCCGATTACCACCTTTATGATTGCTGAAGATCCGTATTTAATGCAATTTGTTAGGGCATTTACCCAAGCCAATAGAGGAAAAGCCTTTTACACGGGATTGAAAGGCTTAGGAGAAATGATTTTTGAAGATTACGAAAACAATAGAAAGAAAAGAATTAAAGGCTAGGTCGGAAGAAGAAAGACGAAGTAATAAGAAAAAAGAATAAAGAGAACAGAGAATAAAGAGGACAGAAGGGAGATATGACTTCGGCTATTCTCTATGAGCTCTTCTCAATAAAAGTAGATATGAAAAAAGAAGCTATAAAAACATTAGGGGCATTGAAGGCCTCAGGTTATCAATCAAAGTCTATTAAAGACGAATTAAGAGATAATTTAATTGAAAATATAAAACAGAAAAAAAACACATTTCAAGGAATTCACGGATATGAGAATACGGTAATTCCCGAGCTGGAGCGTGCTATTTTATCGCGTCATAATATTAACTTATTAGGACTAAGAGGACAGGCAAAAACCCGTTTAGCGCGAATGATGGTACAACTTTTAGATGCTTATATTCCTGTTGTAGAAGGTTCAGAAATTAATGATGACCCTTTGGCGCCAATATCTAGATATGCCGTAGAATTAATTGCCGAAAAAGGCGATGATACTCCTATTACTTGGTTGCCTAGAGAAGACCGTTTTGCAGAAAAACTAGCGACACCAGATGTCACGGTTGCTGATCTTATAGGAGATGTTGATCCTATAAAAGCTGCCAATTTAAAATTAAGTTATGCAGATGATCGTGTTATTCACTATGGTATGATTCCACGTGCGAACCGTTGTATTTTTGTGATTAACGAATTGCCCGATTTGCAAGCTCGTATTCAAGTGGCTTTATTTAATATTCTGCAAGAAGGGGATATTCAGATTCGAGGTTTTAAGTTGCGTTTAGCCTTAGATATGCAGTTTGTCTTTACGGCGAATCCTGAAGATTATACCAATAGAGGTAGTATTGTAACGCCTTTAAAAGATCGTATAGGCTCTCAGATCTTAACACATTATCCAGAGCGTGTAGAAACGGCCCGAACCATTACCGCCCAAGAAGCCCAATTAGATACCCGACAATCAGAATCGGTTTATGTACCTGAATTAGCTAAGGATTTGTTAGAGCAGATTAGTTTTGAAGCTAGAGAAAGCGAGTATGTGGATGTTAAAAGTGGGGTTAGTGCGCGTATGAGTATTACCGCTTTTGAAAACCTTTTAAGTACGGCTGAACGTCGTGCCTTACTCTCTGGAGACCGTGAAACTACGGTGCGTTTAGCGGATTTTCTTGGCGTTATTCCGGCCATTACAGGGAAAGTAGAATTGGTTTACGAAGGGGAGCAAGAGGGTGCCGATTTTGTGGCCAACGCCTTAATGGAAGCTGCAGTTAAAACGCTGTTCCCAAACTATTTTCCTAAAGTAGAAAAGCTTGAAAAGCATGGCGATGAAACTCCTTATGATGATCTTATTTCTTGGTTTTTCAATAGTAATGGTTTCGAATTGCTAAATGAATTTGATGATGCAACATATAAGGCTAAATTAGATGAAGTTCCTCCACTAGATGTGCTTATTGCAGATTATCAACCCGAAATAGATCCGAAGGATGTTTATTTTGAAAAAGAATTTATTCTATGGGGATTAACACAGTACAAAAAACTGAGTAAATACCGCTATTCTAAAGGAATGCAGTTTCAAGATCCTTACGGAAATTATATCAGTGGCTTATAAGTTATAGAATCTGGTTGAAAAAACAGCCTTGAGTTAAAGACTACAAGGGGGTGAGGCAATAGGTTTTACTGGTTTAATCTATTGAGGTATCAGCCTACCGATTACCACGAGTTTTAATATTAGCATCGCAGAGTTTTATAATCTCTGCGATTCTTTTTTGTTTGGTATCCTCACGTTTGGCTTGGTTAAGCCAGTAGAGATATCCTTTTTTGTAACTCGGAGCAAACTTGTTAAAATTGGAGTAAGCGTTTTTGTTTTTATCAAAAGCACGCTGAAGATTATCAGGGATCACACCTTGCTCCACATCATCTAAAGCGGTCCAACTGCCATTGGCTTTAGCAAGAGTTATAGCTTTAAGTCCACTAGAATGCATTAAATTGTTTTGTTGCAGCGCTACAACGTAGTTTTTGTTTACGGCACTCCAAACGCTTTTGGGTTTCCGAGGGCAAAAGTACTGACGGCGTTTTCCTTTGCCTAAACTTTTTACGGTAGCATCAATCCAGCCATAGCAAAGCGCAACTTTAACGGCTTCTTCCCATCGCATTGATTTCTTTTCGTGATTAACGTTATAAAAAATTAAATACAATCCTTTAGCCGAAGCATGATTGTCGTGTAACCATGCACGCCATTCCGTGTCAGATTCAAAATATAATTCAGGTAACTCCATGCTTAGGTCCCGAGAAAGCGGGAATCTTTTATTTTAGACCTCTCAGTTTTTTATTCTTACTGAATTCAGTTGAGTGCGTTGTCTAGCTTAAGTCAATTTTAGAGTTATTTTCTTATTTCTTTTGAATTAACATAGAAATTTCGGTCAATAACTAATGGTGTTGTACTCGACTTTATGGATTGCGATTTCCATTCTGACTTAGGATAAATCCATTGTTCTTTATCGCCAATAAGAACTTTTATAGGCATGTCAAAACCATCAACAATGGCTGTCCAACGATACTTTAATGCTCCCTTTTTTATTTCATATTCTAAAGTCGGGATTTTAGTTGTTCTTAAATATTGATTAAAAAAAGCTGTTAAATCGATTCCTGTTTGTTCACTTAAGTAGTCTTCAATTTGTTGCGTGGTCACGGTTTGGTGGTAAAACTCCGAGTTTAATCCTCGTAAGATTTGGCGCCATTTATCATCATCTTCTACTAATTGACGTAAGGTGTGCAGTAAATTTTCACCTTTATAATACATATCACTAGAACCTTCATGGTTAACATTATACACCCCAATTAAAGGGCGATCATTTTGAATATTCCTACGGGTTCCAATCACATAATCTGCTGCAGCTTCTTTGCCGTAGTAATAGTCTAAGAAGAGGTTTTCAGAATAGGAGGTAAAGGCTTCGTGGATCCACATATCAGCAATGTCTTTATTGGTGATATTGTTAGCAAACCATTCGTGCCCAGCTTCATGAATAATAATAAAATCAAATTTTAATCCCCAACCTGTTCCCGATAAATCTCTACCCAAATAGCCTTTTTTATACTGATTCCCATAGGTCACAGAGCTTTGGTGTTCCATGCCTAAATAAGGTACTTCTACCAGCTTAAAACTATCTTCATAAAAAGGATATGGTCCAAACCAATACTCAAACGCTTCCATCATTTTAGGCGCATCTTTAAAGTGTACTTTTGCTATTTCCAAATGCTCTCTTAAAACATAGTAATTCATGTCTAAATCCCCTTTTTCACCTTTGTATACCTCAGAGAAGTTAGCATAATTTCCAATATTGATGTTTACGCCGTAGTTATTAATCGGATTATTTACAAACCAATGCGAGGTTACTGTATCACCGTTATCTACAAGTTTTCGTAAGCGGCCGTTAGAAACATTGGTAAGCCCTTTAGGATTGGTAACACTTATAAGCATACTATCCACCTCGTCGTACATATGATCCTTATTTGGCCACCAAACACTAGCGCCTAGACCTTGACAAGAGGTGGCAATAAAATCTTTGCCATTATGATCTTTTTTCCAAGAAAAGCCTCCATCCCAAGGGGCACGTTTTGCTTCTTTAGGATGTCCTTTATAAAAAACGTCTAAGGTGTTTATATCGCCTGTGTTTTGAGGTCGCTCTAATGTGATAAAGTGTGCATTACCATCTTTTTTAACAGGTAATACTTTACCATCTTGAAGGACTTTAGTGATTTCTAAAGGTGTTTGTAAATCAATTTGAAGTACCTGATAGGGTTTTAAAACCTTATATTGAATGCTGTTTTTTCCTGAAATAAATTTTGTTTCAGGTTGCACTTCGACATCGAGATGGTAATAGGTTAAATCCCACCATTCTCGCTCTAGAGTTATACTTCCCCGCAACGTATCTTGATGTGTAAACTTAGTTTTATCTGTTAAGAGTCCTTGACTATGACCAAAGGTAACGGATAATACGATGAAAAGTGTAAAAATAATAGGTTTCATAAGGGGATACGAATCGTAATTAAGTGATGAAATTTGGGGGCTGTTTTTATCTTAAAATTTTATTAGGAAAGACCACGACACTCTCGTGTCCGTTGGCACCTACAGCTGCAACACCAAAAAAGTAGTTATCAATAACAATACCATCTAAGGTAAACTCAGTAACATCTTCTACATAGCGGCTGTGATCCCAGGTTGGCGAGGTGGTTGCTCTCCAGTAAATTTTATAACCCTTAGCACCTTCGACTTTAGACCATTTTAATTTTGCTGACGCTTCTACAATACCGCCAATACTAACTGTTTTTGGTGAAGGTGGGGCAGAAGCTAAACTTGCCATAGTAATCGCATTTACCGTCGTTAATTTTTTACAATAAGGAATATTAACATGCTCGAAGGTATCTCCGTAGGCAATACCATTTTCAATACGAAGATCTTGGTGTTGCTGTGTATAGTTTTCATGAGCTTCCATAATTCTCAGTCCCGGAAAACCCGCATCGTTAAAAGGTCTATGATGACCACCACGCCCAAAACGATCTAGTCGGTAAACGAGCATAGGGTTCATTTCTGGCATATAGGTTTTTGTCGTTTTATAAACATAACGTGCTAATTGACGCGATACGCCATCCACTTCACCACCATAAAAGCGTCTTGCCGTGGCTTGTTGCGCTAAACGTTCAGGATCAGTTTCTGCTGTGGTTATGGGTTCAGAAAAAATTCTGAATGTTCTATTGTCTATAACCCCATCTACGCCTGAAATATTACCAATCATATCGTTATTTAACACTCCGATAATTTCCCATTGCTGTTCCTTAGCGTAAGCGGCTAAACCTTGTCCGCCAAATAAACCTTGCTCTTCGCCTGAAAGTCCCACATAAATAATACTATTTTCAAATTGATATTTTGAGAGCACTCGGGCGGCTTCCATAGCACCTGCCATTCCTGTGGCATTGTCATTGGCGCCCGGAGCATCGGAGGTATAATCGTTAGGGTTTGTCACTCTAGAGTCAATATCCCCACTCATTATAATATAACGATTAGGGTAGGTAGTACCACGTTGTATTGCAACGACGTTAACGACATTAACGTCTTTAACAATACGTTGATTACGACCTTTTTCAACAAAATTGTTTTGATAAAAGACGTCCAAGCAGTCGTTACAATCTTTAGAAATATTATCGAATTCCGATTTTATCCAACGGCGGGCCGCCCCAATACCTCTGGTATTAGAAACGGTATCGCTCAGCGTATGTCGAGTTCCAAAATCAGCAAGAGTTTTGATGTCTTTTTCAAGACGTTGTTCTGATACCGCATCAATGATATTATAAATTTTAGGATCGGTTTGAGTGCCTAAATTTAAACCTAAAGCTAAGGTTAGAACTAATAATGGTTTATGCATCTAAAGTTAATTTTTCTAAGAGTTGTCTTACTTCTTCAGGGCCTTTAATTTGATACTTAGCCTTTGTTTTCACATAGCCAACTTTAATGGTCGTTGCCAACTCTGGAGCCGCTTCAAACATGTATTCATCAGTCCAATCATCACCCATAATTAAAATAAAATCGTAATCTTCTTTTCGTAACAGTTGAGTCGTCGCTCTTCCTTTGTTAACATTACTACTTTTTATCTCAATAACTTTATTGCCTTGTAATACCGATAGTTCATTATTGGCAACCATACTGGTAAGGACGGTATTAATTTCTAAGGTACGGATTTGTGCCAATTCAGGGTCTGCGGTACGGTAATGCCACGCTAAAGAGTATTCTTTTTCTTCAATAAAAGTTCCTGGAGTTCGGTCTACAAAGGTTTCAAGAATAGGTTTAATATTGGCCATCCATTCCGTTTTCAGAATTTCTAAAGGCGTCCATTCTTTATGTTCGCGCATCCAAACACCGTGGTCGGTAATTAAGTCGTAATCTTTTTGAGCGTACCAATCTTCAAAGGTTGCTTTATCTCTACCACTAATTAAACATAGTCTTGTATTATTCTGGTTTTCAAACTTGTCTAATAAGTTGAACAGTTTGGCATCTGGTTTTGCATCTTGCGGATTATCTTTAAAGCCTACCAAAGTACCGTCATAATCTAAAAGAACGAGTCGGTTTTTAGCGTTTTTAAACTGTTCTACAATAGTGGCTTCCTCAGTATCATTTAACTTTTTAGACACGGCAACTTCTTGAATTTGGTTGGTCGCTTCTAAGGTTTTAAAGAATTCTTCAGCCCATTTCTCAACATCATATCTTTTAAGGCGTTTTTGTAAGATTTTCATTCGGCTTTGCTGTTCCTCTAAAGGCATCGTTAAAGCTTTATCTAATGCGGTGGCAAAATCTTCAAGGCTATTAGGATTGATCAAAATAGCTTCGTTCATTTCTTTTGCAGCACCGGCCATTTCACTTAAAATAAGAACACCATCTTGTTTGGTGCGTGTTGCTACATATTCTTTGGCGACTAAATTCATACCATCTCTAACAGGGGTAATTAAGGCAATGTCTGATGAAGTGTAGAGGTCGATAAGGTTTTCAAACGGTAAGGATCTGTAGAAATACCAAATTGGTGTCCAACTCACCGTAGAAAACTCACCATTAATACGGCCCACTAATTCATCGGTCTCACGTTTTAGCTTTTGGTATTGCGGCACATTAGATCGTGAAGGTACGGCAAGCATAACCAATCTTACTTTCTCCTTATATTGTGGATAGGTATTTAGAAAATGCTCAAAAGCTCGTAAACGATTTGGAATTCCTTTGGTGTAATCTAAACGATCAATACTTAAAATGAATTTTTGATCATCGCCTTCATTAAGGTGGGTATCTAAACGTTTTTGTAATTCTGATTTTTTAGTGTCCGGATTATCATGTACTAATGCGGCATTTGAGAATTTTCCGTAGTCAATACCCATTGGAAACGAATCTACTTTTACAATTCTATCATGATAAGTTATTTCATTAAAATTAACATCGAGACGTAAAATACGTTTTACAGAACTTAAGAAATGACGTTCGTAATCGTAGGTATGGAACCCAATTAAATCAGCACCTAACATTCCGGTTAGGAGTTCTTGACGCCATGGGAACGTTCTAAAAATCTCATAAGAAGGAAAGGGGATATGTAAAAAGAATCCTATAGTAACATCTGGTCTCTTATCCTTTATAAGTTGCGGTAAGAGAAGTAATTGGTAATCGTGAACCCAAACCGTATCGCCTTCTTCTATGGTATCTAATACTACTTCAGCAAATTTTTCATTAACCCGTTTATAGGCGTCCCATTGTTCGGTTTCAAATTTGGTATATTCTAAGAAGTAGTGAAATAATGGCCATAGGGTACGATTGCTGAATCCTAAATAAAAATCTTCAACA
This sequence comes from Winogradskyella arenosi, assembly GCF_003337305.1. Taxonomy (GTDB): domain Bacteria; phylum Bacteroidota; class Bacteroidia; order Flavobacteriales; family Flavobacteriaceae; genus Winogradskyella; species Winogradskyella arenosi. The sequence goes on along the minus strand of NZ_QPJO01000003.1, from coordinate 297,692 downwards.
TCGGCTTCTGTAAGTCCGACCGCTTTACATTTAGCGTTTTCAATTTTTTCATTGACTTTAGGTTTTAAGTCTTCATCTAAATCTTCATCAGTAATACCAGACCATCCCACCCAAACACCATTTCCATCGGCATGAACGGACTTCATTCCTGTGGCAAGTCCTCCAACACTGGGAGTTACGTTTAGTTTATCTTCTTCAATTGCTATTTGTAATGGGAGTCTATTAGAAACTATTATTGTTTTATTCATGATAATATTTTGGATGGTTTTCAAGATTTTCGTTAATTTAAAAAAATTAGAATTTTTATCATCATTTTAAATCAAAAAATTAATGAATAATTTAGATTACGGAATTATAGGAAATTGTAGAAGTGCCGCTTTAATATCTAAAGAAGCGTCTATTGATTGGTGTTGTTTGCCTAAATTTGATTCTGCATCTGTATTCGCAAAGTTATTAGATGATAACATTGGGGGAAGCTTTGGGTTTAAGGTAGACGAGGGCTATAGCACCGATCAGTTTTATCAAGAAAATACGGCCATTTTAGTTACGCGCTTTACTAAAGGCAATGATGTCTTTGAGGTGATTGACTTCATGCCGAGATATCATAAACCCAATGGCGATTACCATTCTCCTCCAGAATTTATAAGATACCTTAAATATATCTCTGGAGCGCCACAATTAAAAGTGGCTTATGATCCTAAATTAGAATATGCCAAAGGGGTAACGTCTACTTATGTTAAAGACGATTTTATTGTGAGTTTAAATAACGAAGATACTTACGACACTCTATTTTTATATACCGACCTCGATAAGACGGCGGTGATTAATGCTGAAACCATAACACTGGAGTCTGACCATTTCTTCCTCGTTGGTTATAATGAAAAGTTATTTGTACCGCACTTAAAATATGCAAGTCTAGAATATGAACGTACAAAGGTCTATTGGTTAAATTGGTTAGAACGCACCCCAACTTATAAGAAATTTAATGAACAAATTTCGCGTAGTGCTATGACTTTAAAATTACTGAGTTATGATAAAACGGGGGCAGTTTTAGCAGCAGCAACGACGTCTTTACCAGAAACAATAGGTGAAGTTAGAAATTGGGATTATAGGTTCTGTTGGATTAGAGATGCCTCTATGGTGATTAAAGTGATGTCGCAACTCGGTCATAAAAATATAGCCAGACGTTATCTTCAGTTTATTATTGACCTCATGCCTGATAAGGATGAAAAACTACAGATTATGTATGGCATTAGTGGGGAGAAAAAATTAACGGAAGAATCCTTAGACCATCTTTCCGGCTATAAAAACTCTAGCCCCGTGCGCGTTGGAAATGCAGCCTACATGCAAAAGCAGAATGATATCTATGGGATATTAATGGATGTAATTCATCAGTTATTAGTTAATTTTAGTAATGATATTGACAATGGTGAAGAGTTATGGACCATGACTAAAGGAATTGTTTGGGTGGTGAGCAAGCACTGGAGAGAGCCAGATAAAGGCATTTGGGAGTTTAGAGAAGGCGATCAGCACTTTACATTTTCTAAAGTTTTATGTTGGACCGCCGTAGATAAAGCTTTAAAAGTGGCTCAATTATTAGGGAAAACTTCTAAAATAGCCAAGTGGGAAGCCTTAGAACAAGATATTAGGCAAGATATTATGGATAATGCTTGGAATGAAAAGGCGCAGGCCTTTACCCAAGCGTATCATTCAGAAGATTTAGATGCCTCTGTGTTACTTATGGAATCTTATGGTTTTATTGATGCTAAGCATCCTAAATTTGTAAGTACCGTTAAAGCTATTGAGCGCGAATTATGCTACGAAGGATTGTTATACCGCTATAAAACCAAGGATGATTTTGGTTTACCATCGTCTTCATTTACCATTTGTACGTTCTGGTTTATAAACAGTTTATATAAAATAGGTGAAGAGCAAAAGGCCACCGAGCAATTTGAAAAATTATTATCTTATAGTAATCATTTAGGATTGTTTAGTGAAGATATAGATTTTAAGACCAAACGCTTACTTGGGAATTTCCCACAAGCCTATTCGCATTTGGCCTTAATTGAAACTGCAATTAACTTATCTAATGTGACTACAGCAGAAGAGCGCGTAAAAACAATCATAAGAACGAAACATTAATTAATCTTTTAAAAGAAGGGTCCCGAAGATATTAGCATCAATCCATCCTCTGTTTTTATCTTCACCTTCTACAGGAATAGAGCCAATAAAATGCTCACGTTCTAGGCTTTTGTCATTGTCACAGTAGGCAATGGCAAAGCCTATTTTTTTGTCTACACTTAGTGCCACTGGGGTATTTGTGCCCTTATCGTTGTAAGAATCGTCATATAAGGCCATTTTTACTTCCCAAATTGTTGTGTTGCCTATAGTTCTATTTTTAGATTCCACATGAGAATTGTAAAGTTTCCCGATTTTTTCAGTAGACATATCCGCAACATTCCCGTCTAATGCAATATGATAAGCAAAGGCATTATGGTTGTATTGGTGTTCGCCACCGCTATTATCTTCATCAACAAAAATCTCTAAACAGTCGTCATCCCACCACCGTTCTAATGGATCTTTAATAGTATCTATTAAGGTATCATCTTGTATTTCAGCTAAAACATAGAGGGCATCTGCTGTCCAACTTAATTTAAAACGGCCAGAATAATCCTCTTTGGTAAGCGAATCTCCCAACCAAACTTGGTCTAAAGCATACCATGTACTTTTTGCCCATGCAGAATCGTTAGCCACGGCATCTATAACAATGGTATCTTTAGCTTTATACACATGTCGTAATTGCTTTTCAGTTTTAGTTGATGCAATGGTTTGATCCGTTGTTGCTGTAGTATTGGTTGTCTGTGCGGGGGCTGTTTTCGGTTTGTTTTTACAATTACATACTAGGGTTAAAACAAATAGGAGGTAAGCAGCTTTGGTCATGGGTTAGTTGTTGTAATTAAATTTTACGGTGTCTACCGTTTGATTTTTATTTTTAATTGCGACGTCGATAGTCATTTCATTGGTAGAAACTTTTTCAAATGTCATGCCCTCAAAAGTAACTTTATTTTCTGTAATTTCCTTTAAAGGGAAGTCTACCGTTTCATCTTTTGTTTTCCAACCTGTTAAATCAGAACTAAAATGTTTTAGTTGAAGCATTATTGAGTTTTCAATTTCTCGGATCACTTTAGTTTCATAGAAGATGACTTGTTATTTAACGAATGTTAAAGATTATGGAATCGTTACCAACCCGAATAAACAAACGGAAATTGCTAATATGATATATAAAGCCTTAATAATGGAAGACTAAAAGTTTCATTAATAAACTAAAAAAAAAGCCAATGCAGGCCCTAATCATGGAAGGGAAGCATTGGCTTTTTGAACTTAACTTAACTTAAAATTACTAAAAACAGTATTTCTTTTCTGCTTTTACTTTTTCTGCAATTTCAATACGTAAATCTACTATATCTGGGTAATTTTGATATTTCGTAAAACGTTTAAGTCCCATGAGCATCATACGTTGTTCATCGCCTTCAGCAAAAGATATAATGCTTTCTTTTCCTTTTTCTTCCACAATATCTACCGCATGGTATAAATATAATTTAGCCATAGCGATTTGTGCTGATTGTGAGTCTTCACCAAAGCGCTTTGCATTTTTCTCAGTTCTTAAAATTGCTGATTCTGCCATATAGATTTCAATTAAGATATCTGCAGCCGCAATTAATAATTGTTGGTGTTCTTCGAGTTGAGGTCCGAATTTTTGAACTGCTCCACCAGCAACCATTAAAAAGGCTTTTTTCAATTTGGCAATCATGGCCTTTTCTTCTGAAAATAATTCGGAATAATCCGGAGTTTCAAAAGAAGGGATTCCCATGAGTTCTTCTTGTACTTTTTGTGCAGGACCTAACAAGTCTACATGACCTTTCATGGCTTTCTTTACCAACATGCCTACACAAAGCATACGGTTAATTTCGTTTGTTCCTTCGTAGATTCTTGCAATTCTTGCATCTCTCCAAGCGGCTTCCATTGGGGTATCTTCAGAGAAGCCCATTCCTCCAAATATTTGGATGCCTTCATCTGCAGAAGCTTGTACATCTTCTGAGACGGCAACTTTTAAAATTGAACATTCAATGGCATATTCTTCAACCCCTTTTAACTCTGCTTCTTGATGTGTATTTCCGGCCGCTTCACGCATGGCAATACGGTCTTCAATATTTTTGGCTGCTCTATAAGTCGCCGATTCACCGGCGTAAGCATTGGCGGCCATTTCTGCTAACTTGGTTTTAATAGCACCAAAATCTGCAATAGGCGTTTTAAATTGCTTGCGTTCTGTAGCGTATTCTACTGCGGTTGTTAATATTCGACGTTGCGAATCTAAACAAGCGGCGGCCAATTTAATACGACCAACATTGAGGGCATTCATGGCAATTTTAAAGCCTTCACCACGACCGGCTAACATGTTTTCAACTGGAACAACCGTATCATTAAAAAATACTTGTCGTGTTGAAGAGGCACGAATTCCTAATTTATGTTCTTCTTCGCCTAACGTAATCCCATTAGGATTTTCAGCATCGTATTCTACGATAAATCCGGTAATGTTTTTATCGTCTTCAATACGTGCAAAAACTATCATTAAACTACAGAAGCCCGCGTTAGAGATCCACATCTTCTGCCCGTTAATTTTGTACGACTTGCCATCGGCTGAAAGTTCAGCGGTGGTTTTACCAGAATTGGCATCTGATCCGGCTCCAGGTTCTGTTAAACAGTAGGCTCCAAACCATTGCCCAGAAGCTAATTTAGGAACGTATTTTTGCTTTTGTTCTTCAGTGCCGTATAAGGTAATTGGCATTGTACCAATCCCTGTATGAGCACCAAAAGCTGTACTAAATGATCCTGTACCTGAAGAGATATAGTCACAGGTTAAAACTGTAGAGACAAAACCCATACCCATTCCGCCGTAGGCTTCAGGGACCGCAACGCTTAAAAAGCCCATTTCACCAGCTTTACGCATCACCTCTTCGGTTAAAGCATAATCTTTAGCTTCAAATCTTGCTTTATGAGCAATAATTTCACGATCGTTGAATTCCATCACGGATTCTTTCATCATGTTTTGTTCCTCTGAAAAATCTTCAGGAGTAAACACATCTTCACAATTTGTTTCTTTTACTAGGAATTGACCTCCACGTAGGATGTCTTTTTCTTCTGTTGCCATATGTTTTTTAGTTTATTTAGATCTATGAACCAAGGATCAAGACGACTGAAGTCCGGATTTGAAACTTGAAATCATTTTCTGTATTTGTTTAATTCTTTGTTCTAATTCTTTAAATTTTTCTTCTGAAATGTAACTTTCATTAAAAGCGACATTCAGTTGTGTTTCCCATTCAAAAGCAGAACCTAAACTATGTTCTAAATAGTTTGAAAAATGTTTATTTGAACTTTTACTTGTTCCTTCAGCTATATTTGAAGGAATAGAAACGGCACATCTATTCATCTGACTTATTAATCCATAAGTTTCAAATTTTGGAAAACTTCTCGTAATTTTATAAGACTCGGAAACCAAATCCATGCTTTCTTTCCAAATTTTTAGTTTCTTGAAATTATGCATGATTTTTGGTCTTTTGTCTTGGTTCTTGACTCTTTTAATCTTGTTTCTAATTCAAAAACTCAAAGATCCCACAAGCCCCTTGACCTGTACCCACACACATGGTAACGGCTCCATATTGCCCTTTCATGTCGCGTTTACGCATTTCATCAAATAGTTGTACGGATAGTTTTGCACCTGTACAGCCTAAGGGGTGTCCTAATGCGATGGCCCCACCGTTGACGTTAATTATGTCAGGGTTGAGGTTCAATTCTCTAATAACGGCTAAGGATTGAGACGCGAAGGCTTCGTTGAGCTCAATGAGCGCTAGATCGTCTTGTTTTAATCCGGCTTGTTTTAACGCTTTAGGGATAGCTTTTACAGGGCCAATTCCCATGATGCGCGGTTCTACACCAGCCACCGCATAGTTGACCATTCTTGCAATAGGTTCTAAACCTAATTCTTTAACCATGTCTTCACTCATCACCATTACAAATGCTGCACCATCACTCATTTGAGATGAGTTACCAGCAGTAACACTTCCGCCTGCAGCAAATACGGCTCTTAGTTTTGCTAAGGCTTCTTTACTTGTTCCTGCACGTGGTCCTTCGTCTTTAGTTACGGTGTATGATTTAGTTGCTTTTTTACCATTAGCATCAATGTAAGTTTGCTCAACTTCGATAGGTACAATTTGATCTTGAAAACGATCTTCAGCTTGTGCTTTTAAGGCTTTCATATGAGAATTGTAGGCAAATTCATCTTGGTCTTCACGTGAGACATTAAACTGTTTGGCTACTGCTTCAGCTGTGTTTCCCATGCCCCAATAATAGTCTTCATGACCAGCTTTAACAATATCGTAGTTAAGTTCTGGTTTAAATCCTGTCATGGGTACGGCGCTCATGCTTTCGGCACCACCAGCAATGATACAATCGGCCATTCCGGCCTGTATTTTTGCTGTAGCCATTCCGATAGTTTCAACTCCAGAAGAGCAAAAACGATTTACGGTGACTCCAGGAACATCTACAATGTCTAAGCCCATTAAAGAGATGAGGCGGGCCATATTTAATCCTTGAGAACCTTCAGGCATAGCGTTACCTACAATAACGTCATCAATACGCTTTGGGTCTAAATTTGGCAATTCTTTCATCATGTGTTTGATGGTTTCTGCTGCCAATTCATCGGTTCTTTTAAAACGGAACACGCCTTTTGGTGCTTTACCAACTGCGGTTCTGTATGCTTTTACTATATATGCGGTCTTCATAATTCTATTGTTTATTTTGTAAATGAGAGAAAAGAAAATAGAGTAGAGAGAAAAGACTATTAAATCGGTCTCTAAATATTCTCGTTTAAATCTCTGTTCTATTCTCTGTATTCTTTTTTCTAATTACGTAACGGTTTCCCTTTGGTTAACATGTGCTGGATACGTTCTAAAGTTTTTCGTTCAGTACATAAACTTAAGAAGGCCTCACGCTCTAGATCTAATAAATATTGTTCGCTCACTAACGTAGGCTCTGACAAATCACCACCAGCCATAACATAAGCTAGTTTATTCGCAATTTTCTTATCGTGCTCACTGATGTAGTTAGAGTCTTCCATAGAATCGGTTCCTACTAAGAACATCCCTAAGGCTTGCTTTCCTAATACCTTAACGTCTTTACGTTTAACAGGTTGGGTATAGCCCATATTGGCCATGAGCATAGCGTGTTGTTTGGCGATAGCAATCTGACGATCTTTGTTTACCACGACAACATCTTTTCCTTTTTGAAGAATGCCAAAATCGAAAGCTTCATAAGCCGAAGTCGCTACTTTAGCCATCCCTATCGTTAAGAAATACTCTTGAAGGGTGTTGAGTTGTACGTCACCTTTCTTAAAAGTATCAGATGCTCTTAAAGCCATTTCTTTGGAGCCCCCACCACCAGGAATAACACCAACACCAAATTCTACTAAACCAATATAGGTTTCTGCTGCTGCAACAACTTTATCGGCATGCATAGAAAGTTCGCATCCACCACCGAGGGCCATTCCATGAGGAGCTGCGATGGTAGGAATAGAGGAGTAGCGCATACGCATCATGGTATCTTGGAAATACTTGATGGCCATATTCAATTCGTCATACTCTTGCTCTGCTGCCATCATAAAAATCATTCCGATGTTAGCCCCTACAGAGAAGTTTGCGGCTTGGTTACCGACTACTAAACCAGCAAAATCTTTTTCCGCTAAATCAATAGCTTTATTAAGACCAGCAAGGACATCACCACCAATTGTATTCATTTTAGATTGAAATTCTACATTAAGAATACCATCGCCTAAATCTTCTACAACGACACCTGAGTTTTTAAAGACTTCGTTTGTTTTTCTGATGTTATCTAGAATGATAAAACTGTCTTGTCCTGGTATTTTAGTATGTGATTTCTTTGGAATGTCATAGGCATAGCTTGCCCCATCTTTTACGGTATAAAAACTGTCGTGCCCAGAGGCTAACATGTCATTAACCCAAGCTTTAGGTTCTAAGCCTTCAGCTTTCATCATTTCAATTCCTTTGGAAACGCCAATAGCATCCCAAATTTGAAACGGTCCATGTTCCCACCCAAATCCAGCTTTCATGGCATCGTCAATCTTATATAAATCGTCTGAAATTTCTGGAATACGGTGCGAAACGTAGGCAAATAAGGCGGCAAAGCTTTTTCTGTAGAATTCTCCTGCTTTGTCTTTTCCGTTGACTAAAACTTTAAATCGATCTACAACTTTATCAATCGTTTTCGTAAGTTCTAAAGTTGCAAATTTGGCATGTTTCTTTTCTCTATATTCTAATGTGTTGAGGTCTAATGAAAGAATTTCAGTTTTGCCTTTATCATTTTTGGTCTTTTTATAGAACCCTTGACCGGTTTTACTCCCCAGCCACTTATTTTCCATCATGGTATTGATAAAATCTGGGAGTTGAAATAGCTCTAAACGCTCGTCATCAGGACAATTTTCTCTAATACCATTGGCTACGTGCACCAAAGTATCTAAACCAACGACATCTACCGTACGGAAGGTGGCCGATTTAGGTCTACCAATAACAGGTCCTGTAAGTTTGTCTACCTCTTCAATAGTAAGGTCTAAATCTTTTACAGTATGAAATAAGCTTTGAATACTGAATATCCCAATACGGTTTCCTATAAACGCAGGAGTATCTTTAGCAACAACCGAAGTTTTTCCTAAGAATTTTTCACCATAGTCATTTAAGAATTCTAAAACTGTGTTATCTGTTTTAGGACCAGGAATAATTTCAAATAATTTTAAATAACGTGCGGGGTTAAAGAAGTGTGTTCCGCAGAAATGCTTCTGGAAATCTTCACTACGACCTTCACTCATAAACTTAATAGGAATACCTGACGTATTAGAGGTAATCAGGGTTCCTGGAGTTCTATGTTTTTCTAAGGTTTCAAAGACTTGTTGTTTAATGTCTAAGCGTTCTACAACGACTTCCATGATCCAATCGACATCTTTCACTTTTGAGATATCATCTTCGATATTTCCGGTTGTAATGCGGCTGGCAAAAGAAGTATGATAGAGCGGTGCGGGTTTCGATTTTATAGACGCAGCTAAAGCCTCGTTAACTAAGCGGTTTCTCACCACTTTGTCTTCTAAGGTTAAGCCTTTCGCTTTTTCTGTATCATTTAATACTCTTGGCACAATATCCAAGAGTAAGACATCAACGCCAATATTGGCAAAATGACAGGCAATACCGCTTCCCATAATTCCGGAGCCGATAATTGCAATCTTATTAATTCTACGTTTGCTCATATTACTTTATTATGTGTTCGTTTTGGTTGTATATTTGTTTGTTAGAGATCATGTTATTGATGACTTCGGCAACCTTCTGAAAGTTGGCTAGTTCCTCGGGGGTAACATTAGCTTTTATGGTTTCGTTAAAGGTTAAAACTCGGGCTTTAGAATAGTTTCTTTTTTCTAAACCAAATTCGGTTAAAAAAATTAAAACACCACGTCCATCTTCAGGGTTAGGACGACGTTCTATTAAGCCTTTTTTTTCCATCGTCTTTAAGGTTCTGGAAAGACTTGTGGCTTCCATTCCCATTTTAGGACCTAGAGAGGTAGAAGGGGTGCCATTTTCGGGGTCAATACTAAGCAAGGCAAAGCCCGTAGCCATTGTTGAGTCAAATTTAGCAGCTTCTTCGTTATACATTTTATTCACCGCTAACCAAGTGGTTCTTAGTATGTAATCTATCGTTTTATCTTTCATTAAAATATATTGATACCCAAATATAACAAAAAATACTATGCACGCATAGTAAATTAAGAGAATATTTTGTTAAAGAATGGGAGAGAAGGGCTGTGCCTATTTCTAAAGATTTAGTAAGGGGTTTAAATCTTTAAAACTGAGGTTTAGGTGGCCTCAAATTTTAGGGCTTTATCACCTTTTAAGCCAAGATAATGAGCGTCCTCGGAACTTGGCCTTTTAAGGTGTACATTTTATAATATGTATAATGCTCAGACTGTTGTTTTTCAGAGGGCATTACATTTCCATCATCCAGGTTTAATAAGAACCTTATTGTGACTTAAGAGCGGTAAATTTTATCGTAAAGATCTTGATACTTGTCTTTGATAATGGCACGTTTCATTTTTAAGGTTGGAGTAAGGTGACCTCCATCAATAGACCAAATATCAGGTGTAAGTTCAAAACGTTTAATTTGTTCCCATTTACCAAAATGGTGATTGTATTTATCAATTTCTTTTTGAATACGCTCTATCACAATTGGAGAACTCGCAATATCAGCATCGGTCTTTCCTATATCGTGTTTTTTAATATCGATCCAATCGCGTATAAAGTCGAAATTAGGCTGAATTAAAGCTGCAGGCATTTTCTCACCTTCACCAACCACCATAATTTGCTCTATAAAATGCGATTGTTTCATATCATTTTCTAAGAGTGGTGGAATCACATATTTACCACCCGAAGTTTTAAACATTTCTTTTTTACGACCGGTAATTTGTAAAAATCCGTCGGCATCAATCATCCCTTTATCTCCGGTATGGAAATAGCCGTCAGACATTACTTCGGCTGTTTTTTTAGGATCTTTATAGTAGCCTAACATGACGTTAGGGCCTTTAACTAAAATTTCGCCATCTTCCGCAATATTAACTTCTACGTTATCAATAGGTTTACCAACGGTACCAACACGATAATTGTTGTTTTTATACAAGCCTACAGCAACAACAGGAGAGGTCTCCGTTAACCCGTAGCCTTCCATAACCTGCATTTTGGCGGCGCCAAAGACTTTTGCTAATCGCGGTTGCAAAGCAGCACTTCCTGAAACCATGGTGCTTAATTCACCACCCAAAGCTTCGCGCCATTTGTTAAAGATGATTTTGTTGGCGATTTTAAGTTGGAACTCGTACCACCAGCCATTGGCTTGGTAAGGTTGCCATTCGCCTCCTAATTTTACAGCCCAAAAGAAAAGTGCTTTCTTAATTCCAGAGAGCTCTTCGCCTTTAAACATAATTTTATCAAAAACTTTTTCAAGTAATCTAGGAACCACACTCATTAAATGAGGTTTTACCTCTTTGGCATTATCACCAATTTTATCGATGCCTTCCGCAAAATAGATAGAGAAGCCTGAATATTGATAAATGTAAATGAGCACGCGTTCAAAAACGTGACAAATGGGTAAAAAACTTAATATTCTATTTTCACCTGGTTTTATGGGTACTCTTGGCGAACTGTCTAAGGCGTTACTAGTAATATTCCAATGCGATAGCATAACCCCTTTAGGTTTTCCTGTGGTTCCAGAAGTATAAATAATCGTAGCTAAATCATCGGGTTGTACAGCATCTTTATGTGCTTCAACATCTGGTTGATTGCTCTCATCTTTTCCTAATTCAAATAATTCGGAATAATGCTTGCAACCTTCTATATGATCAAACGAGTAAACCTCTTTCAGCTTCGTTTTATGTTGAATTTTTTTAATTTTCTCTAAAACGCCTTCGTCAGAAACGAAACAATAAATAGATTCACTGTGGTTGAGAATGTATTCATAATCTTCCGCAGAAATTGTAGGATAAATAGGGATGTTCTGAGCACCAAGCTGCAGAATACCGATATCCATAATGTTCCATTCTGTACGATTGTTCGTGGAAATTACAGCGATCTTATCGTCTTTTTTAATTCCTAAACGTAGTAAAGCTCTACTGACGGCATTAGATTTATTGATATAATCTTGCGTCGATGTCGCGACCCATTCACCATTGTATTTGGTAACTAGAGATTTAGGGTTAGGCTTGTGCTTTAATTGATAGTATGGAAAATCGAAAAGCCGAGTTACTTTAGTCATAGTTGTCAACGCTTATTTAGTAAGAGATATTACGAAAGTATAAAAATATTGAATATAAAATTACTAATGGGACTAAGAATAAATTAAGAATTATGAATTTATACTGGGATATCTAGCCTTAAATTTCAGGATTTACATAATAAAGCCTAAATATTTTCCTAAAAATTAATTAATTCCTTGGTTTCTGGAATGATATATTTTTTTATATTTGGTAAACCAGATTGGTTAACCAATTTATCTCTAACATTTTTAATTTTTTAATTATGACAACAATCTATCGCTTTAAGACTAAAGCCTTGTTATGCTTTAGTTTCTTTTTATTTAGTGTGTTAAGTGTTAAAGCACAGAGCACTTACACTATTGATGATCCTGAGGACCTTGATGCTTTATCTGAAACGCTGCAAGCTGGGGATGTCGTTATCCTTGAAAATGGAATTTACACTTCAGATGATCGTATTAAATTTTCGCCGACCACAGGAACCGCAGCTTTGCCGATTACCTTTAGGGCAGAAACACCTGGAGGTGTTAAGTTTACCGGAGGTTTACGAATGAGCATTGGCGGCGACCACGTTATTGTAGACGGTTTTTATTGGGACGGAGGTTATGGTGCTAGCGTTGTTATAGAGTTTAGGGACGGCTATGATTACGCCAACCACAGTACGCTACAGAATTGTGTGATTGATGGACTTACAGTAGATCCGGATGATTTTGAAGCTGGGACAAGTCAAAAACATAACTGGGTGGTATTATATGGAACTTATAATACGGTGATTAATTGTTCTTTTATGAATAAAACAAATGCCGGAAATATGATTTTAGCAGAGCTTGCTTATAATGCCTATCCTCCAGTTGATGATGGGGAGCCAGAAGTTAACAACAGTTGCGCTATTGTAGGCCATACTATTAGCAATAACTATTTTTATAATTATGAAAAAATAGATTCAGAATTAACGAACTCTGGCGACAGTGAGACTATTAGGATTGGTACAAGTTCGTACCAAAATGTAGATAGTAGCGTATTAGTGACTAACAATTATTTTGTTCAAGCTGATGGTGAAAATGAGATTATTACCAATAAGAGTAAAAACAATAGTTTTATTAATAATACCTTTCGTCGTAGTAGAGGCTCTTTAGTATTACGTCATGGTTCTCATGCGACCGTTGATGGTAATTATTTTTTAGGTGAAAATATAGAAGGAACTGGAGGCATTAGAATTGTAGACAGTGAACACACGGTAACCAATAATTATATTCAAGATTGTATTAGTGTTGGGGATCAGGCGAAGTGGAATAATGGGATTACTTTTTTAGGTGGAAGTGCAAATAATGATGTGTCTTGTTCTTCATCAAATACCTCTAACGGTTACCAAAAAGTTGAAAATATAAACGTGTCACAAAATACGATTGTAAATACCAATGCGCCACTTTTTTATAATACGGATAAAGGTTCTACGGATCCTACAGGAACAGTAACCAACAACCTTATTTATTATACCGCATCTAATGCGAATATGACTCCGGTTATTTCTGGGGATACAGCCTCGTCTTACGCAGATTTAGGAACCACCTTAAGTTATACCGGTAATGTTTATGCAGGGACTAGTCTTGGCGAAACAAATGCGGGCTTTACAGAAACCTTAATGCTAGAAGCCATCGCAACAGGTGAAATTTTTAGCTTCACAGGTACGGAATCTGAAGGTATAGGTGCTGATATGGGCATTTATACCCCAACAACGGATGCTATGGTGGGTTATGGTATTGGTGCCTGTTACGTCGATAATTTGGGTGCTCCTATTACAGATGGAGATTGTACCATTGAAATTCCTGAAAGTTTAACGGTAAGTACCCTTCAGCCATTAGGTCCTGAAGCAGGTAGTTACGACGTGTCTGTTAATGCTAACGTAAGTTGGACGGCAGTTTCTAATACAGATTGGATGACTATCGCTACGAGTTCAGGGTCTGGAGATGCAACCGTAGTTTTAAGTGTTACTGAAAATACAGAAACCTCAAGTAGAGTAGGGACATTGACCTTTACGCAAGATGCCGGAGGTGATGATATTGTAAGAGTGCTTAATGTCACTCAAGAAGGGGCTGATTTGGTAGATTTATACGATCTTATTAATACTGGCTTAGAAGATGATCCGGTGACTGTTTTTGCCTTTTCACAAGAAGAAGTGGATCTTAATGCTAATCCGCCTAAGACTAATTATGCGGTGAATACCTTAGATAAAGATACGGATACACAATGGACAGCTTCTGATGGTTCAATTTTAATAGATGATTTTAAAGGAGATGGGGAATACGTCATTTACGATTTAGGTAGCAATTATGATTTAGATATGATTCAAATCGCAACGGATGACAAGCCAGATCCTTATGGTTTTCAAATATGGGTGTCAACCACCGGAACGGCGGATGAAGATTTTACAAAAATAATACCAGCGCAAAGCGGTCTGCAAATTACAACTACTACCGGAACTCGTGTAGATTTTGATCAGTATGAAGTGGATGCTGAGGCGCGTTATGTAAAACTCCTGAGTTTTGGACGCTTTAATACCGCAGGAACAAGCCGCGTGAGTGCTTGGACCAACATTACAGAAATTGAATTTTTTGGGACACAGAGTTTAAGTGTCGATTCAGTAGGCTTTGAGCAACAAATCACACTTTACCCTAATCCTGTACAGCAGATGTTAAACGTGAAAGTAACGGAAGCGAGTAGCGTAAGGGGGTATGAGTTGTATGCTTTAGACGGCCGATTAATTCTAGAAGCGCAACCAAAGATGAACAATAGCATTTTTCAAATAGACCTTTCAAAATTAGAACACGGTACTTATGTGTTAAAATTGAATAGTGCAGCAGGACAAACCTTATCTAAAAAGATTATCGTTTCCGATTAATGGCTGAATAGTTTTCCTGTAAACAAAAAAAGACTTCTCATATTGAGAAGTCTTTTTTATTCGTTTTAGTTTTAAGCAATGTGCTTAATGTCTATGCTTAAGCTTTGGTTTTTTCTATCCAATTTTTAGCGTTTACAAAAGCTTCTAACCATGGTGAAACTTCATCTTTTCGACCTTGAGGATAATTAGCCCAATTCCATTGGAAAATAGAACGTTCTATATGTGGCATTGTAGCCAAGTGTCTTCCGGTTTTATCGCAAAGCATTGCGGTATTAAAATCAGAACCGTTAGGGTTTGCTGGATAAGCTTCATAACCGTATTTCGCTACTATATTGTATTGTTCTTCACTATAAGGAAGACTAAATTTTCCTTCACCATGAGAAATCCAAACTCCTAACGTCGCCCCTTCTAAAGATGATAACATCACTGAGTTATTTTTTTGAATGGCTACAGATGTAAATCCGCTTTCGTGTTTTTTAGAATCGTTATAGGTCAGTTTTCCATGAACTTCATGTTCTGGATTTACCAGATCTAATTCCATCCAAAGTTGTGCTCCATTACAGATTCCGATAGAAAGGGTGTCATCACGTTTAAAAAAATCTTTAATGACTTTATTAGCTTTCTCGTTATATTTAATAGCGCCAGCCCATCCTTTAGCAGAACCTAATACATCCGAGTTACTAAAGCCACCAACAGCGCCTAAGAACTGAATGTCTTCTAAGGTTTCTCGTCCAGAAATTAAATCGGTCATATGTACATCCTTCACGTCAAATCCGGCTAAATACATTGCATTCGCCATTTCACGTTCAGAGTTAGAGCCTTTTTCTCTAAGAATAGCAGCTTTAGGGCGTACAGAATTCTGAGTAGCCTCAGTGTTTGCCGTAGAGCCAGATAAGACCTCATTTAATTTTCCTGAAAATCCTTCAGGAAACTTAAAGTCTAAAGCTTGATTTTTATAATTGTCATAACGCTCTTGCGCTAAGTTATTCGCCGTTTGCTTTTGGTCTAATAAGAACGAGGTTCTAAACCATACGTCTCTCATTTCAGCAACATCAAAAGTGAACAGCTCTTCATTATTTTTAATGTTTACCGTTCCAGAAGTATTCGCTTCTCCTAAGGTGAAGAACTCGATGTTTTGTGACTTTAAAATAGTTTCAACAGAAGCATCAGCTTGAAAAACAATTCCTGAATTTTCTGAGAAAAGTATCTTAATGGCATCGTCTTCTTGTAGTGCGCTTAAGTCTAGGTCAGCCCCTATGTTTACATCTGCGAAACACATTTCTAATAAAGTGGTAATTAAACCTCCTGAAGCAACATCGTGTCCTGCTTTTATTTTATCCGCTTTAATAAGCTCTTGTAAGGCATTGAATGTCGTCTTAACAAAGGCCGTATCTTTAATGTCAGGTGTCTCGTTTCCGATAGCGTTCAAAACTTGGTTGAAAGAACTTCCACCTAATTTAAAATTATCTTGAGAGATGTTGATGTAATAAATATTACCACCATCAACTTGTAAAACAGGCTCTACAACCTTTGTGATTTCATTACAGTTTCCTGCAGCAGAAATAATAACCGTACCTGGAGAAATAACATCACCATCAGGGTACTTTTGTTTCATGGAAAGAGAATCTTTTCCGGTAGGAATATTAATGCCTAAGTCGATAGAAAATTCTGAAACCGCTTGTACCGCTTGGTATAAACGCGCATCTTCACCTTCATTCTTACAAGGCCACATCCAGTTAGCGGATAAGGATACAGATTGTAAATTGTCTTTTAACGGCGCCCAAATAATGTTCGTTAAGGCTTCAGTAATTGCATTTCTACTTCCTGCAGCCGGATCAATTAAAGCCGAAATAGGAGCGTGACCAACAGATGTTGCCACCCCTTCTTTTCCGTTGTAATCTAAAGCCATAACCCCAACGTTGTTTAACGGAATCTGTAAAGGTCCCACACATTGTTGTTTTGCCACTTTACCACCTACACAACGGTCTACTTTATTAGTTAACCAATCTTTACAGGCCACAGCTTCTAACTGAAGCACTTGCTTTAAGTAGATGTCTAAATTTTTAGTTTTATAACGTGGGTTTTTATAATTTCTTGCAACCGTTTTATCTGTCATTACCGTTTTTGGCGAAGACCCAAACATGTCTTCTAAGGCCAGATCCATAGGTTTAGCCCCTGCGGATTCCGATTCAAAAGTAAAACGGTTATTTCCTGTCACTTCACCGACATCGTAAATAGGAGAACGTTCTCTATCTGCAATTCTATGTAAAGTTTCTAAGTGCTGATCTCCGATAACTAAGCCCATACGTTCTTGAGACTCGTTACCTATAATTTCTTTTGCTGAAAGGGTAGGATCTCCAACAGGAAGTTTGTCTAAATCAATTTTTCCACCGGTATCTTCTACAAGTTCAGAGAGGCAGTTAAGATGTCCACCTGCACCATGATCGTGAATAGAAACAATGAAATTTTCATCACTTTCTACCATTCCACGTACAGCATTTGCAGCACGTTTTTGCATTTCAGGGTTAGAACGTTGTACGGCATTTAACTCAATACCGGAAGCAAACTCGCCCGTATCTGCAGAAGATACCGCAGCACCACCCATTCCTATACGGTAATTTTCACCACCAAGAATAACAATTTTATCACCTGTTTTAGGCGTATCTTTTAAGGCTTGTTCTGCTTTACCGTAACCAATACCTCCGGCTTGCATAATAACTTTATCATAGCCTAATTTTCTAGCTTTAGAGGTGCTAGAAGAAGGGTTTTCATTATGTTCAAAGGTTAATACAGACCCGGTAATTAAAGGTTGTCCGAATTTGTTTCCAAAATCTGAAGCCCCGTTAGAAGCCTTAATTAAAATATCCATTGGAGTTTGATATAACCATTCTCTAGCTTCAAACTTATTTTCCCAATGTCTATTTTCTTCCAATCGTGAATAAGAGGTCATATAAACCGCAGTTCCTGCTAAGGGTAAAGAACCTTTTCCTCCAGCAAGACGGTCTCTAATTTCTCCACCAGATCCTGTAGCAGCACCGTTAAAAGGTTCTACGGTAGTTGGGAAATTGTGTGTTTCTGCTTTTAATGAAATTACAGATTCGAAATCTTTTGTGGTGTAAAAATCCGGTACATCGGCACGGGTGGGTGCAAATTGCTGTACAACAGGACCTTTAATAAAAGCCACATTATCTTTATAAGCCGAAACAATAGCATTAGGGTTTTGTTTCGAGGTCTCTTTAATCAGTTTAAAAAGCGAGGTTCCTTTTTCTTCACCATCAATAACGAAGGTCCCATTGAAGATTTTATGACGACAATGTTCTGAGTTCACCTGCGAAAAGCCAAAGACTTCAGAGTCGGTTAATGGACGGCCTATTTTTTTAGAAACGCCTTCTAAATAAGCAACTTCTTCATCACTAAGCGATAAGCCTTCTTGTTGGTTATAAGCCGCAATGTCCTCAATATTGAGAATGGCTTCTGGTTGAATATCAATAGTAAAAATCTCTTGATTTAAGCCTTGATATTTTTCAGAAATCATAGGGTCATAATCCGTGAAATCTTCTGAAACTGAAGTAAACTCTTCAATTCTTATAAGATCAGAAACTCCCATATTTTGAGTAATTTCTACAGCATTGGTACTCCAAGGGGTTATCATCGCAGCTCTAGGTCCAACAAAAAAAGCATCGATTGATGCTTGTTCAAGTTTGGGCTGGTCGCCAAATAACCATGTCAATTTAGAGATGGTTTCTGTTGATAATTCTTTTGTGGCTTGAACAGCATATACTTTGCTGTTTTGGTTTCCGAAGAAATGAATCATTTATGTCTGGTGTTTGAGTTGTGTTTAGTAAAATGCAAATTTACCTTTTTTAAACGTGATTTGGTATATAATATGCTATTGAAAATAGGGGAGTTATTCACGAGGTTTTAAACATTAAAAAAGCGACTCATTGAGTCGCTTTATAAAATGGGTGAAATTTTGTAATTATTGCTTAATCAGTCGTTTAGTCTGACTTCCGGTTTCAGAATTTAATTTTAATAGGTAAACCCCTTTTGATAATCCGGAGATATTTAATTTCTTTTGGTTGTTTGTGATGCTCTGAACTTTAACCTTTTTTCCTAAAATATCATAAACCTCGGCGATAATATCTTGGTTAGAAAGTATGGTAACCTCATTTCCACGAACTGGGTTTGGATATATCGTTACAACGTTTTGTTCGTTGTCCTCAATAGAAAGATTGTCCCAACGGTTTTGAGCTTCTGGTCCGCCCCAAATTGCAGTAGCAATATAAGGGTTGTCTATAAATGGATTTCTATTCCCTTGTGCGTAAGTGTTGCTCGTGTTACTGTGGTAGCTGTTACGTAGGTCTTCAATACCTCCTTCTACAACAGGATCTTCTGCATTCCACTCAAGGAATAAGTCAATCATATCATCAGGTGTAGTGTTGCTACTACCAATACCAGCATTTGTTGGTAAACAACGATCGCCATAACGGATGTACATATACATGATGATACGAGCACAATCGCCTTTCCATTCGTCACCAGGATACCAACCTCCATTAGTACTTCCCGATTCACCGTTTAAAAATTGGTTGGCACTTTTTTCTGCAAATAATAAGTTACCACGGGCGCCATTTCTTTGAACATCACTAGGTCTTAGCATTTGCGCATCAGATCCTGGTCCTGAAGTTCCTAAATTTGGATTTCCTAAAGATTTTGGGTAAACGTGTTCTCTATTCCAATCGCCAACGTTTCCTCCGTTTAAAGTTTTTCCTCGGGTACGGTCTGTAGTGACATCGCCATCCGTATCGTTATAACCATATAATAAAAGCACATTATTAGCATTATCTGGGTCAAGGTCTGTAGCCATTGAAGCTTCCCAAACATCGCTATAACTTAAGTAATTGGTGTGCTTATTCTCCGTAACTTCAATTAAATCATTTTTAAGACTAATGCCTGTTGCCGTAAAATCTACGGTGTTATAATAAGATTCTAACTCTGTAGGGGGAACTAACTGTGCACATACCGTGGTGGTAATGAACACAAATAGTAGTAAGTAAATTTGTTTCATTATTTAAATTTTAAGGGGATTATTTTTTTTGAAGTAAAGCCATGTAAAATCCATCATAACCCGATTTGTAGGCTAAGACTTTTTTATCTTTAACGAAGGTGAAGTCTTTACCTGCTTCAGAGTTTAAGAATTTATCAACTTGCTTTTGGTTTTCAGAAGGTAACACAGAACAAGTGGCATAAACCATTTTTCCTCCAGGTTTTACCATTTTAGAATACTGTTGTAAAACTTCGGCTTGCGTGTTTCTAATGTTTTCTATAAACTCAGGCTCTAATTTCCATTTGGCATCAGGGTTACGACGTAACACTCCTAAACCAGAACAAGGCGCGTCAATTAATAAACGGTCTGCTTTTCCGTGTAATTTTTTAATCGGCTTTGTAGAATCAATCACCTTCATCTCAATGTTATGAACGCCATTACGACGTGCTCTAATTTTGAGTTTTTTCAATTTACTTTCGTAAATATCCATGGCTATTAATTGCCCTTTGTTCTCCATTAAAGAAGCAAGGTGTAAGGTTTTTCCACCGGCACCAGCACAAACATCAACAACTTTCATACCTGGTTCAACCTCTAAATAATCGGCAACTAATTGCGAAGACGCATCTTGCACCTCAAACCAACCGTTTTTAAAAGCTTCTGTAACAAAAACGTTGGCACGTTCTTTCAGTTTTAAGGCAGATGCATGATCGGGTAAAAATTCCGTTTCAATACCTTCAGATTCTAATTTTAACTGTAGATCTTTTTTGTTGGTTTTTAAGGTATTTACTCTAAGGATAACTTCGGCCTGTTCGTTTTGCTTGGCAATTTCTTTAGACCATTCTGCTTCTCCTAATTCGGCAACACCTAATTCATCAATCCAATCTGGGATTGACTCTTTAAATTTTCTCACTTTAGACAATTCGTCAAAACGGCCTTTAATTTTTCGAGTTGGGGTGTCTGTAAAGTATTTCCAATCGGGTAATTTAATACCTTTTAAAGTGGCCCATACCGCAAAGATTCTCCAAAGATTGTCTCTATCGTAAGGCGCTTTTACATCTGCAATTTCAGTGTAGAGTCTTTGGTAACGTACAATGGTGTAAACGGTCTCTGCTACAAATCCTCGGTCGCGACTTCCCCAGCGTTTATCGCGTTTTAGTAATTGTTGTATGACTTTATCTGCATATTCACCTTCATTAAAAATAAGGTGTAATCCGTCAATTACGGCAAAGCATAAATTTCTGTGTAGTCGCATTTCTATTCTTGTATTCGGGTTTCTGTTTATCATTTTAAACATTTTAAAACTTCTATAAACAGAACTAATTATTAATTAAATAACGGGCAAAGGTAAGAGAAAACTTTTAGAGTTTAAGACTTTATTCTAAACTGTTACTTTAATACTAAATATATGACCGAATTATTTTTTAGTTATCGGATCTCAATTAATTTAGCAATCTGTTATTTATCATATATTTTTGGAAAGCAAAGAATTTATACAAGAACTTAAGTCTAAGAGCCCAAAGGCGTATAGTGCCCTTTTGGATGCCTATCAGCAGAAGGTGTTTAGTACTTGTATTTCATTTGTGCCTAATAAAGAAGATGCTGAAGATATTGCACAAGATGTGTTTGTTGAGGTCTTCAATTCTATAGGGAAGTTTAAAGGCGACTCTAAATTATCGACTTGGATTTATAGAATTACAACCAATAAATGTTTGGAGTTTATTAGAAAGAAAAACACCAAAAAACGTTTTGCCTTTTTACAGTCCATCACCGGAACTGCGGTACCTATTGATAAAACTAATTATTTTACGGAAATGAACCATCCGGGAATCTTATTAGAAAATCAAGAACTTAGTGCAACGCTCTTTAAGGCCATTAATAACCTTCCGGAAAGTCAGAAAGTGGTTTTTACCTTACATAAAATTGATGGCAAAAGTTATCAGGAAGTGGCCGATATTACCAAGCGCAGTTTGTCTTCTGTAGAATCTATAATGTTTAGAGCTAAAAAGAATTTAAAAAATCTTTTAGAGAATTTTTATAAAAATGAATATTAGCGCAAGTTTTTCTAAAATAATGCATCTAAAGCTATGATTATGAAAACTAATGATGAAATGAATAAAAAAGTTAAAGACACCTTTGATGCAATGGCGTCTATTGAAGAGGTTAAAGTGTCTCCTTTTTTTAAGGAAAATGTAATGCATCAAATTCGTCAGGCATCCGAAGAGGTTCAGGAGGCTACGGGGTCATGGTTTACGCCTCAATTACAATTGGTAACATTAGTGGCCATTGTAATATTAAATATCATGGCATTTAACAGTTTAAAAGAAACCACTTACGATGAGAGTCTTAGTAGTTTTGCAGAGTCTTATGGTTTATCTACAAATTTAGAAATGTCTATAATTAACTAATTATGAAGAAAAATATAATCGTCTATATATTGCTTATTTTTCTAATTGTGGTTAACGGTTTTTTCTTGTTTAATTATATGGGGAAAAATAGGATGCAGAGCAGTAATGCACCACAAGAAAATAGAGAGTTTTTAGTTAAAGAGCTCGGATTTACTAGCACACAATTGGCAGCGTTTAATCCTAAAAATGAAGCCCATCATGCCTTAATGAAACGGTTGTCTGATGATATTAGAAATCTAAAAGATGAGCTTTATAATAAGTTATCTGATGCGCATGTTGAGGCCTCTACCATAGATTCGCTAGCCGTATTAATAAGTGAAAAAGAGATCGAAAAGGAAAAAGAAATCTTTTATCATTTTAAAATGATTCAAGAATTGTCTAATAATAAGCAGAAAGAAAAATTTAAAAGAATTATAATGGACGCCCTTCGTCAAGGCGATCAAGGTCAAGGACCACCACCAAGAGAAGGGCAAGGGCATAGACCGCCACCACCCGAAAGAAATTAATAACTACAGACTATAAAAAAAGACCTTCAGCAATTGAAGGTCTTTTTTGTTTTTTTTTAACATAAGAGGACACAAGTTAAAAACTAAAAGGACATCTAAAGGTGTATAAGTTGTAAAAAGCTTAAGCAGGATAAGACTATCCGCATAATACATAAACTCTAAAATTTAGAACAGATGAAAAACCTAAAAAGTAATTTTAACCGCTTGTACTTCGCCTTACTATTTAGTGTCGCTCTAGTCACTTTTAATGCTTGTAGTACTGATGATGATAGTTCAACGACAACAGCTACAGATGATGATATTGAAGAGGTAGACGATAGTGATTTTGAAGCTACAGATTGGACTACCGAAACACACAGTAAAGATGCTGACCCTAATTTTGAAGAAGTCTTTGAAGACGATGTCGTAAAACGAATAGATATTGTAATCACTGAATCTAGATGGGAAAGCATGTTAGACGATATGACGGATTTATACGGTGCCTTTGGAAATGGTAACGGATCGTTCTCAGATGATGATGAAGATCCTATTTTTGTGCCTGCTGAAGTTTTTTATAATGGCATAGAATGGTATAGAGTAGGAGTGCGCTTTAAAGGAAATTCTAGCTTGGCCTCTTCTTGGGCTAATGGTATTCTTAAGCTGTCACTAAAACTCGATTTTGATGAATTTGAAGATGATTATCCACAGATTGATAACCAACGTTTTTACGGATTTAAAAAGTTAAGTCTAAAAAATAATTATAACGATAAATCGATGCTGAGAGAAAAAGTTGCAGGTGATGTTTTTAGAAATGCAGGTTTGGTAGGATCTCATACAGCCTTCTATACGGTGTATATAGATCATGGTGATGGGCCTATTTATTTCGGACTCTATACTCTAGTTGAAGAAGTAGACGATACGGTTATAGATACCCAATTCTCAGATAATGACGGTAATTTATATAAGCCAGATGGGGACGCAGCAAGTTTTGCTTATGGTTCTTATGATGAAGATGAATTGGTGAAGAAAACCAATGAAGATGAGGCTGATTTCTCTGATGTTGAAAGTCTTTATACGATACTTAATGATGCTAGTAGAACTTCAGATGCTGCAACCTGGAGAACCAATCTCGATGCGGTTTTAGATACCGATGTGTTTTTAAAATATTTAGCCACCAATACGGTGATTCAAAATTGGGATACCTACGGAAGAATGACCCATAACTATTTCCTCTATAATGATGCCGATACTGATAAATTAACTTGGATTCCTTGGGATAATAATGAAGCCTTACAAACCGGAAATATGCAAGGCGCTTTACCTTTAGATTTCTCAGGACTAAACAGTAGTGAATGGCCATTGATTGGGTATTTATACGCCGATGATGTGTATAGAGCGCAATACAATACTTATGTGCAAGAGGTTGTTGATGGTGCCTTTAGCGTGAGTGAAATTCAGGCACAATACGCGTCGTACTCGGCTTTAATTGAGCCTTATGCAACTTCAGAATTGGATGGTTATACATTTTTAAATGGAAGCTCCGATTTTCAGTCGGCAGTAAGTACTTTAAATGCCCATGTGGTATCACGTAATAGTGCCGTAAGCACGTACTTAAGTAATCAGTAAAAAAAGAAGTTTTAGTTTTTAATAGTAATAGTTTAGTGAAAGCTTCGTAAATCTTTACGAAGCTTTTTCTTGAAGGTATACAGCATTATTTTATTTAGCAATAAACCCTATTATCATCATTTTTTATTTGTGTTTTTTTTAACACGAAAACGCACAAGTTTAAAGTGATAAGCACATCTAAAAGTATATAATCTTAAAATAAAAAGACATGAAAAGTAACACAATGACAACAGCAGTATTAGCATTTGGTTTAATGATCAGTTCAAGTATCGGATTTGCACAATCTCAAGATCGACAAGAGCGTAAAGCGCCACCAACATTTGCACAACTATTAGAAGAAATGGATGCGAATGAGGATGGGAAACTAGCAGAATCTGAAATTAAAGGGCCTTTAAAAGATCAATTTTCTAAAATTGACACAGATGAAGACGGATTTATAAGTGAAGAGGAGTTTAAAAACGCACCAAAACCAGAACGAAAAAAACGATAAGTACCTAAAGCTGTAGCATACAATCTCAGTGTGAAGCGTTTAAAAAGGTATAAAAAGATTGTAAAATTGGGTCCTGTATATTCATGTGCAGCATCAAGGTTTTATAATAGATAGTTTGATTGATTGTTTTGAGAAAAGGCTTCGTAAGAAATTGCGAAGCTTTTTTATTCATCTAAAAAACAACTAAAAATACCCAAACCTCTTATGCGAATATTTAGAAAAATTAGAAAAAAATTATTGGTGTCAGGTAAGATTAAAAACTATTTAATTTACGCTCTTGGAGAGATTATTTTAATTGTACTAGGGGTTTTAATTGCCTGGAAAATTAATACGCTTAATGAGTTGCGAAAAAATAAAATTGTTGAAATTAAAATTTACCAATCTTTAAATGAAGAGTTAAACGCCAATTTAGACCTTTTAGATTATGCCATTGCTAGTTATACTCAAAATGTGCAAAACCTAGAAAGTACTATTGATTTAATTTTAGAAGAGACGCCGAAGCTATTGTCTGAGGACGAAAAAAAAGCCATTATTGATGTGGCTTATAAACCTACGCAATTACACAGTGGTGCTATAAATTCTGTAAACACTACCAATAAATTTGAGTTTATAGAAAGTGTATTTTTAAAAGATCTAATTGCCGCTTACCCTAATGAATTAGATAATTTTCAGAATCAAGAAACTAAAATTGAAAACATTATAGTTAATCGCTTGCAGCCCACCATAGAAAAATACATTTCCCTTATTGATATTTTAACGCAGCGTGAGTTTCCATGTCAGGAGCACAAAGAGTTTACCTTGGCCTCCAATTATAATAATTTACTGTTAAGTAGATCGTATCAAAACTGTTTGGTAGATCGGGTATTGCAAACGGAAATCCAATTAGAAAACGCCAAAACACTGCGCGATAAAACTCAAATGATCGCTTATAAGCTTACTAAAGAATTAGAAAATGAGTAAGCTGCAAAAAAAAATAGTAAAGTGCCGCAAGTTTAATCTCGTTATGGCATCTAAAGCTATAGGATTAATCTAATGATGAGGTGGTGTTCCACCAAATTGTAGTTTAAGTTTATAAATTGTTTTAATAAGACTTCGTACACCAATACGAAGTCTTTATTATTTTTTTTGAATGTCAGCTAAAAAAAATACGGGGACACCGCAAGTTTATAAATCGTATAGCATCTAAACTTTAAATCAAAATAAATAACACGGATGAATATGAAGTCATTTTTAGTACTCCTTGCTTTCGCTAGTAGTCTATTTGTTTTTTCGCAAGGCGGTAGAGATGGGCGTCAAGGTGGAGGGCCGCCAAATGGAGAACAACCTGAAGCGTCAGAAATTTTGGAGCTGTTAGATACCAATAACGATGGTAAAATAGAAGCCCGTGAAGCTGCAAACGACCGAAGAGGAAAAATTGCTGAGGATTTTGAAGAAATTGATATTGATGGTGACGGTTTTGTTTCTCTTGAAGAACTAGAGGCCTCGCTTAATGGAACGGTTTTAAAATCTGTAACGGTAGAAAAACTACTTGAAGCCATTGATCATGATGGCGATGGGATGCTAAATGAATTAGAGGTTAATGCTAAGGATCAACGCGACTTGATGGCTAATTTTAAGACCATTGATCGTAACGGAGATGCTCAGTTAGATGAAGAAGAATTAAAAGCCTATTACCAAAAAGAAGATTCACAAAAACGAAAGCACTAAAAAGATAAGAGCACTTTTATACTGCTCTAAAGACAAACAAATATTAACTAAAATAATCATATGGAAATGAAAGATGTATTAAAATTATTAGGCTTAACTGTATTAATGTTTACACTGAATACCGCTTGTTCGGAAGATGACAGCACAGACGATTCAACATCAGGTGTATCGGATACCGACGATGAGGTCGTTACAGAACTTCACGCTGCTTTTGCCGCGTTTAATTCGGACGCCACAACAATCTATTTAGAAGGATCACAAGTTGTTATTGAAACTTCGGGTTTACCAGATCACGAAACCGTGTATTGGGGAGAAGGCCATGAGTTATATAGAGATGAGCCTACAGTAGATCTTACCCCTAGTATTATGTCTAGCAACAATAATGCGGTAACCATAATGGTAGATGCAACGCCAGATCTTACTGGAAGTTCTGTTGCTACAAATTTTGATACTATCGGCATTGCGGTAAGTGGGGCTTCCATATTTAATGATCAAGAGGGAGCAGGACAATTAGACGAAGCTGCGGGGTCTTTAGATTGGACAGGAGGCCATATTGGTCCCGGGGTTTATCATTACCATTTAGAGCCTAAAGCGTTCAGTGATGATGACGATGCTTTGGTTGGTATTTTATTAGATGGTGTATTTCTCTATGGAAGACAATGTGCTTCTACCGGAACGTATCCAACGGATTTAGATGTTTCAGGAGGGCATACTTCTGCAACCCAATATACTAATGGAGAGGAAGAATATCATTATCATATTATCAATGAAGTGTATTCTACAACAGGTTCTTATTTAGCTTTTGCAGGACCATTTCAAGGGTATTAATTTATGAGACTTCTAATTTTAGCGCTTAGCGTATTACTTTCTTATTATAGCTGTCAGGAGCGGGCGAGCAATTCTGTTGCTCAAAACGCTCCTAAAGCTAAAGACTTTGAGTTGCTTATTAGCGATACCCTCGTTAAAAAGTCAGATTTAGTCTTAAATCCATTAAACGGCGTCTGGTCTTATAACGATAAGCCTTATAATGGGTATGCGGTTAAAGAAAATGCGCAAGGGCAGCATATTGAGAAATTAGGATTCTATCAAGGGAAACGCCAAGGTGTTGCCAAAACGTGGTCCGATAACGGGGTGTTGCGTAGTAAGGCTTATTATCATCAGAATAAATTAGAAGGGCTTTATACAAGTTATTGGGAAAATGGCCTTGTGGCTTTAGAGGTCACTTATAAAGCTGGAAAAAAAGAAGGCCAAGAGAAACAGTTTTATTCTAATGGTGAACTTTCAAAATTACGCTGGTTAGAAGGCGGGAAGGAAAAAGGGTTACAAAAGGCCTGGCTACCCAATGGGAAATTATATGTGAATTATGAAGTTAAAAACGATAGAGTTTTTGGACTGATGCGTGCGAACGCTTGTTATAAATTAGAAAATGAAAAAGTTGTTAAGAAGAAATAAGGGTATTTTAGGTGTACTTGTATTTGGGGTGCTATTATTGAGTTGCAATGAAGCGAAGACCAAAACGGTTAATGCTGTTGAAACCGATAGTCGTGTAGCCTACTTGCCCTATTATAATGAAGAATCGTTTACACCCCAGTGGTTGGTGCCAGGTAGTGAAGAAGAGCAAGCTTTTCATAAGATTAAAGATTTTAAACTAACGAACCAGCTTGGGGAAACCGTAACTCAAGATACTTTTAAGGATAAGATTTATATCACCGATTTCTTTTTTACGAGTTGCCCCGGAATCTGTCCGCAAATGACAGGACATATGTTTCAATTACAAGAAACGTTTAAAGACGATGATGATATTTTGTTTTTATCACATTCCGTGACGCCGACGCAAGATTCCGTACCTGTTTTAAAACAATACGCCGATAAGCATGGGGTGATTCCGCATAAATGGCATTTGGTTACAGGTGAGCGAACAGAAATCTACGACTTGGGCCGAACCCAATATTTTGTTGAAAATGATTTAGGGACTCCAAAGACTCTTGAAGATTTTTTACATACCGAGAATTTCTTATTAATTGATAAGAATAAACATATAAGAGGGATATACAACGGTTTAAACAGAGCATCTATGCAACAATTAATTATTGATGCTAAAGCTTTAAAGGACGAAGAGGCTTCGCATTAGGAGACCGCTTGTAGAAATACAGCTTTATTTTCGGTGTTTAACCCTTAAGTCCTGAAGGTTTTCTATTTTTATAAAAAAAAGAAATCTTATGCGATTATTAAGTTTAGGCTTGCTGCTTTTGCTATTTGGGGCCTGTAAAACGAATGGCTTTCAAAGTACCAAAAACACGCCTCTGTTAACCATGGTTCATATGGTGGAAGATAGCACCTTAAATGTAAGAGCGCTAGAAATCTTAGATTCTGTTGGTCCTATATATTTAACCTCTAGAGGGGAGTTGGGAATGCTATTTCAAAATAAAGTACTGCAAACTGTAGATACGTTCAATGCTCCATCGTTTACTAATAACAAGGTCAATCTGTCTACAGACTCCCTTCAATTAAACTTCAGAGCCTTGGCAGTGAATAAAGACAAGGGCTACGGAATTACCATTGGGAATCCAGCCTTACTCTATCAACTTAATGCAGATAAAGAAAAGAATACTATTGTGTATTCTGAACATCATCCTGATGTATTTTATGACGCTATGGATTTTTGGAATGATCAAGAAGGAATTGTTATTGGCGATCCTACGGAAGGGTGTATGAGTATTCTTATTACACGTGATGGTGGTGAAACTTGGTCTAAATTAAGTTGCGATAATTTACCTCCTATAATAGAAGGTGAAGCGGCTTTTGCGGCTAGCGATACTAACATTGCCATTGTAGGCGATCACACTTGGGTGGCTACAGGAGGAAAGGTAAGTAGAGTCTTATACTCCCCAGACAAAGGGATTCATTGGCGTGTTTTTGAAACGCCTATCGTGCAAGGTGAGGCAACAACAGGGATTTACTCTATTGATTTTTACGACCGTTACACGGGATTTGCCATTGGTGGCGACTATACCGAAGCAGATGCCAATACGGCCAATAAAATAAGAACGACGGATGGTGGTATAACTTGGGAAGTGGTTTCAAACCAATCTGGGCCAGGGTATCGAAGTTGTATACAGTACGTGCCGCATAGCAATGGACAAAAACTTGTTGCTGTAGGGTTTAAAGGTGTGGATTATAGTAGTGATGCTGGGGAAACCTGGACCCATTTAAGTGACGAAGGTTTTTATACGATTCGGTTTTTAAATGATTCTGTTGCCTATGCCGCAGGTAATGGTCGGATTAGTAAATTGCTATTTCAGTTATAAAAAAAAGGAAGCTTATAAGGCTTCCTTTCTTTATGTGATCTAACGCTTATTTATCGTTAGCATGTCGTTTTTTGTATTCTTCAAACATTTTTTGTCGGAAAGAATGTTCTGCATGATACAGTTTAATTATTTTCTTAGCCGGAAGAATCTGCAGTAAGTCGTTTAAGTACTTAGACTGCAATGTCATTTTCTGTTGTTCTATCTCTTCGATATCTAACAATAGGGTTTTGGCTTCAGCTTCAGAAAGCGACTCTAGCTTTTTTTCTTTACGTCGGTTTTTAGAGGCATCTCTAAGATTATCTTTAGCACTTTCATTAGCGTTATATACGGGCCAAAATTTCTGAGCTTCTGTTTTAGTTAAGTCTAGCTGCTCCGTAATATGGGCGATTTTTAAGGCTTTTATTTTTTCGCGGTCCATGCGTTGTGCAAATACGCTTACGGAGAACAACAGCCCTAAAAATAGCGTCATGGCAATTTTGGTGCGGTTAATCTGTTTGTGGTGGGTCTTTGAAACGTTCATAGGCTATTATTCAAAAATTAAATCTTCAGTGTCTATTTGCTCAAAATATTGATCTAAGGTCTCATCTGAGATGGAAAGGTCTATAAAATCGGTCTCCGAGATATCGTCGGACAAAAATAAAGAAGTAAAATCTTCATTAGTGTATTCTTCTTGGTATAAATACCCTTCAATTATTGCGGTGTCTATAGTATCAAAAGATACCGTGTTTTTCGTGTTAAAAATTAAGCTGAAAAATAATACAAAACTGGCTGCAATCCCTGCCATATAATAAAACGAGCGTTTGGGTTTTAACGGAATAACTGGGGTAGGTTTTGGGTCTTCAACCTGATTTAAAAT
This sequence comes from Winogradskyella arenosi, assembly GCF_003337305.1. Taxonomy (GTDB): domain Bacteria; phylum Bacteroidota; class Bacteroidia; order Flavobacteriales; family Flavobacteriaceae; genus Winogradskyella; species Winogradskyella arenosi. Next base: position 266,958 of record NZ_QPJO01000003.1, on the reverse strand, counting down.
CTGTACTTCTACATCGCTAAAATAAGAATCTGGAACGCTAAAACCAGGTTGTTCTATTGCCTCTAAAGTTGAGGTCTTATTTAGACGTTCAAAAAAATCAGTTTCAAACGACTCAAAATAATGATCTGGCGTTTTTAATCCTGTAGATTTGATTTTATGTAAGTTTTCGTTTTTCATTTTTTTTTAGGCTATACTGTTTTCAGTAGATATTTTTACTGTCCTAGAAAAGCTTAGATAACTGTTAGACTTCAAATTGGAAGAATAGTTTAATCGGCAGTTAAAAAGGCTTCAATTTTTTTTGCTGCGATATGGTATGAGGCTTTTAAAGCGCCTTCGCTAGTCTCTAAAATTTCAGCAATATCCTTATATTTTAACTCGTCAAAATAACGCATATTAAAAACAAGTTGTTGCTTTTCTGGTAACGTCGCAATGGCTTTTTGTAATTGAAGTTGAATGGCATCTCCTTCAAAATAGACATCAGCGGTTAGATTATTAATGGCCCGGTCTTGGTACTCTTCATTAGTAATCTGTGAGCGCTTTGCGTTCTTGTTAATTAGAGTAATCGATTCATTCGTTGCAATTCTATACATCCATGAAAAGAGTTTACTTTCACCTTTAAACTTATCGATACTTCTATAAATTTTTATAAAAGTGTTTTGAAGCACATCATCGGCATCGGCATGATTCAGTACTATTTTTCGTATATGCCAATACAAGCGCTCCTTATAGAGTTGTAATAATTCTCTAAAGGCATTTTCTTTAGACTTAGGGTCTTGTAAGCGCGCAATAAATTCCGATTCGTTAACCAAGTATAAAAGCTTTACTATTTAGACTTGTGAATGTAATAAAAGTTTAATGCCTTATCGTTAATATTTTTCCTTGCTTTTATTTCTGTTGATAATCAGGTGTTTGTGGTATTTTAGCTCGTTAAAGTGTAAATAAAATCGATAAAATACATATTTTATTTGGTGGCTAGGAGAATTTGTTATATGTTTGTCTGAGCTTAACCTAATAAGCGTTATCATTGCCCCAAGTTTGATAACAAAAAAAGGATGTATCGTAAGACACATCCTTTTTCTATTTAATAAAGTTTCAAGATTACTCAAAGCTCTGCATGTCTACGAGTTTGCGATATACCCCATTCTGAGCAATTAATTCAGCATGTGTACCTTGTTCAGCAATTTCACCTTTGTTCATAACGACGATCTCATCGGCATTTTGAATGGTAGAAAGACGGTGTGCAATCACAATAGAAGTTCTATTTTTCATCATTTTTTCTAGCGCATCCTGAACCAGTTTTTCACTCTCTGTATCTAAAGCTGAGGTGGCTTCATCTAAGATCATAATTGGTGGATTTTTAAGAACCGCTCTCGCAATACTTAAACGTTGTTTTTGACCACCAGATAATTTTCCACCAGAATCTCCAATATTGGTGTTGATACCATTCGGTAAGTCTTTTACAAATTCCCAAGCATTGGCAATCTTTAAAGCATCGATGATTTCTTCGTCTGTAGCATCAGCTTTACCTATTTTTAAGTTATGGGCAACCGTGTCATTAAATAAGATTGAATCTTGAGTTACCAAGCCCATTAAGTCCCGCAGGGAATGCTTCGTAATCTGTTTAATATCATCGCCATCAATGGTAATGGTACCTTCGTTAACATCATAAAACCGTGTGACTAAATTAGCAATCGTACTTTTTCCGCTTCCCGACTGCCCAACTAAGGCTATGCTTTTACCTTTAGGTACGCTAAGAGAGAAATTCTTAAGGACCAAATCATCTTCATATTTAAAAGAAATTTGATTTAGTTTAAGTTCTGACTCGAACACTGTTTTTACTTTGGCATCACTAGGATCTTGTACTATAGATTCTGTATTTAAAATCTCTAAAACACGATCTGCGGAAGCATTACCAGATTTTACTTTATAAGACGCCTTACTAATCGCTTTTGCTGGTGTTAGTATGTTGTAGGCTAATGCCATGTACGTAATAAACTGATCTGGCGTTAAGGTTTTATCAACCAACACCATTTGACCTCCATATAATAGGATTACAGCGATAACAACAATACCTAAAAACTCAGAGGTTGGTGAGGCTAAATTCTGTCTGTGGGCTAATTCGTTAGCAAATTTGTACAGTCTTGAGGTTGATCTCTGAAAAGTTGCATTAAATCTACTTTCAGCATTAAATCCTTTAATAACTTTTAACCCGTTTAATGTTTCATCTAATACGGACAGAAAGGCACCATTTTCTTCTTGTACACGTTTAGAACGTTTCTTTAAACTTTTTCCAACTCTAGAGATTATAATTCCTGAAATTGGAATAAATATAAAGACGAAAATGGTAAGTTTTAGACTGATGGTGAACATTACAATAATGGTGAATATAATGGTCAAAGGTTCTCTTACAAGCAGTTCTAAAATTGCTAATAATGAATTTTGAATTTCATTAACATCACCTGAAATCCTCGCTATAATATCTCCTTTTCTTTTTTCTGAAAAATAGGAGATCGGAAGGGTTACGGTTTTATTGTAGAGTTCATTTCTTATGTCTTTTAAAATTCCGTTTCTCAAGTAAGCTAAGAAGAAATTAGAAAAATATCCTGCCGCATTTTTAAGTAAAAACGTCGCTAGGACAACACAAATCATTAGAATTAAAACGTTGTATTGCCCGTCTGTTTCAATTTTTTGAGTAATAAAGAAATTTAATGAGTCCTCTAAATAATCTCCATATTCTAAAATGCCTTCATAATTAGCAGGAATTGGTTTGCTTGCAATTGGCTCTGCTGTTTTTAGCAAAACCTTTAGCATTGGCATTAGAGAAACAAATGATAAGGTCCCAAAAAGGGCATATAAAATATTAAAGAATATGTTTAGATAAGCATATTTCTTGTACGGGGTTATAAACCGTGTTAACTTCTTTATGTAGTCCATTAATTATAATTTCATATCCTTGAGGATAGCTTCGATTCTGTCATCCAACAATTGCTCCGCTTTTTCAAAGTCTGCCGAATTGTCAAGGTCGGTATTAACACTGATGTAGAATTTTATTTTTGGTTCTGTACCACTAGGTCTTAAGGCTATTTTACTACCCGCTTCAGTGTAATAAATTAAAACATTAGATTTTGGAATGTCTATAGCTGTTTCTTCATTGGTTTGAAGGTTTTTAGAGATCGCTAATTGATAGTCTTCAATTAAAACAACTTTTTCTCCATTGATTTCCTTTAGAGGATTAGCTCTGGCATCGACCATCATTTGTTTAATTTCTTGCGCTCCTTCAATTCCTTTTTTAGTTAGAGAAATTAAACGCTCTTTAAAGAAACCATGTTCAACATATAAGTCAATTAAGCTTTGGTACATGGTTTTACCTTCCGCCTTAGCTTGGGCTGCAATTTCACAAGCTAATAGGGTAGAGGTTACAGCATCTTTATCGCGAACAAAATCACCAACCATAAAACCAAAACTTTCTTCTCCACCACCAATAAAATCCATGGTAGGGAAGTCTTTAATCATTTTAGCAATCCATTTAAATCCGGTAAGGCCTATTTTACATTCTACGTCATAAGCATTGGCTAATACAGACATCATTGGTGTAGACACAATGGTAGACCCTACAAACTGGTTGTTATTTATTTTTCCTGAATTTTTCCATTGTTTTAATAAGAAATTGGTCATTAAAATCATGGTTTGGTTACCGTTAAGGATCACCAATTCATTTTCTAAATTACGTACCACAACACCTAAACGGTCACAATCAGGATCGGTACCAATAACGATATCACCTTCTACTTTCTCTGCCAATTCCATAGCCATTTTTAAAGCTTCTGGTTCTTCAGGGTTAGGAGATACCACGGTTGGGAAATCGCCATTAGGCTCGCGTTGTTCTTCAACAATATTAACGTTGGTATAACCTGCACGTTTTAAAGTTTCTGGAATAGCCGTAATAGAAGTTCCATGTAAAGACGTAAAAACAATATTTAAATTTTCCTTAGCGTCTTTAGGGGTGTCAAAACTTCCGTTTTCAATAGAGGCGTTGATAAATACATCATCAACATCTTTACCGATATACTGAATTAAACTGTCATTAGCTTCAAACTTAATTTCAGAATAATCTAATTTATTGATGTCAGCAATAACGCCAGCATCATGTGGTGGTACCAATTGGCCACCATCTTGCCAGTACACTTTATACCCATTGTATTCTGGTGGGTTGTGAGAGGCTGTTAAAACAATTCCGCAATGACAATTTAAATGCTTTAAAGCAAATGATAATTCTGGTGTAGGTCTTAATTCTTCAAATAAAAAGACTTTTATACCGTTGGCAGAAAAGACATCTGCTACTAATTTTCCAAAAGTTTGGCTGTTGTGTCTACAATCATAAGCAATAGCCACTTTTAAATCTTCTCCAGGAAAAGAGGCCTTTAAGTAATTGCTTAAACCTTGTGTGTTTTTTCCTAAGGTGTACTTATTAATACGGTTGGTACCAAGTCCCATAACGCCACGCATTCCACCAGTTCCGAATTCTAAATCTTTATAAAAACTTTCTTCTAGCTCCTTAGGATTTGTCGCCATAAGGTCTTTGATTTGAGTTTGAGAAGTGTCATCAAAAGTTGGTGTTAACCACGCGTTAACACGCTCTAATATTTCTGGTTTTATCGTTGTCATGGAAAAATGAGATTAGTTGAAAATGAAATTGATTGAGTAACAAAAATAAACAATATAACAATTTTTTAGTAAGTAATTACCTTATAATTATACCGCTTCAGATAAATTTAATTCCTCTTTAATGAAGTAGCGACGTTGATTAGGACGATTAGTACGTAGCACAAGTTCTCCTAAGAAACCGGCAATAAAAAATTGCGAACCAATAATCATAGTTGAAAGCGCAATATAAAACTGTGGACGCTGGGTAATTAATCGGCCTGAAGGGTTTAAGAACAATTTGTCAATTCCAAGATAGAACGCAAAGCCAAAGCCAATAATAGTCATAATCACCCCAAGGGCCCCAAAAAGGTGCATAGGTCTTTTTCCGAAGTGAGAAATAAACCAAATGGTTATTAAATCTAGAAAACCATTGATAAAACGGTTCATTCCAAATTTAGTTTTCCCATATTTTCGGGCTTGGTGCAACACCACTTTTTCACCAATATTAATAAAACCGGCATTTTTAGCTAAAACCGGAATATAGCGGTGCATTTCGCCATAAACATCAATATGTTTTACAACGGTGTTATTGTAGGCTTTTAAGCCACAGTTAAAATCATTGAGTTGTACGCCTGAAGTTTTTCGGGCCGCCCAATTAAATAGTTTAGACGGTAGATTTTTAGAAATAACGGAATCGTAGCGTTTCTTTTTCCAGCCCGAGACCAAATCAAGGCCCTCTTGCTTAATCATTTTGAAGAGTTCCGGAATTTCTTCAGGATTATCTTGTAAATCGGCATCCATGGTAATGACAACATCCCCTTCAGCTTTTGCAAAACCGGCATGTAAAGCCTGAGATTTGCCAAAGTTTTTAAGAAACTTAATTCCTTTTACATTAGGGTTTACTTGACTTAATTCCGTGATTATCGGCCAAGATTGATCCGTACTACCATCATCTATAAATAGTATTTCGTAAGAAAACTGATTGGATTGCATCACTGATACAATCCAATTGTGTAATTCTTTTAAGGATTCTTCCTCATTTAGTAGTGGTATAACTACTGATATATCCATAGAGATTGGGTCTAATTTCTAAATTTCAAAAATAAAGAAATTAATTAAGCTGCGTCAGGATCTTTTCGTTTTGTAGCGGCAGCAACAATTAATCCTATCACAGAGAAACCAATTAATTGGTAAGCATTTGTTTTAATGGTATTCCCTAAAGAGAAGAAACTGTCCTCAGCTTCCAATTGTGCTCTCGCTTGATCAATGGCGTCTTGTGGCGCTCCAAAATTAGACATCATTGCAACTTGAGAGTTGATAATTTTTTCTTGAAGAATCACTGCAGCTTCAGGATCTACAATATTAAAGATAACAAAACCTATAAGGGCAGGAACTAATATGCCAATAGCTATGGTAATGAAAAATGCTGAAAATGCTTCTTTAAAGCTTAAAAAACCGCCGTTAATCTTACGTGCTTTTACTGCTGAAATAATTCCGAAGATAATAACCAAGAACATTTGTCCGATACCAAACCACCACTGTGTAAATAAATCGAGGTAGATCGCATAACCTATAATTGTAAAAGAAGAGATGATGAGTGCTAGATATAGCCCCAAATTCATAGCAGAAGATTTCATAGTTTTATCCATAAGAAATGATATTAATTTAGTTAATGGACTTGTTAGTAGTCAAAGTTACATAAATGTTACATACATTTGTAAAATAAAAATTAAGAAAAAGATTGTAGGTTTGTAAAAAATATTTAAATTTGCACCTCGAAAAAATCGAATTTATTTAAAGCATTTAGTAATGAAAGCAGGAATACACCCAGAGAATTATAGAGTTGTAGCGTTTAAAGACATGTCTAATGAAGAGGTGTATTTAACCAAGTCTACAGCAGATACAAATGAAACTATCGATATCGATGGTACTGAATATCCATTAGTAAAATTAGAGATCTCTAGAACATCTCACCCTTTTTACACTGGTAAATCTAAATTGGTTGATACAGCTGGTCGTATTGATAAGTTTAAAAACAAATACGCTAAGTTTAAGAAATAAAACTTTGCTTACTCATATTAAAAAAGCCTTTCTGATTTTCAGAAAGGCTTTTTTATGTTCTGTAATTGCGTTATTTTTGAGTTTCAGTACAGCTGCTTTAGTAGAGTGGCGCTCGCATTATAAAAGCAATCTAAATTTAAATAATTGATGAACTATATTCTATTTGATGGTCCTTATCGTAATAATCTTTTACCTTTTACTTATACAAGACCTGTTGCAGATCTCAGAGTTGGAATATTAACCATACGCCAGAAATGGGAATCTTATGTAGAGTATACCACAACAACCATTACTGAAGATTATTTATCGGAAAAGTATCCAATGGTAGAAATGGAAGAGAACATTATGATTAATGCTTCGTTTTTGCCCAATTTAGAAGTTGTAGAACTCGTTAAAAACTTAAAACACAATCAAGCTTTATTTAAAGGTGAAGATGTTATTGCCTTTTTTGCTAAAGAAGGGGAAGAGCATTCTGATTTTTCTGATTTTGAAGCTATAGAATTTGAAGGCGAGATTTTAAAAATTGAACACACTTGGGATATTTTTGCTAAAAATGGAGCGGCTATTCTTGAAGATTTTAATCTAATTACTAAAGATCGCGAGTCAGAACCAATACCAGCAACCGTAAATACTCTTAATCCTGAACATATTTTTATAGAAAAGGGTGCAACCGTAAACTTTGCGACTTTAAATGCGAGTACGGGGCCAATTTATATTGGAAGAAATTCTGAAGTAATGGAAGGCTCAATTGTTAGAGGACCATTTGCACTCTGCCACGATGCCACCTTAAAAATGGCGAGTAAAATTTACGGCCCTACCACTGTAGGACCTCATAGTAAAGTTGGTGGAGAGGTAAATAATTCGGTACTTTTTGGGTATTCTAACAAAGGGCACGATGGATTTTTAGGAAACTCTGTTTTAGGAGAGTGGTGTAATCTTGGCGCCGATACTAACAATAGTAATTTGAAAAACAATTATGCCGAGGTCCGTTTGTGGGATTATGAAACTGAAGGTTTTGCTAGAACAGGCTTGCAATTTTGCGGTTTAATGATGGGAGATCACAGTAAATGTGGCATTAATACCATGTTTAATACGGGGACCGTTGTTGGTGTAAGTGCGAATATCTTTGGAAGTGGTTTTCCACGAAACTTTGTCCCTAGTTTTTCATGGGGAGGCAGTAAAGGCTTTGTAACTTACAAAACCGCAAAAGCTTTTGAGGTGGCCGAGGTAGTCATGCAAAGACGTCAAATAGAACTCACCACAATGGATAAAGCTATTTTAGAGCACGTTTTTGAAGAAACACAGAAGTATCGTAAATCTTAATGCGCTTCTTTTTTTACTGTTTTTAAGCTTAGTAAATTGGTTGGGTTGATGCCTAAGCCATGAACATTCTTTTGTGTAAACCGAACCACTTCGTCATAAAACAAAGGGACTATTGGTGCCGATTCCATAATTAAAGCATCCATTTTGGTATATAATGCTTCACGCTTTTTAGCCTCGGTTTCTAAGTAAGCGGCTTCATATAAGGTATCGAATTCAGCGCTTTTAAAATGTGTATAGTTGGGGCCGTTAGGAGCAAAATTCTTACTGTAATAAAGGGAAAGGTAATTTTCCGCATCTGGATAATCTGCAATCCAACTCGCTCTAAAAAAGTCCACCTGACCATTAGATTTAGCATCTTTTAAACTAGACGGCGGAATAACGTCAACATGGACCAAAAGTCCTGTTTTCTGGAGTTCACGCTGTATGAATTCACAAAAACTCAGATAATTACTTGTGGTGGTTAGTGTGATTTCTGGGTTTTGTATGCCGGTTTCTTGTTTATATTCAGCCACCAATTGTTTTGCTAATTCAGGGTGGTAGGTATAGCCTATATGTTTAGCATAACCGGGTAAACCTTTTGGAATAAAACCACCATGTGCGGGAATGCCAATACCATTTCTTAAATAGGTCATCATTTTAGTCCGATCAAAACCTACGTTAATAGCCTTTCGTAAAGATTTAGACTGAATGGTTTTAATTTCCGAAGGCATAAAAAAGCCTAAATATTCCGTGTTAAGGTAAGGGCCTCTAATCATTCTAACACGTTCTGCGTACTGGGCACGTAATTGACCATCTACGGTTAATATTTCGTCTTTATAAGAACTGTCTAAGCCTGAAACAAAATCAATATTCCCTTGTGCAAATTGCAAAAACTCACTTTGTTTATCGGGTAAAAAAGTGATGGCAACGGCTTCTAAATACGGTAAGTTTTGTCCGGTAGAATCCGTTTCAAAATAGGCGTTATTTTTTCTGAATACAAGCTTTAAGTTTTCTTCCCAACGTTTAAATTTAAAAGGGCCTGTACCAATAGGGTGCGATCTAAAGTCATTGCCGTAATGGGTTACAATTTCCTGAGGCACCACCGAGCAATATTTCATGGTTAATAAACCTAGGAATGCCGGAAATGGCTGTTTTAATTGTATTTGAAATACGGAATCGTTAACGGCTGAAAAATGATCAACTTTATTAAGAACCCAACTTCCTGGCGAGGCAATTTTAGGATCTAAAAGTCGTTTAAAACTATATTCAAAATCTGAAGCCACAACGGTTCGTGTTGAATCTTTCCCGAATAATTTATGCTTATGAAAAAGCACATCCTTTCTTAATTTAAAGGTATAGGTTTGGGCATCTTCAGAAATGGTCCATGATTTTGCAATTGCGGGCTGTACATGGAGTTGGTTATCCATTTCTACTAACCCGTTAAAAAGTTGATTGCTGGCCCAAATATCAGCAAGATCCTTAGAAAAAGCAGGGTCTAAAGAGCCTATGTTTTTATGTTCATTGTACCGAAAGACTTGCGCTTCTGTATTTGTTTTTTGCTCAGAAGAACAAGTGTATAAGCCTACAAGTAAAAAACTATAGAGAAGTCGGTAGAATAAGGAGGATGTGAATTTTAGCATATAACTTATATGTTGTAAATTTGCCAACTTGGTAAAAATACAAGAATGAATCCAACAAAAAAAGTCGCATTTTACACACTAGGTTGTAAACTTAATTTTTCGGAAACCTCTACCATAGCAAGAAGCTTTAAGTCAGAGGGCTTTAACCGTGTCGATTTTAAAGAGTCGGCAGATATTTATGTTATAAATACCTGTTCAGTAACTGAGAATGCAGATAAGCGATTTAAATCTATTGTAAAGCAAGCGCAGAAAGTCAATCCAGAGGCTTTTGTGGCAGCTATTGGTTGTTATGCACAGCTGAAACCAGAAGAATTAGCAGATGTAGATGGTGTAGATTTGGTTCTTGGTGCCACCGAAAAATTTAAAATCACGGACTATCTTAACGATTTAACTAAAAATGATTTTGGTGAGGTGCATTCTTGTGAAATTGAGGATGCCGATTTTTACGTAGGGAGTTACTCTATTGGCGATAGAACAAGAGCTTTTTTAAAGGTTCAAGATGGATGCGATTATAAGTGTACTTACTGTACCATTCCATTGGCAAGAGGGATTTCTCGTAGCGATACCATGAGTAATGTCTTAACTAACGCCAAAGAAATTTCTGCACAAGGCATTAAAGAAATTGTGCTTACAGGAGTTAATATTGGGGATTACGGTAAAGGTGAATTTGGAAATAAAAAACACGAGCATACCTTTTTAGATTTAGTGACTGAACTCGATAAAGTAGAAGGGATAGAGCGATTAAGAATTTCGTCTATTGAACCTAATTTACTTAAGAATGAAACTATTGATTTGGTCTCAAAATCAAGAGCTTTTGTACCGCACTTTCATGTGCCGCTACAGAGTGGGAGTAACGTAATTCTTAAAAAGATGAAACGTCGCTACATGAAGGAGCTTTATGTAGATCGGGTGTCTAAAATAAAAGAAGTGATGCCTAGTGCATGTATCGGAGTTGATGTTATTGTAGGATTTCCTGGAGAGACTAACGAGATTTTTTTAGAGACTTATAATTTCTTAAATGAACTGGATATTTCATATTTACATGTGTTTATGTATTCTGAACGCGATAATACGGAAGCTGCTGCCATGGAAGGGGTAGTGCCTAAAAATGTGAGAGCAAAGCGAAGTAAAATGTTACGTGGCTTATCGGCTAAAAAACGTCGTGCGTTTTACGAAAAACAATTAAATACCGATCGTACCGTTTTATTTGAAGGAGAAAACAAAGAAGGATATATCCACGGATTTACGGAAAATTATGTCAAAGTAAAAGCACCATGGAATCCAGAATTGGTCAATACACTACATGAGGTGAGATTAACAGAAATTGATGCTGATGGATTGGTAAGGTTTAATTTTTTAGCGGATTTAATACCTAACTAATTGAACAATAATCTTTTTTTCTTAAAATTTTAATTAATAAACTATTTCGTTTTATCTTTACCGTTCCGTAAATTCTTACAATGAAAATAACATTTAAAGCTTTTTTAATACTTTGTTTAATGGGGGGCACAAGCGCCTGCTCAGACAATGATAAATCTAAAGTGATTGGGGTTTGGGAATTAACCACACGCACTATTGCTATTCCTTTTGATGTGAATGAAGACGGGGTAGCAAATACCAATTTGGTTGAAGAAATAGATTGTAATAGCTTAGAAACGTTAACTTTTGAAGAAAATGGGAGCGTTTACTCGGGTAATGAAGCTTCAGTACTAATGCAATTTTATAAAAATAATGAAGACGATACTTACGGTCTTCAAGTGGATTGCAATAAAGAAAGCCTTATAAGTTTTGCGTCGAGTTATGATGAAGTTAATGCCAACACGGTTCAAATTTCAGGACGAAATTATGAGATCCAAGGTGATACCATGACGGTGGTTTTTGAAAATGCCATTACGATTTATAATGAAGACTTTTCAGAAGCTTTAGAAACTAAAGATCTTACCTTGATTTATACAAAATAAGTAGCGGTAAAATATACGCTCATAAAAAAACCGAAACATAGAATGTTTCGGTTTTTTTTATGACCTTAAAATAGTGTGGATTAAATACGAATCCCTACAGGTAGCATACGCTTATATTTTCTGTTACGCCTCACAAATTTTGCGATTTCTGGGCTTGTTGGGACCACGCTTATGTCTCGTTCTTTGATATTCTTGAACACTAAATCTATAAATTCTAATTCAAATTCGTCTGTTCTAATAGTGTCTGGAATAATCATTTTGGTTAAGAATATCTTACGTTCTTGCAGTGAATATTCTATGATAGCCATCTCATTTTCAACGTTTAATTCAAATTGACGTAAAAAATCATTATCAATCAGTTCAGCAGTTTCTGTCATATTTGTTTAATTTATAATTAGCAGTTGAAGAGTAGGTACTATATTTTATATAGTTTTGTATCACGAAGATACGTAAAAATGAGCTATAAACCTATTAAAGGCACTGTTAAAACCTTGCTGAGTAATGATTTATAAGATTGTTTTTAGAAATTTTTAACACAAATATTGAGACCTTAATAACTGATGAAAACAGAGCTGACACACGTTTATTTAATGCCCGGTATGGCTGCAAATCCATCGATATTTGAATATATAAAATTGCCAGAAGCTCAATATGAAATTCATTGGTTAGAATGGCAGATTCCTGACAAGCGAGAGTCTTTAGAAGCCTATGCTAAACGGATGTGTCAATTTATAGTCCATGATAATGTGGTCTTGCTCGGAGTGAGCTTTGGAGGTATCCTTGTTCAAGAAATGACAAAATACATCAAAGTGAAAAAACTGTTTGTGGTGTCTAGTGTAAAATCACATTACGAGTTGCCTAAACGCTTTAAATTGCTAAAAGTGACCAAAGCCTATAAAATTCTCCCTACACAATTGGTGAGTAATATAGATTTACTGGCCAAGTACGCTTTTGGAGAAACCGTTAAAAAGCGTGTAGACCTTTATAAAAAGTATTTATCCGTAAAAGATAAGACCTACTTAGATTGGTCTATAAAACAAGTGGTGTGTTGGGGCCAAGAGGAGCCGCATCCCGATGCGATATACATACATGGGGATAAAGACGTGATCTTTCCTTATTCTTGTAAAGATAATTGTATTGTGTTGCGTGGTGGAACGCATATAATGATCATCAATAAATATAAGTGGTTTAACGAAAATTTACCAAAACTTATCGAAGCTTAAATGCATTTCTCTATACAGATTGCTTATCTTTATATGTTAAAGCAAAATATAGAATTCTATTAAACGGTAGGCGCCTCACAAGGTACACTTCAAGGTGGAAAGCCAATTTGAGAGCTCAAAACCGTTATAACTTAAAATTAAACCTATGAAAATTATAAAAAATAGTTTAGCCTTAGTAGGCGTCATTTGTGTCTCAGGACTCTTTATCTTTTCAATGCAAAAATCACCCAACGCACAAGCGCCTTCAGATCGTAATTTAGGCCATGAAGATCCTGTGGTTAACAATTATAATGTCTATGCCTTAGAAATGCCAGATAACTTAAATTTTGCAGGAGAAGCCGTTCCTGTTGAAGATCCGGATATTTATGAGCGTATGGATCGTGAATTATTAGTAAACACCTATTGGCAATCTAATGGTTTATTAATGTTTAAGCGTGCTCAAAAATATTTTCCGATTATAGAACCTATTTTAAAGAAAAATGGGGTGCCAGACGATTTTAAATACCTAGCGGTTATTGAAAGCGGATTAATACCAACAGCGAAATCACCTGCAGGAGCAAGTGGGATGTGGCAAATTATGGCCGCTACAGGACGTGAGAATGGATTAGAAGTGAATTCTAATGTTGATGAGCGTTACCATATTGAAATGGCAACAGAGGTAGCTTGTAATTACTTAAAGAAAGCAAAAGCTAATTTAGGGTCCTGGACTAAAGCTGCTGCAGCTTATAATGCAGGAAATGCCGGAGTTTCTAGTCGATTAGAAGCCCAAGATGTTAATGATTACTACGATTTGCTTTTGGGTGAAGAAACCGGGCGTTATGTGTTTAGAATTGTAGCTTTAAAAGAAATTTTATCGCATCCTGATAAATACGGCTTCAACTTTAATAAGTCGCATTTGTACAAAGAGATCCCAACGTATAAGGTTAAGGTGGATACGGCCGTAAAAGATTTTGCGCAATTCTCTAAAAAATTCGGAATCAACTATAAGATTTTAAAACTTCATAATCCTTGGTTAAGAGAGCCCCATTTAAATAATAGTTCTCGTAAATTGTATGAGATAGAAATTCCAGAAGCCGGATATTATAACACTCATCCTTAAACTTTGGATTATTTAAGAAATCATATTTGGCAGGTATTAATCATACTTAATTATACCATTGCATTGTCTGCAGTGGTTACCATTCTGCTAAAAAAACTAAACCCAACAAAGGCCCTAAGCTATATCATAGGCTTATTAGCGTTGCCATTTTTGGGTTTAATTGTGTATTATCTTTTTGGACAAGAATATCGTAAAACAAAGATTTTTAGCAGAAAGAATGTCCTTAACCAATCGGTAATTAAAAAGATTCAAGATCAGTTAGAGCTAGATACTAAAACTATTAATGAGGTTGATAAACTGTTAGAGCAGAAATCTAAATTAATTCCGTTGCTTTACAACAGTGAGAAATCCAAGCTCACCATTAATAATGAAGTAAAGCTTATTAAAAATGGTGATGATAAATTTCAATACCTCTTCAAAGATATAAAAGACGCTACAGATCATATTCATTTAGAGTATTTTATAATTAAAGACGACCAGATTGGTACCGAATTGCTTAATCTCTTGTGCGATAAAGCAAAGGATGGCGTAGAAGTGAGAATTGTTATTGATGATGTAGGAAGTTCTATAAGCTCTAAAATGAAACGCCAACTCAAAGAGTGTGGAATAGAAATGCACCCATTTATGCCTGTGCTATTCTCTAAATTCACAGGGCAAATGAATTATCGCGATCACCGTAAAATTATAGTTATTGATGGTAAAATTGGCTATGTTGGTGGGGTGAATATTTCAGATACGTACGTTAATGCTAATAATGATAGGTATTGGCGAGATACGCATATGCGATTAGTAGGGGAGGCGGTAAAGCCCCTTCAGATTTTATTTTTTACCACTTGGGACTTTGTAAGCGGTGATGCCTTAGAGATTTCCAAAAATTATTTCCCTGATCATAACTGTAAAGCTAATGTACCGCTTCAAATTGCGGCAAGCGGACCCGATACGGACTGGTCTAATATTATGGAAGCCATATTTGTTGCCATAACCAATGCGGAAGATTATGTTTATATCACGACCCCTTATTTTATTCCTAATCCTGAAATTTTAACGGCCCTGCAAGTCATAGCCAGAAGTAATATTGAAGTTAAACTCATTGTTCCTCAAAAATCGGATTCGTGGATTGCGGAATATGCAACCAATTCTTATTTAGAAATGCTTTTAGAAGCAGGTGTAGAGGTATATCACTATACTAAAGGTTTTGTGCATGCAAAAACCATGGTGGTGGATGGTGTATTTAGTACCATTGGAACAACTAATATGGATTACCGAAGCTTTAATATTAATTTTGAAGTGAATGCTTTAATTTATAATAAGGCCATTAGTGATGATCTGACCTCACTTTTTAAATCCGATCTCAAGGATTGCGAAAAATTAGAACTAGACTCTTGGAAAAAGCGATCTAAGCGGACTAAAGTTGTAGAAGCTACCGCACGTTTAATGGCGCCTTTATTGTAGGAAGGGGTTTACAGATAATAATAAAGCGTTAAAGTTTGTGCTAAATGTGTTTATATAGATATATTTGCCGCCTTAAATTAATTATCAAGAATCTCTAAAAGGAGATAGCAACCTGCAATAACGAGCAAGGTGCTAAAGCGATAAGCCAATACTTTGGAAAAAATGTTAATCTAATTTTTCTATTGATTTGCTATGCTCTCCTTTTTTAAAGGCATAATCGAATGAAAAATCCAAAAGTTGCTTCCCCAAGTGTTACCGCATTAATTCCATTACTCGTATTTGTTATTACCTTTTTAGGCGTCGGAATCTATAAAGATGATTTTTATGCTTTGCCAGCTCCCATAGCGGTCGTGGTTGGGATTGTTGTGGCCTTTTTGATGTTTAGATCTTCCGTAGAGTCTAAAATTCAGACCCTTTTAAAAGGTTGTGGTGATCATAAGATACTTACCATGTGTTTAATTTACTTGCTTGCAGGCGCCTTTGCTACGGTGACTAAAGCTACAGGGAGTGTAGATGCTATTGTAAATTTAGGCTTAGATTATATTGCCATTCAGTACATTTATTTAGGCGTTTTTGTGATCGCAGCATTTTTATCGGTGTCTACAGGAACTTCTGTGGGCGCAATTGTAACGCTCGCCCCAATTGTAGTAGGCTTCTCTGGTCAAGGTGATATTTCCCTCGCTATACTTTGTGGCGCCTTATTAGGAGGTTCTATGTTTGGAGATAATCTTTCGGTCATCTCAGACACTACAATTGCAGCCACACAATCATTGGATTGTAAAATGAGTGATAAATTTAAAGAGAATATCAAAATTGCGCTTCCAGCAGCTTTAATCACTTTGGTGATCTTAACCTTTCAAGGCTTAGATTTAAAATCTGATGCACTAGAGGAGGTTACTTATGTGTATTCTGTAGTAAAAATACTTCCTTATCTATTGGTGATTTTGTTATCTATTCTCGGCGTAAATGTTTTTGTAACGTTGTTTTTAGGTATTATTTCAGCCGGAATTTTAGGCGTGTTTTATGGCGACTTTACCCTAATGGAATCAACGCGAATTGCCTATGAAGGCTTTACTAATATGACAGAAATCTTCTTGTTATCGCTTTTAACGGGAGGTTTAGCCGCTTTGGTAGAAATTAATGGAGGAATCGATTATATTTTAAAAAAAATCAAAATGCTTATTAAAAATAAAACATCAGCGCAATTTGGTATTGCGGCCTTGGTAAGTACCGTAAATATGGCTATTGCTAATAATACCGTTTCTATTATTATATCAGGGCCAATTGCAAAAACAATTAATGACGAATACGGCTTAACCAATAGAAAAACAGCTTCTATCTTAGATGTCTTTGCCTGTATAATACAAGGAGTGCTCCCATATGGAGCACAAGTCTTGATGATTTTAAGTTTTTCTAAAGGTCAAATCGATTATTTAGACCTTATTCAGAATACCTGGTATTTACTTATTTTATTTGTAACAACGATAGTGTTAATTGGGATACAACCCTTGTTAGCAAAGAAAAAAGCAAGGTAAAAGAAGCTATTAGCGTTTACTTCTGCGGTTTTGTCTAGCTGATGTAGGTTGACCGTATTGGTGCTTTGGTATTGAAGCTTTTTTCATTTGTTGCTTCATCATTTTAATTTGATCCGCTAACATATCACGCTTATCTAATTTTTCAGCTTCAGCTAATAATTTTTGAGCTTCAGGTTTTCTACGTTTAGAAAATGCAATACCAGCTAAGTTTAATTTCGCCATCGCTAAATCATGATCCATAGATAAGCCTAAATCAATAGCTTTCTTAAAATAAGCTTCAGCTTCATTCATATTGGTTTGCGATACCATAATACCATTAAGGTAATTTAAATACCCTTGTTGCTTTTTTACTAAGGCGCCTTCAGGATTATTTATTTTATCAAGCCATTTTTTAGCGCCAACAAAATCTTGCTTTCTTAGTTTAAGAAAAGCTAACAAAATGATTTCGTTCTTAAAGTATAAGAAAATGAAAATAGTAGATAGTAAAAGGTACATAATACCGTTTCCTATATAGCCTTCAGTAAATTGATATATACCATAGCCAATTATTAATGCTGCTATGACTAATTTTATATTTTTATTAAACATATTTAAGGTGTATTTTTACAGTGCGCAAAGATAATAAAATCTCAGAGTTAAAATTCTATTCAAAATTTTTCTTTTGCTATTTGCTAATGTAAAAAGTTGTTGTATATTTGCACGCAGTTTTGGGATAGCTCTCAAAAAAATTAAAAAAAGATTATAAGATTTAAAATATAAGACAATGCCAAAAAGAACGTTTCAACCGTCAAAAAGAAAAAGAAGAAACAAACATGGTTTCAGAGAAAGAATGGCTTCTGTTAACGGAAGAAAAGTTTTAGCACGTAGAAGAGCTAAAGGTAGAAAGAGATTGTCTGTATCTTCTGAAACAAGACATAAAAAATAATGATTAACAATTGTTAATATATTAGGCGTTACTTAGGTGTAGCGCCTTTTTTTATACCTAATAGATACTTATTTTTGTACACCATAACAATTTTTACACATGCCAAAGAACAAAAACATTAAATCGATACTACTTATAGGATCTGGTCCAATCGTTATTGGACAAGCTTGTGAATTTGATTACTCAGGTTCTCAGGCCCTTAGGTCGTTAAGAGAAGATGGAATTGAGACCATTTTAATCAATTCTAACCCTGCAACTATCATGACTGACCCCACCATGGCAGACCATGTTTACTTGTTGCCGTTAACAACAAAATCTTTAATTCAGATTTTAAAAGAGCACCCTCAAATTGATGCTGTTTTACCTACAATGGGTGGCCAAACAGCTCTAAATCTTTGTATTGAGGCTGATGAAAAAGGAATTTGGGAAGATTTTAATGTTGATATCATCGGTGTTGATATTGATGCTATTAATATTACTGAAGATCGTGAACAGTTTAGAGAATTAATGCTAAAGATAGGTGTTGGTATGGCGCCACAAGCCACCGCAACATCGTATTTAAAAGGAAAAGAAATCGCTCAAGAATTTGGATTTCCTTTAGTTATTAGAGCCTCTTATACTTTAGGTGGAGCCGGTGCTTCATTTGTTCATAAAGAAGAAGATTTTGATGAATTATTAACTCGCGGATTAGAGGTGTCTCCAATTCATGAGGTGATGATTGATAAAGCTTTAATTGGTTGGAAAGAGTATGAATTAGAGCTGCTTAGAGATAAAAATGATAATGTTGTAATTATCTGTACTATTGAAAATATGGACCCAATGGGGATCCACACAGGAGACTCTATTACGGTTGCTCCAGCAATGACCTTATCAGATAAAACCTATCAAAAAATGCGTGATATGGCAATCCATATGATGCGAAGTATTGGTGATTTTGCTGGTGGTTGTAACGTACAATTTGCGGTAAGTCCGGATGACGAAGAAGAAATTATCGCTATTGAAATTAATCCTCGTGTATCGCGTTCCTCTGCATTAGCAAGTAAAGCTACAGGATATCCTATTGCAAAAATTGCAGCAAAATTAGCGATTGGTTATAATTTAGATGAATTACTTAACCAAATTACAAAATCCACATCGGCACTTTTTGAGCCAACTTTAGATTATGTTGTGGTTAAAATTCCACGTTGGAACTTCGATAAATTTGAAGGTTCAGACCGTACTTTAGGACTTCAAATGAAGGCTGTAGGTGAGGTGATGGCTATTGGTCGTTCTTTCCAAGAAGCCCTACATAAAGCCACGCAATCTCTTGAGATTAAGAGAAATGGTTTAGGTGCAGATGGTAAAGGTTACACCAATTACGATACCGTTATTGAAAAATTAACCTATGCAAGTTGGGATCGTGTTTTTGTGATCTATGATGCTATTGCTATGGGAATTCCATTAAGTCGTATCCATGCCATTACTAAAATTGACATGTGGTATTTACGTCAATACGAAGAGCTTTTTGAACTTCAGAAAGAAATCTCTACCTATACTATTAATACCTTAGATAGAGAATTGCTTTTAGAGGCGAAACAAAAAGGGTATGGCGATAGACAAATTGCACATATGTTAGGCTGTTTAGAAAGTGAAGTTTATAACAAGCGTAGCGAATTAAAAATTAACCGTGTCTTTAAATTAGTAGATACCTGTGCAGCTGAATTTAAAGCGCAAACACCATACTATTATTCTACATTTGAAAGTGAAGTAGAAACCGCTGATGGTGAAGTCTATGTTGAAAACGAAAGTGTTGTAACAGATAAGAAGAAAATTATAGTTTTAGGTTCAGGACCTAACCGTATTGGTCAAGGGATTGAGTTTGATTACTGTTGTGTGCACGGGGTATTAGCCTCTGCAGAATGTGGTTACGAAACCATCATGATTAACTGTAACCCTGAAACAGTATCAACAGATTTTGATATTGCTGATAAATTATATTTCGAACCAGTATTCTGGGAACATATCTACGATATTATTCAGCATGAAAAGCCTGAAGGTGTTATTGTTCAATTAGGAGGACAAACCGCGTTAAAGCTTGCTGAAAAGCTTGAAAAGTGGGGCGTTAAAATTATGGGAACAAGCTTTAAAGCTTTAGATTTAGCTGAAGATAGAGGAAGCTTCTCTAACATATTAAAAGAACATAATATTCCTTATCCAGAGTTTGATGTTGCTGAAACGGCAGATGAAGCTTTAGCAATTGCAGATGTTTTAGATTTCCCAATCTTAGTACGACCATCTTACGTTCTTGGAGGACAAGGAATGAAAATTGTTATTAACAAGAAAGATCTTGAAGAGCATGTGGTAGGATTGTTAAAATCTATCCCAGGTAATAAATTATTACTCGATCATTATTTAGATGGCGCTATAGAGGCTGAAGCTGATGCGATCTGTGATGGTGAAAATGTTTATATCATCGGAATTATGGAGCATATTGAACCTTGTGGTGTACACTCTGGGGATAGTAATGCTACATTACCACCGTTTAACTTAGGTGAGTTTGTTTTACAGCAAATTAAAGACCATACCAAAACCATTGCTTTAGCGTTAAACACTGTTGGTTTAATCAATGTACAGTTCGCGGTAAAAGATGATATTGTATATATTATTGAAGCCAACCCAAGAGCATCGCGTACGGTTCCTTTTATTGCTAAGGCTTACAAAGAACCTTACGTTAATTACGCAACAAAAGTGATGTTAGGCGAGAAAAAAGTAACGGATTTTGATTTTAACCCACAATTAGAAGGGTATGCGATTAAACAACCGGTATTCTCATTTAACAAATTCCCTAATGTAAATAAGCAACTAGGACCAGAGATGAAAAGTACTGGAGAAAGTATCTTATTTATAGACAGTTTAAAGGACGATCAGTTTTATGATTTATATGCAAGAAGAAAAATGTATTTAAGTAAATAATGGCATAGTTTTAGTTAAAGTATATTTGTTATTGGCTTATAATTATTAACTTAGCTTACAAATGTCCTACTTCTATGAAACAAAAATTACTTATTTTATTATTTTTCATATCAGCATTTTCGTTTGCACAGGTAGTGTCAAATCCTATTGAGGAGTTTACAATATCACCAAATCCAGCGAAAACAAGTCTTAATATTTCGCTTTCACATACGGAAGGCGATTTAA
Organism: Winogradskyella arenosi; assembly: GCF_003337305.1. Lineage (GTDB taxonomy): Bacteria > Bacteroidota > Bacteroidia > Flavobacteriales > Flavobacteriaceae > Winogradskyella > Winogradskyella arenosi. Next base: position 245,939 of record NZ_QPJO01000003.1, on the reverse strand, counting down.
AGTTAGAAGTTTTCAATGTGTTAGGAAAACGTGTTTATAGTGGTGTTATTACCAAATTAAAGGCTACAGTAAATGTCTCTAATTGGAAAAATGGAGTCTATTTAGTTAGAGTCTCTAATGATAAGACCACACAGACGAAAAGATTTATAAAGCAATAAACGTTTAGTAACGGATATAAAAAAAGCCATTTCATTTGAAATGGCTTTTTTCTTTTTAATTAGATATCAACTTGAACTTTATAGTCTTTCAGAATATCGAGATACTGATCTACGTTTTTATAAATTTCATTGAGATATTCATCTTTTTTAACATCATCCTGGCGTCTTTTTATAGCTCTTAAGAAACGTTTAGCTTCAATTTTTGTGCTGATGATGAGCCCAGGAACCGATTCCGTTTTTCCTTCTTCGTTAATGGCCACCATGGTAAAATAAGACGAGTTACAGTGTTTAGTATGGCCTGTTCTAATGTTTTCAGCTTCAACACGGATTCCTACTACCATAGAAGATTTTCCAACGTAATTAATAGAAGCCTTCATGGTGACTAATTCGCCCACTTCAATAGGTCTTAAAAAATTGACTTTATCTACAGATGCTGTTACGCAATAACTTCTTGAGTGTTTAGAGGCGCAGGCAAATGCAATCTGATCCATTAAACTTAAGATATAGCCTCCGTGAATTTTACCACCAAAATTAGTGTTGGAGGGTAGCATAAGTTCGGATATTTCAATTTTTGATTCTTTTGTAGATTTAAACATGAGCTTTTAAATTTAAGTATATAAGGCTTACAAGTATGGCAAGACCAAAACTTATAAGGGTTCCAATTAAAATGTATTCGGTAAGCTTGCGTTCTCCAGAAGCGGTCAAATCTCCAAATCTAAAGACCGATTTCGCAGTGATTAAAAAGCCTACAGCTTCCCAATGGTCGGTAGCAATAAAGGTAAAAACAAGCAAGCGTTCTAAAACGCCTATATAAGTACCCGCATCTTTTAAAGAAGCCTTGCCTTTGGTGATTTTAGCGAGGTTCCATTTAGAAAATATAGTTTTCATTATAATGGAGGTCGGCAGGGTTAAAAAGGTTCCACAGAGGACTAACAAAAAGAAGTCTGTAGGGATAGGCATAATATATGGCAGCGCGCCATAACCAAAACAGAAGGGGAGGCCTATAATAGTAATACCGTGTAAGAGTTGATCTATAAAAAAGTATAAGCGCTTTGTTTTTTTGGTTTGTAAAAGCAGTTTAGCACCATCAATTAGAAGGTGTGCTGCGGCAATACTTATAATGAGTAGGCTGTATGTTACATTCCAGACGAGAAGAAACATTAAGGCCGCATGTATAGCCACATGAACGTACAACCATATTGATTTTAGTTTTTTCTTTTCTTTAGACTTCACCCATGTTTTGGGCTGTAAAAAGAAATCACCAATAAGGTGGGCTAAAGTTAATTTTAAAATCACTAAGAGCATAGCGGACTAATTTTTTGTCTATATAGTTGGTCTAAGGCTATAATCTCGTCTAAATATGCTCGCTTTTGACGTTTGCTTATAGCATCTTGGCTAATGCCAATGATTTTAGCTAATTCTACCTGAATCATATTTGGCTGTTCTAAACTTAATTTTACAATTTCAGCAGAATTTACCGTCCAATGATCCATAGCAATAAGCGCTAGCCTAAAATAAAGATTAATTTCCTTATTTAAGTCCTCGTTTTTTGTTTTTATTTTAAGATTCTGTTTTTCTTTTTTTAAGGTTTCAAAAGTCTCTCCAGAATAAATAAAGGCCTCTCCGTTAGATTCACTCACCGAATTGCCCTGATAAGCTTTGTGACCTATACCAATAGCCATGCGTACATCTAAATTTTTAATCGTTTTTAAACAAGCCTTAATATAAACGGCATACCTAAAACTATCACTGATAGTACTGCATTCTATTTGAAAGCTGTCGCCACGGTAAATAGCGTACAAATTGGGATCTGTAGCGAGTTTTGACAAGGCGGCCTTTAAGGGCTGAAGCCATAGATCTTCATTTGTTGCTTGTCGCGATTTTATAATATCTCCTGTAATAATGCTTGTCATAAGACCTAAAAATTAGTATTTCAAATATATGCCTTATTTATGGAATAAACAAAAATATGCCATTTTAAAGGAATAAAATTAATTATGCTTTTAAAATGGCATATAATAAATTAGCCGGAGAAGAAGACTTAAAAAAAGGATTAAAACTGCTCGTCTTCCGCACGTTTTATAATACTCTCAGGAAGGGATTTCTTAGCTTTAGCACCCATTTTTTTAATCTTTTCTACGCGAGAAATTAAATTGCCTTTACCTTCAACAAGTTTATTCATAGCTGCAGAATAGTCACTTTTAGCGGCATCAATTTTTTTTCCAACTCCGGTTAAGTCCGTCACTAAGCCTTCAAACTTATCGTATAAGGCACCAGCTTGTTTGGCGATTTCTAAAGCATTTTGCTGTTGTTTTTCATTATTCCACATAGAATCAATAGTTCGTAGGGTGGCCAAAAGTGTAGATGGCGTTACAATAACAATATTTTGCTCAAAAGCTTTATTATATAGGTTGTTGTCTTCATTTATAGCCACGGCAAAAGCAGGCTCTATAGGAATAAACATCAATACAAAATCGGGCGATTGTATATCGTAAAGATCTTGGTAATTTTTAGCTGAAAGTTGGTCGACGTGTTTTTTTATAGAGTTAACATGGGCTTTTAATAACAGTGCACGTTCCTCATCTTCTGCATTAACAAATTGCTCGTAGGCCGTTAAAGATACTTTAGAGTCAATGATCATTTTTTTAGAATCCGGGAGGTATAACACCACATCAGGTAAAACCCGCGAACCATCTTCGCGTTGAAAGTTTTGCTGAATAAAATACTCACGGTCTTTCTCTAAACCAGATTTTTCTAAAACGCGTTCTAAGACCAATTCCCCCCAGTTACCTTGTGTTTTACTATCGCCTTTTAAAGCGCGTGTAAGGTTAGTGGCCTCTTTGGTCATTTGTTGGTTAAGATCTTTCAAGCCTAAAAGTTGCTCTTTTAATGCGGAATGCATACTGATGCTTTCCTTTTGTGTATCCTCTACTTTTTTCTCAAAGGTTTTAATTTTCTCTTCAAGCGGATTTAAGATGTTCTTAATGTTATCGCGATTCTGAATGGTGAATTTCTCAGACTTTTCTTCTAGAATTTTAGAAGCCATAAGTTCAAAATCTTTACGCAGTTGTTCTTGCTGAGCTATAAATTCTTCATCACGTTGTTTGTGGCGTTGCTGTAGGTTTTCAAATTCGGTATTTCGTCTTGAAAGTTCAGCATTTAAAAAGTCTTTTTCTCTTCGGATTTCTTCACGTTCAGATTCCGCTTTAGAAAGGCTTTCTTTAACTTGTGTGATTTGCTGATTAAAGTATTGAACTTGTTTCTCAAGGTCTAATTCAGACGATTTTTTAAGCTCGTTTAATTGTTGCTGAAGGTTTGTATTGCGTTCTTCTAGCGTGCTTTTATCACTTTTACTTTTTAGTTGTGCAAATTTTAAACCTATAAAACCGCCAAGTCCTGCTGAAACAAGGCTTGCTATAAAAAGAATGATGGTGTCGTTCATGGTTGAATTATGTATTATCGTAAAAGTAACAAATTATAGCGATTGATTTTAGACTATGAATCTTTTCTAACATTGGAGAAATCATATTTTTTCAATGTTTTCTGTAAAATTTTCCAATGATTACGAAATTGTCTTTTGATTTCAGGTGCCTCCAAGTCATCAGAAGCTCTATATGCATATCTTAAATAATTACCTCTGAATTTTCGGTCAAAAGATTCAGTTTTTGCTTTACCATTAATAAATGCAGTTCTTTTAGTGGGAGTCATTCTAGACTTCTCTCCTTTAAAACTATAAAGTCTGTAGATTTTTCGTTTAAATAGAGGCGCTTCATCTAATAGATATTTTTCTTTAATTATTTCTGAGCGCTTATGCCTACGTTTTACCGTTTCTTTCATTTCTCTGTAAAACTTAGCTAAATTTTTAGACTTGATTAAGGTTTGATAGCCATAGAATTCAAATCCTAAGTAATTTAAAGGTATGTTTAATTTTAAACCGCCATTCTTTTTTATTTTATAAGATTGTAATTGACCTTTATTTAGTTTGAAAAGTGTTTTTTCTGTTTTCTCTAGTGATACAGTTAATCTGTATTTATTCATTTCACTTTTAACAAACTCCTCAATCAAATTTATTTGATCCTCTTTACAGATCATAACAATATCATCAGAGTATCTTCGGTAAAATACGTCTTGTTTTATGCATAGTTCATTTATCACCGTCTCATCAAAAGCAAGCATATAAATGTTTGCTAATAATGCACTAATAGGTAAACCCTGAGGTATACCCATTAAGTTTCTGTCACTGTCTTTTTTTTGATTCTTATGAATTATTATATCAGAATATATTAGGTCTATAATACTTTCAAAAAAAGTGTGCTTACCATCTTGTTTAAGTTTTGATAATTCTTTTTCATCAAATTGACCATTCTTAGTTTTTAAGTCTTTTAGTTTTACATATGAAAAACGAGTGATTGCTTTGAAAAGATTAAAATGATCTTTAGGTAAAGTTTTATTTCCTAAAATTTTTGCCCAGGCTAATTTTAATTTTTTGTGATTAAGACTAGGGAAGAAATTTTCTATATCTAAAACTAAAGCAACACAATTTTCTCTTTTTTTTATTTCATTAAATACATCTTTTGCAAAATGAACATTGTTTTTAAATTTTAGTTTATCATCTGTTTCAATTTGTCTATATGCAGTAATTGAATTTGATAATAAATTGTTTTGCTGTAAGTATGCTTCGTATTTTGGTGCAATTATTTGTTGCGTATAATATGAATAGATATGTGCATCTATATGTGTTGCATATAGAATCTCTCTAATTTTTGTATTAGAAGCTATTTTTCCATTTTTTAATTTTTTATGCGAGCGTCTTTCTGTTCCATTAAAATCGGATGATTTATAGCGTCTTTGTTTGATTTCTTTAAGAATTAAAGGAGAAAAAGAATGGTGAGATACTTTTTGCTGATCTGTAACATAACGCTCAACTTTTTTTCTAACAGACATAGGAGTCTTATTAGTAAAATGTGGATAACCTCTGTCTTTAAACCAATCTTTTTGTGTTCTCATAAATAATAAAAGTAAGAAAAGTTCTCGCACGTGTTTATAGCAGAATAAAACTTACACCTTATTAAAGGATTGAACCATTAGCCGAGTTCTCGACTCACGTTGCAATTTTACGTTCAAAATAAATACTTATACTATATGATAGCAATTACTTACTTGATAGTCTTAACAGCTTTAGATGCCTCTGATATACCCAATTACTTAAGGTTTATCTATGGTTTGGCAAGAATTTGTTCAACACTTTCGAAAGTGGCAGGACAAAGTTCTTGCAAGTTAAATCTAAATGTCATAACTTACTGAGTACTTAACCGCCGTATTTATTATCCCTTTCATATCTACAAAAAGGTCGGGTTAAGTGATTGTTGAAAACAATACAGTAGTTCAACAAATGTTTTATTCCTTTTAACTAAAGAACTTTCTTACTTTCAGGTAAATATACTATTATTTATTTAAAAAAAATGTAAGAATGAGTTTAGAAAATAAATTTAATATTGGTGATATTGTAACATTTAAAACACATCCTTTACTTTATGATCGGTATATAAAAGGGGATGGAAAATTGGTCCCTCCATTTATGGTGGTGAAAGAAGTTTTTTTTGAAGATAAAAAAAAGAAAATTGTAGATACTTCAAATGGCCAAATTATAGGAGAAAGAATTAAATATGGTTGCCTTTTTTTTGATGATAATAAGAATGAGTTTAAGGATGTAATGATTTATGAGTCAATGCTTAGTGGTTTTAGGAACTTTTATATTTCTAGAATGGAAGGCGAGAAAAAAGATGAGGAAGATACAGCATATGTAAGTCTTTTAGATGAAGTAAACGAGTATAAGGATGCTAGTTATAAATACGGAGATATAGTTTACTTCAAAACGAAAAAACTTGAAATTTTAAAAAAGAGAAGTTCTGTTAAAAATGAAATAGTAAATTTAAAAGGTAAAGATTCAAAAAAGACTACAACATCTATTCAAAATGTAGTTAACTATTCAACTCCTGAATTTATCCTTTGTGGATATAAAAAAGAGCATGCTGAGGATTTATACTTTTCGAATGGGAATAAGAAAAAAATAATTTCCAACGAGTTTTTTAAAGTAAAATGGTTTAATTCGCATCAAATGAAATTTAGCGAGCAGTTTCTACCTAAAGAATCATTAATAGATGAACAACCTTTTTCGACTTTGGTTTCTCATAAATGCTCATCAAAATCCGAAGAATAAAAAGCCAAATTATCTAAAAGGGTAAGGCTTATTTGGTGACTCTAAAGCTTCCCGTTTTTTCATCAAAAACAATTAAATCTTTCGGGAAAAGGGCATTAAAAATACCTTCAGAAATTAATTGACAAGGTTGATTGCAAACCACTTGATCTTTGGTCATTACAATCATAGTGTCGCACAGTTGAATGGCCAAATCAATTTCGTGTGAAGAAAACAAGATGGTTTTTCCGGTTTCCTTGGTTAATTTTTGAAGCAATTTTAAGATGTAGGCCTTATGATACATATCGAGATGCGAGGTCGGTTCATCTAAAACAATCAAATCGGTATCTTGGGCCAAAGCTCTTGCAATCATCACTTTTTGGAGTTGCCCATCACTAAGTTCGTAACATTTTTTGTCTTTCAGTGCTGTAATATTAACAAGGGTTAAAGCCTTATTTATTATGGCTGAATCAGCTTCTGTAAGGCGTCCTATCCAATTGGTATAGGGATGGCGTCCTAAGGAGACCAGTTCAAACACAGACAAATTTTTAGAACTTAAGGGCTCGGTTAAAACAATACTCAATTGTTTAGCGAGTTCTAATATTGAAGTCGATTTAAGGTCTTTCTGGTTTAGAAATAATCGACCAGACAATTCGGGTTGCACTTTAATTAGAGTGCGTAATAAAGTGGATTTCCCGATACCATTGGCACCTACCAATCCAATGAGTTGCCCTTTTTGTAATTCAAAATTAATATCAGAAGCAATAAGCGTGTCGCCCTTCTTCGATTTATAACCTATGGAAAGTTCCTCGACTTTAAGGATGCTATGTGATGTTTCTTTTGCCATATTAAAACATCATTTTACGTTGTTTCACTAATAACCAAATTACAACCGGTGCGCCTACCAAAGCGGTAATAGCATTAATCGGTAAGGTATAATCACTGCCAGGAACTTGGGCAATACTATCGCAAATTAGCATAACGATGGCGCCAAATAAAAATACTGCTGGTAATAATATTTTATGATCGGTGGTTTTAAAAATCTGACGTGTTAAATGCGGTATCGCTAATCCAATAAAGGCAATAGGACCTGAGAACGCGGTGATGGTTCCCGCAATTAAACTTGTTGCTAAAATGATGATCAATCGGCTTTGCTTTAAATTTAAGCCTAAACTTTTTGCATAATTATCGCCTAATAATAAGCCGTTTAATCCTTTGATAGAAAACATGCTGAGTACTAAACCTAAGGCATAAATTAAGAAGAAAATTAAAATCTCGGACCACGATAAGTTACTTAAACTCCCAAAACCCCAAAATATATATTGCTGTAGTTGTTCAGCTGAACTAAAATAAGACAACACGCTAACAACCGCGGCAGTGATGCTACCAAACATTAACCCAATAATTAAAATTGCCATCGTATCTCTTACTTTATTAGAAACGGCGAGTACGGCGAGTAACACCAAAAAACTCCCCAAACTAGCCGCGATAACAATGCTCCATTTGGTGATTAACGCGGTGGCAAATAAGCCTCCGAAAAGTCCAGATCCTAAGATTACTAAAGCGACACCTAAACTGGCACCAGAACTTATACCCAATACAAACGGACCTGCAAGTGGATTTCTAAACAGTGTTTGCATTAAAAGCCCTGTAACGCCTAAGCCAGACCCCACCATAATTGCCGTAAGTGCCTTTGGAAGTCTAAATTCCATAATAATGACTTCCCAAGTTTTATTTTCGGTGGAAGCAAAAAGGCTCTTAAACACTTCTGTAAAAGGAATGCTGATAGAGCCTAAACTCAAGTTAAAGACAAAGCATAACAAGAGTAGAGCGGTTAAACTTAAAAATTGATATGTGTAATTGATTTTCATTAAGGCGTTGCGCGTACGAGTTCTAAAACTCCTAAGGTTCTAATCGGTTTTAATTTAATTTTTTAAAAAAATATGGCGTGTAGTTTTCTAATAAATGAGGGTGACAAATTTTAATGATATCTTTTAAGACTAAATCGGGCCTTGCAGTCCCCATCTCGTAATACAAAACGCCGCCAGTTGCGCCCGTAGTATTTGTAAAGCTATAGATGTTTTTTGTTTTAAAGGCTTTAAAGTTGGTATATAAAGCATTGGCCTCTTCCAATTGTTCTAAGCCGCTGTAATACGAAGGACTTAACCATAAATCGGCATTCTTGGCTTTGTCTAACACCACTTCAAAACTAAGGGCTAAGCTACCATTTCCTGTGGTCTCGCTCCAAAGGTAATTCACATTGGCATCCTTTAAAAATTGCGCTTCAGGACTAGACCCATTAGGTAAATACCAAACGTCTTTATGCATGGCACCACTTAAAACAGTGGGTTGCTGTTGGGCTTGGGTGGCTAGTGCTTTTGCCGCTAGATAATCGCGCTCAATAGCGGTAAAGATAGAATCGGCTTCTTTTTCTTTATTGAAAAGCAATCCGAAAAATTTAATCCATTCCGCTTTCGCTAAAGCAGAAGACTCAACCCAGTCGCCATTATAAATCACCGGAATATGAGCTTTTTTTATAGTTTCGAAGGTTTTATTCACCCCATCAACACCAAAACCAATAACCACTTCAGGATTCAGTTCTAAAAGGACTTCCGTATTAATCCCTTCATTTTTACCGAGCTCTCTCACCTTTTTATTGTCAATTAAACGTCGTGTACGCTCAGAGGAAATATAGTCTGTACCAGGAAAACCGACTAAGCGCTCTTCCATATTTAAAAGTTCTAAGGCCGGAATATGCGTGGTTGATGTCACGACTAACTTTGAGACAGGGGTAATTATAACTCCATCATAATCGGCTTTGTTATAGGTGGTTTTGGCAGCTTGCGCTTTGTTAAGCAATAAATAGGTATATGTTTTTTCAGCTTTTGGCCAAGGTTGAGTAATCTCTAAAAGTGTAAGGTCTTCTGATTTTTTAATTTTAAAACCTTTAGCATAGCTTAAATTGACTTCGTTTACTTCTGAAGCCTTAAACGGAGGAAGGCTTTGATTTCCGGATTCATTTTTACAAGCGCTAAAGACAAGTAAAAGCAAGAAGAATTTTATGATTTTCATAGGGCACTGTGGTCACTAAGGATTGAATACGATCTGTGGTGTTCTAAGCTCTCTAAAGTCTAGAGGGACGTTTCAAATTTAACACTATATATCATTTCATGAATAATTGCTGCCTATTTTTTAATTCTTTTCATCACTTAAGTTTATACAACGCTGAAAAAAAGTGACAAAAATCAGCATTGAACGATGATTAAAAGGCTATTTTTGCGGCAGAATTAGGTTCTAATTGTTAACCGATTGGATTAAAAGGGAATCTGGTGAGAAATTTAATTTCAAGTCCAGAACTGTTCCCGCAACTGTAAGTTTTGCCGTATTTAATAGGGCAGCTTTTTTAAGAGCAATTGTATTTTCTTCAACACCACTGGCTATACGCTGGGAAGGTTAAATACGATAAAACAAGTCAGGAGACCTGCCTATTTTCATTAAAAAGAAATCAAACTTTCGGGATAAAAGTGATTGCAGTATGGTGCGTATAATACTCTTATTTTTATTACTCTGTTTGGCTCCTATGGTTAGGGCCCAAAAGCCTACGGATTCTATTCAACGTTTAGATGAAGTGGTGTTGAGTGATGTAAAGCTTAAACGCTATGCCCATGGATTTAAAGTCGCTGTACTCAATGACTCTTTACTGAAGCAAAGCACAGGCTCGTTTACCGATGTTTTACGCTTTAATTCAACACTATATTTTAAAGAAAATGGATATGGTATGGTGTCTTCACCTTCCTTTAGAGGAACGAATGCTTCGCAAACGGCTGTGATATGGAATGGAATTGCCATTAACTCCCAGCTCACAGGTCAGACCGATTTTAATACCATGAATATCACAAATTTTAAGAGTGTTGAAATTAGATCGGGTGGTGGCTCTGTGCAATATGGAAGTGGTGCCATTGGCGGAAGTATTCATCTAAACAATACGTTGAGTTTTGAGTCTCATTTTGATAATACCTTAAGCCTGTCTTACGGAAGTTACAACACAAAAAACATCAGCTATTTGTCTTCCTATGCCAATGATAAATTAAGTTTTAATATTGGGGTTAACTATGTGGATTCAGACAATGATTATAAATATCTAAATACTGATCAGCGTAATGAAAATGGGGCATTTAACAACGGAAGTCTTAATGCAAATATTGGTTATGTGCTATCGCCAAGAAATGTGTTAAAAATTTATCATCAAAGTTTTATAGGAGAACGTGAATTTTCAGGCACCATAAGTTCAACCTCTTTAGCGAAATATGACGATAAGAATTTTAGAACGATGTTAGAATGGTCGCATCAAGGCGATAAGACATTTTCTAAATTGAAAGTGGCGCATTTGCAAGAGCATTTTAAATATTACGGGAATAAAAATACCTCCAATTATTCCTTCGGAAAAGTAAATACTTACCTTATAAATTATACTTCAGATATCAAGCTTTCTGAGGAATTGAATTTTAAGCCTATACTGTCCTATAATTATTATGAAGGTCAGGGCAGTAGCTTTGGCAATCCTAACCGCAAAGAGTTTTCCACTACGGCACTGCTTCAATACCAACCAACTGACCAATGGGAGTATGGAATAAATCTAAGACAAGATTTTACTTCAGGTTTTAGAAGTCCGTTATTATTCTCTTTTGATGTGGCTTACGCTGTATCTGAGTACTATAAACTAAAATTAAATGGCTCTAAAAATTATCGCGTGCCCACTTTTAATGATTTGTATTGGCAGCCCGGTGGTAATTTAGACTTAGTGCCAGAGCGTTCCTATCAAGTAGATTTTGGTCAAGAGATTAGCTATAAAAGTGCCAAATTAAGTCTGAATGCTTATTATATTAAAACCAGCGATCTCATTCAGTGGCAACCGAGTGCTTCCGGATTTTGGAGTCCAGAAAATGTGGCTAAGACGCAAAATTATGGCGCTGAGCTGAGCTTAGATTATACGCATCATGTCAACGCTCATCAGTTTTCTGTACATGCTAATTATGCGTATACGATTTCAGAAGATTTAGAAACCAAGAGTCAGTTAATTTATGTGCCTTACCATAAAGCAAATTTTAATTTAGCTTATAATTATCAAAAATTATCAGCATATTTTCAGCAGTTGTATACCGGTGAAGTGTTTACCACAACAGAAAATCTATCGGGTGTTTTCTACAGTGTAGAGGCTTATACTTTAAGTAATTTAGGGATAAGTTACGCGCTCTTTAATAAAAAATCACAACAAATAGATCTAAGCTTAAAAGTGAACAATCTATTTAATACCGCTTACGAGAACGTAGCATTTAGACCTATGCCAGATCGTAATTTTAATTTTCAAGTTCAATATAAATTTTAAAACTATTACAATGAAAAAAGTTATTTTATCAATTTTTACGATGTCATTATTTATCGTTTCATGTACCGACGATGACGATACTATATCACCATCTGAGCCATTAGGAGCTTATGAGGATGGAATTATTGTGAGTGCAGAAGGTGGGCCATCATCGATCTCATTTATTTCTGAAGATCTAACCACATCAGAAAATCAAATTTTTTATAATGTTAATAATGAAACGACAGGCGTATACTTGCAGTCTTTAGGTTTTGAAGATGAAAAAGCCTATATCGTCGTACAAGATGGTACAATTACAGTGGTTAACCGTTATACATTTGAAAAATTAGCAACCATTTCTACCGGATTAACATTACCAAGATACATTGCTTTTGAAGATGATAAGGCTTATGTTTCTGATTGGGGAGATCCAATTGATGCTACCGATGATTATATTGCAGTTATTGATTTAAACTCTAATACAGTAGTTTCAACAATTGCTGTTGCAGAAGGTCCTGAACAAATTTTAGAGGAATCGGATAAACTTTATGTGTCTCACAGTGGAGGCTATAGTACCAATAATATTGTTTCTGTAATTAATACAGTTGATAATTCAGTGGAAACCATTACGGTTAAAGATGTACCAGATGAAATGGCAATTAATGAAGATGGTGACTTAGTTGTATTATGTCAAGGTGGTAACTCTTGGAATGCCATTGGAGAAACAACGGCAGCAATAGTTAAAATCGATTTAAGTGACAATTCAGTAATCTCTACTTTAGAGTTTCCTTTAGGAGACCACCCAGGCTTAATGTCTTATGAGGACGGAGTTGCTTATTATATTTTAAACAATGGAGTTTATGGGTTAACGGATAATGCAACTAGCTTACCAACCACATCTTTATTTGATATTGATGCGAGTTATGCTTATGGTTTATCTGTAGATGATGACCAATTATTTGTAACTGATGCTAGCTTTACAGAGAACAGTACATTATTGATTTACGATATAGCTACAGGAACAGAAACAAATACGTTTAGTGTTGGTGTAGGGGCTTCAAAAATATATTTCAACTAAAAAATGAAGCCACTTCAGATTGTTGGCTATGTATTGTGTCGCAATTGAGGTGTTATATAAAAAAGCCGCTTTTACTTGGTGTAAAAGCGGCTTTTTTTAGTTTCATTGGTTATTTAATCTATGTGCATATCCTGTTCTAAAGCAGAAATTGGCAGTTTTACGGTTTTTAGAGCTGCAGCTTCAGGTTGATTTACCGATCTTCCAGAACCAGAAATATGGGCTAAAGCTTCGGCTAAAAGCGGCTCATTAACATCTCCTAGTATCCCTAAGTTCGTTGCCGATTCAGAAATTAAAATATCAGGAACCATTCCGGTTGAAGGCACCAGTTCTTCATCAACATTAGTAGAGTTAGCAATTAAAGGTTGTAAGGCATAAGTATGACTAGGATTGGCTTCGGTATCTGAAAATAGCGTTGGCGAATCGTAAACCGTTCTAGAAGCTTGTGTTTTTCCTACGGTGTTTTCACCAATTACCACCACTTCTATATAGGGTTTTAAGCTGTTTATAAGAAGTTCACTAGCCGAGGCCGTTCCTCGTTCTGAGGTGAGCACATAAACACGAGAAAGGTTAACACTATTAATACTTCCGCCGCCATTAATGGTATTAGTAAAGAGGTAGTCTGTATCATTATTGGCTAAATTTTCATTATAAAACAGTTTAGAGTACACTTGTCCTGTAAACTGCCCGGTTACCATACTTCCTAAATAAGCGGCTGTTTGCACAGATCCACCGCCATTATAGCGTAAATCGACGATAAGATCACTAATTCCCGCCGCATTAAATTCGCCAAAAGCAGCATTCAGCTGGTTATCAAAATCACTGGTAAAGCCGTTATACATAAGATAACCTACGGTAGAACCACCAATAGTTAAGATTTCAGTTTTATGCACAGGGTTTTCAGTATAGCTCACTTTTGTTAAACTGGCATTGACGTTAGATAAACTTAGGGTATCGTCATCTGTAGTTTCGGTAGTACCATTATCATCATAATCTGCAAAATTAAGCGTATAGGAGGTGGCACTTAATAGCGTTGTATAGTTGTTAATACTTAGGTTTTCACCATTAATCGCTCTAAAAATTTGCCCACGTTGCAATCCTAAACTTTCTGCTGGACTATTGGCCAAAACTAAAGTGATAACCCCGAAGACTTCGGTTTGACTACCTGGAACGTAATACAGATTGTATTCCATGCCGTTGCTAAGTGTGGTCCCCGATAATAAATTTTGAAGGTCATAGTAATTGCTGTAAATTCCGCTAAATCTATCCACTTCTGTAGGTAGGTATTTTAAGGAAGCAAATAAGTCTTCAGGCGAGCTATAACTGTCTAAATAATCGACATATTCAGAAGAGGAGGTAAAGCGGTCATCGGCTAAGTCTGGAATTTCAGACTTATACAAATAAACATAATTCATGCTTTTCCATATAAAGTCCTTAATTTCTACGCTAGAAACGATGTTGTCGTCCATGTCATCAAAACAACTGCTGGCACTAAAACCAATAAGGCAAGTGAGTAATAAAACTTTTAGCTTTTTCATATTTTCAATTTTTCTTTTTTTTTGGAGCCCTCTTACAAGCTTAGAAGTAAAACTCTAAATTTACTGACATTATTATAAATAAAAAAACTTTGTAACAAATGCTGAACTGGGTCGTCGTAAAGATAGAAGGCCTTAAATAGGACTTTGTATCATGTAAAAATGATGAGACCAACCAATTTAACCACAACATGAACCAAGCAGATTTTGTAAGCTTAGTAATGCCCTTTAAGGATAAAGTATTTCGTTTAGCGAAACGATTACTCGTATCTCGTGAAGAAGCAGAAGACGCCACGCAAGAAATATTGTTGAAATTATGGAACAATAGTAAAAAGATTGGGGAGTATAAAAATGTGGAAGCCTTTAGCATGACGATGACAAAGAATTTTTGTTTAGACCGCCTAAAATCGAAGCAAGCGTCTAATCTAAAAATTGTTCATAGTAATTATACCGATGACCATACGTCCTTACAAAAGCAAGTTGAAGCCAAGGATAGTGTAGATTGGGTGTCTAAAATTATGGAAGCCCTGCCAGAACAACAAAAAATTATTGTGCAGTTAAGAGATATTGAAGCCTATGATTTTTCTGAAATCGCCGAGATGTTAGATATGAATGAAACAGCAGTTCGGGTGAATTTGTCTAGAGCACGAAAAACAATTAGAGAAAAATTAACTAATACACATCAATATGGTATTAAATAATATAGAGAAATTAATAGAAAAGTATCTCAATGCAGAAACCTCTCTACAAGAAGAAGCGCAGCTAAAAGCCTACTTCAATAGCGATGATGTTGCACCACAATTTGAGGCTTATAAACCCATGTTTCAATACTTTTCAGAATCTAAAAAAGAACAGTACACGAAAGACGTTCCATTAAAATCTAAGAAAACTTCATTGTATCCATGGATTTCTGTCGCAGCCGTTGCCGTTCTTATACTTGGTTTAGTGGTACCAAATTTTATGGGACCTACAGAAAAAGAAAAACAAGAAGCACAATTGGTCTATAACCAAACCATGGAGGCTTTTAGTTTAATTTCTATAGGCATGCATGAAGGAAAATCACAATTAACAAATCTAGCTTTGGTAGGCGAGAACATCGAAGAAGGTGTGCAACAAGCCAGTAAGCTAGGAACATTTAGTACTATTACAAACAAAATTTTAAAAAACAAGTCCCATTAAAACATTAGAAATCATGAAAAATTTTCACCAATATTTAAATCATAGAATCAGCATGAGTAAAAAATTAGTAATCATCACCGCCTTTTTATTGACTCCCGTATTGACGTTTGCTCAGGGGATATTCGATAAATTTGAAGACAATGAGGAAGTCACTTCTTTTGTAATCAATCAGAAGATGTTTAGAATGTTAGCCAGTATTGATATTGATTTAGATGATCCGGAAGAACAAAAGTCTTTAGAGATGGTTAAGAAAATAACGGGTCTTAAAGTCTTTACTACCGGAAATGATAAAGTGTCAGCCGATATGAAAGCAACGGTAGAGTCTTATTTAAATTCTACTAAACTTGAAGAGTTAATGCGTTTTAAAGACGGTGACCAAACCGTAAAGTTTTACGTAAAAGAAGGTAATGACGAAAACCATGTAAAAGAACTGTTGATGTATATGACAGGTTTAAAAAAATTAACCGAAGGTTCTGAAATTGAAATTAATGGAGAGAAACGTGTTTTTGAAACCGTTGTATTGTCTTTGACTGGAGATATTGATTTAAGAGAAATCTCTAACATTACCGGTAAAATGGACATTCCTGGTGGGGAGCAATTAAAGAAAGTTGGTAATAAAAAATAAATAATCAAATGATACAATCAATCAAAAAATCAATAGTTATGTTGCTTTTGGTTACGGCTTTTACCAGCTGTAATCAAAAGCCTACTTTACAAACTTATTTTGTAGATCATGAATTAGAGCCTGGCTTTGCCACCTTTGATGTGCCTAAAAGTTTTTTAAATGTTGAAAATATAACTTTAACAGACACGCAAGAAGAAGCTTACAATTCGGTTGATAAACTCAATGTCTTAACCTTTTCAATTGATAATACGGAAGATGAGGCTTATAAATTAGAATTAGCTAAGGTAAAAACCATTTTAAAAGATCCTAAATATGATGAGTTAATGAGAGGTGGGAATGCTAAGGATGGAAAATTTGTAATTAAATTTTTAGGAGAGGTAGATGCTATTGATGAACTTGTGCTCTTCGGAAATGCCAATAATAAAGGATTTATAGTAGCAAGAGTATTAGGTAATGAGATGAATGCCAAAAAACTTATGGCTTTGCGTTCTGTATTGGATAAGGCTAGTTTTGAAGAAGAACAATTAAAAGGCCTAACAGAATTCTTTAAATAATTAAAACTTTAACGCTTATCTGCGGACTTAGAACCCCATTAATTTAAATCGTCTTGAGGGGTTTCCTCAAGACGATTTTCTATAACATCATTTTTTATGGCATAATAACAAGCCATAAAGAAAAGCGTTCCAAAACTAATTACCAGTACAACCTTAACAATAATATAGTCAAGGACATCCCAAAGTCCAGCGGTAAAAACACCGATAGTAAGCAAGGTGACAAGGGTTAAGACAATAGTGTCTGTCGTTTTAGGAATGAATTTCAACATGGTTTATAACACTTATATTCCTGTATAATTACTTGGCGTAATAGCTTTTAATTCCGCTTTAATCGTATCAGAAACCTCTAAGGTATCAATAAAATTTGATATAGAACTTTGAGTGATAGCTTCGTTTGTTCTTGTTAATCCTTTTAAAGCTTCATAAGGATTAGGGTAACTCTCACGTCTTAATATAGTCTGAATTGCTTCTGCAACCACAGCCCAATTGTTCTCTAAGTCTTGTGCAAATTTAGAGGCATTCAATAATAATTTATCTAAACCTTTTAAAGTCGATTTAAATCCAATAAGTGTATGTCCAAAAGGAACCCCTACATTTCTTAAAACCGTACTATCCGTTAAATCACGTTGTAATCTAGAAATAGGAAGTTTAGCCGATAAGTGTTCAAAAATTGCATTAGCAATCCCTAAATTTCCTTCACTATTTTCAAAATCAATAGGATTCACTTTATGAGGCATTGCAGAACTTCCAACTTCACCTGCTTTAATTTTTTGTTTGAAGTAATCCATAGAAACGTAGGTCCAGATATCTCTATCTAAATCTATGATAATGGTATTAATACGTTTTAGTCCATCAAATAAAGCTGCTGCATGATCGTAATGTTCTATCTGCGTTGTTGGAAACGAGTGTTGTAAACCTAGTTTTTCTTGAACAAAGCGTGTTCCGAAAGCCTTCCAATCTATATTTGGGTAAGCCACTTTATGCGCATTAAAATTTCCTGTTGCACCACCAAATTTAGCCGCACTAGGAACATCATTTAATAAATTAAACTGCTCTTTTAATCGTGCAGAAAATACACTGATTTCTTTACCTAAACGTGTTGGTGAAGCAGGTTGACCATGGGTTCTTGCCAACATTGGGATGTCTGCCCATTCTGTAGCCAAACCTTCAATCTTTTCTAATAAGGCTAAATATTCAGGAACATAAACGTCATTCATCGCCTCCTTAATACTTAAAGGAATTGCGGTATTGTTAATGTCTTGAGAGGTTAATCCGAAGTGGATAAACTCCTTGTAAGCCGCAAGGTCTAAGGCATCAAACTTATCTTTAATAAAGTATTCAACCGCTTTTACATCATGATTGGTTACTTTTTCAATGTCTTTAATAGCCTGAGCATCCTCAGCTGTAAAATTTTTATAAATCGCTCTTAAATCTTCAAAAACAGAAGCTGAAACCGGTTCTAATTGAGGTAAGGGTAATTCACAAAGTGCGATAAAGTATTCAATTTCTACTAAAACACGATATTTAATAAGTGCTTCTTCAGAGAAATAATCTTTTAATTTTTCAACTTTAGATCGGTATCGACCATCGATTGGTGAGATTGCATTAAGTGCGGAAAGTGCCATTTATATTGATTTTTTAGAAGCGTCAAATATAAGAAACTCCATTGAAAAATGCGGTATAGATCTAGAGTAAAGCACGGCTTTTTTTCGGGCCTTTAATTTCAAGATATTGCTGCTTTTGGCGGTATTCGTTTTAGGCTTTGGTTTTTATTTTTTTAAGGATAGAGCGTGCTCTCGCTTTGTAACCCGCACTTTGTGAGGCAAAATCGCGTTCTAAAATAAGTGCAAGTTCTGGGTGGATCCAATCGTAATCTTGGCCTAATAAATATAAACTCTGCATGGCATAAGCCTTGGGCGCTACTTTTTCATCATTAATCATCCAATCAAAACAGGCTTCTATTATCTTTTCTTTATGGACTTCAGTGATTTGCAAAGCGATTACACTTTTAGGGTTTTCGTAAATGGCTTTTACCAAGTATTCACAGACTTTGGCCACGGGACGTACGGCAGAATCTAGATGTACCTTGTGGATGCCTTGCGTAAATGTATCGAGATGCGGAATTAAATGAGGAATACTTTGGCTACACATAAATTCTAAAACCCAAGCCGCTCTACAAGAGATTTTATCGTCTACCTTAAAAAGAATCTCTAAAAGCGGACTAACCAACTCAGGATTAGAAATCAACAAGTTGGCGTAATAGAGACGTTTTTCTCGGGAGTGATTTACATAATTTAATTCTTTATAGAGTTGGGCTTTGGTCACGATAAAAATCTTAATTTAGAACC
This sequence comes from Winogradskyella arenosi, assembly GCF_003337305.1. GTDB lineage: Bacteria > Bacteroidota > Bacteroidia > Flavobacteriales > Flavobacteriaceae > Winogradskyella > Winogradskyella arenosi. The sequence continues at coordinate 226,904 of NZ_QPJO01000003.1, read as the reverse complement.
TTAAAACTAATAAAAATGAAGCGCATTAAAAAGATTGGAATTTTATTTCTAGTGGTTGTTGGGTTAGCACAGTTTTTTGGCCCTGCAAAAAATAAAGGGGATATAAGTAGTTTAGAGCCCTTTTATAAAGACACGAATCCGTCTACAGCAGTTAAAACCATTTTAAATCAAGCGTGTATGGATTGTCATAGTGAAAGCACTAACTACCCATGGTATAGTGAGATCACCCCGGTAAACTATTGGTTAGATAGCCATGTTAAAGATGGGATGAAACATTTAAATTTGTCGCTTTGGGATGACTATTCCGCAAAGAAAAAAGACCATAAATTAGAAGAATTAATTGAAATGGTAGAGGCCAAAGAAATGCCATTACCGTCTTATACTTGGGTACATTCTGAGGCAAAACTCTCTGAAGAACAAATAGATTTGATTATTAAGTGGGCAGAAAATGTACGCTTAAAATATGTGCTTTTGGAAGGCCCTCAATAATATTTAAATGCTCTTATGAAGTTTATTATTTAGAGCTTCTCACGACGATTTTTACCTTTTACATGAATAAAAAATTACTCGTTATCGGTTTTGTATGGCCAGAACCTAAAAGTTCTGCGGCCGGAAGTCGTATTTTACAACTCATCAATCAATTTCAACAACAAGGTTTTACAGTCACTTTTGCTTCCGCGGCAAAGCAATCTGAAAATACGTTTAATCTTGAACAGATCCATGTTGAGACACATGCTATTTTATTAAATGACGCGTCTTTTGATTCCTTTGTTCAGACGCTGAAACCTGATGTGGTTTTGTTCGATCGCTTTATGACGGAAGAACAATACGGATGGCGAATTATAGAACATTGTCCTGAAGCGATCCGTGTCTTAGATACTGAAGATTTTCACGGCTTGCGAAAGGCTAGGGAACAAGCGCTAAAAAAGAAGGAGGCTGTCACGTTTTCAAGCTTACAAAATGAGATTACGAAACGAGAAATAGCGAGTATTTACCGTTGCGATCTAAGTCTTATGATTTCTGAAGCTGAAATTGAAATCTTAACGCACCAGTTTAATATTGACCAGAGCTTATTGTGTTACCTTCCTTTTTTACTCAAACCAATTTCTGAAGAACAGATTAATACCTTACCTACTTTTGAAGAAAGAACGCACTTTGTAACGATAGGAAATTTTCTTCATGCCCCCAATTATGATGCGGTTTTGTATTTAAAGCAAGCAATTTGGCCATTAATACGCCGACAATTACCTAAAGCCGAATTGCATATTTATGGGGCTTATGAATCGCAGAAAGTCACACAACTTCATAAACCTAAAGACGGATTTTATATCAAAGGCTTTGCTAATGAGGTGACTTCGGTGATGAAAACCGCAAGGGTGTGTTTGGCGGCCTTACGGTTTGGTGCTGGGCTAAAAGGCAAACTGGTGGATGCCATGCAAAATGGAACGCCTTGCGCAATGACTTCAATTGCAGCGGAAGGGATGTTTGGTGATTTAGACTGTAATGGATTTGTAGAAGATAATCCAGAGGTATTTGCCAACAAGGCTGTTGCGCTTTATACCCATCCTCAAACTTGGGTAAAACAACAGGACAATGGTTTTAGTATTATTAACGAACGGTTTAATGATGCTGAGTTTTATGAGTTGTTTAAGCAACGTATGAATAGCTTGTCTATAAATTTAGAGGCCCATCGCGAAAATAATTTTATAGGTCAGTTATTAAGACATCAGTCTATGCAAAGTACCAAATATATGAGTAAATGGATTGAGGCTAAAAATAAAGGGAATTAAGACCTAAAGTGCTGATAAATAAAGTGGATAAAGCAGCTGTTTAAAATGTGTTTTGTGATGTGTTGTTATGTTTTCTAGTTAAAAATGCTAAGATGCAAAACAACATTAATAATATTACTTTTCCGGTTAAAAAACCATAGCCATATTCTGTAAGCCTGTTAAAATCTGAAATTATAATGTCAGCAATATTTATGACCAACAAAATAGAAATGATTAAAGCAAAATAAAAGCATATTTTTTTCATAAGCATTAGAAATAAAAAGAGTTTGAAAAATAAATTAACAAACTCTTTTCATGAAAAATAATTTATTTAGTAACTGTAGTTGTAGTAGGTGTATAAATTCCAAATGTAATTGCAGAAACTAACCCATTCACAAAAGATTGTCTTGTGTGTACTGTATAATTTTCCGCACCATCAGCCATCTGCTTAGAATTAGAAACTCCAACAGGTGCTAAACCGTAAATTACATAATGGTTCCATGCTGTTGTTTTACTATTTCCTTGTGCTCCATTTCCTACTACAGAGGTATAAGAATAACAAGAAGTTAATAACATTGATACAGCAAATAATACTGTCATCATTTTTGTAGATTTTTTGATCATTGTTTTTAGATTAAATTAAAAATTTATTATTTGATTTAGAGTTTAAGTATTTTTAATCAATGTTTTATAATTGATTAGTCGATTGTAGTGAATTAAACTCATTGACGAAAATAGTTAAAAAATTAACGTTTACAAGTTTTATCTAAAAATTGTAGGCTTACTTTTCTGATAAAACGTAGTCATATAATCCCAATAATTAATCATTTCTTTGGTACGTTCTAAATTGTAAGATTTGTTAACAATTAAATTAATAGTTATAAGGTTTAAAGTGTCAACTCAATCTTAGTTTAATAATTTAAAGAGGCCTTAAATTTTAATTAAACTATTTTTATATGGCAGTGTCAAAGAGCTTTTTAAAATTTTTTGGGAAGTCATCCTTTAAAACCAATAGTTCTTTGGTAAACGGATGTTCAAATTTCAAGGTATGAGCATGTAAGTATAGGCCTTTCCCTTTTAGAAGAAGGCCTTCTTTACCATAATCGCGATCGCCGAAAATAGGATGTCCTATATGCATAAGGTGCTTACGGAGTTGATGTCTTCGTCCGGTAATCGGTTCTAAAGCCACTAAGTTCAGTTGCTCAAACCGTTCCGAAGCTATGCTTTGCAGAACTTTGTAGCGCGATTGGGATGGTTTCCCATCAATTTCACGCGTAATGAGACCTTCACCATTCATCGTACCTATCGTGACCGCGTAGTAGGTTTTCTTAATACGTTTCGTTTTAAATTGCGTATTTAAAGCCCGGATACTCGTACTTGTTTTTCCTATTAATAAAAGTCCTGTAGTCGGGAAATCTAAACGGTGTACAGGTTGTGGTTGGGTGGCATCCTCTAAACGACTAGGTTTTAAATTCTGAATTAAGGCATTATTAATGGTTTTAAAATGATTACCACTGACCAAGATTCCTGCCGGTTTATGAATAACGGCTAAATGATCATCTTCAAAGATGACTTTGAGTTTTAAGATGAATCGTTTTTTTGCGGGTTGATTTTCAGGCACCGTTAACACCAGCGTTTCTCCACCTCGTATAAAAGTTGCCGATGAGGCTAAACGTCCATCAATTTGGATATATCCTTTTTTTAGCGCTTTTTTTAAGGCCGATTTGGTAGGGAACGCATCAAAGACCCCTACACCATATTCTTGTAACCGAATAGGTTCTAAAAGGCTAGGGACCTTATGGGTAAACTGTTGGGGCATCATGTTGTTTAAAATATACGGATTCCGTAATGTTTGTGTGTATAGCGAAGTTAATGGAAAAAAGTGGGCCATCCATGCCGAAACTAAAAGAAACATGTTGTGCTACGGAGTCGAAATTATTTGGCATAAAAAAAAGCCATTAATAAATAATGACTTTTTAATAAACATGAACAGAACTATTAATCAAATAGTAATTTTGACGATAATTTATTTAAAAATTATGGTTTAAAAACGCTGTAATTTCAGAGGGTTCAGCTCTGTTTCTATAGTCCGTGTTCAAATAAGCGTAATCAATTTTTCCTTCTTCATTTATGATGTAGGTGGCCGCTAACGGAAGTGCGTTAGAGGTGTCACCATTGTGTTCGTTTAACCCAAAAGAAGCGTTGTAGATTTTGGCTACGGCCTCAGTAAGTTCAAAGACAATCCCGTAATTTTTAGCAACTTGATTGCCAATATCACTGAGCACTTCAAACTGTAAGTCGTTTTTTTCTGCAGTACTTACAGATGCATCAGGTAATTCTGGTGTTAAGGCTAATAATTGGGCGCCCTTCGCTTTAAAATTGGGCAATTCTTTTTGCAATTGCTGCAAGGTTAAGTTGCAATACGGACACCAACCTCCTCGGTACCACGTAAGCACTACCGGACCTTTTTTTAAATAGTCGGTTAAAGAAACCGGTTCCCCTACAGCGTTGTTTAGAGTGAAATCTGGGGCTTGGTCGCCAACTTGTTTTGCTAATTCAAGAATACCACTTTGTTCAACATCCTCAAATCCTGCTTTATAAATGGCTTGTTTTTCGGCGTCGGCAGTGCGTTCAAAATTTGCACGCTTCGCGTCTAACTGAGATTTTAAAGGGGGTGTATTATCGTTGCTCATAGAATTTTATTTTTGGAAATCTTCCTTCGTTAATTGGTTGTTGAAGTTGATATCAGACCACGTGACATAAATCCAAGGTTGGTCTGTAACTTCAGCGTCCCAATTCGATTTTTTGTACTGACGCTTCGTCGGAATCTGAATACCATCTATGGTTTCATATTGAAGTTGCATTAAGTTAGGTGTATCCATCACACCAAAATCAGCGACTGTAAATAAAAATTGGTCTACCATGCCTGTGGCTTTATTAATATAAAGTTGGTAAATATCGGTAGGCTTATTGTCAGCACTTTCAAAAGACACTTTAACCACATCAAAGGTTTTGTCTTCAATAGTTTTTTCGCCTTTATAATCATAAACCACACTAGGATCTAATAATTTAGGCATCATAGCAAACCAATAAAAGTTAGTCGGTCTATTAAACGCGACACGTTTTAAATAAGCGTCATTTTCTAATACCTCACCATTGTGTTTTAACCAATAGTTCTCACCATCATAGCCTTGTTCTATAAGACCTTCTAAATTAGGCAACGTTCTTTGATGTTTTTTATAAGCGCCGTAAGATAATTCGCCATCAAAAAGATATTTTTCAGTACTGATATCCGTTTTTCCATCAGGAGTTTGATAGGTATACGTATAGACAACGTCTTTTTTCTCTTTAAGTGCTTGGTAGTCGCCTGTCTTTTTACAAAGTTCATAGACCAATTCATGACCTTTATTTACAAAAGTCATTTCGGTTACTTTTTCTTCTACAGTTGCTGTTGGGGCTACTGTTTCAGTTTTTGTGGCTGTAGTTTGGTTACACGCCGTTAACAGAAGGCCGGTAATAATTAGGATAGGGTTGATTTTCATATTATGGTTTTAAGGTATAAATTTAAACTAATGCACCGTTGGCTCCAATGACCTGGCCAGAAATCCATTTCGATTCGTCACTTGCTAAGAATACAGCGACTCTAGCAATATCAATAGGTTTAGCCAAACGGTTAAAGGCATTCATACTACTTAATTTATCAATGAATTCTTGAGATTTCCCTTTCATAAATAATTCGGTTTCGGTAGCGCCTGGAGCTAAACAATTTACAGAAATACCACGACCAATTTCTTTTGAAAACACTCGCGTCATCTGTTCTACAGCAGCTTTAGAGGCCGAGTACAAGGCATATGTAGGAAACATTAATTTTACGGTACTCGATGAGATATTAATGATATTGCCGCCATCCTCTAATTTATGATAAGCTTCTTGTAACGTGTTGAAAACCCCTTTAACATTGATATCAAATTGCTTAGTGAAATCTTCTTCGCTATTTGCTTCTAAGGCTTTAGAAATCATAACACCAGCATTATTAAATAAAACATCAACTTTCCCATAAGTGGCAATAGCCTGATTAAATAATTCGGTAACCGATGTTTTATCACTAACATCAGCTTTAATAGCTGTTGCAGTACCGCCTTGATTGCTAATTTCCTCTACGGTAGCCTGGGCCTCTTCGTCGCTGTTAGAATGATTAACAATAACTTTAGCGCCATTTTGAGCTAATTGAATGGCAATTTCTCTACCAATTCCTCTTGAAGATCCCGTTACAATAATAACTTTATTTTCTAATGTCATAATTTTTTATTTAAGAGCAATTAAACGTTCAGCAATAAGTTTTAAATCGGGCGCATTGAATTCTGGAGCAGGGGCAAGCGGATACAATTGTGCTCCTGGTCGACTAATAAACGCACCGCGCCAACCGGCCCAAAGTGCTCCGGCAATATCCCAACCGTGAGCAGCAACAAGAAGACACTCTTCTGATTTTAAGCCCATTTTTCTAGCAGCCCAATCATAAGCATCAGCGTGAGGTTTAAATTTACCCATGTCTTCAATACTAAGACGTTGGTCGAAATATTCTAATAATCCTGAATTTTTAAATTGCGTTTCTACACCAATATTTGACGAGTTGGTAAAAGAGACTAATGTATAGCCTGCTTTTTTCAAGTCAGCTAAGGCTTGTTTAACTTCAGGATGCGCCGGTAAGGAACGAATAGGAACTAAGATAGATTCACGCGCTTCTTCTTCCGTAATGCTAATGCCGTGGTTGGCAGCGACCATTTGCAAGGCTGCTGAGCCAATGATACCAAAATCATGATACTGACGTCCAGAAGTTTCTACTAAAGAATATTGTAGCATGGTTGTAAACCATAAAGGAAGTAAGTCGCTTCTGTTTCCTAAAACTTTACCGACACTTTCTTTCATGGCGGTTAGGTCTAAAAGGGTTTCATTAACATCAAAAAATAAGACTTTAGGGGCTTTATCGATTTTCTTGGTTTCTTTTAAGACTTCTTGAGTGCCTTGAGATGAAAATCCAAGTTGAGGTAAAGCTGCTCCTGCTAAGCCTGCTAAGGCCGATTTCTTAATAAAATTTCTTCTGTTGTTGGTTGTACTCATTTTTGATGTGGTTATAAAACATACTAATAGGTATGTTTTTAGTTAAAAAAAATTAGGCTTTAAGTTGGGTTAAGTAAAGGCTTAACCCCGACATATAGTCGTTTAAAATTTGATCGTCGTTATATAATTTTCGGATGCCTCTAACGCCTTCAAAGGCACTAATAAGATAAATGGCAATAGCTTTAGGGGCTATGGTCATTATTATACTCCCTTCTTGTTGTCCACGTTCTAAAAGATGAACAAGTGCGGCTTTCCATTCTTCAATAATACGCTTTAAGGCAATTTGATAAGCTTGCTCTTCATCTGCAATCTCGTTGATAAAGTTATTCATAGGACAACCATGGGCTTTATCGTAGATGGAGAAGGATTTTAACCGTCCAGAAAAAGTGTTTTCTAATAGTTCTAAGGCATTTCCTTCTTCATACAAAGGTTTTATCATTCCCTCATATACCCGCTTTTGAATGTGGGTACTGATGACTTCAACACCAAGTTCTTTTTTACTTTTATAATGATGGTAAAACGCCCCTTTGGTTAATTTCGTGGCTTTCATGATTTTGTCTACACTAGTGGTTTTAAAACCATTTTCGTAGAACAATTTAAAAGACTCATTGAGAATTAACGCTTTGGTAAGTTCGGATTTTTGCCTTTGTTCCATAATCAAATATAAATAAAAAAATACCGGCTAGTATGTTTTATGAGAATTTGTATAAATTTTAACAGCCTCTCGGAGGATTAAATTTTATCCTTTAAAAGGTCTAAGAGAACTTTGGTGCCTTCTGTAGCTGATTTTTGGATGAGGGTTACGGCTTTGTTGGCTACAGAAGCGGGCTTTGGATCTATATAATAAATAGGTGTGTTTTTTGGTGTGTAATCTAATAATCCTGCGGCAGGATACACTTGCATACTTGTACCAATAATAACTAAAATATCGGCCGTTTGGCAGATTTCTATTGCCGCTTCTATTTTAGGGACGTCTTCACCGAACCATACAATATGCGGACGTAATTGGTAGCCTTGCTTACAGAGATCCCCTAAATGGAGATCTTGATCCCAAGGGGTAATCGCTTCAGGATTCCCTGTACTTCTTACTTTTCGCAGTTCGCCATGAAGGTGCACAATAGCATTGCTTCCTGCACGCTCATGGAGGTCATCGACATTTTGTGTGACTATAGTGACGTTATACGTCTTTTCTAAGGCCGCTAAATCTAAATGGGCTTGGTTAGGCTGTACCGTTTGGAGTTGGCGACGTCTTTGGTTGTAAAAGTCTAATACCAGTTCAGGATTTTTTTTAAAGCCCTGTGGGGTGGCCACTTCCATAACATCATGGCCTTCCCACAAACCATCGGCATCTCTAAAGGTTTTAATTCCGCTTTCCGCACTGATTCCAGCTCCGGTTAATACGACAATATGTTGTTTCATTAAAGGATTGACTTAAGATTTTTGTTTCCAGGTTTTATAGGTTTCAGACGCTACAAATGCGCCTAAAGCGTTAGAGCCATCCGGCGCTTCTTCTTCAATAAATTCTAATAAGGCCACTTTATCGTACTCTTGAGTGATTAAATCTTCAATGACAGTAATCATCTCCTCAAAGCGATCTTGGTAGTTAAGGCTTATCATATAACCAATATAACCTTCAAGCAAGTCGGGATAATTATCGGTCATATATTTATAGTGCGTTTCCGCGTTACTAAAATCATTTTCCATAGCGTATATATTTCCTTTTATAAGGTAAAGGAAGTCGTCATCGGTTTCATAAATTAATTTGTCTACATTTTCTCGTGCCACTTTAAAGTTTCCTTTTAACAGATTATAATCTATGAGTTTCAAATATAGGGTGGGGTCTTTGGGAAATAATTCAGCATATTCCGTGAGTAACACTGCGTAAAGTTCATCGTCATAAAGGCTAGCATATTGTGCTTTCATGAGTAGGGTAAACTTTTCGGTACTCATAGGTGGTGTAATTGCCGATATTTTATCATATGCTCCTTTATAGTCGCCTTTTTCTGCTAATTTTCTAGAATTTAAAAATAGAAACACATTTTTATAAGACGCCATGTTTTCACGTGCTGATTTATCCGTTGAAGGTTGCGATAATACCAGCATACGTTGCATGGTAGAGGAGAGCGGTTCTCCGGTGAGGTAAACATAAATATCGTTGAATTTAAGTGTGGTGCCATCTGAGCAGACTTTATAATCGTGGTAATTTACACCGGCTTCTTCAGAATATAATCGGAATGTAAAATAATAGGCACGTTGTATAATATCGTAACGGTAATTAATGAGGTTATAATACGAACCTTCTTCGATCATAGTGACCAATTTTTCAGAAAGTTTCTGACCGGTAGAACCTATACCTTTGAGGTAGTTTTTCGTAAATTTTGTGCTTTTTTCAATGTCTTTATGGCTAACTACAGTATTTAAAAAGGAAGGGATATCGAATTTTTCATCAAAAGCCGCTGCATTTAAATCGTGGAATCCGTTTTCTACATACTCGGCAAGCTCAATAACTTTAAGGTCATTAGCTTCGTTTTCTTTAAGAAGTAAGCAAGAGCAGGGTTGGTCTTGGTCGTCGTTTTGGTCTTGTTCTTGCGAAAAGAGCATTTGCTGGCAGAATAGGGCGAAGAGTAAAAAAATAGTACTATTAATTTTCATAGTTTTGCTTTATAAGCATTAAATATAAGATTTTATGAAGAACCTAGCGCTTCTTAATTATTTAGAAAGCTTTTTAACCAAGAGTAGAGTTGAACGTTTTAATACGGTATTGCCTCAGCGGACTAAACATTTTACGGTTGCGACGGAAGATGTGTATCAGTTGCATAACACCAGTGCTGTGATGCGATCTTGTGATGTGTTTGGCATTCAGGAGCTTCATATTATAGAGGAGGTGAACTCTAAAAGTATAGACAGAGAAATTGCAATGGGTGCCCAAAAGTGGGTGGATTTAAAACGGTATAATTCGGTAAAAACTTGTATTGAAACGCTAAAAGCTGAGGATTATCAAATTATTGCTACAACGCCCCATGTAGAGGATTGCGATTTAATTGATTTTGATATTACAAAGAAGTCTTGTTTTTTCTTCGGAAGGGAAACCGAGGGCTTATCGCAACAAGTTATTGATGCGGCAGATGGATTTTTGAAAATTCCTATGGTAGGGTTTACTGAAAGTTTGAATATCTCAGTTTCAGCAGCAATTATACTTCAACATGTAACGGCTCAACTGAGAAAATCGGATCTTCCTTGGCAATTAACAGCAGAAGAAATGGTGCAAAAACGATTTGACTGGATAGAAAAATCTCTAAAAGATTATGAGGCTATCGTTGCTCGATTTGAAGAAGAACAGAATAAAACTGAAGACTTATAAACGCTTAGTCTTTACCTGTTTTTCGCTCTTTACTACGCTTAATGACCTTGTATTCTTCATAACATTCACTGATGGCGTCTAAAATTTGAAGGTCGTTAGCTGTGTTAATGAAGTCTTTAGAATAGTTACATTGGTTTACTATTTCATCCAAATCAAATTTAGAAACCTGAAGTAATACTAAAAGCATTTCCCGATCAAAACGTTTAGAAAGCTGACTTCTAATCTCGTCATCTTCTTTCATTTTTTTCAGTTTGTGCATTTCGTTAGGTTTACGCCCAAACATATTATATAAGAAATCGGCCGGATTAAAAATAGCACCTAACACTTTAGTGGCAATGTTTGGTTTTCCGGCTTCATAACCTTGTCCTGGTAAGCCCGAAATACGGTAACGGTTGTTAGATGTAATAGGAACTTGGTTCATATCAACCTCTAAATATCCCGTTAATTCTAATTGTTTTACGGTCACTTCTTCTAAAGCTAAGGCCAATTCGGTCATTTCAATTTTGGTATTCCCAAATTTTAACCAATCATTTGTAACTCTAACTTTAATAGATTTATATCCAAGGTAGGAGAGGTGTAGCGTATCATTTACTTTTGCTCTAATTTCAAAAATACCATCATCATTAGTTGCGGTTCCTACCACTTGATTAATATTAACAATATTAGCTTCACTTAGCGGTAAGCTTGTAGAGGCACTCACTAAAGTTCCTTTAACTTTTGTAGGTCTTTGGGTGGCTGTGCTATCCTGGCTGTAGCTGTTAGCCGTAATGAAGCTAACCAATAAAATGAATAAATATCGCATGCAAGTGTGTTACGTGGTAAAGGTAACAAAGAAATCGGATTTAACATATGGGAGGTTTAGATTTGACTAAATATTAACTTTTTTAATAAAAATCTTAAAAAAAGGCACAAAAAAAATCCAAAACTTAAAATCAGGTCTTAAGTTTTGGATTGTTATATAAGTTTAAAACTTTAAAAAGTCTTAGTCTCTACGTCTAGAACGTCTTGGTCTATCTGAACCTGAAGCACTAGAAGATTCAGCAGGACGTCTATCATCTCTACTGTTAGAGCGTCTGTCACTTCTGTCACTTCGTTTTCCGTAGCTTCCGCCTTCAGAACGTCTTCCACCACTAGAGCGTCTATCACCTCTTGGTTTATCATCGCGTTTACGACTTCCGCCACTAGAGCGTCTTTCATTTCTTCTTCCACCATTTCTGCCACCACGGCTACGTCCTTTATCTTCGCTAACTTCTACGTTAACGTAACGTCCATCATGTTTAAAATCGGTAAAGAATGCCAATACTTTTTCCTGTAATCCTTTTTCAGTATTAAAGAAAGAGAAACTTTCCTTAACGTCTACTTTAAAGACATCATCACGACCAAGTTCTAATTGCTCTTTTAAGAAATCTTTCAGCTTCATCCAGTCAAAACCATCTTTACTTCCTACGTTAATAAAGTAACGTGCGTCATTAGATTGCTTGCTGTAATCGCGTCCTTCTCTATCGCTACCTCTAGAATCTACAACCCCTAAGTCTTTAGATTTTTGGTAATAATTAAAGAAACGGTTAAATTCTACTGAAAAGAATTTCTTAATTAATTCATCTTTCTCTGTATCTGCAAATAATTCGTTGATACTTTCTAGATGCTTATCAATTTCATGATTCGTTTCTGTTGTATGAATTTTATTCGCTAAAGACATTAATTGTACTTCTACGATATCACTTCCTGAAGGAATTTCTTTTTTGTCGAAACTTTTCTTAATAATACGTTCAATACTCTTAATCTTTCTTACTTCACTTTTAGAAACGATCACCATAGAAACTCCTGTTTTACCTGCACGTCCAGTTCTACCAGAACGGTGGGTGTAGGTTTCAATTTCATCAGGAAGTTGATAGTTAATAACGTGTGTAATATCATCGACATCAATACCACGAGCGGCTACATCTGTAGCGACTAACATTTGGATTTGATTATTTCTGAACGATTTCATGACTAAGTCACGTTGATTCTGACTTAAATCACCGTGTAATGCTCCTGCAGAATAGCCGTCTTCAATTAAGTTTTCAGCAACTTTTTGAGTATCGCGTTTGGTACGACAGAAAATCACAGAGAAAATATCTGGATTCGCATCTGCCAAACGTTTTAAAGCTTGGTAACGATCTCTAGCATTTACTAAGTAATACTCGTGCGTTACGTTGCTTGTACTTTCGTTTTTGTTCCCTACAGTAATTTCTGTTGGGTCGTACATAAATTTCTTTGCAATAGTTGCCACTTCTTTAGGCATTGTTGCAGAGAATAACCAAGTACTTTTGTCATCTGGTGTATGAGAAAGGATATCGGTAATATCTTCCTTAAACCCCATGTTTAACATTTCATCCGCTTCATCTAATACGCTGTATTGGATTTTAGAGATATCAACCATATTACGGCTAATCATATCTTTCATACGGCCAGGTGTAGCCACAATAATTTGTGCGCCACGTTTTACAGCTCTTGCTTGGTCAGAGATACTAGATCCACCATAAATAGCAACAACATTTAAACCTTTACAGTGTTTACCGTAAGCTTTAAGTTCGTTGGTGATTTGTAAACAAAGTTCACGAGTTGGGGATAAGATAAGACCTTGCGTGGTTCTGCTAGCAATATCAATTTTTTGTAACATTGGAAAACCGAAGGCTGCTGTTTTACCAGTTCCGGTTTGTGCCAAAGCGACTAAATCTTTGTCTTCGCCTTCTAATAAAAGTGGGATTGCTTTTTGTTGTACTTCACTAGGTTTTACAAATCCTAAATCTGTAATACCTTTAAGAAGGTCTTCATTAAGACCTAATTCTTGGAATGTGCTCATTCTTGAGTTTTATGTATTCGATTATGTTCTTTTGGTGTTACAAGAGAAGCGAATCGACATACTAAACACTTAAACTTCTAGGTAACACATCCTCACCCTGAGGAATTTAAAAAACTCATATCTTGAGTTTTTTGCAAGGTGCAAAGGTACAATAAATAATTGAATTACCTATTTGTTGTGCCTTTTGATGTGTTTTATTTGTTTTAAACTACTGTAAATATGGGGTTTAGGTGTTGTATTAAGGTGTTTGTCTATCGAAGATTCAAGACGATCGGCTCAAGTATTCTACTGCGGCAAAGCGAGTAAAAAGTCAATTAATTGTCGCACTGCTTTACCACGATGGCCAATACTGTTTTTTTCTTCAAGAGAAATTTCGGCGAACGTTTTTTCATAACCCTCGGCTTTAAAAACGGGATCGTAACCAAATCCGCCGGCGCCTTGTTTTTCTTTACTAATTTCGCCTTTGCATATTCCGGTAAAAGTGTGGAGCGCTCCGTTAAGGTGTAAGGCTACAACGGTTTTAAATTGTGCTTTTCTATCGCTTTTATCGTCTAAGGCGTTTAGTAATTTATTGGTGTTGTCTTCGGCGTTGCGCTGCGGTCCAGCATAACGTGCCGAGTAGACCCCTGGTGCGCCATTGAGAGCATTAACCTCTAAACCGGTATCGTCGGCAAAGCAATCGTAACCGTAATGCGCCTTTAAGTATTCTGCCTTTTGTACGGCGTTGCCTTCAATAGTCGCTTGGGTTTCAGGAATGTCTTCCGTGCAAGAGATATCACTTAAACTCAATAGTTTAATGTGTGGCGGAAGCATGGACTGTACTTCTTTAAGTTTATTTAAATTATTTGTGGCGAAAACAAGTTCCATAAAATGTCTTTAATTAATGTATTTTAGCTGTTGTAAAAATAGGAATCTAATTTTGTACCCTTTGCTATATCAACATTTTTTTAATTTAATTAATTTTTTTAAACGGTTTATACTTTTCCTTTTTTGTGGTCTAGGGCTTGGGGTGAATGCACAAGATTTTAACGATTTAGATTCGTTGTTTGTAGACCGAGATCTCGATAATTACTCCATCCGGATATTTACCAATTTTAAAGTCAATAAATTTAGTATCAAAGATGATGATGATAAGGCGAAGTTTGTACCGAATAATCGTTATGGTTTAGGACTTGGTTTTGCCAACCGGAAAATTATTGTAGATGTTGCCGTCAATATTAAAAACCCCAATAAGAATAAAACTAGCCGATTTGATTTGCAGGGGAGTACCATAATAAAAGATCAAAATTATGTAAAACTTTATACTCAGGTGTATAAAGGGTTTAATGCGAAAAATAATTTTGATGAACCTACTGAATTTAGAGACGACATCCGCTCTGTGAGTATAGGTCTTAATTTTTTACACACCTTTACACCGATTGAGTTTTCATATTCGCTTTTAAAAGCCGGACTACCCGAAAAAAATGACCGAACTATTTTTGTTACTGGAGGGGTAGGGGTATTCGCTGGCTTTGATTATTTTTCTTCAGATTCTAGCTTGCTTTCAGAAACTACCCAGTTATATTTTAATGAAGAAGGCAATATTAAACGATATCAGAGTGTTTCATTAGGGGCTATGGGAGGTGTAATGTCTTACTTTAAATTGCCTTATGGGATTACCGCCACCCTTAATTTTATGCCAGGTATTGGTTTTGCCGCCAAGAAAGTGACCATCACAGACGATCAGTATTACCCGTCGAATCCTATGTTGTATAAGCTAGATTTTCTACTTGGACTGAATTATAATTTCGATCGGTTTTATGTTAGCTTAACTTATAATAACGATCTTAATAGCACCCAACTTGGTCATGGCAATAGTTACTTATTAAATCTTACCAAAGCCAAATTAGCGTTGGGCTATAAATTGGGGCGTGCTAAAAAACAATAAGCGCATCTATAGCGTAAAAAGCTATAGCAAATCCTTATGACTTCCATATAAAACAGTTTTGAAAAAAAACTAGGGTGTTGTACTACCTAAGTCGGGAACTGTTCATTACGGTTGTTAGGGCTTGTGTTGGGCTGAGATATTCAAACTTTGGTCTTAATATATGATATATATCAGCAGTGGATTTTCTTAATAGTCGTATCTTAGACAAAAGAAGTATTCATTAAAACACTATAAATTATGACTGTAAATTTTCAATATGTAAACATAGATACCAGTGCGAGCCTTTCTAAATTAACGGAAGAGAAATTAGAAAAATTAGCCCATAAGTTTGAGTTTTTAATCTCAGCTCAAGTTTATTTTAAACAGGATGAGAAAGACCATGAAGCCGGAAAAATTTGTAATATAGAATTAAGTTTGCCGGGGCCTAGAATTTTTGCGAAGTCGAATAAGAAAAATTATGAAATGGCCATGCTAGAGACTATTGACGATTTAACCAAACAGTTAAAAAAGCGTAAAGAAGTTTATAAAACGCATTAATAAATAATCTTGGCCTTAGTTTAAGTTGTTGTATTTTGATGTAAAGGAAGAATTATTACTTTTCATGACATTCCTTTAGGAGACTACAAAAGCTTAAACTGAGGCTATTTTATGTGCAAACCTGAGTGGTGCTTCTATCTGTGATGGTAAGGTTCGTTTCTAAGAATGGTAAAGCCTCTATAGAGTTGTTCAATAAAGAACAAACGGACCATTTGGTGCGAAAAAGTCATTTTAGATAAGCCTAATTTTCCGTTTGCTCTATTGTAAACCGCTTCAGAAAATCCGTAAGGCCCACCAATTACAAAACTTAGGGTCTTAATCCCTGAATTCATGTGCTTTTGTAAATAGTTAGAAAAGCCTACCGAATCGTGCTGTTTTCCGTTTTCATCTAAAAGAATTAAAACGTCAGAGGTTTGGGTTTTGGCTAAAATAAGTTCGCCTTCCTTTTCTTTTTGTTGTGCTTCAGATAAATTTTTAACCTTTTTTAAATCGGGAATCACTTCAAATTGAAACTTGATATAAAACCCTAAACGCTTAGAGTAGTCCGCAATTAAAGCTTGCAAATTTTTATTATCGGTTTTACCTATGGCAATGAGTTTTATGGTCATATCTGTTGTATTACTTGTGTGATTCTGAAGGATGGCTTCAAAGTCTTTGGAAATGGCTTATTCAGAATGCAAATTTATTGGAATTCCTTACAAATTCCACCCAACTGAAGGGAGATTTATACAGATTTTCAAATTTCAATTCCTATTTTTACAGCAAATATGTACATCTATGATTTCAAAAGCACAATTCGATAACGAAATAGCCTTAATAATTGCTAATGCCATCCGTGAGGATGTTGGAGATGGCGACCATAGTTCTTTGGCCTGTATTCCGGCTGATGCTCAAGGAAAGGCAAAATTATTGGTTAAAGATGAAGGAATTATAGCAGGGGTCGCCTTTGCGAAACAAGTTTTTGCCTATGTTGATCCTCATATGAAAGTGGAAACTCTTATTGAAGATGGCGCTAAAGTGAAGCATGGTGATATTGTTTTTTATGTAGAAGGCGCATCCCAATCCATATTAAAAGCCGAACGTTTAGTGCTAAATGCTATGCAACGTATGAGTGCTATTGCCACTAAAACCAAACAATTTGTAGATTTATTAGAAGGCACAAAAACTAAAATTTTAGATACAAGAAAAACCACACCAGGTATTAGAGCTTTAGAGAAGTGGGCCGTAAAGATTGGTGGTGGGGAAAATCATCGATTCGCCTTATATGATATGATTATGTTAAAAGATAATCATATTGATTTTGCGGGTGGCGTGTCTAAGGCTATTGCTTTAACTAAAGACTATTTAAAGCGTACGGATAGAGATTTAAAAATAATTGTAGAAGCTAGAAATCTTGAAGAAATTGAAGCTATTTTAGAAGAAGGTGGTGTGTATAGAATTCTTATCGATAATTTTAATTATGAAGATACACGTAAAGCGGTAAAACTAATTGGAACGCAATGTTTAACAGAATCTTCTGGAGGAATTAATGAAAATACGTTGCGAAAATATGCCGAGTGTGGTGTAAATTTTATCTCTTCAGGGGCTTTAACACACTCTGTTTATAATATGGACCTGAGTTTAAAGGCGGTGTAAACTTTACCCCGAAAGCCAAATGTAGTACAGCTTGAATATAATGCTGTAAGTCAAAAATTAGAGTAACACGATGACTAAACCTATTGAAGATAAATTAGATCAAATTCCGGTGGTTAGAGTGGTCGTGCGCTTTTTTAAGCAAATTAAATTACCAGGATTTGAAGGATTGTCCGTCTACGACTTGTTAGAACTTTATATCATGGGGATTGTTAATGGCGCTTTAACCACAAGGGCTAGTGCTATTGCTTTTAGTTTTTTTACCGCTATTTTTCCATTTTTATTATTTGTAATTATCCTTATTCCGCATATACCTATAGACAATTTTGATCTGGCATTTTCTAATTTTTTAGAGTCCTTTTTGCCGCCTCAAACTTCAGAATTTTTCTTCGATAGTATTTTTAAAGATATAAGTCAGAGTACCAGTGGTGGATTAATTTCATCGGTGTTTTTACTTTCCGTGTTTTTAATGGCTAATGGCGTTAATGCGGTGTTTTCAGGTTTTGAAACATCTTACCATAAGCAACTCTATCGTAACATCTTTAAACAATATGGTGTAGCCTTGAGTGTCGCCTTAATTTTAGCATTCTTAACCTTGTTAACAGTGGCGGTATTTGGTTATTTTCAAATCTATGTAATCATGCCGTTGTACACGAGTTTTACGGGCGACTTGCAATTTACTGAGGCCGATTCTGTCTCTGGGTGGATCCATTTTGTAAAGTACCTATTCTTTGTTCTTATGATTTATATTGCCACCGCTACCTTGTATTATTTTGGGACGAGAGAAGGACGGAAATCTAAGTTTTTCTCCGTCGGTGCCTTGCTAACAACCTTGTTGATCATTTTAACCTCGTATCTGTTTGGTGTTTACATTGAAAATTTCTCCAAATACAATGAAATCTATGGCTCTATTGGGGCTTTGTTGATTTTACTATTGTACTTATGGCTTAACTCTAATATCTTGTTGCTAGGTTATGAACTTAATGCATCACTTCAGTTTTTAAGAAAATATCCTAAGGCGCGAAAGGAGATCAAAGAACATCTTTAATATTCTGAAGGTTTTGTAGTGTTTAGCTTTTGAGAATCAACTCTGTTATGTTGTTTTATGAAGAATGAAGTAAGCCTATTTTAAAGCTAATAAAGCTGAATTTTGAAGGGGGAGACACGACGAGTCCAATGCCTTTGATGCGTATTAATTATGGTTTTATGATTAAACCTCTTACATTTGAATACATAACTCTATAAAACAACAATTATGATAAAGAACACGTTAATCCTCTCTATTTTATTACTACTATCACTAAATCTTTCGGCGCAAGACATTCTCGGAAAATGGAAAACCATTGATGATAATACCGGGGAAGCCAAATCTCTTGTGGAAATTTATGAAAAGAATGGTGAGGTATACGGAAAGATTGTTTCCGTTTTTAATCCTGCAAAAAAATCCGCAAAATGTAACGATTGTGAAGGGAAGCAGAAGGATCAGCCTTTAGAAGGTTTGGTCTTTATTGAAGGACTAACAAAAAATGACGATGTCTATGATGGGGGTACAATTTTAAATCCTGAAGACGGTAAAGTTTTTAGATGTCGCTTAAAATTAGAAGACGATAAAGATACTTTACAAGTACGTGGTTATTTGGCCTTTTTCTATAGAACTCAATACTGGAAACGCGTTAAATAATGCTACATTTTATAGATGTCATCTTACCCATTCCGCTACAAAAAGCGTTTACTTACCATATTACTGAAGCTGAAGCCGAATTTCTGTCCGTAGGAATGCGGGTGGCCGTACCCTTTGGAAAAAGTAAAATTTATACGGCTTTGGTATATAGTATACACCAAAATCCACCTTTAGCCTATGATGCTAAAACCATTCATCAAATTATAGATGATACGCCTGTAATTGTGGCATCGCAATTAAAGCATTGGGAGTGGATTGCGAACTATTATATGTGTAGTTTAGGCGAGGTTATGCGCGCGGCCATGCCTAACGCCTTTATGCTGGAAAGTGAGACGATGATTTCTAAGAATGAAAAAACTGAAATCCTTGATTCTGAATTAAAAGACGAAGAATATTTAATTTATGAAGCACTAAGTAGGCAGTCTTCCTTAAAGATACAAGATGTCGTTTCTATTCTTGATAAAAAACGAGTTTTACCAATAATTAACGGTTTGGTAAAGAAGGGCGTTGTTAACCTACACGAGGAAATTTATGAAAAATATACGCCTAAATTGGTGCGTTATGTTAAGCTTCATCACAATCATAAGAGTTCAGAAAAACTTCAAGAATTACTCGAGGTATTAAGCAGAGCTCCTAAGCAACGCGAGGTGGTATTAACCTTGTTTACGATGGAAGCTGCGCTTAAAAAACCGATAAAAGTGGCCGAGCTTGCGGAAAAAAGTGGGGCTTCAACAAGTATTATAAAAGCCTTAATTGATAAGTCTATTTTAGAAGAATATCATCTACAGATGGATCGGGTTCAATTTGAAGGCGAAGGGGACGCTTCAGCAAAACGATTAAGCGAGGTTCAGCAATTGGCTTATGATGAAGTTGAAGCTGTTTTTCAGGAAAAACCTGTAGCCTTATTATATGGAGTAACCTCTTCCGGGAAAACCGAAATCTATGTGCAACTCATTCAGAAGCAATTAGATTTAGGAAAACAAGTCCTGTATCTATTACCCGAAATTGCACTAACAACGCAATTGGTGAATCGCCTTCAGATTTATTTCGGAGAAAAAGTGGCTGTTTTTCACTCACGTTACTCGGGAAATGAAAGGGTAGAGGTGTGGCAAAATATGCTAGCAAATTCAGAAAAGGCACAAGTTGTTATTGGAGCCCGTTCTTCATTGTTATTGCCATTTCGAAACTTAGGGTTAATTATTGTAGACGAAGAGCATGAGCAGTCTTATAAACAGTTTGATCCGGCGCCTAGATATCATGCCCGGGATGCGGCTATAGTATTGGCAAACATTTTTAAAGCAAAAACACTTTTAGGTTCAGCAACACCAAGTTTAGAAAGTTATTTTAACGCGCGACAAGGGAAATATGGCTTGGTGGAATTAAAAACACGTTTTAATAATGTGTTAATGCCAGATATTGAATTGGTAGATTTGGCCGATAAATATAAGCGCAAACGGATGAAAGGTCATTTTAGTGACCGCCTTATTGAAGAAATGACGGAAACCTTAGATGAAGGCTTTCAGATTATACTTTTTCAGAACAGAAGAGGATTTTCACCTATAATAGAATGTACCACCTGCGGCACCTCGCCACAATGTCCAAATTGCGATGTGAGTTTAACATACCACCAATATCGCGATCAATTGCGTTGTCATTACTGTGGTTACAACTCTGCAATGCTTCAAACCTGTCAGGCGTGTGGTAACGCTACCTTAGACACTAAAGGCTTTGGTACAGAGCAAATAGAAGCTGAGGTTAAGACTTTATTTCCAGACAAAAAAGTTGCCCGAATGGATTTAGATACCACCCGTGGTAAATACGGATTTGAAAAAATTATCACCGGTTTTGAACAACGTGAGGTCGATATTTTGGTAGGAACACAAATGCTTACTAAGGGACTCGATTTTAGGTATGTTAAATTGGTAGGGATTATGAACGCTGATAATTTGCTTAATTTTCCAGACTTTAGAGCGCATGAGCGGAGTTATCAATTAATGGCACAAGTGTCTGGTAGAGCAGGCCGAACAGATTTAAGAGGTAAGGTGCTTATACAAACTTATAATCCGCATCATAATATTCTACAGCAGGTTTCTACCAATGCCTATGAAGCGATGTTTACCGAGCAAATGAATGAGCGCCATAATTTTAAATATCCACCTATTTATAGGTTAATTAAAATTACGTTTAAACACAAGGACTATAATCGTGTTAATTTAGCGGCAGATTGGTACGCGACCTCTTTAAAGCAGTTATTTAAGACCAATGTTTTAGGTCCGGAATTTCCGCCTGTATCTCGAATTCGGAATTTATACCATAAAAATATTATCATTAAGATTCCACCACAGCAGTCTTTAGCAAGAACCAAAGAAGCGATTATAAAAATTGATAATAGTTTTAATGCTGTTAAGGATTTTAGATCTGTAAGAGTTGTTATTAATGTGGATAATTATTAGTGGGAGCTGGTTTGATAATTTTAGGTAATATATAAATAAAACCTTTAATTTCTGGAGATAAATTTAGCGTAATTGGAATGTTTAGTTGATTTTTACGCAACCATATTGAGTCTTTTGCATCTTTATAGTGAAACCAACAAACCAATCGCTATGAAAAAAAATACTCTTTTAATTTTAATTGTTCTCCAAAGTTTTTTAAGTTTTTCTCAAAATCCCCATGTTTTTATTAATAATCTTGGAAACCCTGTAGAAGGTGATGCGGTTTCGTTTAAATTGATGATGTACAGTCCTGCGATTACAGATATTGTAGTGCATGTTGAGACCGCGTCAAACACAGCAGATATAACAGACTATACACCTCTAAATACTACAGTAACTATTCCTGCAGGACAATCAAGCAGCGACCAAATCGTTATACAAACAACTCATGACTTTAATGTTGAACAAGATGAATTGTTTAGGATTGATGCAACAGTTGTTTCGAATAATGCAGGGAATAAAAAAACATCAAAATCCATTTATATAATGGATAATGACGCAGTCCCTACTTTATCTCAATCAAATGGAACAACTATAATTGAAGGTAATTCCATTAATAAATATTTTGAATTAAGTAATTATTACCATTCAGATATAGTAATTGATTTTTCTACTTTACCAGGTTCCGCTGATAATTTAGATTACATTACAACCACTTCTTCTGTAACTATACCAGCAGGAGAACGTTTTGCTAGTTTTACCATGTATACACTGCAAGATGATATACCAGAATCTGATGAAGACTATACCGTTATAGCAAATTTAACGTCTGGAAATACAATAAATGTCATTGAAGAATTTGTGGTTACTATAATAGATGACGATGTAGCTCCTACACTAAGTATGGAAGTTCCTTATTCTTCTCAAGAAAATTACTCAGCTCACGTTATTGTATATTTAGACCGCGTGTTTAATTCTGATGTTGTTATAGAGTTTGAAACTTCAGACGGAACTGCCAATCATTTAGATTATTCAAGTTTTACAGAAACTAAAATTATAGAAGCAGGTGATTATGTTTTGGAATTTCAAATTCCAATTACTGACGATGAGTTAGATGAGCCTAACGAAACGATAAATCTTACGGCAACAGTAGTTTCGGGTAATACTTCTAATATAAATGAAAGCACAGTTATAACAATTATAGATAATGATGGATTACCTGATTTGTATTTGGAACCAATTAATAATCCTAATCTCCAAGAATACCACGGGAGTCTAGTTGCGGAAGAAGGGTACGATTTAGAGTTTGTAGTGAAGTTGACGCATGACAGTCCCGTAGATACAGAGGTTGAAATCACGACAATTAGTGGTTCTGCAGATGCTTCTGATTATACGACATCGACAACAACAGCTACAATATTTGCTGGTGAGGGGTCTGTTTCAGAGCCTTTTAGTATCGCAACGATCTTAGATCAGTTAGATGAAGGAAGCGAAAATATATTTGTTACGGCTACTGTAAATTCGGGAAACACTTATAATCTAGAGCATACGCTTGAGGGTACTATTTTAGATAATTTTGACTTGAATGCGCAATCGGACACTGTTAATGTGGTATTTGGACTAGGGGCAACATTTCAGGTATTAGATAATGATACTTTTGAAGGTCTTCCTGTTAATGCGACGAACTTAAATGTGGCTTTATTAGATGGAAATACAGAAGGAATTACATTAAGTTCTACAGGTGTTTTATCAATTCCCTCTAATATTCCAACGGGCTATTACGATATAGAATACCAAATTTGTGAGAGTGGAAATTCTAGCAATTGTGATACCGCAAATATTGGTATAAGAATACTTTCTCCATTGGATGTAGATTATATAGCGACTTATATTGATTATAATAATGATGGCTATACTAGCGCTGGTGATATCATTGAATATGAATTTATTGTAACAAACAATGGAAATGTACCAATTACAGGTCTTGATGCAAGCGTTTTATTTCAAAATATGGATGTTATTGGAGGTCCACTACCTAGTCTTGGGGCGGGACAATCCGATTCAACAACTTTTACATCATTTAATATTGTAGAGCAATACGAAATTAATTTAGGATATGGTTTTTATCTTGATCAAAATGTAGCTTTTTATGGAATTTATGATAATTATGAACTTGAAGAATTTGTTTATGATCTCAATCCAGTTGAGCTCCAACAGTCAGATGGGATAAAACTTAATGCCTTTGTAGATTCTAACGGCAACGGTACTCAAGAATTTAATGAAATTAATTTTCCGTTAGGCGCATTTAATTACGAAACAAATAATGACGGTATTATCAATAATTTGTACGTATCACCTCATTATTTATATGAGTCTAACCCATCAACGACTTATGATCTAACATTTGTAATAGATGCAGATTATGCAGCAAATAATTCAACCATTAGTTATTCTAATATTACAGTTCCAGTTGGCTCTGGTATTACAACTTATGATTTTCCAATTGCGGTAGCATCGTATGATGATTTAACAGTAGATATTGCTACAGGGAATGGACCTCCGGTACCTGGTTATACGTATTCAAATCGTATAAGCTATACTAATAATTCTAATGAAACCGTTAGTTCGGGAACAATAAACTTTACAATAGATAATACCTTAAATCTAATTAACGTCTATGATGCAACATCAACATACTTTTCAGAAGAGGGTGGTCAACTTGCATCTATATCTATAACAGATACTGGTTTTGCTTATACTTTTAACAATTTAGAGCCTTATGAAACTAAAAACCTTTGGGTGAAAATGCAAGTTCCTACTATACCAATTGTTAGTTTAGGGCAATTGGTAACAAATACTGTAGAAATTGAATTACTCACGGGAGATATTCTACCATTAAATAACACTTCTAGTCTAATGGAAACCATTGTAGGTTCTTATGATCCTAATGATATTACGGAGAGGCACGGAGAAGAAATTGAGTTTTCTTCATTTACAGGAGATGATTATCTCACTTATACCATTCGATTTGAAAACATAGGGACGGCAAATGCGATTAATGTGAGAATTGAAGATCTGTTAGACGAAAAATTAGATGTCTCTACATTAAAAATGGTTGATGCGAGCCATAACTATGCTCTAGAACGGGTAGGTAGGCATTTAGAGTGGAATTTCGCAGCTGTTGATTTGCCCCCATCTATAGGTGAGGAGGGATCCTTAATTGGTCATGGCTTTATAACTTTTAAAATAAAACCATTACCAGGTTATGAAATTGGTGATGTTATAGCAAATACAGCAGAAATTTATTTCGACTTTAATCCAGCGATTATAACTAACACTTGGACAACAACTTTCGTAGAAAGTTTAAGTATAAATGAGAGTATCTTTAATGAATTAAATATGTATCCTACTCCAGCAAAGGACAAACTTCATATCTCTAATAATTCAATGATATCATCCTTAGAAATGACGACAATGCAAGGGAAGCAGGTTTTTAATAGGGCAATTAATGAATATAGTATAGAATTAGATGTGAGTGATTATGCGCCTGGTGTTTATGTTTTGAAAGTAAAAAGCACTAATCAAATAAAGGTGCTGAAGTTTCTTAAAGAATAAGTAGGGAACAATGATTAAGTATTCGACCAAAAAAAATCCTAAGCCAAAGCTTAGGATTTTTTTATATGAGGTAATGTATATTACTTTAAAGGGTAATGTAATTGGGGCTTACATATTATTTAAAGCGTCTACGAGTTGCGTCTTTTTATTTCTACTTAATGGAATTTCATAAGCGCCAACTTCAACATTCTTACTATTAAAACGGTCAATTTTGTCGAGGTTAACAATATAAGATTTGTGAATTCTTAAAAACTTACCTTCAGGTAATTCACTTTCAAAAGCTTTCATAGTTGATAAAACTACTAAGCTATTTTCTTCGGTAACCACCTTAACATAATCACCAAGGGCTTCAATCCACTTAATATCTTTAATATAGACTTTACGTTTTTTAAGGTTACTTTTTACAAAGATGTGTTCGCCTTCAGTTTCATTAAAATCTAATTTTAATTTGTGCTGTTCAATAGCTTTCTCAACAGCGGTATTAAAACGTTCTTTTGTAATAGGTTTCTGAAGGTAATCGGTAGCATCGTAGTTAAATGCTTTAAAAGCATATTCGGTTTTACCGGTAACAAAAATAATTTGAGGTTTATTGTTGAGTACATCGAGCAGCTCAAAACCGTTTAATACTGGCATCTCTATATCTAAGAAGATAAGATCTACTTTATGGGTATTAAGACCGTTTTTTGTTTCTAACGCACTGCTATATTCTGCAATAAGGTTAAGCGAGGAATGGTTCTCAATTAACTTTACTATAGAAAGACGCTGAATCGCAGAATCATCAACAACTACACAGTTTAAAGTCATAACATTATTAATTTTAGGTTAAGATATCGACAATAGTACGATAAATTCGGTTAAAAAACAAATATTGCCGATAAAGCGTAAAATTTAACACGAAGACGAAGATAAGAAAACCTTTTAATTAAACCTTAAAAAGATTGTTGAATTTAGAAATATTTACTATTTTTGCAGCCGTTTTAACAATAAACATTATTTATTATGAATCATTATGAAACTGTTTTCATCTTAAATCCCGTTTTATCTGATGACCAGGTAAAGGAGACAGTAAAGAAATACGAGGATATGCTCGTTTCTAAAGGAGCTAAGATGATTGCCAAAGAAGATTGGGGACTAAAAAAATTAGCTTACCCTATTCAAAACAAAAAAAGTGGTTTTTACCATTTATTTGAATTCCAAGTAGCTGGAGAGGTAATTGAGCCTTTAGAGTTAGAATTTAGACGTGATGAGCGTTTTATGCGTTACTTAACTGTGAAATTAGACAAGCATGCTATTTCATGGGCTGAGAGAAGAAGAGAGAAATTGAAAGTTAAAGCAAAAGCAAAAGCGTAATTATGTCATCAATAGAACAACAAGCAAAAGGAAAAAAAGACGGCGAAATTAGATATTTAACTCCGTTAAATATTGAGACGTCTAAGACTAAGAAATATTGTCGTTTCAAAAAATCTGGAATCAAGTATGTAGATTACAAAGATGCTGATTGGTTATTAGGTTTTGTAAACGAGCAAGGTAAATTATTACCAAGACGTTTAACAGGAACGTCTTTAAAATATCAAAGAAAAGTATCTGTGGCCGTAAAAAGAGCTAGACATTTAGCTTTAATGCCATACGTTGCTGATTTATTAAAATAAAATATCATAACAATGGAACTTATATTAAAACAAGACGTTGAAAATTTAGGATTTAAAGACGATATTGTATCTGTTAAGAACGGTTATGGTAGAAACTTTTTAATTCCTCAAGGACAAGCTGTAATGGCTACTTCTTCTGCGAAAAAAGTATTAGAAGAAACTTTAAAGCAAAGAGCTTATAAAGAAAAAACTGTAATTGCTGAAGCAGAAAAAACTGCTGAAGGATTAAACGGTTTAGATATTAAAATCACTGCAAAAGCTGGTACAGGTGCTACTGCTGGAGATAAATTATTTGGTTCTATTACCAATATGGATTTAGCTGCTGCACTTAAGAATGCTGGTTATGACGTTGATAAAAAGTTTATTGCTATTACAGGTGGTAACATCAAACGTTTAGGTCAGTATGTAGCTGCAATCAGATTACATAGATCAGTAACTGTTGATTTAACTTTCGAAGTTGTTGCTGAAGCATAAGCTTACCTTATTATAATTTTAGAAAAGCCGTTTAGTTTACTAAGCGGTTTTTTTGTATTTTTTTTTTGAAATCGTCCACGTTCCATAAGGGTTTAAAACCCTAGTGGGACTTAATTGATCTGTTATGAAGCATGTTTTTATAATTTTTGTAATGAGTCTTGTTTTAGGCTGTAAAGAGTCTAAAAAGCAACCTGAAGCACCTCAGGTTATCACCTCTATTTTATTAGAAAACTTTAAAGTCTCTCAAGGTGATTTTCCTCGTGTTAGTGTGCACCGAGGTGGCAAAGGAATTGCTAATTATCCT
Organism: Winogradskyella arenosi; assembly: GCF_003337305.1. GTDB lineage: Bacteria > Bacteroidota > Bacteroidia > Flavobacteriales > Flavobacteriaceae > Winogradskyella > Winogradskyella arenosi. Next base: position 199,560 of record NZ_QPJO01000003.1, on the reverse strand, counting down.
GAAAATTGTTTAGAAACGCTACAGTATGTTAACGATAGTATTGTGGCTATGTATGAGATTGATGTGGCACAAACTAAAGATGGGCAGTTGGTTTTAATGCATGATAATGCTGTAGACAGAACCACAACTGGTTCCGGAAAAGTAAAGGACTTAAGCTATAAAGCATTACAAGAATTTAATTTGGTGGATGACTATGGGAAAGTTACTGACTTTAAAATTCCTTTATTTTCTGAAGTATTAGCTTGGAGTAAAGCCCATAATGTTATTCTTACGGTAGACATTAAGCGTAGTGTGAGTCAGAAAACGGTTATCGAAGCCATAAGAAAAGCTAAGGCCGAAGATGTTAGTATTATTATCACTTACGATGTAGAACACGCCGTTTCGGCTTACCAATTAGCTCCAGAGTTGTTGTTATCTGTTTCTGCAAGGAATGATGAGGAATTCAACAGGTTATTAGCGGCCAAAATTCCAACAGAAAATATGTTAGCTTTTACAGGAACACGCTTGTCGGACGCCGCCTTGTTTCAAAGATTACACAAGCAGAACATTGTATGTATGTTAGGAACCTTAGGCAACTTAGATAAAAGTGCAGCAGCAAATGGGGACGACCTATACCTGAAATGGAAAAAGCAAGGTGCTGATATTATGGCTACAGACAGACCTTTTGCAGCCTATACAGCATTAAATAAAATAAATTAAGAGAAAGGTAAACATCTAACCTTTAAGATTAAATACTACAGACAGATGAAATATTCGAGATTAACTAAAGAACAGTTTGAAGAATTACACCAAGAATTTATCAATTTTTTAGCCACACAATCAATTACCGGTGAGGAGTGGGAGTCTATAAAAAAGAACAATCCTGAAGCTGCAGAGCAAGAATTGGACGTTTTTAGTGATTTGGTATGGTTTGGCGTTTTAGATAAAGTACAGTACTTAGAACATATTTCTCCAAATCAGATTCATTTATTTCAATGTCATGATAACCATATGCGATTAATTGCCTTAAAAATTGAAATCCCTGAAATTGATTTCACTACAAAAGAAGGTTTCCAATGGTTACGAGATAATTTACTCTCTAATTCGGTACAATTCTTCAATGCTAAAAAGGACTATTCAGATGATAAGCATTTAGATATCTTTAAAATGATTCAATCTGGAGCTAATATTACTAAAGGTGAGTTATTTAATTACTTTGCTAACTTGGTGAAAGGCGCCTAATTTTTAGGTTTTTTAGATCTTGGATCTCGAGTTCAGAATCCAAACCTTACATTTTCCGTCACTTCGAGTGCTTTGTGAAGCATGAGAAAATCGTATCGAGAACCGTTGATTTGTACTTTTTTTAATAATAGTTCTCGATATAAAATTACTAAAAAAGGCAATTTCACTCGAACTGACGTTTAGGGTGTAATTGTATTTATATTTTCCTTTTTCTACCCTATAGTGTCCGTCACTTCGAGTGATTTGCGAAGCATGAGTAAATCGTATCGAGAAGCGTTGATTTGTATACGTTTAAAGAATAGTTCTCGATACAAAATTGCTAAAAAATGCAATTTCACTCGAACTGACGTTTAGGGTATAATTGTATTTATATTTCCCTTTTTCTACCTTATAGTTTCCGTCACTTCGAGTGCTTTGTGAAGCATGAGCAAATCGTATCGAGAAGCGTTGATTTGTACTTTTTTTAATAATAGTTCTCGATATAAAATTGCTAAAACAAGCAATTTCACTCGAACCGACGTTTAGGGTATAATTGTATTTATATTTCCCTTTTTCTACCTTATAGTTTCCGTCACTTCGAGTGCTTTGTGAAGCATGAGCAAATCGTATCGAGAAGCGTTGATTTGTACTTTTTTTAATAATAGTTCTCGATATAAAATTGCTAAAACAAGCAATTTCACTCGAACCGACGTTTAGGGTATAATTGTATTTATATTTCCCTTTTTCTACCTTATAGTTTCCGTCACTTCGAGTGCTTTGTGAAGCATGAGCAAATCGTATCGAGAAGCGTTGTTTAAGTCTTAGTTTAATAATGGTTCTCGATACAAAATTGCTAAAACAAGCAATTTCACTCGAACTGACGTTTAGGGTGTCATTGTATTTATATTTCCCTTTTTCTACCTCAAAGTTTCCGTCACTTCGAGTGATTTGCGAAGGATGAGCAAATCGTATCGAGAAGCGTTGTTTAAGTCTTAGTTTAATAATGGTTCTCGATACAAAATTGCTAAAACAAGCAATTTCACTCGAACTGACGTTTAGGGTGTCATTGTATTTATATTTCCCTTTTTCTACCTCAAAGTTTCCGTCACTTCGAGTGATTTGCGAAGGATGAGCAAATCGTATCGAGAAGCGTTGTTTAAGTCTTAGTTTAATAATGGTTCTCGATACAAAATTGCTAAAACAAGCAATTTCACTCGAACTGACGTTTAGGGTGTCATTGTATTTATATTTTCCTTTTTCTACCTTATAGTTTCCGTCACTTCGAGTGATTTGTGAAGCATGAGTAAATCACTCGAAGTGACGTAATAATTTAGTTCACAGTGTTTCTTATTTGCTATTCATAACGTAGAGACTCAATAGGATCTAATCTAGCGGCCTTAGTTGCAGGGTATAAGCCAGAGATAATGGCCACAATAAAAGCAATACTAGTGGCCCAAATCATCGCAACCCATGGTGTTGAAAACTCTAAGTCGAATCCATTAGCAACCGCCATTCCGATTAATATTCCCAGAAAGATACCTATAAGCCCTCCCAATTGTCCAATGATGATGGTTTCCATAAAAAACTGAAATGCTATGGTTTTGCTTTTAGCGCCTAAAGCTTTTCGTACTCCAATCTCTCGGGTACGCTCACTTACAGAAACAAGCATTATATTCATAAGAGCAATGGTTGACCCAAAAATGGTAATGATGCTAATAATCCATGCTGCCACATAGAGTGCGGCCGTATTTTGTGCAACCTGGTTAAGTAAATCATCACTACGTTCAATGCCGAAGTCATTATCTTCAATAGGGTTTAAGCCTCTAATATTCCTGAAAGTCAAAATGGCGTCGTCTTGTGCAGCTTCTAAAAAATCACTCTTATCAACCTTCACACTTAAACTGTAATTGATATTAGGATTAGTGAAGATAGATCTTGCTTTTTGTATAGGGATAATTACTCTTAAATCTTGATTATTCCCAAAGGTTGAACCCTTTTCTTTTAAAACGCCAACGATTTTAAATTTAGAACCGCGAATACTAATGGTTTTTCCAACGGGGTTTTCAACAGGGAATAGTGCCTTTTGCAAGTCGCTCCCAATAACACAAATAGCATTACTATTGTCTACATCAAATATGTTAATAGATCGACCATTTTCAATCTCTAATCCAGAATTTTCTATAAAAAACTCATTAGCACCTAGTACGGCGACTTCAGGATCTGTTTTTTTATTGTCGTATTTAACCTCGGCCGTAGAAGTTCCGTAAAAAGACACGGCCACTTTAGTAAAGGGATAACTGTAGGTGTCTTCAAAATCTTTCACATTGCGGTAACTTAACACCGGATTAATTTTTTGACGTTCTCTACTACTTTGGCGTTGCGCTGTAAACTCGTAACGTTGAAAATTAAACGTATTAGATCCCATAGAAGAGAAATTGCTAGAAATTGTATTTTCTAAAGCAGATACACCACTTAAAATTCCTACTAAAGCCATAATCCCAATCGCAATAATTAAGACCGTTAAAATAGTACGGAGGAGTTGACCTTTTATAGAATCAAAGGCGATTCTTATATTCTCTTTAGCTAATGAAAACATAGTTTTTTTCGCGTTAGTTAAGTTGTTTAATGGATAAGACGACGGATTCTTTATAAAGTTACTATAAAATTGATTTATCTTGGTAAGACCTTTAAAATTTATAATATTTTTGCGTTGTACAGCAATTTTTAATTTAAAAATAGAATTGTAGTTTAAAATTAAGTTTCATTAAAAGAGATTCCCATTGACACGGGAAATATTATGGCACAAAAACCAAGCATTCCTAAAGGGACAAGAGATTTTAATGCAGAAGACGTTGCAAAGCGTTCTTATATTATGGAAACCATAAAGCAACAGTTTCAAGTGTTCGGTTTTCAACCTATAGAGACCCCGAGTTTTGAAAATTCGGATACCTTAATGGGGAAATACGGAGAGGAAGGAGATCGTTTAATTTTTAAGATCTTAAACAGTGGTGAGTTTTTAAAGAAAATTTCTGATGAGGATTATAATTCAAGATCAGAACGTCTTTTGACGCCTAAGATTTCAGAAAAAGCCTTACGTTACGATCTTACGGTGCCTTTTGCGAGGTATGTGGTACAACACCAAAACGATATAGAATTTCCTTTTAAACGTTATCAAATTCAACCTGTTTGGCGTGCAGACCGTCCACAAAAAGGACGATTTAGAGAGTTTTTTCAATGTGATGCCGATGTGGTGGGATCTAAGTCGCTCTTTCAGGAAGTTGAATTTGTGCAATTGTACGATGCAGTTTTTTCAGCCTTACAACTTCATGGGGTTACTATTAAGATTAACAATCGTAAAATCCTTTCGGGGATTGCCGAGGTGATAGGAGCGCAGGATAAATTAATTGATTTTACCGTGGCTTTAGATAAGCTTGATAAAATTGGTGAAGAGAACGTCAAAGAAGAAATGCGTTCTAAAGATATTTCTGAAGACGGTATTGAAAAACTTCAACCTTTATTTACTTTAAAGGGTGATTTTGGAGCACAAATTGAAAGTTTAAAATCTATTTTAAGTACTTCAGAAATAGGGTTGAAGGGGATCGAAGAGCTAGAATTTATAAATACTGCTATTTCAAGTCTCGAATTAAAAACGGCAAATTTACAACTCGATGTCACATTGGCAAGAGGACTAAATTATTATACCGGTGCTATTTTTGAGGTATCTGCGCCAGAAGGTGTAAAAATGGGATCTATTGGTGGCGGTGGCCGCTATGATGACCTTACTGGTATCTTTGGACTTAAGAATATGAGTGGTGTTGGTATTAGTTTTGGCTTAGATCGTATTTATTTGGTATTAGAAGAACTAGGTCTTTTTCCTGACACCATTACGGCGTCTACAAAAGTGCTTTTTATCAATTTCGGGGATCAGGAGGCTTTATACAGTTTACAAGCAGTAACCAAACTAAGACGTGCTCAGATTAAAGCCGAATTGTTTCCTGATGCTGCTGTCTCTGGAAAACAGATGAAGAAGCAAATGAACTATGCGAATAAGCGTCAGATTCCTTTCGTTGTGATTATGGGAGAAGAGGAATTAAAATCTGAAGTATTTAGTGTGAAAAATATGAGCTCTGGAGAACAGCATAAGCTTAATTTTGATGAACTCTTAGCATTACTAAAGTAAAAAAGTCTCAATCTAGACGAAGATTGAGACTTGATTAACACTAACTACTAACTAAAAACAATTGATTATCTCAATTATGGATTATAATTACAATGTGCCTTTTCGGAGGTTCATTGTAAGTTTGATTTATTTTATATAGAACCTGCTATTGTAACACAAGATTACGATAGTTATAAAGCGTTTCATAAAAACATTGCTTGTTTTGGATTTTGTTTAGATTCATCACAGTAATGTTTTAATTTTTTAGACCAGTTTCATAACGCTGTTGACCTTTTTACTCTACAGCAATTCTCAGAGATCAATCCTTGGCCTCATGCTGTGAAATGGAGGCCTCGACTTTTAAGTGTTCTTCACTTCTTTTTTTTCGTTATAAGTCACTTTTACTAAAAATGGATAAGATATTAGGCTTAAAATTCTCAGTGTACTGATACAAAGGTAATTAAAAAAATGAAACAAATCCATGAAATACTTAAAAATCCGATTAAATGCGTTTTTGTAGTTTGTTATTTCAGTTTTTTAATGAGGAACGACTAGTGTTTTGAAGACGGAGGTGATGCGTATAAAAGTTTTACTTTTAAACTTAAAAGGCTTGGGTAATTGTGATAATGAGCGTATAATTATTACATCGTCATTCTTTAAATATGGTCTTTACAGATGGAGAAGAATGCTCATAGATAACTTCTATACGTGACGTGCTAATTTTAGAGTTTCTTTCCTGAATTATTACCATGCTATTCGGATTGTTAATTATATAAAAAAGGAGCCGTAATACGGGTGAGATCTGGATGGATAACTTATGATGAATCCAAGTCTTCTTGGACCTTCTGTAGCTAGCAATCCTGCTAAAAATGATAAGACTAAACCTCTAATAACTTCTCTATTGACTTCCGTAAAGGATTTTCTTGGCTTAGGATATACAAGGTTTAGATTTGGATGTCCTGATGATGCTAACACGCCTTAAAAAGGAAGAGCCGAGGAGTTAGGAGTGGAAGAATAACCTGCTTGCCGCTGTAGACTAAGTAAAACAGATTATAGGAGAAAGTGATAAAAAAAAGACTCTAAACCATTGCTGATTTAGAGTCTTAAGGGGAATTAGTTAAATTTTCGTTTCTGGAACCAAAGATCCGATAACGAGATGTTAATGTTTAGGGTATTTACATATTCTTTAATAAGAATGCTTTCTGTTGTTCCTTTTTTACCTAAGGCATAAGAAATATTTACCAGTGACCTTTTTCCTATAGGTAAGCCAACACCAATAGAAGCGGTATAGGTATCAATATTAGTGTCGTTTACTTTTAAGTACCCCGAGTTGTAGTTTAATCCCATTCTAAAATCTACACGTTCCCAATATTTATAACTGGTAGGATCTACAGCGTAAGACGCTCCAAGGCTAAAAATATCTTGGTCTGTATAATCGCCAATAGCGTCTGATTGGTCTGTGGTAGACCAAAAGCTTTTGTTATAATCTGCAGTAAGCATTAGATTTTTAATTTTAGTACTGTACCCAAAACCAAGTTTTAGTGGTAAGTAAAAATTATCTATAGATTCGTCTTCAGATTCATCAACCGTACTAAAAGCGTCATTAGAATACTTAATTATAGAGACATCTTGAGAGCCTTTTAAAACCGTAGGGAAATCTACCGTAAACCCAAATTGATGCTTATCTTTTAGGTTATACTGTAAACCTAATCCTAATTGTGCACCACTATAATAGTTTGTTTCATCTATTTGAAGGTAACTTCCAGAGGTAATAATAGACTCCGTCTCTTCAATCTTTCCAAATAAATAAGCGGCTTTTATACCAACATTTAAATTTTTAAAATAAGTACGGGCGTAGTCTAACCGTATTTCATTGAGACCACCAGTACCATCAATATTAGTGGTAAATTGCTCGTTACTTCCTTCAATATTGTTTTCAATACCCGTTAAAGCATAGCCTACGTTAGTTGCTGGTTTCAGCGTTAAACCTATACCGTATTTATCATTACGGTTAAAAGCTAATGAAATATTGGTGAAATTATAAGTGGTAGTTTGTTCGTTTAAGTCATTATTAGAGATGTTAATGATCTCTGCAGAACCTCCAAAATCAAATGTAATTTCGTCTTTTTTTAAGGTAATAAAGGAGGCTGGATTGTAAAGGTTAATCCCATAATTAGCATCAAGGGCTATACCTGTTTTACCAAGACCGCTACTTCGACCGGTATTAGAGTTGTTTTCTACACCAAGTCCAAAAAGTGAATATGGAGATCCGGTAAGGCTATTTGTTTGTGCATAACTATACACTGTAACCAATAGGGCGAAAATAAGAAGAGACTTAGATTTATTCATATACAGCATAAGTGATAATTAATTTAGTTTTGTATTCTGACCGTTCACTGTCATTAAAAATTATTTTGTTAACGGTGGAATTATAGTCGGTTGGAATAAGGATGAGGGCATCTTCTGTCTCTGGACTCTCATTTAATTTTTGATCGATAAAGTCGATAACCGGAACGGTGTAGGTGAGTTCATTAAACTCTGTGTTTTCATCGGTAATTCCCGCTGTTACCACATCGACACTATTACTAACCTGACTCGCTAAATCGTTGTTCTGATCTATGGTATACAGTAATAAGGTTTCACTTAAAGGTTGAATATCGGTGTGTGCCGTAGAATTTGGTTCAATATAAAGCACAGCATCTAAAATAGTACCGTCGCTACCAATATTGAAGAGGTTTTTTATAGACGGAAATTCAATTTTAGTTACATAACCCGTTCCACATTGGTTATAGGTGATATGGTTACTGTCGGAAGATTCCAAATTATCTTCTTGATCGGTGATGGCTTCTAAAGGCAGGCCTGTAACATCGCTATTAATTTTATTGTAATAGCTGTTGATGGTCATATCATAAGTATACTCATCGGTTTCTAACTCATCGGGGATGGTGTAGTAAAATCTTAAGTAACTAGAGCTCGTAGCGGTAGAAAATCCTATTACAGCGCCATTGTCATTTGTTCCAGGTTGTACCGTAAGTCCTTTTAATTTTTGATATAGTGACTCTTCATCCGTAATGTCGTTATCTCTAATGCCGTTAAATAATTCTTCACCAAAATCATAAGGAAGTGTTACCACTAAAGAATCTTTATTTGGGGTAGGGTAATAGCTTAATGTTTTTAAAACTTCAGTTTCATAAGGTGTAACAGTAGTGTTGTAAAAATAATCATCATCAGAGGTCATTTTTTCCGTTAACTTATGAACATTAACCGTAGCAACTTGTGTGGTATCATTGTAATAATACGAGTCATAACCTAAAACTAAGGTAATACTATCTAAGGTAGCGTCGTTATCTAAATAATAGGACGTTGGTGTCATTTGTACATAGGTAGCGGCATTTAAAGTCCCCATGGTATCATCCTGGTAATTTCCAACTAACAAACGGTCATTGGTAGATGTGGTAATCGAGTCAAACTTCATGGTAGAGAGCTTAACCGAAAACGTGTCAATAGACAAGACTCTAATATTGGTACCTGTAAAATCTTCACCCGCTAAAAGGCTATCGTCTTCGGTATCGGTAGAACACGCAATACCCATCGATAAAATGGTAAACGCTATAAATAATTTTAGAAATGATCTCAACATATGTTTTGTAGAATTTGCACAAAAAAACTAAGCAATTGGTCTAATAAAAAGTGAAATAGACCTATAGAGTAAATACATCGACAGAATAGGGGTTTTATACTATAAAGATGAGGGGCTAGTTTTATAGATTAAAAATTGGTGTTTGTCTACAAAAAAATACGCTAGGTATATTTTATAATAGAGGTGCGCGACGGAGATAGTAAGTTAGCACCCGATGAGAAAAAATACCCTACAATATATCCTTGTTTGTTTCATTTCGGTGACGGCCTATGGACAAAATATGTTCACCACAACTGGTGATGCAGATTTTATCGCTTTAGATTATGCCAATTATATAGATGTAAATGATATACAAATAGAAGATAAGGCCATTGCAATAGATTTTGGGTCCTTGCTAAAGGCGTCTCGTTTTGGGTTCGGTATTAAATATACAGAGCAGAGTATCGACTTTATGGATTATGATCATTATCACGATTTTAGTGCCTTTAATGATGTACATACTATAGAACTCTATTTAAAATATCACCAAAGTATTAATGAGCAATGGGATATGGATGTCACTTTAGCACCTTATCTCTCCTCAACCTTTGAAGAGGCTATAGGTAGTGAAGATTTTATTTTTAGCTATGCTTTAAATTTTACGCGTGTTTGGGATAATGAAGGCTTAAGGTCTTATTTAAAACTTGGGGCCGGTTATGGAGCCTTGTTTGGCGAACCTAATTTTTATCCTTTAGTGTCGTATTCAAGTGAAATTACAGAGAAATTTAGAGTTGAAATTGGACTTCCGGTAACCGGACTTTACTATAAAATAAACGATCAAAGTCGCATAGATTTTACAGCGCAACCAGAATCTATTTACGCTAATAATAGTTCAGGTTTTGGCTTTAGTAATGACCAATTGTATGAAGACTCTAAGTTAGAATTGAAAGCCTTAAAACTCGCCGCGGGGTACCATTTTCAGTTTGATAGTAATTGGGCTGCAAATTTTAATGTGGGGTATTTAACGGCAAGCGAATTTAGCATTCAAGATAGCGACACTACCATAATCGATTTTGAGGCCAATAACTCAATAGCATTAAGCATAGGAATTAGTTTTAATATAAATAATAAGTAAAATGAGAAAAATGAATAACAGATCAGCCATAAGATTGCTTTATTTAGGGGCCGTATTGGCGCTATTTTATAGTTGCAATAGTGATGACGACGATGATACTTCAGGAAACTGGGTTAAGAAATCTACATTTAACGAAGAAGCAAGAGGAAGTTCAGCTGCTTTTACCATAGGCAATATTGGTTATATGGGTACGGGTTATGATGGTGATGATTACTACAATGATTTTTGGAGCTATAATATGGATACCAATTCATGGCAACAATTATCAGATTTTCCTGGTGAAGAACGTAGTTCAGCGACTGCTTTTACCATTGGAAATGATGGGTATATGGGAACCGGATATAACGGTGATACCAATGAAGAGTTATCGGATTTCTATAAATATAATGTAGGGACTAACAGTTGGACACAAATTGCGGATTTCGCTGGTTCAGCGCGTTATGGTGCTGTAGGTTTTGGTTCTGATACTTACGGGTATTTAGGAACAGGTTACGACGGAAGTGATAAAAAAGATTTCTGGAAATATGATCCAACAACAGATTCATGGGAAGAGATCTATGGTTTTGGAGGCGATAAAAGAAGAGATGGTGTGACCTTCACTATTGATAACGAAGTGTATTTAGTAACAGGAATTAGTAACGGTGTTTACGAAGTTGATTTCTGGTCTTTCAACTTAGATTCTGAAGTATGGACACAACACACGGATATTGACGATGATGATGATGAGTACATTTACAGATCTAATGCCGTAGCATTTACTATTAATGGTAAAGGATATGTAGCTTGTGGTGAGTATTCAGGAAGTATAAGTACTGTTTATGAGTACCAACCATCCAGTGATAGTTGGGAAGAAAAAACAGCATTTGAATTGTATGCAAGACGTGATGCTATTGCCTTCGGAGATGGTTCTCGTGCTTTTGTTGCCTTAGGTAGAAACGGAACATTATACCTTGATGATAACATGCAGTTCTTCCCTGATGCAGAACAAGATGACGACGATAACTAAGAATTGTTTAGATTGATTGATGGGTTATTAACTATAGTGATTGATGGTTAATAGCTAAATTAGAGTCAGGGTAATGGGGATATCCTTCCTATGTTCTGGCTCTTTTTTTTAAATAAATAAAAACATGAAAAAATATTTTAATTATAAAGCTGTATTTTTAGTGATAACAGTTTTATTTGTAGGCTTCTTCTATTTGCAAGGTGCAGGTGAGAAAGAACAAATTAATAATGACCAATCTTATGTCTTAGAAGTTTTAGAAAAAGATAGTTTGTGGATTTATGAAGTTTATGAAGGTACTAGTTTGTTAATCCGTCAAGAGTATATTCCGGCAGTAAAGGGAAGACAAGGATTTAAGACGAAAGAAGATGCACAAAAGATAGGAAAATTAGTTTTAGATAAACTCTCTGAAAATAAAATGCCAGCCATCAGTATTGAAGATCTCAATGCTAATGCTATAAGCTACAATAAGATTTAATTGGTACGATAAAAATGCGCATGTTTGTAAACAAAATGACGAATAAAGAGTGGATGGTCCACGTACTGGTTTGGTTAATTATCGGTGTTTTTCCATTGCTAACGGCATACATTGATTTAGGAGAGGTACCTCCTGGTATGTTTGTAAAACAGCTTATGCGTCCAATTTTGTTTTATGTCAATTATGCCATTTTAGTTCCGCATATCTTATTACAACGCAAACTGGGTTTATACATTCTACTTTCAATTGCGTTTTTACTGCTCTATAATTATATTAGTGTAGAGTTTATAAACCACAATGTTATAAACGAAGTAAGAGCAATGAGAGATCGTCAAGGTCGACCTGGCGGCCCAATGGGTATGCGACATGGAATCCCTATGGTTTTTTCCCTAACCGTATTTCTTCTTGGTGGGATTTTTAGTTTGGTGGTAGATTTCTATAAAAGAGATCGTGAAACCAAAGCTTTAGAAAACGAACAAACGGAAATAAAATTACAATTTTTAAGAAATCAGCTTAACCCGCATTTCTTATTTAATTCTTTAAATAGTATTTATTCTCTAGTACGTAGCAAATCAGATAATGCCCCAGAGGCCGTGATTACGCTGTCCGAATTAATGCGCTACATGCTTTATGAAGCGAAGGACGAACAAGTGTCTTTAGAAAAAGAATTAAATTATATACAGCATTATATCGCCCTTCAACGTTTACGTCTTAAAAATACCGAAGCCGTAAAACTGAACATTAATGGGGATATTAAGAACCTAAAAATATATCCCTTATTACTAATTTCATTTATTGAAAATGCCTTTAAATATGGGACCGATTATAAAGGGAACACCCATATTGATATTAAGATTGAAATTATAGATAATACCTTTAATTTTTATATTGAAAATATTATTGGCTTGTATAAGCGCGATGATAAAAATTCTGGTGTAGGCTTAGAGAATATAAAAAATCAGTTTAATTACCTCTATAAAGACAATCATACCTTAACTATTGAAGAAGATAAGTCGTTTTATAGAGTTCATTTAACCTTAAATCTAGATAATCATGACGTGCATAATAATTGATGATGAACCTTTAGCAATTGATGTCATTGAATCGTATTGCCAGGCTTTAGGAGCTATAGAGGTGGTTGGTACTTTTACTAATGCTATAGAAGCATTAGATTTTATAAATAGCAATTCTATAGATTTGGTGTTTTCAGATATTGAAATGCCTAATATTTCCGGAATAGAGCTTATCCGATCTTTAGAAGGTAAAATTCCTTATTTTATATTTACAACCGCTTATCCAGAATATGCTTTAGAAGGTTTTGATCTTAATGCCGTAGATTATTTAGTGAAACCTATTCCATTTCCGCGTTTTATTAAGGCGGTAAATAGAGTTAAGGAAATGGTGAAATTAAACCGCGCCAATCATTCTTTTAATATGTCTTCCGCAGGAGGGGAAACTCCAGCCCATGAAGATGATTTTATATTTGTAAAGTCCGAATATGAAAACCTAAAAATTGACATTAATAAAATTAATCTTATTCAAGGGTTAAAGGATTATTTAAAGATTCATACTGAAGATTCTAAGGCTATTTTAACCTTAATGAGTTTTAAAGAAATTCAATCTAAATTACCTGAAAATACTTTTATTAGAGTTCACCGCTCTTATATTATAAATGTCAATAAAATAGCATCGGTTCAAAAAAATCGTATCCTTATTAATGACGAACGCATTCCGATAGGAGAAAGTTATAAATCTTTAGTGTATAGCCGGCTTAATATTTAATTTAAATCCCATAAATGAAGACGGATATAATATACTACGAAGAACATAAGAATAATAGAAATTATTTTCATCTAAATGTTTTTTTCTTCATAAGGGGGCAACCCTTCAATTGTTTTTTAAGGTATATCGGGTTAGTTAAAACCAACAGATTTATAGGAGAACTTATTAAGAATAAAAAGGAAAACTAAAGCTATAACCTATTATACAGCTACAATATCAGTTTGATAAATATTGTTAAGAACTGCGCTACTATGAAATTAATTCAACTCTATGTAGGAGGTTGATACATTATCGGAATTTAGACGTCCGAATTGTAATATGGACGGTGCTATCTTAGCGTATCTAATTATGACCTAGCAATAATAATTTGGGGCAAAACTAAAAGCAAATTGTATAATATCTTTTGCTAAGTGTTAGGCATAGCCATATGTTATTATCGTTCTAAATGAGCCATAATGCGCTTTGTTGTAATACCGTGTAGAATCACAGAGACAAGAATGATAAAGGCCACCAAAGAGAACATCGGATTTATTTGTTCAAAATCACCATGTTTAATGGCGTAGGTAAGGTAAAACACAGAGCCAATACCACGTATACCAAAAAAGGAAATGGCCCATCGTTTTTTCAAATTTAATCCCGATTTATAAAGACTAATAAATCCTAATAAAGGCCGTACGATAAGGACTAAGCACAGACCAAAAACAAGTGTCGGTAGGCTATTAAAATCTAAGATGCCACCCACTAAGGATCCTCCGAAGAAAATCATCCAAAAAATAATAAGAAACTTTTCTACGTTTGTTATAAAACCTAAGCTTGGATCTCCCTCAGTGGTGATATCCTTAGTATGCTGATGATAGTGTGCAAAGAGTCCGGCTAAGAAAACACTTAAAAAGCCATAACCATTTAAAATTTCAGCAAGTCCGTAGGAAATTAAAGTTAGAGAGAGGGCTACAAAAGCATGGTGAATTTTTGTGACATTAGAATTAGAGAGTTTTTTAGTAAGATAACTGTAGGTGAATCCTATAACGATGCCGACCACAACGCCAATACTAATTTTATAAAGCAGGTAATAGCTAATCCAAGTTTTCCACTGTTCAAAACCCAGGTGTTGATGCTGTGACCATAGGATGGCTAAGAAAACAAAAGGAAAGGCCAAACCATCATTAAGGCCAGCTTCCGCAGTAAGATTGTATTGAACGCCAACGTTCTTTTTGGCGACACTTTGTTTTTCATTTAACTGAATTTCTGAAGCCAATGCGGGATCTGTAGGAGCTAACACCGCTGCTAAAAGTAAGGCCGAAGGCCCATTAAAATTAAGGAGATAATAAGCCACTAAAAAGACCACGAGCATAAATAAAGGCATGGTTATACTTAGCAGACGTAAGGGGTTACGCCATTCTTTCCAGGAATAGTTTAAACCAATTTTTAGGCCGGCGACCATTAAGCTAATGATAACGACCAATTCAGAGAAGCGTAAGGTCATATCAATGTCCCACACCGGATTTGGCCATGGTAAGGGTGTATTGATAAAAAATAAAAAAGCACCTAAAACTAATAGAGGAATGGTAAAGCTTATTTTAAATTTCTTCAAAAAAATGGGAAGGAAACTAGCAAAAAGTGACGTGATTCCTATAATAAGTAAAACGGTGTAATAGGCCTTCATAATGTGTATCGTTAAAAACCAATAGTGTATTGGATAGCAAAATCTATTATTTTTCCGAATTAGATTAGTTCATTTCGGTCTATTCGTGGCTTATTTGCTTAGTTAGGGTCAGAATGAGGGGAATCGATACTGAAATAATATGAAGTGTATAGCAATTGCGTCGTTTTCAAGATACAAATGAGCGTTTGAAATAATAAAAATGAGGTGATTATTTTAAGAACAAATATCCTTATTTTGGCCTTATAATAATTCTGTAAGAGGTCTCTTCAAATAATAATTTTCGATAGTTTGAGTTTTATTAGTGTAGGAAAATAAAACAAAAATCTCATTATTTAACTGTAGTCTTACTATTACAAAATAGAATTTTAAAAGGATTATTAATAGCGCATAAAAATTTAGCATTATAAATCTTAAAAAAGAGTGTTAATAAAAACACTAACCAGTACAATGAATCTCTGACCAACAGCCCATTTCGCAAACGTCAATGCAAGGAAGCATTTTGAACCTTAGGGTTTCATAAAGTTTAAAATAAACTTAATCTTTTCCTTATTGAATTATAATAATTATAAGCTTTTTCTTACAAAATGAAACACTTAATGGGAATAAAATATTGTTTTAACGTCATGTTTTCAAGGCTTTAAGGTTTGTAGTGTCATATATTATGTGTTAATTGCTGTTTCTAAAGCCTACATGTATGCTAAAAATCTACTCTTACTTATTGAAAAAGTGGTCTCATCAGCCCAATCATCCATCTCGTTTAGATGACCTCGCACATGTATGGCTTTCAGAAGATTTAAGTATGTCTACGAGTATAAGTATTGACAGTTTTATAAGTCTAAACTAATACGTCTTTAAGTAGACCATCATTTTAAAATTCCCCTAGGATGCCCAACCTCTAAACATCCCAAATTTTTTCTAACCTCTCAACCCCTAAATTATGAGATTATTTAAACTATTTTGCATTAGTCTATTAACCACCGGATTAACTTTTGCTCAAGTTGGTATTGGAACTGAAAACCCAAATACCTCATCCTTATTAGATTTAACGTCAAACTCTAAAGGTTTATTAGCCCCAAGAATGACCACCTTAGAACGGACTTCAATTGCAAGTCCTGCCGAAAGCTTATTGGTTTTTGATACGGATGAAAAGGCCTTTTATTTCTATAATACTACAACTAGTTCTTGGGACCAAATAGCCAATAACACTAGTGTTAAACGTAACAATTATAAATTGATTAAATCTGCAGATGATTTAGCTGATGAATTAGCTGCCGGAGGTTCAAAATACTTACTAGATGAAAATACTCTTTATGAGGTGAACGGTACCATTGCCTTATCGCATCCTATAGACTTAAATAACGCCTATATGATTGGACAAGATACTAATGAAGATATCCTTTCTTCTTCAGGAGTAGTTTTTGAAGGCAGTACAGGCGGAAGTATTAAAGGCTTAACCTTAAAAGGAACAAAAGCATTTAATATTTCAGGGCCCGGGATAAGTTCTAGTACCTCTTTAATAGTACAAAATGTTATAGTAATTGGGATGAGTACGAGTGTAGGTTCGGTCTCTGATATCGGTCTTTATTTTGGTAATATCAATCAGTTTGTTGGTAATGCTGATGGGATTACATTCTCTAACATAGGAAATTTATTGCTAAACACACAAGCTTGGCCGAGTAGTAATAGCGGGACATTTGAGACCTTAACCGGGAATTTTGGTTTGGTGGAAAAAGGGAGTGGCTTTAGTACCGTTGATGGTTCTGATGTGGCTATGGATGTTAGTGACCCAAGTTTAAATGTTGGTGTTGGGGTGATTAGTGGTACTGTCTTTTCAGGATCAACCTCTAATGCTTCTGGTTATATTAATGGCTATAGCTCAAATTCTTATGATGGATATAGTTTTAGTACAGATTGGACAGTGAACTCACCAGGGATTTCTTCAGAGAGCGATGCTATAGCTACCGGTAATTTATATTATGACGAAAATGACACCTATGGTGTTGTGACTGTTTATAATAATACGCCTTTTAAATTACCTGTGAATACTGAAGCGAGAGGCTTATTTAGATTTGAAGAAGGCACAGGAGCAAATAGTGAAAATCGTATAGTTTATAAAGGTGAAAAAACAAGATCGGTAAATGTATTTGCCGCTATTTCGTTTACTACAACTGACGGTACGCAGTTTGCGTTTTCAATTTATAAAAATGGTTCAAAAGTTACGGGAACTGAAGCTGTGGTAAATATTTTGAATATTAATGAAAGACAATCGGTTTCAGTTCTAGGAAACGTTACTGTTAAAACCAATGATTATATTGAAATTTATGTAAGGAAAACATCTTCTCAAAATGAGCAAATATTAATCTCTTCCTATGGATTAATTGTAAATTAAGAGGTGTAAGAACCGTATAAAAAAACCTTCAGTTAGAAAGCTGAAGTTTTTTTTAGTTATAAATGGCTCATTTTACCAATTTAGCTAGGAATGAATATGTT
Source organism: Winogradskyella arenosi (assembly GCF_003337305.1). Taxonomy (GTDB): domain Bacteria; phylum Bacteroidota; class Bacteroidia; order Flavobacteriales; family Flavobacteriaceae; genus Winogradskyella; species Winogradskyella arenosi. The sequence continues at coordinate 182,031 of NZ_QPJO01000003.1, read as the reverse complement.
GAAATGCGGCTAGTAAGCGATAGGTTCGTTTTAATGAGCTCCGTTTTAGGTTGACGTTTTATTAGATTTTTTGCATTAAAGTCAATATATAAATGGATATGGTTATTCTATGAAAATCCCTTATGGTATCTTGTAAGAAACCTAAAATCATACAATTATGGAAAACGAATATGCAAAACACGAAGATAATTATTTAGATATTTACCAATCTAAAGGGTATACCGCAGGCTTTCATTTTAAAGAAGGACATTTAATTGGAAACGAGTCCTCTGAAACGTATCAACCTGAAGATTTACATATCGTAGCCGAGCACCGTTATGAAGGGATGAGTAATCCATCGGACATGTCTATTTTATATGTTGTAGAAACTAATAAAGGCGAAAAAGGCACTATGTTATTGGGATACGGACCTAATGCAGATCTTGAATTATCAGAATTTTTTAATGCCATCCCAAAATCTCAGATTTCAGATAAAGCTAATATCAATCTTGATGATAGTAAATAAAAGGCTCACTGCTTTTGAATAAAAAAGTCCAATCTATATTTTAAGATTGGACTTTTTTTAGTTTTTAATCAGTCAATACGCGGGTTGTAATGCTTCAACGTGCTTAGTCGTCCTTTAATTTATTAGCGTGTTCCCGGCGAGTTTCATTTTGTTTTCCATATTGGTTATAATGGTTGTCTTTTAAGGCACCTTTTTCATCTGTAGCATTTTGATGCAGGCGTTTTTCATGATTATTTTCAGATTGGTCGTTCTTATTATTTGTCATCATAAAGGGTTTTAATTATTAATTTCGTTTTGAGTTGTGGGTGCAAGGACTTTAAACGTGTTGGTTAATCGGTTTGACTTCTGTTTCAATAACATAATGAATAGGTTTAAACGTTCCGCCATTACTATCTTCCGCAGAACAAGCTGTAAGTCCCACCAGAAGATCCATTTCAGCTTTAAATCGAATATAATCTCCAGCTTCAGATGTTGGGGGAAGCACGGAAAGTTTTCCCTTTTCATCAAATTGCACGTTCATAAAGATGTTGAAAGCGGTAGGAATAGCATCGGCATCAATACCAAAAGGCTTTAAGTGTTGTGTTAAATTGGCTAAACAACTTGGGTGTTCGCCTTCATGGTTGTACATAATTTTAAAAGTTTCAGGACTGCAGGGCGCTAAAAGAAAATCATTACGGCCATTGGTATCTTCTAAAATTTTCATCATTTGCTGAGATCGGTTAGACCATAGATGGTGCCCTTTGGTGAGTAGCAGGCATTCTTCAAAATCTAAAGATTTACCCGAGGATAGCTTTTCGTTGTAATCATGGGCATTAAAAACAACCATGTCACTCACTTGGCCTCCCATAGGGTCTATTACCGTAAGGACATCATTTTTTTTAAGCTTAAAAGCGGTTCCAGATTGTTTATCTATAATATTAAGTAATGGTTTCATGCTAATTTATTGGTTTTATGAAAGGGACATTTCCACGCACCATCTACGGCTCTTCCGCTGTATTGTTTGGCTTCAGAAGCTTTGCCAAAATCTTTAAGTACGGGATTAATATGTCCTTGTAATTTTTTATCACGTTTTCTAATTCGTTTTTTAACTTTTTTATAGCTCCCCATGCTACGTAATTGTTCAAATTGCCCATGCAGGTTAAAGACTAGTGTAGGGTAGGGGCTTTGCCTTGCCATACGCGAACTATTAGGATGTAAGCCTACAATATAAAAGGCATGTCCTTTTAAACTGAAACTAAATGTTGGATCCTCTGGGTCATCACTTACCGAGGCGTCCCATGAACAATCATCTAACTCGTGCAATTGCTGTAAGGTTTTCCATAAACTAGTTTCAAAATCAAGTTCAGACTCATAGTGTTCAAATGGAAATACGGCTAAAAAGGATTCAAAAGTTTGAGATTCAAAATCATATTGCTCAATAAAAGCTTCTAAATCGTCTAAAAGCGTTTTTAATTCTTCAATCTGATTGGACGAACGATAAACGTTTAAATGATAACTGTCCGTCATAAATAAAGTTTTCGCCATAACACAAGGATGTTTCTGTGTTAAAATAAAATCTTTGTAAGCTTCGTCTATGGTTTTATAAATAGGGTAATGTTTTGTGATGGATTTCATAATTACGTTGAGTTAATTATAATATGTTACCAAATTTAAAGGCCTAAAAGCTTAGTAATGATCTTATTCGAAGTTTTTTTTAGCTCAAATCCTAGGTTTGATTCTAGAAACTTATAGATATACGAAATCAGTTATTCTTTATTGTAATTGCATTAATTAAAACAATCTAACCCTAGTAAATTTATTCCCTAACTAAATACTTCTATTATGAATTTTATTGATTTTATATGGTTAGTTGCCTCTGTGTTGGGGATCTTTACTATTGTTATTCTTATTACACGTGTTTTTGGTTTAAGGACCTTTGCTAAAATGTCTAGTTTTGATTTTGCTTCTACAATTGCAGTAGGTTCTGTACTAGCATCCATTGTACTTAACGCTAATTATTCATTATTAAAAGGTGCGGTAGTCTTGGTAGCTATCATAGGATTCCAAACCTTATTTTCCTATTTGGTGAGAACCAATTCTCATTTTAAACGTTGGTTTACGAATAAGCCTCAAATTATTATGTGGAATGGTAAAATCTTACACAAAAGATTAAAGGCCTGTAATGTTGGAGAGAGCGATTTAATAGCCAAATTAAGAGAAGCTAACGTTCATGATTTTACAGAAGTGAAGGCTGTTATTTTTGAGAGTACGGGTGATGTGTCGGTAATTCATAATAACTCGGATAAAGATGTAGAACCACGGATTCTAAGTGACGTTAATACACAAGATCTGTATGTTTAATTTTCTAAAAGATCATAAAAATGCTATTTATGGTGGGCTAATTGCAACCTGTTTCACCGGGATGGGCGTCTTTATGCTAGGAAATGTTACGGGCTATGAAGCTGAGCATTTACTAGAAGAGTCTTTAGGCGGACTTAATATGTTGTGTAATACCATTGTGTTGGCTTCGGCAACTATTTTAGCCTTGCTTTTAACCTTGTTAAGTGTAAGTTTTGGTACGGAGATGTCTTTAAAAAAAGTGCATTATCAACAAGTATTAAGCATTGCTAAATTTGATGTTATTTTATTTGTGGCTGCCCTTATTTTGTTCCAATTTTTTAATATTCCGATTATAGAGTCAGATAATGTACCTACACATTGGTTTTCCATTATTTATTGGGTAACCTTAGCAATGACCTCTGTAATAAGCGGAATGATGATTACGGTGATATTAATGTTATATAGTGCGATAACAAACCTTATTGCTATTATCGGCTTAGGGAAGAATCATCCTATGATTTCTGAAGAGAATTTAGATAAAGAACTTGAGAAAGAAAAGTCAGATTTAGAATCTTAAATAAAGAATAAAGCATCCTAAGAATTATCAGTATCTTGAAACCATACAATTTTTAGCATTATAGCATTTAACAAGAAAGAAATTCCGTTAGTGATAATAATAGGCCAATCTGATTTTAAAATGCCATAGACAGTCCAGAGCCCTACACCTAAGCAAAGAATAACAAACATAAGTGGACTAACATCCTTTACTTTTTTAGTCCGTAGCGCTTTTATTATTTGCGGGAGTACAGCAAGGGTTGTGAAAATTCCTGCAAGGATGCCTATCAACTTTTCGATATCCATAATGGGCCTATTAACATTTTCAATAGAACAAATTAGCGTTTATCATTGTCTTGGGCCCAAGCTTGGTAATTTTCATATTGATGCTCGTCTAAAATCGGTTTTAAAATAGAATCTTCAGCCTCAATCCGAGTTGTTGTTCCTAGTTTCTCGTAAGGTTCATTGGTCTGTGATTGAAACCAATTAGAAAGTGCTGTTTCATACTTTTCCTGTTGAGCATCGCTCATATTAAAACGGGCGTATAAACCCATTTGGCGTTCAGGATTGTTAAGGTTCCAATTTTCATTAATGCTATCCGTTTTTCTTTCGTAGGTATATACATCTTCTTCAAAATTGCCATCGGCCTCATAATTTCGAGTATCCGTGAGTTCTTCATTCATAGGGTTTTGAGTAATGGGCACTTCTGGCTTTGTAGTATCATTTTTACAAGACCACATCAAACTAATGACTAAAAGACTATAAACAGGTTTCATAATATATCATTTTAATTGCTGCATTAAGATCGAGAGAAATGCCCATTAATTTTAATGCATTTAAAATAATTATTAATGCATTACCGTGTTGTGAGATACAAGCTAGAAGCGATTTGATTTTAAGTATGGCATAGCTTTGATGAAAAAGATAACGAAGAAACCCTATATTATTTTAAGTTGAAGCGCTTTTCTTGAAGGATTTAAAATAAGCAATCCAAAACCGCTTTAGTTATTATTAGGTCTTTAGGAAAATACACTGTAAATTTTGCGATTATAAACTAATAACATGACCATACATCAACTTCCAGGACGCTATAACATTATTGGAACAAACCAAGATGCGGAAGCCTTATCCTATAAAGGAATTTTAGAGTTATCCTTAGATGAAAACAATCGTATCCGTGCTAAATGGCTTATTAATAAAATTCAAGAACAGTTAGGAACCGGTTTTTTTAAGGATAATATTTTGGTACTTAATTTTAATTATAAAGGCGAGGCAAATAAAACCTTTAAAGGTGTTGCCGTGTACAAATGTCTTACCAAGGATGTGTTAGATGGTTTTTGGTCTGAAAAACACGGCGATCCCCTTTATTTAGGTGAAGAGCGTTGTTTTAGAATTGGAACACAGAAAACAACATTAATGGAGTAATTGAGAGCGTGTGATGTTGATTTTCTAGATAGAGCTTAAGATCCATGAAATCGTTTTTGATGAATCTCTACTTAAGGTATAAAACCGATCATGAACATCGAATTAAAGTTTTAATAAATAACCGTTTGGTAATTCAATTAAAAGTGGTATTTATGTGATGAGTTCGTTTTTAGTTTATTATAAAAATGAGCTAAGACCATACAAGCATTGACCTATGAAAAAAATAGTATTATTCGTAATTATTCTAGTAACCTTTATTTCTTGTTCACCTCAATTAATTCCAAACGAGAAAACGGAAGATTCATTATTAGGAGACATTAATCAACAAATTGAGAATAAAACCATTTCAAAAGATGCTTTAATTTATTTGAATGATGAAACCATTTCTTATGAAAGGCTTCTTGAATTAAACAGTTTTAGTCTTAAAGATTTTCCTGTAATCAGTTATTTAAATAAAAAAAAAGGAGAACAAGAATTTGGTGAAATTGGTGAGAATGGTGTTATAAAGATAGAGTCTTTTTTAGACCCGCTGTTAAGTCCTAAATTTTACGAGGAAATTACTAATAAGGAGGTTCTTGAATTTATTGAAAAAGCTTCAAAAGAAGGCCTGATCAACAACAATCCGCTTTTAGTGGTTTCTGGTAAGCCGCTGCGTGGTGAAGAAATAGTAGATCATAGTAACGGCTTAAATGTTGGTAAAATAACCTTAATGGAGCGCGTTATTGGTTACAGAATTTATGGAATTAGAGCCATTAATGGGGTGATTCTAATTGATCCGAAAAATTAAACACATTAGATTATTACTGAACCTTATGAACGAAAGCCAAATCATTGATAACGCAACAGAGGAATTTGAAAACACTACGAGACGAAGAGCCTTACTGCCTTGGTGGATAAAAGTATTTTGTTGGTTTTTTATGCTTATTGGACTTATGGCTTTTGTCTGTTTTTTTCTTGGTTTTACAACTATAAAACCCGCATTAGCCTTTTATGGATTTGAAAGTTATGAACCCTTTTCTATAAATGGCTTAATAGTCATTACCGTTGGAGTATTTAAAGGAATAACGGCATTTTTGCTTTGGTTTGAAAAAGATTATGCCATTACATTTGGTAAGATTGATGCCCTAATTGGTATCGTAATATGTGGAATCTCAATGCTTATATTACCCTTTGTAAATGATGGTATTAATATTCAGATTAGACTTGAATTAGCATTATTAATTCCATATTTATGGAAACTAAATAAGATTGCACCCGAATGGAAAAATAGAACAAATTTTAAAATATCCAAAGTTAAAGGGATTATATAATTAAAAGTAAATCCATGGGGAGGTGTAAAAGTTCTAACCGACATTTTATTCTGTTTTTTTGCTAATTATATCAAATAGTCATCACATTTAATTCTAATATGAAAACATCTATTTTTAAAGTATTCCTAGTACCATGTTTTTTGATTATGATGAACGGGATTTCACGTAATATTCAAACTTCAAAGCATCAAGATCTTGTTAAGGCTTATATTGAAGCCAGGAATAACTATAATCTCGATGCGGTAATGGCTTTAGTGGATGAAAATTATAGTGAAATATTTAGTGATGGTAGTGTAGAAATAGAGAACAAGAACCAGTTGAGTGCTCTGATTTTATGGGGTAAAGAACTAGAGTCTCATATAAAATTACTAGACATCGTAACAGACGAAGCTCAAGTAACGACCATTGAAGAAAACAGCAATTTTTTGGATGTAGCATTGCAGAGGAAATCCCGAAAATTTAAAGTGGTTTACAGTTTTAAAGATGGAAAAATATTGGGGCAGAAGATAGATACCTTAGAGGGCTATGCTGAGGTCACAAAATTCAATGGTAGAAAGTATCAAGAATTTGTGGCCTATTGTGAAAAGCATAATCTGACCTATAGCGGGGAGGCATTAGATAAAGATTTCGGCATCCATTTAAGAAAAGTCTTAGAACAATACAAAGCAGATCAAGAATAAGAGCAGCACAAGGTGGAGTATGGTCTTAGTTGTAAGGGTTGCATAATGATGCGTATTTTCGCTAGACATTCACTTGATGTTCTTTGGGATAAACATTTCTCTAAGCGGTACATTAACCCAATAGTAAAACTTTTAAATTCAAAACATTGAAACTATTCAAATATAAAATTGCCATTCTAATCGGCCTTACTCTATGGGGATGTGAAGCGCAAAGCCATCAAGCACAAGAAGCGATTATTGATATTGAAACAACCGCTGAAGATTTATCATTATTTGCAGAGCATGTTATTTCCACACCATTATATGAAAGAGATTTAGCTATAAACCCACAACAGAATGAGCTGATCTATACCTTGGGGAATTACAAACAGACTAAAAGATGTTTGGTGGTTAGACAGAAAAAAAAGGGACGCTGGCAAAATGCTGAAATTTTAAACATCTCAGGGCAATATCAAGACATAGAACCCTTCTATAGTCATGATGGGGATAGATTATATTTTGCATCAAACCGACCAATTTACAACGATACGACGAGAAACGATTACAATATTTGGTACAGCGACCGGGTAGAGGACCGTTGGTCGGATCCCGTGGCTTTAGATTCTATAATCAACAGCAAAGGAGACGAATTTTTTCCAACTTTAAGTCGTGAGGGCAATTTGTTTTTTACAGCCTCACGAGCAAATGGTGTGGGGAAAGAGGATATTTTTAGGGCTGAATTTGTAGATGGAACCTTTAAATCTCCTGAGCCTTTACCTGCGGAGATTAATACTGCAACATTTGAATTCAATGCCTACGTTAATCCAGACGAGAACATCATTATTTTTAGTTCATTTGGCCGATCCGATGGTTTTGGGGGTGGTGACTTATATATAAGCCGAAAAGATAAGAAGGGACAGTGGACAGCATCCAAGAATTTAGGAGAAGACATTAATTCCAATAAGTTAGACTATTGCCCATTCGTAGATTGGACCTCAGGTAATTTCTACTTTACAAGCGAGAGAGCCACATTACAAGACGATAAAATAGAAAGTGTTGAGGCTTTAAAACAACAAACAGACCAACCCTTAAATGGATTTGGAAATATTTATAAAGTAGCCTTTGGTAGCCTAGAGTGAGGGTTTTAGCTTTGAATATGAAGTACTATTTAATTTGTGTATTTTTTCTGAATATTAAACTTTTATGTGTGCTAGGTGCTTAGATTAGTTATTTTGCAACCTTACTTAAGGCGACGCAATTACACAGAATAGCAAATAAATTAATTTAATTAAATCGAACAATGCTCAACTTTACATTCAATCACATAGCGCTTTCTGTAACAGAGGTTAATCAATCTGTAGCGTTTTATCAGAAGGTGCTTCAACTTAAAGAAATTAAGAATACTGCTTCCAACTCAAAAACACGATGGTTGTCGCTAGGTAATGGCAAGCAACTGCATCTTATTCCGCGCCCAGACTTTGAAATTAAGGTCAATAAAGCCGTGCATTTTGCACTGTCTACAACTGATCTAGATCAGTTTAGAGAACATTTAAAAGAACTTCACATTGAGTACACCGATTGGTTAGGAACTGCAAAGAAAGATTACATCCGCCAAGACGGTATTCAGCAAGTTTATTTTCAAGATCCCGATGGCTATTGGGTAGAGATTAACGATGATGTGTAGGGCCTCTCTAATTATTGATTTATAGATGATACTTTATCATTTAGGAAAGTCTATTAGGGTTTGAAAGTCATGGGGGTTAAACATTAGAAAGTTTTAATTTATGATAAGTGGTATATGGACCTCTCATAAATATCAGCGAATCCTAAGCCTGTAACCCAAGCCCTTAATTTTCTCATAACATTAGTTATAAATACACCAAGTCTTAGTAATACTGAAGTAATACAGTTAACGCTAAATTAGCGTTAATTTAATCATACGATTTTTCTGAATTAACATGTTTATAAATGAAGGAAGGTAGTTTTGTGGATACATTATAACCACTAAAAACCTTAAATTATGAACAAAATTATTAAGCTATTTTTATTAGCATTTATTGTTACCTCAACAAGTGCCCTTGTTGTAAGTTGTGAAGTTGAAGATGGAAAAGATGGTATCGATGGTGTAGACGGCACTGACGGTGAAGATGGTCTTGACGGCGAAGATGGTGACGATATTTCTAACTACTTAATGGCTTCAAAAACGCCTAGCTTCTTAAAGGTTACCGATCAGTTCATCAACCTTAGAATTTCAACTCTTTTAAGTTCAGAAGATATTATTCCTAATACACCTAACTTTATTTATGGATCTATGGCAGATGGCGCTGGATTAATTGATAATGGTGATAATACATTTACTTTAATCAATAATATTGAAGCCGATTACTCTATTGCTAGAATCTTATTAAACGAAAACTTAAGACCTTATAGTGGCGAGTATATTTTAAACGCTACAGCAACAGCAGAGACAGCAATGTGTTCAGGAACATTAGTTACTCCAGAAGAACATGGTTTCGGACCCTTATACCTGTCAGGTGGCGAATGGGGGGGCGCTTCAAAAGGCGTGTTTGCAATTGACCCTAATAAAAGTGTTGACGATGCAAGTACAGGAGAAACCTTACCAGCTTTAGGACAGTGGTCTACTGAGAATGCGGTTCCTATTGGGAAAGACGCTTATCCTAATAAAACGGTTGTGTTTATTGGCGATGATCATTCAGATAACTCAGTACCTTCAGGTCAATTAGGGATGTATGTTGGAAATCGTGGTGACTTAAATGGTGGTCAATTATACGGCTTAAAAGTAACAGCAGCAGGCATCGATTTTGAAATGGATATGCAAGAAGGCGTGTCTTACAGTGCTGAATTTGTTCAATTAGATGAAACAGAAATTAATGCTTTAGATACCGAAGCAAAAACCAAAGGTGTTATGGGATTCTCTAGATTAGAGGATATCGATTGGAGAAGAGGTTCTGCTGCCAACCAAAGAGAAATTTATTTTTGTGTAACAGGACGTATCTCGCCAAGTTTAACAGGAAAAGGATCAGCATTAGGACGTGTTTACAAAGTAACCTTAAATGAAACGGATCCAACAGGACCTGCAACGATTACTTGTGTATTAGATGGTGATATTGTTGGTGGTGTAGCAGATGGATTTCATTCTCCTGATAATATTTTAGTGACTGAAAATTATGCTTACATTCAAGAAGATCCTAATGGATATTTAGACACTTCAGTTAATGGTTATGCTAAGCTTTACCAATACAACTTAAATACAGGGGAATTAAAAACAGTTTTAGAAGCAGACCAAGTTAGAGCAGAAAGTTTAGGCTACGGTTCAACATCAAGAACTTGGGAAATCACAGGGATGATTGATGTAACAGACGTGGTAAACAATGGAGAGAATACTTTCTTAGTGATGACACAAAATCATGGTTGGGAGCCTGCTGACGGAACATCTTTTACAGATCCATTAGCAAATTCTAACTTAGCAAATGCTAAAGAAGGTTCAATGCTTTACCTCATTAAAGGTTTAGACAGATAAGACGCTAACATCATGAATAAGAACTTATTTATGAAAGCTAAGACATATACATTTTGTATATGTCTTTTGCTTTTCATTACGGTATCCTGTAAAAAGCAGTTAGAACCTGTAACGGAAGCTACCACCGATAAAAAAATCGCTTCCTTTTACCATACGGAACTAGAACAATGTATTGCATTTTTAGATTCCATTTCAACCTCTAAAAACACAGCGGAACGCATTGCTTACTATAAACAAGCACGCCAACATTTTAAAGCCATGGAGCCTATTTTGGCAGCTATAGATAAGAATAATTTTAAATCCTTAAATGCGCCAAACATCTTACAAGTTCAAGAAGAGGACTTAACGGATGTTAAAATTAGAAATCCATTTGGTTTTCAGGTAATTGAAGAGTTGTTGCATGAAGAAGAACGTGAAGCTGAGGTATTACAGAATGCTATAACCGTGACTTCCGATCGTTTAAAATTGTTGCAACGTAATACACACATTAAGTTGAAAGATTATCATCTTATTTGGTTAATTAGAGATCAAATTTTAAGAACAGCAGCAACGGGGATTACAGGATTTGATTCTCCTGTTTTAGGACAAGCTTTAACAGAAAGTCAATATACTACCCAAACTCTTATCACCTTACTAGAGCTATGTAAAGATAAGTTTAATACAGTTGAAATTTATGATGATTTAAGAGCGTCCTTTAAAAATGGAATTGTGGCTCTAAATGCCGATTTTGATACTTTTGATCGTTTCAGTTTTATTAAAAATTATACCGATCCGCAATTAAAATTATTGGTCAAGACTCAAGACGATTGGCAGGTTAATTTCCCGTTTGAAATGGCTGTTTCTAACACCGCGACTTCTTTTTTTGGTGCCCATACACTGAATGTGCTGTATTTTTCAGACTATAAAAGCGATACGCTGCACCTAAAACAAAAAGAAGCATTTGGGAAAGCGCTATTTAATGACGATCGATTATCTAGAAATAAGGATATGGCCTGTGCAAGTTGCCATATAGAAGAAAAAGCGTTTACGGATGGTAGAAAGACTTTTGATGCCAGACAGGTCAGAAATTCACCAACACTGACCTACAGCGCATATCAGCAATCTTTTTTTATGGACGGCCGTGCCGGAAGTTTAGAAGGGCAGGTTGTAGGTGTGGCTGAAAATCATAATGAATTTAATTTACCTATGGATTCTATTGTGAACCGTGTTTTAAAGCATGAGGCCTACAAAAAGACGATCGATAGTTTATATGGGAGTAAGCGTGTGGAGTTAAATATTAGACATGCCATTGCAAGTTATGTGCGGAGTTTAAATGCTTTCAACTCTAAATTTGATAGAAATATAGAGGGAGTTGAAACCTCTTTAACGACTGAAGAAAAGCAAGGCTTTAATTTGTTTATGGGAAAGGCAGCCTGTGCCACGTGTCACTTTCCACCATTATTTAATGGTACGGTTCCGCCGCATTATAATGATACCGAAGTAGAACTCCTTGGTGTACCCGAAACTAAGGATACGGTTAACGCAATAATTAGTGACGATCTAGGGCGTTATAATGTTTTTAAAACCGATCAGCGGAAGCACTTTTTTAAAACCCCTACGGTTAGAAATAGTGAGGTTACCGGACCTTACATGCATAATGGCGTGTATACTAGCTTAGAAGAGGTGGTCAATTTTTATAATCGTGGCGGAGGTCAAGGAATCGGCATTCATGAAGAATTTCAAACCTTACCTTTTGATGCCTTAAATCTAACTAAAGCGGAACAAGCGAGTCTAGTCGCTTTTATGAAAACCCTAACCGATGCTGATTTTGTAGAGGAATAAGTCTGCAGTAAGTAGGTTTTATACAGAAGAACTTATCGCTTCATATCACGTTATTCAGGTGGTATGAAGCGTTTTTGTTTTTTTGAAGCCTTTTTCGTTAGAATTAAACTAAAGCGAGCGTTTTATTTATTTTGAAGACAAACAGCCCCAGGGCTAAATGAAGCGGACATGGAATAAAGGTGCACGACTTTAGTTTGTAGCTCCTTATATTTTGAAGAAGGTTTCGTTATAGTACATAGATAACATTTAGAATTTTTTAAAAACGTGATGTTTCTAAAATTTCAATAAATATCATGTCATGATTCAAGGCCCTAAATTGTTATCAATACAAATAAAGGTATTAATTTAGTTCTATGAACGTTACCATAAAAAGACCTTACCTTTTTTGTATTATATATTGTATAATCGTTGTGCAAACATTACATTTTGTGCAAGGACAAACAAAAAAAGACAGTTTAGCATATTATTCTCATATCGCTTTAAGTCCACAAAGTCCAAATGACTTGGATAAGGCGTATCAATTTTTTACGGCGCATTATAGTAAAGCAAAAAAGGAAAATAAAAAAATACTTATTCTCAATGATTTATATTACTTATCAAGTCTTAATCATAAAAAAGGCGCTTATGAGGCTAGTGAAAACCATGCCTTAGCAGCCATTAAAATTTTAGATTCGAGTCCAAGCTCGGATTATAACACGCAACTTAGAAAAAGTTTATATACACTTCTTGGTATTCTATATTACGAACAGCGAAACAATCCTAAAGCTTTAGAACTCTATGATAGGGTTTTAGAAATTACAACAAATGCTAGAGATAGTGCTGTTGTTTATAATAACATTTCCAACATCTATAAAAGAGATGAAGATTACGAAAATACTAAAGCTCAGTTGGTAAAAGCTTATGCCCTTATTCCTAGATTAAAGGATACGCTTACTATAGCGCGAATTGAAGACAATTTAGGGTTTGTCTATGCGCTTTTAAACAATAGGAAGAAGGATTTACCTTTAATGAAGTCTGCTTTAAACTATAGAGAGCTGGCAAAAGATACCCTTTCACTTTACACAAGCCATTCACATTTAGCCCAATATTATTATGATGTAGATAGTTTACAGAAAGCTTCCCATCATGCTTTAAAAGCTAAGGAATTTGCAGCGCATATTAACTCACCTATGTATAAGCATGATGCTTTGGGGATGCTCACTAAATTAAGTTCGGATACTCACGCTAAGGCCTATAAAAAATTAAATGACAGTCTTACTAAAGCCGATAAAGAGCGTGCAAGTAAAGATGCTTTTATGAAGTATGATAATGCTGAGTTCAAAAGAAAAGCTTTAGAAAGTCAGTTAAAAGAAGCACAACAGCGAACGCAATCAATTATTGCTATCATTGTTGCGGCTTCAATAGCATTAATAGCGGTACTGATTTATTTCATCTTAAAATCGAAACATAAAAAAGAAAAGTTACAGCAAGTCTATGATGCTGAATCTAGAATATCGAAACAAATACACGATGAGGTGGCTAATGATGTTTTTCAATTTATGACAAAATTAGAAAGTGAAGCCTTGTCAAATGAGCATCTTATTGATGAGTTGCAAGACATTTATAGTAAAACCAGAGACATTTCAAAAGAGTATAGTTTTATTGAAGGGGAAGGCGTCTTTGCAGATACGATAAAAGATTTAGTACTAAGTTTTAGCGATACCTCAGTGCGTGTCTTAGATAAAGGACGATCCGATATTGCCTGGGAGACCTTTTCAAAAATGAAAAGAACAACAGTTTATAAGGTGTTGCAAGAATTGCTTATTAATATGAAAAAACACAGTCAAGCCTCCATTGCGGTATTAACTTTTGCGAAAGACGGAAGGAAAACCATCATTACTTACTCTGATAATGGGGTAGGAAGTGACTTAAATAAAAGTAATGGTTTACAGAATGTGGAAAACCGTATTGAATCCTTAAATGGATCAATTACTTTTGAAACCGAACGGAATAAAGGGTTTAAAACAAAAATTGTGATATAGCATGTTTAAAAAGGTTTTAATTGTAGATGATCATGATGCCATAAGCAAAAGTGTTCAGCAGGTTTTAACAGCCTGTAAGGTAAAAACTACCGATGTGGTTCAGTATTGTGATGACGCTTTTTTAAAAGTAAAACGTGCGGCCTTAGATGATGTAGATTACGATTTAGTAATAACCGATCTGTCTTTTAAGAAAGATCATAGAAATGCCAACTTCGAGTCTGGAGAAGACTTAATTGCAGCGTTGCGAAGAGATTTTTCTCAACTGCCAATAATTGTGTATTCCATGAAAGATCAATTACAAAAAGTACGGCAGTTGGTTAATCAGTATCATGTTAATGCCTATGTGTGCAAGGACAGAAAAGGGTCTATTCAATTAGAGGAAGCCATTAAAACCGTAGCACAAAAACAACGCTACCTATCACCGCAAGTGGCGCAAGCGGTACAACAGAAAAACGATTTAGAAATCTATGATTACGATATACAATTGCTGAAATTATTGTCGCAAGGCTTATCGCAAGACGAGATTAGTCAGAATTTTAAAGCCAACGGAATAAGCCCCAATAGCTTAAGTACCATAGAAAAAAAAATAAATAAGCTTAAAGACCAATTTAAAGCCAATAATGCTATACATCTAGTAGCCCTTGTCAAAGATTTGGGTTTGATATAGCTAAAAAAACTTAACATTAATAGAGATTCACACTGTTTATAATATGGGGTTGTAGGGGATTTTATATTATTACTAAAACAGTGATTTAAGGCAACTAGAAATAGTTGCCTTTTTTTGTTTTTAATTTTTTTTAGAGTTTTTAAGAAGCATTATGGTTTTCCGTAAGAAACGTCAAAAAGGCCTTCGTACCTTTGAGAGGTATATTATTAGTTAATAATATGAATTCTTAGGGGGAATAGGGGAGTGCACATGTAACAATGTGCACTTTTTTTGTTTAAGATTTTGCTTACGGATTCCCGTAAGGAAGTCTTAGGGATTGCTATTAAGTTCGTTCTGTAAAGTCGGAATAAGCTGAAAACAGACGTTAAACAGGAGTAAGTGATCTATAAAATTTTCAACATGAAAAGAATAATAATGTTATTAATTGTGGCCTCAACTCTTTTTACTAGCTGTGCTGCCCATTATGGTTTACCTCAAAATTACAATCAAAACACTACTGAAGTCGTATTAACAAAAAATAACTTTAAGGTGGTTAAAATCGTTAAAGGAGAAGCGTCAGCTACTTATATTTTTGGTATCGGAGGTTTATCTAAAAATGGTTTAGTTGCTGAAGCTAAAGCAAAAATGCTACAATCTGCAGGTATGGAAGGAGCGTCTAGAACGGTCGTTAATGAAATTGTCGAAGTCAAGTCTAGTGGCTTTTTATTTGTCAATAAATATAAAGTAATTGTTTCAGGGCAGATTATTGAATTTCTCTAAAATTTGCTACTTATTATAGTTTAAGCTTAGCCTTACGGATTCTTGTAAGGTTTTGTTTTTTTAGGGTTTAAGTATGGGGAGTTAAAATTTATCAATAAACATTATTTAATATCAAAATTAAAATCTTAAAAACCTTAAAACTATAAGGTAACGTGCTAAGCGTTTAATAAATAGATTTTTAAGTAGATAGTTTGGCTGTGTTATAAATACAGATGTTATAGCGCTACTTTGTATAAGTAAACTGAATTATAAATATGCTTTTTTATGTCAATTATAAAATTATTGATACGGAAGGTTTAGTTAAAAATGTAGGGGATTTATGTGATTTAGTGTAAACATTATGGGCTGTTAATATCGTAAGAGTAAAAGGCAAAACTATAATTTTAAGTTGTGAATACTTAATGGTTTATGGAGACTTAAGTATAATAATCTGATCAACTTTTCTTTTCTATCTCTAATGGTTAAATTACAGGTTGAAACTCGATAGAAATCATAAGTAAAAAAGGTTAGATTTGCGGTATAGGACTCATGAACGTTACGATGTAACGAGTAGGCAAACATTAAAACCAATATTAACAATTAAATTGACATAACTAATGAAAAAAAATTACATTCTAATCTTAATTATTTTATTATTTACAATCAGCACCGAAGCGCAAAATGTAACAGACGTTGTTACAGGATTAAATAATCCTTGGGGACTTTTATTAAACGGTAATGATCTTTATATTTCCGAAGTGGATGGTGATAAAATTTCAAAAATTGATATTACGGAAACAACACCAACAATAACAAACATTATTACAGGTGTTGACAATCCTAGAGGACTGGTATTAAACGGAGATGATCTTTATGTGGCTCGATTGTTTGAAGATAAAATTTCAAAAATTGATATTACAGCGGCAACCCCAACGGCAACAGATGTTGTTACAGGTCTAAACGGAGCAGGTGGACTTGCATTAAATGGGAATAACCTTTATGTTTCTACATATTATGCCAATAAGATTTCAATCATTGATATTACAGCAACAACACCAACAGCAATAGACGTTGTTACAGGATTAAGTGGTCCTTCTGGACTTTTATTAAATGGAAACGATCTTTATATTGCTCAATATGGTGGTAATAAGATTTCAAAAATTGATATTACAGCAACAACGCCAACGGTAACAGATGTCGTTACAGGGTTAAACAATCCTTCCGGAATTGCGCTATATGGGAATGATCTTTATATTGCTGAGCGTGGAGGTAATAAGGTTTCAAAAATTGATATTACAGCAGTAACGCCAACGGTAACAGATGTTGTTACAGGATTAATTGGGCCTGAAGGACTTATTTTTAATGGGACTGATCTTTATATTGCTGAACGAGATGGTAATAAAATCTCAAAATTTACGCTATCCACTTTATCAACTGGTAATGTGAATTTTAATAAAACAATTAGCTTGTACCCTAATCCATCAATTAATTTTCTTCAAATTTCAGGATTGTTAGAAACACAGCATTACGAAATTTACAATAGTTTAGGAAATGAAGTTAAAAATGGGAGCATTTCTAATCAAGAAAAAATTAATACACAAAATTTAACAAAAGGAATTTATTTTTTAAAATTTGATAATGGAAGTACTTTCAAATTTTTAAAAGAATAAAACACAACGTTTGCTAACAAGAGATCTTAAAAATAGCAGTTAAGTTTAAACTTCAATGTCTTTACTTTTCTGCTATTTTTATTTTTAAACGGATAAGAATTACAATTATAGTCTGCTACTTTCCATCATACACAAAACCCTTAAATTTATAGAATAGCACTTATAAAAGTTATAATGAAACGAGTTGTAGCGCATTTCAGAAATGAAAAACACATTAACAAAGAGAACATTTAAAACACCATTAGCAACGATTTCTTGTGCTCTAAAATCAAACTTCTCATTTATTGAAACTCAAAATGCTGGACACTATGAAAATGGAATTTATGAAAAGTTTAAACCCTCTGCAGTCGACATTGATCTAATTCAATTTAAAGTAAAACAACCCAATTATCTTGGAGAAACAATGTCTGATTCTAAATGTTGGATTTGGAGAATTACAAAAGTTAAAAACATATTTGAAAATCTTGAAATCAAAGTTTCTGTTTCTAATTACCTTAAAAATGTTGAATTTGACTTTGCCAATGGCGAAAATTTAGATGCTTTCGAAATCAACAATGACCAATGGAAATTACACCTCAGAACAGAAGATGGAGAAATATTGAATAATAGAGCTGAAAATACTGATTGGTTTCCAACTCGACTTTTAAATACAAAAAAACATTGGCAAGAAATAATCGATTTAAACGAGTCCTCAATCCAAACAAATGTTCCTGAATTAAAAACTGGAGAAAAAATTCATTTGCAATATTTGAGTGCTTACCAAAACTATAATACTAAAACTATAAACACATGGTTGGCTGTCAACGAAAATACATCGGAACTTGAAAAATGGATTGGAATAAAATAAGAAAACGCACTACATCACCGTGAATAATTTATTCCTAATACAAGCCTACTTACAAAAATCCTAGAGGATGTTCTATTCCGTTTTATTAACTAACTTCAGGACTTAAACCAAGCAACAAGCCATATACAAACACATTGCCACACCTTTGATAAAAATAGTCTACATAACATTAATATTCGGAATTTTAATGTCTTGCAACCAAAAAGAGAAACCAAAACAGAGGGGTGATGGACCACGTGAGATTTACGAATATCCAACTGACCGAGAATTTAAAATGCAAACTGGAGAGTTAATCAAACTTGAAACAACAGACTTAAATTTTAAGCAGATAACCAATAGAATTAGTTCTTTTCAAGAAGAAACTTATGGACAACTGAAAGTAGAGTTTGTAGATGAAAAATTAAAAAAGCGTGTACTACCTTACGTCTATGACGAAGGGTTAATAAAACAAAAGAATGTTTTACGAATAAAATCTGACTCAATTTTAATTGATGATGGATATTCAATCAATAAACTGAAACGAATTTTAAAGCGGCACTATCTAAACAAAGGTGAAATTCCTTATTATTCCGATTCACCTAGAAAAGCACTAGTGGAAGTAACATTAGATACAAGTAAAAACGGAAAGGAACTTAAAGCGCTGCTAACAACACTAACAAGAACATTTGACGAGATAAAAGAAGAAATAAATGACACTATTGAGTTAAGGGTTTTCTTTGATTATTTAAGACAAACTTCAACACCAATGCCACCTAAAATGAACGAAGAAGAATAAGAAATGGAATAAAAACTGTTGCCAGCACCGTATAGAACTAATGGCTAGTTCGGGACTACTTACAAAAAGCCTATCAGATTTTCTATTCAGTTTTTTTTTGCTAAATTAGAGGCTAAAACACACCACCAAACACACATAATCACGTTGCTTTGCCCTTGAGAAGCATCATATAGAAATAGAAAATATAGCAGATAAAACCCTTAATTGATTTTGCTAATCTGAATTTGGAAAACCTAAAATCGAACATTGTAAATCGCTCTTAAGGAGTTTGTTTATGCATCGGTAATTAAAAATAAGACATAATGAGGAAAAGAACTTTTGACATCATTTTTATCATTTTATCAACAGCAATTTTAATAGTGTTATCTGAATATGAAATTTTAGAAAAATATATTGCTTTTTCAATAATTCCCATACTAATTGCCTATTTCTTGGGACAATACTCCGAAAGAAAATTTAGAAATTAAAAAAATTGATGGATTGAAATAGCGGTTTTTAAAAAAGCAAATTTAATTGTTTTCCATAAATTCTCACTAACAAGTTACAAACCCAAACTTGCCAAGGAATGGTATTAACCTCTATATATCTCCAGTTATGGAATGGATCTGGTAATGATTATCCTTACAATAGACTTGATATTTCAATATCAATTCCAATAATCTATTTTCAATATCCTTTATTAAATTTAAAGAATAATTGGATTTATAAATCTTTGATTTTTTATATAAGCCTGTTTATATTTCTTTTCATACCGGGAATGGTAATGGCTTGAGATGAAGAAGTAGGCAATAATAAAGCCGGAACCTGGCTCTCAAGATTTTATTCTGAATTAAGAGTGAATTTCTTCGGTCAAATTTTTGGCGGATTTTTAAGATTTCGTATCCTTCTACTAACAAACTTTTCACTGAAAGAAAACCTGTTTTACAACAAAATAAAAAACAGTCCAATATAGCATATAAGGTATGGCTAGGTTAGCATCTTCTTATAAAAATCGATGTCATCGATAGAGTGTTTACCTAGAAAAAAATGATTCGCATATTAAAATACTAAACATAATTTCTACCGAGAACACGGTAATTGCTTTTAAGGGACATAGCAACGATCCTAAATCGTACTCAACAAAAAATACCCTCAATCTCCAATGAGCTACGCTTTAATGCACATATACATATGCACACTTTTTTGCATAGGGTTTAGCTTACGGATTACCGTAATAAAACCTTAGTAATTCGTATTAAGTTCGTCGTCTATAGTCGGAACATGCATTGCATCAGATTAAAAGTGCAAATAACAGACAACCATAAAAAAAAGTCCAGCACTTTCGTACCAGACTTTAAATTTCTGTAGCGAGAACGAGATTTGAACTCGTGACCTCTGGGTTATGAATTTCAATCAAAAGTTTTTTAAATTTTTAAACTATTGATTTACAGATGATTGAAAACCCGCTATGTTCTTTATAGTGTACAAAACCATGTTCGGTTTTATGTTCACTTTTTGTTAGTAATTTTCTTTAATCAAATTTAGAAAAATTTTTGAATTTTTATGGTTTTCAAAATAGATTTTTTCGCTAAAGTCTTTCTATTGTTGACCTTATTCGTAGTCATTAAATAATAGCATAAATGTATTTTTTGACTACAATCTGCCTTCATTTTAAAACTTTAGATAGCAATCGTGTTCACAAAAACAGTAAAATGGGCTAAATTTTTAAATTTTTCAGGAGGGGAATGTGCTCTAATGTCAATGATAGTAAGGGTTTTGAGCGTTTATGAAATTTTGCCTAAAAATGCCTCAAAACTCGAAAAGCTAAAATAGCCTAAAATATAGGGGTTTTTTGGGTGCGATATTTAGGTGATTTTAGACGGTATTTTATTAATTATTTTGAATACTATTCGGATATTAAAATCAACAGTTTTAGTTTTATTGGTCTTGTTTTTAGCGTTTAATAGTTGAATTTGACCTTTTAACTAATATTTAGTTCTATCCTTAATTATATATTCTAACTTAAAGTCAATCCCTTAAGCGTCAGTCCCAAAGATGCAAAATATGGTACTTACTCAGAATAGCTTAACACGTTTAGAAGATGAAGTGTGGCTATCCTATATGTAATTAATATTAATTAAACCAACCATATTATGAAAACTAAATTATTAATTATTACGCTTTTATTCTTTATTACATCCAATGCTCAAAAGTTTAGTCAATCCATAAATCCAAAAATTTTTAAAAATTTAAAACATAACGACAAATCGGGTAAAGAAGCTAATATAGAATTTACTCATGACTATATTATTGAAGTAAGTATTACAGACTATAAATATTACCAGGTAGATCTAATTTCTTCAAATGATCAAACAGAGTCCTTTACACTCTATCCTTTATCATTAGATTTATTTGAAACTAAATTTAAGAATCATTTTTCTAAACTTGTTTTAAAAGCGGAGGGTGAAAATGTAACTTCAGATTCGGGTTATGACTCTTTGCAAATATCTACGTTATTCGCGCGATTAGTTACAGCAGAGAGAACTGAAGAGGATAAACCTATAGTGGCTAAAATTAAATTGAAAAAAAACATTCCCTTTGTTTTACCTATAAATAATGATGATGATGATGATGATGATGATGATGATCCAAGGGTAACAGGTATTGTTTCGGATTGTAAATTAGAGCTTACATTTTATAATGGTTTCATAGAAAAAGTCGAACTTGAGGGTATTGTTAAAGAAAGAAGGGTAAGATTTACAAATACACATTCAATTGGTATTTCTTCTTCCAATGGAATTAAAAGATTTGATGAACATACGATATTCAGTTTTTTCGAATATAAATGGGAAAACAACGGATTGAAACGGGATTCTAGCGGTAAGTTTATAGAAATAAACTTCGCTGATATTATTGATTACGATAGAGAGATTGATATTAATGCTAATGATATAAGTCCCAAACCAACACTACTTAAGTTAGACCTAGTGCAAGATTCTACAGTTTTATATAAAGAGGATAGTACAAAATTATTTGAAGCGATTGTGTTTTCTGATTTTATGGGAGTTTTTGATGAAGAAAATCCAAATGGTATTATTCAAACTGAATTATCTAAAAAGTTTTATATCAATACAGATAGGAAGTCTGTGAGTAATGTTGCTAATTGGTTATTATTACCTATTTATCCTCCTGCATTTTTCGCTGAAGGTATAGGAGTATTAGAATACTTGGATGTTAAAGTTAAATTATCGAAAATTGAAGAGAATAATAAGTTCTTAGCCCGCGATACTTTGGGCGGAGATTTATTTTATCAACCCTTAAAAATAATACAGTACGAAACTTTTTCAATTGGTGCTGATTTGAATTTAATCTATTTAGAAAATCAAAATAAAAAGGTAAATACGAATTTGGATATCGGTCTACGCTATGGTAGAAGTGGTTTGGAATTAAATGAAGTAGAAACAGACTTTTTTAATACAATTTCAACTTCACTTCTTCTTAATCTTGAATTCAAGCCAGAAAAAAGATATGGATTTAATGCTAGTAATAGAGTAACTTATTTTGAGATTTATAATGATGACGCACTTACTATAAATTCCATACATAATGAAGAACTTATAAATATGAAACACTGGTATAACACTTCTAAATTAGAGTTCTATGTGAATACATCTAATACAGGTAAATTATTTATTAGGTATATTTTTATTACTCAATTAGACGATTGGGATAATAATTTTTCTCAGTTTCAGTTTGGCTATTCATTTTTTATACTAAGACAAAATGGGAGTTTGAATTAGACAAACTAATAACACGTTTTGTTATTTGAAATTGCAAATTAAATTTTTGTAAAATAGTTGGTCTTGTGCCATTAAATAAAATCAGAAAGAAATGAAAATTATTTTCTCCACAATTCTTTGCCTCTTAATATGACTATAATGTTTTCTATTTATACTTTATTGAGTGATTCTGATTAGAAGATAGTCATAATTTAATATGCACTAACTTTTAGTGTTTTTTATTTTTTGAAGTGAATTTTTATTTACAGATGTATTTGTTGATCATGTAATTGGTTATCGGTTTAAGTGTTTTTCCTGTTTCTGGATGTAGACCGAGGCTCGTAAAATACTCTATTTTTTTTGCTTTATTCTTCCCGTACCATAATCTAACACCTCCGAGTTTATCAAAGAATAAATAGTCACAAGTAGGGGTGATTTTTTTAAATAATTTGATGCGTTCTTCTTTATAAACTTTAATTTGATTTAAGTGGTGTTTATCAACCTCAAATTGTACTTCTACATATTGATTTTCATTCCAAACCATCCAACGTTGTCTCGTAGTATAATGATATATTATAAAGCCAATAACCAGAAATAATAACAATAGTAAGAATAATTTAGGCTTATAAAATAATTTTGGTTTTGTAGATTTTGACTCAAGATTTGAATGGTCTGGCTTTACAGGTGGTTTATTTTTTTCTATAAAATCTAAATAATCGCTATAGCCTAAATAATGGCTTAACGCAACTTCTACATGTTTTTTTAAGCGAATTTCTTCTTCAGAATTATGAATTATTTTATTGTAATTATCACGTAGTATACGTTCACCATACGGAGCTTTACTATCTTCTAAAATAAAATCAGATAGTAATTGTGCCCTTGGTGATACGCTTTCTGTTTTAATTTCTTCTTCTGCTTTTTCAAAAGCTTTTATAAGTAATTGTTTATGCATTTTATTGATTTAAAATGGTTTAAAGTTAATAATTCATAATGGAATTAATGTGGAATTTCTTTTCCAGATTCTTTCCAGAGTATTTCCATTGTCTCCTAAATAAAACCCATTCATTTGCTTCAGAATTGATAACCGTCTCACTCGTAATGAGACTTACGAATAGCAATTCTATAATGAAGTCGTCATGTAAATAGCCGCAATATTTGGGAAGGTAATGCGCTTTTTATATCCCGATTTCATACTTCCCTTAATAGAGGTTTCTACCTCAAAAACAGTCTGTTTAGCAGTCCAATAATATCTCTGAGAATTTCTCGGACAGCAACACTATTGTTCAATTTTAACACAAAGCAAAATGAAAAAAATATATGTTATAATACTTACGGTTTTCCTTAATTCTGTTTTTTTATCATGTAATCCAGAAAGTATGGTTGAAGATGTAGCACCACAAGCCTGTTGTGGTGAAAATGGAGAAATACCACCTCCTCCGCCGCCAACAACACCTCCAACAACATCTCCGTAATGTCAAATAATGGTGAGTAGCTCTTACTAAGAGTGAATACTTTAGAGGAATGAAATCAATTGATATGTCATTCCTCTTTTTTATTCAATTGAGGATTCCCGTAAGGATTTGATTTTTAATGAGTATAAGTTTGTATCAATCTAAAACCATGTCTAGTATTAGTAGTAAATAAAATAGACAAGTAAATAGGGAGTGGTGTTCATGAAATTAGTTATGAGTACCCTCTGAAATTAGAAATTAGAATTTTTCTAAATGCTTGGACGATTATATAGAATTTTCGTGTCGATAAAATAAAATTAATGGTTTCTATTATTATACTAAATAATTCATATTCAACAAAATAAATATACAGCCTTTTTTTAATCTTAATAATTAACGTAATGAAAACTAAACTACTACTTCTACTAATAATAATATTTTCTGCTTCTTGCTCATCTCCACTAGATAGAAAATTTAATGAAAATACAGCTAAACAAGATATACAAGAATTAAAGGCCAAAATGGATTCAACAGACTTTTCCTTAATGACAGGAAATATGATGAGACTTAAATTTCAAGGAGAAACATTGGAAGATATGACTTATTCAGAAATATTAGAAGATGGAAAGAAATGGAAATCAGCTCAAGAAAAAATTGAATTAGAGCAAAAAGAGTTAGCGGCTAAGGCATTGAGAATTGAAAATGAAAAAATAAAACGATTATCTGAATCTGTTTTGGTCTCTTGTTTCTCAAAGGGCTTTACAAAATACAGTTACGAGGATTATATCACTTACAAATTTATTATTCAAAACAAATCTAATAAGAATATAAGGGCAATAAAAGGCTCAATAACGTTCACGAATTTATTTGATGAAGATATAAAGTCACTGAACCTCGTTTATGATCAACCAATTAACGCTGGGGCTGAAGTTACTTATAATGCCCAAACAGATTACAATCAATTTACAGATAGTGATAAGGCATTGCGAAATAAGGATTTAAAGGATCTAAAGGTTGTATGGAAGCCAGAAAAAATAATTTTTGAAGATGGTACTCTTTTAGAATAAATAATTAGTGAAAAGATGTGGTATAAAATAATAGAAATAACTGAATGGTTTGGCGAGGTGGCAGAACGCTACAGATTAGTGAAGGATTTTAATAGGGCAGCTAAATATGCTTTCATCCAAGGAACTGCGCCTACACTATTAGAGGCAAAAATTACAAGAGGAGAAAGTACATATAAGCATGCATTTTCAAAATGGATGGCGAGTGGTTTTAGGATAAAAGCGCTTTCGGGTAGACCATTGGAGAGAGGTGAGTTAGTAGAGATTGGACGTGTTATTTTGGATAACGAAGAATTAACTAGAAAGTTAATTACGTTAGGATGGGATACTTTGGAGGTTCATTCAAATAAAGGTTATAATGGTGTTAAGTGGGCTTTAAAAGAGTTTGCTAAAATTGGTGGTTTCTTAAATTAGTAATTATGATAGTTAGTTTAATTCAAATTAAAAAGGATAGTGCATTATCAAAATCTATTGCAGAAGGGACAGAGGTGACTGCGTCAAATATTGATTTATCTATTTCGATATGGTTTTGGTTAGCAATTATTGAATGCATAATTATAATTTACCTTGTTTTTAAATTAAAAAAGAGAAACGTCAACCTTGACTTTGCAGATATATCAAAAGACAAATTAAATTCTGTAAAATCATCAAGTATCGATATGGGAAATGTGATGAATAGTATTAATAGTTCTAGAGGATTATATAAGAAT
Organism: Winogradskyella arenosi; assembly: GCF_003337305.1. Taxonomy (GTDB): domain Bacteria; phylum Bacteroidota; class Bacteroidia; order Flavobacteriales; family Flavobacteriaceae; genus Winogradskyella; species Winogradskyella arenosi. Next base: position 156,195 of record NZ_QPJO01000003.1, on the reverse strand, counting down.
TTAAGTAGGCTTTGTCATCCAGATAGATTTATTAATTCTGAAAAGCAGGAATTAGCAGAATCGATTTTTCAAGAAATAACCAAACACAAACGAAATTTTCAAAAGCTTTCCGAATTAAAGCAAAGAGCAAAAGAAGAGCTAGAAATTAAAATGTAATAAAATGGAAGGAGCAGTTGTTATTATTCAATTGGGATTAAGAGTTGTAGGCATGATAGTATGTGCAAACAAAGCAACAGAATTAAATAGAAGTTCAGGTGGTTGGGGTTTTTTCGGATTTGTATCACCAATTATTGCGATGATTTGGATTCATTGTATGAAACCTATTACTCTTTGGGATGAGAACGTTGATTTAAATAATAATTAGATATTTAGTTTATTAATGATAATCTGAAAATTTTGAGATATAAAATTCAAAAAGAAAAAAAAACTAATCTAATTAATGGAAATCATGGGTCTTACGGAGCCTTGTTATTTGATAAACGATGGAGAGATAAAAGGTTGCGTATAATAGCAAGAGATGAAGGTGTCTGTCGAGTTTGTAAGAATGCTGAAAACCTAGAAGTTCATCATAGGCAATATCATTTTTTTTCAAAAAACAGAAAATTCAAAAAGCCATGGGCATATAAAGATGATTTGCTAATAACTCTTTGTAAAAATTGTCATCAAAAAGGGCATCAATTATATAAAGTGCCAATTAAATATATTTAATTTATGGGATTATTTAGTTTTTTTAATAAAAAAAACAGTGAGCGGACTTCTAATATTCCGTCAAAAGAATTATTCATTGAAGAAAATGATGTTGAGGATGTACCTGCTTCAAATATATCATCAATGATTAATTTAGAAATGATTTATAAGCATGCTGCTACTGATTTCGAAAATAATGGATATGATGATGCTATTATAAATCCTGATTTATCGTACAGCAAGGATAATTTAAAGCTCTTAAAATATGATTTGCAGATTATGATTAAAAGAGCTTTTAGATCCTATGAAGACTATAAAAAAGACCTTAATTTTCATATACAATCTAGACAAAGTGCAGGATTGATAGATACAGTGAAACTACTAGAATCTCAACTCACTAAAGTTGATGAAGCAATTAATGAATTGAACAATATTGAAAAGGAATTTAATGAAGGAATTGGTTTGGTTGAAAGAATTAGTTTGTCATATCAACGAGGGTTTTCACGAGGATTGGCAGCAATGTCAGACGAAATTTTAGAAAGAAATGTTTAAAAATTGGTGGTTAAAATTTGGATGTTTTTTATGTGGATATAATTATCCTTTAATAAAATCTTGCAGTGAAGCGAGTAAAAAATCTGTAAAGAAATATACGGCAGCTTTATTGATAATTATGATTTTGTGGGCCTTAATTGGTTTTTTGTTTACGCGTGAGTATGTACAATTAAATTTTTTAGGAGCAACTGTTGCAGCGTTAGTTATGGTTGTTATTATTATACAAGTAGAACGGCAAATTATTTTAGGAAGTAAAAGTAAAGCGGCGGCTGTATTTAGAGTATTAATAGGTATAATAATGGCAGTATTAGGTTCTGTTATTATAGATCAAATTTTATTTAAAGAAGATGTTGAGAAACATAAAATTTTCTCGGTAGAAAATGAAGTGGAAGTAATTTTGCCGCAAAGAACAAATGAAATAAACAATCAAGTTGTACAATTGGATAGTGTTATTGCGGATAAGGAAAATGAACGGCAATTATTAATAGAAGAAATTACAAAACAACCAACAATAAAAATTCCGACAAGCACTACTAAAAGAACCCCGTCAAAGGTAGAAACTACGGAAATAATTTCTGGAGAAGCCGTTACAAGACTAAAGGATACAACATTAATTGAGCGAACCTATACAGCTTCATCCATACCTAATCCCAAAGCTGAATTTTTACCAACAATTGATGGACAAATTGAAAATCTTCGAATTAACAGAAATGAACTTTCTCAGCAACTAATAAATATGAGATCGGGTTTAAGGGAGGAATTAATGCAAAAGAAAGGGTTTTTAGATGAGATAGAAGTAATGTTCGAAATTATCACTACTTCTAACGTCTCACTTGGGGTTTGGTTACTTTGGTTTTTCTTTTTTTTAGCGATAGAACTTTTTGTGTTAATGTCCAAATATGGGGATAAAGAAAATGATTATGATATAACAATTGAGCATCAGAAGGATATGAGAATTAAAGCAATTAATGCATTGGTTAAAGAAAACTGATTTGATTATTTATCAGCGACTCATAGACTTTTAAAAATCATAAAATGATTCTATCAAATAAAATGAGTTGTAAAAAATGTAAATTAGTTAAGAGGTAAAATTTTCGTTAATTCTTATAATTAGAAAGCCTAAAACGTTAGTTTTAAAAACTTATAATATTATAATTAATGAAATCAAGAATTATTATAATTATTTTACTGTCTTGTTTTACTATTAATGCTCAAAGCATATTATATGGCAAAGTAACAGCAATCACAGACGGTGATACGTTTAAACTTTTACAAAAAGATTCTACTTTAATTAGAGTCCGTTTAGCAAATATAGATTGCCCAGAGCGAAAACAGCCGTTCTCTAAACGCGCAAAACAATTTGCTTCAGATGCTGTTTTTGGCAAAAATATAGAGATTGTAGTGTTAAATAAAGATCGTTATGGCAGGTATATAGCCAATGTTATTTACGATGTAGATAAAAATCTCAGTGAAGAGTTGCTAAAAGCAGGATATGCCTGGCACTATGTAAGGTATTCTAATGATTCTACATTACAAGATATAGAAGATAAAGCGCGTAAAATTAAAATAGGGCTTTGGGGAGACCCAAATGCTATTGCGCCATGGAGTTGGAGGAGTAATAAAAAAAAGAAAGCTAAATAATGAAACAGTTAAAGCTTTTATTATTTTTTCTAACGTTGGCATTTAGTTCTGTCACGTTAGCTCAAGCCGTATATACAACGCAAACGGGAGAGAAGTATCATAAAAGCAATTGCCAATACCTCAAGCATTCTAAAAAAGAGATAGATTTAAAAAAAGCGATTAGTTTAGGATATATAGCATGTAAGATATGTAAGCCAATAGCTAACAATAGTCAAGGATCAGCTTCAAAAGCTAAAATTATAACATCTAAAGTAAAAACTAATTCTTCAAAAAAGACCATTGCCACTCAATGTACAGCGAAAACGCAAGCAGGTAAACGTTGTAAACGAAAAACTAAAAATAGCAGTGGTAGATGCTATCAACATTAAACTTTTGTTATTACGGAATACCGTATGGATTACTGTACTTGCAACTATAATTTACTTGTCTAATAGGTAATTACAATGTAATTATAGTTTTCCATTAATTGATTGATTTTTATAAAACCAATTTAAAAACAAAAAAAATGAAAAAATTTTTAACAATTCTAGCATTAATGATAACGACATTTAGTTTTTCTCAGAACCTTAAGGAAAAGGTAGAGAAAGAAGAAACAAAAATGGAGAAATTTGCTTCTCGAACAGGGGTTATTACAAAATTTACAGATACTAATTTAACGGACTTGAAAACTAATTATACAGTTGCTACTACTAGAATAAGGAAACTAAATAGTGGGAATGAAATTAGTTATTTTTATCAAATAGAAAAACCTGGTAAATATGGAAATTCAACGGCATCTATTGAATATTCAGATTTATTAGAAGTTATAAAAGCTTTTAATAGCTTAAAACTAGAAGTAGAAACTGATATTCAGCTAAGTCCTGATTATTTAGAAAATAAATTTATCACTGAGGATGGGTTTCAATTGGGGTATTTTGTAAATAAAAGTAAAGCCACCTGGTATATTAAATTAGAAAAGTATGGGGCAGATAAAACCTTATTTATAAAAAATTTAGAAGCAATTCAAGCCAATTTTAATGAAGCTAAACTTAAAATTGAAGAATTAAAAAGCTAAATGATTACTTTTATAGCGGTCAGTAGATAGTTACCTATACGCGTGTTCAAATTTTACCTAAATGTTTGGTTGAGCGAAGTCGAAACCTGTTTTGGTTATGCGATTAGTTCTCGACTGCGCTCGAACAGACAACGATATTTGTTTTGTAGCTCTAACTACCAACATATGACATGTTTCCTAAACAACTACGTAACGATTGACCTTTATATTTTTAATTTCAATATACCAACAAAAAAACTATGGGACTACTGAACAAAATACTTGGCAACGCAAGCCAAGCTTCAACCGAACAATTAACTACAAAATACGGACGCTTATTAACCGATAATGAGCAAATAGAACTCGGTTTTAAATTGTTTAGAGACGTGTTTATGTTTACTAATAAGCGTTTAATACTTATAGACGTGCAAGGGATTACAGGAAGTAAAGTAGAGTACAAGTCTATGCCATACAAAAGCATTTCTCGGTTCTCTTTAGAAACCTCAGGAACCTTTGATTTAGATGCCGAACTCAAAATTTGGATTTCCAGTGAGAATAGCCCATCGGTAAGCAAAAAGTTTAATAAAAGTATCGATGTGTACGAAGTACAAAAGTATTTAGCTGAAAAAGTGATGTAATACAACTATTTTGAAACTAATAACCCAAAACTAATAACAATGACAATTAACGAGCTAGGAACAGCATTAGGAAATCTCTATCACAATGCACAAGAAGGAGAAGCCGTTGCGATGATTCATCTTTTTGGTATCAAATATGCCAAAGAAATTAAAGAAGGTAGATATAATAAAAAAGAAATAGCTAAAGCAGCTAAAATGCCAGAATCTTATGGTACAGAAATAAGTAAAGGTGTTAAATTAGCACAATACGTTACTGTAAAAGAAAAGATAAGATAAATGGCTAAAAAAGCAACCACCAAAAAAACAAAATCTATAGAAGAAACCCTTTGGGATTCAGCAAATAAACTAAGAGGAACGGTAGAAAGCTCAGAATACAAACACGTCGTTCTAGGTTTAATATTCCTAAAATTCGCTAGTGATAAATTCCAGAAACGTCGTCAAGAGCTCATAGACGATGGCAAAGAACGGTTTGTAGATATGGTAGAATTTTATGCGCAAGACAATGTATTCTATTTAACCGAAGAGTCCCGTTGGAGCTATATCATTGCCAATGCCAAACAAGATGATATTGCATTAAAGATAGATACCGCTTTATATACTGTAGAAAAAAACAATCCATCGCTTAAAGGTGCATTGCCAGACAACTACTTTTCTCGTTTAAATATGGACGTGAGTAAACTAGCCGCTTTACTAGATACCATAAACAATATAGACACTTTAAAAGACCAACAACAAGATATTGTTGGGCGTGTGTACGAGTACTTTTTAAGCAAATTTGCCATTGCAGAAGGAAAAGGAAAAGGCGAATTCTACACACCTAAAAGTATTGTAAACCTTATAGCAGAGTTAATAGAACCTTATAAAGGTAAAATTTACGATCCTGCTTGTGGTTCTGGTGGTATGTTTGTACAGTCTATGAAATTTATAGACAGCCACAATGGTAATAAAAAAGACGTTTCTATTTATGGGCAAGAATACACAGCAACAACCTATAAGTTAGCAAAAATGAACCTTGCCATACGTGGTATAGCTGCCAATTTGGGCGATGTGCCAGCAGATACCTTTGCCAAAGACCAACACCCAGATTTAAAGGCAGATTATATTATGGCAAATCCACCGTTTAACCAAAAGGATTGGAGAGCAGCAGACGAGTTATTAGACGACCCACGTTGGCGAGGCTACGAAGTACCACAAACCGGAAACGCCAATTATGGTTGGATACTAAATATGGTGTCTAAACTCTCAGACAATGGTGTTGCAGGTTTTATACTAGCCAATGGTGCTTTATCTGGTGGAGGAACCGAATACGAGATACGTAAAAAACTGATTGAAAATAAGTTGGTAGAAGCTATTCTAATTTTACCACGTAACTTGTTTTATACCACAGATATTTCGGTAACGCTTTGGATTATAAATAATAATAAAAAAGAACGTCAAGTTAAACTGAATGATGTAGAAAAAAACTACAGAAACAGAGAAGACGAAATCTTGTTTATGGATTTAAGACAGACAGGAATTCCTTTTGAGAAGAAATATACTCAGTTTTCAGAAGATAATATTAGTGATATAAGTGAAACCTATCACAAATGGCAACAAGTTGAAAGCGATTATAAAGATATTCCAGAGTTTTGCTATTCTGCTTCTTTAGAAGAGGTGCGTAAAAAAGATTACTCTTTAGTACCAAGTAAATACGTTGAGTTTGTCAACCGAGACGAAAACATCAATTTTGATGAGAAGATGAAAAGTTTACAGACCGAATTTGCAGAGCTTTTAAAAGAAGAAGCACAATCTAAAACTGAATTGCTAAACGTGTTTAAAAATTTAGGGTATGAATTGTGAAATCAGCGAAGCTAAATTAAACTATAAACGTTTAGGTGATTACATTCAGGTAGTTAATATTAGAAACAAAAATCTTGAAGTTGAAACACTTTTAGGTGTTAGTATAAAAAAAGTATTAATGCCTTCTATCGCCAACACTGTGGGTACAGATATGTCTCGTTATAAAATTATTGAGAAAAATCAATTTGCTTATGGGCCTGTAACCTCTAGAAATGGCGACAAAATTTCTATTGCACTTTTAGAAGAATACGATAAAGCATTAGTCTCTCAAGCTTATACCGTTTTTGAAATTATAGATGATGAATTATTAAATGCCGAATATTTAATGATGTGGTTTAGACGACCAGAATTTGACCGTTATGCACGTTTCAAATCGCATGGGAGCGCCAGAGAAACTTTTGATTGGGAAGAATTAGAAGAAACAGAACTACCCATCCCATCCATAGAAAAACAACGTGAATTAGTAGCAGAATACAACACCATTGTAAACCGTATAAAACTAAACGAAACCCTAAACCAAAAACTAGAAGACACCGCACAAGCCTTGTATAAACATTGGTTTGTGGATTTTGAGTTTCCTAATGCAGAAGGCAAACCATATAAATCCTCTGGTGGAGAAATGATTTATAATGAGGAGTTGGATATGGAGATTCCTGAGATTTTTGTAGTGAGTGATTTAGGCAGTCTGCTAGATAACAAAGGTTATATAAGAGGCCCATTTGGATCAGCATTGAAAGTTGCAGATATGAGAGATTCTGGTATACCTGTTTATGAACAACAACATGTTTTGGATGAACATAGAAATTTCCGTTATTATGTTGATAAGGATAAATTTAAGTCACTTGAAAGATTCTCAGTAAAAGCAAATGATATTTTAATTAGTTGTTCTGGAGTTAATTTAGGTAAATTATCATACGTTAAAACTACAGATCCAATAGGTATTATAAATCAAGCTCTTTTAATATTAAGAGTTGACTCTTCAATAATAAGTCCAATTTGTATTAAATATTTTTTAAGTTCAAAAGAAGGTAAACGTTTACTTATTGGCGAATCAGGTGGTAGTGCAATACCAAACATAGCCAAAAGAGAAGTAATACAAGCAATCCCTTTTTTATTGCCAAATTATAAAACTAGAGAATTGCTAGAATCTAACCTTTTAGTAATAACTAAAAAGACAGAATTAATTAATAAAGAAATTGATTTGTTGGTTGAAACTAAAAATATAATTCTTTCCAAAATGTCAAAAGTAGACACCAAAACAGTAAAAGTTTAAAGCTTATGAAATATAAATATCGATTAATAGTTTTAGGTAATCTTGGTAGTCTTTCAAATAAAGTAATAGATTTATTTTATAAAAAAATAGAGGAACTAAAACTAGAGCGAGATTATTTTAAAATAATAAATCACGGAAATTTTAATACAGAGTATAGTGGTAATCAGCCAGCATTTGCAATATATTTTGGTGATGAAAATGGAAGTTTTAAAGACTTAACAATAACGGAGACTTTAATAAAAGATGGTACATTAATACTACCAGTCTATTATACAGAAAATAGCTTCAGTGATGAGATTCCTAAAATACTTGAAAACCAAAATGGTCTTTTATATGATGCTACTAAAGATATAAAGATTGTTAATCTGGCATTAGAAGCATTTGAATTATTACGGTCTTCTAGAAAAGTATTTGTGAGTTACAAGAGAAGTGAATCTTCATCTGTAGCAATACAATTATATGAAGCCTTAGAAAGAAATAATTTTGATGTTTTTTTAGATACACATTCAATAAAACCAGGAGAACCCTTTCAAGAAGAACTTTGGCATAGAATGACAGATTGTGATGTCATTGTACTCTTAAACACACCTAAATTTTTAGAAAGCTATTGGTGTACAGAAGAAATTGCAGAAGCTAGTGCAAAACAAATAGGTATAATTCAGCTAGTTTGGCCAAATCATAAATTGGAGGCTATGGCACATGTTTGTTTACCTAAACAACTTCAAAATACTGATTTTGAAAATGGTGTATTTAATGATGAAAACACATCTAAACTAACCGAAGTTTTTATAAATGATTTGGTAAAAGAGGTGGAGTCTTTGAGAGCTAGAAATCTAGCATCTAGACAAGATAATTTAATTACTGAGTTTACCAATTATGCTAATAAGCATGGTAAAAAAATAAACTTACAACCAGAACGATTTATTTCTGAAGAATTAGATAATGGAAAAAGGAGAATTTTTATTCCGAGTGTAGGTGTACCACAATCGGTAAATTGTAATCAATCAGAAGAAATCATTAAAGAAATAAAAGACTTTGAAGTAGATAGCGTTCATTTAATCTATGACGATCTAAGAATAAGAAATAAATGGCTCAACCATTTAGATTGGTTAAATGGTTATTTGAAGGTTCAAACAATTAAGAAACAAAATTTTGACGAATGGCTAGAAAAGAATTAAAAAACATATTTCTTTCAGCAAGCATACCACTTCCTGAAAGAGATCCTCGATATTATGAAACTGCTGACGTTATTGCTATCCGTGATGCTGTTATCGCATTGTGTACAACTGTATTGCCAAATCACAGATTGATTTGGGGAGGACATCCATCAATTACACCTTTGGTTAATTTTGTATTGCAAAAGCTGAATATGGATATTCAAAATCATGTAACTCTATATCAATCTAAATTTTTTAAAAAATCTTATCCAGAGGATAACAATAAATTTAAAAATGTAATTCAGACTCCTATTCTTTTAGATGATGAAGATAAAAGTATCAGACTCATGCGTGAATTAATGTTTGGTGGAAATGAATTTGCAGCTGGTATTTTTATTGGAGGAATGGAAGGTGTGGAAGAAGAATATAAGATGTTTAGAGAATTTCATCCAGAGGCTCTAATTATTCCACTAGCAAGTACAGGAGCTGCTGCAAAATTCATATATGAAAATAGCATTAATAAAAATGAAAGATTTCAAAATGATTATGCGTTTTCATCAACATTTCAAGAACTTCTAATTGATAAAATATAGTTATGGGAAGAAAAGTATTTGTGTCGTATAAATATGGAGATACACATGTGCCAGATTTAAATAAGGTAGATGAAATTGAGATTTTTGGAAGAATTTATAGAACGGCGAGAGCAACGAGAGTTAGGGATTATGTGGATGAGTTACAGGAAATAATTGGTAAGGATAATATCAATTTAGGGGAAAAAGATGGAGAAAGTCTTCTGCATTTTGCTGATGAAACTATTAAGTCTGCTTTAAAAGATAAAATTTTTAATAGTAGTGTAACAATTGTTATGATTTCAAAAGGAATGAAAGAAACATTTAAAGCTGAAAGCGACCAATGGATACCGTGGGAAGTTTCTTATTCTTTAAGACAAACGACAAGAGCAGATAGAACCAGTAGAATGAATGGAGTTATTGCAGTGGTTTTACCTGATGAAAATAATTCTTACGATTGGTATATTTCAGAAGATTCAGATTGTAATTGCACTAATTATAAGACCTCTTTATTATTTGAAATTATTAAAGCAAATATGTTTAATGTGAAAAATCCAGATAGAAGGATTTGTAGTGGTTATTATGTTTACTCGGGTGAAGCATCTTATATTTTAAATGTTAAGTGGAAAGATTTTAAAGTATCTCATAAAACTTATATAGAAAAGGCTATTGAAATTAGAGACAATAAAAAATTATACGATACTCATATTAATATATAGCAGAACTATATTATAGTTAAATTATGCAAAAAGAACAACAAGCCTTCTTAATAGAAGAAATTTGGTTACTAACCTTTGGTGGTGCGTTTCAGCATACAGGTATTTACAAACCCAATACCAAAGAAAAAGACCGTACCTATTTTAGAAACAAGCTAAGAGGTTAAGTAGAGAATACTGTTGTAAGTCAATACAAAACACCAATAACAGAGGATAGCATTCATATAGAAAATATGCAAGCCATAAGTCGGTTTACAGAAAACTTTAGTCATGTACTAAAAGCTCCTATTAATATCGGTGTCAGCCAAAAACTACTAAATCTGGCTTTAAAATATTACTGGTGTTTGGGTATTATACCAGAACCACCACATTGCCCTGTAGACAGAATTATACAACAACGCTTATACAAGCAACCTTTAGTGAATTGGACGCAGTTAGAATGTGCAGATACCTATTTGCAAATTATACAAGATATAAGATGTAAAGCTAAAGAGAGCCAGCAAAGCATCGCACAATGGGAGTTGGTTAATTTTGATAGACGATAGCAATTATGGAAGATGTATTTATAAAGTTTAAGGAATTATTTACAGAGCGTTGTAGTCACATCCCTTTATTAGAAATGGGAGAAGATTCTGTGCGTTATGATTTTTTTACAGCACTTACTTTAGAACGTGACTTAAAAAATTATGAAATAGTATTGGAAAACAGTATAGATAAATGTTGTTATACACCAAGAGAAAATATGCATTCATACCGAAAAGAAAACCCAAAAATGGATTTGGTAGTCGATAAACTAAATTTGTGTGCAGAATTTGGTTTATTTAAACAAAACAGTAACGAAAAAGGTACTATAAATAAAACAGCTAAATTAATTAAAACACTAAACGATATGATTCGTTTAGGGCTAGATACTTATTTTACCAAACGCAAAGCGTATTTTATCTGTGTTGCAGATGCTAAAATGTTAGGGCATCAATTACAATCTAGACTTTTAGGACCGTTTCCTTCAAATTATGAAATAAAAGAACAATTAGTCAATGCTTTGTGTTCAAAAAAAACATCAAATTTTGACTTTCGTTTTATTGAGAAAATGAATGAGTTGAATTTAAGTTTTAATGCTAATATTTTGCATGACGAGCTAATTTTAGCGGACAAAATTAATATGGAAACAAGACTTATAATTTGGGAAGTAACATGTTAGAAGGAAAAGAAAAGATTAATTTAGAGTCATTACAAGCGTTTTTAGATAAAAACGAAATCCCTAAAATTAAAGGCAAACCCAAAACCTTTTTAGGCATCGCTAAACAACCACATTACGAGAATGTGTTGTCTAATATTTATGCGTTTTATCTTAGAGTTAATGAGGTGCATAAGTTTAAGGATTTATTTGTTACAAGTTTGTTTGAGCTCATTAATAAAGATAGCACACTTATAGATCCGTTTTTTGATTTTAAAGTATTTACGGAGTATGGTGTGAGCGATCAAAAACGTATAGATATTCTATTACAAAATAATGAGCAAGCCGTAATTATAGAAAACAAAGTGTATCATCATCTTAATAACGATTTAGAGTTATATTATACTGATGTGGTAGCAACCAAAAAAATGGGTGTGGTTTTGTCGTTACATCCAATTTCTAAAATATATCATCCATATTTTATAAATATTACACATTTGCAATTACTCAATCAAGTCATGCAAAATTTGGGTAACTACCTGTTAGATGCCAATGATAAATACGTGGTGTTTTTAAAAGACTTTTACCAAAACACAATAAACTTAAGCCAGCCACTTATGAACGAAAATGATTTTAACTTTTATTTTGAAAATCAACAAAAAATCAACAATCTTATAGCTTATAAATCTTCTGCTAGAAAACATCTAGAAAATGAAGTTAAAAAAGCATATAGGCTATTAGAAGGTGAAAAATTAAATATTAAACTTTACGAGTCTTCGGGTAATTTAGGTAATGTCTTATCTTACTATATCTCTAAATTAGACAAAAATTTAATGTTTACTATTATTTATGGAGATTTGCTTAAAACAGATGGCACTTTAAGATTAATTGTTGAGTTAAAGGGGAAAGCCTTAATTAATAAAGAACGTTATAGAGGTGTAACCTTATCAGGTGAGGAAAATGCTAGTTTTTATAATTCTAAAAATAAAGTTTATGCGCATTTTGCTGTTAGATCTTACAAACTCCAGAAATCAGAAATAAGAACTTTGGGAGATGTTATATATAACAAACTAAAAGGTGATGGTTTTGTTGACGTCTTTACTAAGCTCGAAAAAATTCTAAAGCAAGAAATTAAAAATAATTAAACAAGCGATACTAAATGGCAAAATACTCAGTACACCAACAACCTGTAGAAACCTTATTAAGCTGGATAAAATCTGGTGAAATTGCCATACCAGAAATACAACGGCCGTTTGTTTGGAAAAGTGCAAAAGTGAGAGATTTAATAGACTCTTTATATCAAGGCTATCCTGTAGGTTATATTATTACATGGCGTAATCCAGATGTAAAATTAAAAAACGGAGAATTATCTGCGGGAAAAAAAGTTTTAATAGATGGGCAGCAACGTATTACCGCGTTAACCGCTGCTGTGGTTGGGCAACGTGTTTTAAATAAAAACTATAAGGAAATTAATATTCGAATTGCCTTTAATCCAATAACAGAAAAATTTGAGGTATTAAATAAGGCTTTTGAAAAAAGTTCAGAATGGATAAATAATATCAACCCTATAGTTAATGACGAGATTTCTGTTTTTGAAGCTATAGATGAGTACATGAATTTAAATCCAGAAGTAGACAAACGAAGTGTTATTAAAACAATAGAAAAGCTAAAAGGTGTAAAAACCAAACAGGTTGGTATTATTGAGTTAGACCATTCCTTAGATATAGATACAGTAACCGATATCTTTATTCGTATCAACCAAAAAGGGGTGGTGCTGAGTAATGCAGACTTCGTGATGTCTAAAATAGCTTCCGATGAGGTTTATGGCGGAAATAAAATGCGAAAATTAGTCGATTATTTTTGTAGACTATTAGTGGATAAAGATTTCAATAAACACATTTTAGATAACGATACTGTATTCGCTAATAGCGACTATTACAAAGCGTCTAAATGGATGGCAACAGGTAGTGACGATTTGTACATTCCAGATTATATAGATGTGTTACGTGTGGCATTTACCTATAAATTTAGTCGTGGAAAATTTAGCGATTTAGTAGCGTTGCTGTCTGGTCGTAATTTTGAAACTAGAACGTATGAGAGCGATATTGCAGAATGTAGTTATAATCTGCTATCAGAAGGCTTAACAGATTTTGTTAACCAAACCAGTTACCAACGTTTTATTATGTTGGTAAAGTCAGCAGGTTTAATAAGTCAGAAGTTAATCGCTTCAAAAAACAGTTTAAACTTTTCCTATGCTTTGTATTTAAAACTACGGAATGAGTGTATGCCAGAATCGGAGATTCAACACTATGTTAAGCGTTGGTTAGTAATGTCATTACTTATTGGTCGTTATTCAGGGTCTGTAGAATCTATGATTGATGAAGACATCAAACAAATTAATGAGAAAGGTGTTAAGGTATATTTACAGCAAATGGAACAAAACCATTTAGGACAGGGATTTTGGGAATTTTCATTGGTAAATCAATTAGAATCTTCTAGTGTTAATAACAATGCCTATAATGTGTATTTAGCAGCGCAATGTTATGGTAATGCACCAGCATTTTTATCAAAAAGCATGAAAATTAGTAGCTTAATTGAGCAGCGCGGCGATGTACATCATATTTTTCCAAAAAAATACTTAGCACAAAATGGGTTTATACCAAAGCAATATAATCAAGTAGCAAATTTTGTGTACACAGAACAAGCTACTAATATTAAAGTGGGCATGTTAACACCACAAAATTACATAGCTAAGGTTGCAACACAAATTGAAGATGGCGTTTTTGATATTAGTACTTTAGATTCTAAAATAGGATTAGAAGAAAACCTTTTGCTAAATGATATACCAAAAACATTACATAAGGCAACGCATTTAGATTATAATGATTTTCTTGTAGAACGACGTAAGCTAATGGCTGCTAAAATTAAAACTTATTACGAACAATTATAAACTTAATACTAAAATTAAATAATTAAAAATGAAACAGATTTACCTACTGTTACTATTACTCACCTTTTCAACCCAATTAAAAGCAGAAACAAGCCCAATAAACGTTGCTGACTTAAATTTTAGAATAGCGCCAATGTCAACGCATCACATGGCTTATGGTTTTGCAGAAGGGGATAAGATAATTATTAATTACTCAGAAGAACGTGGTAAAAAACTCAAGAATTTTGAAATAATTGAATATAAGGCTTCTAAAGTGTACTCAGACTTTAATGTTATAACTATTAATCAGAAGGAGGTTGTGATAAAAAGGACTGGGATTTATATTTTTAAATTTGAAAATACGTCATTAGCAAGGCGTATATGTAACTTTAAAATAGATAGAATTCCAGTTTCAGAAGATTTAATTTCATTTAATACCACAGTAAAAGAACGTACTTTAACAGATACAACATATACGGTTAGACAAGAAGAATATGTTAAAAGCGAGTCATATAAAGTAAAGGAAGTGACTAAAAATCAGCATTTCTATGTGAATAGTGGTTCTAATGCTATGTTTAAAGGAGGCAAGTCTAGAGTTACACTGCCTTTTGTTTTACCTCAAAATACAGTAAAATGGTATTATACAGTGTCGTCCTTTAGAGATAATGATTTGATAGAAAGCACCAATGAACAAATTAATTTAGTTTCAGATTTAAGTAATTTAGTGGATAGTACAGGAAGCCTAGGCTTTGCTATAGATCAATTAGCTACTCCACCAGGAGCAGATTATTGTGATGTGTATTTATTAGATCATTCAAATAATAGTCTCTTTTTAAATAAAGACGCTTTTAAAGATTATCCTATTGGCACAAGAGAAAATATCATAGCTGCTAATGTTGAGATTACAAGTAAATTTACTCAACAGATGTATTTAGGAATTAAAAACCCAGATAGTATGCATGGCATTAATGTTTTGGTGAGTATTGCTGCTATTGTAAAAGAACAAGAAATAGGCATTAAAGAAATTAAAGAGCCTCATATAACTTCTACAAAAGAGTTATATTTAGAGAACTAAGTTAGTTATAGTTAAAATGAGCAAATTCACAGAAGCACAATTAGAAAACGTTTTTATAGAGTTATTAGGTCACGAAGGTATTCCACATGTGTTAGGAAATACCATTGAGCGTAAGCCTGAAGATGTGCTTATTAAAGCAGATATTAAAAGCTATTTGCAAAGCCAATATAAAGACGATAATATTACAGATACCGAAATTAATTCTGTTATCCGTAAGCTAGAAGTATTTAGCGCTTCAGATTTATATGAGTCTAATAAGCAAATCATGAAACTGATCTCTAATGGGTTTCAGCTAGAGCGAGAAGACCGTTCTAAAAAAGACTTATACATTCATCTTATAGATTATTCAGATAAAGACAACAACACCTATAAAATTGTTAACCAGTTAGAAATTTATGGTTACGAAAAGCGTATACCAGATGGTATTTTATATATCAATGGCTTACCTTTAGTCGTTTTTGAATTTAAAACAGCTATTCAAGAAAATGTAACTATTTGGAATGCATACGACCAATTAACTAATAGGTATAGAAGAGATATTCCAGAACTCTTCAAGTACAATGCCTTTTGTATTATTAGCGATGGGGTAAATAGTAAAATGGGTTCGTTTTTTTCTAACTATGAGTTTTACTACGCATGGCGAAAAGTATTAGGCTTAGATAAAGAAGTAGATGGTATTAATAGTATGTACACCATGATACAAGGTTTGTTTAACAAAAACAGACTGCGTGAGGTCATTCATAATTTTATATACTTTCCAGATTCTAATAAACACGAGCTTAAAATAGTATGTCGTTATCCGCAATATTATGCAGCTACAAAGCTTCTTAAAAATATAAAACAACACCAAAAGCCAGAAGGAGACGGAAAAGGAGGAACCTACTTTGGTGCAACTGGTTGTGGTAAAAGTTATACCATGTTGTTTTTGTCTAGATTGTTAATGCGTAGTCCGCATTTTAAAAGTCCTACATTAATAATTATCACAGACCGTACCGATTTAGACGACCAATTATCTGGTCAATTTACCAATGCAAAAGAATATGTTGGCGATAATAATATAATTAGAGTTCAAAGTAGAAATGAGTTAAAAACATTGCTTCAAAACCGTAAAAGTGGTGGTGTATTTTTAACTACCATTCATAAGTTTACAGAAGACCTAGACGTGTTAACCGATAGAACCAATGTGATTTGTATTTCAGACGAAGCACACCGTAGTCAAATTAATCTAGACCAAAAAGTAACAGTTACCGAAGATGGTGTCAAAAAGACCTATGGTTTTGCGAAGTACTTACACGATTCTTTGCCAAATGCAACCTATGTTGGTTTTACAGGCACACCAATAGATGCTACGTTAAATGTGTTTGGAGATATTATAGATTCCTACACCATGACAGAGTCCGAAAAAGACGAAATTACAGTGCGTATTGTCTATGAAGGTCGTGCTGCTAAAGTAGTCTTAGAGAATTCCAAATTAGAAGAAATTGAAGCCTATTATAACCAATGTGCAGAAGAAGGTGCAAACGATTATCAAATAGAAGAAAGTAAAAAAGCATCTGCAAATATGAATGCCATTATTGGCGATCCAGACCGATTAAAAGCTGTGGCAGAAGATTTTGTAAAGCATTATGAAACCAGAATAGAGGAGGGGGCAACCATAAAAGGGAAAGCCTTGTTTGTATGTAGTTCTAGGCCTATAGCTTTTAATCTATATCAAGAGATTATTGCATTGCGTCCAGAATGGGCTGAGGTTAAGGCTTTTGAGGAAGGGTCAACACTCACGGAAAAAGAGAAGAAGGACATCAAACCCATGGAACGCATTAAAATGATAATGACACGCGGTAAAGACGACCTAGAAGAGATGTATAATTTATTGGGCACTAAAGACGATAGAAAAGAATTAGACCGCCAGTTTAAAAACGAAAAGTCTAATTTTAAAATCGCCATAGTGGTAGATATGTGGCTTACAGGTTTTGATGTGCCATTTTTAGATACCATGTATATAGACAAACCCATACAGCAACATAATTTAATACAAACCATATCTAGAGTAAATAGAAAGTACAAGACCAAGTCAAAAGGTTTAGTGGTAGATTATATAGGCTTTAAAAAACAAATGAATTTAGCCTTAAAACAATATTCTGCCGTAGATAGTCAGAATTTTGAAGACATACAAACCTCTATTGTAGTGGTTAAAGACCAGTTAGATTTGTTAGCAAAACTGTTTCATAAGTTTGATGCCTCAAATTATTTTTCTGGAGAAGGAAGCAAACAATTAGAATGCTTAAACTTAGCTGCAGAATTTGTACAACGTACAAAACAAATAGAAACCCGTTTTATGAATATTGTAAAACGTTTAAAAGCCGGTTATGATATTTGTTGTGGTGCCAATGCATTTACGGAAGAACAAAAAGACCATATACATTTTTACCTTGCCATTCGTTCTATCGTATTCAAACTAACCAAAGGCGATGCACCAGATACCGCACAAATGAATGCAAGAGTGCGCGAAATGATAAAAGAAGCTTTGCAGAGCGATGGGGTAGAAGAGATTTTTAAGCTAGGCGAAGACCAGCAAACCGAAATAGATATTTTTGACGATGCATACCTAGCTAAAATTGATAAAATAAAATTACCAAATACCAAAATAAAACTCTTGCAGCAGCTACTATTAAAAGCCATAGATGAGCTTAAAAAAACAAACAAAATGCAAGGGATTGATTTTTCTAAAAAGTTTAAAAGTATAGTAGATAGATATAATGAGCGCAGTGAACAAGATATACTACAAAGTAACGTGCTAGAAGATTTTACAGACGAGATAATAGACTTGTATCATGAGCTTAGAAAAGAAAAAGAGTCGTTTCAAGATATGGGGATTGATTTTGAAGAAAAAGCCTTTTACGATATTTTAAAAGCCATTGCCCATAAATATGATTTTGATTATCCAGAAGATAAACTCATTCACTTATCTAAAGAAGTGAAGAAAGTAGTGGATGATAAAGCAAAATATACCGACTGGAATCAACGAGACGATATCAAAGCAGAACTAAAGGTAGATTTAATTATTCTATTAGCCGAGAACGACTACCCACCAGTTACAAAAGATGAGGTATTTAAAGAGATCTTTGAACAGGCAGAGAATTTTAAGAAATATAATTAATATCTGAAAAGGAATATAGACTAAATAGTTGTGTTGATACTCAAATAAACCAAAACCCCCTCAACCAAATCAAAGTATGGGTATTGCCCAAATTCATTGGCTGGCATATTTTTAACCAAATGATAGCGTCCATTTAAAGTCTCTATTAAAGCCTTTAAATCGCCTTTGGTTGCAGGTTTATTGGTCGTTTTGGTTAGTAAGCTTTTAATGGCATCGGCTGCTAAGGTTCCTGCCGTGGCATTTCCCACACCACTTAAAGACATTTTGGGCTTTGGTAAAGTAGAGAAATCGGGGACCGTTATTTGTTCCGATGGAGCTGCTAGCTTGGTAGATGTTTTGCGGGCATGATAAGCTTTTGAGCGACAGGTATCGCTGCAATATTTTTGTACACGACGTCTTTTCGGTTCAAATTCCTTAAAACAATAGTCACAAGTATAAAATTGTTGATGAGTCATTTAGCGTGTAATAAACGTTTGTTTGACGCTAAATTAACATTATTTACCGTTTTTAGCTTAGAATATGACTATAAATCAACATTAAAAACCGTTTTCAACAAAAAGTGGTCAATCGCATCATCATCGATCTGTAGTTTAGGTCTTTTCCTAGGTGTCTTTGGTTTATGCTTTACTGGAACCATTGACGAGGCCTTCTCCAATTCAGGTATGGAAAAGGTCGACTTCATGTTTTTTAGAATAGCAGTACGGTCTGGTTTTGCATCTAATGGATTCAAATTAAAGTACTGCTCTAATTGCGCATAATGATTTGTAAAAAAGAGATTTTGACTTTTAAAGGCATTAAAAATTGAAATATTCAGATTAGGGAAAGTGTGCTTCACATTATCCACTAACCAAGAGGTGATAAATAAGTGGCAATCCATATGCTGTTTGTAGTCATCAAGAATAAACTGAAAGACGTTTTTACTCACCTTGTCCTTGGTGTCTAAGAGTAACAACAAATTGTTCTGTAACACCTTATTCTTATTTAAGATATCAACTAGAGCAATTTGTTCTATATCATGCGTAATAGCTCCTAGCTGATCTTGGTTGTAAGCAACAACATCATAGGAATCCTTGGCGATCATCCCTGCGAGTATAGAGGTTTCAACATCAGAATAGATCGCACTAGGAAAGAAAAAGATATACTTTTTCGTAATATTCGCTATTAATTGTTCAGAAATATCAGTCATTATCAAAGTGCTTAGAATAATCTTTAGGCATTACCGCATCAATATCTCTTAAATATTTTTCAAGGGCATCCATAGTGGCATGTCCTGTAATATTCATTAATTCACTTTTTGCAGCATGAGGCGATGAACCTTTAAGTAAAGATTGGTATAAAATTGAAATAAACGTATGTCTAAAACTGTATAAGGTCTGATCTTTGTCTAGGTTGAAGTGATCTTTTACAACAGATTTATAACGCTTAGAAAAATAATTACTCTTATTTACATCGGTGGCATCCCATTCGCCACCAATTTTAATAGGCGTAAATAAATAGCCTTCTGGATCTAGTTTTGATAAGTCAGGCAGCTCTTCAATAATCTTATTTGGAATAAGCTTCGTTTTTAACGGACTGTTCTTAGCTTTAAACTGAATTGTTTTATCTTGAATATTGATATCCTTAATTTTTAACCTACAGACTTCAACAGGCCTTAATAAATTATAACTGATAAACTTAATAAAGAGGAGTAGGATAGGGTCTTCCGTCTTTAAATATTTAAAAATCTTCTGATGCTCTTCAGTGGTATATGATTTGTTCCTTGTAGGGATACTGCGTAATGCAGGTATCTTCTTAATCGGATTATAATCAATATGATCATTCTCCTCTAAGGTTTGTAATAAACTACTTAAATTAAGTCTGTTGTTGTTTCTATTTCGAGCACTAGAGCGAATTAAAACAGCATTAAGGTAATCTAGTGCTACTTTCTTATCCACTTGTCTAATAGAGGTCACATCAGGCCTATGTTCAGCAGCCCATTTAATAAAAGCAATGGTAGTGTACTCATAATCTTTAAGTGATCGCTTTGAAATTTGGTTGGCCTTAATTTTTAAACTGAAATCAAAAGCTTTGCGTAATGGCAAGCCTTCTACTTTTGGGATTTCCTTTCTTAAAAATTCCCGTTTTGGTGCAGGAGTTTCTTTTTTCAGAAGTTCCGTTGGAAAAGTGATAGGTTGTACATAGGCTTTCTTTGGAACCGATGCTTTTGGTATAGCATTGGCTTCTTCTGAAAGTTTTTTGAATAGCTCGGTATTATCAACATAAGGATTGTAGCCTTGCTGAAGCAATTTTAAAAGCCTTTTGCGATATCGCGATAATAACGCTAAACGATCTTCTTTAGTTTTATAAGTATTGGCGTTTCCGTAAATATTTTTTTGACGTTTTAGCTTCTTGGTCTCAGGATCTCTAAATGAGAAATATACGTACCAACGCTTTTTGATATCGCCTTTTGCGGAGTAAATTTTGGGAGCTGAAAAATCTCTTTTGTGTGACAAATTGTGTGCAGAATCGTGTTCAGAATTATGTTCAAAGGTAAGAAATTCATTGAGTATAGTCATAAAAAAACGGTTTAGAGTGAACTAAACCGTTTGTTTGTAACCTATTAAGATCGTAGCGAGAACGAGATTTGAACTCGTGACCTCTGGGTTATGAATCCAACGCTCTAACCAACTGAGCTACCTCGCCATAATTCGCAATTAAAATTTTCAAAACTTAGTGTTGTGAACATACCCGTAATTGCGGCTGCAAATATATAAAGATTTTTGAATATCACAAACATTAAAAACTAAAAAAAAATAAAATTAATTTAATGTTTAAAACTCAAGGAT
This sequence comes from Winogradskyella arenosi, assembly GCF_003337305.1. Taxonomy (GTDB): domain Bacteria; phylum Bacteroidota; class Bacteroidia; order Flavobacteriales; family Flavobacteriaceae; genus Winogradskyella; species Winogradskyella arenosi. The sequence continues at coordinate 134,927 of NZ_QPJO01000003.1, read as the reverse complement.
ATTTACATATATTGAGCAAATAATACAAGGACTAATATGGACGATAAAGAAAAATTTGAAATGGAGTTTGTGATCCAGGCATCACCAACCCTTATATACCAATATATATCAACACCTTCTGGTTTATCAGAATGGTTTGCAGATAATGTTAACTCAAGAGGAGAACTATTCACTTTTATATGGGATGGTTCCGAAGAACAAGCCAAACTTCTTAGTAAAAAGAGTGGCGAACGCATCAAATTCCGATGGTTATACGATGAGGAAGAGGGCGCTAGCTGTTTTTTCGAAATTAGAATTCAAGTGGATGAAATTACTAAAGATGTTTCTTTAATGATTACCGACTTTGCTGAAGAAGACGAAGTAGAAGAAAGCAAAATGCTTTGGACCAATCAAATCTCTAGTTTAAAACAAGTTTTAGGCTCTGCATAAGCACTAAATAAGTATTCTATTATATCTTTGTCCCGATTTGATATCACAATATCAAATTGGGACTTTTTTATTCAAATTTATACCAGCCTCAGGGGGCAATTTCAAATTGTGTTCTGAAAGCTTTAAAAAAAAATTAAATCAGGTTTTATTGAGTAAAAATCATTTAGAACGATAGATAATAGCGAAGAACCAATACTATGGTAAATTATAATGGCACACTAGTGTCGCAAGACGATGCAAAGTTAACAATAGCCAATAGAGGGTATAAATATGGAGATGCTCTTTTTGAAACTCTAAAAGTGGTCAATGGTAAAATCTTCTTTTGGGAAGATCATTATTTTAGGCTGATGTCTTCAATGCGTATTTTAAGAATGGACATTCCTATGGCTTTTACGATGGAATTTCTTGAAGCTGAAATTTTAAAAACCATTGAGGCTAATGATTTACTGACATCAGCAGCACGTGTTCGCGTTAATGTAGATCGTGGTGAAGGCGGAAAGTATTTCCCTTCAAAAGAAGCTAATGTGGCTTTTAATATTACGGCGGAAGTGCATCACGATCCGTTTTATACTATTGATGAAACCGCCACTTGTCTTGTTGATCTTTATAAAGATTATTACGTAGCGCCAGGATTATTGTCAGGTTTAAAGTCGAATAACAAAGCCATACAGGTCATAGGAAGTATTTACGCTCAGGAAAATGATTTTGACAACTGTTTTGTGCTGAATACCAACAAGAGTATTATAGAAGCCTTAAATGGAAATTTATTTCTTGTAAAAGGCGACAAAATTAAAACACCACCTTTAGAAGATGGTTGTTTAAAAGGGGTGATGCGAAAGCAAGTGTTGGAAATCCTTGATAAAGACGTAAACGTTATTGTAGAAGAGGCTAGTATAAGTCCGTTTGAACTTCAAAAAGCAGATGAATTATTTATAACAAACGTAATCCAAGGTATTGTTCCCGTAACCAAGTACCGCAAAAAAACGTATAGTAGCGATTTTGCAGAGAAGGTATTAAACAAGCTAAATGCAAAATTAAGATTATTGTCTTAATCCGAGTTCAAAGTACTTTAAACGGGTTTCAAATCTGCGAGCGGAAAGTGCTTAGGTGAAGTAGCGGCTTTGTCTTAGAATTTAGCGCACAAGCGTATAAAAGCGTTAGACAGTAAGCTTAACGTAGCTTTTCTTTGGCCTGAGTACTAAAAAACGGAAACGACTTAATTATAGCTTGGGTTTTCTGGGGCATTAGACCAAATACTATAATCGCCACCCAGTTCTAACATCTTTTCACGCCAAAAGCTATTACAAGATTTAGAAATGATTTGGTTGTGGTAAATATTTTCTGAAATTAACCAAGCATTAGAGGCAAGTTCATGGTCTAATTGCTGCTCATCCCAGCCGGAATAGCCTAAGAAGAAACGAATGTCTTCATTAGAAATTTCACCACGGTTAATAAGGTTTAAAACGATACTAAAATCGCCACCCCAAAAAATGCCGTGAGAGATTTCAACGCTATTGGGTATGAGCTCTGGTGATTTGTGAATAAAGTACAAATTGTCTTGTTCTACGGGACCACCATTATATACCGGGAAATCAGATTCTGTGCCTTCAATGAGATCTTTAAGATTGTAGTTTAAAGGTTTATTTAAAATAAACCCAACAGATCCTAAAGGGTTGTGATCCGCTAAGAGAATCACAGCACGATTGAATGAAATATCACCGATAATGGAAGGTTCGGCAATGAGTAAATTGCCTTTTTCGGGTTTGTTCATCTTAAATAGTCTATAATTAGTTCTTTAAATCTATGTTTTTTTTGTTAAAAAACCAACTAAATACCATTTAAATTAAGATAAAAAAAACCTGCTCATAGAGCAGGTTCTATATTTGAAACCAAAAAAATGCTTAGTTTACAGCGTTACTTAAGTCAGAACCTGCCTTAAATTTCACAACATTTTTTGCTTTAATTTTTATTGTTTTTCCTGTTTGTGGATTTCTTCCGTCTCTTGCGGCTCTTTTTGATACGGACCAAGAACCAAAACCAACTAAAGATACTCTGTTTCCTTTTTGTAAAGCACCTTCAATATCAATTAATAATGAATCTAATGCTTTTTTAGCAGCTGCCTTTGTGATTCCTGCATTTTCTGCCATTCCGTTGATTAAATCTGTTTTGTTCATAAATATTAAGTTTAAATTGTTAAAATACCGGTTATAAAAGTGATTATTTTTTTAAAGCCGTACACAAATTTATCAGGAAAATTAAGCTACACAAGTAATAGCAAGGGAAATAGAGGGGATTGTTAATAACTTCGATAATTTGTTAATAAATGATATGTATTTCATCGGGTTTTTTATAAAACCAATGAACATAGGGGTTTACGAGAGTTTTGCGCCTTCTAAAAATTCAAACCCATTTAATAATGATTTAACTTTCATTTTTCGTTTTCCTGGGAGCTGAATTTCTAACAGGTTAATGTATCCCCCTTGGCAGGCTACCTTTAACGTGTCTTTAGTTGCAAATAATTGACCCGCTTCAAAATTATGAACAGCTTCTAGTTTTTCTACGCCATAAATTTTAACCGATAAAGGCTTTGATTCGTTTTGTTCTAAGAAGCACCAAGCCGCAGGAAATGGGTTTAATCCGCGTATCTTATTGTAAATCGTGTCTATAGGTAAACTCCAGTCAATTTTACAATTATCTCTATTCAGCTTATAGGCTGTTTTTAAATCGTCTGTCTGCGGTTGTACTGTGGTAGTCACCGTTTGGTTTTCAATCTGCTCAACCGTTTTTATAACCAAGGCACTTCCTTTAATCATTAAAGTGTCATGCAGGGCTCCAACCGTTGTGGTAGGACCTATAACAACGGCATCACTCATAATAACCGCTCCTGTATCAATCTTTTCATCTATAAAGAATGTGGTAATACCGGTTTGGGTTTCCCCGTTTATAATCGCCCAATGTATTGGGGCCGCACCTCGGTATTGTGGAAGTAATGACGCGTGCAGATTAAACGTACCATATTCGGGCATTTGCCATACCACTTTAGGGAGCATTCTAAACGCTACAATAATTTGCAAGTTGGCGTTTAAGGCACGTAAGTCTTCCAAAAACGATTCTGCTTTTAGGTTGGTAGGTTGTAAAATATTGAGCCCTTCCTTTACGGCAAATTCTTTTACAGCGGAAGCTCTCAATTTCTGACCGCGTCCTGCAGGGCGATCTGGCGCTGTAATAACGCCAACCACATTATACTTGTGGTCTATAAGGGCTTTTAAAGTCGCTACGGCAAAATCGGGCGTGCCCATAAATACAATTCGTAAGTCGCGTTGGTCTGTCATTCTAATATGTAGGTGTTAGCGTGTGTTAATTTTATCTTTTTTAAGGCTAAGAGCCTTTTTAATGCTTCTAATAAGTGCTCTTGAGAGCACTCTAGTTGTTGTAATAATTGCCGCGAGGATAAGGCTTGTTGCGCTAAAGCCTTTGTGATCTGTAATTCTAAAGGCGTTGTTGCTGTGGGCGGTGTCGTAGCAGTTTTAGCTTTGCAAACGGAACAAATTCCACAAGGGGTCTTGCTCGGTTCTCCAAAATAATGAAGGAGTTGTTGGCTTTTGCATACCTGATCATTTTTTATGTAGCGAATAACCGATTCTATTTGCTGGTGTTTTAAGGTATGCTGATGCTTAATGGTTTTGGCAATCGGATTAATGGTAATATCGTCTTCTCGAGGTTTTAAGAAGGTCACTTCGGAATCGGTGTCGGCCATTTGTAAGCGGATGACTTCATCTTTTTCTAAGCGTTGTAACTGTGCAATGACTTGTTTTTCTGAAAGTTTTGCTTTTGAAACAATTAAGTTCAGATTCACCTTGGTGTCATAATCAAAAATACCACCATAGGTGCGTAACAAAACCTTTACTAAAATATTTAAATCGAGATGTCTTTCTAAATATTGAAACAAGACCGTGTTGGTGGTGATAAATTGTATTTTGGTTCTAAAATTATAATTTTGGTTTAAGGTAATAATGGCATTTCGGTCTAATAACAACAGGGCGTTATAAGTCATGCTTGTATTAAGCTTGTAATGGCTGCAAAACGATCTAAAATCGAATTGATGCATGGTATTTTCACCTTCACCATATGATATTTGAAAATAATTGCACAAGCGGTTATAAACTGTTTTTACGAATTTAACGGACGGTAAGGTCCCTAAAAACTGACTGCGCAGATGATCTTCATCTATAGTTTGTTTTAAAACAAAAGCATGTGCTAATTGTCCATCTCGGCCAGCACGCCCTGCTTCTTGATAATAACTCTCTAGACTCTCTGGCAAATTAAAATGGATCACGGTACGCACGTTGGCCTTGTCAATACCCATTCCAAAAGCGGTAGTAGCCACCATAATACGGGTTTGACCATGGCTCCATTGGTATAAGCGGTCTTGTTTTTCTTTATTCGTAATTCCGCCGTGATAAAAGGTAGAGGAGAAGCCTTTCGATTTTAAATAATTGTCAATATTGGTGGTTGCCCTGCGATTTCTAACGTAAATAATAGAAGCGCCAGGGTAGTTGTTCAATAAATAATCTAACTGATACAGCTTATCCTCCGCATGCATCACCTGATAAGAAATATTAGGTCTCGCAAAAGAAGCCTTAAAAATCTTAGGATTAATAAAGTCAAGATTTTCAACAATATCATCCACCACTGTATGCTTAGCCGTAGCCGTAAGGGCTATACAATTTACATGGGGATGCATTTCTCTTAAAATGGTAATGTTTTTGTAAGCGGGTCTAAAATCATTACCCCATTGACTAATACAATGGGCTTCATCTACAGCAATTAAATTAACCCGCATACGCTGTATACGATCTTGCACTAAGGTTTGTTGTAAACGCTCAGGAGAGAGGTAGAGAAACTTATAATTCCCGTAAATGCAGTTGTCTAGTTGGGTGTCTAAATCTTTATAAGACATTCCAGAAGTTAGCGCAATGGCTTTAATGCCTTTGGCCTTTAAAGTATTGACTTGATCGCGCATTAAGGCAATCAAAGGAGAGACCACAATACAAATTCCATCTTGTATTAAAGCCGGAATCTGAAAACATACCGATTTCCCTCCTCCGGTTGGGAGCAGTGCAAAGGTATCTTCTCGGTTTAAAACCGAGTTGATAATGTCTTCCTGAAACGGTCTAAAGGAGGTGTGGTTCCAATAGCGTTCTAATACTTCTAAAGGATGCATTTTTATGTATTTAAAGCGCCTAGAATAAAATCAACTCTAGCATCTACACTTCCAAAAGGGACGTCAATTAATTGATAACCAAAACGCTTATAGGTCTGTAATAAGTGATTGTGAATTTCAATGGCCTCTTCAAAACTTTCGTAACGTTCGCTATCACTTGTAAAAATGTCTTGCCATGGTGCTAAAACAAAAATGGCATTATACTTATGGGCTTCACAGGTTGCCACAAAATGATCGGGGTAGCGATCTCCAATATAATCCATATAAGCAATGACATCGGGTAGGCCACGATCTAAAAAGACAAGGGGATCGGTCTCTTTGTCAGCATCTCTAAATTGTTGGGCTCTTCCTTCTAAAAGTTTCTCACTAAAGCGTAGAGGTTCGGTTAAAAAAAGTTGTTCAATACCTTCTTTTCTAGCTTGTAAGGTCACTTGTCTCGATATTTCATCATAGCACACATACTGACGCTGTTTTAGCTCATTTATAAGCGTGGTTTTCCCTGTTCCAGGCCCTCCGGCAATAACTATTTTCTTTGGATTCAAATTGGCAATATTTTTGATATAAAAATAAAATATAAAAATGTAAAGTTAAGCGTATCTTTACAACTGAAAAATTTCAATATGGATAATTCTAAAAAAACAGACGAGTTTTACGACAAATTAAAATCTCAACTTTACGATACGGCCCAATGGCCATCGGAATACTTATATAAATTTATTGTGCTTACAGCGGGATCAGGAGTCAATCATATCGATGCCTTATTTGATAACCTTGGAGCCGTTATAACGACCACCGAATCTAAAAATGGGAAATACACAAGTGTCTCTATAAACGTTAAAATGAAAGACCCAGAAGCTGTAATTGCAAAATACAAAGAGGTCGCAGAAAACGTAGAAGGCGTAATTTCCTTGTAAATTCCTTTTAGGCTAGGTATTTTTTTGTACTTTGCAACCAAACCTAGAGACTACGGGTTTTAACGATTTAGACACTACACATTTTTTACATTTTATAATTTTGATTGACGATTTAGAATACAACACAGAGCGCGAGCATTTAATTATTCCAGAATACGGACGTCATCTCCAAAAGATGATTAATCATGCCAAATCGCGCGAAACTAAAGAAGAGCGTAATAAAGTGGCAAAAGCAATCATTTCTGTAATGGGGAATTTGCAGCCGCACCTTAGAGACGTGCCTGATTTTCAGCATAAGTTATGGGATCAGTTATTTATAATGGCCAATTTTGACATAGACGTTGATGCCCCTTATGGTATGCCTTCTAAAGAGGAAATTTTAGCGCGACCAGAGCCGTTAAAATATCCGCAAAATCATCCTAAATATCGTTTTTATGGGAATAATATAAAAACAATGATCGATGTGGCAGTGAGTTGGGAGGAAGGAGAACTTAAAGAAGCCTTGACCTTTACAATTGCGAATCATATGAAAAAATGTTTCCTAAATTGGAATAAAGATACTGTGGAAGATGATGTGATTTATGATCACTTATTTGAACTTTCTGGAGGGAACATTAACCTTAAGAACACCAAAGAAGATCTTAGTGACGCGAGTAGTTTAATGCGTACCAAATCTAAATACGGGAGTAAAAGTAACTCTAGTAAAAAAAGCAATACCACAAACAAGAAGAAATACTCTAATAACAGAAAACGTTACTAAGAAGGAATGAGTACATTTAAAATTGAAGGAGGCCACCGTTTAAAAGGGAAAATTCAGCCTCAAGGTGCCAAAAACGAAGCATTACAAATCTTATGTGCAGTCTTATTAACTGCAGAGGAAATAAAAATAGATAACATTCCAGATATTATTGATGTTAACAAACTGATCGCTTTATTAAAAAAGCTTGGGGTTAAAATCAATAAATTAGGGAAAGGGTCGTATACGTTTAAAGCAGACGATCTTAACTTAGCCTATTTAGAGTCACCAGAATTTAAGGAAGACGGTAAAGGATTAAGAGGATCTATTATGATTGTTGGGCCTTTATTAGCGCGTTTTGGAAAGGGGTATATTCCTAAGCCAGGAGGTGATAAAATTGGTCGTCGTCGTTTAGATACCCATTTTGAAGGCTTTATTAACTTAGGTGCAAAGTTTCGCTACAACAGAGAAGAATTGTTTTATGGTGTAGAAGCAGATAAGCTGAAAGGAACGTATATGCTTTTAGATGAAGCTTCTGTAACAGGAACCGCTAATATTGTTATGGCGGCAGTTATGGCAGAAGGAACAACAACCATTTATAACGCAGCCTGCGAACCGTATTTGCAACAACTTTGTAAGATGTTGAACCGTATGGGAGCTAAAATTTCTGGTGTTGGTTCTAATCTTCTGACCATTGAAGGTGTTGAAGTTCTTGGTGGAACCGAACATCGTATGCTTCCGGATATGATTGAAATTGGAAGTTGGATTGGTCTTGCTGCAATGACAAAGAGTGAATTAACCATCACCAATGTGAGTTGGGACGATTTAGGCGTGATTCCTAGTGTCTTTAGAAAAATAGGAATTACCGTAGAACGTCAAGGTGATGATATCCATATCCCAGCACATACCGACGGCTATGAGGTTCAGAATTTTATTGATGGCTCTATTTTAACCATTTCTGATGCGCCTTGGCCTGGATTTACTCCAGATTTATTGAGTATTATCTTAACGGTATTAACCCAAGCAAGAGGAAGTGCTATTGTACACCAAAAAATGTTTGAAAGTCGTTTGTTCTTTGTCGATAAATTGATTGACATGGGCGCTAAGATTATTCTTTGTGATCCGCACCGTGCAACGGTTATTGGTCACGATTTTAAATCCACATTAAAAGCAACCACGATGACATCACCAGATATCAGAGCTGGGGTTTCTTTATTAATTGCCGCTTTATCGGCAAAAGGAACATCAATCATTCATAATATTGAGCAGATTGATAGAGGTTATGAAAATATAGATGAACGTTTAAGAGCTATTGGTGCTAAAATTGAACGTGTAGAGGGAAATTAATCCTTTTTAATATCATACAATTGATATAAAAAACGCTTTAGGGAAATCCTTAAAGCGTTTTTTTTATGGGTTATAATTTAATGTTAGATTCTGAATTTACTCAAGAATCGATAGTTCGGATCAGGGCGATAACTTAATACAAAACCTAAGCTAAAATCGAATACACTCATCTTTAAGATGGCTTTTGAAGCTTTAGTTTAAGGCTGCTTTATAGGTGGTTAAACAGCGTCCTCTTGCTTCTTTATGGTCTACCATAGGTTTTGGGTAGCTCAGCTCTTGATAATCCGGAACCCATTGCTTAATGTACTCGTGGTCTTTATCAAATTTTTTAATCTGGGTTGTAGGATTAAATATTCTGAAATAGGGTGCCGCATCAACACCACAACCGGCCACCCATTGCCAATTGCCAACATTACTAGCCATTTCATAATCGTGTAATTTTTCAGCAAAATAAGCTTCACCTAAGCGCCAATCCATAAGCAAGTGCTTGCATAGAAAACTGCCCACAAGCATACGCACTCTGTTGTGCATAAATCCTGTAGCGTTCAGTTGTCGCATTCCAGCATCGACTAAAGGATAACCGGTTTTACCTTCGCACCAGGTTTTAAATTCGTCTTCATTATAACGCCATTCTATACGGTCGTATTTTGGTTTAAAGGCCTTGGTGGTAGTTTCAGGAAAGTGCCAGAGTATTTGCATAAAGAATTCACGCCAAATCAATTCCTGCCAAAACACTTCATTATTTTCAGAAATCGCCTTCTTTATCATTTTACGAATGCTTACAGTGCCAAATCGTAAGTGTGGCCCTAGGTGCGATGTGGCATCTTCAGCCGGAAAATTTCTATGATCTTCATAATTCTGAATTAAAGTCGGAGTCACCGTATAAGGCGTGATCTCTTGTGATGATGTTTCAAAGCCGATATCGGCAAGACTTAAATTGGGGAGACGGCTATGTGCAATAAGGTTGTTAAGAACGGAGTTGGTATAATAAATATTGAGGTCGGTGTTCTTGAACTTTTCTTTCCAGGTGCGCATATAAGGGGTATAAACCAAATAAGGATCCCCATCCTTTTTTACGACCTCGTCTTTTTCAAAAATAACATGATCTTTATAGGTTTTAAAAGCAATGTCGTGAGCGTTTAAAAACGTTTTTATAGCTTCATCTCTTTCCGTAGCATACGGTTCATAATCGTGATTGGTATAGACCGAAGCAATATCATAGTCTTTACGGAGTTGTTTAAATACAGCTTCAGGTTCAGCATTAAAGAGGGCAATACTACTGTTGTAATCGTCTTGTAGTGTTTGCCTCATGGTCTGTAAGGTCTGGTGGATAAAGGTGACACGTGCATCATCTTTAGGTAATTCTTTCAAGATGTTCGTGTCAAATATAAAAATAGGTAAAACAGGATGTTCTCCTTTTAAGGCCTCGTAAAACCCAAGGTTATCATCCAATCTTAAATCGCGTCGAAACCAAAAAATAGTTACTTTTTTACTCATAGTTACTTTGATACTGTGTTTGCTATTATAATTTATAAAGCTGAATTAAATGTCTATGATTTACCCTTAAACGTCCCAAATAAGGCTTCTAATTTCTGAGTCCGGTATTCAAAAATTTCATTCAATTTTGGTTGTACAAGTATCGGGTGGGCGAGTTGCCCTAATACCCCAAGGGGAAGTTTGTAGTCTATAAGGTCTTCCATTTCTACACCACCATCAATTTCTCTTATAAAATGCTTATGATGCCATAAGGCATAAGGCCCAAAGCGTTGTTCGTCTACAAAATACTGATGATCTTTAATGTGGGTAATTTCAGTGACCCATTTGGTTTTTATTCCCAACACTGGAGTAACGATATATTGAATAATTTGACCAGGAAACATCGGTCTATCTGCCCCCGAAAGGATATGAAAGCCCATATAATCTGGTGTGATAATTTTTAGATTAGCCGGATCTGATAAAAAATCCCAAGCTTGATCCATTGTAATAGGGAGCTTTTGCTTTTTGTGTAAGGTATAAATTTTCATAGGAATATAATGGCATTAAAAACGATGTGAAGGATTAATAAAGTGCCCACTGAAGTTTTTAATTGTATAAAACCACGTAGGTGTTTAAGGAGATCGCTACAAAAAGCCATAAGATGTAAGGCAGCAATAAATACTTAAAGCGGTATAATTTTTCATCTCCAAATGTGCAAAAGAAATAGATGATTACAATAGTGAGTAAGACAATATTGATGAGGGCATAAGAGACATAATGCAAATGAAAGAAGAGGTAATTCCATAACACATTAAGGAGGAGCGCTAAGCTGTACACAAAAACGACCACTTTTGAATTTCTAATGCTAAATAAATAACTTAAATAGATCGAAAAACAGAGCATAATTAATGACCAAGCTGCACCAAATACCCACCCCGGAGGTGTCCAAGGTGCTTTGTTTAATTGGCTGTACCAAACACCTGAAACTTCATCACCCATAAAATAACGACCTATTGCAAGGCCACCAAAATTGAGAATAAGAAATATAATAAACAGATATTTTGCTTTCAATTTATACGGTAATTTTAAAGGTTAAAATGAATCCTTATTTTTATATCCACGCCTTGAATGGTCCTGCGAGATCCTATTCGGATTACTGTGGGGGTTATTCTATATGTTTTACAATCCTAGAACTGCTAGGATTAGTAATGGAATAATAATGATCTATAAGCTGCCCGTCTTCATCTAAAAGGTATTTTTGAAAATTCCATTTTACCGTTGAGCTATTTTTTCCGTTTAAGGTTTTATCGGTAAGCCACTGGTAAAGCGGATGCTGTTCTTCGCCTTTAACATTAATTTTCTCGGTCATTAAAAAATTAATCTTATAATTTACATCACAAAACTCTCGAATTTCTTCAGGAGCACCCGGTTCTTGATGGCCAAACTGATTACAAGGAACACCCATAACTACAAGTTGGTTTTTAAAACGATCTTGTAGTTTCTGTAAGTCTTTATATTGAGACGTAAAACCACACTTTGAGGCTACATTAACAATAAGTACTTTTTTTCCTTTTAATGTGGAAAGGTCTATGGGGGCGCCTTGTAAATTATTAATACTAATATCATAAAAGGCCGATGTTGCCGTGGAGATCATATGATTAAGGATTTTAATTGATGATTGCTTAAATTTAAGCAATTAAAGTTTAAAACTCACAATTCCGCAATCCATTTCGAAAACTTGTCCAGATTGGGATGCTGCGGCATCAGAAAGTAAAAATGCGGCCATTTGTGCCACTTCTTCAGGTTGTAAATACTTCTTTAAAGGATGTCGTTCCTTCATTTGGTCCATCATACGGTCATTCCGAAGTAATTTAGACGCTAAGTCCGTATCGGTAACCGTAGGGGCAATGGCATTAACCCTAATCGTTGGCGCTAACTCCGCCCCCAAACTTTTAGTAAGTCCTTCAATAGCCGATTTAGAAGCTGCAACACTAGCATGAAATGGCATACCTAATTTTGCGGCCACCGTACTAAATAAAACAATAGAAGGTTTGTTCCCCGTCTTTAAAGCCGGAATGTAATGCTGAATGGCTTTAACTGCCCCGAGCACATTAATTTCAAAATCCGTCCTAAAGTCCTCCAAACTTAGTCTATTGATTGGTTTTAAGTTAATACTTCCCGGACAATAGACTAAGCCGTCGGCACTCGCAATATCGGGTAAATCATCTTTTAAAATATCACAGGTGTAATGCGTTACATTAGCATGATTGACTTCAGGAGCCGTTCTGCTGATATTTACAATCTCATCATAGACCGATAGGGATGCCTTTATAATAGCGCTACCAATTCCACGACTTCCTCCAATAACTATAAGTCTTTTCATACTTATGAGGCTGTTAATGGACGTCCTTTTAATCTTTTTTCAATTTTCTGTTTAATCATCGTTAGGCGCTTCATTAAATCCATAAGTTGAGCGTCCTTCTTTTTCTTATAAATTTCATTGATTTCTAAGATTAAATCTTTGGCTTCTCGCGCCGCTAAAATGCGATCGCTAGTGGTTTTAAATGAGAATTTTCTATTTTCAAATTCTAAAGCTTTTTCTACTGTTTTCATAGCTTAATGGTTTATATAATTTTGTAATTCAATAATTTTTGAAGGTGTATTAAATTCACCGCCATAATAGGTGGTTACGGTAGCCGAAGCGTCATCTTTAACACCTCTTGAGGCTACACATAAGTGTTTTGCATCTATAATTATAGCCACATCTTTGGTTTCTAAAACCGTTTTAAGTTCATGGGCTATTTGGTTGGTTAAACGTTCTTGAACCTGCGGACGTTTGGCGTAATACTGTACAATACGATTAAGTTTAGACAGTCCGATAACCTTTCCTGATGATTTATAGGCTACATGCGCTTTTCCTATAATAGGTACAAAGTGATGTTCGCAATACGAATAAAACGTGATGTTTTTCTCTACCACCATCTGATGGTATTGGTATTTATTATCAAAGAGCGATACCTTGGGTTTGTTTCTAGGGTCTAAGCTCGAAAAAACTTCATCAATATACATTTTTGCCACCCGATCTGGAGTGCCACTCAGGGAGTCGTCGGTTAAATCTAATCCGAGGACATCCATAATTTCTGAAAATAATAATGAAATGCGGTCTTTCTTGTCTTCATGAGACATCTCAAAAGCATTCGCTCGCATTGGGGTGTCTAGGCTAGTAAATAAATGATCGTCACCGATAGCATCCGAAGAAAAGCTTTCTAAGGTGGTTTCCGTTAATTGAGAAGTGGCTTTTAAAGTCATAAAATCTTTTTAATGTGCTGTATTTAAGGACTCCTACCTTAAATCAAAGCACGGGTTAACGTTTAGAAGTAGAGTTATTTGATATACTTTTTTGACGCGAGCATTTAAAGCGGCCTTTATCAAATGTTCTTTTTTTAAGATGTTTGGTGGCTCTGCCTTGTACGCGTGCTCTCCATAATCTAAAGCTACTGGGTTTTAATTCTCTTCGCATTAATTGAATCACGTCTTGTTCTTTTAATTTGAATTGAAAAGAGATGGCTTCAAAGGGCGTTCTATCTTCCCAGGCCATTTCTATAATACGGTCTACGGTTCTTGGTTCTAAATTCATATATCGGTCGGCATGGTATAGGTAAGATCATAACGGACTTTTAAGTCTAATAGTTTATCAAAGAATTTCTTATTTTCCTTGAAGGTCTTACTGTTTCTAAAATGAACGAATCGGCCTTGAGCATGTATACTAGATCCATTAGTTTTATAAAGTACTAATTGATAGTAGGGAATAACCCAAGTGAAATTTTTCAATCCTTTATTAATCCTAATCACAATACCCTTTGGTCTTAATTCTATATTGGCATAATTGATATCAGAAACTTTATTCATTAAGGATTTCATGTTAGGACTCACCTCATCAATAATCATACGCTTAGAGCCTATACCTTTCATTCTCAACTTTTGTACCAAACTAAAAGGTCTGCCAATTAAGTCTGAAATGATCTGCTTATGTTCAGCGTTGTAATGTGTTGTGTTTAAAATCATAACTACTCAAATGTACAAAATGTTTAATTTAAATATTAAAAAGTTAAACAAAAATTAACACTTAATTATGATGGGTATTTCTTAGTGAGATCCTCCACAAACATCTTACGGTCTTAGTCGTTTTATACGACTATTACTTTCAATAGCCAAAAAGCAATTTCTAAGCGTTAGGAGAGCACAGTAGTAAAAGGGATTTTAGCTTATAAAGATGCTCATATTTCATAACGGGTTAAGTGCTTATCGCTATAGGTTTGAGAGTGCTAGCTCGTAATGATGTTTGGAAGGATCATTTTAAGAGAGTTAAAACTCTAAAGTGGTTTTCATGCTTAGAAACAATACGATGAGGCATTTGAGTTTAAAGTGCATCAATAAAACATTCTGCGGTATCTAAATGCTGTTCTTTTTTTTCAGGCGACATTTTGTCAAAAGTACTAATAAGCATGCCTAATCGAGGGTTGTTTAAGAAGAACGCTCTTTGCTTATCTATAAACCTCCAGAATAAACCATCCCAAATGGGTTGCCAATCGGCTTTAGGGTAGTTACTCATTTTTGAAATGTAGTTACTGCTGCTAATATAGGGTTTCGTTGCCATAAGGCCACCATCTGCAAAAAGTGCCATGCCATAAACATTGGGAACCATCACCCAATCATAGGCATCCACAAAAAGTTCCATAAACCATTGGTACACTTCATCAGGATCAAATTCACAGAGTAACATAAAATTGCCCAATAACATTAAGCGTTCAATATGATGGGCATATCCTGTTTTTAAAATCTTTTTAATCAGGTCGTCTATGGGAGGAATCCCTGTAGTGCCTTTATAAAAGGAATCGGGAATTTTTCGGTTGAAATTCCAAAAGTTCTTTGTGCGTTCTTCGTTGCCTTTAAGTTCGTAGATACCTCTTATAAATTCGCGCCAGCCTACAATTTGTCTCACAAAACCTTCTGTAGAGTTCAGAGGTATATGGTTTGTTTTAGCATAATCTATAGCTTTGTCAATAACGTCTTGAGGCTTTAATAAACCCACATTTATGAGTGGTGACAGAAGACTATGGTTTAAAAAATGGGCTTCTTTTACAATGGCATCTTCATAAACACCAAACTCATGAAAGCGCTGTTCTAAAAATTGGTCTAACCAAGCCTCGCAAGTTGTAAAATCAATAGGGTAGAGGCTAAAATCTGTCAGTTGGCCATAATGCTCTTTAAAATGGGTGTTTACATAGGTTTTTGCTTCTTTGTGAAACGCTGTGGAGTCTGGAAACTTAATGCTTGGTGGCGTTTTATCTTTGGGGTATTTCTTTCGGTTCTCACTGTCATAAGACCATTTGCCCCCTTCAGGTTCCTTGCCAACCATAAGGAGATCATGTTTTTTGCGTTGTTGTTTGTAAAATGTAGTTTGGAAAAAACTCTTTTTAGAAGGCTTAAAAAAGTGTTCTAAATCGGCTTTAGAATTTATAAATAGCGGATTGTTATACCATGTTATGCTAGCCTTTTCGGCAGCTTTACGTAGGCGTTGTTCTAACCAATTATCTGTGGGATCTATAATATGGAATTCTTTGATGCCCTCTTCAATGAGTTGAGGGAGTAAGGCTCTTACATCACAACGTTCGGAAGTGGCCTCAATATAGGTCACCGATTTGCCTTTTTCCTTTAAAAATGCCGCATAGGCTTTCATGGAAGCTCTATGAAAGGCTATTTTTTGTTTGTGGAATTTATACTGTTTAAAAAATAAAAAAGCTTCAATAAGATAAACAGGATGGTCTAACTCTAGAATTTCAGACGTCTTAAAGAGTTGATGCGGAAATATAAGTATGGCTTTACTCGTCTTCATGATGATAAATGTTGAATGATGGTAGGGATGAGAGAAAATTGGTGTTGCCGCCAAATGATTCGTCTGATATTTTCGATCTGCTTAGATTAAATCGCTTTAGTTTTTTTGACTGCGGCATTTTTTACTGCAATACATGATGGTATCCCAATTTAATTTCCATTTTTTTCGCCATTGAAAAGGCCGCTGACAGACGGGGCAGACTTTGGAGGGGAAATTTACTTTTTTACGAGTTTTCATGGTTTAACTAAAGCATTGATCATACCACTAAATATAAAAGCATGAAACGGTAATACGGAATACCAATACAAACGGCCCCAAACGCCTTTGGGTCTAAATACCGCGCGTTGAAACAATTGGTTTTTTTCAATTTTAAATTCTAACCAAGCCTCTCCAGGCAATCGCATTTCAGCAAATAAAAGCAAACGTTTTTCGTTTTTATCTGCTAATAAAACACGCCAAAAATCTAAGGGATCTCCGGCTTCTAAATCGGTATCGTGGGTTCGTCCTCGGCGTAAGCCTACACCGCCAAAAAGTTTATCGAGATAACCTCTTATTCTCCATAGCTTGTTAAAACTATACCAGCCATTTTTACCTCCAATACTCCAAATTTTCTCTAAGGTTAAGGCTTCGTTAGTTATAGAACGTTGTCGGGTATCTGTAAAGCATCCGTATTGTGGAAGCTCTATATACTTTGATAGTTGGTCTTTAAATCTGCCGCTGCTTACCGCATCTTTCCAACTTGAAATTACTGCATTTTGCTCTGTTTTTTGAAAGGCCAAATCTACCGCTGTTTTATAATCGATAGGGGTGATGCCAATAATGTCGTTAATTGCACTGGGTTTTCCAATAACTTCAACTTTCATGCTATCGACTAAAGCGGCGGCTAGCTTAAAAGAGGTTGAGGTTACAAAATACAACCAGTAGGAAGATAGTTTAGGGGTTAAGACCGGAAGGGTAAGGATATAGCGTTTTAAATCGCGTACTTCTGCAAATTGAAGTAACATTTCTTTATAGGTTAAAATTTCGGGTCCAAAAATATCATAAGCGTTATTATACAATTCTTTTTTCCCTAAGGCACCAGATAAAAAACTTAAGACATCTCTAATAGCAAGCGGTTGCGTTTTGGTGTTTAGCCATTTGGGCGTGATCATAAAAGGTAATTTTTCTACGATATCTCTTATAATTTCAAACGATGCACTTCCACTGCCTACAATGATTCCGGCTCTAAAGGTCGTAAGGCTATAATGCTCAGATTTTAGTGTGTCTTCAACTAAAAGTCTTGATTTTAAATGTTTAGATAAGGTGTCCGCATTTACAATACCACTTAAATAAAGGACTTGTTGGCATTGGGTTTTAGCGACTAAGGCTTTAAAGTTAGAGGCACATTGTTCTTCTAAACTTTCAAAGTTTTGGGAAGAGGTCGCCATAGAATGAATAAGGTAATAGGCGGCGTCAATATCATTAGGAATTTCTGAATTTTGAGGTTTTAGAAAATCAACTTTTATAAAAGAACAGTTAGGGGCTTCTTCAAGAGCATCAGGAATTCGATTAAGATCGCGGACACAGCAAACCAATTCGTGATTTTGATCTAGCAGTTGTAAAGCAAGTCGTTTGGCGATGTATCCTGTGATTCCTGTGATAAGAATTTTCATGTAGCGTCACTGTTTTTAAATTGAGGTTTAGGACGCTGATAATCTAAGCGTGTTTTTAAATTTGGAATACTATAACCGTCTAAACCATTGATTGCAGCCACCTTGGCTTTTGCTAAGTTAATAAAACCATCTTGCTCTATCAGGGTATCAGGCACATATAATTTTTTAATTTCCCCTATAATTAAAATGGTATTATTGGCTTTTATAGGGTATTCCTCAACAAATTGCATGGCGAGTTGTAGCGGCGCATTTTTTACAAATGGTGCTAAAAATTGATCTTTATAGTCTTCTTCAAGTTTGGTGACATCAAACTCTGAAATCCCTCCATCATATTTAGCCGACGTATGGTGGGCGTCTTCAATAATCGCTTCAAAAATAGGGTTAATCGTATACTGTTTACTGGTTTTTATGTTCTGATAGGTGTTTCGCATCACGGTTGTGGGACGCATAAAAAAGCCTAATAATGCCGGATCGGAACCTACATGCGTCACCGAACTAAATACAGCAACATTAGAAATGCCATCGCTACTTTTGGTGCCGATGAGGTTCGCCGATTTATAGCCAGAACAACTATTAATAAGATTAATTTTGAAGAGATGCTCTAATTGCTTTAGGTCTTCTTGTGAATATTCAGCCACTTATAACGTTTTAAAATTATTGATTTGAACTTGCTTTGCTTTAAGGTCGAACATTAAATTGTAAAGTCCGAAGAAGGTTCTATTGATATAAATAAAATGCTTCGATCCTCTATTACCATTCATGTTTTTAAGTTCGGTGCTTTTAGAGTAGCGTTGTCCCATTTCAGCAATCTGATTAAAAAACTCAGGATTTGAAAAATCGAAAGTTTCAGAATGAAAGGGGCGAGTAAACAAACTGAGCAATTCGTGAAACATGGCCGTAAAAAACGTGGTTTCTGCTTCGGAATCTTCAGGTTTAAGAATTTCTAACTCATAGAGTTTCGCGGTAAATAACTCCGGATTTTCAATGCATGCTTTTTCTGCTAATTCAAAATACGGGATATAGAAACTCTCAGGAATGACCTTCATACATCCAAAATCTAAGGCAATTAATTCGGCTTGCTCAGAAATTAAGAAGTTTCCGGGATGCGGATCAGCATGGACCTTTCTTAAATGGTGAATCTGAAACATGTAAAAGTCCCATAAGGCTTGTCCTAATTGGTTCGCCTTTTCCTGATCGGTATTATGGGCTACAAATTCTGAAAGATGTTCACCTTCCATATAATCCATAGTGATAATACGCTCGGAGGAATAGGCTTCGTAATAGGATGGAAACTTAAGATTCGGAATGTGCTGACATGCCGCCACCACTTCTTTACTTTGAGCGATTTCTAAAATGTAATTGGTCTCTTCTGTCAGTTTATTTTCTACCTCTTTAAAATACTTGTCAGAATCCTTTCCTTTAATATTAAACATCTTAATCGCTATAGGTTTTACCAGCGCTAAATCAGAAGCTATACTTTCAGCAACTCCAGGATATTGGATTTTCACAGCAAATTTCTTCCCATTTTTTTCTGCTATATGCACTTGGCCTATACTCGCAGCGTTTACTGAAGTTGCGTTAAAAGTATCAAATAAATCTTCGGGGTGTTTTCCGAAGTATTTTTTAAATGTTTTGATTACTAAAGGTGGTGATAAGGGCGGAACGGAAAATTGGGATAATGAAAACTTTTCTACATAAGCCTGCGGCAGTATGCTTTTTTCCATACTTAACATCTGTGCCACTTTTAAGGCACTTCCTTTCAGTTCTTTTAAACTGTCGTAAATATCTTCGGCATTATTCTGATTAAGACGTTCTTTGGCCGCTTCCTTAGAGCTGACCATTTTATCACCGTAATATTTTAAATAGTTAACCCCAACTTTGGCTCCCGTAGACACAAGCTTAGAGGCTCTTGAGATTTTGGTTATCGGGATACTGTCTAATGTTTTCATCCTTATCCGTTTTTGTGAATTTTTTCCTTATAAATGAATTTTCCAAAATCAATAAGACTTTTTAGCGGAGTGGTATCAATAATATCGAAACTCGCCATTACCGATTTTTCTATAAAAATGTCGGTTTTTTCAAAAGAAGGCGATTGATCATCGAGCCAAAACTTAAGGGTGATTAAGAATTGAATCCAAGCCGATTCATTTAGGGTTTTGTCCATGAGTTTTTCTATCTGTTCTTGTTGAAGATCTAAAGTCTTAATATCTAAAGATTTGATATAAACTTTAAAATGCGAACGTAATGGACGGAGTTTTTTTACTGCTTTTAAATGTTGCTTATCGCTATGTAAAGCGTATACCACATAACTTCTATTAGCCGTTAAGATTTCAAAAAAAGTGAAGTAAAAACTGAGTAGTTTGTTGCGGGCATCAAAGGTTTGATACTCCTCGCTTTGTTCTAAAACCTGTATGGCATTGCTAAAGAAAATTTCGAAGATGGATTCCTCCAAGGATTCAAACGAACTAAAGAACTCGTAGAATTTTTGCTCCTCAAAATTATGCGCTTTAGCAAATGCGTATACGGTTTTGGGATTTTGGTTATGCGTTAACACATAATCCATATAATAGGTGACTAAATCTGACTGCTTAAGATGCTTTTTTTTGGCCATGGTGCTTTATTTACCATGTAAAGATAATTAATGTTTAACTATTTTTAATTTTAGTTAAACAAAATTTAACATCTTGACTTTTGTTACTTTAGTTGCGAAGTATGGTTTCCTAAGCTTTTTTAGGGAGGTAATACTTTTTACGTAACCAAAAGGAGACCCGAACTAAAAGAATTAAGGCTGGCACTTCTACAAGCGGTCCTACAACGCCTGTAAAGGCTTGACCCGAATTTAATCCGAAAACAGCAATGGCCACGGCAATTGCCAATTCAAAATTATTACCGGCAGCTGTAAAAGCGATAGCTGCATTTTTATCATAAGTGGCGCCCATAGCTTTACTGACAAAAAAGCCAATCAAGAACATTAACGAAAAATAAATGAGCATAGGTAATGCAATGATTAAAACATCCATCGGTATCTCCACAATCATTTCGCCTTTTAAAGAAAACATCACAATAATGGTAAAGAGTAAAGCGATTAATGTCATGGGAGAAACTGCCGGAATAAAGGTATTTGTATACCAAGCTTCTCCTTTTATGCGAACCAAAATTACTCGAGATAAGATGCCTAATAGAAATGGGATCCCTAAATAAATGGCAACACTTTCAGCAATTGTTCCTATAGAAATATCTACAATAGCGCCTTCAAAACCAAAATAGGGCGGAAGGACGGTAATAAACAAATAGGCATAGAAACTATAGGCGAAAACTTGAAAAATACTGTTTAAAGCAACAAGACCGGCACCGTATTCACTGCTACCTTCAGCTAAATCGTTCCACACTAAAACCATGGCAATACAACGCGCTAAACCTATAAGGATTAACCCTACCATATATTCCGGATGGTCTTGTAAAAAGATGATGGCCAGGGCAAACATTAAAATTGGCCCTACAATCCAATTAAGGAATAAAGAGATGGATAAGATTTTTACATCTTTAAAAACCTTAGGGAGCAATCTATAATTAACCTTGGCTAAGGGTGGGTACATCATTAAGATTAACCCAATAGCAATAGGGATATTGGTGCTTCCGCTACTATAGGTCTCTATATATTCAGGAAAAGCAGGAAATAAATTTCCTATGCCTACACCAATGATCATGGCGATAAAAATCCATAGGGTCAGATAGCTATCTAAAAAGCTTAATTTTTTTTTAATAGCACTCATGTTTAGTGATTATTAAGGTTAGCAAATACATATTTCATTTCTGTAGCAATCTGAAGACTGCGCTCTTGATACTTCTCCATTTGTTGCGGAGTATGATCAAAGGCTTTTGGGTCTTCGTAGGTTAACGGAATGCGTTTTTCAGCGCCTAAAAGCACAGGGCAACCTTGGTCTGCACTAGAGCAAGTCATAATGGCTGCAAACTCAGAACTCGGGTTAAAAGGAGCCTCAATGGTTTTAGAAAAACCGATTATAGGCGATGCATTTTCGCCATATTTTATACTGTACACGGGATTGCTTCCCGCTGCTATAGTCTGAATATGGAACCCGGTATGTTCTAAGGTTTTTGCCGCTACAGGAAATAATGCTGTAGCTTCCGTTCCTGCGGAATAACAAGCAACCCGATCAATTTTATAGTAGGCCGCCATAGTTTGCGCCCAAACCTGGGAGAGGTGGCTACGACGCGAATTGTGCGTGCAAATAAAATTTAAATTAATATTGGCCTTTTGATCAATTTTAGACTGAATAAAATCGATAAGTGGTTGTAATGTTGCTTGGCGTTCTTTGGAAAGAGTATGCGCTGCTAAACCCTCTATTTGCGTTGTAATTTTTGAATATAACATGGTTTGTATTGTAGATTTAGTGCTTAACAACATCCTGAACCAGGGGCACAAGATGGTGCATCATTTTGTAAGTCTGAAAATTTAAGTGTTTTTTTAGGCTCAGGAACACCACATTGATCCTTAGCTAAGCAATCGGTTAACTTACTAGTCAGTAAAAAGTTTGTGCCGTCAAAATCTAAACCGTATTTACCAATCGTATCGCCTTGGTATTCCACTTCAATTTCCAAATCTCCAATGTTTAAAGTGCTTTCAGAAAGCTCAATTATGTTTAATAATTTTTCAGGATGTAAGCGGTGGTCGTAATCATCGGCTTCCCATAATTGGAAATTAACCACTTGCTCAGAACGTACGGTTCCTCCGCAGTCAATAAAATCTTTCTGTATTTTTCCGACTTCAGTCACATGAAAATGAGAAGGCACTAAGCTTCCGTTAGGTAATTGAAAAGCAATGCTGTCTAAGGCTTGTAATTTTGATTTAATTTCTGAAAGTTTCATATTGTTTTAATTTTTATTAAGAGTTAAGAGCAACAGATGTCATTGTCTTGCAGATCTTGATCTAAGAAAAGATGTAAGGTCTTTTTCATAGCGGTCCAATTTGCTTTATCAATACAATAGCACACACTGGTGCCAGTAATGTTGCCTTTTATAAGTCCAATTTTTTTAAGTTCTTTTAAATGTTGTGAGATTGTGGGCTGTGCTAAACCAATTTCATTCACCAAATCCCCGCAAATACAAGTATCTATTTTAAATAAATGTTGCAGAATAGCCACACGTGCAGGATGCCCAAATACTTTAGCAATATTTGAAATTTCATTTTGTTCTTCGGTAAACATCTCGGATTTTGTAAGTCCCATAAGTCTTATTGATTATTATATTGCAATATTACGATTAATGTTTTACATAGCGATTCATTTCCATGAAAAACTTTGCGCGTGGCTTGGTTTATTTTTTTAAGGATTCCTTAACACATACCATGTATTGATGTTGTAATTTTACCTTCAAACAACCATAACAGTAAATACAAATGAAGAAATTAGTACTTTTTACAATGGCCTTAACTTTAATGTTTTCGGTCCATGCACAAATTGAAACTCCACAGCCAAGTCCTTTTTCTAAGGTAGAGCAGAAGGTGGGTTTAACCGATGTTACCTTAGAGTATTCACGTCCAAGTATGAACGGTAGAACCATTTTTGGTGATTTAGTTCCTTACGGTGACGTTTGGAGAGCTGGAGCTAATAAAAATACCATTATTACGTTTAGCGATCCCGTTGTTGTCGAAGGCGAAAAGTTAGAAGCAGGTGCCTATGCTTTATTTATTGTGCCTTCTAAATCATCATGGGACATTGTTTTTTACAATGACACTAATAATTGGGGAGCACCTAAAGTTCTAGACGATGCTAAAGTGGCTGCTAAAGTTACTGTGGCTTCTATGGAATTGCCAATGAATGTGGAAACGTTTACCATGACATTTGATAATTTAAAGAGTAATTCTGCCGAATTAGGTTTTATCTGGGAGAACACTATGGCTAACGTTAAGTTTGAGGTTCCAACCGACCAAATCGTTACGGCGGCTATTGATAAAGTTATGGCCGGACCTACAGCAAATGATTACTATGCCGCAGCAGTTTATAATTTAGTAGAAGGTAAAGATTTAAAGCAGGCTAAAGTGTGGATGGATAAAGCAATGTCTATGATCGATGATCCTAAATTTTATCAACTTAGAAAACAGTCTTTATTATACGCAGCCTTAGGTGATAAGAAGAATGCTATCGCTACCGCTAAAGCCTCTTTAGAAAAAGCTAAAGCAGCAGGAAATGACGGTTATGTAAAAATGAACGAAGCGTCTTTAAAAGAATGGGGAGCTCAATAAGCTTGTAGATTTTTTTAATAGTATCATATACAAAAGCGCCACTTTTAAAGTGGCGCTTTTTTTTGTTTTAATACTGTAGGCCGATCTCTTGTCTTACCCGGTCTAAGGTGTCAATTAATTGTTTGCTCAGATCAAACGTCATAAGGTCGCTTTCGGTTTTACCAGCGTTTAGAAGGGCATTGAAATGTTCAATTTCATAACTATAGCCAATGGTATTGCTCTCAAAGTTTTTAACTTCAGTTTGGCCGTTGTGGTCCGTGAGAACAACAGAAGATGGTTGATGAAATCGGCCTTCAATTTTAATGGTGCCACGTTCGCAATGGAAAAGGGCTTCGGTAGCGGTCTTTTCTAGGAAGGTACTTTTTAATGTCGCACTCGCTTTTGGGTACTCAAAATTTATAAGGCATTCAGCATCGGCACCAAGATCGTAAAATTGGGCTTCAGCTTGTATGGTTTTAGGGCGTCCTAAAGTGGCTAAGGCCGCAAAAATAGGGTAGATACCAATATCTAATAAACTACCACCGCCAACAGATTTGTCAAAGACCCGAGAGGTCCTGTCAAATACCGGTTGAAATCCGAAATCAGCTTCCACCTTTTCAAGGGGTCCAAAGTGTTCGGTTTTAATAAGCTGTAAGACATATTGAAAATGGGGTAGGAATAAAGTCCACATCGCTTCCATAAGTAAGGTCTTATGTTCTTGTGCAACTTGGATCATGTGTTCCACTTCCTCTAAATTCATAGCAAAGGGTTTCTCACAAAGCACCGCTTTTTGTTGTGATAAACACAGAATGGAATGGGCTTTATGAAAACTATGAGGCGTGGCAATATAGACCGCATCAATCTTAGGATCGGCAACCAAAGCCTCGTAACTCCCATAGGCGGTATCCGCATGGTAGTCGTCTTTAAATTTAGAGGCCTTTTCTAGAGACCTTGAGGCAATCGCATAAAGATTTGCGTTTGGTACATCATTGAGATCGCGGGCAAATTTAGATGCAATTTTACCGGCACCAATAATCCCCCATTGAATTGTTTTAGGCATGTTCTGTTCTTGTTTTAGGCGTTGTGAATTGCAAGATATGGGCGACTATTATAACTACCACACAACCAAATAAATTCAACCATAAATAAGGCATCCAGTCCCAATACCAACCTATAACGACTATGGCTTGTGTAATTAAAGCTCCAAAAAATACGGCATTTCCTTTAATGTGTTTAAAGAAAAAAGCGAGTAAAAAGATACCCAATACATTTCCGTAGAAGATAGAACCAATAATATTAACAAGTTGAATTAAATTTTCAGCAAGGTCCGCAAAGCAGGCAATAATAATCGCCACGATTCCCCAACCTAAGGTAAACCATTTGGTCATTTTTACCATGTGGTCATCGTCTTTAGCTTTTTTAATATTTCTACCATACAGGTCAATAGACGTAATAGTTGCTAAGGCATTAATTTCTGATGCGGTAGAAGACATCGCTGCAGATAAGATTACAGCTAGTAATAAACCAATAAGTCCGGTTGGAAGATTATTCAGAATAAACCGAATAAACATATAATCTCTATCATTGGTCTGCGTGTCTTTAGCAGCTTCTTTGTACAAAGCATTCCGCGCTTCTAATTTACTTAAGTAGGCCGAACTTTCTGGCTGAGTTTCTAAAGCTTTCACTTCGGCATTAAGCTGGTTGTATGCTGCAGTATATTCCGGATCAATCGCTTTTTTAATTAAAAATTTAGATTCTAAACGGTAGGTTTTTTCAATACTATCTAATTGAAATAATTGGGTTTTAAGATCGTCGTCTTTACGTTTAGAGTAGGCTAAGCTAATCTCTTGTTTTTGCTGAAATAAATCGGTTTGCTTTTCTTGAAGCGCTCTATAATCGTCACCGTAGGTTGATGCTAAAACAGTTTCCGTAGACTTATCAATAAAATTTAAAGGTGAAGGGCTAAATTGATAAAATACAAATACCATTACCCCAACAAGAAGTATAAAAAATTGCATCGGGACTTTAAATAAGCCATTAAAAAGGAGTCCCATTTGCATCTCTTTCATGGATTTCCCTGAGAGGTAGCGTTGCACCTGACTTTGGTCTGTACCGAAATAAGACAACATTAAAAAAGTACCACCAATTAAGCCTGTCCATACGGTATATCTGTTTTCAAGGTCGAAAGAAAAGTCTAGCACTTGCATTTTACCAGTGGCGCCAGCAATATCAATGGCGTCTTTAAAAGAGACTTCCTCCGGAATTAAATTGATGATGATAAATAAGGCGGCAATCATACCAGCGAAAATGACAAACATCTGCTGTTTTTGTGTCACAGTAACGGCTTTTGTGCCTCCAGATACGGTATAGATAATAACCAATACCCCAATAATGATATTTAAGGTTACAATATTCCAACCTAATACTACCGAAAGAATAATGGCGGGTGCAAAAATGGTAATTCCGGCGGCTAATCCACGTTGAATTAAAAATAGAATGGCAGTAAGACTTCTGGTTTTTAAGTCGAATCGGTTCTCCAAAAATTCATAAGCCGTATACACTTTAAGGCGATGGTAAAGCGGAATAAATACCAGGCAAATAATAACCATTGCGATTGGGAGTCCAAAATAGAATTGCACAAATCCCATTCCATCAGAAAAGGCTTGGCCCGTGGTGGATAGGAATGTTATGGCACTGGCTTGGGTGGCCATAACGGATAAACCAATAGTCCACCATTGCGAAGTATTTCCTCCTTTAATATAATCTTGTGCGTTTTTCTGACCTCTAGTTCTCCAAGTCCCATAACCAACAATGATGGCTAGTGTGGCCACTAAAACCGTCCAATCAATTGCGTCTAATGTTTGTACCATAGCTTAAGAAAATGAAACGGTTATAAGGTAGAATATAACAATGTATAGTATGTTAGCTAAAAGCACAGCAGTATACATCTTGCTCCATTTTTGTTTTGGTGGTTCTTGTGGGGTCATTCAAAGGTTTTTTAAGCGGTGTTATCGATTTTTTGTGAGATTATTTTTTAAGTTCGGTTGGGGTTTCTTTTCCTGCGGAGAGTAAATTAGCAAATAGACGGTAGGCTCCCGAAACTCCTGCTGGGAATTCACGAAAGAAACTAAGTCCTGTGTAAATGTAATAGCCTTTGCCATACTGTGCGACCAATAAAGCACCTTCTTTAGACGATTCGCCTTTATCATTAGCGGCTAAAAGTGGTGTAAAGGCTTCAGACCAGGCATTTGGAAAATACAAACCGCGTTCTTGAACCCAACCTTCAAAATCTTCGGCTGTAATCTTATTAGGATAATTAAGCAACGGGTGCTTCGGGTCTAAAATTCTAATGTCTGCATTTTCATCCGTAACACGATCTCGAGATAAAGTTAAAGGATAAGGCGCGAGTTGTTTGGTCTTTAGTCCTCTATTGGTGTTATATTGTAAAATGAGGTTTCCACCTTCTTCAACATAATTAAATAGATATTTCTGTTTAAATTTTAGTTCTTCTAAAATATTATAGGCTCTAATTCCTACCACAATTGCATCAAAATCATCAAGGTTTTCTGGAGAGATTTGCTCGGGTGTAATGTAAGTAACGTTATAGCCAATTTGTCTTAGACTTTCAGGAACCACATCGCCGGCACCTTCAATATAACCGATATTATTTCCCAGTTTCTCAATGTCTAAACGGACAACTTTACTACGGCTAGGCATAAGAACCGTTTGAAATGGAATATGCCCGTAGTCTATTTCTATAAGTTCATTATTAAACACTTCGCCATTAATATTAAGCTGAGGACTTATAATGCCTTCATCTTGTTGTTTTGGTGGAATGACGGTAAAGATTAACTTTTGTACATCGCCTTTATTGGCAATCTGCACTTTTTGTTTCTTCGGAAAGATTTGCCATGTGTCTGGATGTGCTAATTCTAGATAGCCTTTAAGTTGAGACTGGCCTGCTTTTACGGTAACTTCAATGTCTTTTTGCTGATTATTTTCAAAAATAAACACCTTGTCACTGATGCTCACTGAAGCCTTAGGAATCACTTCAAATGGACGGTAAAGTTCGCCTTTATCAGGTTTTGAATAACGGAAAATTACCGGTTTTCTAAACGTGATAGGTGTGTTTTCTATTAGGAGATTAAAATCTACAAAAGCAGCTCTTGGCGTTTCTGGTAAGCCAATTAAGGTTTGCTCATCCACGTGGTACATGCCTAAAGTCGCTTTGTCATTCAACCAATAGGGTGTGGTATATGGACTATTTTCAGGAATACTGATTTCTTCCTTTAAAGTTAATTTCTGATTGTTCCCAAGGTTAATTTTCTTTATAATGCCTTGGTCTAATGTTGAAAGTTGGTACGATAGTAGTTGTATTTTGGTTGTGCTACGATTAACCAATTCTATATCTAAAGTCACATTGGTTTGAGGTGCAGCGTGTGGCGTTTGTGCAGAAACTTCAAGGTATAAGCCTGTGCACGCCTCAATGATGGTTTTTAAGGCTTTGGTTTTTATCGTTTTCCAGTGCTCATCTTTTAGGTTTTGGACCAATTTATAGGCTTCTAAAAGTTTGGGTAAATGCGCTGCCGGATTTTTAAAGTTAAAGTTTTCTTCAATTGGTTTTAGAATGTTTTCAATGGCTTTCCCGCCTTCAACACGTTGCCAAGAAACGTCTATGCCTTCAAAAATATTATCACTGCCGTTTAAAGCATTTCCTTTTAAGAATTCAATATATTCTAATTGGTTACCACGTTGCGACAAGCGGCCAAATCCTTGACAGAGGTGTTGGCTGCTAGCTAAAGCAGCGACTTCGTTATTAGACATGCCTTTGTTGGGATAATATACGCCAACATCAAAATTAAGCATGTTGCTTTTGTCTAGTTTGTCAAATTCTTCCTGACTTCCGTAGCGCCACCAAGAGGTGTTGTAAAATAAGCGCTTTGGTTGCCAAGTTTCGGTATATTTTAATTGCGAGGCATATTGAGAAGGGTCGTTGGCCAAATCAAAAGCTTCTACACTTAACATGGCAGAAGTAGTATGGTGTCCGTGTGTCGTTCCTGGTGTTCTATGATCGAAACGATTGATAATAACATCGGGTTTAAATTCTCTAATGGCCCAAACCACATCGGCTAAAACCTCGTCTTTATCCCAAATATTTAAGGTTTCTTCAGGGTGTTTAGAGTAGCCAAAATCATTAGCTCTAGAAAAACGTTGTTCACCACCGTCTACACGTCTGGCGGCTAATAATTCTTGAGTTCTAATAACGCCTAAAAGTTCTCTTATTTCAGGACCAATAAGGTTTTGTCCTCCATCACCACGGGTTAATGATAAATAGGCGGTTCTTGCTTTTTCATGGTTAGACATATATGAAATTAACCGTGTATTCTCATCATCCGGATGTGCAGCAATATAAAGTACAGAGCCTAAAACATTAAGTTTTTGTACGGCTTCATAAATTTGAGATGAATTTAGTTTTTGGGGGTGTTGAGCGTGTAAGATTGTGGAAAAACTTACAAGTAATAATAGACAGCGTCTAATTTGGTCCATGAGGAGAGGCGTTAGTTACTTTCCAAATATAGAAAAGTTTGCTACTACTAACCTTTGTTTTAGATTTTTTTAACGTTGCTTTAAAATTAAGAAAAGACTTATATGCTCTAGGCTGAGCCTTAATTTTCTAGAGCCACTTTTTGCGTTTAAAGTAAATGAGTAAAGCGATAAAAATAACGAGCATCACGCCTAAAAGAATGAAATATCCGTTGCGGTATTGCAGCTCAGGGATGTAGGTGAAATTCATGCCGTAGATACCTGCAAGAAAGGTGAGTGGAATAAAAATAGAAGACATGATGGTGAGCACCTTCATAACTTCATTCATCTTATTGCTTATGGTAGTCATATACATATCCATTAAACTCCATATCATTTCTCTGTAAATATCGATGTTTTCTGAAACTTGAATAAGGTGGTCGTAGATGTCTCTATAATAGGTTAATGTACGTTGAAAAATTAACTCATGCTCTCCTTTTTCTACCCTGTTAATAATTTCGCGAAGTGGGAAAATGGCACGACGCACTTTTAAGATTTCTCGTTTTAGTTGTTGTACTTCAATATTTATATTTTCTCTGGAGTTTCCGGCAAATAAATCAGTTTCTAAGTCTTCAATTTTGTTGCCTAAGGTTTCAATAATGCTAAAATAATGGTCAACCACAGCATCAATTAGGGCATAGAGTAAGTAATCGGATTGTAATCCGCGAATACGCCCATTCCCTGCACGCAATCGGTCTCTTACATTATCAAAAACATCGCCTTCGGCTTCTTGAAAGGAGAGGACGTAATTTTTTCCTAAAATAAAGCTTACTTGTTCTATAATAATCTTTTCGTCTTGATCGTAATACAACATTTTAAGTACTATGAATAAGTAATCCTCATACTCATCAATCTTAGGACGTTGGGTGGTGTTTACAATATCTTCTAAAACTAAAGGGTGTAGGTTGTATTGTTTTCCGATATTCTCAATTTCGTCAATGGCATTTAGACCATCAATATTAATCCATGTTACGGAGGAAGTGTCTTTAAAAGTCTGGGCCTCCTCTATATTGGTAAGGGCCTTTTCAACTAAGGAATCCTTGGTGTAATCAAAAGATTCTATTTTAAGCTTTTTTTCGGTTTTAACCCCAGTATAAACTAGTGTCCCTGGTGCTTTACCGGCATGTTTTTTATAATTATGAGTTCGTTTTTTTACTGGCTTTTTTTTCATAGTTATAGAATACTCGAACCTGAATCGTCTAAGGCGTCTTTTTGTAATAAAGTTACAGCTTTTTGTAAAATAAGATTATTGGGATAGGTTACTAAATTGCCATTATCTTCTCTTAAGATAAGTTGAAAAGCTCTAATGTCTTCAATTATAGCTATTACGGGGTAATCTTTATCGTGGATCTTAATCTTGTCACCAACTTTATATGGAAATGAGAAAAACATAATAACTCCTGAAGTGATGTTGCTTAAAATGGACCATATGGCAAAAAGCGCAATACCAATAACGGCAAATACGGAAGAAAAGACTAAGGTAATGTCTCTAGTTTCAGCGCCCAGAATAAAAGCTTCTATAAGAATGGCAATAAGGACTAAAGTTACTGTTGCGTAACGTCCAATCAGTCCTGCTCTAGCTTCGGTAGTACCGCTAGTTCTACCAATTTTTTTAACCGTAATAACGATGAGTGCTCTAATTGTAAATAATACAATGAGGAGTATAGTGGTATATAAAATTTGGTTGTTATAACGCTGAAAAATGGAATCCATAGAACGAAAGTATTTAACGTAAAGATAACTGAGTTTTGCGGAATATTACGGCAATTTTAAAGTTTCCCTAAGGCTTTCATCTGTTTTACTTTTTTTATTCCAATAGTCCGTTTTAAGTGTTTCTAATTTTGTGGCTTTTGTAGTTAAGGTTTTAGTGTCTGCTCCCTTACCATAAACTGTGGTTTCTTCCCAGCCTAAAATATCATAAGGGAAATTGGGGTTAAAATTAATTTTTAAGGTTCTATTTAAAGTGTTGTAAGATAGGGTGTAACTGCCTTCATCTAAAGTCGCTAAAGCGTCATAGGCCTTTACGTCTTCATGGTTTAAGCGTAAATATTCTAAGGACGGCACAATTGAAATAGGACCCACCAGCAGTTTTTTAGGATTTATTCTTAGTTTTGCCCAAAGTTCATTTTCTGTTAAAGCTTTGTCTACAGCGAAAGTTTGGTCTGCAGAATGCTGAAAATAGGAATGCGATTGAATTTCAAAACGATCCCGGTTATTCAGCTGCATATAAGTTTGTCCGCACCATTCTTGTACAGAATTTGTAATTTTTAAGGCATGCTGATTATCGGCAACCGGATAAAAGGTGCTTTCCATAATGGAATAGGGGTAAATACCCGTATTAAAATTTTTGGTGGCATTCAGTTTTAAAACGCGGATGTTGTTTTCGCTATAATGGTCGGCTTTAACCTGAACTTCAGGAAGAAAATCTTCAGTTACAAAAACTAAAACCGCAGTTCCTTCTCTAAGTTCTCCATAGCGGGCTTGTTCTAAGCGATAAGATGTAATTTCTGCTTCGCCGCTATACCAATAGTTTTTAAACGCTTCCGATAATTTGGTTTTAGGAGTTGCTTTTTTTTGAGGGCGTTCTGAAATAGCCATTTGGGGTGAGGTTGTTTTTTTAGTGTCTGAACAAGACATGACACTAAAGCCTATAGCAGCAAGTATAATATAAAATGCTTTGGGTTTACTCATCGGTATCATCATAAGAATTAAATTTATGCTTCTTTATGGCCTGAAGTTTAAAGGCGCACTATAAAAGAGATAATTTTCTAATAAAGATACGAGACTAGTGGTCTTCTGCAATGGTATTTAACGTTTTGTAAAGTAAATGTGTAGGTAAACCAACTACATTATTATAAGACCCTTCAATACTTGTAATTCCTATAGCGCCAATCCACTCTTGTATACCGTAAGCACCCGCTTTATCTAAAGGATTATAAGTGTTGATGTAATACCAGATTTCTTCCGAAGTTAAGGGTTTAAAGGTCACTTTAGTTGTGGTGTTTACTACGTACTGTCCTGTGTTTAAGGTAAAACAAATAGATGTTACGACCTCATGGGTTTTAGCGCTTAAAGATTGAATCATTTTAAAAGCATCTGCCTTGTCTTTAGGCTTACCCAATGCTTGGTCCTCTAACCATACAATAGTATCGCTCGTAATTAAAATGTCTTTATCCTTTAGTTCGTCTTTAAAATGTGTGGCTTTTAATTTTGAAAGGTAATCGGTTATGGCTTCACGCTTTAAATCTTCAGGATAAACTTCATCAACAGGGCGAAGCTGAATGCTAAAGTCCAGATTCAGATCTCTTAAAAACGCATGTCGACGTGGAGAGCCTGAAGCTAAAATAAGGTTGAATGTTTTTAAGGTCGCGTTCAGCATATTATTTCAGAATAAAATTATAAAGCAGTAATGATAGCATCCCTGTAAGCATAACTAATTTTAAGATCAGGCTAATATGTACATAATGGGCTTTGTGCTTGGCATTGAGTAGTTTTAAAATAATGTAAATTAAAGGAGCTACTATAAAAACTAGAAAATAGGCGACAACCAAAGGCAACTTAAATAAATAGGTAATCACGTAATACACTACAGAAAAAAGAGCAATTGTAGCAAAACCAATAGCGACATAGTTGGCACGGTCGCGCCCTAAGACAATAGGTAAGGTTTGCATTCCGGATTGATGATCTCCATCAATATCTTCGATGTCTTTTATCAATTCGCGAATCATATTAATCATAATGGCGAAAATTGCATAGTCTAAAATAATTTCGAAAAACGTAATTTGTACCACTCTATTCGAAGGTGCTAAAGACGGTAACACTTCAAAAATACCGACTAAAAGAATACTTAACGCCACGACTAAAGATATGGCAATGTTACCCACGAGAAATAATCTTTTAAGATAAGATGAATAGATGTAGAGTAGGGCTGAGGCCAAAACAAACACCGAGGCGAGTCCAGATTTTCCAAGGCCGTCAGACAAATAAAACCCTAAACCTACACCAATAACGTTGAGTATAATAAAAGCCATTAACGCTTTTTCTTCGCTGATGTATTTATTGATGATGACTTTATCGGGGCGATTAATATGATCCGTTTCAACATCATAAATATCGTTTATGATATAACCGCCAGCGGCAATGAGAAGCGTTGCCAAAATTAAAATAGCAAAATCAAACGGTTTTAAAGCTGTGGTAAGCCCATGAGAGTCTACAAAAGGTAAGAGTAAAGCATATTTTACTAATATTTGTACTAGGGCAATCATTAATAAGTTTTTCCAACGAATTAAATTGAGAAATTGAATCATTTTAGAAATTAGTGAGATAATATAGTGGTGACTAGAAAATAGGCAAGAACAGCGAAAATGCCGAAGATAACACTGCCAACAATAACCGTTTTAATTAAAAGTTGGCGTTCTTGCTTTCTAATCTTGTCTTTAATTTTCTGCTTGTCTTCTTTTGTAAGGTCTTTGTGTAAAAAATGAATTTGGTAGTCGAGGTGGGCTTCTAAATCTAATTTTTCCTTATATCTAGAGTAAGGTGTAGCTGATTTTCGGTTAAAAGTAGCTTGACTATTACCAAAACCAATATATCCAAATCCTGTACTATGTCTTCTACCTTTTGCGGACATGTTGTGAAACGTTTTGTACTTAATCTTTAATCGTGTTTGGCACTAAAATTTTTCTGCCATTGATTTTGCACCTTTAAAACTTGCTCTATAACATCTCTTACAGCGCCTTTTCCACCATTTTTATGAGATACGTATTTAGAGATGCTTTTAATTTCCGGAACGGCATCTTGAGGACAACACGGAAGTCCAACAAGTTTCATAACCGGATAATCCGGAATATCATCGCCCATATATAAAACTTCTGCTGTGCTTACCTTTTTTTCTGATAAATACTGTTCTAACTGCTCAATTTTATGATGTGCGCCTAAGAAAATATCCTTAATCCCTAAGCCTGCTAAACGTTTTCTTACCCCTTCATTAGAACCTCCAGAAATAATACAAACGTTAAACCCTGTGTCTACAGCGGTCTTTAGCGCAAAACCATCTTTGATATTCATGGTACGTAGCATTTCACCGTCTGTGGTTACCGTGATGGTTCCATCGGTTAAAACGCCATCAACATCAAAAATAAAAGTGGTGATATTGGCAAGGTATTCTTTATAACTTTTGTCGTCGTTCATGAGGTTTTAGGCTTTTGTAGTTTTAATAGGTTTTGGGCTGTTAAACCCATGCGTACTTTTTATAGAGGCGGTTAATAATTTATAAATAGAGGCATGAGAATCTTTTTCTATAAGTTTTAACTGTCGTTTTATCGTTTTCTTATCATGTCGTTTTGCTGGACCAGTTTGGGCCATAAAAGGCGACATGTATTGTATTTTCTTTGCGGTTTCTTCAATTAACGGATGTAAAATATTGAATTCAATATTCTTGGTCTCACAGATTTCATGACCAATTCTATACAGTTGATTGGTGAAATTATTCACAAAAACGGCCGCTAAATGTAGGGTCTGACGTTGCTCTGTGGTAATTTTATGGGCTTTACAACCTACGGCTTGCGCTAAGTCTTTTAATAGCTGAAGGTTGTCCTTCTCATAAACCTCAATGCAAATAGGCACTTCAGAAAAATCAACCTCCGCATTTTTTGAAAAGGATTGTAAGGGATAAAAAACACCAATTTGGTTTTTCTTATCAATATCATGCATGGCAACGCTCCCCGAGGTATGCACTACAAAACGATCTTTAAATGGTAATTCTGAAGAAAATTCAGCAATACAATCGTCACTAATTGCAATAATATAAAGATCGGCTTCTTTTAAGTCCTCTAAATTATCTGTAATCTCTACCGCATTGGCATAGGATGAGATAGCGGAACGCGAACGGTTGTACCATTGCGTAATTTCAATGTTTTCAGCATTTCTAAATGCTTTATATAAATGTGTGGCAACATTTCCTGCGCCTAGTATTACAACTGATATCATGCTGTAAAAGTAATAAGATTTCTTATTTTAGTGCCATAATTACCCGATAAAAAAAGGAGCCTTCTTAAAGGTTAATAGGGTTTTTAATCCTTCTAAGACGCCGAAAATAAACCATGGAAAAACAAGATATAAAATCGAGAGCAGATATTTTTTTGTTGGTATCTACATTTTATGATAAGGTACGGCAAGATGTTGTTTTAGGCCCTATTTTTAATACCACAATTAAAGATTGGGATGCACATTTAGACCAGCTCACGACGTTTTGGGAGTCTAACCTGTTTTTAAAAACGAAGTACTTAGGAAATCCTTTAGAGGCGCATGTAAGAGTTGATAAGGCTTTTAATCATTCAATCGGTGCCAAACACTTTGGACTCTGGCTTAATTTATGGTTTAGTACTATAGATGCTCTATTTGAAGGAGAAAGGGCAGAGCAGGCCAAACGCCGCGCTCAAAAGATGAGTACCTTTATGCAAATACATATATTTAAGTCTCGAAATTAAAATTTATCAAGACCATCTTTCTAAATTTGTAGGGATTAGAACTATAAAAAAGAAGAACTATGAGGTTGTTAAAAGAGTTTAAAGAATTTGCCGTTAAAGGAAATATGATGGATATGGCCATCGGGATAATTATTGGTGCTGCGTTTAATAAAGTTATCGATGTCTTAGCCAAACAGGTTATTCTGCCTCCAATATCTCTATTAACTGATGGTGTCAATTTTAACGATAAAAAGTGGGTGTTACGAGATGCTGTCATTGATGCCTCTGGGGAAACCACAATTAGTGAAGTGGCTGTGGCTTACGGTAAACTTTCTGAAGTGTTTCTCGATTTTCTAATTATTGGATTTACGGTGTTTATTATTGTAAAATTCATGAATAAACTCCGTACAAAATCTCAAAATCCAAAGGATAAAACGGTAGTGACCCCTAAGGATATTCAGTTGTTAACCGACTTAAAAGAATTAATGGTAGAGCAAAACAAAATGCTAAAAGGAAACATACGGCAATAAGTCGCATTTTTTATTTCAATTTTAACACCATTACAAGCGTTAAAGGGCGGGTGGTAAACGTAAAAAACATATCTTTGCGCGAGCTTAAAAAAGCCTAGTATTATGCAGAAAAAAATCGCCAATTTCCTATTTTCAACAAAACTTACTGCGTTCTTATTTATTGCCTTTGCTGTAGCCATGGCTGTGGGAACCATTTTAGATCGTAATATGGATACGTCTCCAACCCCATATACGAGAACTTTAATCTATAACGCATGGTGGTTTGAAGCTATTATGTTGTTATTTGTAATAAATTTCGTTGGAAATATTTTTAGATACCGACTGCTTAGAAAGGAAAAGTGGGCCACTTTAATTCTGCATTTATCCTTTATTTTTATCTTGTTAGGGGCCTTTATTACCCGTTATATTGGTTTTGAAGGAATGATGCCTATTAGAGAAGGAGAGACGGTAAACGAGTTTTTCTCTCAGAAAACCTACATCAGCGGACGTATCCTTGGAAATTACAAGGTTAATGGCCAACTCCAACAGCGTAGAATTGAAGAAATGGTAGATTTTTCGCCACGATTAGACAATAGCTTCAGTGAAGATTTTGATTATGGTGGGACTAATGTTCATATAGAATTAGAAAAATTTATTGAAGGTGCTGAGCAAGATGTGATCCCGAATGAAAACGGGAAACGTTATTTAAAAATTGTTGAAGCTGGTGATGGTGCGCCGCATAACCATTTTTTAGAAGATGGTAAGGTGGTTAACCTACACAATACGCTGGTGTCTTTAAATAAATTTCAAGAAGGAGCGATTAACATTTCAGAAACGGAAGATGGCTTATATATTCAATCGCCTTTTGAAGGTGAATATCTTACCATGGCTACTATGGCTTCTGGGAAGTTAGAAAAAGACAGTTTACAGCCTTTAATTTTAAGATCGCGTTACGTTATTGGTAATATGCAAATTGTATTACCAAAACCAATAGTGAAGGGGGATTTTGGAATTGTAAAAAAATCACAGCTATTAAAGAATGATAATGACGGCCTTGTTTTAAAGGTTACAGCTAATGGTGAAACCAAAGAAGTAGGGCTTTTAGGTGGACCAGGAACCAATACAGGCTTTGAAGAGTTTAATGTAGGAGGTTTAGAGATTGCCTTGCAATACGGACCAAAAGTTTTAAAACTTCCTTTTGATATTAAATTGAACGATTTTATTGCTGAAAAATATCCCGGCACAGAAAATGCCTATTCATCTTACGAAAGTAAAATTACTGTTCTAGACAAAGAAGGTGAAGATTTTGATTATAGAATTTACATGAATCACGTCTTAGATCATAAAGGATACCGCTTTTTTCAAGCCAGTTTCCATCCCGATGAAAAAGGAACAGTTTTATCTGTAAATCATGATTTTTGGGGAACCTATATTACTTATGCCGGATACCTCCTATTGTATTTTGGTTTAATGGCAATACTCTTCGCGAAGCATACCCGTTTTGATGAAATAAGAACACGCTTAGGTAAAATAAAGCAGAAGAAAGCAAAAATGATGTCTATGTTGTTGCTTTTAGTGAGTTTTTCCGGTTTTACGCAAGAGCATTCAGAAAACGATGGCCATAACCATCAAAAAGAAACCACAAAAGCGCAAATAGATTCTATCCTTGCCGTTCATATTACGCCACAACACCATACGGCAGAATTCTCAAAAATGGTAGTTCAAGATTATAGTGGACGCATGATGCCAATGCATACCTATGCTTCAGAAATGCTTAGAAAACTGAGTAAAAGTGATGTGTATGAAGATTTTGATGCCGATCAGGTTTTCTTATCTATTCAAGAAAGTCCGATGCTGTGGTATAACGTACCGATCATTTATTTAAAGCCTAGAAAAGCAGATTCTATTAGAACTATTATTGGTGTAGATTTTGAAGATGAACACGCGAAACTTGTAGATTTCTTTACCCCAGAAGGCCGTTATAAATTAGCGCCTTATTTAGAGCAAGCTTATAAAACTACAGAACCTAATGGGTTTCAGAAGGAAGTTAAAGAGGCCGATTCTAGAGTGAACTTATTATACAATGCTATTGAAGGTCGAACGGTTAAAATTTTCCCGGTACCTCATGATGAAAATAACAAGTGGATTTCAGCATTAGAATTTAGAGAGCAAGGTTACCGTGAAAAAATAGAAGATACCTTATATGGTAATTTTATAAATAATGGATTTAGTACCTATTTAGTGACGCTAAATAATGCCAAACAAACTGGTGATTATTCTAAAGCGGAAGGGTTATTAGAGGCCATTAAGAAAACACAGCAGCGCTACGGAAGTGATGTGATGCTTTCAGATGAAAAAATTAATGCTGAAATCTTATATAACGATTATGATATTTTTAAGCAGTTATTTAGCTGGTATATGTATGCTAGTGCGGCTTTATTCATTTTAATTATTGTTCAGATTTTTAAGTATAAGAGTGCTTGGTTAGATGTAGCTATAAAAGTCTTTATTGGCGTTATTATTGCCTTATTTGTTTTACACTTAGGCGGACTCATTTTACGTTGGTATCTTTCGGGTCATGCACCTTGGAGTGATGCTTACGAGTCTATGATTTACGTGGCGTGGTCAGTGATGTTATTTGGTCTATTATTAGGCCTTAAAAAGAGTAGTTTAACCATTGCAGCTTCGGCCTTTGTTTGTTCAATGATTTTAATGGTGGCGCATTGGAACTGGATGGATCCTGCTATCGCGAATTTACAACCGGTATTACAAGGGTATTGGTTAATGATTCACGTATCAGTTATCGTAGCAAGTTATGGACCGTTTGCTATCGGAATGATCCTAGGAGTTGTGGCCTTATTGTTAATGATTTTTACCAATAAGGAGAATAAAGAACGCATGCTTATTAACATTAAAGAGCTTACTATTATTAACGAAATGGCCTTGACAGTAGGTTTAGTGATGTTAACGATAGGAAACTTTTTAGGCGGTATGTGGGCCAACGAAAGTTGGGGACGTTATTGGGGCTGGGATCCTAAGGAAACATGGGCGCTTATTAGTATTATGATTTATGCGTTTGTTATTCATATGCGTTTAGTTCCTGGTTTAAGAAGCCGTTGGATTTACAACTTAATGTCAATTTTAGCTTTCGGTAGTATATTAATGACCTATTTTGGTGTTAATTTCTATTTGTCAGGTTTACACTCTTATGCTAGTGGTGATCAGATTTTAAGTTTCCAATTTATCGCTATTACCTTAGGTGTGATTGCTGTATTGGGTATTTTAGCCTACGTAAAACACCGTAAGTATTACAAGAAATAAACGGTATTCCGTATATATATTTATTAAATTGGTTGCAAAACGTTATGTGGAGCAACCAATTTTTTTTGGTTTATAATTAACAAGACTTCATAGGGTTTTTATTAATTTTAGAACAAATTTAAAAAGAA
Source organism: Winogradskyella arenosi (assembly GCF_003337305.1). Classification (GTDB taxonomy): domain Bacteria; phylum Bacteroidota; class Bacteroidia; order Flavobacteriales; family Flavobacteriaceae; genus Winogradskyella; species Winogradskyella arenosi. The sequence goes on along the minus strand of NZ_QPJO01000003.1, from coordinate 95,004 downwards.
GATGTCTAAAAAGAAATTAGGGTTAAATACCGTTTGTACACACGTAGGAGAAGTTAAAGATGAACAGTTTAAAGGAGCCGTGTCTCCAATGTATTTAAGTTCGTCTTATGAGTTTTTAGATGTTGAAGTAAAACGTTATCCGCGCTATTTTAATACGCCCAACCAAGCCTATTTGGCCAAGAAAATAGCTGCTTTAGAACATACTGAGGCCGCCTTAATTTTTGGTTCAGGTATGGCAGCCATTAGTACTATGTTTTTGGCTTTTTTAAAACAAGGTGATCATATTGTCGTACAAAATACCTTGTATGGAGGAACCGTAAATTTTATTAAAGAGGAATTTCCGAAGTACGGTATTGAATATACGTTTACTAATGGTTATAAGGTTAAAGATTTTGACCAAGCCATTAAACCGAATACAAAATTAATTCATATTGAAACACCTTCCAATCCTTTAATGACCATTACGGATATTAAAGCTATAGCAAAGTTAGGGAAGGCTAGAGGGGTCTTAACCTCTATAGATAATACGTTTGCTTCGCCGGTAAATCAGCATCCTATGGATTTAGGGATCGATATGGTGATGCATTCAGCCACCAAATACTTAGGTGGACATAGTGATATTTTAGCGGGTGTTGTGGCCAGTTCCGAAGCGCATATAGAACGGATTTGGAACGTTGGTAAAAATTTAGGAGGCAACCTAAGTGATATGACGGTTTGGATGTTAGAGCGTAGCATGAAAACCTTAGGCTTGCGTGTTAAAGCACAAACCAAAAATGCCCTTAAGATGGCCAAATGGTTGCTTAAACACCCTAAGGTAGCCAAAGTGTATTACCCAGGTTTAAAATCGCACCCAGAATATCAATTAGCGAAATCACAAATGAGTGGATTTGGTGCTATGTTGTCTTTTGAGTTGGTTGAAGGCTTAGATGCTTACCAGTTTCAAAAGGCACTGCTATTAATTAAATCGTCCATGAGTTTGGCAGGGGTAGAAAGTACGGTGATCTCTCCGCATTTAACCTCGCATGCTTTGTTAACGCAAGAGGAGCGTGATGCTGTTGGAATTAGCGATCAGTTAATTCGTTTTTCAGTTGGGATAGAAGATGTAAAAGACCTCAAAGCAGATATTAAGCAAGCTATTGCGGCGTTGCAGTAGGTTTTGGTGCTTTAGAGCCTGTTTGTATGCTAAGACCAACTTGAATTCTGTTTAAGTTGTTCTTTCTGACGTGGTGTTTCATATAGCTCATTTGAAGTTGAACCTGTTTTTTTATGTATATACCAAGGCCGATATAAAATCGATTTTCATGAAAAACTTGATCCTGAAAATTAACAAAAGCCTCTTCTCGTAATCCTAAAAAAAAGGTGCTATTAAGGGGGTATTTAAGGCTCAAGCGGTAACGGAATCGGTGTTGTATTTCGTTTCTATCGGTATACTTTAGAAAGCGTTGTTCCAGTCTAAATCGGTGTTGTAGGCTTAAGGCTCCCAATTTGTGTTTTTTACTGTATTGTTCCATAATACGGTTCTCAATAGTATTGGGCATATTATCCGCATCGAGAACACTATCTATATCTAAGTAAGCATAGGCTAGCGTAAGGGTTTGGCTGTTTTTAAAATGATAATTAGCATTAAGACTTAAAAACGTGAGGTTATAATTAGATGTGGGCTCGTAAAAACGAAGTTCAGCATAAGGCGTTAGGCTAAAATGGTCTGAAAATCGATGTTGTACACCAACTGTATACCAAGCCCCAAAGTAATCTTCGGAAGTTTTCTGAGCGAATAGGGTAGAACTCCAAAGGAGTAGAATCCATATGAGAAGTAAATTATTTTTCATCATATAAAGAATAAAAAAAAGAGCCCTAAAATAGGGCTCTTAACAATCATGGAAATGATTAAACGTGGTCGTTTAATTGGTGGTGTTCATCAATTAATGGGCCACCTTCAATTATTTGTTCTGAAGCCTCACTAGCAAACTTTTCAAAGTTTAAGTGGAAAGAGTGTGCTAATTGGATAGATTTACTAATGTATTGGCCTTTTTCTGCCCAAGTGTTCATCGGATCTAAAATTTCATTAGGAACATTAGGACATTCTTTTGGCATAAATAATCCGAAGATTGGGTGTTGTGAGAACTCTACGTTGTCTAATTCCCCATCAAGGATAGCCGTAATCATGGCTCTAGTATATTTCAATTTAATACGAGATCCTACACCGTAAGGTCCTGCGCTCCATCCTGTATTGATTAACCATACATTTACACCGGCATCTTGCATTTTTTTGCTAAGCATTTCTGCGTACACCGTTGGGTGTAATGGCATAAATGGCTCTCCAAAACAAGCAGAGAATGATGGTACAGGTTCTGTAATTCCAGCTTCTGTACCTGCTACTTTAGCTGTGTAACCAGAGATAAAGTGGTAAGCCGCTTGACCTGGAGTTAACTTAGATACTGGAGGTAATACCCCAAAGGCATCTGCTGTTAAGAAGAAAATATTCTTAGGGTTTCCTGCAAATGAAGGCTTTTGAATATTATCGATATGATAAATAGGGTAGCTTACACGTGTGTTTTGTGTGATGCTGCTGTCCATATAATCAACTTCTCCATTGTCTTTGAAGACTACGTTTTCTAATATAGCGCCTGGCTTAACAGCTCTAAAGATATCTGGTTCTTTTTCTTCAGATAAGTCAATTACTTTTGCATAACATCCACCTTCAAAGTTAAAAATGTTGTTTTCAGCAGTCCATCCGTGCTCATCATCACCGATTAATTTACGTTTTGGATCGGCAGATAAAGTTGTTTTGCCTGTTCCAGATAATCCAAAGAAGATTGCTGTGTCTCCTGCTTCGCCAACGTTAGCAGAACAGTGCATTGGTAATACATTCTTTTCAACAGGAAGGATAAAGTTTAAAGAAGAGAAAATTCCTTTTTTAATTTCACCTGTATAAGCAGAACCACCAACTAAAGCTATTTTTTTAGTAAAGTTTAAGATTGAGAAGTTTCCTTGACGCAAACCAACGGCTTTAGGGTCTGTAGCTTCATATCCTGGAGCACATAGTACTAACCATTCTTCTTCAAAGTTTTCTAATTCTGATTCGTCAGATCTTAAAAACATATTATAAGTAAACATGTTAGACCAAGGAAGTTCAGTTACGGTTCTTACATTCGTTTTATATTCAGGATCTGCACAAACGTAAGCATCTCTTACATAAATTTCTTTTCCGCTTAAGTATTTTGTAATTTCAGCCTGTAAATGATCAAAGTTTTCTGGAGAGATGGCTTTATTCGTTTTTCCCCACCATACACGATCTTCAGTATAGTTATCTTTTACAATAAAACGGTCTTGAGGAGAACGTCCGGTGTATTTTCCGGTATTAATAGCGAGGGTACCATTGGCGGTTTCTTTTCCCATGCCTTTTTCTATTGTAATGCGTTGCAATTCTTCAGGAGAAAGGTTCCAATGTGCCGTGGTGTCTTTTAGGCCGTACTTTGTCAGATCTCTTGTTTTCATAATTGGGTTATTTAATAAAGTTTCCATGATTTAATTTTTTTTTATTTCATATTAAGTTTAACTCGCCATTATGATGGCTTTCACAATACAATTAAAAAAGAGTAGGATCAAGGCGCCTTTATTTTGTAATCCTGATAGGAATGTGCTTTACAGGCTATGTTTTTTGAAACTCTAACGTTAGACGTTAAAAATGTTCTTTATTATATAGACTTTTCAAAGCTCAAACGAATGCTCTGTTTTAATTATGGTGTAAAGGTAAAGGCATTAAGAAGGATTTTTTATGACGAAAGTCATACTTTGATTTTATGAGACGTTTTTCATTTTTTTAGTGATTTTGGTCATAAAATCAACTTATTTTCAGACGCTAACGTTTGCGAACTAAAAAGAAATCGACAATCTGTCTTCTTTTTAATATTTTTGACATTCAGATAAATAAAATTGAAGATGAAATTAGACCTATTAGCGATTGGAGCGCACCCTGATGATGTAGAATTAAGTTGTGCAGGCACTTTAGCCAAAGAAGTGGCCAAAGGAAAAAAAGTAGGCATTATAGATTTGACTCGGGGCGAGTTAGGAACACGAGGTACAGCAGAAACGCGAGATCAAGAGGCTTTTGATGCCGCTAAAATCTTAGGCGTGCATTCTAGAATTAATATGCGCTTTGCCGATGGCTTTTTTAAGAATGATAAAGCACATCAGTTAGAGTTGATTAAAATGATCCGTTACTACCGCCCAGAAATTGTACTTTGTAATGCTATTGACGATCGGCATATAGATCATCCAAAAGGGAGTCAGTTGGTCAGTGATGCTTGTTTTTTAAGTGGTTTAAAGAAAATTGAAACCCATTATGATGACGAAACAGGGGCACAAGATCCTTGGCGTCCAAAAGCGGTATACCATTATATACAATGGAAAGATATAAAACCGGATTTTGTGGTTGATGTTACGGGATATATGGAAAAAAAGAAGGCTTCGGTTTTAGCGTATAAGACACAATTTTTTGATCCGGATAGTCAAGAGCCTGAAACTCCGATATCTAGTAAAAACTTCACGGATAGCGTAGACTATAGAGCAAGAAATTTAGGAAGATTAATTGGTGTGGAACATGCTGAGGGTTATACAGTTGAGCGTTATGTGGCCGTAAATTCGATATTTGATTTAAAATAATTCGAAAAAATGTTTGCAGATATTAACTATTCAATTATCTTTGCAACCCAATTAAAATGGTGGTTGTAGCTCAGCTGGTTAGAGCGTCGGTTTGTGGTACCGAAAGTCGCCGGTTCGAACCCGGTCTTCCACCCAAAAGTAATAAGCCTTTCAGAAATGAAAGGCTTTTTTTGTGGACCAAACTGAAATACTAAGTTTTGGTGTAATCTGTTGTTTGTAAGGTTTTAAAAGCTATGATTTGTGTGATTTTAGATATAACGACAGGGATTATCGAATTCTAGGAATCAAAAAAGCCGCTCTAAAATAAGGAGCGGCTTTTTGCTATAATAAGGTGATGTAAATTATTTTCCTGCTTTATCTACAATAGGGCGCTCTTTTCTATTGGCAATTTCCCAAGCCGTGTAGAAGACAAGTTTAGCACGTGTTTCTAATAAATCGTATTGAATTTTGTCTGGTGTATCTGAAGGTTTATGGTAATCGTCATGAGTTCCATTAAAATAAAATAGAGCCGGAATATTATTCTTAGCAAAATTATAATGATCCGATCTGTAGTAAAAACGGTTGGGATCGTTTTCATCATTATAAGTATAATCTAACTCTAACTGTACATACTTCGTGTTTGCAGCTTCAGAGATGTTATGTAAATCGGTACTTAATTTATCGCTTCCTATTAAATAAATATAATTTCGAGTTCCTGATGTACGGTTAGGATCGGTACGTCCAATCATATCGATGTTTAAATTAGAGACGGTGTTTTCCAAAGGAAATATAGGATCGATGTCTGTATAGTAACGCGAGCCTAATAAGCCTTTTTCTTCTCCTGTAACGTGCAAGAATAACACTGAACGTTTAGGGCCGTATCCTGCTTTTTCTGCCGCTTTAAAAGCTTGAGCAATTTCTAAAATGGCTACGGTTCCAGAGCCATCGTCGTCAGCGCCGTTATATACTTCTCCGTCTTTAATACCTTCGTGATCTAAATGTGCAGAAATCACAAGAATTTCATCGGGTTTCTCAGAACCTTTGATGTAGGCCGCAACATTTTCAGACATAATTGTTTCAGACTTGTTTTCTATAGCAAGTGCAATGTCAGTGTCTAATGTTTTAGGTTGTGCATCTTCAGCAATAGAAGCGTAAATTACTTTACCTAAATTCGCATTAATCATCATCATAATCATGGTTTGATCCTTACTCTTTAAGGATAGACGTCCGGCGGTTCCGCTAGCGGCTTGCCTTTGGTAAAAAGAAGCATATCTAGAAAACAAGTTGTCATCCATATAAATAAGACCGCGTGCGCCATGGTTTTTTGCAGCATCTCTTTTACTTGCTAATGATTGACGTCCGTTAGACCATTTGGTGTCTTCCGATGTTCCTGAAGTGATGTAATTACCATCGCTATCTTTAGGTTCTCCCGCTTTGGCTAAAACAAACTTGCCTTTTACGTCGTTGTTTTTATAATCGGAATAGTTAGTGTCGTCTATTCCATAACCTACGTATACAATCTGATCGAGTGTCATTTCTGTAGTTTCTGAAGAGGCTAAGACAATATGATCTTCAAAACTCTTAAAGCTTGTGCCGTTTACAGAAAATTGTGCTTCTGCAACCTGTTGTTTTTCTAAAGGGACTTCTTGGAAATAATCATCACCTCCTAAAGGAGAAGGAATATCCATTGCGAGATACTTCTGTTTTAGGTATTCAACAGCCATTTTTTGTCCTTTTTCTCCTGTATTTCTACCTTCAAATTCATCCGAAGCGTATTTATATAGTAGGGTTTTGAGTTCTTCGGAATTAATGTGTTCTGCAAATTGAGATGGGTCTACAGGAGTACTTATTTCCGTTGCTACTGTTGTAGGATTTCCTTTTGAGGACGTACCACAACCTACGACTATGGAAAATGCACAGCCTAAGAGTAATAGTTTTTTCATGTATAAAAATAGAGTGATTTGTAATAAAGTTGCGGCTTAATGCAGCGACTTATAAATTAAGCCTTAAATCTACAAAAAATAGCAGCGCCTTTAATGCGGAGCTTCTGTGTTTTTCGTAAATTTTAACATCAGAGAATCTCTCTAGAAAGTGAAGTTTTAGAATTGGCTAAATACCATGCCGTGGCAAATATAAATTGCGTGCGTTCGGCTAGGAGGGGGTAGTTAATTTTATCGGCCGTATCGGTAGGTTTGGTGTAATCTTCATGCTCTCCATTAAAGAAAAAGATAACAGGAATGCCATATTGGGCAAAATTATAATGGTCAGAGCGGTAATAATACCTATTAGGATCGTTGTCTTTATTATAAGTGTAGTCTAGATTAAGATGGGTAAAGGTAGTATTGGCCTTCTGGGCAATGTAATGCAACTCGGTACTTAATTTATCGGCGCCAATAAGATAGAGGTAGTTCTCATTCTCCTTATGAATTGTATCTACACGGCCAATCATATCTATATTTAAAGTTGCTGTGGTATTTTCTAGTGGAAATATGGGGTTTTGGGTGTAATAATGCGATCCGTATAAACCTACCTCTTCTGCGGTAACGTGTAAAAATACGATACTGCGTTTAGGAGGGTGTCCGGCTAGAGCTGCATGTTTAAAGGCTTCAGCAATTTCTAAAACTGCGGCGGTACCAGAGCCGTTATCATCAGCGCCATTGTAAATTTCACCATTAATAATACCTTCATGGTCAGAATGGGCAGAAATGTAAACATACTCATCGGGGTATTCCGAACCTTCTATATAGGCAATAACATTTTGTGAGGCCTTTAGGTTATTGGGTAAAGCCGATTCTGGGACAATTTGATAATAGTTAGAATGCGAAACAGGAGGTTGAATCTCTAGCGCTTTATAGTGACTCCTAATATAATCGCATACCTGGTTATGTCCTTCTTCGCCGGTTTTACGGCCTTTGTATTTGTCTTGTGAAATTTCTTTAAGATGAAGTTCTAAATCTTCAGGTGTAATACTGTTAAGATATTGCTCAACTACGGCCTTATCTTTATAGCTGATGCTTTCTTTTAGATTTTTAATTTTTTCACTGTGTCTTAAGTTGGCACAAGAGCCAACCAAAATCAATACAGAAGCAATAAGTGTTTTCATGTTCAGCAGTAAAAGTCTTACGCTTTAAAAATTATCTAAAGTTTAAAAATTCTCATCAATCTCAATATCTTCTAAAAGTTCTTTAGAGTCTTCAAGGTTTTGTTCGTCACGTTGTTCTAGTTGTTCAATATCTCCAATTTCGGAAGTGTTGAATACGGCTTTGTATATAGTGATACTTAAAGCGATGATCACCAACAGAAAAATATACTGAATAGCTTTGGGTTTAGATGCTGCGGTTTTAGTCATAAATACAAGGGCTATACCGCAAACAAAAGCGACAATTAGCGGCATAAGAGCAATATTATATAAAGGAGTCACCGAAAAAATAACTGCTAATATTGCGCCAATAAAACCTAGAATAATAAGAATCTTTTTCATGTTGTATTAATGTTTTAAACCTGTTGCTGAAGTTATTTTTAATTCGCCATTCCCAACAGGGATTTTAAATTTAGCATACACAGGAACTTTATTGGCATCTGCTGTAAGCCATAGTAAGTTTGCATTATTGCCTTTTAAGATATCGTTTCCTTTAAGCGCGAAGCTAAGTTTGTAACAAGCTTTACTGCCTAATGCTGTAGAGATTGTTTCTTTCTTTATATAGGAGACTACAACCGTAGTTTCTTTATTGTCAAATAAAACAGTGAATTCTTGTTGATCGCCAGGTGTAGCTTTATGGATGTCTAAGTTTCTTAAGGTGTATAAGAGGCTCACAATATCTTTAGTTCCTGTACTTATTCTTACGGCTTTATTCTCGTCCCAGGTGGTCCCGTCTTTCTTTTTTTTACGTTTAAGGCTTTTTACAAGGTTGGCTTTATGGTTGTATTTGTATTGCATAAACTTATAATAGCCACCTTCGCTAATATCTCTCTTATATAGATAAGGCGTTAGGGTCTTAGGATTAACATAGCTTTCATAAATATCTCTAATTTTAAAAAAGTCATCCCATTTCTTATAAGTTGTTGCTGTGCATTTTAAACGGAGTAGGGTAGTTTTTGAAGTTTTAACTTCACTAGTTTCCATTTTTACCTCAGCAATATCTGTTAAAAGTCCAGACATATTATAAGAGGCCGTAAAGACAAGTTTTTCTCCGGCTGCAATTGTATTATTCTGAGCAAAACTATATAATGTAGAAATGAAGAAACTTAGGGCAAGCAATTTTTTCATAAAGTGTTGGTTTTAATACCAAAATAAGTGAAACATTTATTGTGCCGAAAATACGATGCTTTTTGAAAACGGAGATATTTTTGAGATATAAATTGATAAAATGATTTTTTTTGAAAAAAGGTCGAAAAAAATTTTGTCAAACTGAAAAAGGGTTATATATTTGCACCCGCAATCAGGGAATACCTGATGAGACGCTCGGAGAAATGGCAGAGTGGTCGAATGCGGCAGTCTTGAAAACTGTTGAGGGTCACACCTCCGGGGGTTCGAATCCCTCTTTCTCCGCAAATTAAAACCCATAACGAAAGTTGTGGGTTTTTTGCGTTTTAAGCTAGGCCAATAGGGGTGTTTTAGCTTTGTAAATGATGGATAATATATAGAATCGGTTCTTATTATTTTATTTTTTGCAACTTTCTCGTACTGACTCTTCAAGCTTAATCGTCCTAATAAATCATTTTCAGTATACTTTATTAGTCTTGTCGCGCTGTTTTTATGTTGAAAAAATTAAGGCGTGCTATTTAATAAGGAGTAGTCTGTAGTCTTTCGGAGTTTGTCTTTTATTAAGAAAATCTTTTTTTATCGCTCTGTGGTATTTGAAAATAGTGTGACTTAAGCAATCTTAATAAATAAGATGTAAAAACATTCTCAATCTAAAATCGACTAAAAAAAATCTGATGAATACATTTTGAAGATCATGAGATTCATCATTGTTATTTATAATAAATACTGAAAAACCATCGTCGTCCCATGAGGTTATTTTTATAAAATGTAAGTCATGATTCAAAGCTTTTTGGTATTTCTTCTGTGTAAAAGTTAATTTTATTTTTAGTTCTTTTCTTTCTGTTAATTCTTTAGAGAATTCAGTATCAATTGTGGTGAAAACATGCTGATATTTCATTATTAAGCTAAAAAGATAAATAAATTGTTAGCATTTTGTTAAATGATTTGCATTCGGTTTAATTAATTGATTCACAGTGTTTTATGGTGTGTTTTCTGCTTTTGAAATTCGGGAAATACCAAAAACAAGCCCTTTAGATACAGAATATATGGTTATATCTTAGAACCATGCTAAACTAACTATGTCATAAAAGACTACTAATTAATTTAAATTAAAAATCAATGAAGAAAATTACGATTTATTTAATGATGCTATTAAGTGCGTCATCTTTTGCTCAAATTGAGATCATAGATGATTTTGACAATGGAACAAACAATCAATCCCCAGAAGGGTGGATAGGAGAAATAGTGACGACATCTGGTTTTACTTGTGGAGATGAAGGCTTAAGTGCTTTTTCTTATGCTCCCGCTGGTGTAACAACAACATTAACTTCTAACAATTATACAGGGGTTTCTAACGGAACAGACCTTACGGTAAGTTTTAGTTACAATATCTTTGAGCAGGTTAGCCAATTCCCGCCAGTTACTTTTACAGGGCCTGGTGCCAATTGGGGAAGTTTAGTGTTAGAATATTCTACTGATGGTGGTCTATCATGGATAAACCTCACTACTATAGATGCTTCTAATTACATCTTTATTGATTCTGATACTTGTCAATCTACTGGGACTATTAACGCAGGGACTATTGCTGATGGCAGTGATTTTCAAGTAAGATTTGTAAATACAGTAACAAATGTGTCTGGTTTCAGACAAGTATTACTTATAGATAATGTGAGTATTACACAAACCTCTAATGCTGTGCCAAACTGTGATTTTGTATTAACAACTCCAGTTGATGGTGCTACAGGTGTAGATGCTGATGTTACTTTATCATGGCAAGCAGCTACAGGATTACCAACAGGGTATACCGTATCTGTTGGAACGACACAAGGGGGTACTGATATTGTTAATCAAGCCACAACATCAGAAGCGAGCTATACGTTATCAGACTTAACTTATGAGACGTTATACTATGTTAATATTGTTCCTTTTAACGCTATAGGTGCAGCAACGGGATGTACAGAGCAAAGTTTTACAACACGCTCAGCACCACTTCCGGGAGCAACATGTAGTAACCCTATAGAAATTACTTCTTTTCCTTTTATTGAAGCTGGCGGAAACACTGATAATTACGAAAACAATATTGATGAAAGTCCATGTAGTAACTCTTATATGAATGGTAAGGATGTCTTTTATAGTGTAACACCTACTGTAGATACTTCTATTGATATTAATTTGACTAATATCTCAAATAACGGTTCTAGTGTTCATGTGTTAAATGGATGTCCAGATTCTGCTACAGAGTGTGTAGATTATGAGGGGTCTTATTCTGGTACCTCAAGGAACTTAACTGATGTGGTTTTATTAGCCGGAAATACGTACTTTATTGTTTTAAGTAACTCCTCTGCTTCACGAACTTATACTTACGATTTAATTATTACTGCGAATAGCTGTGTAAATCCTACGTTAGGAACTTTAACACCAGTAGCAGACTGTGATAACGGTCAATTCTCTATAGATGTAGAGGTATCTTACCTAGGGAGCGCAACATCTTTAACTTTATCTGATGATGTAACGACAACTGCTGATGTTGCAAATATTACTGCAACAGGTATCGTTACTATGGGACCTTATGAAAGCGGTTCTACTGTAAACTTTACCGTGACAAATAACCAAGATACAACTTGTCTTTATACGGATAGCGCGTATTTTTATTGTCCTCCGTCTAACGACGACTGTGATGCTCCATTGAGTTTAACAGTAAATACCGATGGGTCTTGTACTATTTTAACAAGTGCTACAAATGCTGGGGCTACAGAGTCTATTTCAGACCCTAATACTTGTGGTTCAACCACAGACAATACTAATGATGTGTGGTTTAGTTTTGAAGCAACAAGCGAAATTATTGTATTAGAGTATTTAGATATCACAGCAGCTATTGGTGGTGGTGGAACTATTCAGGCTACAGAATTATTAGAAGGAACATGTGGCGCCTTAACAAGCTTAAACTGTTATACGTCTAATTATGTAACGTTAACCGATTTAACCATCGGAAATATCTATTATGTTAGAAACAATACTCGACTTAATGGCGAATATGCTCAAGATTTCAATATTTGTTTAAGAGCAGCAGCAGAGGCTCCAGTAAATGACGAATGTTCAGGAGCTATAGAGTTCTTTGTTTCAACTGACGATGCATGTAACAACCAAGTTACAGGAAGTACTGTTGGTGCGACATTGTCTGCAGGGAATGCTTGTGAAACTGAAGGTTATGGGGATGTTTGGTATGTTTTTAATCCTGAAGTTTCAGGTTTATATGAATTCTCTTTAGACCGATTAAGTACTACACCATCAAGTTCTTTTGCGATATATGAAGGGGCTTGTGGAACGTTAATTGATATTACTGGAGGATGTTCTACAGCAAATAAGATTCTTACATTAGATCAGAACCTTAGTTACTATGTAATGGTACAAACGAGCCAAACAGGCGTAGGGATTGACTTTAACTTATGTGCATGGCAACTGCCAGACGCAGTAGCAAATAACGATTGTTCTTCACCAGTAGTATTAGCAGAATCTATTGATGAAAATGGAAATAATGCTATTTCTGGAAATATGGAAAATGCGTATCCATCAGCAGAAAACTGTAGTACTACAAGAGAAACGGTTTGGTATAGCTTTACACCAAACTACACGGGAACTTATAACTTTGAGTTTACTAGAGTATCAGGTTCAGCCTCATTTTCAGTATTTAATGGAAACGACTGTTCTACAATTGATAATGATATTGAAGGTTTAACAAGCTGTTATTTATCAGGATCTCGATCTGGAGACTTCGTTGCTGGAACTACGTATTTAATTAGTGTGCACGCTTCTAGTGCTGCGGAGTTTGAATTGTTTGTTTATCCAGATGCGACATTAAACGTAGACTTAAATACGTTTGAAGGATTTAAATTTTATCCAAACCCCGTAGTAAATACGCTGAGCTTAGAGGCAAAGCAAGCTATTTCTAGTATTAGCGTTTATAATATGATTGGTCAGCAAGTGATGCAACAAGCACCAAATAGCTTAAATGCTTCAGTACAAATGAATAACCTTAATGAAGGTGTTTATTTTGTAAAAGTCACTATTGACGGTGCAAAGCAAACCTTTAAAGTGATTAAGGAATAAGTCTTAATTACAATAAAATTTTTAAAAAGGATAACATTAGTATGTTATCCTTTTTTATGCCCGTACATTATTTAAAATGAGAATTAGAAAAAGTAAATTTCTTATTCTTTTGTGTGTTTTTTAGTACCAGTGTCTTATAAGGTTTGTTTTTTTGTTTTATACTATTTCATAGCATTCAAAAGTTATAAGAAAAGTACGCTTTAATAAAGTTTATTATATTTACTGCGTAAGCGGCAATTACTTAATGGTTTTAAATTTAATTTCATCAAGTAAAATAAGAATTGCTGGTGATATTGATAATGAAACAACGCTATATTTTTCATTCTAAAATTATCTACCTTTTTGGGTTGTATGCATGCTTGTGCTTAACCACTGTAGGGCATGCCCAAGATAATGACCTTCTTGATAAAGCAAAAGAATTAGTGTATTCTGATCCTGATGAATCCATTAAAATAGCCGAGCATATTTTACGAACCCATGACCAATTACAAGAAGTCTCGCAACTCCACCTTATTATAGCTCAAAGTTATTTGGTAAAGGGAAATATGGATAGCGCCATTAAGTATGCGTTTAAAAATTCTAATCATTTAAATTCAGTGGCTCCGGCCTTGCAAGTAGAACATTATATTTTTAAAGCCACTCTTCTAAGGCAACTGTATTTAGATTCCCAATCTCAAGATTATGTGCTAAAAGCTAAAGCACTTAGTGAAAAAGTGAAACCAGCTTTTAAAGATCCTGTAGGTCGTCTAATTGCTTTAGAACAAATTAATTATTACGTAGATCGGCGGTTAAGTGCAGAAGCCTTTTTAGCGATTAATGAGGAAGAAAAACGGTTTAAAAGCACTTACAAAGCTTCCCCTGATCAAAAAATTAAATTGTATTTAGCGAAAGTCAAGCTTTTTAATAACACAGCGGCTGTAGATTCTGCCGCAACATATCTACATAAAACTTTAAGTTTAATTCCGAATAGTAAAATTAATAATCTTCAACAAAAAGCCTTGGCTTATAAAGAATTGGGACGTATTAACCTTAATCAAAAGGCCTTTGATGATAGCGAAAGAAACTTCTTTATTGCTTCTCGCTTTGCAGAAATTATAGGTAATGTACCTTTGTTATTAGAAATTAATAAGTATTTGTCTATTAGTTATTTGGCCTCGAATAAAAAGAGCCAACACAAAGTGTATAATGACAAATTTATGGTGCTCAATACGCAAACTGAGTTAATAGAACAAGAAGCCGTTAATACCTTTTATAATCTTATTACCGAACAAAATGAAATCGTACTACATGCACAAAAACAAACCTATACAAATTATGGGTATATCTTATGGTTGGTGGTATTGGTTGTAGTATTAATTGCTGTGTTTATAGTGTTTAAAAGTGAAGCTCGTAAAAAACGATTAAACGAGATTATTAATTATATAGAAATTACAAAGAATAATTTCTTAGAGGTTAAGCCTACTAAAAAAGTCAGTAAAAAACGTATTAATATTCCTGAAGAAACAGAGAAAACTATTTTAGCAAAGTTGAAGCGTTTTGAAAGTTCTAAAAGGTTTTTAAACAAGGATATGTCATTAGCGGTGCTAGCGGGCCAATTTGAAACAAATACAAAGTATCTCTCAGGAGTTATCAATAAGCATTACAATGATAACTTTAATACCTTCATTAATAAATTACGTATCAATTACATCATTACAAAGCTTAAAAATGATTCTAATTATATTAATTATAAAATTAGTTTTTTAGCTGAAGAAAGCGGGTATGGGTCGCATAGTAGTTTTGCAACCGTGTTTAAATCGGTAGTAGGGATGTCACCTGTAACGTTTATAAAACTTATTCAAGAGGAAAGAAAAGCAAATCAACCAAAATCTAAAACCGAATGATGGCAAAATTTACATATATAGTGCTCTTCGTTTGTTTTAGTATACAAGGGGTTTGTTGGGGGTATAATTTACCGAAAAGCTATCAAAGGATAGATAGTTTATTAAAGGCGAGTCGCCGTCACGTTTACGAAAACCCAGATAAATCTATAGAATTAGGAGTTTCTATTTATAATAACGAGCATTACTCCATTAAAACCAGAGTTAGAGCCTTAATGTTAATGACTTTGGCTTATACGTCTAAAAGAGATTATCAGAGTGCTTTAGCGTATATCATAAAGGCCAATGCACTTTCTAAAGACATAGATGATAAGGTCCTGCAAATTCAGATTCTTTTCCGAACAGGAATTTTATACCAACAACTGAAAATTTTTGACAAATCTATTGACTATTTGGAGGAAACCGAAGAACTCGCTTTGCTTTACCCCGTGCGCGATTCGGTAGGAAAGCATTTGGCAAATAGTTATATTGTAAAAGGATTTATTTATAAAGATAACCTTAACTGTGATATTGCTTTAGAGTATTTTGATAAGGGAATCAAAGAGTACGAGCGGTTAAAACGTGAAGAGGTCAATGCTAATTTAAGTATTGCCTATTATAATCGGGGTAATTGCTATACGCTACTCTCAGAATATAAGGCTGCAAAAAACAGTTTTCAAAAATCTATAGCTTTTGCGCAGTTAGAAAATGCGAATAGTTTAATTGCCTTTGCTCAAAAAGGATTGGCAGAAGTATACACCCAAGAAGGGGAGTATGAGAAAGCCATAAACTTACTTCAAACGGCGTACCATAAGTCTAAAACGGTAGGGGATTTAGTCTTAAATTTAGGGATCTACAATGGACTTTTTGAGAATTATTTAGCCTTAAATCAATGGGAAGCCTACCAAAAATATTATGAGCTGTATTCTAAAACGCAATTAGAAATAAAAGTCTCAGAGCGGAACTCTATTAGTGCTTCAATTGAAGAAAGTCATAAGGTGCAAAACCAAGATCTTAACCTCCTTAAACTGCAATATAAGGAGCAGCTTTATTGGATTTTAATCCTTATTTTTATCATTATTTTAGGCGTCTTATTTATTGAAAGAAAGAATAGAACGGCCATTAAATTACTTAAATCAAAACTAAAAAGCGTCCAAAATCAAAAACAAAGCTAAGATTTGGTTTTTTTAGGGGTAAAATGTTGTAAGTGTATATAGTACAGGGGTTTATTGTTTGTTTTTGACTTTTAAAATTCAGTAAATAGCAAAGACACACTATATTATTCAGTGTTTATTTCGTGTATATTTAGAGGATAGAATATCTAATTTAACTCTAATACTGACACTTTAACGACATGAGAAATAAGTTACAATCCTCTGTTGCAGTAAATCATTTAGTTTTCCTAACCTCACCTTTTAAATTAAAGTTTTCGAAACAAAAACTTCATATAGGGAAAATACAATGCATTGTATTGTTTACATTCTTTCTACTCTTTTCAGGGAAAAGCTTTGCGCAACTATCACAGAATTTTGATAGTGGTATTCCTGCGAATTGGACGCTTTTCGGAAACAACAATTCAAATATCAATTGGTCGTCAACCACAGACGGTTATTTAGGGACTAATGCTGTTTCTGTAAATCCTAGTGCAGATAATATTGGAGATCAAAATACCGGACAATATTTTCTAGTATCGCCGCAATTGAGTATTCCAGAAAATGGAGAAATTCATTTTTATACCAAACAAGCCAGTGAAGCTGATAATGGGGCGCAATACGAAATAAGAATTTCTACCGGAGCGCAACCTGATATTAACGGTTTTAATGTTGTTCTTCAAAGTTATACCGAAACAACCTTAAACCAAGGAGCGCAAACCAATTATGAAAAAAAGGTCATTGAGATTCCACCAGGAATCCCTACTGGATTAGATATTTATATTGCTTTTGTAGCTATCAACACACAAAACGGCGCAACGCCATCCGGAGATGAGTGGTTTGTAGATGATTTTGCGGTGGTTGAAGGCTGTGAAGAACTTGAGGATGATAATGTGCTTGTCGATGGGATTACGGTAAATGGCGCTGAGATTTCTTGGTCACACCCGTCAGCAACAGATTTTGAAATTCAAGTATTACCAACCGATGGGGTGCCTGCAGCAAGTGGTATTCCTATCTCAGGGACTTCTTATACTTTAAACAATTTAGATGAAGATACGGAGTACGATGTGTATTTAGCCGCTATTTGCAATAATGATACCGAAAGTGCTTTTACAGGACCTTATACGTTTAAAACCTTAAAATATGGTTTGTCTTGTGGTGCGCCTATAGACATTTCAGATATTTCTAGTACACCGTATATTTTACAAGATAACTTAGCCAATTGGACAAATCCTGATGTGGTCTATTCTACACAAGGTTCTAACTGCGTTTTAGGTTCATCAACCACTAATTATTTAGCAGGTAATAAAATCTTTTTAAGTTATACAGCTCCTCAAGACGGTTTAATAAGCTTAACGCAAACCACTTTTGTAGAACCAGGAGGAGGAGGAGATTCTGATTGTTATAACTCTAGAAGTTCATTGTTTGTTTACGATAGCTGTGAAGATGTTGGAGTAAGTTGTGTCGCTGGGGTAACGACATCAGCGTCTTACGATCCTAAAACTATTTCTAATTTATTAGTAACGGCCGGACAAACATATATCATTGTGGTATCATCAGAATTATCGAGCTCTGCAGGTATTTGTTTCTCACTAGAAGTTTCAGCACCAACTTGTGCACCTCCTAGTGCTATTACATATTCAAACTTAACCGATAGTAGTGTTAATTTCTCATGGGATAACATTGGTAGTTTTTCAGATTCTTGGGAGTATATTGTAGTTCCTGCAAATTCAGGGGAACCTACAACTTCAGGAACTGCAACGACAACAAATACCAACGTAGCAATCAACACCGGTTTAGAATCTGGGACATCTTACGATTTATATGTGCGTTCAATTTGTGGTGGAACGCCAGGAATTTGGAGCACTCCAGTAAGTTTTACAACCTTATGTTCAGTTTTCGATACACCTTACGCTACTAGTTTTGATAATGCCAATAATGCCAATCCAGAACCATGTTGGACAACCATTGACGCTAACGGAGACGGAACAACTTGGGCATTTATTGGAGGGTATGCCACAGTACAAACCAACAATAGCCAGTACAGTAATCATGATTACTATGTCACACCTCAAATTAATTTTGACGGAACTCAAAAACGAATTCGTTATAAGTATAGAGCGACGCAAGGAGTTTCTACCTATACATTAAAACTATCTACAACAGGTGTAGGTGTTGAAGATTTTACAACAGAACTTTTACCACCGACGACTGTTAACAATACCTCATTTCAGGAAATTATTGTAGACATTCCAGAAACGGTTATTGGTAATGTGAATATCGCTTTTGTTGTAGAACCGAATACCACGGAAACGGCATTGCGTTTTTCTATTGATGATGTGGTGATTGAAGATAGACCAACTTGTCCAGATCCGCTTAACCCATTCGTTTTAGAGTCTAGTATTACCACTGATTCTGCTTGGTTATTATGGACGGCAGGTGACGAAGAAACACAATGGGAGGTTGCAATTCAAAATGAAGGAACAGGTATACCTACGGAGGCAGGACTATTAGTGTCCAGTAATTTTCCATATATCGCATCAGGTTTAAACCCAGGAACACGTTATGAATTTTACGTAAGAGCTTACTGTGGCGAAGACGATACTAGTATGTGGGTTGGTCCGGTAACCTTTACAACACTATGTGAATCTTATGACACACCGTTCTTCGAAAGCTTTAATGATGAAGATGCTGGAACTCAAAAATTCTGTTGGGAGATTATTGATGCTAACAATGATGGTAACACTTGGCTAATAGATGAGTCTCATGCGTTATTACAGACTTCTGTGACGTCACCACCATCAGAATTTAATGATTTTCTTATTACACCAGCTATTAATTTAGACGGTGTAAAAGAATTGACCTATAAGTACCGAGCAGATTTTTCATTCTTTGCCGGATCACCAAGATTTGGCTTGGAAGTTTTAATGTCTACAACCAACACGAATCCTTCTAGTTTTTCGGTTATTTCACCTTTAGAAATTTTCACCAATTCGAGTTATGAAGAAAAATCGTTAATCATTGAAGGCTCAGGAACGGTTTATATTGCCTTTAGAGTTCCACCAGAATTTACAGGAAGCTGGTCTGTTTTAAGTCTAGATGATGTCAGTATTCAAGATGCACCGAGTTGTCCAAATCCTACCGATATTATGGTAGATACCGTGTTAACGGATAGTGCAGGTATTTCATGGTCTGCAGGCTATAATGAAACCTCTTGGGAGGTGGCTGTACAATTAGCGGGTTCAGGTGTCCCTTCAGGATCTGGAGCACTTGCGGATGCGACTAACTTTACAGCGAGTAACTTAAATTCAGATAAAGATTATGAGGTTTATGTTAGAGCAATTTGCGATTCTGGCGATAGTGAATGGGTAGGTCCCGTAATGTTTAGAACACTATGTACGGCTTTTACTGCACCTTTTGTTGAAACATTTAATTCGGATTCTGAATCAGAAAATTGTTGGATTGTTATTAATGATAATTCAGACGATGAAACTTGGGAATTAAATAGTGGATCTTTTCCTTATGAAGGAGATCAAGCCGCAGCAATCTTTACAGGTTCTAACGGGCAAAATGAAGATTGGTTAATTTCACCAACGATAACCATTACAGAAAACCAACGTTTACGTTATTATTACAGAGTTAACGATAGCTTTTTTACAGAAGATTTAGAAGTCTTATTATCGACTAATGGGGTCGGTTTAGAGGAATTTACAACCGTACTTTACGATTCTGATGATGATACGGTGCTGATAAATAATACGGCGTACAAAGTGAAGATCATCAACTTCCCTGCAGGAATCTCAGGAGATGTCAATATTGCTTTTCATGTACCTTACTTTGCAAGTACAAATTCATATAGAGGACAAACTTTAGTGATCGATAATGTGCATATTGAAGATGTACCAGAATGTCCAGAGCCAACGAATATGACTTTAAGTGCCATTACAGATACTTCAGTGCAAGTCGGCTGGGAGGCTAATGGATCTGAAACGGCTTGGGAGATTTCAGTGCAACCAGCAGGTTCTGACGCTCCTGTTGGAGATACGGATCCGAGTTATTTATTTGAAGCTACAACTAATCCATTTACCATTTCAGGTTTAGAGGCGTCAACCATGTATGATATTTATGTACGTGCAGTTTGTAGTGGAGCTACCGGAATGTGGACAGGACCAAGTGAAGTGACCACAAAATGTAGCTTTGAAAACCTTTGTCAGTACACTTTTGTATTAACAAGTGACGGGAGTACTTCTTCAGAATTATTAATTACACAAAACAATCAAGTATCACAGGCTTTACCATTTACAGGTGAAGAAGATGTGACGTATAACGTATTATTATGTTCAGGCGTAGAGTTCTCATTATATTTTGATACTATTGGTTGGTCTGCACCTCAATATGCAAATTACCAATTCGATATTTTAAACGATCAAGGGGTTACAATCTATTCAAGTCCTACAGGGTTAATACCGAGAACAACCGTTTATACAGGGACTTCAATTTGTGGCGATATTAGCTGTCCGCAGCCTACAGATTTAACCATTAATGAATTTTCAGAATTATCATGGACGCCAACGGGCTCAGAAACACAATGGGAAGTTGCTATTCAGCCTTTAGGTAACGCCACAATTCCACAATCAGGGACTGTAGTTTCTACCAATTCTTACACACCGGTAGCAGCTGATTTTAGCGATCCTAATGCGGCAACTTACGAGTATTTTGTAAGAGCTTTATGTAGTACAGAAGATGAAAGTTATTGGTCTGGTCCTTATATTTTTGTTAGAAATGACGATGTGTCTAAGGCGCTTACCTTACCTATAAATGACGGAGAAACCTGTGAAGAAGCGGTAACAACCGTATCGTTTATTAATGCGAGTGCTTCACCAGAAACCATGTCTTGTGATGGTGTTAACGGAGGTGATGTTTGGTTTAGTTTTACAGCAGAATCCTTAATTCATGCTATAGAAATTAACAGCTTTAACGGAGACCTAAGAGATAATAACGGAAACCCAGTGTATCCTGAAATTGTTATGACTTTATATAAAGATAACGGTGGAGGAAGTTTAGAAGAAATCTCGTGTAGTTACGATAATCTTTTATTGGCGATGTACAGTTCAGAACTTATTGTCGGACAAGACTATAAATTGGGATTGACTTTAAACAGTGATACGCCAACAGCATATAATTTTAATATTTGTGTAAAAACGCCTGAAGATTTATGTGCATTTGATACGATTAATGGTGGTTTTGAAGAACCTGCCCTTAGTACCTTAAGTGGTGTTAATACCATCATTTCGATGAACACGGTTCCAGGATGGCGCTCTAACTTAACTTCATCAAATAATATTTTTGTTTGGGAATCTTTGAATGCACCAGGGTTTGAACCTTATGAAGGAAGCCAGTGTGTACAACTTTTATCAGATCAAGAGGACAGCGATGCTAATGATTCAGAAATTAGAGGCTATTATAGAGACTTTGATAGTTCTGAAATCACAACGTTTGAATATAGTTTTGCCCATTTAGCGCGATTCGATGGGAATACTATTGAACTCTTTGCCGGACCAATTGGAGGCCCTTATACTTTAGTTACAAGTCACCTGGGGCTTATGCAAGCATGGGAAGTGGTTACAGGCACATACGAGGTTCCTGAAGGTCAACTAATGACACGATTTATCTTTAGAGCTTTACAAGGGAATGACATTGGTAACGTCCTTGATGCTGTAAACTTCAGTTCGCACTCAGGTATTGTCACTACACCGATTACATTAGAGTGTGATGATGATGTGGCTAATGTTGAAGCAAGTGGTGTTGGAACTTGGGTGGCCGCTGCGTCTAATCCAGGAACAGTGACTATTGCAGATGCCAACAGTAACACAACAAGCTTTACCGATTTTGTACAACCAGGCGTGTATAGCTTTACATGGCAAACCGCTTATTGTGCTTACGATTTAGAAATTACTTATAATGGTATTGCAGATCAGCCTACAGTAGAAAGTATTGTAGAATACTGCCTTAACGACACCGCGCAACCTTTAGAGGCTTCAGCTTCTGATGTGTACGACTTATGGTGGTTTACAGATGCCGTAGGAGCTACAGGCTCTACAACGGCACCAACACCAGATACTTCTGTAGCAGCAACTGTGAGCTATTATGTAGCTTACGTCGATGCTCAAGGGTGTGAAGGTCCTCGTTCTGAAATCGAAGTGGTGGTGAGCGATTCGTTCACTCCAGAATTAGCCTTCACTTATAATGAGACTTGTGTTGTCGCTATAGAAAATCCAACGCCACAATTGGCAGCAGATTTTGCTACAGGCGGTGTGTTCAGTTCAACAACCTTAGATATTGAAGCTTCAACAGGAGTTATTGATATGGCTTCTGCATCAGCCGGACAACACGAAATAACATATACCTTTAATGGAGATGCAACAACATGTACCGCTGCCGGAACATATACGGCAACTATAGATTTTACCGCTGCTACAACCCCAGTAACACTGTTTGACTATGGCGCATCATCTTTCTGTGTATTAGAAGTAAACACGGTTCTACCAAGTTTCGCTTCAGATTTTACCGAAGGTGGTGTGTATAGTTCATTAACACTAGCGGTAAATGCAACGACTGGAGCTTTAGACTTATCTACAGCCACAGTTGGTAATCATGAGGTAACGTATAGCGTAGAGGCTAATGCAGAAACTTGTATGGCGCCTGGTACCTTTATCGTAACGCTATCAATTACAGAAAGTAGTATTCCTGTAACGTCATTTAGCTATCAAGAAGATGTTTACTGTGCAGACAGTACGTCTATTTTCCCAGAGTTCTCTCCAGAGGCAACCTTAACCGGTATGTTTAGTGCAGAAGCAGGTTTAGCGATAGATCCGGTGACAGGGGAGATAAACATTGCTGCGAGTAGCATGGGGAATTACGATGTGGTTTATGAAGTTTTAGATGATGTGGCTAACTGTGTAGAAGGAACGTCAAGCACGTTTAATATTACAATTCTAGATGCTATTGAAGCAACAATTGAAGGTGCTTGTGATGATGCCGACTATGTTTTAATAGCTATGCCAGTGGAGAATTCTTACAGTGTAGAGGAAGCGAACTACACATGGAGAGATGGCAATGGAACTATAGTAGGAGACAATTCTGAAGTCTTTAATGTTTCAGACTATGCAGCGTCTTATCCTGAAGTTACAGTTCCCTTACAATTTTCATTGACTGTAGATTTTGGAGGTTGTTCTGTAACCACAACTTATACCACGGAACGTTTATCATGTAAAGAGATTCCAAGAGGTATCTCACCTGATGGAAATGGTAAAAATGATACGTTCGATTTAACAGGATTCGGAGTTCAAAACTTACAGATCTTTAACCGTCACGGAAGAGAAGTTTACAACTTTAGCGGTAATTACACGTCGCAATGGAAAGGGCAATCTAACGCTGGTGAAGAATTACCAGATGGTACTTATTTCTATAGAATAGATAAAGAAGATGGGACTTCAGCTACAGGTTGGGTTTTTATAAACAGAGTTCACTAATCATAATTGATAATACAGCAATATAAAATACAGATGAAAAGAATATATTTTACAATCGCCTTAGCACTTATGATTTTAGGGAGTGCCAATGCACAACAAGACCCTCAATATACCCAGTATATGTATAACATGAATGTTGTAAACCCAGCGTATGCAGGCTCTAACGAAGCCTTATCGGTTGGCTTGTTATACAGATCACAATGGGTAGGGATTAATGATGCGCCTAAAACGGCAACACTTTCAGTACACAGTCCTGTTGGAAAAAACGTAGGGCTAGGGCTCTCCGTAATCTCTGATAAGATTGGTCCTGTAGAAGAAAATAATGTGTATGCAGATTTCTCCTATACGCTTAATTTAGGTGGGGAACACCGCTTAGCCTTTGGGGTAAAAGCTGGAGCCACGTTCCAAAATATAGGTTTGTTTAGTGATATTGGTAACGGTTATGTTCCAGATGCTAGTGATGAAGCGTTTAGCCAGAATACAAATAATACCTATCTAAATGTAGGTTCAGGAGCCTTTTACTATACCGACAAATATTACGTATCACTTTCAGTACCAAACATGCTTAAAAGTACTTATTTAGATGTGACTAATAATGGTCAAGAATTTGAATACGGTTCTGAAGTTTTACATTATTTCTTCTCTGCAGGTTATGTGTTTAACCTTAATGAGAATACAAAATTTAAACCTTCATTCTTACTAAAGTCAGCTTTTAATGCACCTTCATCTTTAGATCTTTCTGCTAATTTTTTATTTTTTGATAAACTAGAAGTAGGCGCCACCTATCGTTTAGAAGATGCTGTTGGAGCTATGGCTAATTTTGCTATTACGCCAGAATTAAGAATAGGATATGCCTATGATTATACCACGTCAGACTTAAATATAGATGCCTCAGGATCTCATGAAATTATGTTGTTATTCGACCTAAATTTTGCGAAAAAAGTATCCATTTCACCTAGATTCTTCTAATCAATTAAACGTTTTAAAATGAAAAAAATATATCGTGTTTTAGCTTTGTGCTTCATAGTAGCCACTAGCTACGGACAAAATAAGGAAACAGAAAAAGCAGATAAATTATACGAAAGCTACCAATATGTAGATGCTATTGATAGTTATTTAGAACTTGTTGAAGCAGGGAAGGCCAATAGCTATGTCTACCAACAATTGGGAGATAGTTATTACCATGTTTATAATATGGATGAAGCGTCTAAATGGTATGCTTTGGCCTTAAAAGAACAGGGGAGTGCAGAGACCTATTACCGTTATGCTCAGGTTTTAAAATCTCAAGGGAAGTATGAAGCTGCAAATGCACAGTTAGATGAATTTGCAAAATTAGCCCCTCAAGATGCTAGAGCAAAAGCCCACATGCAAAACCCTAATTATATACCGATGTTGGCTGATATTGATGAAACTTTTAAAGTGGAAGATGTAAACATCAATGCTTCTGAACATACTGATTTTGGAGCTGTTTTATCTAATGATAATATCTTATACTTTGTAAGTACACGAAAAGAATCAGGGAAAGAAGATGCCTGGACCAAGCAACCTTATTTAGATATTTATAAGTCCATGCGTTCAGATGATGGTTCTTTATCTGAACCAGAAGAAGTTGAAGAATTAAATACCGCCTACCATGACGGACCTTTAACCATTAGTGCCGATGGAAAAACCATGTATTTTTCTAGAGATGGCCATAGTGAAGGATCGTTTAAAAAAATGAAGAGCAAACGTTTAAAAGTGGCGCAACAAGGAATTTATAAAGCCACTTTAATTGATGGAAAATGGGGAAATGTAGAAGCACTTCCTATCAATAGCACTAGTTATACCGTAAGTCACCCAAGTTTAAGTAGTGACGGAAAAACCTTATATTTTGCTTCTAATAGACCAAATGGAATAGGCGATACAGATATCTGGAAAATTAGTATCGATGCCAATGGTTATGGTGAGCCTGTTAATTTAGGTCCTGAAGTGAATACCTCAGGCAAAGAAGGATTTCCATATATTAGTAACGACAATATCCTTTATTTTGCCTCAAGTGGGCACCAAGGTTTTGGTGGTTTTGACATCTTTAAAATAGATTTAAATAAAAAAGAACCTGCTGAAAACTTGGGAAAGGGGATTAACACTGAAAGAGATGATTTTGCTTTTAGTGTTAATAATGCCTTAAAAGTCGGTTACTTTTCTTCTAACAGGTCTGGAGTAGATCAAATTTATAGTGCTATTCCTATCTGTCAATTTGAAATTATTGGTTCGGTTCGCGATGCCATAACTAACGCGACCCTTAAGGGAGCAGAGGTTACACTTTTAGATGCACAACAAAATCAAATTGCAACACAAGCGACCAAAAAGAAAGGGACAACAAATTTTCAAGTGGTTTGTGAAAACCAGTACAGCCTTCAAGTTTCTAAAGAGGGCTATACTACGGTATCAATACCTGTAGAACCTTCCGAAGGTGAAACTATTAATATTGCTATCGCTTTAAAACCGATTAATGAGATTATCACAGAAACAGAAGTGAAATTAAATACAATCTATTTTGAGTTTAATAAGAGTAATATCACCAATCAAGGAGCTTTAGAATTAGATAAATTAGTGGCGATTATGAAAGCGTATCCAGAGATGAATATCTTAGTGAAGTCGCATACAGATTCTAAGGGTAATGCAGCCTATAATTTAAAACTATCGGAGCGTAGAGCACAATCTACCGTGCAATATTTAATTTCTAAAGGAATTGATAAATCTAGATTATCTGCTGAAGGTATGGGAAGCACGGCACCAAAAATTGATTGTGAGCCATGTACAGAAGACCAAGATGCGCAAAATAGACGCTCTGAATTTTTAATTGTGAAGAAATAAGACCTTCAGGTAGGACATCTGTAAATCAAGTTGTTTTATAAGTACCCATAAAGGCTTATAAACACTTACTTTTAATAGCAAGCATCTCGATAGTCAAGTTTTACAATATGTAAGATGTTGACTATTTGAGGTTCATATACATACATTAAATGAATAAATTTTTAATACTATTAATTTTTAGTTCGGTGCTGTTTAAGCTAATGGCACAAAATGAACCTAATGACTGTATAGACGCCATTACAGTCTGTGGTAATGGGACATTTATGTCTAATGCCACAGGCTCTGGAGACGAGTTTGAAGTGAATGCCTGTAGTGGTTTTGAACACAATTCCCTATGGTTAGAAGTCAATGTGGTTCAGGCGGGGACTTTAGGATTCGATTTAATTCCTAATGATCCCGACATTATGGTCGATTATGATTTTTGGGTTTACGGCCCTAATTTAATTTGTTCTAATCTAGGAAGTCCTATACGCTGTGCAACCACCAATCCTGCGGAAGCCGGACTAACGAATAACCACACCGGAATTAACGGAAGTACCACATTAACTCAAACCGGCCCTGGGGCTAACGGAAATGGTTATGTGTATTGGTTAAATGTTAATGTAGGAGAACGTTATTATATTGTTATTGATAGACCTGAAGGTGATGGTGGATTTGAAATTGAATGGACAGGGACCGCAACTGAAGGTTCTGGTGCTTTTCCTGCGCCCCCAGTAGTTAATGAAATAGATGATGTGGTACAGTGTAGTAGCACAACAGACGTGTCTGTATTTAGTCTTTTTGGTTTAAAATCGAGTATCAATTCAGATCCAAACAACACCATAGAGTTTTATGCAACCCTAGCAGATGCTACGGATGATATTAATGAACTTCCAGGAATTTATGCGAATACTTCAAATCCTCAAACCATTTACGCTAAAGTAAAATCGGCAGGGACCGAGTGTTACTCTTTAATTGATTTCGATTTAGTGGTTTCAGAAATTCCAGAAGCATCTTTATCGGTGGCTACCAATGCCGTTTGTGAAGGGGAAGATATAGAATTTACCATTACAGGAACACCGGGAGCAACCATCTATTACAATATTGATGGTGCAGCTTCACAGAGTGTTTTATTAGAGGCTTCAGGAACAGCGATTATAACGGAAACAGCTGTGAACAATTTGACTTTTAATTTAGAAACGGCAGAAGTGTTAAATGAATCTGGAGCGGTAGTCTGTTCTCAGAATTTATCCGATTCAGAAACTATTACCGTCTATTCAATTACGGTACCAACGGTGACACATAATTCCCCTATTTGTGAAGGTGAGGATGCAGAATTACAATTTTCGGGAGATGCTGATGCCAGCATAACTTACCGTATAAATGCAGGAGCAACGCAAAGTTTTAATTTAGATGCTTCAGGAAATTACACCCTAACCTTATCTAGCTTAACTTCTACAACCAACGTGGAACTCATTTCTGTAACCAATGCTTCACCACCAAATTGTGGACTTTTATTAAATACCATTGAAACCATCACGGTAAATCCAATGCCTACCGTAGTCGATCCTGAGCCTTTGCTAGCGTGTAATGATGGAGTAAATACTAATACGGCCACATTTGATTTAGATGCTGAAAGTGTGGCTATAGCTAATAATGCGGCCAATGTCAACGTCACTTATTATGAAACTCAAGCAGCCGCAGAAACGGGGAACCCATTAGAAGTTTTAATATCGCCTTACGAGAGTACTTCGGCTAACCAAACCGTTTACGTTCGTGTGGAAACAGATTTAGGTTGTGTGGCCTATACCACTCTAAACTTACAAGTTGTAGATGCACCTTTAGCCAATACCATTGCACCCTTACAAAGTTGTGATAGCAATGCCCACGGTTTTGGAATCTTTGATATCACTCAAGCCGATGCCGCTATTACGGCAGGGAACACCTTATTGGTTCAAGTCACTTATTACCTTAATGAAGCCGAAGCCCAAGCAGGAACTCCGGTAATAACCAATCTAACCGCTTTTGAAAATACTACGGCTTATAATCAAACTATTTATGCTCGTGTAGATTCAGACGCGACAACCTGTTATACCATAACAAGTTTAAATTTAGAAGTTTTTGATACCCCCTTGTTAAATACAATTGCAGCTTTAGAAGTTTGTGACGATTCTTCTAATGATGGGGGGGCTGAGTTTGATTTAGAAGCCCAAACGCCATTACTTTTAAATGGGGCGACAGACGTTACCGTGAGTTATCATGATTCAGAAGCTGATGCTGAAAACGGAACCGCGAATCTTATAAGTCCTTATACAAACACAAGCAGTTCTCAAACGATTTATATTCGTGCTGAAAATAATTTTAATCCAGATTGTTATAGCATTTCAACATTAATATTAGAAGTGAATCCTTTACCGGTAGTAACGGCGCCTACTGCACTAGAAGTCTGTGATGATGGAACACCTGATGGATTAACGGAGATGGATCTTAGTATTAAAAATGCTGAAATTACTGAGGGGAATGCTAATTATACGGTGAGCTATTATGAGAATTTAACGGATGCTGATGCGGAAAATAATCCTTTACCAAGCTTGTATACCAATACGTCCAATGGTCAAATTATTGTAGCGCGTGTAGATGATCTTACTACGGGCTGTTATAATACCACCAGGTTAGAACTTGTGGTGGCTCAAGCGCCATTTGCTAACAACCCAACGCCATTAGAATATTGTGATCCAGATAGTGATGGCTATGGTATTTTTGATTTAACGAGTAAAGACAATGAAATTACAGGAGGAGATAGCACATTAACCGTAACTTACCATGAAACGATGGCTGATGCGGATAACAATGTGAATGCGGTAACGAGTCCTTATGATAATATTGTTCAAAACTCACAAACCTTATACGCGCGTGTAGAAAGTTCTACGATTGTTACTGATTGTGATACTATTGTAACTTTAGAACTTATTGTAAATCCAACACCACAATTAGGAGCGACACCACCAGAGGCTTTAGAGGTGTGTGATGACAGCAGTGCAGACGGGTATGCGAGCTTTAATTTAACGAGTAAGATTGATGATATTTTAGGAAATTTGGCAAATCCTGCCGCTTATTCAGTAACCTTTTATACAGATGAATCTAATGCTGATTTAGCCAGTAACCCAATCACAAATACCAGCAACTATATTAATACAACGAGTTTTAGTGATGAGGTTTGGGTACGTGTAGAAGATAATAATTCAGGATGCTATAAACTAACCACTTTAGCTTTAGTAGTTAATACAATACCAACTTTGGCGCTGTCTGAACCTTTAGAACTTTGTGACGCTAATAATCATGGTGATGAAATCGAAGTATTTTATTTGGAAGATGCTGCCGATGTAATATTAAATGGTCAATCAGGCATAACACTTAGTTTTTATGAAACTCAGAATGATTTAGACAATAATAATCCAATTTTAAGTCCCTATACCAATACGTCTAATCCGCAGACTATTTTTGTTAAAGGAACAAACAGTCTTACCAGCTGTACAAATACGACTTTATTAACGTTAAGAGTCTTACCATTACCTTCACCAACACCTCCAACAGATTTAGAAGTGTGTGATGATGATACGGATGGATTTGCGAGTTTTAATTTAGACGAACGAACAGATGAAATTATAGGAAATGAGTTAAACATCGCAATTACGTATCATGAGACTTTAGAAGATGCGAATATGGGGGTGAATGCATTTTCAAGTCCATATACCAATATCGTAATGGGGCAACAAACCTTATATGTTAGAGCTACAAATACGCTCACAGGTTGCTATAATACTTCAGAAACCTTAACCCTAACCGTGTTAGAGACACCTCAAGTACCAACGTCTATTTCAGATTTTGTGAACTGCGATACGGATGCGGATGGAAGTACGTCTTTTAATTTAACTTTAAACGATTCAGAAATAATAGGAAGTCAAACCGGGGTAAACTTAAGTTATTACACGAGTGCATCAGATGCTGAAGCTGGAAATAACCCGATAACAAACCCTAATAGTTTTACAAATTCTAGTAACCCACAATCTATTTATGTGCGTTTAGAAAGTACGGCTACGGCTTGTTTTGATACGGGTGTTTTTGAAATTAGTGTAGCACTTCCTCCTGAGCCTGTTCGACCAACCGAATTAGAGTTATGTGATGATGAAGTGGCTGATGAAGTTACAGTGTTTGATTTAACGGTTAAGAATGATGAAATCACGGGAGGTGAAGCAAGTTGGAGCGTCGCCTATTATGAAACATTAGATGATGCCGAAAACCAAACCGCTGCGGTAGATGCAGAAGCTTATACCAATACTGCTGTAAATGGGACTGAAGCCAACCCTCAAACCTTATTTGCTGTGGTTACCGATACCGACACGGGTTGTACGAGTAGCGTAACGCTAACGATCCGCGTGATGCCTAATCCAACACCAACCTCGGTATTGCCAGAAGTGGTGTTGTGTGATGTTAATAATACTGGAGACGAGGTTGAGGTTTTCGATTTAACAATAAATGAAACCTTAATGTTTAATGGTGAAGCCAACGTATCGGCAAGCTATCATGAAAGTTATATTGATGCTGAAAATGGAACTGCTGCCATTGCAGACCCTACACAATATGAAAATACAAGTACCTCACAAGTGATCTATGTTAGGGTGTATAATAATACCTCGGGCTGTTATACCATTGTAAGTTTTAGATTGGTATTGCATGCCTTACCAGAGGCCGTTGCCGTTACCGATTTTATTCAATGTGAATTATTTACGGATGGCTTTGACAGTTTTGACCTTACAACTAAAGATGCAGAGGTACTTAACGGTCAGAATCCTAATCAATTTGTAGTAGACTATTATGAAACCTTAGCAGACGCGCAACAAGGTACAAATAGTTTAATAGGACCGTATACCAATACTAGTAATCCGCAACAAATATTTGTAAGCATTACCAATGTAGATACCGGCTGTGCGATAACAACACAAAGTTTTAATATTGAAGTTCATGAGTCGGCGCAAGCCAATCCCGATACAGTACCTATTGTATATGAAGTTTGTGATTTAGATGTTGACACCGATGGAGATCCAAGTAATGATAGTGCACAATTTGATCTTACAACTTTAGATCCTGAAGTGTTAGACAGTCAAAACCCCGCAAACTATAGTGTAAGCTATTATACGACACTAGAAGATGCGGAGTTAAACGTGAACCCATTATCTACACTTTATGAAAATGTGACCAATCCTCAAGTACTTTATGCTAGGGTGGATAATGATACGCCAGATAGTACAACGGGTGGTGATACTTCTATTTGTTATGCTTTGGCAGAAGTGACACTTCAAGTTAATCAGTTGCCAGAATTAAATTTAGAGTCATCATATGTCTTATGTTTAAGTACGAACGGTACTGAAGCTTTAACGCCTTTAAATATTGACACAGGTTTAGCGGCAGATCAATATAATTTTGTCTGGTTCTTTAATGGTGTGGAAATTGCCGGAGCAACGGCGCCTAATTATATGCCTTTAGAAGAAGGGAGTTATAGTGTACAGGTCACCGATGTATCGTCGTCTACGGTGACACAATGTTCGCGTACAGAAACGATGGAAGTCATAGAAAGTGCGCCTCCAAGTTTATCTGTTGCCTTGCTGACTCAAGCCTTTGCAGGAAACCATATTCTTGAAGCGACCGCAACGGGAATTGGGGTTTATGAGTTCAGTTTAGATGGCGGACCTTGGCAAGATGAGAATACCTTTACTAATGTTTCTGCCGGAACACATGAGATTACGGCTAGAGATAAGAACGGATGTGGACTAACGTCAGAAACCCAGTTTATTATTGATTACCCGGTGTATTTTACACCGAATGGAGATGGTAACCATGATACATGGAATATTCCGCAATTAGGTGCTGATGCCAAAATAATGATTTATAATCGCTACGGAAAACTCCTAAAACAGATTAGCTCAGAAGGCAATGGTTGGGATGGCTTTTTTAATAACGAGGCTATGCCGTCTAGTGACTATTGGTTTACCGTAGAGTATAATGAACCGCTTACAGGAGAACGAAAAACGTATAAAGGCCATTTTGCTTTAAAACGATAAAATCCTAATAGGTTGTTATATGAAAGCTGAAAGATCAATAAGGTCTTTCAGCTTTTTTTTGCTGAAGATAGAAGGGCGCTTTAGGGCATAAGACTCCAATATTTATTGCTTACTTTTGAAAAAAATAGAAGAAAATGTCCATTATACAAAAATTACAGTGGCGTTACGCAACAAAGAAATTTGATGCTCATAAAACGCTTTCAACGGCGCAAATTACCACGTTAAAACAAGCCTTTAACCTTACAGCCTTATCTTATGGTCTACAAATTTTGAAATTAGTAGTCGTAGAAAATAAAGCCTTAAGGGAAGAATTAGTAGGATTGGCTTATGGGCAACGACAAGTGGTTGATGCGTCTCATTTATTAGTGATTTGTGTTCAGGATGTGATTGATGCCAATGATGTAGAAACACATTTTGAATCCGTAAAGGCAATTAGAAATACACCCGATGCAATTTTAAATCCTTTTAAGGAAGATCTAAAAACAACTGTTGAAGGGATGACAGCAGAAAAGAAAATAAGTTGGGCTACAAAACAAGCCTATATCGCCTTAGGAAATTTAATGACGGTTTGTGCTGTAGAGGAAATAGACAGTTGCCCTATGGAAGGCTTTATGCCAGAAGCTTTAGATGAAAAGTTAAATTTAAAAGCCCACGGATTACGTTCTGTGTTGTTACTTCCTGTAGGTTTTAGATCAGATGATGATCTGTTTTCTGGCTTAAAAAAAGTCCGTCAACCGGTTTCAAAAACAGTGATAGAATTATAAGCGTTTTTAATTCTCGTACTTCAGTAAAATGGTATCTTTGTTAGGATACAAAACAAAAAAAATAAATAAAATATGCCAGGATTTGAGTTATTCAGTGATTTAGAACGCAAAGAAGTTAATGATGTGTTAGACAATGGGGTCTTAATGCGTTATGGTTTTGATGGAATGCGAAAAGGGCATTGGAAAGCAAAAGAACTTGAAGCCGAATTGGCGCAAACGTTTGCCTCTAAACACGTTCAGTTGGTCTCTAGCGGAACGGC
The DNA here is from genome assembly GCF_003337305.1 of Winogradskyella arenosi. Classification (GTDB taxonomy): domain Bacteria; phylum Bacteroidota; class Bacteroidia; order Flavobacteriales; family Flavobacteriaceae; genus Winogradskyella; species Winogradskyella arenosi. Next base: position 61,469 of record NZ_QPJO01000003.1, on the reverse strand, counting down.
TGCAGTCTCTGTAGCTCTAGCCGCTGCCGGAATCGGAGCAGGAGATGAGGTTATTATGCCAACCTTTACCTTCGTGGCCAGTTTTGAGGCGATTATGATGTTAGGAGCAATTCCGGTTTTAGTGGATATTGATGATACCCTTACCTTAGACCCTAAAGCTGTTGAAGCCGCTATTACGCCTAAAACAAAAGCGGTAATGGTAGTGCAAATGTGCGGAAGTATGGGCGATATGGAGGCGCTACAAACCATTTGTAAGTCGCATAATCTCGTGTTTTTAGAAGATGCTTGCCAAGCCATAGGAGGGACGTATAACGGAAAACCTTTAGGAAGTATTGCGGACTTAGGTTGTTTCTCTTTCGACTTTGTAAAAACCATAACTTGTGGAGAAGGGGGAGCAGTGGTGACCAATAATAAAGACTTTTATATTAATGCCGATCATTATAGTGACCATGGTCATGATCATATAGGTCAGGATAGAGGAGCTGAAACCCATCCGTTTTTAGGCTATAATTTTAGAATTTCAGAATTACATGCAGCGGTTGGTTTAGCCCAAGTAAGACGTTTACCAGAGTTTATAGCCTTGCAAAAACGAAACTATAATGTTTTAAAAAATGCGATTGCCAGAGTTCCTGGAGTAAGCTTTAGACGTGTGCCTAAAGGAGGAGAAGAAAGCTATGCGTTTTTAAACTTCTTTTTACCCGATTTAGATTCGGTACAAAAAGTTGTAGCGGCTTTTAAAGAAGGAGGTGTAGATGCTTGTTGGAATTATTACCAAAACAATTGGCATTACATTAAAGAATGGCACCACTTAAAAGAACAGAAATCTTTATTTCCAATTTCTCAAGAAGTGAAAGAAGGTTTAAAGTATTTAGATACCAAAACCTTCGATCAATCTGATGCCTATATAGGGCGTAATATTTCATGCTTAATTAAATTGTCATGGACAGAAGAAGAAGTTGCAGAACGTGCCGAAAAAATGGCGAAAATTATTAGAGCAACGCTTTAATAATTAACATAACCTACAATCTCCAAACCATAACCAATCATCCCCACACGTTTGGTTTGGAGACTGTTTGATATAAGATTAAGCTTACTGATTTTAAGATCGTGTAAAATTTGTGCACCGATACCAAAATCTTTTGTATCCATCCCTAAACTTGGGGCTTTTACCACTTCACCTTCCACTTGACTTTCTCTTAATAAAGACAAACGTGTTAGCAAGTTTATAGATTCTGGTTGCTGATTAATAAATATGATAGCGCCCTTACCTTCTTTATTAATCACATTAAACATGTCGTCTAATTTCTGATCTGGATTGTTGGTAAGTGATCCAAGAATATCGCTATTCACTAAAGTATTATTAACACGAGTTAATATAGGTTCATCAGATTTCCAAGTGCCTTTAGTTAAGGCAATATGAACCTGATCATTAGTTGTTTGTTGGTAAGCTCTTAATCTAAATTGCCCGAAGCGAGTTTCAATATTAAAATCTTCTTTTTTGTCAATTAAAGAATCGTGCTCCATTCGGTAAGCCACTAAATCTTCAATAGAAACTATTTTAAGATCGAAACGTTCGGCTACCTTTATCAATTGAGGGAGACGCGCCATTGTACCATCTTCATTCATAATTTCTACAATTACACCTGCAGGTTCAAATCCTGCTAAACGTGCAAAGTCTATAGCTGCTTCGGTGTGTCCTGTTCGTCTTAAGACCCCACCTTCTTTCGCAATTAAAGGAAAGATATGTCCTGGACGTCCTAACTCAAAAGGTTTAGTCTCTGGATCTACTAAAGCTTTAATAGTCTTAGCTCTATCGGCAGCAGAAATTCCGGTGGTTACACCATTACCTCTTAAATCTACAGAAACCGTAAAGGCCGTTTCCATAGGATCCGTGTTATTTCTAACCATCGTTCCAAGCTCTAAGTCTTCACAACGGTGCTCTGTAAGTGGTGTACAGATTAATCCACGACCATGTGTAGCCATAAAATTAATCATCTCTGGAGTTACCTTTTCAGCAGCCGCTAAGAAATCGCCTTCATTTTCACGGTTTTCGTCATCAACAACAATGATAACCTTACCTTTCTTGATGTCTTCAATAGCTTCTTCAATGGTATTTAAAGTCAATTTTTTATTTATAGTTTCAGTCATCATAATGTTTGTTTTAGACGATGCAAAGATACGTTTATTTTATATTTTGGAGCGAACTTAGAAAGAAGTCTTGTGATATTCTACTGCGAACAATAATATATTTTAAAGGATAAATAGGTAAGGTTAATACAAGGATTAACGGATTAATCTGTTTCCCTTTTAAATTCAGTTTAGAATAAAATTTAGTGTAGATTAAAGCGTTAACAATAATAAACACAATAAAGAATATAAAGGCCACTGCACTTAAGCTTAAAGACGCATCTGCCAGTTGTGGCAGCTTATTGTTTTTAAACACAAAGTAGAGCACAAATAAAACTACTGCAATACAGTAACTGACAAAGTTGGTTGTAGAGTAGTCTTTATAATCTTTTAATAATTGGCGTGCTTCAATAAGACTTTTAGGAATGCTTAGGCCTTCAGACTGTAAGCTTTCTAATGCTATTTTACGATTTAGTAAGTTACGCAAAGCAATTTCTTTAGGTTTCTTATCCAAATCAAAGTGGTCTTGCTTTTTTATAATGTCAATAAGTTCTTCAATAGAATACTTAGAATAGAAATTATAGGTTTTGGTTTCACTTTCTGAAAGCTGAATTTTTTGCTTGGTATTAAAGAAACGTTTTAGGGGCACTAAAAGCGCACCTAACTGAAAAACACCTTTATCATTAGTGGCACGTGTGGTGAGATAAACACTTAATGGAAACATAACCGCTGTAGACAACCAAGCGCCAATAACAGGACTGAAACTTCCTTTCTCTGCACTATTTTTAGAGAATATACCAAAGAAATGATAGGTTAAGAACAACACAATAGCAATAACCATTGGTAGGCCTAGTCCACCTTTTCGGATTAAGGCACCCAATGGTGCCCCAACGAAAAATAAAATGATACAAGCAAATGCAAGAACAAATTTATCTTGTAATGCAATGATATGCTTATTCATAAAAACGCGCTTTGTATTTAAATTTTTAGTGTTAGAATTTAAAATTTGTGTTGCGCTATTGGTAGAGTTTATGGCCAAGTTCATAATCTGAACTTGTTGCGTGGTGCTGTAAAGATCTAGATAGTTGGTCTCTGCTAAAGGTAGAGCATCTGGATCTTGAGTCCGTAGCGAATCTACATCCTTAAGGTCAATGTTTATGTTAATAGACGAAAAGGTACTACGGTTTAACATCGTGGTCGCTAAGGCTCTATAATCATTAGCTTCCTTTTGCTTTAAGGTGTCAATAACTTTGTTAAGTTGACTTACATTTAACATGTTATAGCGGTCCGAATGATTTTTTTCGTCTAAGTCTTCAGCATTTAAAATTTCTAAATCAACATTAGTGACATAGGTTTTAAAATAACTTTTTACATGCGGCTTACGTTGGTTTTTCCTAACGTCCTTATTGATGATTTCCTCATAATAATGTCCGTTTTCTAATTCGAGTTGTAGAATACTAGAGTCCGGACTACTTTTAAGTTCTCCTTTTTCAGAAATAATCACTTTATAGTTCCCTGAACGTGTGTTGTTTTTTTCATGAATCACAACACCTTCTAAAAATTGGCCGCGATCACCAGACTTCTTTTCAACTTTAATATTAATATTTCCAATTTCATTAAACTGACCTTCAGCAATTGCTAAGGCCGGTTTCATTTTGGCGATATTTCGTCTTAAGTTATAGAAATTATATTCACCCCACGGAATTACATTATTGGCAAAAAAGAAACATCCTATACCTAGTGCTACAATAAACACACTTAAACTTCGCATGGCACGTTGCAATGAAATCCCTGTAGATTTCATTGCGGCAAACTCATAGTTTTCGGCAAAATTACCGAAGACCATAATTGACGAAAGCAGTACGGTTAGAGGCACAACCAAAGGAATAAGCTTTGGCATGTAGTACAAGATGAATTTTGCGGTCACCATGACATCTAAATCTTTACCAGCAAGTTCAGCAATATAGAGCCAAACGCCTTGTAAAATAAAGATGAACATGAATATAATAAAGACGCTAAAAAACGTCTTTAAGAATGTGATAAGTATGTACCTATCTAAAATTTTCACAGAATAGAATTTTTTTAAACCTTAGTCTAGTTTATTGATAAAGTAATCGCTGTATTTACTTTCGTCAAATGTAAATAAGGTTTTTGAAATGGGTTGGTCGGTTTTAAAAGAATTAACAGTTAAAATCGTTTTTGTCCCATTTTTACCAACTTCAATTAAGTTGTAAATATGTTTTGTTGTAGCGTCAATTCCTAATAAAATGTGCTTTATTTCAGAATTGGTATCCATTGGGATTAATTTTACATATTGAATTTTTCTGCCTTTCACATTCTGGATGATATCCATTTTGTAGGTGTAGCCATCTTCATAGAACGATAACATTTTACTTGGCGTTATGGTGCTTTCATCATCTGAGTTGTCTGAAGAAACGGTAACTTCTTCATCTTCAGGACTAATAGTGTATAAGGTTTTACCATTAAATATACGGGTAATGCCTAAGATGTTTAATTTGTATTTATCACCTTCTAAAACAACATCACCACGGGTTTCTTGTTTAATGTTTTCACTGGTATTATTAAGCTCGTATTTAAAATCTAAACTGATATTTTTATAGCCTTTAATTTTTGAACTGACATCGTTAAGTAAGAATTCTGCTTTGGCGTCATTTTGAGCAAAGGCATTAAACCCTAAAGCGATACATGCAATAACTATTAATTTTTTCATTTTTTGTGTTTGTCTTTAAAATCTTAAGTTTATTATTCGTTTTCTAACAATTGATCGAGCGCCACTAAATCAGGGACAAGAACTTGACGGGCTTTACTACCTTCAAAGTTACCAACAATACCTGCGGCTTCTAATTGGTCAATAATTCTACCCGCTCTGTTATAGCCTAATTTTAATTTTCGCTGAAGTAGGGAAGCCGATCCTTGTTGTGCGGTGACAATAAGTTCTGCCGCTTCTCTAAACAGTTTATCTCTATCGGAAATATCTATATCAAGATTTGTGCCACCATCTTCACCAACGTATTCTGGAAGTAAATGAGCGTCTGGATATGCTTTTTGTGAACCAATAAATTCGGTTATTTTTTCCACTTCAGGCGTGTCTACAAAGGCACATTGAATACGAATCAGTTCGTTACCTTGGGTGTAGAGCATGTCTCCACGACCAATGAGCTGATCGGCCCCAGAGCCATCTAAAATGGTTCTCGAGTCAATTTTACTGGTAACCCTAAACGCAATACGCGCTGGGAAGTTAGCCTTTATAATACCGGTAATAACGTTAACCGAAGGACGTTGCGTGGCAATGATTAAGTGAATCCCAATGGCACGTGCCAATTGGGCTAACCTTGCTATTGGTGTTTCTACTTCCTTACCCGCGGTCATAATTAAATCGGCAAACTCATCGACCACTAAAACGATGTACGGTAAAAAGGCGTGCCCATCATTAGGGTTTAGCTTTCGGGCTTTAAATTTGGTGTTGTATTCGGCAATATTTCTACAAAATGCATTTTTAAGCATCTCGTATCGGTTATCCATTTCAATACAAAGCGAATTTAAAGTATTTATAACTTTAGCATTATCGGTAATAATGGCATCTTCACTATCGGGTAATTTTGCCAAATAGTGACGTTCTATTTTGTTAAATAGGGTAAGTTCTACCTTTTTAGGATCGACTAGAACAAACTTGACTTCCGCCGGATGTTTCTTATAAAGTAAAGAGGTTAAAACGGCATTTAAACCTACAGACTTACCTTGACCCGTAGCACCCGCCATTAGCATGTGTGGCATTTTTGCTAAATCGACCACAAAGGTTTCATTACTAATGGTTTTACCAAATGCAATTGGCAACTCCATAGTGGATTTTTGAAATTTTTGTGACGCAATTACCGAACGCATTGATACAATAGTAGAGTTCTTATTAGGCACTTCAATACCAATGGTTCCTTTTCCAGGAATTGGTGCAATAATACGAATCCCTAAAGCGGCAAGCGATAAGGCGATGTCATCTTCTAAATTTTTAATTTTAGAAATACGAACACCCGCATCAGGTACAATTTCATAAAGGGTTACGGTTGGTCCAATGGTGGCCTTAATGCTTGTAATTCCAATTTTGTAATTGTTAAGCGTTTCAACAATTCTGTTTTTATTCTCTTCAAGTTCATCTTGATCTATAGAAATACCTTCATTGTCGTATTTCTTCAGTAAATCTAAGGTTGGAAACTGATATTTTCCTAACTCTAAAGTTGGGTCAAATTGTCCGAAGTCTTCCACCAATTTATCCGCTAAATTATCGGCTTCAGATTGTTCTTCTTCATATTCTTCAACTTCAACTTTTAACTCAGGCTCTTCAATGGATTCCTCCTTAGGTTTTTCAGTCACTTCCATTTCTAAAACCTCTACCGTAGACGGCTTTTCTGGTTCAGGCTCTTTTTCTTCTAATGGAGGCGTAGAAGCCTTATCAATTGTAGGTTGTACAGGTTCTGTTGGGATATCGAAGGCCGATTTAATGTCTTCAGCTTCATTAGTATGGTTATTGTCTATATGAACCGCCTCAGGTTTAACCTCGGCGTCCGCACTTAAATCATCTTTAATTGCACTTTTTGCAGATCTAAAGCTGTTAACTATAGATTCTCCTGTGACTTTAAAACGAATAGCTAAATAAGCCATAAGTCCGAAGAGTAGGAGTAGAACCACACCGGCTTTACCAATATAATCTTGCATATAAGTATTCATCTCAAAGCCTATGGTACCTCCTAAAAAGTCGTACTTATGCGTAAAAAATCCTAAAAGGATAGATAACCAAATAACAATAAGGGTTCCCCAAATCCAATGGGTTCTTAATTTATCCTTGCTTAAATTAATCGTCACATAAACGCCAGAGAGGAAACATAAACCTGAAAAAATAAACGAAGGCAAACCAAAACCTTTAGTAATAAAGAGTTCACTGACCCATGCGCCTAATTGGCTGGCCCAATTTTTATAATTGTTACTGCGCTCCGGGAAATTTTGGAGCATACTCTGATCTTCCTTACCTGTGAAAACAAAGGATAGAAAAGAAATGAAAAGTAGAATTCCTAATATAATAAGGAAACTTCCCAAGACCAGCTTTTGCTGATTGGTAAGTGTCCACGACGGCATTTTAAGCGGCGCCTTGACTTTCTTTTTTGAAGCTGCTTTTGTGCTGGTTTTTTTTCGCGTTGTTTTTTTTGCCATGCTATGCCGAATTTTTTTCGGTGTCTTAACCTTTACGGTTTTAAGAGTTTGTTAGTGTTGCATCTTTACTTTTTTTTGAAATACCATTAACATAACTGTTAATAATATCTACGGCTTGGGCCTGATCTGCGCCTTCAAATCCTTTTATATCGCTAACCGTAATATGAGCATTATAATACTCTAAATAAGGTTGTGCTATAGGTAGATAAGACCAGTGCCATTTTTCTAAATTATAACCTGTTCGTCCTTGGTTTTTAGTAGTATAAACTTGATAAAAACCAAAGTCATTAGCGTGAGTGGTTAACCATTGGTAAATGGCTAGGCCTTCTCCGCTGCTAAAATACGAATTTGTTAAATTATTTAAGTCTAAATCGGTACCCCAATGGTGGCGCGATGAGCCCGGCATGGAGCTGTATTCTAATATTTTTAAAGCCCGTTCTTTAGGAGCCAAATTGGCATACTTTTTCCATTTGCGTTCCCAGATGGCTTTCTGGGCACTAAAATTTCGAGTTCCCGAAATAACCTTAAGATAAATACCATCGTGTTCTGCGGCTTTTCGCATGGCCACAAAAGCGGAATCAACCTCCTTATTGAGGTAAATAGTCTTAGAAGTGTACTGCGGATCTACCTTGGTAAAAGTTGAATCTGTTCTAAAGTTAAACATTCCTAAAACTAATGCTTTTGAAATGGGAATTTGCGGTTTTTGTAGTGGAAGTTCCTCGAGGGGTTTTGTCGTCGTCTCCGTAAGGGCTTTGTCGTTCTTATTTGTATTGCAACTTAATAGCGTTAAAATAATAGGAAGCGTTACAAATAATAATCTCATGTTAGAGGTCTTGGTGTTGATGAATTGGGTTAGGACAAAAATACAAATATGAAACGTTTATTCGATGTGTTTTGGTGTGTAAACCTTGAATAAATTTAAAGGAATTGGGATTAAATAAACTTAGGAAGATATATAATTCCTGCGATGATTAAGGCCGCTATAGAAGCGATAAATACAGCTCCTGCCGCGACGTCTTTTATCAAACCAATTTTCTTATGATAATCGGGATGAACAAAATCGGCAATCGCCTCAACAGCTGTATTTACACCTTCAATACTAAGAACTAAACCAATCATAATCACCTGTGCCATCCATTCCGTTTTAGAAATATTGAAATAGAAACCGGCAAAGGTTACAAGTATAGCAATACCCACTTGTACTTGAATGCTCGCTTCGGTTTTTAAAAGGATGAGCATCCCTTTAAAAGCAAAGCCAAAACTTTTAAGTCTATTAATTATGAAGGGTTCTTTTTTGTGCATTGCGTAATTAGGCTAAACTTGCTAATGCACTTTCGTAATTAGGTTCATCTTTAATTTCTGCAACTTGCTCCGTATGTAAAATGGTACCATCTGCATCAATAACCACAATACAACGTGATAATAAAGGTACTAAAGGTCCTGTTTTAAAGGTAATACCATAGTCGTCACCAAAGTCTCCAGTTCTAAAATCAGATAGACTTTCAACATTATCTAAACCTTCTGCGCCACAAAAACGGGCTAAAGCAAAGGGTAAATCTTTAGAAATACATAATACTTTAGTGTTTTCTAATTCGCTTGCTTTTTCGTTAAAGGTTCTTACAGATTGTGCGCAAGTTCCGGTATCTACACTAGGGAAGATATTTAATACTAAACGACTTCCTTCATAATCCGATAAGGTTTTTGGCGATAGGTCTGTAGCTGTAAGTGTGAAATTTGGAGCTTTTTCTCCTACTGCAGGTAAGGTTCCTGTAGTTTCTATAGGATTACCTCCTAATGTTATATTTGACATAATTTTTGTTTTTAAGTTTGTTAAAAATAGGAACTTTTCTACTGAAAAGTATTAAATATTAGCTAATATTTAATTGCCGTCCCTAGAACATTAATATAGAAGGAATTCTATATTCTTTCGTATTCAGCATTATAAGGTCGGAATTTAGACCTATAAAAAAAGCCCTTAACTTTAATCATTAAGGGCTTTTGTATAGGAGTGTAAGGTTACCTTAATTCTGCACCCAGTTTGTTTTCAAAATTAGATTGAAGCTTAGACATGATTTTGTCAATTTGCTTATCATTTAAGGTTTTTCTTTCATCTTGAAAAATAAAGCTTACGGCATAACTCTTTTTACCTTCAGGTAAGTTTTTACCTTCGTAAACATCAAAAAGATTGACACTTTTTAGAAGTTGCTTTTCAGTTTGCTTAGCAATAGTGTCTATATCTTGGAAACTTACATTTTGATCTAAAAGAAGAGCAAAATCTCTACGAATAGAAGGGTATTTAGAGATTGGCGTAAACTTAACTTTATTATGTTTTGCCATGTCTAGGACATTATCCCAATTAAAGTCTGCAAACAGCACATTTTGAGAAATACCAAAGTGTTTTAAGATGGATTTCTTAACCAATCCAAACGTTACTAGTTTTGTTTTTCCTATTGAAAGTGTTAATCCTTCACTTAGTACGGCAGCGTTTGTAGGTGCTGCTTTTAAGCGTATTAAGCCTAAACGTTCTAAGATGGTTTCAATGGTCCCTTTTAAATAAAAGAAATCACTTGGAGAAGCCGTTGTATTCCAACGTTCTTCAGTTTTATTTCCGGTTACAAAAATGGATAAATGCTTATGCTCTTCGCGTGCTTCTGAAAATTGGTGGTAGGTTTTACCAAATTCAAAAAGTTTTAAATCGTCACGCTTCCTGTTAATGTTATGAGCTACGGCTTCTAAACCTGAAAATAATAAGGATTGACGCATCACTTCAAGATCATTACTTAAAGGATTCAGCATTTTAATATTATGAGCCTCATTTAAATCCTCACTCAACTCCACATATTTAGGTGTGGTTAAGGAGTTGGCCATAATTTCAAAAAAGCCTTGTGAGGCCAATTGGTTCCCTATGATATTTTGAAGTTTATAATCTTCAAAACGAGAGGAGTTAGAAATTGAAGCGTTTAATTTTTTAGTAGTGGCTATATTGTTATACCCATATACTCTTAAAATTTCTTCAATAATATCGGCTTCACGCTGTACATCGTTTCTAAAAGCAGGGACGGTTAAGCCTAAACCAGCTTCAGTAACGTTGTTAATTTTAATATCTAAAGATGATAGAATGCTTTTAATCGTTTCTTCAGGGATACGTTCGCCTATTAATTTTTGAGCATGATCAAAGCTAAGTCTAACTTCAAAATCTCTAATTTTCTTAGGGTAGGTGTCTAAAATATCACTTGTAATTTCTCCACCGGCAATTTCAAGAATAAGTAATGCCGCACGTTTTAAAGCGTATTCAGTAAGGTTAGGGTCAATACCTCTTTCAAATCTAAAAGAAGAATCGGTATTTAAACCATGACGTTTTGCTGTTTTACGTACACTTACAGGATTGAAATAAGCACTCTCAAGGAAAATACGAGAGGTATGTTCTGTTACACCAGAATCTAAGCCACCAAAAACACCAGCAATACACATAGGTCTGCGATCATCGCAAATCATAAGATCTTCTTCGTGCAATTCGCGCTCTACACCATCTAAGGTTGTAAATTTAGTGCCAGCCTCACAGGTTTTAACTTCAATTTTACTTCCAGAAATTCTATCACCATCAAAAGCGTGGAGCGGTTGACCTAACTCATGCAATACATAGTTAGTGATATCAACAATATTGTTCACCGGACTTAATCCAATAGATTTTAAACGGTGTTGTAGCCAAGCCGGAGACGCTTCAACTGTAATTCCAGAGATGGTTACCCCACAGTAACGTGGTGCTTTCTCATAGTCTTTTACATCAACATCGACTTTAAAGGCTCTTGCATCTACATGGTATGAGCTTACGGATGGTGTAATAAGTTCTAAAGAAATTTCCTTCTGTAAAAGTCCTGCTTTTAAGTCTCTAGCAACACCATAATGACTCATGGCATCGGCTCGGTTTGGCGTAAGGCCAATTTCAAAAACTTCATCATTTTCTACCTCAAAAAGGTCTGCAGCTAGAGTTCCTACGGCAATATCAGCATCTAATACCATAATACCATCGTGAGATTCTCCAAGTCCTAATTCGTCTTCAGCACAAATCATTCCGTGGCTTTCTTCACCTCTAATCTTCCCTTTCTTTATGGTCCATGCTTCACCTTCTGCAGTGTATAAAGTGGTACCAATAGTGGCTACAGGGACTTTTTGTCCGGCAGCGACGTTAGGTGCACCACACACAATTTGTAAAGGAGCATCTGCACCAATATTTACGGTAGTTACTTTTAAGCGGTCTGCATTTGGGTGTTGTTCGCAGGTGAGTACCTCTCCAACGACAATACCTTTTAGCCCCCCTTTTACGGATTCGTAGGTTTCAATACCTTCTATTTCTAATCCCAGATCCGTTAATAATTCGCCTGTTTTTTCGGCGTTCCAATCGGTCTTTATAAACTGTTTTAGCCAGTTGTATGAAATCTTCATATGTTGATTTTAATCAGGCTACAAAGATAATAATAGTTGTTGCCTAGCGAAATATCCATTCCAAAAAAATTAGAGAATCTAAAGATATTTATTTCCGTTTGAAAAGTCACCTTGAAAATGTTTCGTTTACCGTAATTTACGCCAAGTAAGTTTTGGGTTTTACGGACGCTCTACAGCGTTCTATCATTTTTTAGGTGAAGGCATTGTGATGCCGTATAATTATAAGTATTTTAGCGCTGCTACCAAAAGATCTTATGCTGGGGTAGTGTCATATATTTGACTTATATAAGATTTAATTCCCTGTTATTTATGCGATATTTATTAATTACGCTGTTGTGTTTTGCTTGTTTCTCTTGTAAGAATGAATCTAAAACGGAAGATTCGGTAACTGCCGATTCGCCCGTGCAACCATTAAAAAATGGCATGTATAGAGGTGTTTTAGAGGTGAAGGATGGCGAGGAGCTGCCTTTTAATTTTAAGGTGACATCAACAAATGAACTAGAGGTGTACAATGCAGAAGAGGTTATCAATGTGGATGAAGTTACTTACAGCGCCGATTCTGTCCTTATAAAATTACCAGTGTTTGAAGGTTATATTACTGCAAAACGAGACGGAAACAACTTAAAAGGACAATTTATAATTGAAAGCTTAGAGCGTTCTGTAGCTTTTACGGCTAATTATGGTGTGGAAAAGCGTTTTGAAACTGCAGAAGTGCCTACCGTTAATGTATCTGGAGTTTGGGAAACCACGTTTAGTGTCGGAAAAGGAGATGAGGCTTATATGGCCAAGGGGATTTTTACACAGAAAGATGATCTTGTAACGGGGACTTTTAGAACGGCAACCGGCGATTACCGATTTTTAGAAGGTGTGATGGATGGTAATACAATGAAATTATCTGCTTTTGATGGTTCGCATGCGTTTTTATTTACCGCTACTGTGAATGATTCCACGATGGAAGGAACGTTCTATTCTGGAAATCATTGGAAAGAGCCTTTTATGGCAAAAAGAAACCCTAGTTTTGAGTTGCCTGAAGCAGATGATTTAACGTTTTTAAAAGAGGGATATGAGCGTTTAGCTTTTGAGTTTCCTGATACCTCGGGGAACTTGGTGTCTTTAGACGACGAACGTTTTAAAGGAAAAGTTGTAGTGGTTCAAATTATGGGCTCTTGGTGTCCTAATTGTTTGGATGAAAGTAAATATTATGCGGAGTTTTATAAGCAGAATAAATCGAAAGATATTGCATTTGTGGGATTGGCATTTGAATATGCGAAAACAGAGGAAGCTGCTTTTAGTCGTATAGACCGTTTAAAAGAAAGAGTAGGTATTGATTATCCGATCCTTTTAGCACAGTACGGAAGTTCTGATAAAGAAAAGGCACAAGAAAAATTACCGATGCTGAATCACGTTTTATCTTATCCGACTTCTATCTTTATAGATAAGACAGGGAAGGTGAGAAAAATACATACTGGCTTTAACGGACCCGCTACAGGAGAAAAATACACGGCGTTTAAAGCGGAATTTGAGCGCTTTGTGGCAGAGCTTTTAGCGGAGTAATTATAATGACTTGCGGAGGCTCCACACTTCGTGGGTGGGATCGCCTTTGCTGGATTTTCCAGTATGTTGCCAATTACCATCTATTAATTGATAACTAAATTCTAATTGGAGTCCTACTTTTGAAGGATCTTTAGAGAAGAATTCAATCGTTTCTGTATAGCGCTCGTCTATAGAGGTGTAAGTGCCGCCGCCTGTGGCCATATAGGTTTTTGTTTCGGTGTTATAGGCAATCCATTGAAATCGCGAGCCGGATAGAATCTTCATCGTTTTTCGAGCTTTGTTGGTGTTGCGTTGTTGAAGTGTGCCATCCTTCATTCTGGCAGACATTAACCAAGCTCCATTTAAAATTCCGGGACCACCATCATCGAGGCGTTGAAACTTTACATTATCATCTAAGAATATTAGGGTTTCCTTGTTCATCATGATATTAAAATCGTCTTGTGTTCCTACGGTATCAGGGTTTTCACTATCAAACTCTAAAGTTAAATTGATGGTCTCGTTTGCGTTCTGTTTCCAAGCGCCGCCTCTTGTTTTAATAAAGGCTCCGCTGTTTTTATCATAAGTGGTAGAAACCAAATAATGCTCTGTAACAATAAGCACTGTAGTATGTAGACTATGGTCATGGTTTTCTAAAGTGTGTTGCCACGCTCCAACCCAAGATTGGGCATAACTGCTCAGTGTGAAAACCAGGCTTATAATTAATGTGTGTGTTGTTTTTTTTTAATCCTTTCATGATGATGATGATGATTTTAGACTAAGTTATTAAAAAATAGGGGATTAATAAAGAGGAATTGTCCTGTTGTAAGGTTGAACATTGAATTCGGTCTTTTTTCAATATGTGCTAAGATCTCATTCAAAGCAGTTAATCGGCTTTAGATCTTAAGGCTACCTTTGTAAGGAACTTATAAAACACAAATATTATGTCTTTAATTACAATTATATTATCAATTCTATTACCGCCTTTAGCTGTATTCTTAAATCGAGGTTTAGGAACAGAGTTTTTAATTAGTTTATTGTTAACGCTTGTTGGCTGGTTGCCAGGAGTTATTTATGCATTTTATGTGAATAGTAAGTAAACAGAATCAAAAAAAAGAAAAAGAAAAATAAAATGGAAAATGTACTCGTAGCTGGTGCTAACGGCACCACAGGAAAACAAGTCGTTAATTTATTAAAAGCGTCACAATATTTTAATCCTATTGCTATGGTGAGAAAATCATCGCAGCAAGAGCAGTTTAAATCAGAGGGTGTAGATACCGTCTTGGCAGATTTAACAGAAGATCTTACGCATACAATGAAAGGGGTCGATAAAGTTGTATTTGCTGCTGGTTCTGGAGGTAAGAATGTTGTAGAAGTAGATCAAGAAGGAGCTAAGCGTCTTATGGCGGTGTCTAAAATGGCAAATGTTAACCGTTTTGTAATGTTGAGCTCAATGGGAGCTGATAATCCGGAAGCTGCGGAAGAATTACAAGATTATTTAAAGGCTAAGAAAAATGCCGATGAACATCTAAGAAATAGTGGGTTAAAATATACAATAGTGAGACCTGGAACTTTAAATAATAATGAAGCTAAAGGCAGCATTGAATTGAAGCCTCATTTAAACAAGCATGGTGAGATCAGTAGAGCTGATGTCGCGCAAACTCTTGTGGCCTCGTTAAATGATGACGCCCCTGTTAATACAACGTTCGAGATTTTAGAAGGCGAAACCACAATAGGAGAGGCTTTAAGTAGTTTGCAGAATTAATTACGATACCTTATTTCAAAAATAAAAAAAAAGAGAAACCAAAACTGGTTTCTCTTTTTTTTATGCTTGGCGAGTACGTCTTTTGAACATTAACTGATATAATTCCAAATGTTTCTGTACTTACTCATTTGTCTATAGGTGTTCAAAATCACTTGATGTTCTGGTGCAGCAAGGCTAGGATCTTTATTCAGTATGTTTTTAGCGTAATGCCGTGCTTCTTGCAAGATATCTTTGTCTTTTACTACGTCGGCAATTCGGAGGTTTAACACCCCACTTTGTTGTGTTCCCATTAAATCACCCGGACCGCGTAGCTTTAAATCTACTTCAGCAATTTCAAAGCCATCACTACTTCTTACCATGGTTTGTAAGCGTGTTTTGCTGTCTTCACTCAATTTACGGCTTGTCATAAGAATACAATAACTCTGTTCTGCACCACGCCCCACACGGCCTCTTAGTTGGTGCAATTGTGATAAACCAAAACGTTCAGAGCTTTCAATAACCATAACAGAGGCATTAGGGACATTTACCCCAACTTCTATAACCGTAGTGGCCACCATAATTTGAGTTTCCCCTTTTACAAAACGCTCCATTTCATAATCTTTATCGGCGGGTTTCATTTTACCATGGACAATAGAAATTTGATATTTTGGCATCGGGAATTCTCTAGAGATACTTTCGTAGCCATCCATTAAATCCTTATAATCCATATTTTCACTTTCCTGAATTAAAGGATAGACCACATAGATTTGACGACCTAGAGCAATTTCATCTTTAATAAATTTGAAAACTTTTAAACGGTTGTTATCAAAACGATGAACGGTTTTTATGGGTTTCCTTCCAGCGGGCAATTCATCAATAATAGAAATATCTAAGTCGCCATAAACAGACATCGCTAAGGTTCTTGGAATCGGGGTTGCTGTCATTACAAGGACATTAGGGGGAAGGTTGTTTTTTCGCCATAATTTACTGCGTTGTGCAACACCAAATCGATGCTGCTCGTCAATAATAGCGAGGCCTAAGTTCTTAAATTTCACTTTATCTTCTAACACCGCATGTGTGCCGATTAAGATCTGTAAGTTGCCGTTTTCTAAATTTTCATGAATGATTTTTCGTTCCGAAGTTTTAGTAGATCCCGTAAGCAACGCAATGCTAATGCCTAGTGGCTCGCATAATTCTTTCAGGCCTTGGTAATGCTGAACAGATAAAATAGCTGTTGGTGCCATTAGGCAACATTGAAAATCATTGTCTAGCCCCATGAGCATTGACATAAAAGCAACTATGGTCTTTCCAGAGCCCACATCACCTTGTAGCAGCCGATTCATCTGGGCGTTAGTCCCCAAATCGTGCCTAATTTCTTTTAAAACGCGCTTTTGGGCTTGGGTTAGGTCAAAAGGTAAATGCTCTTTGTAAAAACGGTTAAAATAAGGGCCAACCTTATCAAACGTAAAACCTTTAATTTTAGATTTATGAATAAGGTTTTTAATGATGAGTTGTAACTGAATGTAAAATAACTCTTCAAACTTTAACCGGAATTGCGCCTTTGCTAAAAGTTCTGGTGTTTTAGGAAAATGAATGTTAAAAATCGCTTCTGATTTCGAGACTAATTTTAAGTCTTTCATAACCGAATCGGGGAGCGTTTCAACAAATCGGCCTTTAGATTCTAAAAATAATTGTTGCATTATTTTGGTTACAATCCGATTAGTGATTCCTCTATTCGCTAACTTTTCTGTAGACGGATAAATAGCCTGCATGGCAGAGCGTAAATTAGCCTCGTGTTCTTTTTGCAATTCCATTTCAGGGTGTGGCATGCTAAACTTGCCGCCAAACCAATTGGTCTTACCAAAAATTACATAGGTTTGCCCTGTTTTTACCTGCTCTCTAATCCATTTTTGACCTCTAAACCACACCAGTTCCATAATGCCGGTATCGTCTCTAAAATCAGCGACTAAACGTTTTCCGCGCTTTTGTGCGACTTCTCTAAAACCTGTGATTTTTCCAACAATTTGCACTTCGGCACTGTTGCGTTGCAATTCATTAATTTTATAATATCGCGTACGGTCTATATAACGATTAGGAAAAAGATTGAGGAGGTCTTGATAGGTTTGAATCCCCAATTCTGAGCGTAACAAATCAGCGCGGCTAGGACCGACGCCTTTTAAATAGTCTATAGGAGTTTGCAGATTAACACTCATAACTGCGAATTTAGTAAATGATAATTAATTTTTAGACCCCTCTTCAAATATAAGTTTTGTGTCTTATGGCTAAATAAATGTTATTTATAGCGCATAGTTTTTAGGAGACCATTTAAAATCTTTACATTGGTCTTAATTAATGTATGTTTAAGTTTATGAATAAAGCTTTCGTTATTGCGTTCCTTTTAATTTTAAGGATGAGCTATGCGCAACAAACCCAAGTTGTCGATTTTAAAAAAGCCCATGCCTTGTTGAATGTAGAGGCAGATTCTTTGCGGATCAGTGGGCAAGTAAGCTATCAATTTAAGATATTAAAAGCCGTAGATTCTGTTTATCTCGATGCGGTAGATATGAATTTTAATAAAGTTGAAATTTTACAGGATAGTGTAAAGCTAGAATCTGCTTCTCACGCTAACCTTAAGGATAAAATTGTTTTTAAATACCCGTTTCAGAAAAACAAAGATTATACTGTTCGTTTTAAGTATGAAGCAAAGCCTAAGAAAGCTTTATATTTTTTAAAACGGGAGAAAGAACCTCAAATCTGGACACAAGGTCAAGGGAAATATACCAGTCATTGGTTTCCTAGCTTAGATGATGTTAATGATAAAATTATTTTTAATCTTAGTTTAGAGGGGTGGGATAATTATACGTTTGTCGCTAATGGGGTGGCCTTAGCAGAGGGGCGCCTACCTAATGGTAAACTGAAGCGATCTTACCAAATGCAGCAGCCTATGTCTAGTTATTTGCTAGCATTGGTGTTGGGCCGTTATGAAAAAACTACCAAGGTTTCAGATCGTGGAATTCCTCTAGTGCAGTATTATTATCCTAAAGACACCTTAAAAGTAGAGCCAACCTACCGTTACTCCGAAAAGATGTTTAATTTTTTAGAACAAGAAATAGGTGTGCCTTACCCATGGCAAGTGTATAAACAAGTGCCAGTACACGATTTTTTATATGCTGGTATGGAGAATACAAGTCTTACTATTTTTTCGGATGCCTATATGGTCGACGATATTGGGTTTAACGATAAAAACTATGTGAATATTAATGCTCACGAACTGGCGCATCAATGGTTTGGAGATCTTGTTACGGCCACCTCAGGAGAACACCATTGGTTACAAGAAGGGTTTGCGACCTATTATGCCTTGCTCGCGGAGCGTGATATTTTTGGGGAAGACTATTACTATTTTAAATTGTTAGAATCGGTTATAGATTTAAGTCATCAAGACTTATCAGGAAAAGGCACATCGCTGTTAGATCCAAAATCGAGCAGTTTAACCTTTTACCAACGTGGTGCATGGGTGTTGCATGTCTTACGAGGTATTGTCGGGGATCAGGTGTTTAAGCAAGCTGTAAAAAGGTATTTGGAAAAACATCAATTTGGAACTGTGAAAACGACCGATTTTATTTCTGAAGTGGAAAAAGGTTATGGGCAGTCTTTATCTAGTTTTGTGAATTATTGGATTAAAAACAAAGCCTTTCCTTATGAAAAAGCCTTCGAACTATTAAAAAAGCAGTCACCAGCCGTTAATGAATTTGCTATGGTAGATTGTGAAGCTAAAACGTCTAAATGTGCGGAGTACTTAAAGTATTATGTCTCCGATAAAGCGAAAGCAAAAGTTATTAGTCAGGTGCCAGATTTAGTCAATGCAGAAACCTTTAAAAACAATCTTAAGGTACGCCAAGCTATTGCGCAATACGTCACTAAAATTCCTGAGAGTATAAAAACCGAATACGAGTCTTTATTAGAAGATAACTCTTATGTCACTATTGAGAAGGCTTTGTATAATCTTTGGACTAATTTCCCGCTAGACCGCTCCAAGTATTTGGCTAAAACGCGCGATGTTTCAGGGTTCAATGATAAAAATGTGAGGTTATTATGGATTGTATTAAACTTAAATACGCCCTATTATCAAACAGATAATAAGCAGCGTCTATTTGATGAGTTGGTAGACTATACCGGAGAACAATATAATGTAGAACTGAGAATGGGGGCTTTTAATTATTTGAACTTAATGTCAGCCTGTAATGAACAGTGCAGAGCCAATTTAGAAACGGCTAAAACCCATCATAATTGGAGAATGGTAAAGTTTGCAAAAGAATTATCTAACAAATTAGAAGAAAATAAAAAGTAATGCGCGCATTAGTAATTTCAGGAGGAGGAAGTAAAGGAGCATTTGCAGGTGGCGTGGCTCAATATTTAATGGAGCGCGAAAATAGAGAGTACGATATGTTCTTGGGCACCTCTACAGGTAGCTTATTGGTCCCTCATTTGGCAGTGAATAAAATAGGGAAACTCTATGATATTTTTACCAACGTACAACAGCAAGATATTTTTAGTGTCAGCCCTTTTATCCATCATAAAAAAGGCGATCGTGAGTACGTGTCTATTGATTATATAAATTCCCTTTGGCAGTTTATTAGACGCCGACGAACCTTTGGTGAAAGTAAAGCGCTGAAAAGAAGTATTCAGAAGAATGTGACCTATGAAGAGTATGTTCAGATTAGAAAGGAAAAGCACGATGTTGTTGTCACAGTTGCTAATTTATCCATGAATAGGGTAGAGTATAAATCCATACAAGAGTGTACCTATGAAGAGTTTTGCAATTGGGTTTGGATTTCTTGTAATTACGTGCCTTTTATGTCATTGGCTAAAGTAGATGGCTATGAGTATGCCGATGGCGGTTTGGGGAGTGTAATCCCTATCCGAGAGGCTATATTACGAGGCGCCACAGAGATTGATGCCATTGTTTTAGAAGCAGAAACCTTAGGGAAACAAAAAGTATTGGGTAAAAATCCATTTTCATTAATGATTGGTTTATTTGGGCACTTGTTAAACCAAGTGGAACGTAATGATATCATTATTGGGAAACTTGCTGCTAGAAATAAAAACGTAAAACTCAACCTTTATTATACCCCAACAAGCCTTACCGAGAACTCCCTTATTTTTAGCAAACGCTTAATGGAGAAATGGTGGAAGGAAGGTTATGGTTATGCTGAAAAAAGACATTCAAAATAACAAAGCTACCGTTTACCAATTACTGATTTTTTTTACGACCAATGAAAGACAAGAGTCTTAAATACGATTATATCATTGCTGGTGCAGGAGCATCGGGCTTACTGTTAGCTTACAGATTGTCTCAAGATCCTTTTTTTAGCTCAAAGTCTATTTTAATTGTAGATAAAGAGAAGAAAAAGGACAATGATAGAACTTGGTGTTATTGGGAGTCTGGTGTTGGTCCTTGGGATGCGCTTCTAACAAAAACATGGCATTCGGTGTATTTCGGAAGTGCCACATTTTCTAAAACAATAGCTATAGCACCATATCGTTATAAGATGATTCGTAGTGCTGCGTTTTATGAATTGCTTTGGAAGGAAGTCGATTTAAATCCTCAGATTACTTTTGTAGCTGCTGAGGTGGAAAAGGTTTTAGAAGGCGATAATCAAGTGCAGGTGATGACCCCTATAACAACGTTTTATGGGGCTAAACTTTTCACAAGTATACCGAATCCGGAAACCTATAAGTCTCAAACGAAATTCCCTCTAATTCATCAGCATTTTGTAGGTTGGTTTATAGAAACAACATCAGATACTTTTGACGATTCAAAGGCTACCATGATGGATTTTGCCATTCCTCAAAAAGGAAATACCCGTTTTATGTATGTACTGCCGTTATCGAAGCGCAAAGCCTTAATAGAATATACCTTGTTTTCTAAATCTCTTTTAGCCTATTCTGACTATGAGAAGGCTATAGCAGGTTATTTGACGGCGAATAATATTACAGATTATACGATAGTAGAAAAGGAGCAGGGTAATATCCCAATGACCTCTTTTGATTTTAACACGCTAAATTCAAAACACATCCTTCATATAGGGACGGCAGGGGGCTGGACAAAAGCCAGTACCGGGTATACCTTTCAAAATACAGTAAAAAAGACAAAGGCCTTACAGGCATTTTTAAAACAAGATCACGATCTTCGCCGTTTTCATAAGGCTTCAAAGTTCCGGTTTTACGATCTTATCTTTTTAGATGTTTTGGCCAATCATAATGGAGAAGGTGCCGCTCTTTTTAGTGCGATGTTTAAAAAGGCCCATATTAAAACGATTTTTAAATTTTTAGATGAAGAGTCCTCGTATTTGGAAGATTTAAAAATTATTCTCTCTGTGCCTCCTAAGCGTTTTATTCAAGCATTTTTTAAGCGCTTATTCTAAAAAGTTGTGAGCTCTCTAATTAGACTTTATAATGAGAAGGGTTACTCCGCGCTATAAACTTGTCCACGATGTGGTTTTAAGGTGTCTCGTATAGGTCGCATCTCGGCCTCATCAACCACTAAGTAAGCCAAGCTGTGCATGTCGCTAATTGTTTCAACCCCTGTAATAGTTATATCTAATTTATTAATAGCGATATATTCTTTAAGATGAATAAGGTGGTGTTCTGCTGTTTTTTGTCCGTGGGGCCCTTTAAAATCCCAGATCAGTTTTAATTGTCGCATGTATGGCTTAGTTGGGTTGGTGAACAGAAACGCCTTTTTCAAGATAATTTTTGAAATTAGACATCAAGGTTTTTGTTTGTTTCTTAAAGGCTCCAGGCATAAAGAATAAGCACAAACTCATCTTTAAACTAGTAGGCTGAAACTCATTTTTTGAAATCCAAAGCGTGGCGTTGTCTTCCGTGACTTTAAAGTAGTTTTCTTGTATGTTTCTTACCCCTTTAGTGGTGTACGTGGCATGCAGCTCACTCGGTAAGTTTTGTTTCGTCACAGTTTCTAAGACTTCCATTTTACACCTTCCGAAGTTGTACTTAAGCTTAATTTTAGCGCCCAATTGGTTAGGGACCCCAGAGATATGAGACGTGCTTACCAATCCATGTTGCCAATGTTTTAAGTTGTCAATGGTGTTTAATTTTTTTAGAACTTCTGAAATGGGTTTCTCAATTAAAATTTCAGTAGAATATTGCATAGGGATACAAATTTTGGTAAAAATAAAACAGTGTTTAAAAAAAGCAATATTTTCTCGATGTCTGTCCTATTTTCTTTATTAAATACAATTTTCGGACATAATCATCGACGTACGACATTGAAAACACCAATTTTAACGATGTTAAGAATATTACAATGCTCTCCAAACAGCTTGGTAAATACGCTATTTATGTTATTTTTGCTGCATTTGAAAAGTTATTCAATGTCACAGTATGTTTAATATATAGAATAAATGATGAGTCTAAAATTTAAATGTTTGTTAGTAGTGTGCTTGGCACTAAATTTTTCTTTTTCTCAAAATAATCAAGAGACCCTTTTAGAGGTTGATGGCGAGGCCATCAGCGCTGCAGAATTTATAAGGGTGTACAAAAAAAACTTAGACCTTGTTCAAGACGAAAGTCAGAAAAATATTGACGGGTATTTAAAGTTATTTACGGAATACCAACTGAAGTTAAAGGAAGCGAAGCGCTTAAAGTTAGACGAAGAAGCAAGTTATCAGCGAGAATTTAAGCGGTATAAAAAACAGCTTATAAAAAATTACATTTCAGATAATGAAGCTACAGATGCTTTAGTTAAGGAAGCTTACGAGCGCAGCAATATTGATCTTAATGCATCACACATCTTGGTGCTTTTAAAGAGCAACGCTAAGGATACGATTAATGCTTATAATCAAGTTTTGGCCTTAAGAAAAAGAGCTTTAAAAGAAGGCTTCGATAATTTGAAACCGCTACATAATGGTAAAACTATTTTTGTTGAAGATTTAGGTTATTTTTCGGCTTTTAAAATGGTTTATGATTTTGAGTCGGCAGCCTTCAATACGCCAAAAGGAGAAATTTCAATGCCTTTTAGAACGCAATTTGGTTATCATGTGGTAAAAGTCAATGATAGAAGACCAAGTCGAGGAACTTTAACGGCTGCGCATATAATGGTAAGTCTTAAGTCTAAAGATTCCCTAATTGACCCAGAAGAGCGTATTAATACTATTTATAAAAAATTACAGCAAGGCGAAAGCTTTGAGTCTTTAGCAAAACAATTTTCTGACGATAAGAACTCGGCCAATAAAGGTGGAAAATTAGCGCCTTTTAAAAGTGGTCAGTTAAGCTCTACTGAATTTGAAGACGCTGCTTTTGGTTTAGAACACGATGGTGATATTACCGCTCCATTTAAATCGGCCTTTGGTTGGCATATTGTAAAACGTATTGATCTACAGCCGGTGCCTTCGTTTGAAGATTCTAAATCTAAATTAGAATTACAGGTGAAAAGAGATACACGATCAAAGCTTATTGATGAAGCCATGGTTGAGAAGCTTAAATCCAAATACGAGATTACGTATAACGATGAAGCCAAAGCGTATTTTATAGGACTACTAAACGAGGACTATTACAAACGCTCTTGGGAGTTGCCCAAAGATTTTAAAGCGAATACAATGCTTTTCAAAATTAATAAAACCGTATTTACTTACGGAGATTTTGGAACACATCTAAAAACAGCAGAACGTCGTTACAGCGGGAAAAATATTGATTTTTCAGAAATCGTAGATAAAGAGTTTCATAGTTTTTTCAAAAGCACAATTCTACAATATAGAGAGGATAATCTAGAGGTAGAAAATGAAGAATATGCGCATATTTTAAAAGAGTATAGAGATGGCTTGTTACTTTTTGATTTAATGGAGCAAGAAGTGTGGAACAAAGCCGCTAAAGATACCACTGGTTTAGAGGAGTTTTATGAGAAAAATAAAGCAAATTACCAATGGGGCGATCGTGTAGAGGTGGTTATTGCATCTTCAGCAGACCAAGGACACATGAAAAAAATTCGTAAATTGATGAAGAAGGAGAAGTCGCAAGCAGCTATTAAAGCTAAAATAAACACAGACGAAGAACAAAACGTTATGTTTACGATAGGGACTTATCCGGTAACCGACCCGTTATTGCCATCTAATTTTAAAGCTAAAGAAGGTGTTTCTAAAGTTTATGAAAACCATGATGCGTTTCATGTTATAGATGTAAAATCAGTATTACCAGCCGGCCAAAAAAGCTTAGAAGAAGCTAAAGGCAATGTTATTAATGATTACCAAACTGAGATTGAATTAAATTGGCTTAATCAATTATACGAACGTTATAATATAACCGTTAATGAAGCAACGCTTCAAGCCGTTAAAGCACAACTAGAAAATTAATTTAAACGTCTTTTGAAACATTATATATATATAGGTCTACTTTGTACATTACTTTGCGGTTGTGATTTCTTTAAGCCAGCGCAAACGGAAGATCCCATTGCTAGAGTAAATGAGAACTACCTTTACAAAGACGATCTAAAAGATGTGGTTCCATTAGGAACGCCAAAAGAGGATAGTACCTTAATGATCAATGCCTATATAGAACGTTGGGCTAGACGTTTGTTGCTTATGGATGGCGCTTTGGTTAATCTTTCAGAAGAAAAACAAAATGAATTTTCTAAACTCGTAGAACAATATAAAAACGACCTCTATACTAAGGCCTATTTAGAAGGTTTAGTAAAGAAATCTATAGATTCGGTAGTGTCAAGGGAAACCGCAGAGCTATTTTACGAAGCCAATAAGGAGTCTTTTAAATTGAATGACGATTTAATTCAGTTTAGATACGTAAGCTTGCCTTTAAATCCTATTAATTTAGATACCATAAAAATGCGTTTTAAACGCTTTGAAGCGAAGGATAAAAAGTATCTCGATTCTATTTCTGTACAATTTAAATCTTACGCTTTAAGCGATTCCCTTTGGGTAAAACTGAGTCGTGTTACAGAGAAAATTCCGATCCTAAATAACAGGGATAAAAATGAACTGTTAAAAAAAACTAATTTTTTACAACTCAAAGATTCATTAAACTTATATTTGATGCTCGTTAATGACGTGCGCTTTCAAAATGATTATGCTCCTTTGGACTATGTGAATTCGTCAATTAAAAAAATTGTTATAAACAAGAGAAAGTTAGAGCTCATTAAGCAACTCGAAAATGATATTACAACAGATGCTATTAAAAACAATACATTCCAAATTTACAATTAAAGCTGCTTTTTTACTGTGCTTTATTTCTGTATCCATGATCAATGCTCAAGAAATCATTGATGATGAAGCCTCACAAGTAGAACAACCTAAAGATACGGTGGCACCTGCTACCCGTATTAAAGCCGATGGTGTGGCTGCTGTTGTTGGTGATTTTATAATTTTAGAATCAGACTTAGATCGCGAAATTGCACAACTTAAAGCGCAAGGTGCCGATCTTAAAGACATCACGCGTTGCGAACTTTTTGGAAGCCTTTTAGAAAGTAAACTATACGCGCACCAAGCCATACAAGATAGTATTTTGGTAAACGAATTGTATATCAGTCAGAATACAGAGCAACAAATACAAGGTATTTTGGCGCAAACGCAAGGCGATATGCAAGGCTTATTAGATTTCTATAAGAAAGATTCTGAAGAAGCTTTACGTGAGGAGATGAATGAAATTAATAAAAACAGATACCTCGCCTCAGAAATGCAAGCTAAAGTAACAGGCGATATAGAAGTGACTCCAGAAGAAGTACGTACATTTTTTAATGACATTCCTGAAGACGAACGTCCAATATTTGGTACGGAATTAAAATTAGCACAAATCGTTGTTATTCCTGAAGTTACTGAAGATGCCAAGCAAGCTGTTATTGATAGGCTAAAAGAATTTAAAAAAGATATTGAAGAAAATGGTGCTAGTTTTGTAACCAAAGCCATTTTCTATTCCGATGATGGTTCTAAAAGTGATGGTGGTAAATTACCAACCATGAACAGAAAGCAACCAAGAATGGTTAAGGAATTTAGAGATGTCGTCTTCTCTATGCAAGAAGGTGAAATTTCAGAACCTTTTGAAACGGATTTTGGTTATCATATCGTATTGTTAGAAAAAATTAGAGGTCAAGAGTACGATGTAAGACACATCTTATTACGTCCAGAGCTTACACAAGAAGCCATTCAGAAAGCAAAAGATGAAATTGATGAGGTAAGAGCTAAAATTATTGATGGTTCTTTAACTTTTGCAGATGCGGCTAGAGAATTTAGTGATGAGAAAGAAACGAAATATGAAGGCGGACAATTAACAAATCCTGTGACCCAAGATTTTAATTTTGAATTAACTCGTATTGAGCCTGAATTATATTCTCAAATTCAAGACTTAAAAGATGGAGAAATCAGTGAAGTGTTACAAGATGAAGATCGGGTAAATAGAATTAAGTTTAAAATTCTTACCGTTACTGACCGAATTGACGACCATAAGGCGGACTTTGCAAAAGATTACCTTAAGATTAAAAATTTAGCCTTACAGGACAAGCAAGTACAAGCCATAGCAAAATGGCAAAAAGAAACCATTGTAGATACATATATCAAAATTAATGGGGAGTATAGAGATTGTGATTTCCAAAGTAACTGGCTAAAAAAATAAGAATGTATGTCTGATGTTACCATTATTGAAAATTTTGTTCAAAAATATGCTGCGCTAAAGAAAGAAGTCGCCAAAGTGATCATCGGTCAAGATGAAGTGGTAGACCAAATTCTGATTTCAATTTTCTCTGGCGGTCACTCACTTTTAGTTGGAGTTCCTGGATTGGCAAAGACATTAATGGTAAATACAATTGCACAAGCCTTAGGTTTAAATTTTAAGCGTATTCAGTTTACGCCAGACCTGATGCCTAGTGATATTTTAGGAAGTGAAATCCTAGATGAAAACAGACAGTTTAAGTTTATAAAAGGCCCAATATTTTCTAATATTGTTTTGGCCGATGAGATTAACAGAACACCACCTAAAACGCAAGCCGCTTTATTAGAAGCGATGCAAGAACGCTCGGTAACGGTAGCCGGACATCAGTACAAATTAGATTTACCTTATTTTGTATTGGCCACCCAAAACCCAATTGAGCAAGAAGGAACTTATCCTTTGCCTGAAGCGCAATTAGACCGTTTTATGTTTGCCATAAACTTGGAGTATCCTTCGTTTCAAGAAGAGGTAGATGTGGTTAAAGCCACCACCACAGATGTTAAAAAGACGGTGAATGCTTTATTTAGCGCCCAAGAAATTATAGACTTTCAGAATGTAATTCGTCGTATTCCGGTGGCCGATAATGTTATTGAATACGCCGTTTCTTTAGTCGCTAAAACAAGGCCCAAAGCCAATTCTGCAGCCGAAATTGTTAAAGATTTTATCGATTGGGGAGCAGGACCTAGAGCCTCTCAAAACTTAATTTTAGCAGCCAAAACCCACGCCGCAACACAGGGTAAATTTTCACCAGATATTGAGAATGTTCAGGCCGTTGCCATTGGTATTTTAAGACACCGTATCATTAAAAATTACAAGGCTGAAGCGGAAGGCGTTTCCGAAGAAAAGATTATTCAGAGTCTCTTTTAATTCTACCACATCTTACGGGAATTTACGCTTGACTTGCGCTTGAAAAAAAGCCGCAATTTTACTTACATTTTTTAGAGCATTACCGTAGGATATGCAGCGTTTTCAAACGTTTTCTTTGCGTATTTTGAGAAACGATTTATGGCCTTCATTTCCGTTTTAAATTAATTCATATTAATTCTAAATAAATCCCTAAAGATAGGTGTGTGTCAACGCCTTGTTTTATAGGGGGTTATTTGATCTTTAGCGCTATCGAAGTTTTTCATATCACCATAGATTTAAAGAATAGGGCATATGCGGCTATATTTCTAAAATGTGTAAATTTGTTTCGTTTTAAAATAAACTAATAAAACACTTAAAGAATTCTATTTTATATTATATGAACATTTATAAAGATTACCTAAAGCAGATAGAAGAACGTAAAGAACAAGGGCTTCATCCGCAACCTATTGATGGTGCTGATTTATTAAGTCAGATCATTACGCAAATTAAAGATGTAGATCATGAAGATAGAGAAGCTTCTCTAGATTTCTTTATCTATAATGTGTTACCAGGAACAACAAGTGCTGCTGGTGTTAAGGCCAAGTTTTTAAAAGAAATCATTTTAGGAGAAGCCGTGGTTAAAGAAATTTCTCCAAGCTTCGCTTTTGAGCAATTGTCTCATATGAAAGGTGGACCTTCTATTGAAGTCTTATTAGATTTAGCTTTAGGTAACGATGCCGCTATTGCTAAAGAGGCTGCTGAAGTTTTAAAAACTCAAGTATTCCTTTATGAAGCAGATACCGCACGTTTAGAAGCGGCTTATAAAGAAGGAAGTGCAATTGCAAAAGAGATCATTGAGAGCTATGCGAAAGCAGAATTTTTCACGAAGCTTCCTGAAGTTGAAGAAGAAATTAAAGTTGTAACCTTTATTGCAGGAGTTGGTGATATTTCTACCGATTTATTATCGCCAGGAGGTGATGCACACTCTAGATCGGATAGAGAATTGCATGGTCAGTGTTTATTTGAGCACAATAAAGAAAAGCAAAATGAATTAAAAGCCTTACAAGCAGAGCACCCGGATAAACGCGTGATGCTTATTGCTGAAAAAGGAACCATGGGAGTAGGATCTTCTAGAATGTCTGGTGTAAATAACGTGGCGTTATGGACCGGTATTAAATCAAGTCCTTACGTACCATTTATAAATATTGCCCCAATTATTGCTGGGACAAACGGTATATCTCCAATTTTCTTAACCACTGTTGGGGTAACAGGAGGGATAGGAATTGACCTTAAAAACTGGGTAAAAACTTATGATGCAGAAGGAAACGTTATCAGAGATGAAAACGGAGATCCTGTATTAGAGGAAGCCTATTCTGTAGCTACTGGTACGGTATTAACCGTTAATACAAAAGAGAAAAAATTATACAACGGCGATCAAGAGTTAATGGATATTTCAGCGTCATTAACGCCTCAGAAGTTAGAGTTTATTAAAGCTGGTGGATCTTATGCTGTGGTATTTGGTAAAAAATTACAAACCTTCGCTTCAAAATGCTTAGATATTGATGTGGTACCCGTTTATGCGACATCAAAAGAAATCTCTATTGAAGGGCAAGGCCTTACAGCTGTTGAAAAAATATTCAACAAAAACGCCGTAGGAACAACACCGGGTAAAACCTTACATGCAGGTTCTGATGTACGTGTAGAAGTTAATATTGTTGGGTCTCAAGATACCACAGGTTTAATGACTTCTCAAGAGTTAGAAATGATGGCAGCAACGATTATTTCTCCAATTGTTGATGGGGCTTACCAATCAGGTTGTCATACCGCTTCGGTTTGGGATAATAAATCTAAAGCGAACATTCCTAGATTGATGAAATTTATGAATGATTTCGGATTGATTACAGCTCGTGATCCTGAAAACAAATACAAGCCAATGACCGATGTGATTCACAAAGTGTTGAATGACATTACTGTCGATGATTGGGCTATAATTATTGGTGGAGATTCACATACAAGAATGTCTAAAGGTGTAGCGTTCGGAGCCGATTCTGGTACCGTAGCCTTAGCTTTAGCAACCGGTGAGGCATCTATGCCAATTCCACAGTCTGTAAAAGTGACCTTTAAAGGAGAGATGAAAGACTATATGGATTTCCGTGATGTCGTTCATGCAACGCAACAACAAATGCTTTCACAGTTTGGTGGAGATAACGTATTCCAAGGGCGTATTATTGAAGTTCATTTAGGAACTTTAACTGCCGATCAGGCCTTTACATTTACCGATTGGACTGCTGAAATGAAAGCAAAAGCATCAATCTGTATTTCTGAAGACGAAACTTTAATCGAATCTTTAGAGATTGCGAAAAGCAGAATCCAGATTATGATTGATAAAGGTATGGACAACAAATTGAACGTACTTCAAGGATTAATTGACATTGCTGAAAAGCGTATTGCTGAAATTAAGTCGGGCGAAAAACCTGCTTTGGCACCAGATGCAAATGCTAAATATTTTGCAGAAGTGGTTGTAGATCTAGATCAGATTGCAGAACCAATGATTGCAGATCCAGATGTTAATAATGATGATGTTTCTAAGCGTTATACACATGATACCATTAGGCCTTTATCATTCTACGGAGGTACAAAACAAGTTGATTTAGGGTTTATAGGATCTTGTATGGTGCATAAAGGCGATATGAAGATTTTAGCACAGATGCTAAAGAATATCGAAGCACAACAAGGAAAGGTGGAATTTAATGCGCCTTTAGTTGTGGCACCTCCAACGTACAATATTGTAGATGAATTAAAAGAAGAAGGCGACTGGGAAGTTTTACAGAAGTATTCTGGGTTTGAATTTGATGATAATGCGCCTAAAGCTGCAGCACGTACTAAATATGAAAATATGTTGTATTTAGAGCGTCCAGGATGTAACCTATGTATGGGTAACCAAGAGAAAGCCGAACCAGGAGATACGGTAATGGCAACATCAACACGTTTATTCCAAGGACGTGTGGTTAAAGATTCAGGAGAGAAAAAAGGAGAATCTTTATTAACGTCAACACCAGTTGTAGTGTTATCTACAATCTTAGGAAGAACACCAAACCTTACGGAGTATCAAGCCGCTGTAGAAGGGATTAACTTAACAAAGTTTAAGCCTTCTAGCAAGTTGTTAGCCGTATAAGAGATAATATTTTAATAGAGACAAAGCCTGAGTTTTTAAACTCAGGCTTTTTTGTGTCAATAATTCTTGTAAATGGGCTAATCCTTTTAAAGATGACTAGCGGCAAACTGGCCCTAATTCTATGTTTATTTTCAAATGAGAAGATCTGCCCCAAACTTCACCCGTTTCGTTTTTATAATAATTCTATATTTTGTATATTGTAGAATTGAATTAATTTAAATTTTAACAGATATACATATGGCATTTGACATCGACATGATTAAAGGTGTGTACACCAAAATGACTGACCGTGTAGACGAAGCACGCAAGATTGTAGGTAAACCACTAACACTTTCAGAAAAAATACTTTATTCTCACTTGTGGGATGGTAAAACAGATCAAGCGTTTACAAGAGGGAAGGATTATGTAGATTTTGCACCAGACCGTGTGGCTTGCCAAGATGCAACAGCACAAATGGCCTTGTTACAATTTATGCAAGCGGGTAAGCCTAAAGTTGCAGTCCCTACCACAGTACATTGTGACCATTTAATTCAAGCTAAAGATGGGGCGGCGGCAGATTTAAAACATGCTAACCAAACGAGTAGCGAAGTTTTCAATTTTTTAGAGTCCGTTTCTAATAAGTACGGCATTGGATTTTGGAAACCAGGTGCTGGTATTATTCACCAAGTTGTTTTAGAAAATTATGCTTTTCCTGGTGGAATGATGATAGGTACAGATTCACATACCGTAAATGCCGGGGGATTAGGAATGGTTGCTATTGGTGTAGGTGGTGCAGATGCTGTAGACGTTATGGCAGGTATGGCTTGGGAGCTTAAATTCCCTAAACTGATTGGTGTGAAACTAACCGGAACACTTTCAGGATGGACCGCACCTAAAGATGTAATTTTAAAAGTGGCTGAAATTCTTACCGTAAAAGGAGGGACAGGAGCTATTGTAGAATATTTTGGACCAGGAGCAACGTCTATGTCTTGTACAGGTAAAGGTACCATCTGTAATATGGGAGCTGAAATTGGAGCTACAACGTCAACCTTTGGATACGATGATTCTATGGAACGTTATTTACGTTCTACAGACCGTGCCGACGTCGCGGATGCAGCTAATGCTATTAGACCCTATTTAACAGCTGATGATGAAGTTTATGCAAATCCAGAGGCATACTTTGATCAAGTGATCGAAATTAACCTTTCAGAATTAGGTCCACTTTTAAATGGTCCGTTTACGCCAGACTTATCTACAGAAGTTGGGTCGGCGATGACAGAAAAAGCAACGGCTAATGAGTGGCCACTTCAAGTAGAATGGGGACTCATTGGGTCTTGTACCAATTCTTCTTATGAAGATTTATCTAGAGCCTCATCTATAGCGCAGCAAGCTTTAGATAAAGGTTTAAAAATTAAAGCCGATTTAGGAATAAATCCAGGATCAGAGCAAGTACGTTACACTGCAGAACGCGATGGTATTTTAGGCATTTTTGAAAAACTAGATGCTAAAATTTTTACTAATGCTTGTGGACCATGTATAGGTCAGTGGGCTCGTTATAGCGATCCTAAAAACGCACCAAAAAACAGTATCGTTCATTCGTTTAACCGAAACTTTGCCAAGCGCGCAGACGGAAACCCTAATACGCATGCCTTCGTCGCTTCTCCAGAATTAACGGCAGCAATTGCTATTGCTGGACGCTTAGATTTTAATCCTTTAACGGACAAACTTATTAATGAAAACGGAGAAGAAGTGATGTTTGAAGAACCAACAGGATGGGAACTACCTCCTAAAGGTTTTGAAGTGAAAGATAATGGTTATTTAGCACCAAGAGAAGATGGTAGTAGCGTTGTGGTGTCTGTAGCTGATGATTCTGAACGTCTGCAATTACTAGAGCCATTTACACCGCTCGGAGATAGTATTACAGGAGCGAAGTTATTGATTAAGGCTTTTGGAAAATGTACCACAGACCACATTTCTATGGCAGGACCTTGGTTACGTTTTAGAGGGCACTTAGATAATATTGCAAACAATACGTTAATTGGAGCCGTAAACGCCTTCGGAAAGAAAACCAATTTTGTGAAGAATCAATTAACTGGAGAATATGAAGGGGTGCCAGATACCGCAAGAGCGTATAAAGCAGCTGGAATAAAATCTATCGTAGTAGGTGATCATAATTATGGTGAAGGATCTTCTAGAGAGCACGCGGCAATGCAACCAAGACATTTGGGTGTGGCTGCAGTGATTGTAAAGTCTTTTGCACGTATCCATGAAACCAATCTTAAAAAACAGGGAATGTTAGGTTTAACATTCGATAATGAAGCGGACTACGATTTAATACAAGAAGATGATACGTTCAACTTTACAGATTTAAATGAATTCGCTCCAGATAAGCAATTACATGTAGAAGTGGTTCATAAAGATGGAACTAAGGATGTGTTAGCCTTAAATCATACCTATAATCAAGCACAAATTGAGTGGTATAATGAAGGGTCTGCATTAAACCTGATTAAAAAGCAAAATGCCTAATAGTTAAAAAGGCCTAACGTGATAAAAACTCCTGAGTATTCAGGAGTTTTTTTTATACTTAAAAGTTCGTAAGTTATGGCAGTGGTCTAAGACCAAACGGCATAACGAAACGTTTTAATCATTCTAATAATGCATCAAGAAAAACCCCAAAAGTCTAAAAAAGAAAAGGTTTATAATATTTCATTTATTGTAATCATTTTGTTGCTTTTAATCCCTCAAACTAGAATGCCTCTACAAGTGGTGTTACATAAAGGGTTGAGTTATATAAAATCATCTTCTATGATCGAAGAAGAACAACAAATTCAACTGGATGATCTCAATTGGATTCTAAAAGAAGAGGATGGGAATACCATAAATTTTAGCCGTACTAAAGGTAAAGTGGTACTTATAAATTTCTGGGCGACATGGTGTCCTCCGTGTATTGCAGAAATGCCAAGTCTTCAAGCCTTGTATGAGGATTATGGCGATGAAGTGGTGTTTTTATTTGTAACCAATGATGCTATTGAAACTGTTGAAGCGTTTAAAGAGAAGCGCGGTTTCAATTTCAAAAGTGTCCAGCCTATAACTAAGCCACCGCAAGGCTTATTAACCAGTTCTATTCCTAGAACCCTTATCATTAATAAATATGGGGCTATTGTCGTCGATGAAACAGGTGCTGTAAACTGGAATAGTGCTAGCGTTAGAGCACAATTAGATGCACTATTGGCGGAAACCTTATAGGCAATTATCTATTTAAAATATTTAAAAGGAACAACGAGCATCCCAAAATTTTCACCTTTGTGTTTGCCTAAGTGTTTATGATGAATTTTATGGGCACGTCTTAAGCCTCGAGCATATTTGTTATCGATATTTCTTAACCATTTAAAACGTTGGTGAATAAAGATATCGTGTACAATAAAATAAGCCATTCCATAGACTAAGATGCCCAAACCAATGGGTAGGGTATACCAAACATCTTCATAACTCCACAAATAAAAGCAGGTGATACTTACAATAGCGTAAAAGATAAAGAACGCATCGTTACGCTCAAACCAGCTATCGTGGTCTTTATGATGATGGTCCTTATGCAGGCTCCATAGAAAACCATGCATAATATATTTATGCGTAAACCACGCATTAAATTCCATCATAGAAAATGTTCCGAGAAAAATAAGGATCCAATAAAACGTTTGCATAATAAGTGTTAACTAGGTTTAAAGTAAATTAAGTTGGTACTTAACATAACTTCTTGTGAGTAATTCTATTTTTCTATAATTAGGAACTCTTATTCGAGTTGATTTAATCTGTAAAGCCGGGGTATTCTTTAGTTTTTCTAGTAGTTTGCTATAATAGCGATAAGCCATAAACACGCCAAACTTCGCTTCTAAAGGTAATTTCCTTATTCCTTGTAATCCTTTAGCAAAATCAGCTTCAATTTCCGTGATAATGGCTTTTTTTGAAGCTTCATCTAACTGATTTAAATCGGTATTGGGAAAATACGTTCGACTTAAATCTTCAAAATCGGCCTTTAAATCGCGCAAGAAATTCACCTTTTGAAAAGCGGAACCTAAACTCATAGCAGAGTCCTTTAATTCATCAAACTTAGCCTGATCTCCTTTCACAAAAACCTTTAAGCACATGAGGCCTACAACATCTGCAGATCCGTAAATGTAAGTTTTATATTCAGCATCCGTTAAGTAATCTTTTTTATGAAGGTCTAGACGCATACTGTGCATAAAAGCTTCTACATAGTGTTTGTCAATTCCGTAATTATGATAGGTTTCTTGAAAGGCGTTCAATATCGGATTTAAACTAATCTTATCTTTTAATGCGGCTTCAAGATCGTTTTCAAATCGGTTAAAAAGCGTTTCTTTATCATAATCATGAAAAGAATCTACAATCTCATCAGCAAACCGTACAAAACCATAAATATTATAGATGTCCTGTCTTATATTTTTTGAGAGCATTTTGGTCGCTAAGGAGAATGACGTACTGTAAGCGTTTGTTACAACTTGGCTGCAGGTCTTAGAAACGGTGTCAAAAATTGATTTCATAGGTTCAGATGTCTTAATTGTTAAACTTCATTTTGTTGTATCAGTTCAGCAACGAGCTTACCTGAAATTAAAGCCGGAGGAACGCCGGGACCAGGAACCGTAAGTTGTCCTGTAAAATATAATCCATTTACTTTCTTACTTTTTAATTTAGGTCTTAAAAAGGCAGTTTGCATTAGGGTGTTGGCCATACCATAAGCATTACCTTTATAAGAATTGTAATCTTCAATAAAATCATTGACACAGTACGAGGCTTTAAATTGAATGTGGTCTTTTAAATTTTGACCCGTTCGTGCTTCAAAACGATCCATAATTAAATCGAAATATTGCGCTCTTAAAGCTGGAGTATCTTCTAAGCCAGGGGCAATTGGAATTAAGAAAAAACCAGTCTCACAGCCTTGAGGTGCCATACTCGCGTCGGTAACTGAAGGAAAGTTAACATAAAATAATGGATTTTTAGGCCATTTTGGGTCATCATAAATCTCTTCAGCATGATTTTCGAAATTAGTATCGAAGAATAAATTGTGGTGTTCTACGTTTTTTAGCTTCTTTTTAATCCCAACATAAAAGAGGAGGGAAGACGGCGCAAACGTACGACTCTCCCAATACGCTTCGCTATATTGTCGATACTTTTGGTCTAAAAGAGTTTCGCTATGGTGGTAGTCCGCACCACTTAAGATGACATCAGAATGAATGATTTGATTATTCACCGTGATGCTTACCGCTTTGTTATTTTCAACCGTAATTTTTTCAACATTACTATCGGTATAGATAGTAACGCCTAAACTTTCGGCTAAGGTTTTTATAGCCTTAACAATTTCATACATGCCGCCTTTAGGATGCCAAGTCCCTAAGCCAAAATCGGCAAAATTCATAAAACTATAAAAGGACGGAGTTTGGTTCGGTTTAGCGCCTAAAAACAAAACTGGAAATTCTAAGGTAGAAATCAGTTTAGGATTTTTAAAATTTTTACGCACTTCAGAACTAATAGTCTTATAAAATTGATCTAACCTTGTTATGGTGTCTTTAGTGACAAGTTCTAATGGCGAAAGCCCTGGTTTTAAAACAATTTTATTAATGGCAATGTTGTAATTATCTTGTGCTTTAGCAATAAAGCGACGCAGGGGCTTAGAGCTTCCGGCTTCAATACGTTCAAACTCTTCACAAATTTGATCCATATGATCTCCGATGGTAATAACATCATCTGAAAAGAAAATTTTATAGGCCGGACTCAATTTGTCTAATTGGTAATAGTCGCTAGTAGCTTTTCCGAAATCACTGAAGAATTTATCAAATATATCGGGCATCCAGTACCAACTGGGACCAATATCAAAAGTAAAACCTTCTTTTACAATTTGTCGTGCTCTACCGCCAACGTTTGCATTTTTTTCATACACAGAAACCTTATGTCCTGCTTTAGCTAAATAACAGGAGGCTGAGAGTGCAGAAAATCCAGAACCGACAATAGAGATTGTTTTACGCATTGTAATTATAGGGCGTTAGTAAGCGATTTAATTGTTTTAAAGGTGGTGATGCCTTCAGGTAAATGATCAGGGTCAATAGCATTAAGTCTATTTCCTAAAATCCAAAAATTGGTATTAGGCTTATTTAATAACAGCGATTCAAATTCATTGATATAGGCCAAAACTTTATCTTGTTCTGGTTTCACTGTAAAATAAGAAATAAAGGTGATATCATCATAATAATTCTGTAAGGCCAATAAATTATCTAAGGGCACACTCTGTCCTAAATAGATTGAACGATGCCCATGACTGGTCACTTCATGATGGATAAAGGTTAAGCCTAAATCGTGTATTTCGTTATCCGGAAGGAATAAAACAAAGGTCTTTAAAGGCTTTAATTGTTGATTGGCTTGAATTTTTTCAATATTAATTAAAATCTTCTGACGTATAAGAATGGAAATAAAGTGCTCGTGCGCCGGAGTGATGGTATCTGTTTGCCATAAGAAACCTATATCCTGTAATAAGGGAATGAAAATATTATAGAATATGGTTTCAAATGATTTTTCTGAGAGCAGCGCATCATAAGTGGTGTAAAACAAGGTTTGATCAAAATTAAGCATAGCCAATTTAAATGCGTTAATCGTATGGCTATCTGAATTGGCTTCACTGGCATGTTCTCTTACTAACTTCGGAATCTCTTGCGCATCAATGGTTGCAATTTTTGAAATTTTAAAACCATTATTATTAAGGTAACTTACGTTGAGTAACTTTTGAAAGTTAGCTAAGTCATAATACCTAATATTCGTATCTGTACGTTTAGGTTCAAGGAGGTTGTATCGTTTTTCCCATATTCTAATGGTGTGGGCTTTGATACCTGTAAGATTTTCTAGGTCCTTTATACTGAACCTACTTTTAATATTGTTCATTTTTTTGTAAAAATGTTTAAACAAAAATAGTGTTTAAACTTATATGAAGTTTGAAATTAACAAAAAATATAGAAAAAAGTGTAAGAAAAGTAAAACAACCTCAATTCCGAAGCGGTATGCAACGCAAGTCATAATACTAATGGTAGTGGAAAAACTAAAAGGAGCCTTGTATTTAATAGACTCAAATGTGTATTTGTTGAAGTTCTACAAGGCACTTTGTCTAAATAAAGGCGAATGCTTAAACTAGGAGGGGTTTGGGTAGTGTGCTCGTTTTTGGAAGTATGACCAAGAGACAAAAAAATCCTTGAAAGCCTTTTCAATAAAGGATAACAAGGATTTATATGGTGCGCACGAGAAGACTCGAACTTCCACGGACTAATGTCCATCAACCCCTCAAGCTGACGCGTCTACCAATTCCGCCACGTGCGCAAATAACTATAAGGTAAATATAAAAAAAGTTAAGCGGATTGCTTAACTTTTTTTCTGTGACCAGTCTGGGGCTCGAACCCAGGACCCTCTCCTTAAAAGGGAGATGCTCTGCCAACTGAGCTAACTGGTCATTATGTTTTTTTTAATGAGGGTGCAAATATACCCTCTTTTTTTTAACTACAAGAAGAGAATCTATAAAATTTTTAATTTTTCTGATGTCTTTTCTTGTTGGCAATCTATGTCAAAATGAAAGCTTTTATACTTTACATTTTCTGTGACCAGTCTGGGGCTCGAACCCAGGACCCTCTCCTTAAAAGGGAGATGCTCTGCCAACTGAGCTAACTGGTCGTTATCGTTTTTTCTAACGAGGGTGCAAATATATAAGCTTTCTTCGATTTAACAACACTTTTTTTAATTTTTTTTTGTTTTTTTGTTGTTCGAAAACCTATCAGTTTAATAATCAATTTATAAGCATTATGATTTTAGTTTTAATAGGATATATGGGCTCCGGAAAATCCACAATTGGAAAAGCATTAGCTAAATCCTTGTCTTACCGTTTTTTAGATCTTGACGACTATATTTCCGAGCAAGAATCGGCCTCTGTATCGGAAATTTTTAAAACTAAAGGAGAAATTTACTTTAGAAAAAAAGAGATGACGCATTTAAAAGCTATTCTTAATGCGGAAGAAGATACGGTGCTCGCTCTCGGAGGTGGAACACCGTGTTATGGTAATAATATGTCTATAATAACAGAAAGTGATAACGTGAAAAGTTTTTATTTAAAACTGAGCATTCCTAATTTGGTAACACGTTTATCTAAAGAGAAAGATCATAGACCCTTAATAAGTCATCTTCAAACTAAAGAGGACCTAACAGAGTTTATAGGCAAACACTTATTTGAGCGTTCCGCCTATTATAGTGAAGCAGACCATGTGCTAGTGACAGATCATAAAACGCCTCAAGAAATTATTGAAGCTATAGAAACCCAATTAATCTAAATACGCCTCGTAAGGTTGCTTAGATAAATTAACATGGACGTGCTCATATAAAGAGGTTGAAAGTGAAATACCTTTAAAATCGGCTTTTACCGGGTATTTCTTATGGTTTCGGTTTACCAATACGGCAGTTTTAAACTGTTTTAGAGGCACATCTAAAAAGTGTTTAATACCATAGATTAACGTACTTCCAGAGTTTAAGACATCATCTACAAGAACTATAGATTTGTTAGTGTAGTCTGCTGCTGGTATTGAAGTGCTAATAGGTGCTGTAGGCTCTGTTTTATTAATTTTCACCTTACACAAGGTCGATTCTATAGTAGAGATCTCGTCTAAAGTGGTTTTTATTTTCTTCGCTAATAGATAGCCATTACTTTCTATTCCAGCGATGATAAGT
Organism: Winogradskyella arenosi; assembly: GCF_003337305.1. Lineage (GTDB taxonomy): Bacteria > Bacteroidota > Bacteroidia > Flavobacteriales > Flavobacteriaceae > Winogradskyella > Winogradskyella arenosi. The sequence continues at coordinate 21,912 of NZ_QPJO01000003.1, read as the reverse complement.
TCAGTTTCGTCAACGTTACTTTCGTAAATTTGATAAGCAATACGTTTAATTTTGTGCTCAATCTCTTTCTGACTTAAAATTGTATTCTTTGTAAGTGCCATTAACTCTTTTTTTCAAAGATAAAAAACAGTTCTTTACCTTGTCTTTCTTTTATGGAATTAATTGCAGGTTCTAAAGTTTTTATTTTAAAAAAGGGTTCAAATAAAGATTGGTAAGTCTCTAAGTCGCCTCCAAAAGGAGGACCAACTTGTGTTAATTCAAAATTGAATAGCAATCCTACTAATTGTCCATCGGGCTTTAAGAGCTGATGCATTTGTTGCACGTAGTGGGTTCTTAGATGTGGTGTAAGGGCACAAAAAAAGGTTTGTTCTAAAATAAGATCAAACTGATCCTTGAGGGTAAAGAAATCTTGAATGATAACTTGCGATTCAGGAAAATCGGGCACACGAGCCTTAAAATGATCTAAGGCTTCTGAGGCAAAATCAAGCACATAAACTTGTTTAAATCCTTGCTGCCACAAATATTCAGCTTCATACGCACGCCCCGCTCCGGGAATAAGAATTTTTATTGTTTTATCACTAAGCTGGTTGATATAAGTTTGTAATGGCCTTGATGGAGCGCCAATGTTCCAGCCCATTTCATTCTTAATATAGCGGTTTTGCCAATAGCTTTTGTCTAAGGTATTCATCAGTCTTAAGTCTTAAAGGTAAGGGCTATTCTTCGCTATCGTCACGAAAATCATCAATATCACGGCGGTCTTTCTTAGTCGGCCTTCCGGTTCCTTTCTTTCTATAGTAATCTTTACTGTATTTTAAGAGTTCTTGGGCCTCAAAAGCAGATTTCGGAGTTGTGTCTACACGGTACAAATCCACAAGTTTGGCGCCTACACGGTTAGGCGGTAAGTCGTTTACAGTAAGTTGATAGATAATTTGGTCTTTTCGGAGTTCTATTTTATCCGTAGGGAAAACTTCTCTAGAGGGTTTTACTGCCGCTCCATTGACTTTTACTTGCCCTTTTTTACAGGCTTTCGTAGCAATACTGCGGGTTTTGTAATAACGCACACACCATAAATATTTATCAATTCGCATATCTTGTATTCTAAAAACTACATTAATCTAGTAGTGCAAAAATATTATATTATTGTATCTTGCGCATTAAAATTAAGCAATAATGAACATCCTTGCTCAACTGTGATGGTTGAAGCAGGTAATATAATTTTCTATGACAATCAAAACTTTAAAATTTAGTCTTGTATTTATCGCGTTGTTATCCGTGATGGTTTCTTGTAATGATGATGACGATAATAATGTAGAACCTTTTGTTGAAGAAGATAGAACAGAACAACAAGAAAAAGATAATGACTCTTTAGTGACTTACTTATCTTCTCATTATTACAATTCAAGCTTCTTTGAAACAGGAACAGATTATAAATATACGGATATTGTTATTGACGAATTGCTAGAAGGCGAAACCGTACCAGAAGGTCATACCTTATTAATGGATGCTGTAGAAACTAGAAACACAACGTATTTAGATGTAGACTATGAGTATTACGTTCTTAACCTGTACCAAGGAGACGGAGAGTCGCCTTATTTTACGGATGTTATTAGTGTAAGATATGAAGGAAGTTCTATAAACGATGCATTACAAGGGGAACTTGAGCCGTTTGATTCGTCTCCAATTCCTGCGTTTTTCAATTTACAAACCAACGGAACAACCTCTACAGTTATAGAAGCCTGGCAATTGGTAATGCCAACATTTAATGCTTCATCTAACTATAGTATTGATGGTAATGGAAATGTAAACTTTATGAACCCTGGATTGGGAATAATGTTTGTGCCTTCTGGATTGGCTTATTTTTCAGGAACTAATACGGGCTCGTCTTACGATAATTTAATGTTTAAGTTTGAATTGCTAAAGTTTGAAATTGAAGATCATGATGAAGATGGTGTGCCGTCTTATTTAGAAGATTTGAATAACGACTTAGATGTTACGGATGATGATACCGACGGCAACGGATTTCCTGACTTTGTAGATGTTGATGATGATGGTGATGGTATTTTAACTATTAACGAAATTTCACAAAACAGCTATACCATTAATACAAATGAAGGTGAAGTAGAACCAATGTTAGCTGATAACGAATATGTAAGTGGTAGATTTGAAGAAGATGGTATTATAACGCTTAATACGGTAGTCTTAATCGATTCTAACAACGATGGACTTCCAGATTATTTAGATGCTGATATTGCTGTAGATTATAACAACTAAGTCTATAGAAACATTTAAATAAATAAAAAAGGAAGCCTCGCTAAACAGCGAGGCTTTCTTTTTTTAGTGCATAATACGAGCCATATTAACGGTCGTGTTTCAACTATTGGTGAAGGGGAGATAATAGGTATTGCTGAAGAAGTTCACCTCTAAGATAAAGGTCTTTTAAAGGAAGTGTCAATGATTGAATAAAGGCCCTTAGCGATGGACATATTAACTTGAGTAGGGTAGTGCTAGGCGCAAACTTATAACAAGAAAAAGCCACTCCGAAAAGGAGTGGCTTTTTCTATATAACAGTTATTCTACAGCAATTATAGAGCGATAGATAAACTTAGAATTAATTGATCGGGTCTGGTGTCTATACGACTTACGGAAGCAGATCCTAAATTGGTGTCAATAAATGTGGCTTCATTTTCATTAAAACCACGTTCGTAACGAAGGTCAATACCAATATTATCAAAGCTAAGACCTACACCAAAGTTTAAGCCTACGGTAAAATCTTCTTCAACATCATTAATTTCAATACCATCAAACTCGGTATCTAAAATATACTGAAAAGAAGGGCCGGCAAAAACATTTAAAGGACCAAGAACTTGAACACCAAATAATATTGGGGCATCAATTTTCTGAACCGAAAATTCATCATCACTATAATCACTCTTGGTGGTTGTGTAGACCAATTCAGGTTTTAAGAAAAACTCATTTCCTATTTTACCAAACACACCAATGTGATAACCAATATTACGATCTGGGTTCTTAGCATTAGAACTAGCAGATTCAAAATAATCACCGTTAGCACTATAGTTTAATCCTCCTCGAAGTCCAAATGAATTACCATTTTGTGCCGAGGCTGAAAATCCTACCAATGCAAAAAATGCACTGGCCATAACTACTTTTTTAAAATAACTCATAATGTTCGTTTTTTTTAAGATTAAGCACCTACTTTCAAAAACGATGCCAAATGAAAATTATTTTCTAGCGATAACTTTTTTAACGGCCTTTTGGATGGCTGCACTGTTTAATCCGTATTTGTCCATTAATTGTGCAGGAGTACCAGACTCACCAAACGTATCTTTAGTCGCAACAAATTCTTGAGGCGTCGGACGGTGCTCAGCAAGTACTCTTGCAACACTCTCTCCAAGACCACCAAGGTAGTTGTGCTCTTCAGCAGTAACTATACATCCTGTTTTTGCAACAGAATCTAAAATGGCTTTATCATCTAAAGGCTTAATGGTGTGTATGTTTATAACTTCAGCAGAAATACCAGCTTCGTTTAAAGCTTTTGATGCTTCTAAGGCTTCCCAGACTAAGTGACCTGTAGCTACAATAGTAACATCTGTTCCTTCAGTAAACTGAACCGCTTTACCAATTTCAAACTTCTGATCGGCGGGTGTAAAAACAGGAACTGCTGGACGTCCAAATCTTAAATATACAGGACCGTCATATTCAGCAATAGCCATTGTAGCAGCTTTGGTTTGGTTGTAATCACAAGGATTAATAACCACCATACCAGGTAACATTTTCATTAATCCGATATCTTCTAAAATCTGGTGTGTAGCTCCATCTTCACCTAAAGTAATTCCGGCATGCGAAGCACAAACTTTTACATTTTTACCAGAGTAAGCGATAGATTGACGAATTTGATCGTAAACACGTCCGGTAGAAAAGTTAGCAAAGGTTCCAGTAAATGGAATCTTACCACCGATGGTTAATCCGGCTGCAATTCCCATCATGTTTGCTTCTGCAATTCCAATTTGGAAAAAACGCTCAGGATTCTCCTTAATGAATTCATCCATTTTTAAAGATCCAATTAAATCGGCACAAAGCGCAACCACATTAGGATTTGTTCTTCCTAATTCTGCTAATCCAGCACCAAATCCACTTCTTGTATCTTTTTTTTCTGTGTATGTATATGTTTTCATAATAATGCCCATAAAAATGGGTATCTGTTTAATTAGACTTTATTTAGTAATCTCCTAATGTTTCAGGATTTTGAGCTAAACCGTTTTCAAGTTGCTCATCATTTGGAGCTTTACCATGCCAAGCGTGCGTATGCATCATAAAATCAACACCATGACCCATTACCGTATGTAATAATACACAAACAGGTTTCCCTTGTCCGGTTAAGGCTTTAGCGTCTTTCATTCCTTTTAAGACAGCTTCCACATTGTTACCTTCTTCAATTTCTAAAACCGTCCATCCAAAAGCTTCAAATTTAGCTCTAAGGCTTCCCATTGGTAATACATCATCTGTAGAACCATCAATCTGTTGCTGGTTTAAATCAATTGTAGAAATAAGGTTATCTACTTTTTTTGCTGAAGCATACATAATAGCTTCCCAGTTTTGCCCTTCTTGTAATTCACCATCACCATGAAGACTGTAAACTAAATGATCGTCATTGTTTAACTTCTTAGCTTGTGCAGCACCGATCGCTACAGACATTCCTTGACCTAATGATCCAGAAGCAATACGGATTCCTGGTAAACCTTCGTGTGTCGTTGGGTGACCTTGTAAACGCGAGTCTATAAGTCTAAACGTGTTTAGTTCTTCAACAGGGAAATATCCTGCTCTAGCTAAAACACTGTAATAAACAGGAGAGATATGACCGTTAGATAAGAAAAATAAATCTTCACCAATACCATCCATATCAAAACCGTCTTTGGTTTCTAAAATGTCGTTGTAAAGTGAAACAAAAAATTCGGCACAGCCTAATGATCCTCCTGGGTGACCAGAATTGACTTTGTGTACCATTCGTAAAATATCTCTACGAACTTGGGTTGTTAAATCGTTTAATTCTTTAATGTTTGGCATGTTATGTTGCTTAAGTTTTGTGCTGCAAAAATAACTTTTAAAAGGGACTTATTCAAAGATTGGAGTAAGGCACTTATTAACGAATTACAAGATTTGCTAACAATATTTTCTTATTTCTAATTTTTGGTAGGGATTTTACTTGAAAAAAATTAAAATATCGCGGGAAAACACTGAGGATATATTTTTTTAAAACTAATTTAAGAGGGAATCTTACAGAGTTATTTATATTTGCCGTCTCACTTACAATTCATGAAATAAGGAGGCTGAAATTAGCGATGAATAATTACAACCGACTTGTGTCCTCTGAAAAATAATAAGTAAACAATACATGAAATTTCAAAGAGTAGCACAAGATAAGCAATCTAAGGCCAGAGCCGGAGTAATCACCACAGATCACGGTAAGATAGAAACCCCAATTTTTATGCCTGTTGGTACTGTAGCCTCGGTAAAAGGGGTGCACCAACGCGAATTAAAAAACGATATTAATCCCGATATTATTTTAGGGAATACTTACCATCTCTACCTTAGACCGCAAACGCCAATATTAGAACAAGCCGGAGGGTTGCATAAATTTATGAACTGGGATCGTAATATTTTAACCGATTCTGGTGGGTATCAGGTTTATTCGTTATCCTCTAACCGTAAGATTAAAGAGGAAGGGGTAAAATTTAAGTCCCATATTGATGGGAGTTACCATGTGTTTACACCCGAAAATGTAATGGAGGTACAACGAAGTATTGGGGCCGATATCATTATGGCTTTTGATGAATGTACACCTTATCCATGCGATTATAACTATGCGAAACGCTCTATGCACATGACGCATCGTTGGTTAGAACGTTGTTTAACACATTTAAAAAAGACCCCGTTTACTTATGATTATGAACAAACCTTTTTTCCTATTGTTCAAGGGAGTACGTATAAAGACTTAAGAAAACAATCGGCAGAATACATCGCCAATGCAGGTGCTGAAGGAAACGCCATTGGAGGACTTTCTGTAGGGGAGCCAGCGGAGGAAATGTACGCCATGACCGATGTGGTATGTAGCATTTTACCAGAAGACAAACCGCGTTACTTAATGGGAGTGGGAACACCAATCAATATTTTAGAAAATATTGCTTTAGGTGTAGATATGTTTGACTGTGTGATGCCAACGCGTAATGCTAGAAATGGTATGTTATTTACAGCACATGGGTCTATAAATATTAAGAATTTAAAATGGGCTAATGACTTTTCACCGATTGATGAAATGGGAATTACCTTTGTAGATACAGAGTATAGTAAAGCCTATTTAAGACACTTATTTACCGTAAATGAATTGTTAGGGAAGCAGATTGCTACCATTCACAATTTAGGATTTTACCTTTGGTTAACGCGAGAAGCGAGAAAGCATATTATTGCTGGTGACTTTAGAGAATGGAAAGATAAGATGGTAAAGCAAATGGATAATAGGTTATAATCCTAATTCGTAATACACTCACAAATTTATAACAACGCAAGACCTTGAAAATACTTGATTGGTACATAATTAAACGGTATTTATTTACATTTCTAATGATGTTATTGCTGTTTGTTCCTATTGGAATAACGGTAGATTTAGCCGAAAAAGTAGGGAAAATGCTAGAAAATAACGTGCCGTTCTCAGAAGTGGCATTCTATTATCTGGATTTTACGGTGTATTTCGCGAATTTGTTATTTCCTTTATTCCTGTTCCTTTCTGTAATTTGGTTCACCTCAAAATTGGCGAATAATACAGAAATCGTCGCTTTTTTAAGTTCAGGGGTTTCTTTTTCAAGATTTTTAAGACCTTATATGATAGGAGCCACCGTTGTAGCGCTCTTTGCTATGTTTTTAGGAATGTATTTGGCACCGATTGCTAGTCAGGGGTTTAATGAATTTAAATTTAAATATCTCAAGAAAAATAAATCGGTACAACAGACTAGGGATGTCTATCAGCAAATTAATGATAACGATTATATTTATGTAAGTAATTTTATTCCTAAAAATAAATCGGGCTTAAACTTTACTTACGAGCACTTTGAAGGAAATGAATTGAAGTACAAGATCTTTGCTGATAGAATTCGTTATATAGAAAAAGATTCAGCCTATAGGCTTACTACGTATTTAAAACGTAGCTTTAATAACGGAATAGAAACAGTAGAAAAACATACCAATCAACTCATGCAATTCCCTTTTGAACTTGAAGACTTAACACCTGTGGAATATGCCGCAGAAACTAAATCTTACGGTGAGCTATTAAAGTTTATTGCAGCTGAAAAACGTAGAGGTTCGCCTAATATTGGCCGGTATGAAGTGGTTAAATTAAAGAAATGGAGTTTACCTGTTTCTATATTTATTCTAACCATTATTGCTGTTGCCGTATCTTCGGTTAAACGTCGTGGAGGGATGGGGGTAAACCTGGCCTTCGGTATTGCGATTGCCATGATTTATGTATTTTTTGATAAGGTCTTTGGAGTGATGGCAGAACAGTCTAATTTTCCGGCTATGGTGGCGGTATGGTTTCCTAATGTTATCTTTGGTATCTTAGCCATTTATCTGCTGCAAAATGCCAAACGCTAAGCTAAAACACTACCTACAGCTTCATGTTCTCGTTTTAATTGCTGGTTTTACAGCAATTTTAGGCGAACTTATTACCATTGGCGCCATAGAATTAGTGTGGTTTAGAATGGTAATGGCCGGTATTTTAATGTTTGTTTACATTAAAATTGTTGGCGTAAATCTCAAAATTTCTAAGAAAACATTTTTACAGTTTTCAGTAGCGGGTGTGATTATAGCCCTGCATTGGATTACTTTTTTTGAAGCCATAAACCAGTCTAACGTCTCAATTGCGTTAGCGATGTTTTCGTCAGGGGCATTTTTTGCCTCTTTTATAGAACCCTTATTTTTTAAACGACGTGTTTTTGCTTCAGAAATTATCTTCGGAATAATAGTTATTATTGGGGTCTTTTTAATTACCAGTAGCCAAATGGGCTATGTTAATGGTATTGTGCTGGGGCTAATTTCGGCCTTGTTATCCACCTTATTCGCGGTTATTAATGGTCGGTTTATAGAAAAACATACCGCTTCTGTAATTTCGTTTTATGAGTTTGTTAGTGGGGTAGCCTTCCTTACGCTCTTTATATTAGTGTCGGGGAGACAGTTTAACGCAGCCTTTTTCAACCTTTCAACTGCCGACTGGATCTACCTTTTTATTCTCGCTTCCATCTGTACAGCCTATGCGTTTATAGGTTCGGTACACGTCATGCGATATATAAGCCCATTTACGGTGATTATCAGCTATAATTTAGAACCGGTTTATAGCATTGCCTTTGCTCTGATGCTTTTTCCGGAGACCGAAAAAATGTCTCCACAATTTTATCTAGGCGCTGTGCTTGTTTTGGTTACGGTTTTATTTGATGCAATTTTTAAAAACTATAAGAGACGAAGAACTAAAACCGAACGTATTCCCGATTAAAGTTTTTATATTTGTACCCTTAAATACTAACTAAAGAGAAAAACTAATTTCAAATTGTATGGAATACTTAGAGTTTGAATTACCCATAAAAGAACTAGAGCAGCAGCTAGATAAGTGTGAGATTATAGGAAAAGAAAGTGAAGTCGATGTTACTGAAACCTGTAAACAAATTGAAAAAAAGCTCGCTGAAACTAAGAAAGAAATTTATAAGAACCTGACGGCTTGGCAACGTGTTCAGTTGTCTCGTCATCCTAATAGGCCTTATACATTAGATCATATTAAAGCGCTATGTGGCGACACATGGTTAGAGTTACATGGAGATCGAAATGTAAAAGATGATAAAGCTATGATTGGTGGACTGGGTAAAATCGGTGATCAATCTTATATGTTTATCGGACAGCAAAAAGGTTTCAATACCAAAACAAGACAGTACCGTAATTTCGGGATGTCTAATCCAGAAGGTTACCGTAAAGCTTTACGTTTAATGAAATCGGCTGAAAAATTTGGAATTCCTGTGGTGACTTTAATTGACACTCCGGGTGCTTATCCAGGATTAGAGGCTGAAGAACGTGGTCAAGGAGAAGCTATTGCTAGAAATATCTTAGAAATGGCACGCTTAAAAGTTCCTATTATTACCATTATTATTGGTGAAGGTGCTTCAGGAGGTGCTTTAGGTATTGGTGTTGGAGATCGTGTAATGATGTTAGAAAACACATGGTACTCGGTAATTTCACCAGAATCTTGTTCTTCAATATTATGGAGAAGTTGGGAGTATAAAGAGCAAGCCGCTGAAGCCCTTAAGTTAACCGCTAAGGATATGAAGCGTATGAAACTTGTTGATGCGATTATTAAAGAACCACTTGGTGGGGCACATACCGATAGAGATAAAACATTTTCTGCGGTAAAAAATGCTATCGTTAAAGCTTACGACGAATTAAAAGTTTTAGAGCCAGCAGACTTAGTAAGTCAGCGTATGGCCAAGTATGATGATATGGGAGTTTACAAGGATTAAAACCACCATAAACATTGCAATTACCTGAAAAACTGAAGTTAAAGCTTCGGTTTTTTTTGGCACTATTAACAATAAAAAAGAGTTATTAACAGTTAGACTGTTGACGATTTGTTGAAATCAGTATCCGATTATCTGCATTTGGTCAGTAGTATTTAACTACTTTTGTCACTTATGAAACAACCCAATCCAGTACAAGGCTATAAAGTTGATAAAGGCACCATTATCAATTTAGAAAAAGGAAAAATACCACCACAGGCAACTGATTTAGAGGAGGTTGTTTTAGGTGCCATGATGATTGATAAAAAAGGGGTTGATGAAGTTATCGATATTTTAAGCCCTGAAGCCTTCTATAAAGAAGCGCATAAATACATCTTCGAAGCTATTTTCAAGTTATTTGAAAACAGTGAACCTATCGATTTACTTACCGTATCGAGTCAATTAAAAAAAGATCAGAAGTTAGAAGCTTCTGGAGGTGATTTTTATTTGATTTCGTTAACACAACGTGTGTCATCTTCTGCCCATATAGAATTTCATGCGCGTATTATTCTTCAGAAATTCATTCAGCGTAGTTTAATTAAAATTTCAAACGAAATTATTGAAGAAGCTTACGATGAAACAAAAGACGTTTTTGATCTCTTAGATACTGCGGAAGCAAAGCTTTATGAAGTCACCCAAGGTAACGTAAAGAAATCTACAGAATCGGCTCAAAGTTTGGTAATTCAAGCTAAAAAGAAGATTGAAGAAATGTCCAATAAAGAGGGAATGAGTGGTATTCCTACTGGGTTTGATAAGCTCGATGAGCTTACCTCGGGGTGGCAACCTAGTGATTTAATTATTGTTGCAGCTCGTCCTGGTATGGGTAAAACAGCAATTACACTAACAATGGCCCGTAACATGGCCGTAGATAGTAATATTCCTGTAGCCTTTTTCTCTTTAGAGATGTCTTCTGTACAGTTAATTACCCGTCTTATTTCTAGTGAAACAACCTTGTCTTCAGAGAAATTAAGAACAGGGAAATTAGAGAAGCATGAGTGGGAGCAATTAAATGTTAAAGTGAAGGCATTAGAAAATGCCCCATTATATATTGATGATACACCATCACTTTCTATTTTCGATTTAAGGGCGAAAGCTAGACGTTTAGCCTCGCAATACGGCATTAAAATGATTATGATTGATTATTTGCAATTAATGACCGCAGGAGGAAGTCAGAAAGGTGGAAATCGTGAACAAGAAATATCGATGATTTCGCGTAACCTTAAAGCTTTAGCAAAAGAATTAAGTGTACCGGTAATTGCCTTATCACAGTTATCTCGTGCCGTTGAAACGCGTGGAGGTAGTAAACGTCCTTTACTATCAGATTTACGTGAATCTGGAGCGATTGAGCAAGATGCCGATATTGTGTCGTTTATCTATAGACCCGAATACTATAAAATTGACGAGTGGGATGACGAAGAGCGTTCTCCAACCGAAGGTCAAGGGGAGTTTATTGTTGCGAAACATAGAAATGGTGGACTAGAAAATATTAGACTTAAATTCGTTGGACACCTCGGTAAATTTGAGAATTTGGATGATTTTGATACGCCATTCGGTGAATTTCATTCTAAAATGAACGAATCCGGAACTGAGAATACCTTCACTCCAGATAAGTTTCCTTCACCTTCTGATGCTTTTGATGGACCCGAAGATGATGGAGTTCCTTTTTAAAGGGATTTTATAGAAATGAAATCTGTATTTAACTTATCTTTGAACTTTGTAGTTAAAACAAATATGCCTCATGTTAGAACAAAGACGTACAACAAACATTTTGTTGTTAATTATTACAGTTCCTTTAGTATTTTACTTACTTAAGATCTTGTCTTTTATTTTTATTCCATTGATCTTTTCAATGTTTATAGCTTTATTGTTTTTACCCTTAATGCGATGGTTAGGGCGTAGAAATGTACCTAAAGTAGTCAGTATTATTATCGTATTGCTTTTGGTAACTATAGGCCTTAAAATTGGGGTAGAGTTGGTGCAACTTTCAAGCAAGCAAATTCTGGCGAATAATACGGAGTTTCTTATGAAAGCAGAAGTAAAAATAGCAGACCTCAAAGTCTATTTGTTTGATAATTTCGGAATCGTTGTAGAGCAAGAGCATGGACTCCTTGGGCAATTCTTTCAAAAGGAAAATCTCGGCTCTACCTTAGGATTTTTAAACTCCTTTCTAACAGGCTTATTAATGACGGTCTTCTTCGTCGTCTTATGGCTTGCAGAGTCTATCAATGTCCATAAATTACTGAACAATACCATCTTAAAACGAAAGCATACCTCGGTTAAAACCTTTATGAAGATTGAAAAAGATCTTATAAAATTCATCAAGGTTAAAGTTTTAGTTAGTGCTTTAACAGGTATTTTTACAGGACTAATGTGTGTGTTCTTTGATGTGAGCTTCCCAATCTTTTGGGGGCTATTTGCCTTTACCATAAATTTTGTACAAATGGTAGGCTCGTTTATTTCTGTAATTATGTTGTCTATTTTCGCCTTTGTAGAGCTCGATCCAACAAGTACGCTGTTCTTCTTTATTATAGCGATTTCTATGGTACAAGTAACGTTTGGCGCTATTTTAGAACCTGTTTTTATGGGGAAATCGTTCTCTATAAATATCATCGCAGTTTTAGTAATGCTGATGTTCTGGGGCTTCCTATGGGGAATTCCAGGCTTAATAATGGCCATTCCTATTACCGTATTTGTGAAGATTATTCTAGAGCAATTTGAAGGGACTAAACTCATAGCAAGTTTGCTCTCTGGCAACGAAACCGAATTAAATTAAAAGCTAGCAATCTGTCATTTAGAAGTGCCTTGGGTCTTAAAAGAATAATAAATTCAGGCCTTAACGCCTAAAAATTAATTATATTCGGTTCATAAAATTATGAACTTGAAGAAAATTGTCCTTTTATGTTTTTTCCTTGTTTTAAGCATGAAGACCTATGCGTCTTACATTCTTATTCCGATGGATGCAGAATCACAAGAAAATCACTTAAAAGCTTACGGAGTGACCTATTGGACCTTAGAACGTGAGTTAAAAGTAAAATGGCTGCTGAATTATAGAGGTGGCGCTTTTCTCTTACCCGACGCCGAAATTATTCAACGCGAATGCCAAATTAGAGGGGTGTCTTTTGAAGTGATTTCCGATGCCAAGGCAGCACAAATATTACAAGATATTGCAAGCCCTGCCGTAAATCAAGATGCTATTGTTTTAGAAAAAGCTCCTAAAATTGCTGTTTATACACCAAGCGGAACTAAACCTTGGGATGATGCCGTTACCATGGTATTATCATACGCAGAGATTCCTTATGAAACCATTTATGATGAGGCCGTTTTAAATGACGAATTACTGCTGTACGATTGGTTGCATTTACACCATGAAGATTTTACTGGGCAATATGGTAAGTTTTATAAGAATTACCGTGCGGCAGCTTGGTATATAGAAGAGAAAAAGAATGCTGAAGCTTTAGCGCAGAAATTAGGCTATGCCAAAGTTTCTGAAGAGAAATTAGCGGTCTCCTTAAAAATAAGAGATTATGTTGTTGGTGGCGGATTTATGTTTGCCATGTGCTCAGCGACCGATAGCTTTGATATCGCTTTATCCGCAGAAGGTGTAGACATCTGCGAACCTATGTTTGATGGTGATGGTAGTGATCCCGGCTATCAAACTAAAATAGATTATACCAAAACTTTCGCCTTTAAAGATTATATATTAGAACGTAATCCTAATGTCTATGAGTTTTCTTCTATAGATATGACCAATAAACGCCATATTCCCAAAATGACAGATTATTTCTCCTTAATGGAATATTCTGCAAAATGGGATCCTATTCCTACTATGTTAACGCAAAACCATACCGCGTTAGTGAAAGGTTTTATGGGACAAACAACCTCATTTTCTAGAGGGCTTATCAAATCAAATGTTTTGGTTATGGGTGAAAACAGAACCAATGGAGAAGCCAAATACATCCACGGTATTAAAGGAAAAGGATTTTTTACCTTTTATGGCGGTCACGATCCAGAGGATTATACCCATAAAGTGGGAGATCCTAAAACGGAATTAGATTTACATCCTACCTCGCCAGGATATCGCTTAATTTTAAATAATGTGTTATTTCCTGCGGCAAAAAAGAAAAAGCAGAAGACCTAATATGAAGTATATATTCTTATGGCTTTGTTTGGTCGTTGGTCAATGGTCCTTTTCTCATAACGATCCGATTGTAGATATGGGGCTCAAATTACTTGAGCAAAATAAACTGGAGGAGGCTATAACGTTTTATAATGCGCATATTGAAGTTTCAGAAGCGCATAGCCTAAGAATGCATTTGTTTATTGGCTTAGCAGAGGTTTATAAATTAAAACTTAATTATCAGAAGGCGCAAGAGTATTATACTTTGGCACAAGCTGAAATGAAAAAAAGTGAAAATAAGAATCTAGAGTTCTATTATCATGTAAAAATCGCTGAGTTCTATAGAAAACGGACTTTATTTTCAGAAGCTGCCAATCATCTTAAAAAAGCAGAAGCGCTAAAAGCATCTAATACTATTGACAAACGGTATCTAGCCAAATTTTACGGTAGAAAAGCCGCTTTATTTACAGAGTATTATTTTCAGCCAGACTCTACCTTTTTCTATGCTGAAAAGTCATTGCAACTATCAAAAGAGCTTAACGATGCCAACGGTATTTTCTATGCCACTTTAGAAATGTCTAGCGTTTATGAAGAATTAAGAGAATATGATAAGGCAATTATCTTTTTAGAAGATCTTATTACCTATGCTAATGAAAATAACCTGGTTCAAAATAAGGTTGATGCTTATATTAATTACACGAGGATACTCATAAAAGCTAAACAGTATAAAAAAGGGTTAGACCAATCTTTAACGGCTTTAGCTTATGCTAAGAAAAATGAATTATTGTATGGCGAAATTATTATTACCGATAATATTAGAAACACATACGAGAAGTTAGGAGATACCGATAAGGCGCTTCAATATTTAAAAACAAGATTAAAACTTACGGAGCGGTATTACGAATTAGAACATAATAAGTTTTTGTTTGAACTAGAGGAGAAATATAAATCCACAGAAAGAGAAAATCAGCTGCTGAGCAATACCTTAGAATTATCGAGTAAAAATAAGGAACTAGAAACGAATAAAACGCGCTTGGTCATTAGTTCAAGTTTGTTATTTAGTACGGCAATAATGGCTTTTTTAACGGCGTTTTATTTCAAAAAAGCAAAACGCGATAATATAAAACTGCAATTTTTGTCACAGCAAAACGAATTTTTATTAAGTGAGGCCAATCATCGTATAAATAACAATTTACAATTGGTCATAATTTTAATATCAGATCAATTAAAGCAAGCGACAGAACACAATAGCTTATTACTTAAAAATGTGTTGTCTAAAGTAGAGACCATCTCTACCTTACATCAGCATTTGCATCAAAATGAAGACAAGGAAAAAATTGAAATTGCCAATTACCTTCGTGATGTAAGGCTTAGTTTTTCTGAAATTTTTGATGAAAATAATATTGAACTTCAATTTAAAGTAGAACCTTTAATTCTTCCTACTAATGATGCCATGTATTATGGATTATTGCTCACCGAATTGTTTATTAATTCTATAAAGCATGCTTTTGAAGGACACGAGGAAAACCGTATTGTGTTTCATTTAGAACAAAAATTAAATATCTTGTACTTTACATATACTGATAATGGAGAGAACGTATTAGGAAAAACTTTAAAATTGAAACTGATTGACAAGTTATGCCGACAATTAAAACTAGAATATAAAGTTGAAACTCGTGAAGGGTTTAAATTTTCATTCGTAAAAGAGATCAATAATGTATCCTAAAAAAGACATAAAAATTTTAATTGTAGAAGATGAAGTGCTCATTGCTGAACATATTTCTGAAATTCTAGCAGAAGAAGGTTATACACATGTAAAAATTACTCATGATAAAGAGATGGCACAAATTGAAATGTCATTATTCTTACCTCATATTATATTAATGGATATTAATTTGGAAGGGGAGAACTCGGGTATTGAACTGTCTAGACGGAAAAATAAGGAAGCGATGGTTATATTTTTAACCGGGCAAAGCGATGTGGCTTTAATGACCAAGGCCTTAAAAACAAATCCACATGCCTACCTCACGAAGCCTATTAAACAAGTAGATTTATTAGCTTCTATTAACTTAGCGCTTATAAAAAAGCAAGTGCAAACCTTACAAGTTAAGGATGGTCACGATACGCTTAACATTCCTTATGACGCTATTAATTATGTGGTCGCCGACGGAAATTATATCGATATTCATACAGAAACCGATAAATATACCATAAGACAATCTTTAAATACTATAGCCGAAAAACTACCTTCTGAGTTATTTGTAAAAACACATCGGTCTTATTTAGTGAACCGAAATAAGGTAGGACGCGTTACCGCATCATCGGTTTGTATTAATAATTTTGAAATACCACTTTCAAGAACCTACGCAAGTCATTTTAAATAGTCATTCGCATACAAAATCTTGTATTTCAAACCTTATAGTAGGCTGTTTTTAAATTTAATTGTACTTTTGGTAGGCTTGTGTTTATAGTTCATAATTCTTATAATTAGAGAATTATAGATGAAAATGGTCTCAAATGGGGTAGACCAGTATAAAATGCAAAGCATAGAACAAAACAATATTATTCGAGGTTTGGGGAAATTTCGAAAGGGATGATTAAGAAGTAGGGTTTTTAATCATTATAAAGAGATCGCAGATATGCGATCTCTTTTTTTATACCTACTTTTTAGGTAGATATCCTTATATTCACATCGATCTTTAAGGGTAAACATAGACGACAATAGTCTGTAATTCGCCATGAAAAGCTGAAATAGAGGAGAAGGACAGCAAATGAACAGGATGGAAAATTTAGAGAGCTAGGCTTAAAGCCTTCAAATAGGAAAATACCGAATTAAAAAGGAAAACCGTAACTACGGTTATTGATGACTAAACCATAAGAATAATGATGCAGTGCATTCAAAAAGAAATACAGTTAAAAACCTATCCAAGAGGTTTTCATTTAATTACTTCAGAAATAACACAATTATTTCCAGAAATTAAGAACATACAAGTGGGACAATTAAATGTGTTTATTAAGCATACATCAGCCAGTTTAACGATTAACGAAAATGCAGACGCCACAGTAAGATTAGATTTTGAAAGTCACTTAAACGTAGTGGTTCCAGAAAACCAGCCCTATTACCGGCATACATATGAAGGTTCTGATGATATGCCTGCGCATATAAAAGCCTCCCTAATGGGAAGCACTGTACAAATCCCTATTACTAATGGCCAGCTTAACTTAGGGACTTGGCAAGGCATTTACCTTTGCGAGCATAGAAATGAAGGCGGTGGCAGGTCTTTAGTGCTTACCGCTTTCGGAAATTAATTGCTCTAATATAACTTCAACACCATAAGCATCATTCGTTTTGGTTTCATACTTTGCAACACGTTTAACATCTGGGTGTGCATTTTCCATCGCATAACTGTAGGCAGCACATTGTAAAAGTTCTAAATCGTTATTATAATCACCAAAAGCCATGGTTTGCTCAGGACTTATATTGTATTGTTTTTGGAGCAAAGTAATGGCATTGCCTTTATTGGTAATGGCTTCAGAAATATCCACCCAATGGTTACCAGAAACCACAACGTTTAATTCAGGTTTTAAATACTTGACTAAGGGATAGATATGCGCTTCAGAATTAACGGTATGGTAGAGCGCAATTTTAATGACATCAGCATCAATCTCATCAAAATGATCTATAAGGGTGTATTTTGAATAATATTCAGAAAAAATAGTCACCATCTCGTCAGAAGCTCTTAAAATATAAGCTTGATCCTTAGTGCAAAAAATAGGGTAGGTATCAGGAATTTTTGTCACAATAGTATAGAGTTCCAATATACGGTTTCTATCAAGGGTGTTGGCTAATAAAACAGTGTCATCTTCTATAACTAAACCGCCGTTTTCAGCAACAACCGTAATGTCATGCTTTATGGTCTTTAGCTTATCCACGATACTATAATAAGGCCTACCGCTTGCCGCTACAAAACGAATGTTTTGTTGTTGTAACTGTTTAAATGCTTCAAAAAATCGTGGGCTAACTTCGTGCTTAGAGTTCAGTAAGGTGCCATCCATATCGGTGACTACCATTTTTATGTCTTTCATATCAGTCTTTTTTAGGGCTTATGGTTTAAGGCTTTTAAATGTATAGAAATAAAAAATCCGATTCAAATAAATGAACCGGATTTTATAAGCGAAATGATGTTATTAATTTGGCTAAAAGCCTTACTTAACTTTGTTAATGATAGCTTCAAAAGCTTCTGGGTGATTCATTGCTAAATCAGCAAGAACTTTACGGTTCAAGTCGATATTGTTAGCTTTTAATCCTCCCATAAATTTTGAATAGCTCATTCCATGTTGTCTTGCACCTGCGTTAATACGCATAATCCATAACGAACGGAATGTTCTCTTTTTATTTCTACGGTCTCTGTACGAATATTGCATCGCTTTGTCAACCGCGTTTTTAGCTACTGTCCAAACGTTTTTACGTCTTCCAAAGTAACCTTTTGCTTGCTTAAGAACCTTTTTTCTTCGGGCTCTCTTTGCTACTGAATTTACTGATCTTGGCATTTCTTTTAATTTTGTTTTGTAGTAGGCGGTCTATTAAGACACTTGCTAAATGGTTTTGCCTAACTCCAGGGTTTATAATTTATTCTAACCGGTTAAAAAAATATTACTTAATACGTAACATGATTTTAACATTCTTCTCGTCAGCCTTATGTACTACTGTATCATGAGTTAACGCTAGCTTGCGCTTTTTAGATTTTTTTGTCAAAATGTGACTCTTAAAAGCGTGCTTTCTTTTTATTTTACCAGTGCCAGTTAGTTTGAAACGTTTCTTAGCACTCGATTTAGTTTTCATTTTAGGCATTTTCTCCTCTATTTAATTTCGTTTCGCTTATTATCTTAATACACCTATGCCAAAGGCAAGGATATTCTTTACATTTTAATACACAACGACTTTAGAAAAGTGTTGTTTTAATAGCCCTTAGACTATTTTTTCTTTGGTGCGATGAACATAATCATTCGCTTACCTTCAAGCTTTGGTAGTTGTTCTACCTTTCCAAATTCTTCAAGATCTTGAGCTAATTTTAATAATAAAATTTGACCCTGCTCTTTAAAGACGATAGATCGTCCCTTAAAGAATACAAAGGCTTTTAACTTTGCTCCGTCTTTTAAGAATTTTTCAGCATGTTTCTTCTTGAACTCGTAATCGTGGTCATCGGTTTGAGGACCAAAACGAATTTCTTTAACAACCACTTTGGTTGCTTTAGATTTTAACGTTTTTTCTCGTTTCTTCTGTTCGTAAAGGAATTTTTTATAATCCATAACTTTACAAACAGGAGGGTTCGCATTTGGCGAAATCTCTACGAGATCTAAACCTTGTTCATCGGCTATGGACAACGCTTTTTTAACGGGATAAACTCCTATTTCAACATTATCTCCGACTAATCTTACTTCTTCAGATCTGATCTTAGAATTTATACGGTGTTTATCTTCTTGAGATACACGTCTTGTAAAATTCTTTCTGTTTCTACGTATTGCTATGGCTTCTGTATTTAAATTAAACTTATATTAATTAAAAGTTTTTAAACTTTTTTTAATCTTATCTTTTACTATCGTTGCAAAGTCTTCTACAGTAATCGTGCCAAGGTCTTCACCACCTCTTTGACGCACAGTTATCGTATTATCATTTGCTTCCTGCTCACCGACAATGATCATATACGGAAACTTTTGTAATTCAGCTTCACGTATTTTCTTACCTACAGTTTCATTTCTGTTGTCTGTGAGGGCGCGAATTTCGTCATTTTCTAGCACATTTAAAACTTTTTTAGCGTATTTTTCATATTTCTCACTTACAGAAAGGATAATAACCTGCTCTGGCATCAGCCATAATGGGAAATCTCCGCCTGTATGTTCTAATAAAATAGCGATAAAACGTTCCATACTTCCAAAAGGTGCTCTATGGATCATAACTGGGCGGTGCATCTCATTATCACTACCTTTATACGTTAAATCAAAACGCTCAGGTAAGTTGTAATCTACCTGTATAGTTCCTAATTGCCACTGACGTCCTAAGGCATCTTTAACCATAAAATCTAATTTAGGACCGTAAAAAGCAGCTTCACCTGTTTCTACAACATAATTTAAATCTTTAGCTATGGCTGCATTTAAAATCGCTTGCTCTGCTTTTTCCCAATTCTCATCACTACCAATATATTTCTCTGGCTTTTCTGGATCTCTCAAAGATACCTGTGCCGTAAAATCTTCAAATCCTAAAGATCCAAAGACATAAAGAACCAAATCAATAACAGCTTTAAACTCTTCATCTAATTGATCAGGAGTACAGAAAATATGGGCATCATCTTGAGTAAATCCTCTTACACGCGTTAAACCATGTAATTCTCCACTTTGCTCATATCTGTAAACGGTACCAAATTCTGCAAAACGCTTTGGTAATTCTTTATAAGAAAAAGGCTTGCTATTATATATCTCACAGTGATGCGGACAGTTCATAGGTTTTAATAAGAACTCTTCCCCTTCAGCAGGTGTGGTAATAGGCTGAAAACTGTCTTCCCCATATTTTGCATAGTGTCCAGAAGTGACGTATAACTCCTTACTTCCAATATGCGGTGTGGCCACCATTTCATAACCTGCTTTTTTCTGTGCCGCTTTTAAAAAGTTTTCTAAACGCTCACGTAAGGCTGCACCTTTTGGCAACCATAGTGGTAAACCTTGTCCTACTTTCTTAGAAAAGGTAAACAATTCAAGTTCCTTTCCTAATTTTCGGTGGTCACGCTTCTTAGCTTCTTCTAAAAGTTGAAGGTATTCCGTTAACTCCTTTTGTTTCGGAAACGAAATTCCGTAAACACGGGTTAATTGCTTGTTGTTTTCATCTCCTTTATAATAAGCACCGGCAACGCTTAAAATTTTAACCGCTTTAATAATCCCTGTGTTAGGGATGTGTCCACCACGACATAAATCAGTGAATGAAGAGTGGTCGCAGAAACTAATGGTACCATCCTCAAGATTTTCAATTAAATCTACCTTATAGTCATTCTTATCCTTATAATAAGCAAGGGCATCCGCTTTAGAAACCTCACGCATTTTAAAATCATGCTTACCGCGAGCAATTTCTATCATTTTAGACTCAATAGCCTTAAAGTCCTTTTCAGAGATAGTGCCTTCACCTAAATCAACATCATAATAAAAACCATTATCTATAGCAGGTCCAACCCATAATTTCACATTAGGATAAAGTTCCTCTAAAGCTTGGGCTAACACGTGCGCAGAAGAATGCCAAAAAGCCTTTTTTCCAGCTGCATCTTTAAAGGTATATAGCGTAAGACTACCGTCCGTGGTTAATGGAGTGGTGGTTTCAACAACTGTATCGTTGAATTTTGCTGAAATAACATTACGTGCAAATCCAGCACTAATGTCTACAGCCACTTCATAAGGAGTCACATCTTTTTCAAAAGATCTAACCGAACCATCTGGTAGAGTAATTTGTATCATTATTTATATTGTATAAAATTTAGCTTACAAAGATAGACGTATATAAGGAATAGACAAAGTGAAGTTTCTATTAAATATGTTAAGCTTTTATTAGGGCATTGCCCTTTTGCTTTTCAGCAGCAAAAGTGCCGCGTCATCCGCTATATCTTTTTTTACTTAAAGCTTAGGGGAGGGTGTGGGTTTACCTATATATGTATGGTATATAAAGAAGGTTAAGTGGTCCTATAAAAAAAGGATGCCGCTTCTACCACTAATGCAAGGCAATTCAAATAAAGGATGAGCAGTTTAAACCATCATTTTCGCAGTAAAATCGATAAAAAACCAGTGTTGTAAGTAGAAGCCGAAGATTTAAGGAGTGTTAAATTGCGGGGTGTTAAAGGGTTAAAATAAAAAATAAAATAAAACGCTCAAGGATGTTGTGGGTTTAGAAAAGGGTTCTATATTTGCACCCCGAAACAAATACAGCAAGTCAAGTTTCGTACGTTCATTGTCAGATAATTTTAGTTAGAAAAAGGGCTTAAAAACTTTTTTAAATTAAAGTTGTGGGAATGAAAAAAGGGTTATATATTTGCACCCGCTTAACAAAACAATGTTAAGTAAAAGTAAAGAAATAAGTTCATTAACATATTGAATTGACAGCGTAAAAATTAACTGGAAACGGTTAATTAAAAACAAGAGAATAAATCATTTAGA
>NZ_QPJO01000002.1:984772-985656 GCF_003337305.1 Winogradskyella arenosi | reverse complement strand
TGAATCCAAACATCAAATACAAATCCTATCAGAAAAATAATGTAAATTTACCTGAACTTACGATTTAAAAACAGACCTAGTTCAAATTATTTTTTGCCTTCTAAACGGCTAAAAAAATCTTTTGAACGGTATAAATTAACCTAAAAAAAGGTCAACCTATATCAGTATAATACACCCGTCCTAAATAAAGGCTACATAATTTTAAACATTATGTACAAAAATGACAAAGTAATCAGACGGTATTCAGAACCTTTCAAACTGAAAATTTTAGCCGAACTTACAACCGGTAAACACACAAAGAGCGAACTTTGTAAACTCTACTCTATTGCTCCTACAACGGTCAACGAGTGGATTAAAAAATACAATCGTAAAGATCTAATGAAAACCAGAGTAAAAGTGGAAACAAAAGACGAAATATCTAGAATTAAAGCACTTCAAAAAGAGATTGAACAGCTAAAAAAACTACTGATTAAAAAGGATTTAGATACTTTGGTATTAGATTCATACCTTGAAGTAGCAGCCGAAGACTTAGGCTATAAATCTGTAGCTGAACTAAAAAAAAAGCTAAGTATAAAGCCTTAATTAAAGCTAAAGAGAAATCTAAGGGATTTACGTCTTTAACCACTATAACACATTGTTTTGGACTTAAACGTGATGCGTATTATAAATACAAATCTAGAGCTGATAAGCGTTTAATACTGGAACAACAGATTATTAACATAGTCAGTAAAAAACGTAAATCCCTTCCTAGAGAAGGGATTTACGTAAACTCATAAAACATTAGATAATGAGTTTACTAAAACCAACATTAAAGTGGGTAGAGATACCCTATTTAATGTCCTTAGAAAACATAATATGCTAACACTTAGAAAGAAAACTAGTGC